>CAVXMR010000023.1:0-251208 GCA_963762765.1 uncultured Actinomycetota bacterium
TAGAACCCTACTTACCACTCACGAGAACCCGACCCCAGCGCGTCTGCCACAACTGGTCCATACCGCCGCCCGCCGTGGTCCGTAAGGCACCGACCCACACCTTGACTGGACTAGACCAATCTGGTCTAGTTGCCACACATCTCCCCCGCCGCCGTAACACCGGACGTCTCACGTCGGGTTTTCCGCGCCTCTCTTAGGAAGTGGTCGGTATGAGAAGACGCCTCCTCGCCTCCCTAGCCGCGATGGCGACCGCCGCCGCCCTCGTCGTCGGCATCCCGCTGGCCTCCGGCGCCACCCCGCAGGCCGAGGCCGCCGCCTGCAGCAGCTACCCGGCCTGGGTCGCCGGGCAGTGGTACGACGTGGGCGCGATCGTCCGCTACACCGACGGCAAGGCCTACCGCGCCGTGAACGCGAACCCGGGCTATGACCCGGTCATCAGCACCTGGTTCTGGCAGCCGTACGGCTGCGACACCGGCGGTGGCGGCGGGACGAGCTGCAGCTACCCGAACTGGGTCGCGGGCCAGTGGTACGACGTCGGCGCGATCGTCAAGTACACCAACGGGAACTACTACCGGGCCAAGAACGCCAATCCCGGCTACGACCCCGTCGTCAGCACCTGGTTCTGGGAGCCCTACAGCTGCAGCGGCACACCCGGCGATCCAGGAAACCCGGGCACACCCAGCGGTTTCGTCGTCTCGGAAGCGCAGTTCAACCAGATGTTCCCGAGCCGGAATCCCTTCTACACCTACTCCGGCCTGACCGCGGCGCTCAGCGCGTACCCCGGCTTCGCGAACACCGGCAGCGACACGGTGAAGAAGCAGGAAGCCGCGGCGTTCCTCGCCAACGTCAACCACGAGAGCGGCGGGCTCGTCTACATCGTCGAGCAGAACACCGCCAACTACCCGACCTACTGCGACTGGGCCCGCTCCTACGGCTGCCCAGCCGGCCAGGCCGCCTACTACGGCCGCGGCCCGATCCAGCTGAGCTGGAACTTCAACTACAAGGCCGCCGGCGACTCGCTCGGCATCGACCTCCTCAACAACCCCTGGCAGGTCGAGCAGAACGCGGCCGTCGCGTGGAAGACCGCCCTCTGGTACTGGAACACCCAGACCGGGCCGGGGACCATGACCCCGCACAACGCCATGGTCAACGGCGCCGGCTTCGGCGAGACGATCCGCAGCATCAACGGCACCCGCGAGTGCAACGGCGGCAACCCCGCCCAGGTGCAGAGCCGAGTGAACAGCTACACCCAGTTCGCCGGGCTTCTCGGAGTTCCGACGGGCGCCAATCTCTACTGCTGAGTAGGAATGCGAAAGGGGTGCGTCAGCCTTGACGCACCCCTTTTGCCTGCGTGCCAACAACTTTCATTGGTCACCGTGTGCCGCTGACCGGTAGCTCTGAATGACTATCCGCATCCTCCAATCTTTTTCGCTCGTTTGCCGTCATGGCAGCCGAGCTCGGTCGTCGGAAAGTCGTCGGACCCGGGTTGCGAGAGACGAGGAGTGCGATGACCGTGATGAGCCACCCCACCGAGGACGTCGTCGAAGAGATCAGCACCTGGCTGGCCGGCGAGTTCTCGGGACGGCTGCCGGGGGATGTGATCGAACGAGTGATCCTCTTGACGCGCCAGGACCTGGAGGGCCGGATCGCGCAGGAGGAGGTCGCTGAGATGCTGCACCGGCTGGGCCGCGCCCGGCTGCACCGGATGCTCGAGACGTCGTCCTCCGAGGTGCGGATCCCGCGCTCGCGATGAACCTCAGCGACCTTCCCCCACCAGGACCCCGTGCTGGGGAAGGTTCGCGACCGCTCGGTAGAGCCCTTCGAATACGTCCAACGTGCGCCCGAGATCGTGACGTGCGATGACGTGTGTGCTGGCTTCGGCCATCTTCGCCCGGCGCGCCGGGTCGGACGCGATCGCAGCGATGTGCGCGCTCAGCGTCTCGACGTCGCCAGGCGGGTAAAGGAACCCGTTCAGGCCCGAGTAGACCAGATGGGGCAGCGCGAGCGCGTCGGCCGCAACGACCGGCAGCCCGGCCGCCATCGCCTCCATCGTGGCGAGGCTCTGCAGCTCGACGGTCCCCGGCATGCAGAACAGCTGGGCGCGCCGGTAGGCCCGGACCAGCTCGACGTCGGAGATCAGGCCGTGGAAGCGCACGCGGTCGGTGATCCCGAGCCGTGCGGCGAGCGCGCCGAGCTCGTCCCGGCAGGTGCCTTCCCCGACGATGTCGGCGCGGACGCCGGGCAGTGGCGCGATCGCGCGAAGCAGCTCGTCGATGTTCTTCTCGCTGTCCAGCCTGCCCACGAACAGCACCGAGAACCCGTCGCTGGGCTCGGCCGGGCCGGCGAACTCCGCGATGTCGATGCCGTTCGACACCACCAGCGCGCGCTCCGGCAGCCCGCTGCGCTCCAGGATCTCCGCCGCCCGCTGCGTCGGCGTCGTCACCACACCCGCCTGCCGGTAGACCCGCGTGAAGTCGCGCCAGGCGAACCGGATCAACGCGCGGCTCACGAATTCCGGCATCGACGCGTAGCCCAGCAGGTTCTCCGGCATGAAGTGGTTCGTGGCGACCGTCGGGATCCCGCGCTCGCGGGCCTCGGCGAGCAACGCTCTGCCGACCGCGAAGTGCGACTGGACGTGCACGACGTCGGGCTGGATCCGGTCCAGCAGCGGGCCCGCGGCCTTCCGCGCGGCCCGCGGCGTGCAAAACCGGAACGTCGGGTGGAACGGCGCCGACAGCGAACGCGCGTAGTGCACGCTCTCCGCGACGACGGGGTCGTGCGGCCGGGGCCGCAGCACGTGGACTTCGTTGCCGCGCGCGGCGAGCCCGTCGGCCAGGCGGCCGGCGAAGCGCGAAGCGCCGTTCACGTCGGGCGGGAAGGTGTCGGCGCCGATGAGAATTCGCAGACCGGACATGGCGGGCTCCCGAGGTTTCGTGTGGTCGTCAGGGCGGTCGGGTACTGACCGGGCCAGCACGAGCACGCCACCCACGGCGAGCAGCGCCAGCCCGGCCTGCGCGGCCACGAGGGCCGGCACGAGGTGGGGTGTTTCGCCGTAGAGCGCCAGCCCGGCGACGACGGCGGTGAGCGGGTCGAGCACGGTGGTGGCGCCGACGACCACGGCCGCCGGCCCGGCGGCGTACGCCCGGTGCATGAGCCAGCCACCGACGGCGAGCAGCGCAAGGCCTTCAGCGGCGATGAGCGGCGAAAGCTCGAGGAAAGCCGCGCGCAGGACAGCGGATCCGAGTCCGAAGAGGACAGCCGCGGACATGCTCAGCGGGAGACATCGGCGGCTGAGCAACCCCGCGAGCGCCACCACCGCGCCCGCGATCACGCCCGGCTGCACAGTGGCGGCCGTGGCGTCGGGCACCGACCAGCCCGCCATCGCCGAGAGCACGACGAACCCGCCTACTCCGGCGCAGACCGCGACCACCGCGAGCCGCACGCGCAGCACCGCGGCGTTCCGACGCACGGTCAGCACCAGGCTGAGCACGCCGATCGGCTGGACGATCGCCAGCGGCGCCAAGGACAACGCGACCAGGTGCAGCCCGCTGCCGATGAGCGCGAGCACCGTGCCGCCCAGCCAGCGTCGCGACCGGACGGCTTGCCCCAGCCCGGACGTAGTGCGGACGGCGTCGTGCTGAAAACCCACGGCGGTGGCGAAGAACCAGGCTGCGACCATCGCGCACCCGATCGCGATGAGGGTCATCGCTCGGCGCTCCGGACGGCGAGCGCGACGGTCACCAGGATGCCCAGGTCCGCGGCCAGCGCGATCCGTTCCAGGAGACCTTGCGGCAGCGTGGGAACGATCTGCGCGAGCCCGAAGGCCGCCGCCGTGATCATCCCGGCGAGCGCGGAGAACCGCAGCCGGCGGGCCCAGCTCGGATGGTGTCGGGACAGCGCGTGACACGCGAGCGGCAGGCTGGTGAACAGGAGCGCTCCGCCGAAGCGGTGGATCTCGCCGTGCACCGTGCTTTCGGTGACGCTGGCGTTGCCTTCGAACAGCACGACGATCAACAGGCCGGCGATCCAGAGTCCGAAAAGGACGTTGACCCGGGTGTCCAGCGGGATCTTCGCGAGGGAGACGGCGGCGGCGAGCGCGGCGCCCGCGGCGAGCACCAGCAGCACCGCGACGACGAACGCGGCCCGTCCGCCGCGATGGAAGACGTAGTCGCTGACCGGATCGCGCAGCGGGTCGACCTGGCCCGAGAACGCGGGTGCCAGCACCGCGATCACGAGCTGCGCGGCGATGGCGAAAGCGATGGCCGTCCAGGCGAGCGGAGAAGTCCGGGTCACCCCTCACAAGCTGGTGCCCGTCGATGAAACTCCGATGAGAAAGCCGCGGAGATTGCTTAAGAAAGCGGCAGCGTCAGCACGAACCGCGCGCCGCCTTCGTCGGCGTTCCCGGCCTCGATCCGCCCGCCGTGCCGGGTGACGACCTGCTGCGCGATGGCCAGGCCAAGGCCGGAGCCGGGCAGCGCGCGGGCGGTGTCGGCCCGGTAGAACCGTTCGAAGACGTGCGGCAGGTCGGCCTCGGCGATGCCCGGCCCCTGGTCCTGCACGACGACGAGCGCGCGGTCGCCGCCCGTCGTCAGCGTGACCGTGACGACGCCGTCGGGCGGGCTCCACTTGGCGGCGTTGTCCAGGATGTTCAGCACCGCGCTCTCCAGCGCGGCCGGTCGCCCGGTCACTTCGGCGCTGGTCAACGCGGTTTCGAAGCGCATGTACGGCGCACGCGGGCGAGCGCGTTCGACCGCGATGGCGAGCACGTCGGCCAGGTCCATCCGCTCCGCAGACTCCGGCGATCTGTCCCCTTTGGACAGTTCGACCAGCTCGCCGACCAATGTGGTCAGCTCGGCGGACTGGACCTCGAGGTCGGTGAGCAGCCGCGCGCGGTCGTCCTCGGGCAGCGGCTTCCCGGCGGCGTCGGCGTGGATGAGCAGCTCGATGTTGTTGCGCAGGCTGGTCAACGGCGTGCGCAGCTCGTGCCCGGCGTCCTCGGCGAGCCGGCGCTGGTCGTCGCGCGAACGGCCCAGCGCGTCCAGCATGGCGTTGAAGGCTTCGGCCAGCCGCCCGATCTCGCCCCGGCTCGACACCGTGATCGGCACGGTCAGCTCCTGCGTCCTGGCGACCTCCTCGGCCGCGTCGGTCAGCGCGTCCACCGGCCGCAACGCCGTCCGCGCGACCGCCCGGCCGACCAGCGCGGCGCCGACCACCCCGACCAGGCTGACCAGGATCTCCAGGACGCCCAGCTGCGCCAACGTTCTTTCGACGCCTTCGGAGTCCATCGCGACTTGCACGGCCCCGCCGCCCTGGCGGGGCGCGATCCAGACCCGGAACCGGTCGGACCCGAACCGCTCCACCTCCGTGGCCGCCGGCCCGAACCCCTGGGCGACCGCGCGCGCACCCGGGCCGACCGGCATGGGGAAGGGGAGGCCGGCCACCCCTTCGGCTTGCCCCTGGGCGTTGACGAACTGCACGATCAGCCGTTCGGCGTGGACGGGAACGTCTTCGGGCAGATGACGGCTCGTGTCTTGCAGCGCCTCCAGTGCTTCCTGCGGCGAAGCCGACTTCGCGGCGAGGAGTGCGTACGTCTCCAGCTGGTTGTCGAACTGCTTGTACAGGCTGTCGCGCGTCAGCAGCCACGACGTCAGCGACACCGCGAGAACGGCTACGGCAACCGCGGTCGCGACGAACGCGGTGAGCCTGCCTCGCAGCGAAAGGCGGCGCCAGCGCTTCACAGCGGCTCTTCCCGTAGGACGTACCCGACTCCACGCACGGTGTGGAGCAGCCGCGGCTCGCCGTCGGCTTCGAGCTTGCGGCGGAGGTAGCTGACGTAGACGTCGAGGCCGTTCGACGCGGCGCCGAAGTCGAAGCCCCAGACGTTTTCGAACATGACGGTGCGGGTGAGCACGATCCGGGCGTTGCGCATGAAGGTCTCGAGCATGGCGAACTCGGTCCTGGTCAACCGGATCGGGCGGCCGCCGCGCATGACCTCGCGGGTGCCGGGGTCGAGCACGAGGTCGCCGAAGCTGAGCCGTCCCCCGCTCGGCGCGGGCGCGACGGCGTACTCGACTCGCCGCAGCAGCGCGCGTACGCGGGCGAGGAGTTCCTGCAGCGCGAAGGGCTTGACGAGGTAGTCGTCGGCGCCGGCGTCGAGACCTGCGACGCGGTCGTTAACCCCCGTACGCGCGGTAAGCATGAGTACGGGGACGTAGTTGCCCTCCGCGCGCAGCACGCGGCAGCTGTCGAGGCCGCTGAGCACGGGCATCATGACGTCGAGGATCACGCCGTCCGGCTTCTCGGCCCTGATCACGTCGAGGCCGCTGGCGCCGTTCACAGCGACGGAGACGGTGTAGCCCTCGAAGCGGAGCGTGCGCGACAGCGAGTCTCGCACCGCTTCTTCGTCGTCGACGACCACCAGATGCATGCGTTCACCTCCTCGGCTCAGCATGGCCGATTTGGATGAAAATCGGATGAGACACGGGTGCTTGACTCACCTCACGTTCAGGTATCTACTCTTCTTTCACATACATACCTTATGTTCATGTATATGAACGGAGTTGCAGTGTCGCCACTCAGAACGCTCCGCCGTCTCGGCGTCCTCGCCGTGGTGACGGCGACGCTCTCCATTCCCCTGGCCGGCGTGGCGTCGGCCGCCCCCGCCACCCCCGACTCCGGGCTGTGCTCCCTGCCCGTGCTCTCCCAGCTGTGTCCCCCGAAGACCGTCGTCCTCGACGGCAAACGCTTGCTGCTCAACCGTCTCGGACTCCTGCTGGGGGACAAGACGACCAAGGCCTCGCTCGCCACCCTGCTCAAGCAGGCGGATCTTCAGGTGAAGGCCGGGCCGTGGACCGTCGTCGACGACGACCGGGTTCCGCCGAGCGGGGACAAGCACGACTACATCAGCCTCGCGCCGTACTGGTGGCCGAGCAAGCCGAAGACGCCGGACAACCCGCAGGGCTGCCCGTACATCCAGAAGGACGGCGTGCTCAACCCGGAGACCACCACCGGCGCGCCGGACAAGGCCGAGCGGCTGGCCGCGTTCAGCGCGATCTACCAGCTTTCCCTGGCTTGGTACTACACAGGTAAAGCCGAGTACGCGAAGCGCGCGGCGCTCGACCTGCGCACGTGGTTCCTCGACCCGGCGACGAAGATGAACCCGAACCTCAACTTCGCGCAGGGCATCCCGTGCCGCACGGACGGGCGCGGCATCGGCATCATCGAGTTCTCCTACACCTTTACGCAGGTGCTGGACGCGGCGGCGATCCTCAACATCGGCGCGCCCGGGTGGTCGCGCTCCGACGACAGCGCGTTCAAGGCGTGGTCGGGTGAGTTCCTGAACTGGATGCGGACCAGCAAGAACGGCCAGGACGAGTCGGCCGCGGCCAACAACCACGGCACGTTCATGGACATGCTGGTGGCCGGCACCGCGCTCTACACAGGACAGACCGCGGTCGCGAAAGACCTGGTGGAGAAGGCGAAGACGGCGCGGATCGACCCGCAGATCGCGGCGGACGGCAGCCAGCCCCAGGAGATCGCGCGGACCAGGACGTTCCACTACTCGACGTTCAACCTGGTCGCGTTCACCCGGCTCGCCCAGATCGGCAAGCATGTCGGCGTCGACCTGTGGTCGTACCAGAACCCGCAGGGCGGCAGCATCTTCAAGGCCGTGGACTTCCTGCTCCCGGCCGCGACCGGCGGTGCTTCCCAATGGCACTACCCGGATCTGAACTTCACCCAGTACGCGGCCCTCGACAGCATCCACGCGGCCGCGGACGCGGGTGACCGGAACGCCAGGGCGGCGCTCCCGCAGGTCCCGGCACCCCCGGCCGGCGACCTCTACCCGGTACGCCCGGCCGCCGAACAGCTCGACGACATCTCCACCACCGGTTAGCCCGTGGCCCGGCCTCGTGAGTGGTAAGTGTCGTTAGAACGACACTTACCACTCACGAGGCCCTCAGCCGAACACCCCGCTGGCTGCGACGGTGCGGAGGATCGCCGAGTCGACGTCCGGCGACGTGGCCGCCAGCCAATGATTCGCATCGACCTGGCGAGCAGCCGCGCGGCCGTCCGCGGTGACCTTGAGTGCCGAACCCGCCAACGGCACCAGCAGCGCGTCCCGCATCGTCTTCGTGCCAGGGACCGCCAGCCCCAGTGACGCGGGCAAAGTGCCGACGTGGACCTGGATGTTCACGCAGCCCGGAGTGTCGGGGTTCATCGTGGCCACCGAGCAGAACGTCACCGCCTGATCCTCCGGGCTCCCGCCGGAAGCGAAGACGACCTTGAGCCCGGGCGGCGGCGAAATCTCCCGCAGCGACGGTCCCACCGGCGTCGGCACCGGAGTCATCGAGTCCGCGATCGCCTGCACCACCTCGACATCGACGAGTGCCTTATGCGCGGTGACGATCGCCCATTTCCCCGGGGCCAGCTCCCAGCTGAGTTCCTGCGAGTTCTGGACCTGCCGCAGCACGGCGGGCACGCCCCGGACGGTCCGGGGTTCCCCGCCGCCGCCCGCCGCCGGGTCAGCCTCCTGGAGATGGACCGAGATCATCGGGTCTCCGTGCTTGCCGGCCAGGTCGACGACGAAGTCGCCCGGAGTGAGCCGCCAGGTGTCGGCGACGTAGCCGGCCGGCAGGTGCCCGATGGTGAACGGCAAGGTCGCGGCCGGGCTCACCGGCACCGCGTGCGCCGCCTGCGTCGGCTGCGGCGACGAAGCCGCCGGAATCGCCGGCTGCGGTGCGCCGCCGTTGAGGACCGTGGTGCCCACGACCAGCACTCCCGTGGTCGCCGCGGCGACGGCGATCATCCCGGCGGTGCGCCGCGTCTTCCGCTTTCGACGGAGGACGGCATGGGTTTTCGCGAGCACCAGCATCGGGTCGGGGGCCAGCGCCTCGCGCTCGCGCAGCTCGGCGCGCAGCAACTCGAGGTCGGTCATTCGGTTACCTCCGTCAGTTCTCCGGCGAGGCGGATCCGCATCGCGGCGAGTCCCCGTGACACGTGGCTGCGCACAGTGCCGGTCGCGCAGCCCATCGCTTCGGCGATTTCGGCGTCGTCCCGGTCTTCGTAGAACCGCAGGACGATCGCGGCCTGCTGGGCGCGGGTGAGGTTGCTCAGCAGCCGTGCCAGCTGATCACGGTCGGCCGACCCCCTGGTGTGGTCTTCGATCGCGGGTGTGGGGAGCTCGGCGGCGGTGGCGACCCGCCGCTGATACCAGCGCCGCCGCCAGGACAGGTGGCCGTTCACCACCATCCGCCGCAGATACAGCTCCGGCCGATCGGCGGCCTGCACCCGCTTCCAGTGCCGATGCGCGCGCACCAGCGCGTCCTGGACCAGGTCCTGCGCCAGCTCCCGGTCGCCGGTGAGCACCGCGGCGAACCGCACCAGGCCCGGGAGCTGCTCACGCGCGAACTCGTCGAACCGCATCACTAGGGACTCCACACCTCACTGACGCCGGCTGAGGCACCGGCTGTTGCAGTGACTCGTGAGCGTTCCGGGCGGTTAGAACCGCCCGGAACGCTCACGAGCCTAGGATGGGTGAGTGAAGATCTTCGTCGGGATCCTGGCTGGGCTCGGCCTGGCGGCGGTGTGGTTGCGCCGCAACCTGCTGGTGGTGACCGTGGACGGGTCAAGCATGCAGCCCACGTTCGCCGACGGGGACCGGGTGGTCGTGCGGCGGGGCAAGCCTGTGCGGCGCGGTGACGTGGTGGTGCTCGAACCGCCGCTCGACGCCGGCGCGTCGCATCTGCCGTCGGGGCCCGGCGCGGATGGCCGGTACTGGAATCTCAAGCGGGCCGTGGCACTGGCGGGCGACCCGGTTCCGCCCGGTATCGCGGGGTCGGACGGACACGCGGCCGTGCCCGCGGAGATGCTCGTGGTGCTCGGGGACAACCCGGACAGCGTCGACTCGCGCCAGCGTGGGTTCTATCCGGCCGATCAGGTCCTCGGCGTGGTCAGCCGCCGTATAACCGGGCGATAGGGCGCTTTGTACGATCCTTATACGGGCCATTCCTAGTGTCCTGACATCACGTTTCGGTGATGGGAATGGAGAAAAACCCGATGAACTCTGTACTGGGCCGTATCGGTGACCGCGTGCTCGAGCGTTTGGTGCCGAAGACGACCGCGAAGGCGGACACCAGCTTCTGGAGCCGCTGCTACTGCGGCACCCTGGAAGGTACCGTCTACCGGTACGAGCGGTACTGCAACGTCGTCGGTGGCCACAGCTCCTGTGGGCCTTGCGAGCTGCGCGGAATCGGCTGCTGAATCCGTTCGGGCGGGAAAGCGCAGGAGGATTTCATGTCATATGCCGAATTGTTCTTCCGCGCTTTCCTGCTCGGCGTCTTCCTTTTCGCCGTACTCGGAAAGGCGCGTGGACGGGCGGCTTTCGAGGAGTTCGTCCGTTCGATACAGGGGCTGCGACTGACGCCCCGTGCCTGGTCGGCACACCTGGCGGCCCTGGTGGTGACCGCCGAGGCCGCGGTGGTGGTGCTGCTGGCCGTACCCGGCACCGTCGTGGCAGGCTTCGGGCTCGCCGCGGTACTGCTGATCGGCATGACCGGCGCGATCGTGGGCGCGATCGGCAAGGGGCGCCAGGCGCCCTGCCGCTGCTTCGGCGCCTCGGTCACCCCGCTGGGCACCGCCCACGTGGTGCGGAACCTGATCTTGCTCGCCACCGGTGCCTGCGGTCTCGCCTTCGCGGGCCCCACCGGCGCGATGCAGCCGGGCGGAGCAGTGGTCGCACTGGCCGCCGCCGCGGTCGGAGTCCTGCTCGTGGTGCGTGCCGACGACCTGATGGCGCTGTTCGCCGTCACCCAAGATTCGAAGTGAGGCTGGAGATGACTTTCCTGGTGGCGGCCGTCGTTTTCGTCGGCGCGTTGTGCCTGTTCGAACTGTTGCTCACCTTCGCCGTGCTGCGGCGCCTGCGGGAGCAGGGTGAGGAACTGGCGGCGCTCAAGGCAAAGCACGGGCCCAGGTACAACCCGGAAGTGCTGGCAGGCAAGGAGATCCCGGTGATCGGGCACGACCTGGTCGGCTTCTTCGACTCGGGCTGCCCGACCTGTCACGTCGAAGCGCCGCGGTTCGCCGAACTGGCCGTGAGCCACACCGCGCTCGCCGTCATCACCGGTGAACCGAAGGACGTCACCGACCTCATCGAGCTGCTTTCGCCGGTGGCGTCGCTCGTGCTCGGCGACGAGGCGGCGGAGCTCGTGAAAGCCGTGGACATCCAAGCATTCCCGACCTTCCTGCAGGTCAGTGGATCCCGGGTCGATCAGGCGCAGACCTCCGTGGCGGCGCTCGCTGAAACAGTGCCGTCGGCGTGAGCAAGACGCGTGAACTCGCTGGACGGCTGGCCGCGGTCTGGGGGCTGTGCTGGCGGGCGGGACACTCACTCGCCTTGGGGCAGCTGGCGCTCGCGGTGCTCAGCGGGCTGCTGCCGACCGCGACGGCCTGGCTGACGAAATTCGTCGTCGACGACCTCGTCGCCGGGCGCCCGGAAGGCGCGCTGCTCGACGCGGGCGGGCTGCTGCTGATCGGCGTCGCCGCCGGTGTGCTGCCCCCGCTTTCCAGTTTCCTGCAAGCGGAACTGTCCCGGCGGATCGACCGCGTGATGCAGGATGAGCTCTACACCCGGATCAACGGCTTCTCAGGGCTGGCGCGCTTCGAAAGCCCGGGATTCCTCAACGACCTGAACATGGCCGTCGAGGCCTCCGGTGGCGCGATGCGGCCGGTCACCACCGGCCTGTTCGACGCGGGACGCACGGTCATCACACTGGTCAGCCTGCTGGTGACGCTGTCGTTGCTGAACCCGGTGATGGCCGCGCTGGTGACGGCCGCCGCCGTGCCGGCGTTGTTCGCCAGCCTGGCGCTTACCAAGGGCCGGGTAGGCACCATGGCGCGGCTGTCACCGGCGACGCGGCGCCGGGTCTTCTACTCCTCGCTGATCACCGATGTCCGCGGCGCCAAGGAAACCCGCCTGTTCGGGCTCGGCGGATTCCTCAACGGACGGATGCTCACCGAGCTCGACACCATTCAGGACGGTGAGCGCGGACTCGACCGCCGCGACGCGCGCACCCGTTCGCTGCTGGCGTTGCTGTCCGCGGTCGTCGCGGGCGCCGGGCTGGTCTGGGCGGTGTACTCGACCGCGAGCGGGCAGCTCAGCGTCGGCGACGTCATCGCGTTCGTCACCTCGGTCGCAGGCGCGCAGGGCGCGCTCGTCGGGTTGGTCGGCAGTGTGGCGATGGCGCACCAGGCGCTGCTCTTGTTCGACTACCACCTGAAAATGACCTCGCTGCCCGACGATCTGCCGCCGCACGGTGGCGCCATCTTGCCGCCGTTGCGGACCGGGATCGAGCTGCGCGATGTGTGGTTCCGTTACGACGAAAGCCATCCATGGGTACTGCGCGGCGTCGACCTCACGCTTGCGCACGGCGAGTCACTGGCGCTGGTCGGCCTCAACGGCGCCGGCAAGAGCACGCTCATCAAGCTGCTATGCCGGTTCTACGATCCCTGCCGCGGTGCGATCCTGTGGGACGGCGTCGACATCCGCGACGTGCCGCCGGAGGAACTGCGCCGCCGGATGGGCGTGCTCTTCCAGGACTACATGTCCTACGACCTGAGCGTCGCCGAGAACATCGGCGTCGGTGACCTCGATGCGCTCGGGGACCGGCCGAGGATCGAGGCCGCCGCGAGCCGGGCCGACATCGACATGGCCATCGAGTCGCTGCCCCGCGGCTACGACACCATGCTGAGCCGGATCTTCGCCGACGAGGACGACGACCACGGCGTCACGCTCTCCGGCGGCCAGTGGCAGCGCCTGGCGCTGGCCAGAACGCTGCTGCGCGATGAATGCGACCTGCTCATCCTCGACGAGCCGAGCGCCGGGCTCGACGCACAGGCCGAGCACGAGATCCACGAGCGGCTGCGCACGCACCGGGCGGGCCGGACCAGCCTCCTCGTCTCGCACCGGCTGGGCGCGGTCCGTGAGGCGGACCGGATCGTCGTGCTCGGCGGCGGCCGGATCATCGAGCGTGGTTCGCACCACGAGCTGATCAGCCAGGATGGCGAGTACGCCAGGCTGTTCGCCATCCAGGCCGACGGCTATCGCACGGTATAGGAGGGATGCGGGGGCGGGGTCCATCTCGCCCGACGGCCAGTCGGATTGCGCCGATCAGTCGGCCTGCTCTACGCCGTCCGAAGCCGGCACCGCCGCACACCCGCGCCCAGCCCGCACACCTCGGACGCGCTCGGCCACGACGACATCGGCCTCCCCGACCCCGGCGAGGCCGCAGCGCAGGAACCCCGCGCGCCGACGCTTCTCGAACCGTTCGGTCAGCCGTGACCCCGCGGCATCCGTTCTGGCGCTGCCTACCCGGATCACCGGGCACCTAAAGAGTTGTCGTGAGGGGTGCGGCCGGTTCTCCCCGATCGCACCACGGATCCGCGGCGACTGCTGTGCCGGCAACCTTCCTGGTCGACATGTGAATGTTAGCGCTAACACTGTTGCCCTCATCGGCCGAGCGCGAGCGCTGAATGGATGAGCGGAATCATCAACGATCACCCTCCTCGCCGTCAAGAGCCGCCTTGACCGGCGGTTGACGCACGGCGAACAGCTTGCGATAGTCCTCTGACCGCCCTCATCGGTTCGACGTCGCGCGCTGTTCGCAGCACTCACCGAAGGGCTCCCATGGCATTCCCGATGACGCGACGTGCCGTCCTGCGCACGGCCGCCGTCGCCGTCGCGGCTCCCGCGCTGGGCATCACGCTCGACGAACCCGCGATGGCCACGGCGCCACCTCCTGCGAGCTGGGGTGTCCAGCCGTTCGAGCTCGGCGAGGTCCAGCTCCGGAACGGTGTCTTCGCGGCGAAGCGCGCGTTGATGCTGGACCACGCCCGCGGTTACGACGTCGACCGTCTGCTACAGGTCTTCCGCGCCAACGCAGGACTTCCGACGCTCGGCGCGGTAGCGCCCGGCGGTTGGGAAGGCCTCGACGGCGAGGCCAACGGCAACCTGCGCGGCCACTACACGGGGCACTTCCTCACGATGCTCGCGCAGGCGTACGCGAGCACCGGCGAGGCTGTGTTCGGTGACCGCGTCCGGTACATGGTCGGCGCGCTCGCCGAAGCCCGCGATGCGCTACAGCGCGACGCCGTCGCGCTGGTCGTCCCCGGCCGGTTCGGGACCGCGATCGAGCAGGTCCGCGGCTCGTACCAGTACGTCGAGCTGCCGCCGACCGTGCTCGGCGGCGCGGCCGAGATCACCATCGCCGTGTGGATCCGCCCCAGCCACGCCGACACGTGGGCGCGCGTGTTCGACTTCGGCGACGACACGTCGAAGTACCTGTACCTGGCCGTACGCAACGCCTCCGGGGTACCGCGCTTCGCGATCACGAACGGTGGCGCCGGCCGTGAACAAGCCATCGACGGGACCGCTCCGCTGCCGGTCGGCGAGTGGAGTCACGTGGCCGTCACCATCTCCGGGACAACGGGAACCTTGTACGTCAACGGGGTCGCCGTCGCGGCGAACACCGCGATGACGCTGAACCCGGCCGTGCTCGGCGCGCTGAAGAATCACTGGCTCGGCCGGTCGCTCTATCCGGACCCGGTATTCGCGGGCGCATTCGGCGGCTTCGACGTCTGGTCAAGAGCACTCTCCACGGCCGACATCGGTGGCTTGCAGAGCGAAGCCGGGTGACGGCGATCTCGCGTCCTACGAGACCCTCACCGACCGCTCCGGACGTTCCGGCCCCGCGGTCGTGCGCCGCGTCTGGGGCGGCCCGAGTCATCCCGGCTTCCTGGCCGCCTACCCGGAAACGCAGTTCATCACCCTCGAGTCGATGACGAACGGCAACTACACCGAGGTCTGGGCGCCCTACTACACCGCGCACAAGATCCTGCGCGGGCTCGTCGAGGCCCATCGCACCACCGGCGACGCCCGCGCTCTCGACCTCGCCGCCGGGATGTGCGACTGGATGTACTCGCGGCTGTCGAAACTGCCCGAAGACCACGTTGCAGCGCATGTGGGGCATCTTCTCCAGCGGGGAGTTCGGCGGGATCGTCGAAGCGATCTGCGACGTCCACGCCGCCACCGGCAGGCCCGAGCACCTCGCACTGGCGAAGCTGTTCGACCTCGACCGGCTCATCGACAGCTGCGCGGCCGGCACCGACATCCTCACCGGGCTGCACGCCAACCAGCACATCCCGATCCTCACCGGCCTGGTGCGGCTCTACGACGAGACCGGCGAGAAGCGCTACCTCGACGCCGCCCGCAACTTCTGGGGCATGGTCGTGCCCACCCGGATGTACGGCATCGGCGGGACGAGCCTCGGCGAGTTCTGGAAGGCGCCCGGCAGCATCGCGGGCACGCTCGGCGACACCAACGCCGAGACGTGCTGCGCGTACAACATGCTGAAACTGAGCCGGATGCTGTACTTCCACGAGCAGGACCCGCGCTACCTCGACTACTACGAACGCGCGCTGTACAACCAGATCCTCGGGTCCAAAAGCGACCGGCCCGATGCCGAAAAACCGCTCGTCACCTACTTCATCGGACTCACTCCGGGCCACGTCCGCGACTACACGCCCAAGGCAGGCACGACCTGCTGCGAGGGCACCGGCATGGAGAGCGCGACGAAGTACCAGGACTCGGTCTACTTCCGCAGCGCGGACGGCGGCACGCTCTACGTCAACCTGTACAGCCCGTCCACAGTGTCCTGGAACGGCGTCACGATCGAGCAACGCACGAACTTCCCGTACGAACAGGGATCGACGCTCGTCGTCCACGGCTCGGGAAGGTTCACGCTGCGGCTCCGGGTGCCTTCGTGGTGCCGGGACACGTTCTCGGTCTTTGTCAACGGAAGGCGCGCGGACGGCCCGGTGCTCACCCGGACCTGGCGCAACGGCGACCGGGTCGTCGTCCGGACACCGTTCCGGCTCCGCACCGAGCAGGCACTCGACGACCCGGCGACGCAGACGCTGTTCCACGGCCCGGTGAACCTCGTCGCGCGGGATCCGCGGACGACGTTTCTCGAGTTCGGGCTGTACCGGAACGCGGCCCTGTCCGGGGATCTGCTTCCCTCGCTCACTCCCCTGCCGGGCAAGCCCCTGCACTTCACGCTCAGCGGCGTCGAATTCGCGCCCTTCTTCGAGGGCACCGAAGACCCGACCCATGCCTATTTCCACCGCGTCGAACCGACGATGGTGTTCGGCGGCCTGGACTCGGGCGTCGCGAATCCGGCCCACGCGGGGGTCACGCTGCTCGACGACATCTGGGCAGGCGCCCCGTTCGCCACCAAGGAGGCCCTGCTGCGCCAGGTGAAGACGAAGATCGACGCGTGGCAGCTCAACGCCGCCGACGCAGCGAAGGTGCTCACAACCGCCCGGCGGGCGAACTATTCCTGCTGACGCGCCGCAGCCGGACCGGTGCGGAGGCCGCACCGGTCCGGCTCGCCGCCCTGGACGGCCTTCAGGTTCAGGCAGACCGAGTTGCAGAGCACCGACGCACGGCATTGGCTGCCGAACTCAGCACAGCGGCAAGCTGACGAAGATCGTCTGAAGCGGAAGCGGAGAAAGCGGCCACCGAGGCAGCGCCGGCCGCCAACTCGAAGACCACCGACAGACCGGCCCACGCCGGAGAACCTGGAACTGCTCGACGCACTGCCCTACTTGGCTGCCCACCTGCTCGAAGCCCCGGAGGACCTCCTGCGACCGCTCTTCGAGGTCACTCGGCTGCCGGTCCGGCTCCACGGCGCGGGCGACCGCGCGACGATCAGCATTCACCTGCCCGCTGACCGGCTGACCGACGTCGCTGACGCGGCCAACGGGCCGGCCACGACCGACAACGAGCGTGCGGATGTTGTCCGTGCCCCCGACGGGGCTGCGCAAACAGGGGAACGGGTCCGGCCAGCGGATCCTGAGCGGCCAACTGGTGATCGAAGGCAGCTTCGAGTGTCCCCCACGGACACGCTCCACCGCGAAGTACCGGCCGTGATCTGCCGGACCGAGCGTTTAGGGAAGGAGACTGACGATCGTGCCCTCGCCGACGACGTCGGGGCCTTCCATCAGCAGGATTCCCCGCCCCGCCCGCAGATACCGCGACGCCATTTCCGGCGCCAGGAAACCCACTTCCGCGACACCGGACCCGGACGCGTCGATGCGGACGACGATGCTCATGTAGGACTCCGCGTTCCACGGATCCGTTCGTTCGGGTTCGCCCTCACTGAGAAAGACGACGTTGGCCGCGTAATCGCCCGGGCGGGGCGGGCCGGAGACACGGCCCCCCGCCGCGGCGGGCAGCCAGGCGATCTCGGCCACCGCGGCGGGGTGCCAGCCGGGGAAGTTCGTCACGCGATCCTGATTCCGTCCATCGTCCTGTTGATCAAGATCGAGCTGGGCCGGCGTCGCGTAGGCGGCCGGCCCGATGCCGTCGAGCATCGAGCGGTGCAGCAGCTGATCATAGACCCACCGCGGGATGTTGGTGGTGAACGTGATCCCGCTGTCCCGTTGAGGCGCTTGCCCTAGGTGTCGGCGTCGGCCTTGGTCAACGCGAACCATTTGCCTTCCAGCGAGTTGCCTTCGCAGCTCCATTTATGGTCGACGAAGCCGTTATCAAGGCCCAACAATTCGTGAACTCCTACACCGTGTCCGGCATTCCGCGCGTCGCGGAGAACGGAAAAACGAGCTGGACAGTGATGTATGCCCTCACCCGCATTCTTCAGTACGAACTCGGGGTCACCACACTTTCCGACAATTTCGGGCCAACTACGATGGCAACTCTTCAGGCAAAGTATCCTGTCATCAACTCTGCCACCAACCACGTCAACCTGTACCGAGTGATCCAATCCGGCTTATATTGCAAAGGTTACGACGGCGGCGACCTCGATGGAACCTACAACTCCCGCGTTTCCGCGGCAGTTCTCAAAGTGAAGCAAAACATGGGTGTAGCCAGCGTCTACTCCGCCGATGGGGTAACTCCAAAAGTCCTCAAAGCGTTACTTAACATGGATGCCTACGTAGTCATCTCCGGCGGTAACGATCAGACTAGGTCCGCGCAACAGTGGCTAAACTCCAGATACATCAACCGAAGAGATTTTTCGATCATACCGTGCGATGGAAACTTTTCCCGCGACGTGCAGAAAGCTCTCGTATACGCTATTCAATACGAGCTGGGGATGTCCGACGACGTCGCGACCGGCGCACTCGGCCCGATGACAGAGAACGGGCTCCGTGGCCACGCACTCACAGTCGGCTCGACCGGCACCTGGGTCAACCTGTTCACCTCCGCGATGATCTTCAATAAACGGTCGAACGTGGTCTTTTCCACGACGTTCACATCGGAAATCTCCACCGCGGTCTCGACGTTCCAGAACTTCGTCAAATTGCCTGCCACAGGCAACGGCGACTTCCCTACCTGGGCTTCGTTGCTCGTGTCCCACGGTGACACCAGTCGTCGCGGGACCGCTTGTGACACGGCGACCAGGATCACCGATGCAAACGCCCTCACGCTGTACAACGCGGGCTACCGGACCGTGGGCCGGTACCTTTCCAACGTTCCGGGATCAACCCTCGACAAGGGCCTCCACGAAGGAGAGCTCGCACTGATGGCGCGGTATGGGCTTTCCGCTTTCCCCATCTACCAGACCTACGGCGGCGAGGCTTCGTACTTCAACCACTCCCAGGGTGTCGCGGACGGCTTGGCCGCCCTCGAACGAACACGGCACTTCGGGTTCCAGACCGGCACACGGATCTACTTCGGCGTCGACTTCGACGCACTCGACTTCCAGATCACGGACAACGTCATTCCGCACTTCACCGGAATCAGGGACACGTTCGCGAGATACGGCTACGGCTACAACATCGGCGTCTACGGCCCGCGCAACGTCTGCAGCAGAGTCGGAGCGGCAGGGCTGAGCTCTGCAAGCTTCGTGTCGGACATGTCGAGCGGGTACTCGGGAAACTTGGGTTACACGATGCCCTCCGACTGGGCCTTCGACCAGTTCGTGACGGTCACCGCGGGGACAGGCGATGGGGCCACAGAGATCGACAGTGACATTGCCTCCGGACGAGATGTGGGCCAGAACAGGTTCGACCCGGGCTCGCCGGACGTCGAACTGGACGTCTCGTTCGACAGAAGCGAGCGAAACGCGCTGCTCGCAGACATCCAGGCCTATTTCGAAGGTCTCGGCGTGCCAGAATCCGGCGGTTCAGGCGCTCAGGCCTACACCATTTGGACGACAACGCAGTGCCTGGACCAGGTCCTCAACATCGACTGGCTCGCCACCCGTCTGGCCCGGCAGTTCGGGATCCGCAAGGCTATGATCCAGTGCCCCTTGCTCTGGGAACTACGCGCACTCCGCACCGACGACGCGGTGGCCGACGACCTCGTCATCGACCACTACTCCGGTACCGGTCTCAGCCCCAGCACGGACAGCAGCACCGGACCCGGCCAGATATTCGCCAGGACCGCGATCCGTGCCCAGAACTTCTGCATCGGGCGCAACCTAATCTCGGGCACGTTGCTCGATCCGGAGAACGAAGCCCATGTCTGGCAGGTATGGCAGCAGCTCCACAACGACGACGTCTACAACGTAAGTACGATCCCGCTGGTTCTCATCCATGCGGCCAACCTCATCAACGTCCCGCTACCGGGGCTGCGTACCTCCGAGGAAGACACCCGGCTCATCATGGCTCGCTACAACGGCCCCGCAGACAGTGCTCAAGGTTATGGAACCGTCATGCTCGGCCTCTACCGGATCTACGAAAAATATTACGCGCCACAGCGCGCTCTCTGAACCTCTTCCAATCTCTCACCCGAGGACAAAATGAACCCCTCAGCGAGACAGCTGCGTCGCCGCCTGGTTCTCGGCGCGACCATCGCGACCGTGTCGACAGCCGGATGGGCACCCATCGCCACTGCGGCACCCGCTTCGCCGGCGCCACCAGGCAAGATGCGTGCCGCAGACGACCCCATCCCGCTCAGCGCGAATGGGTGGCCCGTCGAATCGACGGCCGATTCCGGCGGCGCGATCTGGACAAGGCCCATTCCCGGCACCGCACTCGAGTTCGCCGTGCGCCTCGGCGCCGTGGCGGCCGTGCTGACCCACGTCGTCCTGCGCTACCACTACGAAATCGACAACCTCAACGCGGGCGAAGTGCTCGGCTACCACCAGAGTGCTTCGATCCCGGTCGGCCCCGAAAGCAACTACTTTTCCGGAACGGCGGTGGCGATTCGGCCACGGTGGTTTCCGCTCGCCACAGCCGACGGACATACCGCTCGGCAGAAGCTGCTGATATCCGACATCGTGTCCGAACTCTCTGGTGTGGTCCGCTGGGGCGGCACGTTCAACCTCGCCTGGGAGTCTCACTTCCAGATCGACGTGGCTCCCGACGACCCACGGCTCGACGCCGTGGCGGCCCGGATAAGCCGGTGGCGGGACCACCCTGCCCAGGGGGCTGGCGCACTGGCGAAGGGAAGCTAACGTCGGCCTGCGGCCGGGCCATCCGAGTCCACCGGCCCGGCCACGGGTATCGTGCCGGTCGTGCAAGAAGACAGCGCCCGCAGCGTGCGTGTGGCGAAAACAGTGGTCATGACTCTCGGATTCGTCTTGATCGCGCTGGGAATCGTCGCCGCAGGCGCGCTTCTCCTCCTTCTTGCCCTGGCGCGCGGCGATCGAGACTGGGCTGGCTCTGAGACCACGTTCACCATGTTCGCCGCAGGCTCGGGATGGACTGTGCTGACTGGCGGGTTTGCCGTCTGGTTGTCGCGGCGAACGCGTAGCCGAACGATCTGGCTGGCCGGCCTGCCTTGCATCGCGCTCGGTTCGGTACCTGCCGCCGTCGTGGCTGTGGATCTTCTCTTCCTCCTCCCCCGCTGACCCCCCCAGCAATTGCTCTCCACGAGGTCGTCATCACCCCGGCTCAACACCGCATGGACCGCTCCTAGAGTTACGACGCACTCTCGAATTGCGTTGAGGTGATCTACCCCGGCCACAGTGCGTGCCGGCTGCCGGGGGTAGATCGTCCGAGGCGGGACCGTTTCGGGCCGTGCGTGCCGAAAACCTCATCCGTGCAGTTCAAGCTGCAAGTCGGCACTCGTCGATGACTCCGCCAAGGTGGTCTTGTCGTCGTATGACGACGTGTTCGATCCGGTCGGGTTTGAGGGTGTGAAGCCTGGCTCGCAGGGGTGCGGCGGCGAGCGATCGGTGGGTGCGGTGCAGGTTGTAATGCCGCTCGTACTCGCGTAGCGCGCGCCGGAGGTGGGGCTCGTTCCAGATCAGCGTGCGGTCCAGCAGTTCCGCGCGCCAAAGTCTCGACTCTTAACGAGCGGGTTCGAATCCTGGCGGTACTTGAGTCCGACTGCGCCCGCCCGTTGAGCGTTCTCGGAGCGAACCACCGCGACCAGCGCCCGTGAGGTCTTCGCGCTGACCCGAAGCTCCTTCCGGAGCGAGTCCGCAGAGATTGGTCGCAGACAACGTCGGCAGTGTTCAGCATCCGCACAACGAGCCCGCGCCACGAGTCCATCATCGAAATGGCCGGTCCTAGGAACTGCCGTACCAACCGGCTGGTCACTTCGACAGGTCGTAGGTCCAAGCACTACTTGTTCCGCTTGGTCAGGTTTCAGCTCTGCCAACGGCGGAAACGGCAGCTGCACTGATCCGAGATCGACGTTTGCGGAGCTCAACGCACGAAGCAAGCCTGGACCCGTCTCAGCCCATCCGATCAGCAGAAGCGGACCAACCGAGTCGAAGGCAGCCTTACCCCACTGACCTGCGCAGACAGGGGCAGGAACGTTCAAAGCGAGAGTGACGGCGCTAGCCGCCACCAGCAAGCGACGCGCAGGCTGCAACGCACGGTCTGGAACACCGCACAGGGCTAAGTGCCTGGTCCCCACAAGCAGCCCCAGAACGGTCAGGTCGACCGCGGGCGCCACGAGTGGAGCGACGTAGGCAGGGACCCCGATCCGAAGGGCCAAAGCCAGTACGTTCCCGAACCCGAAGAGGAAGGTCAGCCCGATGACGACGCCCATCACCATGGTGACGAACCTGATCACGCCAGACGAGGTACCCATCACGACCTCCCACGCATCGCCGAGAGGTCATACGCGCCCTCGACGACCAGCGTGCCGGTCAGACGTGGCCGATCAGGTGATGATGGTCTGCGTGGTGCCCCCGACGGGGTTCGAACCCGCACTGGGTCGAGTTTAAGTCGACTGCCTCTGCCAGTTGGGCTACGGGGGCACCGCACAGCCTAGGCGATGACCCTCGATCGCTTCCATCCGTCCACCGGTACCACAGCCGGCGGGACCGGCGCACGCCTATGTGCGCCGGTCCCGGGGAATCCATAGTGGACGGTCAGGTCAGTGACCACGACTGGTTCGCGCCGCCCGAGCAGGTCCAGATCTGCAGCAGCGTGCCGTCCGCCGAGCTGGGGCCGGTCGCGTCCAGGCACTTGCCGGACGCCGGGTTCACCAGCTGGTTGGACGAGCTGTGCGTCCACTGCTGCGCGCCGGTGCCGTTGCAGTCGTACAGCTGGACCTTGGTGCCGTTCGCGGTCCCCGCGGCGGCGACGTCCATGCACTTGCCCAGTGCGCGCAGGGTGCCTCCGGTCGACGTCCAGGCCTGGGCGCCGGTGTTGTTGCAGGTGTAGAGGTCGATCGCGGTGCCGTTCGCGGTCGCCGCGCCGGCGACGTCCACGCATTTGCCGCCGTAGCCGGTGATCCGGCCGCCCGGGGGCGGCGGCGGGGGCGTGGTACCGCCGGTGAGCTGGTTGAAGATCCGCGAGTAGGCGTAGCCCGTGGCGCGGTCGTAGTCCTGGACCTCCCAGAAGGCCAGTTCGGCGACGCCGTTGGACGCGGCGAAGTTTTCCAGCTGCTGGGCGTCGGACTGGCTGAACTGGGCGCCGTCGTCGTTGCGGCCGGCGATCGGGGTCAGGCCCATCATGCCGTACGCCGCCGACGTCGAGACGCCGTAAAGGCTCGCGAGCTGGCCGGCTGTCGCTCTGGCGGCCGAGAGCGCGTCGCCGAGGACGGGCTGGCCGTCGTAGAAATCCATCACCATGATGTTGACGACGCTGACCTTCACGCCCTTGGCCTTGGCGTCACGCAACAGGTTCAGCTCCGGCGTCGGCAGCCCGGACGGGTCGACGGCCAGCGTGTAATCGACCTGGACGTTCGGGTTCTGCTGCTGCAGCGCCGCCAGCGCGGAGTTGCGGCGGGCGGTGGACGCGGTGTCGTTGAGGACGCCGCCTTCGATGTCGAAGTCCAGCCGGTTGGTGCCGTAGGAGTTCACGACGTTGCCGTACGCCGCGGTCAGGCCGGCGGTGTTCGTGCAGGTCTGGGCGAGTTCGCCGCCCTCGGCGCCGCCGAACGACGGGATGACGTTGCCGCCGGCCGCCTGCAGCGCGCTGATCTGCGACTTGAACGAGCCGACGCCGGTGCCGTTGGCCTCCCACACCGGCGTGCAGCCGGACTGAGGGGTCAGGAACGCGAGCGTGTAGAACTTCGTGCCGGTCGCGTTCATGTCGGCGGCCATGTCGCCCGCGTCCGCGTCGCTGATCTGCAGATAGGGCGCCGCATAGTGGGCGGGGAAGGCGCCGCCGGCCGCGGCGGCGGTGGACGGGGCGACGGCGAGGGCCGCGGCGGCCAGCACGACCGGCGCCGCCGCCGTGAGGGTTCGAGTGAGACGCATCAAGGCTCCAGGAGACCGTGGGGACGGGGTGGCCGGTCCGCCGATCCTCTGGCGGACGGCCGGAGTCGGCCCCGCCTCGGGTGGCCTCCTCGCCGTCCGCGCGTGGGGCTTCCGCCATGTACCGCAGGGAAAAACGGCATGGCCGAACCAACATCGGCAACGATCGCCGACTTAATCTTTGTAGTGAAGAAAGTGAACCCGACCCACGCGTCTCTTGTCCAGACCATTCCGCTCAACGGCACACGGTCCGGCATATCCGTCTTAACGGATGCTGAAATGCTTTTCCGGCAAAGGATCCCTGGTCATCAATGCGAAAGGCCTCCCGTCTCGACAAGACGGGAGGCCTTAAGCAGCGCGCGTCAGGACTTCGACAGGCGCGCGAACTCGTCCTTCGGGTTGTTGATCTGGCCCAGCGAGATGACCTCGCGGCGGAACAGACCGCCGAGGATCCAGTCGAACAGGATGCGGATCTTGCGGTTCCAGGTCGGCATCGCCTTGAGGTGGTAGGCGCGGTGGAACAGCCAGGCCGGGAAGCCCTTGATCTTCAGGTTCAGCGCGTCCGCGACGCCCTTGTGCAAGCCGAGGCTGGCGACCGCGCCGAGGTTCTTGTGGTAGTAGTCCTTCGGCTTGCCGCCGCGGATCACCTTGATGATGTTCTTGGCCAGGAGGGTCGCCTGCCGGACGGCGTGCTGCGCGTTCGGCGGGCACGTCGCCGTCGGGTCCTCTTCGGTGCGCGAGAGGTCCGGGACGGCGGCGTTGTCACCCGCGGTCCACACGTCCGGGTGACCGACGACCTGCATCGCGGCGGTCGCCTCGACGCGGCCGCGCTTGTCCAGCGGCAGGTCCGAGTTGGCCAGCACCGGGTTGGCCTTCACACCGGCGGTCCAGATGATCGTGTCGGTGTCGAACTCGGTGCCGTCCGAGAGCACGACGTGGCCGTCCTCGAACGACTTCGCCGCCGTGGACAGGTACACCTCGATGCCGCGCTTCTCCAGCTGCTCGACGGTGTAGACACCCAACGTCTCGCGCACCTCGGGCAGGATCCGCCCGGCGGCCTCGACGAGCACCCAGCGGATGTCGGAGGTCTTGATGTTCGGGTAGTAGTTCTCCACCGCGAACCGGGTCATGTCCTCGAGCTCGGCCAGCGCCTCGATGCCGGCGAACCCGCCGCCGACGACGGTGAACGTCAGCAGGCGCTTGCGCAGCTCGGGGTCGAGCGTGCTGGCGGCCTCGTCGAGCTTGGTCATGATGTGGTTGCGCAGGTAGATCGCCTCGCCGATGGTCTTGAAGGCGATGCCCTGCTCGACCAGGCCCGGGATCGGCAGGATCCGCGCGACCGCGCCGAGCGCGACGACCAGCACGTCGTAGCCCAGCTGCTCGATGTGCCCGTCGGCGGCCTCGACCGTGACGGACTTCTTGTCGTTCTCGATCTTGGTCACGCGCGCGGTCAGCACGTGGCAGCGCTTGAGCACGCGCCGCAGCGGCACGACCACGTGCCGCGGCTCGATCGCGCCGGCCGCCGCCTCGGGCAGGAACGGCGCGTAGGTCATGTGAGGCTGGGGGTCAACGACGGTCACGGAGGCCTCGTTGGCCCGGAGCATCTTCTGAAGGCCGTACGCCGTGTAGAGCCCGACGTACCCACCACCGAGGACGAGGATCCGAGTCGGTTCCGACTTCGACTTCGCAGCAGCCATGTCCTTATAGTCGCACCCGCGAGCGGGTATTGCTCGGGTACCCCGCCCCGCTGTGACCAGCGTCGCCACCGTTTCGGCACCGATTCAGAAGACGCCCCCGGCCTCGGCCGCGGCGGCGAACACATCGCACACCATCGAGTGAGTCACCGTGCCGGTCTGGACATTACGCGGCGACACGTGATAACAGCCAAAAAGCCGCAGGTCACCGAGCTCCACGACGGCGCCGTGCCCGAACGCCGGGCGCGGCTTCGGCACCGGCCAGCCGGCCTCGGCGAGCACCGGCAGGAGCGCCTGCCACCCGAACGCCCCCAGGACGACGACAGCCCGCAACGTCGGCCGCAGGAGCGCCAGTTCTTCGGCCAGCCAATGGCGACACGAATCACGTTCGGCGGGGGTCGGCTTGTTGTCCGGCGGCGCGCAGCGGACCGGCGCGACCATCCGCGTGCGGTACAGCTCCAGCCCGTCGCCGATCGCCGTGGACGTCGGCTGCGAGGCCAGCCCGACCTCGTGCAGCGCGCGGAAGAGGAAGTCGCCCGAAGGGTCGCCGGTGAACATCCGGCCGGTGCGGTTCGCGCCGTGCGCCGAGGGCGCCAGGCCGACCACGGCGAGCGCCGCGTCGGCAGGGCCGAACCCCGGCACCGGGCGCGCCCAGTACGTCTCCCCCGCGAAGGCGCGCTTCGTGCCAGGGACGCTCTCGCGCCACTCGACCAGCCGTGGGCAGGCCCGGCACTCGATGACGGCTGCGTCCAGTTGGGCGAGGTTCACGACGTCCTCCTGGACAACTGGTCGGCGAGCCGGGTCGTCTCCGGCAGCCGGAACTTCGGAGCGAGCGCGAGGGTCAGCCGGACGGCGTGGTCCAGATCGATCCGGTGGCCCGTCGAGACGTACACCGGTTTGACGTCATTCTGGGTGCGCAGCACCGCGCCGACCACTTCGCCGTCGTCGACGAGCGGGGTCGACGAGCCCCGGGCGCGTCCGGGCTCATCGTGCTCGCCGACGAACCGGGTCTTGCCGACACCGAAAGCGGGCAAACCGGTCAGGACGCCGAGGTGACACGCAAGACCGAACCGGCGCGGGTGCGCGAGCCCGTGGCCGTCGCAGACGAGAACGTCGGGAGTGTGGTCGAGCAGGTCCAGTGCGGCCAGCAGCGGCGGCAGCTCGCGGAAGGCGAACAGGCCGGGTTCGTACGGGAAGGTCGCGGCGGCGCGGACCGTCCGCTGCTCGACCACGCTCAGGTCGGCCGTGTCCAGCGTGACGACCGCGGCGGTGATCCCGTCGCCCTCGTCGTAGGCGACGTCCAAGCCGGTGACCGTCGGCGGCACCTCGGGGCAGCTGTCAGCCCGGTCGACCAGCCCGCGGAGGCGCTCCTGGACCGCGAGCGCCTCGGCGGCCGTCGCCGGCCAATCCACGATGTGCACGAACTCACCCTGCCACAGCGGCGCCTTCACCTCGGGCCAACTAAGTTGGGTCCATGGCGGACACCCCCGAAGAGGCTCCCGAGAAGGCGCCCGAAGCAGCGGAAATCCCCGCTGAACCGGTCGACGACATCGTCACCACGCAGCACACCCTCACCGTGAAGCGCCGCAAGCTCGCGTACACGGCCAAAGCGGGGCGGATCGTCCTGCGCAAGGAGGTCGTCAAGGACGGCAAGTCCGAGGGCCCGAAGGCGAAGGCGGAAGTCTTCATCACCTCCTACACCCTCGACGACGCCGACCCGGGCACGCGGCCGGTGACGTTCGCCTTCAACGGTGGGCCCGGTTCGTCCAGCATCTGGCTGCACATGGGGTTGCTCGGGCCGCGGCGGGTGCTCTCCGGCGACGTCGACGACCTGGTGCCGCCGCCGTACGGGCTCGAGGACAACGCGGAAACCCTGCTGGCGCACAGCGACCTGGTGTTCATCGACCCGGTGTCGACCGGCTACTCGCGGGTGGCCGGCGGCCAGGAGTCGAAGGAGTTCCACAGCTACAAGGGCGACATCGAGTCCGTCGGCGAGATCATCCGGCTGTGGGTCTCGCGCCACGAACGGTGGCTCTCGCCGAAGTTCCTGGCCGGCGAGTCCTACGGCACGCTGCGCGCGGCCGGGCTCGCGGCGCACCTGCAGGACCGACACGGGCTCTACCTGAACGGCCTGCTGCTCATCTCGTCCGTTTTGGACATGGGCACGCTGAACTTCACCGAGGGCAACGACCTGCCCTACACGCTGTTCGTGCCGACGTACGCCGCGATCGCGCACTACCACGGCTTGCATGGCGAGCGTCCGCTCGACGACGTGCTCGCCGACGCCGAGGACTTCGCCGCCAAGGAGCTCCCCTGGGCGCTCGGCCGCGGCGCCCGGCTGTCCACACAGGACCGCGCGGACACGGTGGCGACGCTGGCTTCGCTGACCGGGCTGAGCGAGTCCTATGTGGACCGGGTGAACCTGCGCATCGAGCACGTCCGCTACTTCACCGAGCTGCTGCGCGACCGCGGCCTGGCGGTCGGCCGGATGGACGGCCGGTTCACGTCCTGGGAGCCCGACGGCGGCCGCGAGCACATGAGCGACGACCCGTCGATCTCGCGGGTCATCGGCTCGTACTCGGCGGCGTTCAACCACTACGTCCGCGCCGAACTCAAATACGAGAACGACCTGCCCTACGAGATCATCTCGGAGGACACTTTCAAGGCTTGGTCCTATTCGGACTTCGAGGGCCGCTCGGTGTCCGTTGTGGACTCGGTCAGCTCGGCGATGCGCGCGAACCCGCACCTGAAGGTGCACGTGGCGTTCGGCCACTACGACGGCGCGACGGCGTACTTCGCGGCCGAGCATGTGCTGGCGCACCTGCAGATCCCGGAGGAACTGCGGGAGAACATCGACACGGCGTACTACCCGGCCGGGCACATGATGTACGTCCACGAGCCGACGCGGCTGCAGCAGGCGAAGGACCTGGCGAAGTTCATCAAGGACGCCTCGAACCGGTAGGCCTCGGCTGAGGAAAAGGGCTCGTGAGCGTTGCGGGCGGTTAGAACCGCCCGCAACGCTCACGAGACCGGGTCCGTGTCCTCGTTCAGGATCGCGGCCCAGCGCTCGTTGATCACCTCGGGCTCGACGAGCGGCTGCCAGCCCCTGTCGAAGTACCCCAGGATCTCCCGGGTCTTGACGAAGGAGATCCCCGCCTCCACCTGAAGCATGGCCAGGAACTGGAATCCGCTGAGCTCACCGTCGGCTCGGGCCTTCAGGTGGTCCAGAAGCTCGAAAAAAGGACTCTTCCCGAGCACCATCGCAAGAAGTTCGTTCACGTCACACGCTCGCGACGAGGGTCGATTCGCTGTCCACGCCCCACTCGTCCCGGTAGGAACGGATGGTCAATCCGGCACAGGCCACCAGCCCGACCGGCTTCAGCGCCAGGACGTGCAGAAAGCGGCGGCTCTTCCGCTGAATCCCACCCAGCTCGGCCATTTCGTCGAACTGGGCCTCGTCGGCGTAGGCGATTTCCTCGAGCAGGAACGAGGTGCCGAGAGTCAGTGCGATCGGGTGGTCGAACGTGATCTCGATGTTTTCCTCCCCAGGCTCGCGCTTCCACGAACGCAGGATGAGCACCGGATGTGATATCCGGTAGCTCCAGAACCTGAAGTGCCGGTCGAAGGGTAGCGGCAACCGGGACACGGGGGCAGGCCTGGTATGACGTTCACAGCACCTGTCCCGTGGCCAGTCGAATCGCGAGCGCCAGGCGAAGTTCTGCCGGGACCAGCCGTCGAGGGCGGCCACGACGTCGGCCGCGGACGTCGTCACGGCCGTCCGGTGCCGCCCTAGGGCTGCCCGCCGTCCGTGCTCGATCAGGTAGCCGCCTTCGGGCCCGCGCCACGCCCGGATGAAGTGGACGTCGTCCTCGAGCATTTTCTCCAGAACGACTTCCTCGTCTGTCTGGAGCGCCTCGACTCGCGCACGCAGGGACCCAGCACTCAATTCGCACCCTCCGCCACGCGGAACTCGTACTGGCCTGGAGGCAGCTTGCGATATCGGTGAACGAGGAACGCCACGAGCTGGACACCGAAGCTGAGGACGACGTACCCGGCCATCAGCCAGGTGAACGAGTGCGGCTGGCGGTTCTCGAAAAGCAGGTCCAGCAGCACCGGGAGGGCGAACATCGCCGGGAACGCGGCGTCCGCGTTCTCGGCCCGGACCAGGTGGTCCACCGCGGTCGAGGCTTCGTCGTCCGCGACGGGCGGAGCGCGCAGGACGCCGGCCAGGACGATCGCGGTGGAAACTGCGCCGATCGCGAGCAGGCCCAGCCAGCTCCAGGCGTAGGTCCGGTTGGGGGTCGTCACGAACATGGCGATGCCCAGCGCGGCCCCACCGCCGAAGGTGAGCGCGACCCCGGCGAGGTACCACCCGCCGAGCACCTTCCACCACGGCGGCCGGGGCGGGGTCATGACCTCGAGCTCCAGCCGGATCACGGTCCGGCGATCCAGCTGACGGAACGTGCACCACATCGACAGTTGCAGCGCGACATAGATGAAGAAGACCGAGATGCTCTCGGTCATGTCCTTGCCACGCACATTGGGCAGTTCCTGCAGCATTTGGTAGCCGATCGCGCCGACGACGGCGAGTACCGCGAAGATCGCGTAGTACCTGAGGCGCAGGCCGACCGGCCGATGCCGCGTGCCGAGCCGGACGGCGATCAGCGGCGTCGGCCATTTCACCCGGACGCCGTGCTTGGCCAGCCACTTGCGAGCCAACACACCCTCGTACTGCGTCGGCCCGCCCAGAGTTTCCCTCATTCGCATCCCCCTCCCTCCCACACGCGCGAACGCGGTCCAAGGTTGCCCCTGGAAAGCCGTGAAGGCCCCCTTACCGGCTCTCAGAGCCGGTAAGGGGGCCTTCACGGACCAAAGAACCTACTTCAGGAACGGGGCTCCATGGGTGACGGCGGCGTACGCGTCGACCGCGCCGTGGCCGTAGAAGCCGTTGAACGACGCGTCGCCTTCGCACGTCGCCGTGAACGTGGCGTCCCGGCCTTCCTTCAGGTAGTCGACCGTCCGCGGCACCGGGCAGGCGATCGGCGACGCCGTGCCCTCGAGGACACGCTGGACCTTGTCCGGGCTCAGGCCGAAGTCACCGTGAGATGCCTTGCCGTACTGCGAAACGATCAGCGCCGCGACACCGGTCGCGTGCGGGGACGCCATCGACGTGCCCTGCAGCCACTGGTAGTAGCCGACCCGGCCGTCGGCCGCGGTCGCCTTCTGGATGCCCAGCGTGGCGCCGGCCGGCGTGATGTTGCCGGCCGCGTCGATGTTGCCGGCGGCGACGCCGACGTTCTTCGGGTACGTCGAGAGGATCTCGTTCTCCAGTGTGCGGAACCACGGAGTGCCGAAGCCGTCGCGGAAGTAGCCGCCCGGCGCGGAAACCGAGATCTGCTCGAGGCCGTAGTTCGAGTAGTCCGCCTTCGCCTGCGACGGCCCGAACGAGCTGACGCCGATGGTGTGCGGGCCCTCGACCGGCAGGCTCAGGCAGGTCGCGTTGTCGATCGTGCGCGCGTGCGTCGAGCTGGCCGGGAAGTCCGGGCTCGTCGTGTCGGGCTGCGGCGCACCGAGGTCGGTGTGCTGGTTGCCCAACGACACGACGGACGTGACGCCGTGACGGTACGCGTAGTTCAGTGCGCGCGAGGTCGCCTCGATGACGGTGCGCTGCTCGGCCCGCTCGGCGGGCGAGTCCGCGGGGTTCGCCGTGCAGTTGTACAGCCACGGGTCGGTGTAGAACGACATGTTGATCACGTCGATGCCCGCGTCGCCTGCGTAGGTCAGCGCGTCGACGGTCGGCTGCAGGAAGAAGAAGCCCGAGTCCTGGCCGGCGCGGATGCTCACGAGCGTCACGTTCGGCGCGACGCCCGAGACGCCGAAGCCGTTCGCCGCGGCCGCGATGGTGCCCGCCACGTGCGTGCCGTGGCCGTTGTCGTCGTATCCGGCCGGGTCGACGCAGCCCCGGAACTCGCACGGCCCGTCCACGACCGCGCCGGTGACGTCGGTCGGGATGTCCTTGGTGAAGTTGCGGGAGTCGGCCAGGTCGAAGTTCGGCGCGATGTCCGGGTGCGTGCCGTCGACGCCGGTGTCGATGACGCCGACCTTGACGCGCTTGTCACCCGCCTGCTTCGTGTGCGCAAGGTCCGCGCGGACCGCCTTCTGACCCCAGAGCTGACCGTCGAGCGGGTCCGCGCCCGCGGTCGAGGCCGCCGGCTTCTTCGCCGCCGCGGCGGCGCGCCCTTCGCTCTCGATCGCGTTCGGCTTGGCCTTGACGCCGCCCTTGGGCGCCTGGCCGATCGACTTCGCCTTGGCCGTGCCGTACACGGAACGGCTCGAAGCGACACGCTCGGTGAAACCGGTGGCGGGCGCGCTGGCGGTGATCAGGCCGACGGCGGTGTTGGTCTCGAGGACCGTGCCACCCGCGTCACGGATGGCCTTCTGGGCCGCGGCGATGCTCTGGGTGTCCTTGGCCAGCACCGTGAATTCGGTGGCGGGGCCGGCCAGCGCGGGTTGCGCCGACGCGGCAGGAACAGCGAAGCCGGCGATCGCGCCGATGAGCGGGAAAGCCAGCGTTGCTGCGAGAAGCCTGGGTCTTTTCACGTTTCCTCCTCGGAAAAACGACGCTTGCACCGTACTTACCGAAATGACCGGTTTACAACGGCCGAAAGAACGTTAAGGAACCACCGACTTCTGCTCGGCGTAGTGACATGCTGACAAGTGGCCGTCCGTCCGCGGCTCGAGCAGGGGTTCTTCCTCCGCACAGAGGTCCTGCGCCTTCCAGCAGCGCGTGCGGAACCGGCAGCCCGACGGCGGATCCAGCGGGCTCGGCACATCACCCTCGAGCCGGATCACCTGACGCTGCCCGCGGACCGACGGGTCCGCGACCGGTACCGCCGACAGCAGCGCCTGGGTGTACGGGTGCGACGGCCGCTCGTAGATCTCTTCGTCGGTGCCGATCTCGACGATCTTGCCGAGGTACATCACCGCGACCCGGCTGGACAGGTGTCGCACGACCGAAAGGTCGTGCGCGATGAACACATAGGACAGTCCGAACTCGCCCTGCAGATCGCCGAGCAGGTTCATCACCTGCGCCTGGATCGAGACGTCCAATGCGGACACCGGCTCGTCGCAGATGATCACCTTGGGCCGCAACGCCAGCGCCCGCGCGATGCCGATGCGCTGGCGCTGCCCACCGGAGAACTGGTGCGGGTACCGGTTGAGGTGCTCGGGGTTGAGCCCGACCACCTCCAGCAGCTCGCGCACCTTCCCCGAGCGCGACCCCTTGGGCGCGACCTCCCGGTGGATCTCGAACGGCTCGCCGACGATGTCACCGACGGTCATCCGCGGGTTCAGCGAGGTGTACGGGTCCTGCAGCACGATCTGGATCTCACGCCGCAGCCGCCGCAACTCGCTGCCGCGCAAGGCGAAGATGTCGCGGCCCTCGAACGTCGCCGTGCCCGCCGTCGGCTCCTCCAGCCGCATCAGCACCTGGGCCAATGTGGACTTTCCGCAGCCGGATTCCCCCACCACACCCAGGGTTTCCCCCGGCATGAGATCGAAGGAGACGCCGTCGACCGCCTTCACCTGCCCGATGGTGCGCTTGAACAGGATCCCGGTCCGCACCGGGAAGTGCTTCACCAGGTTCTGCACACTCAGGATCGGCTCAACCACGGCTGCTCACCACCTCTTCGGCGAAGTGGCACGCGCTGACCCGGCCGAAGCCGAGATGGTGCTGCGGCGGCACATCCGTCGCACAGCGCGCCTCGGCGCGTTTGCACCGCGGATGGAACGGGCAGCCCGGCGGGATGTTCAGCAGGCTGGGCGGCAGGCCCTTGATCGTTTCCAGCGTCTGTCCTTTGAGGTCCAGCCTCGGCAGGGAATCCATCAGTGCCGCGGTGTAGGGATGGCCCGGCGAACGAAACAGCTCGCCGACTTCGGCCTGCTCGACGATCCGGCCCGCGTACATCACCGCGATCCGGTCGGCGACCTCCGCGACCACGCCCAGGTCGTGCGTGATGAGGACCAGCCCCATCTTGCGCTCGGCCTGGATCTCGGCCAGCAGGTCCATGATCTGGGCCTGCACGGTGACGTCGAGCGCGGTGGTCGGCTCGTCGGCGATCAGCAGGTCCGGGTCGAGCGCCAGCGACATCGCGATCATCGCGCGTTGCCGCATCCCGCCGGAGAACTGGTGCGGATAGTCCTTGATCCGGCGCGCCGCCGCGGGAATCCGCACGATGTCCAGCAGCTCGATCGCGCGCTTGCGAGCGTCCTGTTTGGACATCCCGAGCCGGACGCGCAGCTGCTCCTCGATCTGGAACCCGACGGTGAACACCGGGTTCAGCGCGGACAGCGCGTCCTGGAAGATCATCGCGATCTCGCTGCCACGGATCTCGCGGCGCCGGTCCTCGGTCGCGGCCAGCAGTTCCTCACCGCGATAGCGAATGGCCCCGCCGGTGATCACGCCCGGCGGGATGTCGAGGATCCCCATCACGGTCTGCGCGGTGACGCTCTTGCCAGAGCCGGATTCACCCAGCACGGCAAGGGTTTCCCCGGCATGCACCGAATAGCTGACGCCGTTGAGCACCTTGGCCACGCCTTCCGAGGTGCGGAATTCGACGTGCAGGTCCTCGACTTCGAGCAGCAGCTCGTTGTCCAAGGCTGAAGACACTTGCACTACCTCGATTTCGGGTCGAGCGCGTCGCGGATGCCGTCACCCAGCATGACGAAGGCGAGCACGGTGACGGTGACGAAAGCACCGGGGAACAACAGCATGTGCGGGTCGACCTGGAAGTAGTCGCGCGAGTCGCTGATCAGCACGCCCCACGAGATGACCGGCGGCCGGACGCCGATGCCGAGATACGCCAGCGTCGCCTCGGCCCCGATGAACGCGCCGAGCGCGATCGTCGCGTACACCAGCACCGGCGCGATCGTGTTCGGCAGCAGGTGCCGGAAGATGATCCGCGGGGTGCTGGCGCCGAGGCCGCGCGCGGCCTTGACGTAGTCGAGCTGCTTGGCCACCAGCGTCGCCGAGCGCATGATGCGCATCGCGACCGGCCAGCTCAGCGCCGCGATCGAGCACACCACCTGCACGATGATGGTGACCGCGCCGGGGTTGGTGCCGGGTGCGTTGAACGTGGTCAGGATGACGATCGCGCCCAGCACGAACGGCAGGCCGGCGAAGATGTCGCCGAAGCGCGACAGCAGGCTGTCCACGATCCGGCCGTAGTAGCCGGCCAGGATCCCGACCAACGCTCCGAAAAGGACGGTCAGCAGCGTCGAGAAGACGCCCACCAGCAGGGAAGCCCGTGTGCCGTAGATCGTCCTGGCGTAGACGTCCTGGCCCTGGTTGTCGTAGCCGAACCAGGCGTCGGCCGACGGGCCTTCGTGCTGGTGCGCCAGGTCGTTGTAGCCGGGCCCGCGCGAACTGAACCACTGCGGGAAGATCGCGATCACGACCATCAGCAGGATGATCGCCGCGGAGATCACGAACGTCGGCTTGCGGCGCAGCTGGCGCCAGGCGTCGCTCCAGAGGCTGCGGGGCCTGCGAGTTTCGGTGGCGGAGTCGTCGACGCGGCTCAGCTCGGCCGCGTCGACCCCGCCGCCACCGACGAGATTCGGGTCAGTCATAGCGGATCCTCGGGTCGAGAACGGCGTATAGCAGGTCGACGATCAGGCTCATCAGCAGGTACACCAGCACCAGCAGGACGACGACACCGACGACGGTGGCGCTCTCGCGGTTCTGGATGCCACGGAAGATGAGCCCACCGAGGCCGTTGATGTTGAACACGCCCTCGGTGACGATCGCGCCGCCCATCAGCGCGCCGAGGTCGGTGCCGAGGAAGGTCAGCACCGGGATCACCGAGTTGCGCAGCAGGTGCACGCCGACGACGCGGCTGTTCGGCTGGCCCTTCGCGATCGCCGTGCGGACGTAGTCGGCGTGCCGGTTCTCGGCGATGCTCGTCCGGGAAAGCCTGGCCACGTAAGCCATCGACAGGCTGCCGAGCGCGAGGCCGGGGATGATCAGGTCGGTGATGCCGGGGTCGTCCGGGACGCTGGCGTCGATCAGGCCGAAGCCGTTGCCGCCGAATACCAGCTGCAGCACGATCGCGGTCACGAACACCGGGAGCGAGATCAGGAAGGTGGTCGAGACCAGCACCAGGTTGTCCAGGAAACCCTTGCCGCGCAAGCCGGTCAGCACACCGGCGGACAGCCCGATGATCGCCTCGATGATCACCGCGACGAGCGCGAGCTTGAGCGTGGTCGGGTAGGCGTTGCCGATCAGCTCGCCGACCGAGTTGCCGTTGAAGGTCTCGCCCCAGTCGCCGGTGAACAGGCTGCCGAGGTACTTGAAGTACTGGACGAAGATGTTGTCGCCGAGGTGGAACTGCTCGGTCATCTTGTCGATGTAGGCCTGGGGGCAGGCGGCCTGTCCGCACTTGCCGGAGAACGGGTCGCCCGGCACCGCCCAGACCAGGACGTAGATCAGGAACGTGGTGCCGAAGAACACCGGGATCAGCTGCAGTAATCGTCGTAGGACGTAACGCGTCATTGTTCGAGTCCTCGTGCGCCCGGGCCTCGTGAGCGTTCCGGGCGGTTAGAACCGCCCGGAACGCTCACGAGTCCGTAGTGGTGGGAACGGTGAGTCAGCGCGTTACTTCTTGAGAACCTCGATGGACGGGTAGTCGGCCATCCGGCGGAAGTCGAGGCCCACGCTCTTCAGGTTCTTCGACTTCGCCGCGACACCCTTCTCGTCCCACACCGGGATCGAGGGCAGGTCCTTCGCGATCAGGTCCTCGGCCTGCTGGTACAGCTTCACCGCGGCGTCCTTGTCCGCCGTCGAGTCGGCCTGAGCCAGGATCTGGTCGACCGCCGGGTTGGAGTAGTTCGAGTCGTTCGAGGAGCCACCGGTCTTGTAGATCGGGTTCAGGAAGTCCTCGATGGACGGATAGTCCGCGGACCAGTCCGAACGGCCCATCCCGGTGAGCTTCTTGCCGTTGACGATGGCGCGCCACTGGCCGAAGTCGGTGGCGGGCACGAAGTCGCACTGCACCCCGAGGGTCTTGGTGATGCTGTTGCAGGCGGCCACCAGCGGCTCCTTGCGGCCACCGTCGGCATTCGAGGCGATGGTCAGCTTGCCGGTGAAGCCGGACTTCTGGAAGAAGTCCTTGGCCTTGGCCGGGTCGAACTTGCAGAACTCGCAGACACCGGGCCGCGCACCGGGGATGCCCTGGGAGATGTAGCCGTCCGCGGGCACGTAGGTGTCGTTCATGACCGTCTTGGTGATGGTCTCGCGGTCGATCGCCATCGAGATCGCCTTGCGCAGGTCCGGGTTGTTGTACCCGGGCACGTAGTACGGCACGGCGATGGTGCTGATCCCGAGCAGGTGGCCGACGACCAGGTTGTCCTTCAGGTCGTTCTTGTACTTCCCGCCCGCCAGCGCCGACGGCGGCAGCAGCTCCATGAAGTCGAGCTTGCCCGAAAGCAGGTCCTGGTATCCGGTCTCCGCGCTGGCGTAGATCTTGATGTCCAGGTCCTTGAACTTGACCTTGTCGTCACCCTTGTAGTCATCGTTGCGGGTGAGCTTGATGTCCTGGTTCGGCGTGCGCGACACGAACTTCAGCGGGCCGTTGCCGATCGGGTGCGCTTCGAAACCCTTGGGGTCCTTGAAGAACGCGTCCGGCAGCGGCGCGAACGCGGTGTAGCCGATCTTGATCGAGAAGACCGAGAACGGCGCGCTCAACGTGGCCTGGAACTCGTAGTCGCCCTTGACCACCAGGCCGGACATCTTGTCCGTGGTGGGCTTGGCGTTCTTGTCCTCGGGGTGTACGTCGGTGTACCCCTGGATGTTCGAGTAGAAGTCCGTGTTCAGCTGGCCGTTGGGCGCGTAGGCGCCGTAGTTCCAGGCATCGACGAAGTTGTGCGCCTTCACCTCGGTGCCGTCGTGGAACTTCCAGCCCTGCTTGATCTTGATGTCGTAGACCTTGGAGTCCGACGTCGTGATCGAGTCCGCCATCAGGTTGAACGGCTGGGCGTCCGCACCCTTGAACCCGACCAGCGTGGCGAACATCGGCTGGACCGCCTTGGTCCCGCCGAGCTCGTTGGTGTTCGTGGGGATGAGCGAGTTTTCCGGCTCAGTCCCGTACACGGTCACCGTGCCGTTCGGGTCGGCCTCACCGGTGCCGGTCTTGGTGTTTCCGGAACCGCCACAGGCGGCCAACACCAGTGCCAAGCTCGTCACCACCACGGTGGTTCCCCAGAGCCTGCGCGAACGACGCATGATTTTCCCCTCCAACTTCGGTCTGTCCGAAAGGTGAGACGCACGCTAGCGGGGGCGGTTTAGGCGATCACAGGACACCGATGTTGCAAAAGGGTGACAGCTGGGATGTCCACCCAGTTAGAGCACAACGTTGGTAGGTACTCGTGTACTCCGAATGGAGTAGTGCGGACGGCAGGTTATCAAGCGCTCACCGAGGGTTCGGGTGGAGCGTTTCCGTTATGCGGTAAGCCCTTTCAGGCGAGCGAAAGGGCAATACCGTCCAAAATGTCGTGTTCGCTGATCACGAGCTCCGAAGGCCCGCCCCGGGCCGCGAGCAGCTCGGACAAGGTCCCGACGATGACCGCGCCGCCGCCGATCACGTCGACCCGGCCGGGGTGGATGACCGGGTTCGCCGCGCGGGTGGCGTGATCGGCCGCCAGCAGCTTCCCGGCCAGGTGGTCGATGTCCGCGGGAGACAGCCGCGAGAGGTGGACGCGCTCGCTGTCGTACTCGGGGAGCTCCAGCGCCACCGCGGAGAGTGTCGTGACGGTGCCGGCGACGCCGATCCACGTCTTGGCCTGGCTGACGTCCACGACGTCGAAGGCCTCGGTGAGGATCTTCGCGGCGAGCTCGCGCGCAGTGGCGATCTCCTCGGCGGTGGGCGGGTCGCTCTTGAGCGCACGCTCGGTGATCCGCACGCAGCCGATGTCAACCGATTTCGCGGCGATGACCTCGGCCTGGCGGCCGTCCCAGGTGCCCAGGACGAGCTCGGTGGAGCCGCCGCCGACGTCCACCACGACGAAGGGGCCGTCGTCGGGATCCTGCTCGCCGACGGCGCCGGTGAAGGACAGCCGGGCCTCTTCGTCGCCGCTGATGACCTCAGCCTCGGTGCCGAGCACCTCACGGGTCATGGCGAAGAACTCGTCGCGGTTGGACGCGTCGCGCGTCGCCGAGGTCGCGACCATGCGGACCTTCTCCACGCCCTTGCGCCGCGCGGCGACGGTGTAGTCGGCCAGCGCGGCCCTGGTGCGCTCGAGCGCCTCCGGGGCGAGCCTGCCGGTGGCGTCGACGCCCTGGCCGAGGCGCACGATCCGCATCTCGCGATGCAGGTCGCGCAGGTCCACCGTGCCGTCGTGGCGCGGGGTCAGCTCGGCGACGAGCAGGCGGATGGAGTTGGTCCCACAGTCGATGGCGGCAACACGAGGCATGCACTCACCCTAACCGGCGCCGCCGGGCTCTCCGGAACCCGCGCTTTCACGGGAAAGCGCGGGGTCTCACGGGGTGGTGGTCGGCGGCGTGATGGTCGTGATCGTGACGCTGGTGGACGGGACGACGACCGGGGTGGCACAGGTCGGCGTCGCCGGAGTCGGCGGCGTAGTCGTGGTCGGCTTCGACGTCGTGCCGGCCGGCGGCGAAGGTGCCGTCGTCTCGATCACCGTCGTCGTGGTGTTGGTCACCGAGGTCGACGTCGGCGTCGTGCAAGGCTTGGCCGGCGTCGTTGGCTTGTTCGACGTCGGCGTGGTCGGGGTGGTCGTCACCGGGGGGACCGGGGGCGGCGGGATCGCGGGGATCGGCGGCCCGGCGGCCGCGTTGGGCGCGCCGATCGGGATCGTGCTGTCCGGGATCTGCATGAAGCCGTTGCGGTACGCGTCGGCCCAGAGGATCACCGTGTTCACGTAGACGTCGGAGTTGTTGTAGCGGTAGATCGCGCCGCGCAGCTGGTCCGGGTTCGCCAGGTCGAAGCCGCCGGAGCAGAGGTAGCGGCCGGTCGCGAGCGCCGCGTCGTAGATGTTGTTCGGGTCGGAGACGTTGTCGCCGTTGCCGTCGGAGGCGTAGGCGCGCCACGTCGACGGGATGAACTGCGTCGGGCCGACCGCCCGATCCCAGACCACGTCGGTGTCGAGCAGGCCCTGGTCGGTGTCCGGGATAGCGGCGAACCCGCCCTGGCCGTTGAGCTCCGGGCCGAGGATCGGCTCGAGCGTCGTGCCGCGACTGTCCACATATCCGCCGCGCGCGTGGTTCGACTCGATCCGGCCGATGCTGGCGATCAGCGCCCAGTCGATGTGGCAGGCGGGCAGTTCTTTGGCCAGGATGCCGGCCGCGCCGTGGTACGCGGCGAGCGCGGTGGCGGGGATGCCGAGCGGGCCGTCGGGAAGTTCGTAGGCGGGCAGCGGCAGGGGGGCGACCGCGCCGGGCAGCGTGCCGTCGACGGCGATCTGCTGCGCGTCGGACTTCACCGGGTCGTAGCCGCCGCCGAGCGTCGCGTCGCGGGAGTGCGGACCGGGGCCGCCGAGGATCCAGCCGATGGTGCCGCCGCCGGCCGCGACCGCGGGGAGGATGGCGAGAATCCCGCCGGCGATGGCCAGGACGGTCCGGTGGCGTGCGCCGAGTCTTCGGGCGTACCCGCCGACCGCGTCGGGCACTCGCCGCACGCGCATGACTCAAACCCTCCCGGCTCACCCACAAACCCACCGGCACCCAGCCTGCCCTATCGAGGCCCGCGTTTCACCCCATCGAGAGTCGGGAAACGCTCTTTCGGCGGATATCTGCTCACCCAGCCCAGGTATCTGTCCGAGCGTCGCGAGTGTTACTCCGCGCAGTCGCCTGACGGCCACCCGTTGGCCCTGACCAGCGCGAGCGTCTCGTCGCCGAAGGGGTTCACGCCGGGGCCGGCCGCGAGCGAGTGCGCGAGGTGCACGTGCAGGCACTTGACCCGGCCGGGCATCCCACCGGCGGTGACCTGGTGGCCGAGCGGCTCGATCGCGTCGCGCTCGGCGAGGTAGCGCTCGTGGGTGCGCTGGTAGTGCGCGGCCAGCTCGGCGTCCTCGGCCAGCCGGTCGGTCATCTCCTTCATCAGCCCGGACGCCTCCAGCGTGCCGACCATCGAGGTCAGCCGGGGGCAGGTCAGGTAGTACAGCGTCGGGAACGGCGTGCCGTTCTCCAGCCGCGGGCTGGTCTGGACGACCGACGGGTGCCCGCTCGGGCAGCGCGCGGCGACGGCACGCAGCGCGCGGGGCGGACGGCCAAGCTGTTCGGCGATGATCTCGCGGTCGGCCTCGGAAACGGGTTCGAACCGGTGTTCAGTACTGCTCACGCTGCCCAGGCTAATGCGTGGGCTGAAGGGGACTTTCCTCGCGTCTGGTGAGAGGAAAGTCCCTTCATCACGGCTCACGAGAGGAAGTCCCTTCAGCCGCCGGAGACCTGGTCCCAGAGCTTGTCGTACCAGGAACCGTCCTGGACCTGCTGCTGTCCCTGCTGCGGCGCCTGGTCCGGCACCTTGTCCTCGGGCAGCTGCACCATGTACGGCGTCTCGCCCGGCTTCACGTAGCGAAGGCGGCGACGCGCCTCCGCCTCGATCTGCGCGGGGTCGCTGAGCTCGGCCTTGCGGCCTTCGAGCTCAGCGACCTGCGCCTGCAACAGGGCCTGCTGGGCCTGCTCGTCCTTGACCTCGGTCCGCTGGGAGAGGTACGTGCGCAGGGGCACGGCGATGGTGAACGCCAGCGCGCACACCACGATCGCCACCACCGCCGCGCGGCGGGTGGTGGACATGCCGAGCACCTTCGCCGCGCCCGACGCCCGCGTCGCCGCAAGGCCACGGCGAAGCCGCGCCCGCCGCGTTTCTGCGTCGGCCGGACGACGGCGCGCCGCCTCGGGACGACGGGCCCGTGAGGACCCGCCGCCGTCGGCGCGGCCGCCGCGACGGCTGCGTTGCCTCCCCCGGTCGGCCATGGTTGGACTCAGCCCTCGGCGCTGAACCGCGGGAAGGCCAGCTCGCCGGCGTAGCGGGCGGCGTCACCGAGGGTCTCCTCGATGCGCAGCAGCTGGTTGTACTTGGCGATGCGCTCGCCGCGGGCCGGGGCACCGGTCTTGATCTGGCCGACGCCGGTGGCGACCGCCAGGTCCGCGATGAAGGTGTCCTCGGTCTCGCCGGAACGGTGGCTCATCATCGACTTGTAGCCGAACGAGGTGGCCAGCGAGATCGCGTCGAGCGTCTCGGACAGGGTGCCGATCTGGTTGACCTTCACCAGCAGCGCGTTGGCGGCGCGGCGGGTGATGCCCTCCTCGAGCCGGTCCGGGTTGGTGACGAACAGGTCGTCGCCGACGATCTGGACCTTGTCGCCGACGTCGGCGGTCAGCGTGACCCAGCCGTCCCAGTCGTCCTCGCTCAGCGGGTCCTCGATGGAGACCATCGGGTAGTCGCGGATCAGTTCGGCGTAGTACGCCGACATCTGCTCCGCGCTCTTCTTGCTGCCCTCGAAGGTGTACGCGCCGTCGGCGAAGAACTCCGTCGCGGCGACGTCGAGCGCGAGCGCGACGTCGCGGCCCGGGGTGTACCCGGCCTTCTCGATGGCCTGAAGGATCAGGTCGAGCGCTTCGCGGTTGTTCGCGAGGTTGGGCGCGAAGCCGCCTTCGTCGCCGAGGCCGGTGGCGAGGCCGCGGCCCTTGAGCACGGACTTCAGCGAGTGGTAGACCTCCGCGCCCCAGCGCAGCGCCTCGCGGAAGGTCTCCGCGCCGATCGGCGCGATCATGAACTCCTGGATGTCGACGTTGCTGTCCGCGTGCGAACCGCCGTTGAGGATGTTCAGCATCGGGACCGGCAGCACGTGCGCGTTCGGCCCGCCCAGGTAGCGGAAGAGCTCCAGCTCGGCCGACTCGGCGGCGGCCTTCGCGACGGCCAGCGAGACGCCGAGGATGGCGTTCGCGCCGAGGCGGGACTTCGACGGCGTGCCGTCGAGGTCGACCAGCTTCTGGTCGACGATCCGCTGGTCGACGGCCTCGATGCCGACCATCTCCGGGCCGAGCTCGTCCAGCACCGCGGCGACGGCGCGCTCGACGCCCTTGCCGTTGTAGCGGCCGGTGTCGCCGTCGCGCAGCTCGACGGCTTCGTGCTCGCCGGTGGACGCCCCCGACGGGACCGCGGCCCGCGCCAGCGTGCCGTCGTCGAGAGCCACCTCCACTTCAACCGTCGGGTTGCCGCGCGAGTCCAGAATTTCGCGCGCGCCTACCTGCTCGATGAGAGCCACGCCATGCTCCTCGGTGCGTCGTGCCTGTGTTGAACGCCGCCTCCGCGGGGAAGAGTGCGTCGGCGGTGGTGACGCGCCCAGCCTAGCCGTCGGCGCAGTTCACCCGTTGGAGGCACGGCCGGTACTCACTCGCCCGCGCGGACCGCACTCCAGCCCGGCGGTAGCTCGACGACCTCCGAAGTCTGCTGCCAGAAGGTCCAGCTGTTCCCGCCCAGGTCGGCGACGGTGAACACGCGCGCGCCGTAGGGCTGGTCCTGTGGCGGCTCGAGCTCGCCTTCCTCGCCCAGCGCGGCCGAGACGCGCGCGTACTGGGCGTCGACGTCCTCGACGTAGACGATGGTCAACTGGCCGACGGGCCCTTCGACGCCCTTGGCCGCCCAGTAGCCAGGGTCGACGTCGGCGATCAGGATCGGCGCGTCGCCGGCTTTCAGCCTCGCCTGGAAGACCTCGCCGGAGCCGTCGCAGTAGCGGACCTCCTCGGTGAACCCGAAGACCCTGGTCAGCCAGGCGAGCGCCGCCGTGGCGTCGCTGTAGTACAGGTACGGCGCGAGTCCGAGGTAACCGCTGCTCATGGCGGCACAGTCCATCACGCCGGTTTCAGCGGTCGAGATTCCCCCTCCTGACGGGGTAACGTGGGAGCGACCATGACGGATGCCGCACCTGCTCCCGAGCCCTCCGGCGAGGCTCGGTTCCATGCCTTCCGACAGGCCGAGGACCTGGTGGACCAGCGCCGTCCGCTCGACGCGCTCAAGGCGCTGGAACCCCTGCTGGACGAGGAAACCGACAAGCCGTCGGTGCATCTGCTGGCCGGGCGCGCGTACTTCCACTCCGCCCAGCTGCGCCGCGCCGAACGCGCGTTCATCCGGGTCCTGGAGCTGGATCCGACCGATCACTACGCCCGGTTCATCCTCGGCCGGACCCTGCAGCGCCTCGGCCGGTTCGCCGAGGCGCTCGCGCAGCTGCGGATGGCCTCGGCGATGAACCCGGTGCCCGAGTACCTGGAAGCGATCAGCGAGGTCAAGGCCCGGATCGCCCTGCGGGACGTCTAGGTCTCGTGAGCGTTCCGGGCGGTTCTAACCGCCCGGAACGCTCACGAGTCCTTCCCACCAGGGCCGAAAGCCCTACTCCGAAACCGGCCGTTCGGCCGACCCGGCCGGGCCCGTCGGCCGATCCGCTGCCCCCTCCTCCCGGGCGATCCTGGATGCAGGACGAACCGGGAGGAACCGAAATGATCGCAACGCTGGGCGCCTACGCGGGCCTGCTGCTGCTGGTGCTGATGGCGGTCACGCCGCTGCTCGCCGACCTCGACGACAACGTGACCACGCATTAAGGCGCGACGCTCTCCGCCGCATAGGTGTCCGCACTGCCGAAGACGTCTTGGCCGTACGTGACGGCCGAGTTGTAGAACAGCACCGCCCGCCACCAGCCCGCGGGCGCCCCGAGATCGTCCCCACCGGAACACAGGTACCGCGCCGCCGTGAAGGCCGCGTCGTCGATGTTCTGCGGATCGGGCGTGCCGCCGTCCCCGTTGGCCCGCTCGTGGTACTTCTGCCACGTCGCGGGCAGGAACTGCAGCGGGCCGATCGCGTGGTCCCACTTCTTGTCGCCGTCGAGCTTGCCGCCATCGGTGTCGTGGACGGCCTGGGTGCCCGCCGACCCGTCGAGGACCGGCCCCACGACACGCGCCGCGAGACGGCCGTCCGCGCCGATCGACGCGAGGTCGAACTTCGCGCGGTCCGACTCGACCCGGACGATGCCCGCGAGCGTCGCCCAGGACAGGTGGCACGTCGCCTTCTGGCGCCGCATCCACATCTCCGCCCGGCCGTACGCGGCGAGCACGCGCGACGGCAGGCCCGTCTTGGCCGCGACCCGCGCGGCCCATGCGTCCAGCTCGGCCTGGTCGGACACCTGCGGCCGGTCGACCGGCGCCGCGAGTCCGGCCCGCGGGGCCGACGCGCCCGGCGCCGGGCGCTGCTCGTCCGGGACGTCGAGCGCGGGTGCCGGCGGCGGGACGGCCGGGGTCTCCGGGGGCCGGACCCCGATCGTGAGGACCAGGATCACGCCGGTGAGCACCAGCCCCAGCGACAGCACGATCCGGCCGACGAACCGCTTGGGCGGCGACGCGGGCGGGGGCGAGACGGTCGACTGAGCGGTATCGGCCACCCGATCAGGTTACGGAGCCACTCAAGAGGGACCCCGGGCGCCTGACCAGGCAAGCGGACAGTTAAAAGATGCCCGCTGCCTGCGACATCACACAATTTGTTATGCAGTCGACCTTCGAGCCGCTGACCTGCGGTTATCCTAACCTAACTCGCGTAAGAAGTCCCTTTCACCCGTTTTGTCGCGGTCCGTCGGGCGTACGCTCGCTGGACTTACAGGTGAGCCTTACCTAAAACCGTCACGAACCCCCATGAGCCAAGGAGGCGGAACGGTGCTGTTTTCGAGCGCGCTGATCGGCTTGCGCGAAGGCCTCGAAGCCGCGCTCGTCGTCAGCATCCTGGTCGCCTTCCTCGTGAAGACCGACCGGCGCGCGGCGCTGCGCTGGGTGTGGCCGGGCGTCGGCGCCGCGGTGCTGCTCTCGGTGGCGGTCGGAGCGGTGCTGACGTACACGACCGCGCAGCTGAGCTTCGAGCATCAGGAGCTGCTCGGCGGCAGCCTCTCGATCGTCGCCGTCGCGTTCGTCACCGCGATGATCTTCTGGATGCGCAAGGCGGCCAAGAGCATCGCCGCCGAACTGCGCGGCAAGATGGACCAGGCGCTGGACGTCGGCCCGCTGGCCGTGCTGCTGCTGTCCTTCCTCGCCGTCGGCCGCGAAGGCCTCGAAACCGCCGTCTTCTTCTACTCGACCGTCCAGGCGGCACAGTCGGACACCGTGCAGCCGCTGATCGGCTTCGCCATCGGGATCGCGCTCGCGGTCGTGCTGGCGTACCTGCTCTACCGCGGCGCGGTCCGGTTCAACCTGACGAAGTTCTTCATGATCACCGGCGTGCTGCTGGTGTTCGTCGCGGCCGGCGTCCTCGGCTACGGCCTGCACGACCTGCAGGAGGCCGGGTTCCTGCCCGGCATCACCACCCTGGCGTTCGACGCGTCGGCGACGCTGCCGGAGACGTCCTGGTACGGCGCGCTGCTGAAGGGGATCTTCAACTACTCGCAGCAGACGACCGTGCTGCAGGCCGTCGCCTGGCTCGCGTACGTCGTCGTCGTGCTGCCGCTCTTCCTCAAGCCCACCAAGAAGAAGACCGCGCCGGCGCCCGCCGCCGCGGTCGCCTCGAAGGAGTGAACGTGGCTCTGTCCCACCGAATCCCGCTGGCTCTGGCGGCCGGCACAGCCGCGCTGCTCGCCCTCACCGCCTGCGACTCCAAGGGCTCTTCGAGCGACACCGCCGCCGGTGGCCCGATCAAGGTCGAGGCGACGGACACCGCGTGCACCGTCTCCACGACCACCGCGAACGCGGGCAACCTGACCTTCGAGATCACCAACAAGGGCAGCAAGGTCACCGAGTTCTACCTCTACGCCGAGGGTGACCGGATCATGGGCGAGGTCGAGAACATCGCGCCCGGACTGAACCGGCGGCTGATCGTCGAGGTGGCGAACGCGGGCAAGTACCAGGCCGCGTGCAAGCCCGGCATGGCGGGCAACGGCATCCGCAGCGACTTCACCGTCACCGGTGGCGCGGCGAAGCAGAACAACGCCAACGCGCTGAAGGCGCAGGCGACGAAGAGCTACGCGGACTACATCGGCAACAACACCACCGCGCTCGAAGAGGAGACGGCGAAGTTCGTCGACCTCGTCAAGGCTGGCAAGGTGGACGAGGCCAAGGCGGCCTACGCCCGCACCCGCGTCTACTACGAGCGCATCGAGCCGGTGGCCGAGAAGTTCGGCGACCTCGACCCGGCCATCGACGTGCGCGAGGCCGATCTGCAGGCGGGCCAGCAGTTCACCGGGTTCCACCGGCTGGAGAAGGACCTCTACAAGTCCGGCCTGCAGGCCGACAGCCCGCAGATCGCGGACAAGCTGCTCGCCGACGTCAAGGACCTGGTCGCCAAGACCAAGACGCTCGAGCTGACCGCGCTCGACCTGGCCAACGGCGCCAAGGAGCTGCTCGACGAGGTCGCCACCGGCAAGATCACCGGCGAGGAGGAGACCTTCTCGCACACCGACCTCTGGGACTTCCAGGCCAATTTGGACGGTTCGAAGGGCGCGATCACCGCACTGCGGCCGATTCTCGAGCAGGGCAACGCCCCGCTTGTGGCCACTTTGGACAAGGAGTTCGCGAACGTCCAGGGGCTGCTGGACAAAACGCGGGTCGGCGACGGCTTCAAGTACTACAACGAGCTTTCGCAGGACCAGGTCAAGGAGTTCGCTTCGGCCGTCGACGGCCTGGCCGAGCCGCTGAGCAAGGTCGCGGAGGTGGTGTCCAAATGACTGCTTTTGGGGGTTCTCAGGGGGCGGAGCCCCCTGAGCGGGGGTCCGGGGGTTCGACCCCCGGAGGAAACACAGTCTCCCGCCGGAAGCTGTTCGGCCTGGCGGGAGCGGGCGTCGCGCTCGCCGGCGCGGGCGCGGCCGCCGGGATCGGCATCGACAAGGCCACCTCCGGCGACGCGCACGCGGCGACCACCACCGTGGACTTCCATGGCGAACACCAGGCCGGGATCGTCACCCCGACCCAGGCCAACCTGCACTTCGCCGCCCTGGACGTCCAGACGAAGGACCGCGCGAAGCTGCAGGAGCTGCTGAAGAAGTGGACCGAGGCCGCGCGGCGGATGACCACCGGTCAGGAGGTCGTCCCCGGCGGCGCGATCGACGGCGGGTCCTACGCCCCGCCGGGCGACACCGGCGAGGCGCTCGACCTGCCGGCGTCGAACCTGACACTGACCATCGGCTTCGGGCCGTCGCTGTTCGACGACCGGTTCGGCCTGGCCGCGAAGCGCCCGGCCCAGCTGATCGACCTGCCGCTGTTCCCGAAGGACAAGCTCGACCCCACGCGCAGCGGCGGCGACCTGTGCATCCAGGCCTGCGCCGACGACCCGCAGGTCGCGGTGCACGCGGTGCGCAACCTGGTGCGGCTCGGCTTCGGCGTCACCGAGGTCCGCTGGTCGCAGCTCGGTTTCGGCCGCAGCTCGTCGACCTCGCGCACGCAGCAGACGCCGCGGAACCTGTTCGGCTTCAAGGACGGCACGAACAACATCAAGTCCGAGGACACGGACTTCCTGCGTGACCAGGTGTGGGCGCAGGCCGGCGACGGGCAGGCCTGGATGGCCGGCGGCAGCTACCTGGTGGCGCGGCGGATCCGGATGCACATCGAGACCTGGGACCGCGAAACCCTCGACGGCCAGCAGGCCATCATCGGCCGGGCCAAGGGCACCGGCGCGGCGCTGGGCCAGACCGCCGAGCACGACGAACTGGACCTGCAGGTCGGCGGCGCGGGCGGCGAGCCACTGATCGCCGAGGACGCGCACGTCCGGCTCGCGTCGCACCAGGCGCTCAACGGCGTGCGGATCCTGCGTCGTGGCTACAACTTCGTCGACGGTTCCGACGGTGTGGGGCACCTCGAGGCGGGGCTGTTCTTCCTGGCGTTCAACCGGGACACGCGCAGCCAGTACGTGCCGATGCAGCAGGCGTTGTCCTCGAAGGACGCGATGATGGAGTACGTCCAGCACACCGGCTCGGCGCACTTCGCCGTCCCGGCCGGTGTGTCCCCGACGGGTTACTGGGGCGAGGGCCTGTTCGCTTGACTTCAAGCGTCCTTGAGGTTGGACGCTGGGACACATGTTCACCGACGCAGAGATCGCGTACCTGGCCGCCCAGCCGATCGGGCGGCTCGCCACCCAGAAGCCCAACGGCACGCTGCAGAACAGCCCGGTCGGCTTCAGCTACAACGCCGACGAGAAGGCCATCGACGTCACCGGGCACAACCTGGCAGGCAGCCGGAAGTTCCGCAATGTCGCGGACAACGGCCGGGTCGCCTTCGTCGTCGACGACGTCCCGTCGACAAACCCGTGGCGGGTGCGCTGCCTGGAGATCCGGGGCCGCGCCGAGGCGCTGACCGGCGTCAACGAGCCCATCGGTCACCTCGACGGCGCGGTGATCCGCATCCACCCGGAGCGGATCATCGCCATCGGAGTGGAGGACTGGGACCACGACACCCGCGACCTCCAGACCAACATCCGCAACGTCTAGGACTCGTGAGCGTTCCGGGCGGTTCTAACCGCCCGGAACGCTCACGAGCCCCTACCTGCGGCCGCCCCAGCCCGCGTACGCGCTGATCCCCACGACCCCCAGCGCGACCGCGGTCCAAGTGGCCGCGGGGGTGCCCGAAGGCTGCAGCATCCAGGCCACGACCTTCGCGTACGCGTCGAGCGGCGGCACGAGCGGCGCGATCGCGAACCAGGCCAGCGGGAGCGTCCAGCCGTACTGGCCGCCCCCCACCGTCGCCGCGATCCCGGCCAGCCCGAGCAGCCCCAGCGCGTCACGCGCGATGATCGATATGTCGACTTGAAGCGTCCCCAGTGACTGCGCCGCCAGCACCGCTCCCCCGGCCAGCGCCCCGATCAGCACGATGTGCGCGAGCCGCCGCGGCACCCACGGCATCGCCGCGGTGCGGTCGAGGTCGACGTCCTGGCCGCTCAACCCGATCGCGGCGACCACGATCCCGCAGGTCAGCGTCAGCGCGGCCAGGAACGGTGACCACGAGTCGCCGGAGAGCCCCCAGATTCCGGCGGTGCCCACCAGCAGCGCCGCGAACGCGGCCGGGACCTGCCGCGAACGCACGTAGAGCGTCACCCACCTCATTTCAGCGGCCCCGGTCCCGGGAGCAGCGCCTGGAACGGGTCGCTCTGGCAGGTGAGGAACGCCTGGCGCATCGCGATGATCCGCTCCCGCTGAACATCCGGCGGCAACGCCGTGAACCGCTGCCACGCCCGTTCGACATGGGAAAAGTCGGTCTGGAACCAGCTTCGCCGAAAGCCGGGCATCGGCTTCAGGTCACCGAGGAACCACGCGGCCGAGACCGTGCGGGCCACCTCGTCGCTCAGACTCCCCGTATTCGGCTGGTCGCAGGTGGGCGTGCCGGCCCCGGCCACCACTGCGCGCTTCAACTCCTCGCCCTGCGCGGTGAGCAACAGATCGTCACTCTGGAAGTCGAGATAGACGATGCCGGGATCGCGCTGCGGCGGGTCGTCAGCGGGACTCGGCACGATCTGCTCCGCGACCCGGGTCGGCGCACCGGGCAGTTTCGCCAGCAGTGCCAGTGCTTCCCGGCCAGGACCGGCGAGCACGGGAAGCCGGTCCGCGTGCAGTCGTGAGACACAGACCGGGCCGTCGCAGAGCTTCTGCGCGGCGATGCTGTCCGGAGCGATGCTGGCATCGATGGTCGTCGGGAGGAGCGGCAGCGCGATCGCGACCCCCACCACCATCGGCAGCAGGCCGAGCAGCCGTGCGCGGACGGAATTCGCCGCCAGCACCAGGAATCCTGTCGCGGCGAGCCCCACGAACCAGACCCCCTGCCCCAGGTCCACCGACGACGCCGTCGTGATGAGCGCTCCCCTGGGCTCAGCGATCGCCGGGCTGAGAAAGCCGACCCGGACGGGCAGGATCGGAGCCATCTGCGGCTCCAGCGCCATCCACAACAGCATGCTGGCCACCAGCGTCACCACGGCGAGCGCGGGCGCGGTCAGCGGGTGCGGCAAGAGCCGCCCGATCGCCAAACCGAACCAGCTGCCCGCGACGACGCCGAGCATCCCGACGACGATCACCGGCAGGAAACTCACCGAGACGAACCCGCCGTGCGCCAGCACCTCGACCAGGCCGACCACGAAGACCAGCAGAAAGCCGAGCGCACTCAGCCCGCCCACGGCGCCGGCCAGCCGCGATGCCCGGTGCCAGCCCGGCCGCGAGGACGTCGTCAACAGCTCGACCATGCCGGACCGGCTGTCACGCATGCCCTGGATCGCCCCGGCGCCGACCACGATCGGCCAGAGAAACACCAGCAAGAACCGGATCCATATCGCGGCCGTGGTCGTGTGGCCCGTCCATGGCGCGGGCAGCTTCCACCACGGCCCGGAAAGCAGGAACAGGTAGCCGAACGCGACCACAGCCAGCGCGAGCCCGGCCCACGGCGCTATCGAGCGGCGCATTTCGATCCGCAGGATGTTCACCACGCCCCCTGACCAGGTTCGTGGTTGAGCAGCGCCGAATAGCCGCGCTCGATCGCGCTGTCGCCGACGTCGCCGGGCCGCCCCGCGGCGGCGAGTTCGTCCGGCGTGCCCTGGAAGACGAGCTTGCCCTCGGCGAACAGGACGACGTCCGAGCATGCCGTGGCGACGTCCTCGACCAGGTGCGTCGACACGAGCACGCAGGAGTCCTGCCCGATCTCCTGCAGCAGATCGCGGAACCGCACGCGCTGCGCCGGGTCCAAGCCGGCGGTCGGCTCGTCCAGCAGCAGGATGTCCGGGTCGTTGACGATCGCCTGCGCGATGCCGACCCGCCGGACCATGCCGCCGGAAAGCGTTTTCATCTTGTCGTCGGCGCGATCGGCGAGCCCGACCCGCTCGATCGCGCGCTGCACCGCACCCGGGATGTCCGGTTTGGACATCTCCTTGAGCCACGCCAGGTATTCGACGAACTCGCGCACGGTGAACCGCTTGTAGTACCCGAAGTTCTGGGGCAGGTACCCGATCCGCCGGCGCAGGCCGCGCTGCTCGGTGCGTCCCCCGATCGACGCGCCGAGCAGCGACAGCCTCCCCTCCGCCGGCCGCAGCACCGTTGCCAGTGCGCGGATCAGCGTGGTCTTGCCCGCCCCGTTCGGGCCGAGCAGGCCATGCACCCCCTTGCCGAGCGACAGGTCCAGCCCGTCCACGGCCATCTTGCGGCGGCCCACCTTGACCCTGAGTCCCTCCGCCTGGATCTCCCAGGCGTAGGTGGTGGGTGCGACCTCCGCGGCCCCGACAGCCCTCATGTTTTCCTCCCTAGTGATGCGCGCCGAGCCGGGTGAAGGCGCCCTTGTGCAGGGCCACGATCACCGTCGTCAGCGCGAAGATTCCGGCCCAGATCGGCAGCGCGGCCGAGCTCAGGGCGAAGGTGTGTCCCTGCTGCGCGATCGTCGGCAGCACCAGCACGGCGGCCCAGGTCACGACGAGCGCGTACGCGGCCCGGCTGATGCCGATCAAGCCACCGAGCGCGAGCGTCCCGCTGGTGAACGCCAGGCTGGGCAGCAGCCAGAGCGCGAAGCCGGTGCCCGTGACCCATCCGGCCACCAGCAGCACCGGCAACACCACGGCGAGCACCGCCGTGGTCCGCCGGAAGATCAGGTAGAGCCCCGCCCGTGGCGTCGCGGCGACGAGCTCGTACGCCGGATCGATCCCGCGGGCCCAGGATGCGGCGACGCCGAGCACCGGCAGCACCGGCGCGAACAACTGCACCGCCGTCACCCCGGTGGTGGCGGGACCGAGGTGGTCGAACACGACCGCGACCACGGTGACCAGCCCGATCATCGCCAGCCACGGCAGCATGACCGGCGTCGCCCACGTGCTGAGCCAGCGGGCGAGCCGGCGAGCGGGCGGCGCTTGATAGGTCAATGACGGCTCGAGACCGGCCCAGACGCTCTCGACGAGCGAAGACACTTCGGAGGCTTTCGCGAGCGCTTCGCGGCAGAGCGCACACGTCTCGAGATGGGCCTCGATGGCCCAGACCTGGTCGCCCGGAAGATCGGCGCCGCGGGCGTACCCGCTGATGAGCCGGGCGGACGCATGATTCATGACAGTGCCTCCCGCATGGCGATCCGCGCGCGACGCGCCCGCGTCTTGACGGTTCCTTCCGGCAGCCCCAGCACGACGGCCGTTTCGCGCACGGTCAAGCCGTCGAGCACCATCGCCTGCAGGACCTGCTGGAGTTCCGGGGCGAGCGAGCGCAGCGCGTCGCCGACGTCGTCGCCCACCGTCGCGGCGAGCGCTTCCTCCTCGGCCGTCGGAGCCACTTCCGCGTGCGGGAGCGGCTGGGCGTGGTGGGCGCGGCGGCGGAACGCGTCAACGAGCCGTCGTGCCGCAATCGTCCACACCCAGCCGACGGCGCTGCCGCCGGTCGCGGCGCCCGCGAACGACCCGGCCGCCCGCCAGACGGCGAGGTAGGTCTCCTGCATGACCTCGGCGACGACCTGCTCGTCGGCGCACCGGCGGCGCAGGCGGACGGCGAGCCAGGGCGAGGTGCGGCGATAGAGCTCCTCGAACGCCGCGCGGTCGCCCTTGGCCGTCCGCCGCACGAGGTGCTCCTCGTCGACGTCCTCCAAAGCTTGCTTCACACCCGGGAAGACGCACTGCCAGCGGAAACGGTTCTCACCCGAATGTGTGCTGCGTCACACGTCGACGGACGGCCAGAACTTTCGCCAGCCGTCAGCCTCCAGCGTGGTCGGCTCGAGACCGGCGTCGCGGGCGGCCTGCTCGGCGGCGCGGACGTCGTTCGCGAACTGCTTCGCCAGCGCCCGCAGCTCACCCTCGGGGTCGACCCCGGCGCGGCGCGCGGTGGCGGCGATCCGGAACAGCTGGGCGGCGGTGTCGGTGCCCTGGGGGAACAGGTCGAGCGGGATCCCGGCCCGGCCGGTGCGCTGGCCGAGCTTCCCGGCGAGCGCGGCCGCGGGTTGGCCGAGCGCGACTCCGTCCACAATGGACTTACGCTGCTTCTCGGCCTGCTTGAGCTCTTCCCACTTCACCTGCTGGTGCTCGGCCGTATGCACCTTGTCGCCGTCGGAGAAGATATGCGGATGCCGGCCGACGAGCTTCTCGACCAGCGTATCGGCGACGTCATCGATGTCGAACGGATCCTCGGCGTGCTCGGCGGCCACCCGCGAGTGGAACAGCACCTGGAGCAGGACGTCGCCGAGCTCCTCGCGCAGCGCGTGCCGGTCGCCCTCCTCGATGGCGTCGAGCAGCTCGTAGGTCTCCTCGACCAGGTACTGCCGCAGGGACTCGTGGGTCTGGACGGCGTCCCACGGGCAGCCGCCCGGCGAGCGCAGCCGGTCCATCACCTCGGCGGCGTGCACCAGCGGCGGCGCGGGAGCCTCGAACACGGTGGCACCGGTGGCGATCAACAGCGCGGCGGCGGGCTCCTCACGCGAACCGGCGATGAGCACGACGTCCTTCAGCGACGGCGCCTCGGTGACCGCGGGCACGCCGAAGACGGCCGGGTCGACGTCGGTGGCCGCGTAGACGGCCTCGGACTCACGCAGGATCTGCAGCGCCGCGGCGGGCAGCGTCTCCCCGCGAACGACTACGACGACACCCGGGCTCACTGGCCAGCCGGCATGGGAGTACCGAAGGGCACCACGACGGTGTTGTCGGCGGTCGGGGTCAGGGCGACAGACATGCTCACAACGTCCCACACGCCGTAGCGCGGGTTCACCTTGACGTTCGCCGTACGCGCGTACTCCTGCACCATCCGGGTGCTGACGCCCGACAACTGCTCGGCGGCAAGAGGTTGATGCTTCCCGGTCACGCCGTCGGTCGAGCGGCTGTGGATCGCCGCGACGAACCAGCCGGTGCTCTGGTCACTGGGTTTCGGGAAGACCACCACGTTGTTCTGCGGCGTCCAGAACAACGGCGTCGCGTCGAAGTTGGGAGAATCCCCCAGTGCGGCCTTGATGTTCGCCTCCCCAGCGGGCTGCACGTTCTTTTCCTTGGCCTGCTTCGCCTGATTCGCGATGGCCTGGGTGGCCCCGGCCGGGTCGGCCGCGATCTGGTGGGCGATGTTGATGGCCTGGCTCCGCAGCTGGGCCGGGCTCGGCGGCTGGGCGGTCGGGTCGTCCGGGTTCTGCTGGGGCGGATCGACCCCGAAGTAGTCGAAGGTGACCTCGAGCTTGGTCGCCATCTTGTTCGCCAGCTGCTGCTGGAGGTTGAGCTTGGTGAGCACGTCGCGGTGGTCGAAGATCCGCGCGAGCACCTCCGCCACCCCGGTGCTGGGGTCCGCGGTTTCCGGCACCGGCGCGGAAAGCGGGTCCTTCGCCAGCGCCTGCGCGACCTGGCCCTGGTCGGCGACCACGCCCTCTCGCCGGGCGGTCTGCACGAGGAGTTCCTCGTCGACCAGCTCCGAAACGATGGCGCGGCCCAGCTCGTCGAGCTTGTGCTCACTGGCGAGCTTGCGCGCGTAAGGCTGTTCGCTGACAGCTTTATCGATCAGTCCCTGGACCTTGTCCAGGGAAATCGTCGTGTCGCCGACGATGGCCGCCGCACCCACCTGGGTCGGGCCGGAACCGCACCCGGCAAGGAGAAACGCGCCTGCCACGACCGCCACCAGCGCGCGAGGGCGCCCCATGATCCGCATCACAGCGCATACCCTCTCATACCATCGCACCCGAAACGCAATACCGGGGCCACCTGGGCGGGCGTACCTTCGGAGACATGGACCACTGGCTATCCATCGAAGTCTTCGACGGCGAGCACACGGCCACACTCTGGCGGCTCGGCCACGGCGACGCCCTCACCGAGGCGGCGCTGACGAACGGCGCGGAACAGTGGGTCTGGCACGAGCACCGCTGGGGCGTGGTACTGGAAATCGAGTTCGCGAGCGAGGAGCAGCGCGACGCGTTCCGCCACCTCCCGGCCGTCACGGCGGCCCTCGACGCGGTACCGGACCCGGCTCGCGGTCTGCTCGTCTATCCCGGCCGCGGCGGCGGCTCGGGTTCGCGGGTCCGGCGGCGTCCCAAACCGAAACCGTCGGCAGGCGCGGGCGCACTGCCCGTGCCGCAGGAGCAAGTGCGGATGGGCCTCGCCGAGCCGCACCCGCCGATGTTCAGCGAGGTCGTCTGAAGGACTCGTGAGCGTTCCGGGCGGTTCTAACCGCCCGGAACGCTCACGAGTCCTTAAACCGGGGCGGGCGCTTTCGTCAGCTGGGTGAGCAGTTTCGCGCACCAGTCCAGCAGTTCTTCGTCCCGCAACGTCGGCGCGCCGATGCGGCCACCCGCCGGGCCCTCCGTCGGCTTCGGCACGGACACCGTGTTCGTGACCGCCTTGTAGAGCGCCTTCGGGTACAACCGCTTCAGCCGCACCATCTGCGAGTCCGCCAGCGGCAGCGGCGCGAAGCGGATCGTGTTGCCCTGCGCCGCGACCTCGGTGACGCCCGCCGCGCGGCAGGTATGCCGGAACGTCGCCACCGAGAGCAGCCGCCGCACCGGCGCCGGCGGCTGGCCGTACCGGTCGACCAGCTCCTCGCGCACCGCGTCCAGGCCCGCCGTGTCCGGCGCCGCCGCGATCTTGCGGTACGCCTCCAGCCGCAGCCGTTCGCCCGGCACGTAGTCGTGCGGGATGTGGGCGTCGATCGGCAGGTCGACGCGGACTTCCGCCAGCTCTTCTTCCTCCGAAGTCTCCGCGCCCGCGTGCCGGCGGAACGCGTCGACGGCCTCGCCGACCAGCCGGACGTACAGGTCGAAGCCGACACCCGCGATGTGGCCCGACTGCTCCGCGCCCAGGATGTTGCCCGCGCCGCGGATCTCGAGGTCCTTCATCGCGACGGCCATGCCCGCGCCCAGCTCGGTGTTCTGCGCGATGGTCGCGAGCCGGTCGTGCGCGGTCTCCGTCAGCGGCGCTTCCGGCGGGTACAGGAAGTACGCGTACCCGCGCTCGCGCCCACGCCCGACGCGCCCGCGCAGCTGGTGTAGCTGCGCCAGGCCCAGCAGGTCACCGCGCTCGACGAGCAGGGTGTTCGCGTTCGAGATATCCAGGCCGGTCTCGACGATCGTGGTGCACACCAGGACGTCGTACTCGTTCTCCCAGAAGCCCTGGATGATCTTCTCGAGCTTGTCCTCGTTCATCTGGCCGTGCGCGGTGACGACCCGAGCCTCCGGCACCAGCTCCCGGATGTGCCGCGCGGCCTTCTCGATCGAGGAGACGCGGTTGTGGACGTAGAACACCTGGCCGTCACGCAGCAGCTCACGCCGGATCGCCGCGCCGACCTGCTTGTCGTCGTAGGAACCGACGTAGGTCAGGATCGGGTGCCGGTCCTCGGGCGGGGTGAGGATCGTGGACATCTCGCGGATGCCGGCGAGCGACATCTCCAGGGTGCGCGGGATCGGCGTCGCGGACATCGTGAGCACGTCGACGTGCGTGCGCAGCGCCTTGATGTGCTCCTTGTGCTCGACGCCGAAGCGCTGCTCCTCGTCCACGATGACCAGGCCGAGGTCCTTGTAGCGGATACCGGTCTGCAGCAGGCGGTGCGTGCCGATGACGATGTCGACCTCGCCGGAGGCGAGCTGCTCCAGGATGATGTCGGACTCGGTCTTGTTCGTGAACCGGGACAGCCCCTTGATGGTCACCGGGAACGAGCTCATCCGCTCGTGGAAGGTGTTGAGGTGCTGCTGCGCCAGCAGCGTCGTGGGCACGAGCACGGCGACCTGCTTGCCGTCCTGCACCGCCTTGAACGCCGCGCGCACCGCGATCTCGGTCTTGCCGTAGCCGACGTCGCCGCAGATGACGCGGTCCATCGGGACGCCGCGTTCCATGTCGGACTTGACCTCGTCGATGGCGGCGAGCTGGTCGTTGGTCTCGGTGAAGGGGAAGGCGTCCTCGAGCTCGCCCTGCCAGGGCGTGTCCGGGCCGAAAGCGTGCCCGGGCGCGGCCTGGCGCGCGGCGTAGAGCTGGACCAGCTCGGCGGCGATCTCCTTGACCGCCTTCTTGGCCTTGGCCTTGGTGTTCTTCCAGTCGGAGCCACCGAGCTTGTTCAGCGTGGGCAGCTCGCCGCCGACGTACTTGGACACCTCGTCGAGCTGGTCGGTCGGCACGAACAGACGGTCACCCGGGTGGCCGCGTTTGGAGGAGCCGTACTCGAGCAGCAGGTACTCGCGCGTCGCGCCGGCGACCGTCCGCTGCACCATCTCGACGAACCGCCCGATGCCGTGCTGGTCGTGCACCACGTAGTCGCCTGCCTTGAGGGCCAGCGGGTCGACCGCGTTGCGCCGCCGGGACGGCATCTTCGTGTTCAAGTCCTTTGTGGACGTTCCGGCGCCGGCGCCGCGGCCGGTGAGGTCGGCTTCGCTGAGCACGACCAGCGCGCGCTCCGGCGACACGAAGCCGTCGGTGAGCCCGCCGCAGGTGACCGTCACCGTGCCGAGCGTGAGCGAGCCCTGCACGCCGTCGCCCGCCAGCCTCGCCGGGACGTCGGCCGCGGACAGCTGCTCGACCGCGCGCGCCGCGGTGCCCTGGCCCGCCACGACCAGCACCGCCGTGCCGCCGGCCGCGGTGTGCGCGCGCAGGTCCGTCATCGCGCGCTCCAGCTCGCCGCGGTAGGCGGGCGCCGGCTCGATCGAGACGGGGAAGACGTCGGGATCCTCGCTGCTCAACTGGGTGAGCGTCCACCAGGCACGCTTGGTGTCCCCGGCATGCGCGGCGATCTCCGCGAGGTCCCGGTAGGCGGACGCGCCGAGGTCGATCGGAGCCTGGCCGCCGGCCGCGGCCGTCGTCCAGGAGGCTTCGAGGAACTCCTGACCGGTCCGCACGAGGTCGGCCGCACGGGCGCGGATCTTCTCCGGGTCCGCGAGCAGGACGTGGGTGCCTACCGGCATCGCGTCGGTGAGCAGCTCGAGCTCGCCCTCGCAGAGCACCGGGATGAGCGCTTCCATGCCCTCGACCGGGATGCCGTCGGCCAGCTTGGTGAGCATCTCGGCCAGGTGCGCGTCGGCCTCGTACATCGTGGCGAGTTCGCCGGCCTTCGCCTTGACCGCCGGGGTGAGCAGCAGCTCGCGGCACGGCGGCGCGGTGACGCGCGGGATCTCGCCCGGCAGCGAGCGCTGGTCGGACACCGCGAAGGCGCGGATCTCGCTGACCTCGTCGCCCCAGAACTCGACCCGGACCGGATGCTGCGCTGTCGGCCCGAAGAGGTCGAGGATGCCGCCGCGGACGGCGAACTCGCCGCGCTTCTCGACCATGTCGACGCGGGTGTAGGCGAGCTCGACCAGCCGCTCCAGCAGCGCCTCGAAGCTCTGCTCCTCGCCGACCACGAGGTCGACGGGCGCGAGCGAGCCGAGGCCCGGCGCCATCGGCTGGATCAGGCTGCGGACCGTCGCGACGACCACACGCAGGTCGTCTTCGGCGGTTTTGAGCCGGTGCAGCACCTCGAGACGGCGCCCGACGGTGTCCGCGCGCGGGGACAGCCGCTCGTGCGGCAGCGTCTCCCACGACGGGAAGTCGGCGACCATGTGCTTGCCGAGCAGCGCTTCCAGCGCGGCGGTCAGTTCGTCGGCCTCGCGGCCGGTGGCGGTCACGGCGAGTACTGGGCGGCCCGCGCCGGCGTCGGCGGCAAGCGCGGCGGCGACCAGCTGGCGCGCGGCGACCGGGCCCTGCAGCTCGAGCAGCGGGGCACCGGCCCGCTCGACGACCCCGCGCAGGGCCGGATCGGGAAGGATGGCACGAAGGAGTCCGGACAATGGAGCGTCGGTCACGGTCCCAGCCTACGTGCCACCCCCGACAAGAGGCCGATCACCGCAGCAAGGCGGCCACTTCGGCCAGGCGGGGCAGCTGGACGTCGAACACCGCCGGGTCCGTGCTCGCGATCCGCAGCAGCACGTGCTCGGCCCCGCGCGAGGTGTACTCGCGCAGCCGATCCGCGACTTCCGAGGCACTGCCCGCCACCTGCATCTGGATCCGCTGGACGAAGTCCGCGGGCATCCCGTAGTTGCGCTGCGCGTACTCCTCCAGCCGCGCGCGTCCCAGGTCGGCGTCGGGCTCGATCAGCACCGTCGCGAACAACGCGGGCGTCATCGGCCGGGACGGCTGGATCTTGCCGAGGCCGTCGGCGTAGTCGGCGGGGTCCGGCGGGTAAGGCAGCCAGCCGTCGTAAAGCCGGCCGACCCGCTCCAGTGCGCCCGGGGTGAACGCCGCCAGCCAGATCGGCGGCCCGCCCGGCCGCGCGGGCGCTGGGAACGACGGCAGCGTGCCGTAGTCCAGCACCTCACCGTGGAACGACGAGGCGCCGCTCCAGATCGCCCGCCACAGCGCGACGATGTCGTCGAGCCGGGCCCGCCGCCGCGCCCACGGCACCCCCACGTAGTCGAACTCGGGCTCGCTGCGCCCGGCGAACCCGGCGCCGACCGCGAGTGTCAGCCTGCCCTCGCTGAGCAGGTCGAGGCTGAGCAGCTGGTTCGCCGTCTGGACCGGGTCACGCAATGCCGGGAGCAGCGCGGACGTGCCGAGGGTTACGCGAGAAGTTCGCGCGGCGAACGCGCTCAGGATCATCAGCGCGTCGATCGGGGCGCGGGCCAGGGTGTCGCCGACCCAGACCGAATCGAGGCCGAGCCGCTCCGCCTCGATGGCGGTAGCGACCAGCTCGGGCACGGTGCGGCCGGCCTCGATGATGGGCTGGTAGGTCGGGACGACCAAGCCGAATTTCGTCATGCCGGTAAGCCTGCCGCCGCCGGGGAATACCCTCAATTCCCTGCAGGGAATAGCGTGGCCGCGCACGATGGTGTCGTGGACTTCGGAACAGCGTTGAAGGAAAGCCGCGCGCGGCGCCGGCTCAGCCAGCTCGACCTCGCCCTGCGCGCGGGCACGACGCAGCGGCACGTCAGCTTCATGGAGAACGGCCGCTCGGTGCCCGGCCGCGCGATGGTGCTGCGCGTGGCCGAGTCGCTCGAACTGCCGCTGCGCGAACGCAACGGCCTGCTGACGGCCGCGGGATATGCGCCCAGCTACCCCGAAACCCGCCTCGACGACCCGGCGATCGCGCCGGTGCTCGACGGCCTGCGGCGGCTGCTCGACGGCCACCGCCCGTACCCGGCGCTCGTCGTCGACCGCTACGGCACGCTCGTCGCGGCCAACGACGCCTTCGGCCTCCTGACCGAAGGCGTAGCGCCGGAGCTACTGACCGAGCCTGTCGACACACTGCGCCTCGCGTTGCATCCGAAGGGCATGGCGTCCCGCATCCACAACCTCGACGACTGGGCGCGGCACATCCTCGAACGCCTCCGCAACGACCTGGCCCGCACGCCGGACGAGCGCCTCGCCGCCCAGCTGGCCGAGCTGGAGGGCTACCTCCCGCCGCCGTCCCCGATCCCGCCGGACCACCTGGGTTTCGCCGTCCCGGTGCGACTGTCCACATCGGCCGGTGAGCTGCGGCTGATCACCGCGATCACGACCTTCGCGACGGCCGCGGACGTGACCGTCTCCGAGCTCAAGCTGGAGACGTTCCTGCCCGCGGACGCCGCGACCGCCGAAGCACTGGCCCGTCAGTGGTCGGCGCAGAACCTGGAGCCGTCGAAGGAATTGCCGTAATGCCCCCACCACAAGTTCGCACCGATTTCGAACAGGTTGCCCTCCCAACCGTTCCGGTAGAGGGCGTAGGAGGCGACAGTAGCGGCGGAATAGTCCCTGGCGAAGGTGCCGAAGCTGCCGTAGCCCGCCTCCTGCACGGTGTGGGTGCTCTCGTGGGCGAGGAGGTTGTATCCCTTCTCGTTGACCGTGAAGAAGTCGTGCGATGCCGACAGCTCGTAATGCTGCCTCGCCTCGCAAGCCGTGTAATTGTTCAGGTCACCCTTCGAATACGGGTAGAAGAGGTAGTCACCATAGGTGACCGGCCGGTCGCCGGCGGGGCTCGAGCCGAAGCAGACCACCTGGCGCAGGCCCGTCGAACACGGCAAACGCTTTGCGGCGATCCACGAGAGCGCGACCAGGTTCGCCTTGTTGTCGTCGTTCTGCCGCAGATGCTGGAACGTCCCGGTCCAGGTGTTCGAAGCCACGATGGAACTGGCGGAGGACGCGGTTCCCGCCAAGTTGCTCACGGTGACCTTCATCTCCCACAGCGTACCGACCGGCCACTCGTCGATCACCGCGGTCCTGGTCCCCGTGACTTCCTTGTAGTGACCCCACTCCTTTTCGCCCGCGGACAGATTGCGATATTCCATCCGGTACTTCACGTCCGGAGTCGGGCTCGACGACCAGGCCAGGTCGATGCGGCTCGAATCGAATTCCGCGTTCGCCCAGAGCGTCGGCGCCACCGGGAACGGCGGCATCGGACGGACGGTGAAGACGTTCGTCGCGATCGTCTGGCCGGACGCGTTGGCGGCGGTCACCTTGAACGAGTAGTTGAATCCGTTCAGCAGGTTGGAGACCGTCACCGGGCTCCTCCCCGCCGGCTGCGCGTAGTAGTACCAATCACTTTGTCCCTGCGGCTGGAAGTAGATCCAGTAGTACGCCGCACCCACGGGGTTGTTCATGTTCCACGTCAGCGTTGCCTGCTTGTCACCCGCGGTGACGCTCAGATTGGTCGGCGCCGCGGGCAGCGGCAGGAACGGCTTCGCACTGACCACATTGGACGCCGGGCTCTGCCCGCCCAGGTTCGCCGCGGTCACCTTGAACTCGTAGGTGAAGTTGTTCAGCAGCCCGGTCGCGGTGAACGACGTCCCGCTCGCGGGGTAGTTGAAGTAATACCAGTCACTGTGCCCCTGCGGCCGGTAGTAGACCCAGTAGTACACCGGTGGTGTCGGGCTCGCGTTCCACGTCAGCGAAACCTGCCCATTGCCCGCCACGGCACGCAGGTTCGACGGCGCCGCGGGCGGCGGCGGGACCGGCATCGCCGAGACCACATTGGACGGTCCACTTTGGCCCGCGACGTTGGCCGAGAACACCCGGAACTCGTAACGATGGCCGTTCGCCAGCGGCCGGACCGTCAACGCCCAGCCCTGCACCGGGTAGGGCAGCCGCTGGAAGCTTCCCTGGCCCGCGGTGACATCCCGGTACTCGACCCAGAAGTCGGTCGCCTGGTCGACAGCGTTCCAGCCGAGGCCCACCTCACCGTTCCCGGCGATCGCGGTGAGCTGCGCCGCGGCCGGGACCGTCGGCAACGGCCGCGCGTTCACGACCGTGGTCGTCTTGCTGTCGCCCGCCCAGTTCGTCGCGGCGATCTTGAACTCGTAGGTGTGCCCGTTCGTCAGGGGCGACACGCTGAAACTCGTGCCGCTGACCGGAAGTTCGAGCTTCTTGAACCGCTCGCCGGTGGTCGCGTCGCGGTAGTAGACCCAGTAGTAGACATCGGCGGTCGGGCTTGCCGTCCAGTTCAGCACCACCTGCCCGTTGCCGGGAGACGCGCTCAAATTGCTCGGTGGTGCGGGCAGCCCGCCGTGCGAGGTGACCTGGACGGTGTTCGACGCCGGGCCGAGACCGGCCGCGTTCTCGCCGCGCACCTGGAACTCGTAGACGTGACTGTCCTGCAAGCCTTCCCAGCTCGCGTACGTCTTGTCGGTGAAGAACCCGGACTTGGTGAACGCGGTCTCGCCCGCGGTCACGTCCCGGCGGTACAGCCAGTAGAACAGGTTGGGACCGGCCGAATCCCAGCTCAGGTCGACCGAGCCGTCCCCGGCCGCGGACCCGGACAGATTAGCCGGCGCGGTGGGCAGCGCGAGCTGGGAAGTCGCGCGCACCAGCGCCGAATCCGGCCCGTCACCGGCGAGGTTCGTCGCGGCGACCTTGAACTCGTAGACGTGCCCGTTCGCCAGCCAGCCCACTGTGTTCTTCGGCTCGGTCGCCGCGTATGGCAGCTTCGTGAAGCCCGCACCCGCGGTCACATCGCGGTAGTAGACCCAGTAGTAGACGTTCGGCAGCGGCGTCCAGGCGAGATCGATGTCGCCGGTCGGACGCGGCGTCGCGGTCAAGCCGGTGACCTGGGATGGCAAGGGCGGCAACGGTTTCACGGACACGACGTTGCTCGCCGCGCCCTCGCCACCCGCCGCGGTCGCGCTGACCTTGAACTCGTAGGTGTGCCCGTTGGCCAGCAGCCCGGCGGTGAACGTCGTGCCGTCGGTGATCGGGTATTCGAGCTTGGTGAACGCGGTGTCCCCGGCCGTCACGTCCCGCTGATAGATCCAGTACCACGAGTTGGGCACGGCGGTCCACGACAACGCCGCTGTGCCATCGCCCGGCACCGCGGTCAGGTTGGTCGGCGCGGCCGGTGCAGCGTAGTGCGCGGTCGCGCGGACCGTGGTGCTCGCGGGTCCCTCGCCCCCGGAGTTGATCGCGGTGATCTTGAAGTCGTAGGCGTGGTCGTTCAGCAGCAGCCCGGCGGTGAACGACGAGCCGTCGGTGATCGGGTACGCCAGCTTGGTGAAGTCGGCCTCGTTCGCCGTGGCATCACGCTGGTAGACCCAGTACCAGACGCTGGGAGCGGCGGTCCAATTCAGCTTGATCCCGCCATCGGCTTGCGGCGCCGCGGTCAGCCCGGCCGGCGCGGCCGGGAGGTCGTAGTGCGCGGTCGCGCTCACGACGGCCGTCGGCGGCGATTCCAGGCTCGCCTTGCCGACCGAGGTCACCTTGAACTCGTACTTGTGCCCGTTGATCAGCCACCCGGCGGTGAACGTCGTGCCGTCGGTGATCGGGTATTCGAGCTTGGTGAACCCGGATTCCCCGCCGGTGACGTCCCGCTGGTAGATCCAGTACCAGAGCCCCTGGCCGGGTGCGGTCCAGGACAGCTTGATCCCGCCGTCGCCCTGGGCCACGGCGGTGAGCCCGGTCGGCGCCGGCGGCGGCGCGACCACGACGGTCGCGGTGACCACAGTGGACGGTGCGCCCAGCCCGCCGCCGTTGCGCGCGGTTACCCGGAACTCATACACGTGCCCGTTGATCAGCCCGGTCACGGTGGTCGAAGCAGCCGACGGATTGGCCGACTGTACCTCCCTGAAGTCCGTTTCCCCGGCCGTGACGTCCCGCTGCTCCACCAGATACCGGACACTGTTGCCCGTGACAGCGTTCCAAGCCAGCGCGACGTCGCCGTCGGTGCCAGGGGTGGCCCGCAGGTTCGTCGGCGCGGGCGGCGGCGAGACATGCGCGGTCACGCTCACCGTGGTCGAGAACTGTCCTTCACCGACCGAGTTGACCGCGGACACCCGGTATTCGTAGGTGTGGCCGTCCTTCAGGCCGCCGAGCGGCTGCGTCGTCGCGGTTGCCGCCTTCGGGATCCGCGTGAAGTGCGTCTGCCCGGCGGTCACATCCCGTTGGTAGACCCAGTAAGTGAGCCCGGACCCGGCGGGCGCCGTCCAGTTCAGGTTCCCGGTGCCGCCGGTGTCGGTGGTGACGGCCAGCCCGGTCGGCTTGGCCGGGACGGCCGCGGGATCGGGCACCACGGGCGGCCAGGTGATGTCGACGAACCGGGCCCGGTAGATGCGGGCATCGGTGTAGTTGTCGTCGTTGTTGAGGCTGTTGTTGTTGTAGGACATCAGCAATGTGCCCGGCGCGGCCTGCTCCTGGTGCACCTGCGCGTCGTACGGCGTCTGCCACCCCCCGCTGGCCTCGTTCTCGGGTGCCTTGTGCAGGTAGATCGGCCCGGCGAACGGCCCGGTCGGCGTACTCGCGGTGTAGGCGACGATCCACGGGCTGAACGGCGTGTTGCCGTCCTGGGTCACGGCCACGAACTGCCCGCCGGTCTTGACCACCGAGAACTCGGTGCCCCCACCGGAGAACAGCCGTGCCGACTGGGTGTCCTGAGTGGACCACGCCGAGCCGGTCCAGAACTGCCAGGTGCCGCCCAGGTTCCCGGTCGCCGCGCGCGCGAGGTGCGCGAACTTGTAGCCGTCGGCGTCCTCGGTGCCGTAGACGTAGTCGTAGCCGCCGTCGGTGACGATCGCCGAACCCCAGCCGACCTTGGCGTCCAGCGTGAGGTCGGTGACCGAGGTGACGGTGAGGCCGGGCAGCGCGTACGTCACCACGGCGGTGCCGATGCGGACGAAGTCGAGCGGCCCGTCGCCCGCCTTCTTGTACTTGCCGTAGAACGCCTTGAGCGCGCCGCCCTGGACCACGGCCGAGGACACCCAGTAGAACTCGTCGGCGTTCGACGCGTTCACCAGCGACGTCGGCGCGCTCGGGGTTCCGCCGGTGATGGTCTGGACGAGCTGCCCGCCCTGCTGCACGACGATCGAGTTGTGGATGAAGGGCGCGTTCTTCGGCCGGCTGTGGTCGGCCGCGACGGTACCCAGGAAGGTGTCGGAGAACAGCCAGGCGACCCGGCCGTCGGGCAGCGGCACGGACACCGTGCTGTCCGCGCCGGTCCAGTGGCCGCCCTGGTCACCGTAGGCGTTCCACAGCGTGTTGAGCTGCGCCGCCGGGCCGTCGGCGGCCGCCGCGGGCTGCGGCAGCGCCGAGATCAGGCTCAGCACCATCAATAGCGGCAGCAAGATCACCCGGCGTCTGAGCGCGGACCGTCGCAGCATCACGAAACCCCCCAGTGTCCACAAAGCTCAAGGGAATGTATGTTCGAAAACCGCCTCCCACCAGGACCGAACGGCCTAATGCCTTAGACGACCAGTGCGGTCAGGCGGCCTACGAGCAGCTCCGCGCCGGCCCAGAACACGGCCGCGCCGACGCTGCCGAGCGCGAAGCGGCGGTACGGCATGGCCGCGGACCCCGCCACCCGCGGCACCAGCGTCCGCACTCCGGCCAGACAGCGCCCGGCGACGACCGCGGGCACGCCGTACCGCGCGATCGCCGCTTCGGCGCGGCCCCAGCGTTCCGGCCCGATGCGGCGGCCCAAGCGGGACGTTTTCAACCGAGAACCCCAATACCGGCCTTCGAGGTAGGCGAGCTGGTCCCCGAGCAGCGCGGCCGCGATCGCGATGCCGAAAGCGAGCCACAAGTTGAGCGTGCCGCGTTCGGAGAGGAAACCCATCAGGAGCAAAGTGGACAGGGTGGGGAGCACGATTCCGGGCAGCAGCGCGGTTTCCGCGGTGATCAGCAGGGCCGAGACCAGGTAGACGACCCACGCGGGCGCGTCAAGCAGTGGCCGCAGCAGGCTGTCCATCCCGGCCCCTTCCCGACAACACCGGCAGCGCCGCGCGGTAGACGAACGCCGGCGGCAGGTTCTGCCACACCACCGGAGTGCGCTCGACGACCGCGAAGCGGCTTCGCAGCGACGCCGCGAAGCGACGCGCAGGCGGCGTCCACGCGGTGTGGGCGTAGGCGAAAGTCGTGAAGCGGCCGTACGGGGACAGGACTGCCATGACAGCGTCGAGGATGCTTCGCTGGCGCTCGGCGTGCATCGCCGTCCACGGCAGACCGGACACCACGACGTCCACAGGGTCTTCGCTCGTGACCGACTCGGCATCGGCCGTTACGACGTCTACGCCCGGGAAGCGGCGACGCAGCGAAGCGGCTAGACGCGGGTTGATTTCGAAGGTCGCGAAGTCCGCGTCGGGGCGAAGCAAGCCGAGAACGGCTTCGGTGAACACGCCCGTGCCGGGACCGAGCTCGACAACGCGATGCGCGATTTCCAGCCCGAGGCCCGCGGTCATCACATCGGCGAGGCGCGGCGAGCTGGCCGCGACCGCACCGGTCAGCATCGGGTGGCGGAGGAATTCCCTGGTGATCGACATGTTCTCGACGCTAGGAACGGCTGGTGTGGCCGCGAATCCCTCGGGTCGGCCGGATTTGTCGTCCCGAAGGAGGACTCGATCCGCCTTTCAGGATGACGCGGCGGACGTCCACGCCGGGTTACGTTCGAGGCATGCAGCGACTGGTCGTATGGGCACGCAGGCACCGATGGACGGTGGACCTGCCGCTCTACGCCGTCTTCCTGTTCCTGGCACCGAACTGGAACAGCGAGGGCCCGTGGCTCGAGCGGGCGATCCCGATGCTCTTCCTCCTGCCGCTGGTGGCCCGGCGCCGTTTCCCGCGGATCGTCGCGCTGCTCACCGTCGCCGGGTCCGCCGCCCAGTACGCGGTCGAGTTCTGGGCCTACGACCGCGGCCGCAGCGAGCTGGCCATGGCCGTGGTGCTGTTCACCCTGGTCAAGCGCGGCGACCGCCGATTCGCGGCGCTGATCGCCGGGTGCGCGGTGACGCTGGACGTCGTGTGGGGCGTCAGCTGGGGCGCGTACACACAGAACCCGACCGTGACGATCGTCGGGATGCTGCCCCTGCACCTCGCGGCCTGGGCACTCGGCGAGTTCTTCCGTGCGCGCGAACAACTCACCGAGGAGGAAGAGCTGCGGGCCGAGCTGGCCGTGTCCGAAGCTGCCGCCCAGGCGCGTGCGGCCGCCGCCGAAGAGCGCACGAGGATCGCACGCGAGCTACACGACGTGTTGGCGCACAGCGTGAGCGTGATCGTGCTGAACGCCGAAGGCGCGAAGCTCGCCCGGCACCGTGATCCGGCGGTCGTCGAGCAGACGCTGGACACCATCAGCCGCACGGGCCGGGGCTCGCTGGCGGAGCTCCGACGGCTGCTCGAGGTACTGCACGCGGGCGAAGCCGCGCGAAGCCCGCAACCCAGTGTCGCCGAGCTTCAGGACCTCGTCGGTCAGTCCGGGCGGGATATCGAGCTCGACGTCACCGGCGAGAGCGGCGAGCTGCCCGCGAGCGCCGCGCTGCAGGCGTACCGCATCGTCCAGGAGGCACTGACCAACATGATCAAGCACGCGCCTGCCGACGCCACCGGCCGGGTCGCGGTCGGTTTCGGGCCCCGGGAGATCCGCATCGAGGTGACGAACTCCGGTGGCCGCGCCGCCCCCGCGCCGGCGCTCCCGTCGTCCGGCCGCGGCCTGACCGGGATGGCACAGCGCGTCGAGATGTACCACGGGAAGCTGGCGGCCGGGCCGCTCCCGGACGGCGGCTACCGGGTCGCCGCGACCCTCGTGCTGGAGCCCTCGGCATGACGCGGGTGCTGATCTGCGACGACCAGGAGCTCGTGCGCGTCGGGCTGCGGATGATCGTCGACAGCCAGGACGACCTGACCGTCGTCGGCGAGGCCGCGAACGGCGCCGAAGCCGTCGAGGCGGCGCGCGAGCTGCGGCCGGACCTCGTGTTGATGGACGTCCGGATGCCGGTCCTGGACGGCGTCGCGGCGACCGGGAAGATCTGCGCGGAGCTGCCCGAGGTGCGGGTCCTGATCATCACGACGTTCGACCTCGACGAGTACTGCTACGCCGCGCTGCGCGCCGGGGCCAGCGGCTTCCTGGTGAAGGACGCACCGTCGGAAGAGATGCTGGTCGCGGTGCGCGGGGTGCTGCGCGGCGACTCGATGGTGTCCCCCTCGGTGACGCGGCGCCTGCTCGACCGCTACCTCGACGACGAACGCGACCCGGTCGACGTCGGGAAGCTGAGCGCCCTGACCGAGCGTGAGAAGGACGTGCTGGGCCTGATCGCGCGCGGGCTCTCGAACGTCGAGATCGCGGCGAAGCTGTTCATCGGCGAGACCACGGTGAAGACGCACGTCGGCCGGATCCTGAGCAAGCTGAGCCTGCGCGACCGCGTGCACGCGGTGGTGTTCGCGTACGAAAGCGGCCTGGTCCGCCCCGGAGCGTGAACTGAAGAACGCCTGCCCGCTCAAGTCACGTTGGGGTGGGGTCTCGTGAGTGGTAAGTGTCGTTCTAACGACACTTACCACTCACGAGACCCCACCCACGGCCAGCGAGCCGCCCATCGGTCAGCCGCCTCGAAAGAGACCTTCGGGCTCGAATGGGACCTTTCACGGGAAAGTGACCTTGCGACGGGCAAGATGAGGGCCATGCGTGTGCTCGGTCTGGTCGTGGTGACGTCCCTGCTGGTGGCGGGTTGTTCGGGGGCGTCGAGCGCCCCGGTGCAGAGCGTGTCACCGCCGGCGTCGTCGGGTCCGGTGACCAGCGGGAAGTTCAAGGTCGAGACCGTCGCGTCCGGGCTGGAGCACGGCTGGGACATCGCCTTCCTGCCTGACGGCGGCCTCCTCGTCCCGCAGCGGCCCGGCCGGCTCGCGCTGCTGCGCGGCGGCAAGACCACCGAGGTCAAGGCTGACTTCTCCGACGTCCTCGTAAACGGCGAGGGCGGGCTGATGGGCATGGTGCTCAGCGCCGACTTCGCCACCAGCCGTGAGTTCATCACCTGCCAGACCCACAAGGAGGGCGGCAAGGCCGTCGACATCCGGCTGGTCACCTGGCACCTGGCCGACGACGCCGCGAGCGCGACCAAGGTCAAGGACCTGCTCACCGGGCTGCCGGTGAACCCGAGCGGGCGCCACTCCGGCTGCCGCCCGACCTTCGCCGCCGACGGCGCGCTGCTCGTCGGCACCGGTGACACCGCCCGCTCGACCATCTCCCAGGACCGTCACAGCCTCGGCGGCAAGGTGCTGCGGCTGGACGCGAAGACCGGGAACCCGTTGCCGGACAACCCGTTCATCTCCTCGGCCGATCCGAAGGAACGGCTGATCTACAGCTACGGCCACCGGAACCTGCAGGGCGTGGCGATCCGGCCCGGCTCCGGCCAGGTGATCACCGCCGAGCACGGCCCGACCTTCGACGACGAGGTCAACCTGATCAAGCCCGGTGCGAACTACGGCTGGGATCCCTCCAAGGGCGGCACGGATCAGAACTACGACGAGAGCGTCTCGATGACCGACCTCAAGCGCTTCCCGGACGCGGTCAGTCCACTGTGGACGTCCGGGAAGATCACCGAGGCGATCAGCGGCGACGCGTTCCTCTCCGGGCCGCAGTGGGGCCGCAACGACGGCGCGCTCGTGGTCGTCGCGCTCAAGGGCCAGAAACTGCTGCTGTACCACTTGGACCCCGCGGGCAAGGTGCTCGACGTGACGCTGCCGCCGGAGTTCGACGACAAGTTCGGCCGCCTGCGCGCGGTCCGCAGCGGCCCGGACGGCGCGCTGTACGTGACGACCTCCGACGGCACGAACGACAAGGTCCTCAAGGTCACCCCGGCATAACTGACAGCAGATGTCAGTGAAGCCGGGCTAGCCTCGACCCATGCCCGTCACCATCGACGACGCCCGCGCGATCGCCCGCCCGCTGCCTCGCGCCTACGAGGCCGTGGTGCGGGACAGGGTGAAGTTCCGTGTCGGCCAGATCGTCTTCGCGGCCTTTTCGCGCGATGAGACCGTCATGGGCTTCGGCTATCCCCGGGAGCAGCGCGAGGCGCTCGTCGCGGGCGAGCCGGACAAGTTCCTCATGCCGGAGCCCGGGGACATGCGCTACCAGTGGGTCCAAGTCCGGCTCGACGCCATCGACGTCGACGAGCTGGAGGAGCTGCTCATCGACGCGTGGCGCATGTGTGTGCCGAAGAAGGTCGCCGCCGCGTACCTGCTCAGCTGAGCGTCTCCGCCATCGCGACGACGTCCTGGTACTCGCGCCACAGCGCGATCTTGCCGTCCCACACCCGCAGCACGCCGACGAACCGGCCGGTGCCCTGCTTGCCGGTGGCCAGCGCGGTGCCGGTCAGTTCGTACTCGACGACGAGCACCTCGGGATACTTCGTCTCGTGCACGGCGATCTCCCGCACCTCGTCGAAGCGCACCGGCGGCATCGTGGCCCGCCCCTGCCGGGCGAACTCGAGCCAGGCGGCCTTCCCTTCGATCCGCCTGCCCGAGTACGGGGTTTCGACGACCACGTCGTCCGCCCACAGGTCGTCGTCGAGCTCCGGCAAGCCGTCGAGCCAGTTCTGCTTCATCCGTTCGTAGAGCGCCAGCGGTCCGGTCATCGTCCACCTCGCTAAGATGAGTTCGGACTCACATTATTATGAGTCTCGACTCAGGTTGTCAACGAAGGGTGGCCGATGCGCGCAGACGCTCAACGCAACCGGGAGCGCATCCTCCAAGCGGCCGAAACGGTGTTCGCCGAGCGGGGCGCATCGGCGTCCACCGACGACGTCGCCGAGCTCGCGGGCGTGGCGATCGGCACGGTCTTCCGGCACTTCCCGACCAAAAAGGATCTCCTCGCCGCGATCATGAAGAACCTCATGGCCCGGCTCGTGACGCGCGCAGCCGAAACGGACCTCTTCGGATTCTTCGAGTACTTCGTCGCGGAAGCAGCGTCGAAGAAGACAATCGTCGACCTGCTCTCGATCGAAGTGGCCGACTCGGTGGAGCAGTTCCGAGACGCGGTCGGCGAACTCCTTGGCGCAGCACAGAAAACGGGTGCGGTGCGGCCGGAGATCCAGGTGGACGAGGTGCTCGCGCTGCTCACCGCGACGAGCCAGGGGGCCTTGCGCGCCGGCTGGGACGCCGATCTGCAGCGCCGGACGCTGGCGATCGTCTACGCGGGACTACGCCCGGCCTGATCATGGAAAAGCCATGGGCGAACGGTGCCCGCGGCACTGGTGAACGCCGCGGCAGGCGCGGATCATTTGGTGTACCGAGGTTCTCTCCGCCACGGACCAGTGTTGTCCGCGGTCCGAAGAACACTTTCCCGCGGCAGCACCGCGCCGGTCCTCGATCGTCACCGCCGACCTGACGATCGAGGACCGGCTTCCAGCTAGCGTCCGAGGTATGCGCCGCCGTTGACGTGCAGGACCTGACCGGTCACATGGCCGGCGCCCGGGCTCGCCAGGAACGCGACCACCTCGGCGACGTCGTCCGGCGTGCCGGGACGCTTGTTCAGCGTGTTCGCGATGAGCCGGGTGCGCCGCTGGTCGGACAGCTTGCCGTGGAAGAACTCGGTGTCCCCGATCAGGCCGGGCGCGACGACGTTCGCGGTGATCCCGCGTGAGCCGAATTCCGTTGCGACACTGACGTTCCAGGCCTCGACAGCAGCCTTCGCCGCGCCGTAGGACCCGGCCCCGGTCCGAGCCGCGATCGAGCCGATGGTGACAATCCGCGCCCCGTCGGAGAACCGGTCCCGCAGGGCGCGGGTCACTACGGCCGCACTGACCACATTGGACTTCAGGTTGGCCTCGAACGCCGCGGCGAAGCCCGCGAGGCCGTCGGCCGCCTCCTGCTGGAAATCCGTGTTGCCACCGGCGTTGTTGACCAGCACGTCGACAGACTCCGGGAGTTCGGCCAGCGCGTTTTCGACCGCGGCCGGGTCGGCGGCGTCGAACACGACGGCCCGCGCGCCCAGTAGCGTGGCGGCCTCGGTGAGCACTTGCTCGCGGCGGCCGGTGATGGTGACGCGGTCCCCGGCCTTGGCGAACGCGGCGGCGACGGCGTACCCGATTCCGGTGCCCCCGCCCGTGACAACGACTTCCCGACTATGCCCCATGTAGTCGACCTTACCGCTGAAAGACTCGTGAGCGTTGCGGGCGGTTCTAACCGCCCGGAACGCTCACGAGTCCTCAGCCCAGCCGCAGTTTGGGTTTGTGCTCCAGGTGGGACAGCCCGTTCCAGGCGAGGTTCACCAGGTGCGCGGCCACCTCGTCACGCTTGGGCTTGCGCGCGTCCAGCCACCACTGGCCGGTCAGCGCCACCATGCCCACCAGCGCCTGCGCGTACAGCGCCGCCAGCTTCTCGTCGTACCCGCGCGCGGCGAACTGCTGGGCGAGGATGTGCTCGACCTGGCTCGCGATGTCGTTGAGCACCGTGGAGAACGTGCCGGTCGAGCTCGCCACCGGCGAGTCCCGGACGAGGATCCGGAAGCCGTCGTGGGAATCCTCGACATACGAGAGCAACGCGATCGCGGCCTGCTCCAGCATCACGCGGGGGTGGCCGCCGTGCAGCGTCGAGACCATCCGGTCGAGCAGCAACTGCGTCTCGCGGTCGACGACCACGGCGTAGATACCCTCTTTGCCGCCGAAATGCTCGTAGACCACCGGCTTGGACACGTTGGCCCGGTGCGCGATCTCCTCGATCGACGTACCGTCGAAGCCCTTTTCGGCGAACAGCGCCCGCGCGACGTTCAGAAGTTGTTGCCTGCGTTCGGTTCCGGTCATCCGGACCCTGGTCACCGGGGCGACAGGACGTGCCCCGGTGACTGCTTCCCGCTTCGCACGTCGTCTCGCCGCCACGCCCAGCAGACTACGTGATCAGCAGAAATTACTTTTCGGTGGCGATCCGGGCGAGCCGCTGCGGGGTCGGCCAGCGCACGTCGTGCACCCAGCCGAAGCGCTCGAAAATCCAGATCAGGCGGGCCGAAATGTCGATCTGGCCGCGCTTGACGCCGTGCCGCGCGGACGTCGGGTCGGCGTGGTGCAGGTTGTGCCACGACTCGCCGAAGCTGAAGATGGCCAGCGGCCAGAAGTTGGCCGAGTTGTCGCGCGCCGCGAACGGGCGGTCGCCGATCATGTGGCAGATCGAGTTGATCGACCAGGTCACGTGGTGCAGAACGCAGATCCGGACCAGCCCGGCCCAGAAGAAGGCGGTGACGCCGCCCCACACCGACCACGAAATCAGGCCGCCGATGATGCCGGGCAGCACCAGGCTGATCAGGGCCCAGAGCCAGAACAGGTCGTCGACCTTCTTGATCGCCGGGTCCTTGACCAGGTCCGGGGCGAACCGCTCGGCGTTGGTCTGGTCGCGCTCGAAGAGCCAGCCCATGTGCGCGTGCCAGAAGCCCTTGACGATCGCGACCGGCGAGGTGCCGAACATCCACGGGGAGTGCGGGTCGCCGTCACGGTCGGAGAAGGCGTGGTGGCGCCGGTGGTCGGCGACCCAGGTGATGACCGGGCCCTGCAGCGCGATGCTGCCGGCGATCGCCATGACCACGCGCAGCCACTGCTTGGCCTTGAACGAACCGTGCGTGAAGTAGCGGTGGTAGGACACCGTGATGCCGAGCCCGCTGATGGCATAGAAGACGACGAAGACACCGACGTCGACCCAGCTCAGTCCCCAGCCCCAGGCGAACGGCACCGCGACGAGCAGGGCCACGAGCGGCGCGATGACGCCGAAGTAGACCGAAAGCTGCACGCCGATGCCGCGCTTTCCTTCGATCACGGGCTTGGGCCCCTTGGGGGCCGATGGCTCCCCGGTGGGCTGAGATCGGTCGAGGGTTGCCGTCATGCAGTCACTTCTTCCTAGCGGGGGTCCCTTGACAAAGGGTGACCTAACCTACGATGCCGTAAGTTACGGTACAGCAGGTTTCGGCGGCTGGGGAGAGCCGAAACGTAGGGGTTCGGTCAAGTGATATACGGCACGCGGACTACTCCGGACGGGTGCCAACCCCTCCCGAGCGGGGTTCGCCCCGTCGTCGCTATCCTGACCAGGATCGATCCGCCGTAGTGTAATCGGCAGCACTTCAGATTTTGGTTCTGACAGTTCAGGTTCGAATCCTGGCGGCGGAGCAGAGCCCACACCGACACCGGGAGGCCGGCGCTGACGGACGAGACGACCGACCCGGTGGCGGCCAGGCGGCCCACGCTGGTCGAGATGTCCGATGCCTGGCTGGTGGGGCGCGCCCGCGAGCTGACGGCCGCGGTCCAGCGCCAGGAGTACGCCCAGCAGCTCGACATCGTCGCGAGCATGGACGAGCTCCTCGACGAGACCCAGCGCCGCGGCGAGCCGATGCTCGTCGCGCAGCTGCTGCGCGCCTCCGCCGTCGCCCGGCTGATCACCCGCGGCCTCGCCGCCGAGGCCGAGCCGCGGCTCGACGAGATGCTCGCGCACACCCGCCGTCACGGCCTCGCGTTGCTTCGCGCGGACGCGCACGCGCTGCGCGGGCGCCGGCTGGTCATCGCCGCGCAGGAGGACGCCGCGCTCACCGAGATCGCGCGGGCGCTGGCCATCCTCGACGACTCCGCGATCCCGGACCGCCAGGTCGGCGTGCGCAACTGGAACCGCATGCTGTCCTCGACGCTGATCGACTGCTGGCTGGTGCTCAACCAGCTCGGCGTGTACGAGGCGGCCGACGAGGTCATCGGGCGCGCGGCCGCGGCGATCCGCGAGAGCGCCAGCCCGCACGAGATCGCGTTGCAGCTGATGAACCGGGTCAAGATGCTGCTCGGCTGGGGGCTGCGCCTCGAGCGCATCGACCAGTACAAGGAGAGCATCGAGAAGTTCCGCACCGCGGCCTCCATGGCGCACGCGGCCGAAGGCCCGTTCGCCGAGTCGCTGTTCCCGCGCAAGGCCAACGTGCGCGCGATCGACCAGGTCGGCGTGCTGGCCGCGGCGCTGGCGCTGGCCGAGCCGGACGGCGAACACATCGACAGGCTCGAAGAGCTGTCCAAGGCGCCGCCGTTCGGCAACGAACGCGAGATCGTCGCCATCGCGCTGGCGCGCTGCCTGGACAAGGCGAGCCGCCGCGACGAGGCGCTCACCGTCCTGCGCGAAGCCCGCGAGGCGATGAACGACGACAACTCGCAGCCGTCGATGCGGCTGAACATCGCGCGCGAACTGGCCCGGCTCGACACCACCCCGGACTACGGCTCCGGTGCCAGCCAGTCGCTGATCGACTACGCCCAGCGGCTTGAAACAGAGATGTGGACGCTGCGCGAGTCGCAGATCGCCACGCTCAATGCCCGCCGCGAGCACGAACGCCTCTCCGCCGAGCACGGTGCGATCACCCAGCAGGCACTGCAGGACCCGCTGACCGGCCTGCCCAACCGCCGCGCCCTCGACGAGCGCCTCCGCACGCTGGCCTCCTCGGCCGACGCGCAGCCGCTGGCCGTCGGGCTGGTCGACCTGGACGGCTTCAAGGGCGTCAACGACAAGCAGTCACACGCCGAAGGCGACAACGTCCTGCGTGTCGTCGCGAGCACGCTTCGTGACGCGTTGCGCGGTGACGACGTCGTAGCGCGCTACGGCGGCGACGAGTTCGTCGTGCTTCTCCCCGGCGCTCCGGCTTCGGCGGCGAAGATGGCGCTCGGGCGCGCAGTGAAGTCCGTCGCACAGTTGCCACACCATCTCTCGCACGGCGTCACGCTGTCGATCGGTCTCGTCTCGCTTCGCCCGCAGGAGCGCGCGGAGCAGGTCCTCGCGCGCGCGGATGCGGCGATGTACCAGGCGAAACGCGGTGGCGGCAACCAGGTGGCGTCGGCGAATTCGATGGCGTCGGACCCCGCTACCGCATGGGCCCCCGAGAGCCCTGCCACCGACCCCGCGTGGGACGTCGAGGAGCACACGTAGGATCGGTGCCCGACAGAACCCCGCAGTGAAGTAGGGAGCGTCGTTGACCGGCCCGCTGAGCACGTTGATCCTCGCCGCGGGTGAAGGCACCCGCATGCGCTCGTCGACCCCGAAGGTGCTGCACCCGATCGCCGGGCGGCCCCTGGTCGAGCACGCCGTCCGAGCCGCCGCCGGCCTGAGCCCGGATCACCTCGTGGTGGTGATCGGCCACGGCCGCGAGGCTGTGGGCGCGCAGCTCGGAGGAGTCGGCGAAGCGCTCAGCCGGGAGGTCGGCACCGCCGTCCAGGCCGAGCAGAAGGGCACCGGCCACGCCGTGTCCTGCGCGCTGGCCACCCTGCCCGCCGACCTGACCGGCACCGTCCTGGTCAGCTACGGCGACGTCCCCCTGCTCGACACCGCGACCCTTGGCGCGCTGCTGGCCGAGCACACCGAGGCGAAGAACGCCGTCACGGTGCTGACCGCGGTGGTCGGCGACCCGACCGGCTACGGCCGGATCGTGCGCGACCTCGCGGGCAAGGTGACCGGCATCGTCGAGCACAAGGACGCCTCCCCTGAGCAGGCGGAGATCACCGAAATCAACTCCGGCGTGTACGCGTTCGACGCGGCCGTGCTGCTCGACGGCCTTTCGCGGCTCTCGACGGACAACGCGCAGGGCGAGCTCTACCTGACCGACGTGCTCGGCATCGCGAACGGCGACGGCCTGAACGTCGGCGCGCTGGTCGTCGACGACCCGTGGCTGACCGAGGGCGTCAACGACCGCGTTCAGCTCGCCGCGCTGGGCGCGGAGCTGAACCGGCGGATCGTCCAACGCTGGCAGCGCGAGGGCGTCACCGTCGTCGACCCCGCGTCGACCTGGATCGACGCCGGCGTGACGCTGGCGCGTGACGTCGTGATCGAGCCAGGCGTGCAGCTCAAGGGCAGCACGTCGATCGGCGAAGGCACCACGGTCGGGCCGGACAGCACGCTGCTGAACGTCACCGTCGGCGCGGGCGCGTCGGTCGTGCGAGTGCACGGCTCGGACTCCGAGCTCGGCGACGGCGTCAACGTCGGCCCGTTCACCTACCTGCGGCCGGGTACGAAGCTCGGCGTGAAGGTCAAGCTCGGCGCGTTCGTCGAGACGAAGGCGGCCGACATCGGCGCCGGCACGAAGGTGCCGCACCTGACGTACGTGGGCGACGCGACCATCGGCGAGCAGAGCAACATCGGCTGCTCCAGCGTCTTCGTGAACTACGACGGCGTGAACAAGCACCGGACCGTTATCGGCTCCCATGTCCGGTTGGGCGCGGACAACACCTTCGTCGCCCCGGTGCACATCGGCGACGGCGCTTACAGTGGAGCGGGTGCGGTGATCCGCGAGGACGTCCCGCCGGGCGCGCTCGCGCTCTCCGCGTCGCCGCAGCGCACCATCGAAGACTGGGTGGTCCGGCGCAGGCCGGGCACACCCGCGGCGGAGGCAGCTCTCGCCGCGCAGCAGGACACCGTTGTGTCCGAGTCCAATGAAGGAAACGACGGGGAGTCGCCAGCATGAGTCCGAAGCAGGGCACACCGAAGAAGAACCTGATGCTCTTCTCCGGGCGCGCACACCGGGAGCTCGCCGAAGAGGTCGCCAAGCACCTCAACGTGACGATCACCCCGCAGACCGCGCACACCTTCGCCAACGGCGAGCTGTTCGTCCGGTTCGAAGAGTCCGTCCGCGGGACCGACGCCTTCGTCATCCAGAGCCACACCACGCCCATCAACGAGTACGTGATGGAGCAGCTGATCATGGTGGACGCGCTCAAGCGGGCGAGCGCGAAGCGGATCACCGTGGTGATGCCGTTCTACCCGTACGCGCGGCAGGACAAGAAGCACAAGGGCCGCGAGCCGATCTCGGCGCGGCTGATCGCGGACATGTTCAAGACCGCAGGCGCGGACCGGATCATGACCGTCGACCTGCACACCGCGCAGATCCAGGGCTTCTTCGACGGCCCGGTCGACCACCTGATGGCGCAGAGCGTGCTCGCCGACCACATCAAGGCGACCTACGGCAACGCCGACATCACCGTCGTCTCGCCGGACTCGGGCCGGGTGCGCCTGGCGGAGAAGTGGGCGCAGATGCTCGGCGACCGGCCGATCGCGTTCATCCACAAGACGCGTGACCCGGACAAGCCGAACCAGGCCGTCGCCAACCGGGTGGTCGGCAAGGTCGAGGGCAAGCTCTGCGTGCTGATCGACGACATGATCGACACCGGCGGCACCATCGTGAAGGCCACCGAGGCGCTGATCGACGAGGGCGCGGCCGACGTCGTCATCGCGACCACGCACGGCATCCTGTCCGACCCGGCCACTTCGCGGCTCTCGTCGTGCAAGGCGCGCGAAGTGATCGTCACGAACTCGCTGCCGATCCCGGACGAGAAGCGCTTCCCGGGCCTGACCGTGCTCTCGATCGCGCCGATGCTGGCCGAGGCCATCCAGCAGGTGTTCGAGGACGGCTCGGTCACGTCACTGTTCGACGGCAACGCCTGAGTTTTCCCGCGAAAGCCCGCCTTCCTTGTGGAGGGCGGGCTTTCTGCTGCGCGCGAACCAGCGCGTCTTCGGGGCTTTCGCGGGTTAGCGTGCGGACATGTTCAAGTTCGGCATCAGTCTGCGGGGCGTCGCCAGCCGCGACGAGTGGATCTCGAAGTGCCGCCGGGCCGAGGAGCTCGGCTACGACGTCATCACCGTGCCGGATCACCTGGGCACCGGCCGGTTCTCGCCGTTCCCGGCGTTGACGATGGCGGCCGCGGTGACGTCACGGCCGCGGCTGGGGACGCTGGTGTCCAACGTGCCTTTCTACAACCTGGCGCTGTTCGCGCGTGAGGCGTCGACGACCGCGGCGCTGACCGACGGGCGACTGGACCTGGGGCTCGGCGCGGGCCACATGAAGTCGGAGTTCGACGACGCCGGGATCCCGTGGACCCGCGCCGCCGACCGGATCGCGTACCTCGGCTCGAGTGTGGACTTCCTGCGCACGCACTTCGCTGCCGAAGGGATCCCGCTGCCACCGTTGCTCATCGCGGGCAACAGCGACGGCGTGCTTTCGCTGGCGGCTTCGGCGTCGGACATCGTGGGATTCGGTGGCCTGCGGCAGAAACCCGGCGCGGCGCCGGGGACGTTCATGCTCGACAACGCGGCGGCGATGGACGAGCGGGTCGCGTACTTCCGGTCGCGGGCAGGTGTGCGGGAGGTCGAGTACAACATGCTGGTGCAGCGGGTGATCGTGACCGACGACCGCCGGGCCGCGGCTGCGTCGTGGCAGGAGGACGCGACGCTGAGCGTCGACGAGCTGCTGTCGGCTCCGCAGCTGTTGTTCGGGACGGTGGACCAGATCGTGGCCCAGCTCCTCGACCGCCGCGACCGCTACGGCTTCAGCTACGTCACGGTCTTCGAGCCGATGATGGAGACCTTCGCCCCGGTCCTCAAGGAACTCTCCGGCGAATGACGTGGCTCGAAGGACTCGTGAGCGTTGCGGGCGGTTAGAACCCGACTTACCACTCACGAGTCCTAGTAAGCGACCGTGAAGCGCTTACGCGGGTGCTTCGGGTTTTCGATCTCGTCGACGAACGCGATCGCGTAGTCGTCCCCGCCGATCTTGGACACGCCGTTCTCGTCCGTCACCAGGACGTCCTCGCCGAGCCGGAACGTGCCGGTCCGCTCGCCGGGCGCCCACGAGCCGAACTCCGCGGCCGGGCTCACGTAGAACCAGTCCAGCGAGGGATCCTGCGAACGCAGGAGGTACAGCACCTCGGCGTGGTTCGAGGCCTCCGGCTTGTACTCCTCGGGGAACTCCGGCGTGTCCAGCAGCCGCGGGCCGCCCTCGGCGACGTGCAGGCTCGCCGCGCCGCCCACGAACGAAAGCCGGGCCCCGTGCGCGGCCGCGAGCCGAGAGAGCGCGGGGACCGCGTCGATCAGCTTGCGGCCCTCGATCTCGCGGGCCGGGGTCGCGATCACGATCACGTCCGCGTCCTTGGCGAGCCCGGCGACGAACTCCTCGTCGTGCAGCGAACCCTGGCGCAGGTCCACGCCCGAAGGCGCCTCACCCGTGCTGCGGGCCACCCCGACCACCTCGTGCCCGCGGCGCAGCGCCTCCGCGCTGATCTTGCCCCCGGCATACCCGGTCGCTCCGAACACCACCAGCTTGGCCATCTCCTGCTCCCTATCCTCGGCGTCTACGCCGAGGATACGAACGCAAGATCACCTACTTCAACGGAAGCAACGCACCCCGGGGTGAGCGTGCAGGTCAGCCGCCGAGCGCGGCGAACTCCGACTGCAGCTTCTGCTTGACCGCGCCCGGATCGAGCGCCGCGCGGACCTCCGCGACGGCGTCCGGTTTGGACAGCACCTGGTAGCTCGCCGTCTTGTTCGGCAGCTTGAACTTCACCGTGCAGGACATCTTGATGGTGGCCAGCGGCTCGGCGTCGCTCTCGGACGTGCAGGTCTGCGCGCCCAGCGCGTCGGCGCTGACCTCGACGGTCAGCTTGATGTGCACCAGGGTCTTCCCGGCGCCCGTCGAGCCGCCGACCGTGGTGTTGGAGACGTCGACCGTGGTCGTGCACGAGCCGACGAAGTCCTTGCAGTCGAGCTTGTCGTTGGTGACCACCGCGCTCGCCTGGACCAGGCCGTCGAACGGCTGGCCGAGCCCGCCGACCGTGGCGTCGAGATCGGTGTGGAACTTCTTCAGCGCGTCCCCGGTCAGCGGCGCGACCGCGAACTCGGTGCCGAACTTCGGCCCGGCCTGCGGATCCAGCAGCGCCGGAGCGAAGCTCACGAGCCGGTTCGGCTTCGCCGTCGTCACGCGCATGACGCTCGGCGCGGTACCCAGCTCGTAGACCTCGGTGCCGTCCGGCAGCTTGGTCTTCACCGGGGCCGCGGTCGGGTTCAGCCCGGCGACGGCCTTGCGCAGCCCGGCCGCGAGCTTGGCGGGCGCGAGCCGGCCCGGCGGGTCCAGCGGCAGCTCGCCGGCGGCCGTGCGGACCCAGCTGCTGCCGAACTGGGTGCCGTCGTCGATCGCGTGGGACTTCCAGTAGTCGGCGTCGGCCTGCAGGTAGAACTGCGTGTCGGCGGCCACGACCTGGACGACCCGGCCCTCCAGCGGCAACGAGCCGAGCGCGCTGCCACCCCGGGTCACCCGGAACACCTGCGCGGCACCCTTGACGTTGGCGGTGTAGACCAGTGCGGGTGCCTGCTCGACGGCGGTGAGCGCGGCTTCGACGACGGCGCGCTGCTCCGCGCGACGATCCGCCTTCTCCTTCTCGGCGGCCGAGATGCCGGGGGTGCCCGAGACCGCCACCTGGCAACCCCCGAGCAGCGCGCCCAGCAGCACCACCGCCGCTATGGCGCTCCATCGAGCCCGCATCCGCTCCCCCGCTCTTCCACCGGCACCGAGCACACTGTCGACGGCGGATTTGTACCACCGGAGTTCTGCCGCCAAGTTCCGGGTCCAGGAGGGTTCTAGCCTGGTCGAGGCCCCCGCCGCAACCCACCGTGATGAGGTTGGTTTACACTTTGCCAGTTGTCTCGGCGAGGCGGGGCCCTAACAGGGTGCCCGGCGTGATCGACGCGGCGGCTTGAGAAGCCCCCGACGTCGTGCACGCCCGGAAACTCGCCGCCGTACGCAACCGCACACAGCACACTTGAACAACCCCGCATCCCCCGCCGCAGCATGCTTTCCGCAAGACATGTTCGTGATTTAAGGAGTGCCACACCGTGTCCGAGGTACGTCTGTCCGTCGAGCCGCGCACCGAGTTCGGCAAGGGCGCCGCGCGTCGTACGCGTCGCGCCGGCAAGATCCCCGCGGTCCTCTACGGGCACGGCTCCGACCCGCGGCACTTCGCGCTGCCGGCCATCGAGTTCGCCCGTGTCGTCCGCGAGAACGGCAGCAACGCCGTCATCACCCTCGACCTCGAGGGGTCCATCGAGCTCGCGCTGACCAAGACCATCGTGGTCCACCCGCTCAAGAACTACATCGAGCACGTGGACCTGCTGGTCGTCAAGCGCGGCGAGAAGATCACCGTCGACGTCCCGATCGTCGTGTCCGGCATCCCCGGCCCCGGCGGCCTGGTGAACCAGGACCTCGACACCCTGCAGGTCGAGGTCGAGGCGCTGCACATCCCGGAGCAGATCGAGGTCTCGATCGAGGGCCTCGAGATCGGCACCCAGATCCTGGCCTCGCAGGTCACCCTGCCGGCCGGGGCGACCCTGATCACCGACGCCGACGCGATGGTCGTCGCGGTCAACGAGCCGCAGCGTGAAGAGGCCGAGGACGAGGCCACCGAGGGCGAGTCGGCCGCAGCCGCCGAATAGCTCCGCCTTCCCACCACCACCTCAACGGGGGAGCTTCGCTCCACTGTTACCTTTTCAGGCGTGACCGAAGACCTGCCCGGGGCCGGCGAGCTCGTTCTGCTCGCCGGTCTCGGCAATCCCGGACCGCAGTACGCGGGCAATCGCCACAACGTCGGATTCATGGTGCTCGACGAGCTCGCCTCGCGGATGGGCGGCAAGTTCAAAGCACACAAGAGCGGCGCCGACGTCCTCGAAGGACGGCTGGGCGGCCGCCGGGTGGTGCTGGTGAAGCCGCGCTCTTACATGAACCTCTCCGGCGGACCCGTGGTCGGCGCCGCGAAGTTCTTCAAAGTCGGCCCCGAGGGCATCGTCGTCGTCCACGACGAGCTCGACGTCGACTTCGGCGCACTGAAGCTGAAGCTCGGCGGCGGCGACAACGGCCACAATGGACTCCGGTCGATCACCAAGTCGCTGGGCACCCGTGACTACTACCGGGTCCGGTTCGGCATCGGGCGCCCGCCCGGCCGCCAGGACCCCGCCGACTTCGTGCTGAAGGACTTTTCGACGGTCGAGCGCAAGGAGCTCCCGTTCGAAGTGGACCGTTGCGCGGACGCGACGGAGGCGCTCATCGGGACCGGCCTCGCGGCCGCGCAGAACACCTTCCATGCGGGCTGACATGGGTGGCAAGGTGGAGATATGACCCCAGACGAAGTCCGGGTGTTCGCCTTCGGAAAACCCCGTTTCGGGCGTCGTGGCTATAACGAGGACGAAGTGGACGCCTTCCTCGACCTCATTGCCGAAGCCCTGTCCGGCAAGAACATCCTCACCGCGGATGACATCCACTACGTGGAGTTCACCATCATGCCGATCGGCATGCGCAGCTACGACCAGGGCCAGGTGGACGCCTTCCTCGACGACGCCGAGGAAGCGCTCAACGCGATGCGCCGCCGGGAGGCGGCCGCACCCGAGCCGGAGCCCGAACCCGAGCCCGAAGAGCGCCGGAAGTGGTTCGGCCGCGGCTGAACCCGCTGGTCGCGCTGTGAATTAGGGCACACATCCCTGAGTAGCACCTGCTCACTCGATGGGCGGCTGTTGGGGGCCTCATCGGGGTGAGCTTTGGGGCATCGTCTTCCGGGAACCCGTTCGAGGGGTTAGGACGGAATGCGGGAGTTCGCATCGCCAACCCGGAATCGGAGACGTTCCATGTCGTTCACCACCGAAGACCTCGCCGAGGTCTCTTTCGGCCACGCCCCGATCGGGCGCCGTGGCTACGCCAAGGGGGAGGTCGACGAGTTCGTCCGGCGGATCGCCAGGACGCTGGCCGACGAGGACGACCTGACCGCGGCCGAGGTCCACCACGTCATGTTCTCGAAGCCCCTGATCGGCAAGCGCGGCTACGACGAGAAGGAGGTCGACGACTTCCTCGACCAGGTCGAGGACCAGCTAGCCGACCGCACCGGGCACGCCCCCGGCCTGCCAGGGGCCCGGGCCGAGCACGAAGCCACCGCCGAGCGCGCCACCCCGCCCGCCCCGGCCGAGGCGCCCACAGAGCACCTCCAGGACCGCTGAAGGACGCCTTCAGGGGACCCAATGCAGTGAAGGACGCCTTCAAGTGGATGCGATCCACTGGAGGCGCCCTTCAGCGCATGTGGGGCTAGATGCGGATCGCGTCGCTGTAGACCAGGCGGCCTCCGCCGCCGTACTGCTCCTGCTCCGTGATGACCAGCCGGTACGCGGTGAGCAGCCGGTTCTTCGGCAGCCGGATCACGCCGGTCCAGGACGTCGTCCCGTCCGGCTGGCTCGAAGCGGTCAGGGCCTGGCCGTCGACCGCTCCGACGGTCGTCCAGTCGAGGTCGCCGGGGTTGAGCGATGACGTCGTCTGAAGGATCGCGGAGACGGCGTTGGGCTTGTTCTTCGCCGCGTCCGTGCCCGCCGCCGACCAGCCGGTGACGGTCAGCGTGACCTTGGTCAGGTCCAGCGCGTCCAGCAGCACCGTCGCCGCGCGGTCCGGCGCGAGCTGCGCCCACTCGAGCGGCGCGATCGACGACAGCTCAAGCCCCGCCAGGGAGTTCGGCTGGTAGCGGGCCAGCGCGAGGTGCACGAACGGCCCGTACACGCGCCCAGGTGGCAGCACGATGTCGCACGCCCAGCGCTGACGGTCGGCGTCCCACTCGACGTCGTGGATCGCCACAGCCACCATTCCGGCGGCGCCCCGTGAGGCCAGCTCCGGCACGCTCAGCGCGGGCTTGTTGTCCTTCGCCAGCGGGAACTGCCCGATGGCGGGGAAGCCCGCGGTCGGCGCCTCGGTCTTGACCACCGGGTCGACGCCGAGCTGCGTGACCAGCTCGCGCAGCTGGTGGTCGTTCTTGTCCACCGGGCCGGTGGCGAGCACGACCGCGAGCTGCTCGCCGGTCCCCGACGAGTACCAGGGCCGCTCGAGGAAGACCCGCAGGCCGCCGCCGCTGCGGGTCCGTACCCGCTTCAGGCCGAGGTTGGACGTCTGGTCGGTCCAGCCGAACGTCGGCACCACCCACGCCACCTGCGGCGCCGCCGGGCGGGCGGTGCTGGGCAGGTCGAGGGTGATCGCGCTGCCGGTCTTCGTGGCCGGTGGCGTGACGATCGCGGCTTCGACCGGGCCACCGTTCGGGATCTGGCTCGTCGCGGTCCGCGCGATCGTGCCTGCTTGGACGTCCACTACGAAGTCGGCTTCCGGCCGGTACGCGACGGCGCCGTCGAGCGACCGCACGGCCGCTGTGCCCGGCACGATCCCGATCGTCGACAGCTGCAGCGGCGTCGTGCCGTTGAAGCTCACGCGACCGCGCTGCACGAAGTGCTCGAGGTACCGCGTTGTCGCTTCGACGGCGTAGCTGACCTGATGACGCTTAGTGTCGCCGAGAACGTGCGTAGCCGCGAAGCTGATCTGGCTGCCTGTCACCGGATCCGGGTCGTACGCGACCGGGATCGCCGGCGCCTGCTCGGCCCCGGTGGTGTTGTTCTCCCGCAACGGCGGCCGCGTCACGGTCGTGATCGTCGCCGGTCCGGCCGGCGACAGGTCGTCGACCACTTCGGTCCGGGTCGCGACGAGCGCCATCAACCCGGTGCTGGGCCGGTTCACTTGGGCGTTCCCGACCAGGCTGTGCGACGTCGACCCGGGCAGCCGCGCGTGCGACGAGTCGTTGCCGATCGTCAGCAGCGACGGCGCCACGGTCGGCGTGCGGACGGCGTTCACCAGTGTGAGCGTCCGCGGCGGGGTCATCTGCCACGCCTGCCCGGCCTGGACGTCCGCGCTGACCGCGGCGATCACGGCGGGCGCCGCCCCGGCCTCGGTCAACCAGCTGACCTGCCCGAGCAGTGGGACGTCGGCGGCGTCGACGAAGCTCGACAGCTGCACGGTCGCGGTCTCCCCGCGCGGGACGTACAGCGTCAGCACGCGCAGCAGCGGATTCCACGCCCAGCCCGCCTTGCCGTCGGCGAGCTGGAGCCGCGCCGGCTGGACGTTCGGCCACGAGCCCAGCAACGGCGGGTCGAAGCGGACCTTCGCCGGGCCGCCGGGCAGCCCGGTGATCACCGCGCCGCGGCAGATCGGGTCCGGCAGCCAGCTGACCGAGAGACTCCCGGAAACGTAACGTTGCAACGGTTGCCGCGGATCCGGAGTGCCCACAGTGGACAGATCGGCGCGGTCGCGGGTGGCGAGCATCTGGTACTTCGACGGGTCCGGACGGCCCGCCGCGGTGTCCACCATCCCGTGTTCCTCGACCACCGATTGGCTGACCTTCGGCGGCGCGAGGTGCCGGATCGGCTGGGTCGCCAGCAGCGGCGCGAGCAGGCTCGACACCGCACCCGCGAGCCCCGGATCCGGGCGCACGACCAGCGTCTCCACCGATTCGCCCTCGGTCATCGGCGCACCCGGCACGACCACCGGCGCGAGCACGGGGTCGAACCGCAGGTGCTTCGCGGGCGCGTCGGCCGGGAAGGCGTGGGTGAAATCGGTCGAGGTCGGGTTGAGCGGGTCGGCCTGGCCGACGATGTCCATGGCGCGCAAGCGGAATCGGTAACCCCGGCCGAACCTCAGTACCGGCAGGCTGCCCGGCTGCGGGGCGAAGCTGACCTCGAACCCGGGCAACGCCGAGCTCGCGGACGGCGCGGGCCGCCGCCCCTCGGACTCGGTGACCACCGGCGTGCCGACCGGCGGCGCCACCAGGCTCCAGCCGTGCCAGCGCACCATCGACTCGTGGAGATACATCATCGTGCCGGCGTCGGCGTCGAGCTTCGCGGTGGCGGCCGAGGAGACCGCGCCCTCGTCGTCCGCGGTGAACGAGCGCCCGCCGGGCAGCTTGTACGTCCCGCGCCGCGCGCAGAGCGTGTGCCACCGCTTCGACTTGTCATCCCAGACGTCGACGACGAAGCCCTTCACCGCGTGATCCGGGTCGGAGAGCGTCGTCGCTTCGGCCGCCGAGAACAACTTCGCGGCAACCTGAAGCCGTTCACGCGTCTTCTGCGCACGGCCTGTCTGCGTCAGGCTCAGGCCCGCTCCGCGCAGCGAAGGCAGCGAAAGCCGCTCCGGCAACGGAGCACGCGGAGCATCGACGGCCGCTTCACCCGGCAGCACGGTGTCGACGAGCCGCCGCGCCAACCCGAGAAGCCGCGAAGCCGCGTGGTCGACGTCGATCTCCGCGACGCCAAGGGTGTCCGCCTCGACAAAACCGTTCTGCAGCAAGGAAAACCGGCTCGCCGAGAGGTGCACCGGCACGCCGACCGGGATCACCTTGACGTTGGGGTCCGTCTCGCCGGAGTTCGGCGGGAGCCGATGCGTCCACGACGGAGTGGCGCTGATGGTCACGTCCGCGGCCGGGTTGATACCGGTACCGGCCAGGTCTACTTCGACGACCCGGATGACCCCGAGCCGCCGCAGCATGGCCGGGTAGTCGGCCATCGCGGAGAGCGCGGAGTGCAGGTCGAACTTCGGCTGGTCCATCGGGTCACTCCGAGTAGGTGAAGAGGTCGGCGGTGGACGGGGTGCTGTCGCCGGCCAGCGTCGTGTGGACCACGACGTGCGCGGCCTGGCCGCTGGTGCCCGGCGGGGACTTGACCGACAGCGAGGTCGCCGTGACGGCCGTCAGGCCCGTGCCCGCGACGCCGTCGAAGGTGACCGACGTGGTGCTGGCCAGGTTCGTCCCGGAGACGGTGATCGTCGTGCCGCCCGCGGCCGGGCCGGTGGCCGGGCTCAGCCCGGTGACCGTCGGCCTCGCGAGGTAGGTGTACTTCCCGCCGTCGGATTCTTCGCTGGTGCCGCCGTCGGTGACCACGGTGACGGCCACCTCGCCCGCGCTTCCGGCGGGCGTGGCGCAGGTGAGCGAGGTGTCGGTGCCGCCGGCCGCCGGAGTCGTCTGCGCGGTCCCGAAGTGGATCGCGGTGACACCGGTCAGGTTCGTCCCGGTGACGGTGACCGGCTGCCCGCCCGCGACCGGCCCGCTGACCGGCGTGACGGCGGTGACCACCGGCTTCGGCACGTAGGTGTACTTGCTCGCGGCCGAGGGCGTGCTCGAGCCGGCCTTGTTCGTCACCACGACGTCGACCGTCAGGTCCGCGCCCGCGGCGGGAACGGTGCAGGTCAGCGAGTTCGGAGTCCCGCCGACCAGCACGGCGGTGGCGGCGACGCCGCCGAACTTCACGGTCGTGTTCGGCTTGCCGTCCGGCCCGTTGCCCGCGACGAAGTTGGTCCCGGTGATGACGACCTCGCCGCCACCGGCGGCCGGGCCGCGGTTCTTGTCGACCTTGGTGACGGTCGGCGGGTCGAGGTAGCTGAACTTCGCGGCGGGCGCGGGCGCGCTCACCCCGCCCGGCGTGCGGATGGCGACGTCGACCTGCGCACCGAAGACGCCCGCCGGGGTCTTGCAGGTGATCGAGGTCGGGCTCACCACGACGACGTTCGTCGCGGGCTTGCCGCCGAAGAAGACATCGCTGCCCCCGAGGACGAACGTGGTGCCGGTGATCGTCACCGCGGTCCCGCCCGATGGCGACCCGGACGCCGGGGTCACGGCGGTGATCGTCGCGGCTGGGAGGTCCGAACCCGGGCGAGCGCCGTGGAAGAGGTCCAGCTGCGCGAAGACCTTGTCCAGTGCGTTGCCGACGACGCCGCCGGTGAGCTGCGTGTCGAGCACTTCCTGCACCAGCTGCGGCGAGAGCGCGCCTTTCAGCGGCGCGAACTGCGCCAGGTTGCTGAGCTGGTCCAGCAGCGGGAACTGCGTGCGGTGGTTGCTCAGGACTTCGACGTGGAGGTCCTTCACGGCGTCACGCACCGCGCCGACCTGGAACGTCGCCACGCCGGGCAGCAGCTTGGGGTCCTCGACCGCGCCGGGGTTTACCGGCGGCACGTAGGGCGTCGTCGGCATGTTCGCCGGGAAGATCGCGTTCCACGTCTGCACGTCGTAGGCCGCGCCGATCTCCTGACCGGGCTGGGTCACCTCGGTGGTGCCCTGCTTGATCGTCACGGCCCAGGTCGGCAGGATGGCCGCCCAGTTCAGCGCGTCCGGCCAGCTGCCGAGATTGTTGACGGGCCGGCCCGCCGGGTCCGCCGCCGACGTGAGCCGCGGGCTGACCAGGATGGCCAGCCGCAGCTTCGTCCCGTTCTGGGACTGCGGCACGGCCGTGCACAGGAAAGTCTCGTAGTACTTGGGCATCTGGGGTCCCCTCAGGCGAACGCGGCGCAGTAGCCGGACCAGTCGGCGGCGGAGATCTGGTCACCGAAGCTGGGGTCGATGCCCGAGCCGATCTCCTTGCGCATGGTCACCGAAACCGTGGTGCTGAACAGGAAGACCTCGACGCGCAGCTTGAGGGTGGCCTCGCCCTGCACCCGGCCCTCCGACTTGCCGTCGAGCTCCTTGAAGAACGTGAGGCCGAGGTAGAACTCGACGGACACGTGGATCAGGCCGAGCACGGACAGCTCGCCGATCGCCCGGATGTACCCGGTGATCACGATGGTGCTGGGGCCAGGGTTGCCCTGGGCGTCCGGACGCGGGCCGAAGGCGATGTAGATCCCGGCCATGATCGAGATCGAGCCGCTGGCGACGCCGAAGTCGAGCGCGACGGCCGCGCCGAACTCCAGCGAGCCCTCGATCGCGGGCGGGCCGCCCGCGGTGCTCAGCCCGATGGTCAGGAATCCGCCACCGCCCAGCGCCATCACGGTGACGCGGAACGGGTGCTCCCGGGTGCCGAAGTTGAACGAGAGCGTCGCGGGCGCGCCGGTGAACGGCAGGTCGAGCAGCACGCCGACGGACAGGTTCTGCACGAGCACGACGCCAAGGGGCACCGACGGCACCGCCAGCGTCATGCCCGCCTTGACCCCGCCGGGGGTGTGGTCGATCTTCACGCCGCCTGGCAGCGCCGGGAGGTACTGCTGCAGCCCGGCCAGGAACCGTAGGTCGCCGAGGAACTCGGGCAGTCCGAGCTTGAGTTCGATGTTCGGCTTGGAGCCGTTGTGGCTCTCGAAGGTCAGTCGGTCGATCGGCTGCTTGATCATGTCGAGGAAGATCAAGTCCGCGTGGTTCAGCTCACCGCGTACGACCGAAGAAGTCGAGCCGTCGCGCGAACCGTGAACCGCACTTCGAGCCGCAGCCGCCGGTTCGGGTCGGTCTTCGCGGGGGCGAAGGTGAAGATGTTGCCGTCGCCCTCGGGGAACTGCTTCAGCTTGGCGTTCCAGGTGATGACCGTTTCGACCTTGTCGCCGATCCGGTTCGTCTTGATCTTCGGGATGTTCTCGTCGGTCGGCAGCACCAGCTGGTCCAGCGGGTCGAGCTCGATGACGCTGTTGAGCGGGATCGACCCGAGGAGCTTGATCGCCTCGCTCTTGAAGTACGCGGTGGGGTCGAAGTGGTTGGTCGCGATGTTCTTGAGGTCGGTGATGGTGCCATGGACGCGGGAAAGCGCGTCGACGGCGAACTGCGGCGCAGCCATGCCGCCGCCGGTGGCCTGGGACATCGCGAACTGCAGTGCCTGCCCAGGCGCGTCGTCCGCTTTGAGGCCGGCCGCGGGCGGGGCCGACAGCTTCGCCCACACCTCACCGGTGTTCGTGGCGCCGAAGCCGTCCTTGAGGTAAATGGTGTCCTCATAGGACAGATGGGCGACCGGGGGCTGCGGGCCGCCGACCGCGTCCAGCTCCTCGACGTGCACTTCGGCGTTGCTCAGAACCGGGAACGCGGCGAGTTCCTTCTCGACGTTCCGGTCTCGCACAGCGGGTTCGACGCCGAGCAGGAGCCCGTTGGTGGGCAGCGCGTGGTCGGCTGGCGGCGCGGGCGGGACGTACGCGACCTTCTGGCCGCGCAGCTGCAGGGTCCGGAGCTCCGGTTTGAGGGTGTTGTAGGCGTCGACGAAGGGCTGAACCTTGGCCGTCGTCATCGCGTCGAAGTCGAACAGGAACTTCAACGGCAGGTCGACGGTGACGACCTTGCCGTCCTTGGCGGTCAGCGTCAGCTTGTAGCTCAGCTCGGCCGGGTTTCCGCCGTCGCCCCGGATGGTGACGAAGTCACCGCTCTTGATCGGCGCGAAGAGCGGCGGCGAGACCAAAGTGGACGTCTCGGCCCTGGTGAACGGCTGGCCGCGGCCGGCGTGGTTCTGGACCGCGGCGTCCTGCGGATAGTCCACAAAGGAGCGCCGGACGATGACGAACTGCTGGGTCTGCAGGAAGGCTTCGCCGTCGGAGATGATCCGCTTGGTGACGGTGACAGCTTCGGCCGGGAAGCCGAAGGGGAAGAGGTAACCCGCGCGCTCGACGCGCACGTAGGTGTCGCGGCCCAGCCAGGCCTGGTGTTTCCAGCCGATCAGCCCGTCGGTGGTCCAGTGCGCGTCGAGGTCGAGGGTGGCACCCAGCGGCGAGATCATCAGCTTCGACGCCTGCGCGGGCAGCTCGGTGGTGCTCTTCTTGACGATGTCCTGCCGGTCGGCCGGCAGCAGCGTGACGTTCCCGTCGACCTTCGCCCAGTCCGGAAGATCGGTGCTGGACACCAGATCCGGCGTCCAGATCGCGCGGACCGGCAGCTGGGCCGGGGTCTGCACGGGCGTGCCGTCGTCCTTGCGGGGCACGGCCCTGGCGTGCCACAACTCGGTGCGGCCGTGGCGGGTGACCGGCGTCTTGACCGCCGCGAAGGCCGCGGTCGAGGGCGGCGAGAGGATCAGCCGGAAGGGCGCCTCGATCGCGGTCTGGCCGGCGGTCGGCGCGGCCGGCGGGCTTGTGCCGTCCGCGGCCGGGTTCACGACGGGCCAGAAGCGTTGCAGGTCAAGCAAAGTCGGGAGATCGTAGGCGAAGGGCTCGGTCCCGGCGGGCACCCGCAGCACGATCCGGCTGGGCCCGGACACCAGCGCGGGCACCGGCTGCGCGGGCGCGGCGACCGGTGGGTCCGTGCCAGGCGGACGGTTGTCGAAGGTGGTCTGCTCGAAGATGCTCTGCGGCGTGAACCCGATGGTCAGCAGGCCGTCGACGGCCGGGTCGTGCAACGCGAGCTGCGGCGGCTTGCCGAGGCTGGTCTTCACGTCGAGATTGGTGAAGGCGAGGGTGACGAACAGGCCGTCGTCGGGCCGGACGGCCAGCAGCGACGTCGGCGGCGCGGCGCCGTCACCGGGGCCGAACAGCGAGGCGAGCAGGTCACCGATCAGCCCGGCCGGGCTGGCTTCGGCGGCCGCCTCCAGCAGCATGGCGCCGCCGCCGACGGCCAGCAGCGTCAGGATCGGTCTCCGCTTCAACTCGCGCGGCCCGTCCGCCAGGAAATCCGGTTGCTCGTTTTCGCTCATGAGCCCCTCCCGCTCAACCTTTTTCCGGCGGCTCAAGTGAAATTCGGGTGAGCCGACCTGAGCAAGGAGAGTACGGCGGACCAGCCGTTTGGACTAGAACCTGATTCGTCCCGTTCGGCCACTTGCGCGATCAGGCGGCCGCGCGGGCACCGCGAAATCCGATGTGGACCACCGAATCCCGCCGCCTCGGCGGACTTTTTCACCGCCGGGCGCGGTTCAGGACGTCACCAAAGGCTGCCCCAAGGGGCAGTTTCCCGCACGCCAGAGTGAATTTCAGACCGAAAGTACCTGGCAATGCCGGGGAAGCGTGGCGAGGTAACAGGCAATGGGCGCTGGGGTGGAGTCTCGTGAGTGGTAAGTGTCGTTCTAACGACACTTACCACTCACGAGGCCGAGTAGTACCTGGCGAGCTGGTCCCGATGGGTCACCTTGGGTGGCACCAGTTCCGTGACACCGGCGTAGGGGTCGGGTCGTCGTGAGTGGTAAGTAGGGTTCTAACCCGACTTACCACTCACGAGAACCCGACCCCAGCGCAACCAAGCCCGCTTACGAGTCTGCGTTCTTCGCGATCTTCTCGGCGTACTGGGTCGCTGTCGCCGCGCGCTTGACTTTGCCCGAAGGGGTCTTCGGCAGGCTTCCGGCGGGGAGCACGACCACCGCGAACGGCCGCATGTCGACGGCGTCGCGGACCCGGGCCGCGACCTCCTTCGCCAAAGCCTTCTCCGCTTCAGCGTCTCCGGCCAGCTTCGACTCCAGGACGACGGCGAAGCGCTCACGGCGGCTTCCCGCGTCGAGGCGGACTGCCACCGCGTTGCCCGCGCGGACGCCTTCGACGGACGTCGCCGCGCGCTCGATGTCGGTCGGGTACAGGTTGCGGCCGCCCATGATGATGACGTCCTTGCGGCGCCCGCAGATGACGATCTGGCCGTCCACCAGGTACCCGAGGTCGCCGGTCAGCAGCCAGCCGTCGGCGTCCTGCGTGTCCAGCGGGCCGTCCATGGTCAGGTAGCCCGGCGTCACGGCCTCGCCGCGCAGCCGGATCTCGCCGACCTCGCGCTCGCCGACACGCTCCCCGGCGTCGTTCACGATCTCGGCCTCGAGCCCGTCTAGCGGGCGGCCGAGCAGCGCGAACGACCGGACGTCGTCGGTGCCGCGCCGCGGATCCCCGTCCGGCACCGGCACCGCGCGGTTGTCCGCCTCCAGCGCGTCGGCCTCGACGACGTCCAACGTGAGCCCGGTGAACAGCGGCGCGAACGACACCGCGAGCGTCGCTTCGGCCATGCCGTAGGCCGGGAAGACGCATTCGGCGGGCATCTTGAAGCGGGCGCCGGCGTCCACGAAGGTCTGGACCGCGGACTCATCGACCGGCTCGGCGCCGTTCAAGGCGATCCGCAGCTTCGACAGGTCGTAGGCGTTGTCGTCGTCGACGCGGGCCATCCGGCGCCCGACGATCGCGTAGGCGAAGTTCGGCGCCGCCGTGGTCGTGCCGCCGTACTTGGTGATCAGCTGCGGCCAGATCAGCGGGCCGGTGAGGAACTCGACCGGGGTGATCTTGACCAGCTCGACGCCGAACGTCATCGGCACGGTCAGGAAGCCGACCATGCCCATGTCGTGGAACGTCGGCAGCCACGAGACCATCACGTCGGTGTCGAAGTCGAACTCGGCCCGCTCGACCATCGCCTTGACGTTCGAGTACAGGTTCCCGTAGGTGATCCGCACGGCCTTGGGGTCGGCGGTCGACCCGCTGGTCAGCTGCAGCAGGGCGGTGTCGCCCTCGCCGGTCGGGACGACGTCGTCGAGCGGCTCGGCGGCCTCCAGCTCGGTGATCAGGCGGAAGCCGATGCCGTGCTCGGTGAGCAGCGGCGCGAGCTGGTCGAACGGCTCACCGAGTACCACCAGCTCGGAGCCGATCATCCGCAGCACGCGCACAGTGTCCGCGGCCCACTCGGCGAGGTCGGTACGCGCGGTGGGCTGGTGCAGCATCGTGACGCTGCCGCCCGCGAGCCACACGGCCTGCACGGTCGGCGCGATCAGCACCGGCGCCGCGGCGAGCACGGCGACCGCGCTGCCCGGCGTCATCCCGCCCGCGACGAGCCCGCCGGCGATCCTCCTGGCGTCCTCGTGGACCTCCGCCCAGGTGCGCCGCATCGGCTCCTTCGGCTCACCAGTGACCATGCCACGCTGCTGACCTCGCGCCGTCGCGGTGGCGACGAGCGTGTCCACGAACCTGCTCATAGCGCTCAGATTACTGTCCGCGCCTCAACGGCCGCCTGCCAACGGGTGAACGGGCTCACTCCAGGGCTTCGGACGTCTCCAGCCAGCGCGCCTCGACGTCGCCCTTCTCGGCTTCGACGGCCTTGAGTTCGGCGTTGAGCGACATCAGCTTTTCGGGGTCTGTCGCCGCTTCGAGCAGCGCCGCGTGGAGCTTGTCCTCCTTGGCGTGCAACTGGTCCAGCTTCCGCTCCAGCCGAGCCAGGTCTTTTTGTGCGGCGCGGACGTCGGCCGCGGACTTCTTCGCCTCGGCCTTCGCCGCCGACGGGTTCGCGGCAGGCTGGACGTCCTTCGCGGCGGCCCGCCGGTTCAGGTACTCCTCGATCCCGCCGGGCAGGTGGGTGATCCGGCCGTCACCGAAGAGCGCGACGATCGTGTCGCAGACCCGCTCGACCAGGTACCGGTCGTGCGAGACGACCACGAGCGTGCCCGGCCAGCCGTCGAGCAGGTCCTCGAGCTGCTGCAGGGTGTCGATGTCCAGGTCGTTCGTCGGCTCGTCGAGCAGCAGCACGTTCGGCTCGGCCATCAGCAGCCGGCACAGCTGCAGGCGGCGCCGCTCACCGCCGGAGAGGTCCTCGACCGGCGTCCACTGCCGGGCCGCGGGGAAGCCCAGCTTCTCCCCCAGCTGCGACGCGCTCAGCTCCTGCTTGCCGAACACGACCCGCCCGGCGACCTGCTCGATGGCCTGCAGCACGCGCAGGTCGCCCGGCAGGTCGTCGAGCTCCTGGCGCAGGTGGGCCAGCGCGACCGTCTTGCCCTGGATCCGCCGCCCGGTGGACCCTTCGACGTCCCCGCCGAGGAGCTTGAGCAGCGACGTCTTGCCGGAGCCGTTGATCCCGACCAGGCCGATCCGGTCTCCGGGCCCGACGCGGTAGGTGACGTGGTCGAGCAGCGTGCGGTCGCCCACCGTGTACGTCGTGTCTTCCAGCTCCAGCACGGTTTTCCCGAGCCGCCGCCGGGCGAACGCGACCAGCTCGACCGAGTCACGCGGCGGCGGGACGTCCGCGATCAGCGCCTCGGCAGCCTCGATGCGGTAGCGCGGCTTGGACGAGCGCGCCTGGGGGCCGCGGCGCAGCCAGGCGAGTTCCTTACGGGCCAGGTTCTGCCGTTTCTCCTCGGCCGTGGCGGCCAGCCGCGACCGCTCGGCGCGCGCGAAGATCCAGTCCGCGTACCCGCCTTCGTACTGCTCGACGCGGCCGTTCGCGACCTCCCACGTCAGGCTCGCGACGGTGTCGAGGAACCACCGGTCGTGGGTGACGACCACGACCGCGATCCGCCGCGCCAGCAGGTGGTCGGCGAGCCAGCGGACACCTTCGACGTCCAGGTGGTTGGTGGGCTCGTCGAGCACGACCAGGTCGAGCTCGCCGGTCAGCGCGGCCGCCAGGGAGACCCGCCGCCGCTCGCCGCCGGAGAGGTTCGCGGTGGGCTTGTCCAAGCCGATCGCGGTGATGCCCAGACCGTCCACAATGGACCGGACGCGGGCGTCGGCCGCCCATTCGTGCTCCGCGCCATAGCGTTCGAGCACGACGTCGCCGACCGTGCTGCCGTCGGGGAGCTCGGTCCGCTGGGTGACCACGGCCATCCGCAGGCCACCGACATGGCTCACCCGCCCGGTGTCCGGCGGGGCGATGCCGGCGAGCACCTCCAGCAGCGTCGTCTTGCCGCCACCGTTGAGCCCGACCACGCCGATGCGCTGCCCGGCCGCGATGCCGAGCGAAACGCCGTCCAGCAGCGGGCGCACCCCGTAGGACTTGCTCACCGACTCCAGGTTGACCAGGTTGGCCATCGGTCAGCCGATCCTTTCCACAACAACGAATCTTGTCGCCACTACGAGCGTGGCATCGTCCACAGTGAACTCAGGGTTCTTCAGAGCCGCGCGCATTTCGGCGCTCTGCCAGAAACCCACATGGTCCGCGCGCCATTCGGCGACGGTGGTGAACCCCTCACCCTCGTCGAGCGCGTGCTGCAAGTCCACCTCGGACAGTGGAATTACGCGTACCTCGGTGGTCTCGAGCACCGCTATGCCTTCGCCCCCGGAGTCGATCATCAGCTCGCGCTCGCCCACTACTGGTAACTCTTCACCATAGGTCTCGTATTCCACGACGAGCCCGGTGGTCGACGTCTTCTCGCCGCGGAGGATCGCGGCGACGAGCTTGTCCCGCAACGGACCCGGAAAGGCGAACTCGGCGTGCTTCACGCGTGCACCCTCGGCGGCACCGGGCGGGGCGCGTCGTCCCCGCCTGCCAGCCGCGCACCCGGCACCGGGCCGTGCGCGACGCGGACCGTGCGGCACACCCCGGCACCGGACAGCTCGGCCGCGACCTCGACCGCGGACTGGGCGTCGGCACAGAGAAAAGCGCAGGTCGGCCCGGAACCCGACACGGTACCGGCGAGCGCGCCCGCGTTGACACCCGCGCGCAGCGTCCGGCGCAGCCCCGGCCGCAGCGAAACCGCCGCCGCCTGAAGGTCGTTGCCCAGCAGCAGCGCCAGCTGCCGCGGATCGCCCGAGGCCAGCGCCTCGACGACCGGGGTGTGCGAGCCGATGCGCGGCGGGTTGCCCTCCTCACGCAGCCGGTCGAGCTCGCCGAACACCTTCGGCGTCGACAGTCCGCGCTGGTCGAAGGCGAGTACCCAGTGGAACGTGTGCCGGGACAGCACCGGGACGAGTTGCTCGCCGCGTCCGGTGCCCAGCGCCGTGCCGCCGTAGAGCGCAAACGGGACGTCGCTGCCGAGCTGGGCGGCGATCACGGCCAGCTCGTCCCGGGCGATGTCGAGATTCCACAGGGCGGCCAGCCCGACCAGCGTGGCGGCGGCGTCGGCGCTGCCGCCGGCCATCCCGCCCGCGACCGGGATGCCCTTGCGCAGCACCACCCGCACCTTGGGCGAGCCGGTGCGTCCGACGTGCTCGGACAGTGCTTCGACCGCGCGCCAGGCCAGGTTCGCGCCGCCGGTCGGCACCGTGCCCTCGCCCTCGCCGTAGACCTCCACGCCGGGATCGTCGGTGGCCGCGACCGTCACCTCGTCGGTCAGCGACAGCGCCTGGAACACCGTGACCAGGTCATGGAAACCGTCCTCGCGCAGGTCGGCGACGGCCAGGTGCAGATTGACCTTGGCCGGGACCCGGACGGTGACAGGCGGCGGAACGACAGCGAGCACCCGACCAGCCTACGGTGTCTATTTGCGCGCGCTGACGTAAACCCGCCGCCAGAGCGTTCGCTGTGCCGCCAACGTGCGGTTGATCTCAATCGCGCCTGCCGTCGCGTTTCCGTGCGGCCTGGCGCGCCTTCCGGAGACCGGGTGGCCCGGAACTCGAACCGCGTAACCAGAGATATGGACGCACCCGGCACCGAAGCCGGTACCGGGTGCGTGTGATGCGGGTGGGCTCAGGCAGCGACGCCCTGAGGACCCCGCGCGGTGTGGGTGACGTGGCCGCCACGCTCGGCGACCCACGCCAGCGCCGCGTCCGCCCGCTCGCCGCGGACACCGAGGCGGAACCGGCCGACCGGGGTGTCGCCGATCCGGGTCAGCCCGCCGCCGATGGTGGCGATCTCGACGTCGAACCGGCCTGCGGCCTCGGGCAGCAGCGCGCCGACCGAAGCGAACCCGACCAGCACGACGTCAACCGAACGGTCATAGCGCGCGGCGTGGGCACGGCTGGTCTCGATGGCGGGCAGCAGCGCCTGGGCGGTGCGGCTCGCCGGGTCGGCGATCAGGTCCAGGACCGTGCCGCGCTCGACGACCGTGCCGTCCTCCAGCACCGCGACGTCGTCGCAGACCCGGCGGACCACACCCGCGTCCGGAGTCGTGACCAGCACGGTCACGCCCAGCTCCGACCGCGCGCGGTCCAGCACGGCGAGCACCGCGCCGGCTTCCTCCGGCTCGATCCCGGCCGTCGGGTCGTCGGCGAGCAGCACCGCGGGGCCTGCCGCGAGCGCCTTGGCGACGGCGACCCGGCGCAGCTGGCCGGCGGTCAGTTCGGCGGGCCGCTGGGCGGCGCGCTGGGTGAGGCCGACGAGGTCGAGCAGCGAGCCGACCCGGCTGCGGCGCTGCGGGCCATCGAGGCCGAGCTGCTCGAGCGGGGAAGCGACGTTGCCGGCGACCGTGCGCTCGGCGATCAGCTCCGGCTTGGTGCCCACGATGCCGAGCTGGCGGCGGACCTCACGCAGCCGTCGGCCGTCGAGGGTGCCGGTGTTGAGGCCGTCGAGGCGGACGACGCCGCGGTCGGGACGCTCCTGCAGCGCGATGCACCGGGCCAGCACGGACTTGCCCGACCCAACCGGGCCGACCACGCCGAACAGCGAACCCGCCTGGACGTCGAGGCTGACGTCGCGCAGTGCGACGACGGGATTTCCGTTGAGGGCAAAGGACTTGGACAGATTTTCTACGGTGATCACGAAGGCTCCAGAAAACGGGGTGCCGCACCCTGTGGGCGCACCCGGCCGTCATCGATGGGCCGTCTTTACGGACGGCGCGAAAAGAAGGGAAAAGCGACTCAGGCTTCAGTGGAGCGTCGACACGCGGTTACCGAGCGACGGCCTTCATCGACTACGCGGCGCCTGGTCAGCAGGAGCGGGCGGGCAACCCTCTTCATCGGAACGGCCTCCATCGGTCCTGGCGGTAGCACCTGCCCTGCGGAGGGTGGTTGCTGCGACTTCGGCGAGCCAGGTCTCTCAGTCGCTCGGGATGGACGTACTGAGTAAAACCGATCCCATTGACTGAGCGCAAGCCCGTAGTCGCAGATCACACGACCGGCGGCGTCGGAGTTGCCGGGATCACCGACCGGATCACGAGACAGGAAAACAGCCTTGTCCGGCTGCCCGGATGGGCGGCCTCGACGGCCACGCCGCACCTGCCCGCGCCCGTCCCGGTCCACAGTGGACCTCGTCGGGACGGGCGGCTACTCCGGTTGTGCGGTTCGGGTGTGGCGCGCGCCGGGTCACCGGAAAACCGCACGCAGCAAGAAATCAGCCGACGGCGGCGAGCCGGGCGAAGGCGTGGACGTCGAGCTGCTCGCCCCGGGTCTTGGGATCGATGCCCGCCGCCTCGAGGAGTTGCCCGGCCCGCTCGGCGGAGCCCGCCCAGCCCGCGAGCGCTGCCCGAAGGGTCTTCCTGCGTTGCGAGAAGGCAGCGTCGACGAGGGTGAACAGACGTTCCCGATCGGTGGACGCGGGCTCGCCGCGTTCGAAGGCGACGAGCGCCGAATCCACGTTGGGTACCGGCCAGAACACCGAGCGTGGCACCGCGGCGACCTTGCGGGCGTTGCCGTACCAGGCGAGCTTGACGCTCGGGACGCCGTAGATCCTGCTGCCGGGGCCGGCCGCCATCCGGTCGGCGACTTCGGTCTGGACCATGACCAGCCCGCTGGTGAGCGAAGGCAGTTCGGCCAGCAGGTGCAGTACCACGGGGACGGCGATGTTGTACGGAAGATTCGCGACGATCGCGGTCGGTGCGACGGGAAGATCGGCCTTCGTTACGCGCAGGGCGTCCGCGCCGACGACGGTCAGGCGGTCGGCCACGTCCGCGCCGCGTTCGGCGACGGTCTTCGGCAGCCGTTCGGCGAGCACCGGGTCGATCTCGACGGCGATCACCCGCGGGCCGGCGGCGAGCAGGCCCAGCGTCAGCGAGCCGAGCCCCGGCCCGACCTCGAGGACGACGTCGTCGGCGCCGACCCCGGCGAGCTCGACGATCCGGCGGACGGTGTTGGGATCGTGCACGAAGTTCTGTCCGAGCTTCTTGGTCGGCCGGACGTCGAGCTCGGCCGCCAGCCCCCGGATCTCGGCCGGTCCCAGCAGTTCAACCACCGGGTGAGCTTAACGGCCGCTGAAGGACGCCTTCAGTGCGGTAGATGCAGCGAAGGACGCCTTCAGTGCATTGAGCGCACTGAAGGCGTCCTTCAGCTGAGTGAACCGGAAGGGTCAGGCCTTCTGGCCGCAGACCGGCCAGGCGCTGTAGCTGCCGCCACGGCCGGCACGGACCTTCTCCGCGACCGCGATCTGCTGGGCCTTGGAGGCCTGGTGCGGGTAGGCCGCGTACTCGTCGCCGCCGTAGGCGTCCCAGGTGCTCTTGTTGAACTGGAGGCCGCCGTAGTAGCCGTTGCCGGTGTTGATGGCCCAGTTGCCACCGGACTCGCACTTCGCGATGCGGTCCCAGGCCGAGGTGTCGCCGACGGCGGGGTCGGCCGGCTTCTTGCTGCCGACGTGGATGATCTTCGGCTTGGCCTCGGTGATGACCTGCTCGGAGACCGACTCGCGGTTGACCTCTTTGCCGTTCTTCTGCGTGACCTTGTAGGTCACCATCTTCTCGCCGGGCGTGCCCGGGTCCTCGACGGTGGTCTTGCCCTTCTCGAGGTTCGGGTCGTCGACCTTCTGCTCGGGCGGGGCGATGGTCTCCTTCTGCTGCACCATCGAGACACCGGTGCGGCTGATGTGGACCTCGGCGCCGTCGGTCAGCTTGACGTCCAGGCCGCCCTCGACCGCGTCTTCCTTGCCGAGGGTCAGCTTGTACTCGGTGAGGAACTCCTTGGTCGTCACCGCGGTGGTGTTGACCTGCTTCGGCGCGTTCGCGCCGTCGAAGAGCGTGAGGTGCTTGAGGGTCTTGATCTCGACGGTCGCGCCCTCGAGCGGCAGCTGGCCGCCCTGGTCCATCGACATCCAGCTGCCCTGCTTGGCCATGTCGGCCATGCCGAGCTGGGCGAGCGCGTCACCGAGGTTGGTGGCACGGACCCACGAGGTGCGCTCGGAGCCGTCCACGACCAGCTTGAGCTGGCGGCCGCGCTCGAGCTTGATGACGCCGCCGTCGCCGACCTCCGCCTGCGGGGAGGGGGACAGCGAGTCGTGCGCGCCGACCGACAGGCCCGCGTCCTCGAGCACCTCGCCGACGGTGTCGCCGAAGCTGTGGATGGTGCGCTGCTGGCCGTCGACGTCGACGGTGACGCTCTTGTTCGCGGCCAGCGCGGCCGCGCCGCCGCCGGCGATGCTGAGCATGACGCCGAGCACGGCGCCCTTGAGGAAGCGGCGCTTCCAGACCTTGGTGGTCTCGCGGAGACCCTCGTCGAGCGCGGCACGCTTGGCCTGCGGCGACGCGGTCCGATCGGCCTCGACCTCGTCGGGAAGCACGATCGGCGGAAGGAAGGTGGTCTCGGCGTTGATGAGGCGGATCAGCTCGTCCACATCGACGTCGATCTCGGCCATCATCGCGTCGGCGTCGGGGCCGAGCGCGGCGAGGATGTCCTGCTGGGTGATGCCGGGTTCGTCGGAGAAGTCGAGCTTCCCGTACGCGGTGTCCCCGCTCTCGCGATCGAGCGTAGCCACCGGTGCGAAGTGGGCCGTCTCGGCACCGAAGCGCGAGGCAGCCTGTCTGCTATGACCAGTCACAACGGGTCGTTCCCTTTCCCAAGACAGCGTGTTGCCACGCCGTCCTTCGTCTCGGCTCACCGCATACGCGGCGGACCTCTGAAGTCCGACACCCGCAGCCAGCGCCTTCGTCACGGTCCCGGGTCGTACCTGACCCCGGTTCCGCTTCCCCGACGTGCACTGACGTGACTGTGGGCGTAACAGCCGGCAACAACTGAGTGCTGTAACCGACCGGCACGATCACGGGACAGTAACGGGTGGCGGCGGGTTGCGCAAACACCCCCCGGAGTGTCGTGATCTGGGTCACTCGTCGGTGTGGTGGAACGAGGAAACCCTAATGTCGCAATGCGTTCACCCCGATGTGACGCTCGGGAGTCGGAACACCCGCTCGGCGGTTTTCCTGGCCGAATCGGCGACTTCGTGGACAGCTTCGCCCCTGAGCGCCGCGAGGTGACGGACGGTGTAAGCCGCGCAGTACGGCTCGTTCGGCCGTCCACGGAACGGGTGGGGGGTCAAAAACGGCGCGTCCGTCTCGACGAGGTACTGCCCGGCGGGCACGATCCGGGCCGCCTCGTGCAACCCGCGGGCGTTGCGGAAGCTGACCGTCCCCGCGAAAGACAGCACGTACCCGGCGTCGACACAGCGCCGGGCAATGTGTTCGTCGCCGGAAAAACAATGGAAAATGACGCCATTCGGCGCACCCTCTTCGGCCAGAATGCGCAACACGTCCTCATGGGCGTCACGATCGTGGATCATCAGTGGCTTACCGGACCGTTTCGCCAGGTCGATGTGCCACCGGAACGCCTCCTGCTGGGCGTCGCGGGGCGAGTAGTCCCAGTAGTAGTCCAGACCGGTCTCGCCGACCGCCACGACGCGGTCGCCCTGGACCAGGCGCTCCACTTCGGACTTCTCGGCGTCGCCGAAGGCCTTGGTGCGCGTCGGATGGATCGCGATCGCGGCGAACACCCGGCGGTCCCAGGTGGCCGCCTCGGCGGCCCAGCGCGCGGAGGCGAGGTCGTCGGCGACCGTCACGACCCGCGCGATGCCGGCGCGTTCGGCGCGGTCGACCATGGCCGAAACCTCGGCCGCGGTGACCGCGCCGCACGCGTCCAGGTGGGTGTGCGAGTCCACTGTCGACACCGGCAGCCGGTCCGGAATCGGCGGCAGTTCCTTCTTCTCTACACCCACGCGGTACCTCTTACTTGGCGATCGGTGCCCACTCCGGGCCGGTCTCCCCGAGTTCGGGGTCGAGCTTGGCGAACAGCGGGGTCGGCTTCTCCAGCGGCTTGCCGACCTCGATCGGGATCGACTTCCACGTCGCCGCCTCGGCGGCGTAGTCGCCGGTGAGGATCGGGTTGACCCGGTCGGCGATGTCGAGGTCCTCGACCTCCCGCAGCTCCGGCTGCGCGGCCCAGATGCCGGTGCCGCCGAGCGCCTCGTGCACCTTCTGCGCCGAGTGCGGCAGGAACGGCGTCAGCAGCGTGTTGGCGTCGGACACGACCTGCAACGCGGTGTGAAGAATCGAGGAGCGCCGCGCTGTGCTCTCTTCACTGCCGTCCTTGAGCTTCCACGGCTCCTGGTCGGAGATGTACTTGTTCGCCGCCGTGACGACCTTCATCGCCTCGGCCGCGGCCAGCTTGAACCGCGACCGGCCCAGGTGCGCGCCCGCGGTGTCGAACGCCTTGCGGGACAGCTCCTTGAGCTCCTCGTCGGCGGCGGTCGGCGCCTCCGGACGCGGGATCGCGCCGACGTTCTTGTGCGCCATCGAGATGGACCGGTTGACCAGGTTGCCCCACTCGTTGGCCAGCTCGAAGTTGGTCCGGCGGACGAACTCGTCCCAGGTGAAGTCGGTGTCCTGGGTCTCCGGGCCGGCCACCGAGATGAAGTAGCGCAGGGTGTCCGGGCCGAAGTCGCGCAGGAAGTCCTCGACGTAGATGACGCGCCCGCGCGAGGTGGAGAACTTCGAGCCGCTCATGGTGAGGAACTCGCTGGAGACGATCTCGTCCGGCAGGTGCAGCTTGCCGTACTCGCCTGCCTCGCCACCCTTGTCGCCCTCGCCGTTGTGGCCGAACAGCAGCGCCGGCCAGATCTGGGCGTGGAAGGTGATGTTGTCCTTGCCCATGAAGTAGTAGGCGCGAGCCTCCGCGTTGTTCCACCACTCCTGCCAGGCTTCCGGCTGCCCGGTCCGCCGCGCCCACTCGACGCTGGCGGAGAAGTAGCCGATCACCGCGTCGAACCAGACGTAGAACCGCTTCATCGGCTGGTCGCGCCACCCTTCCAGGGGGATCTTCACCCCCCAGTCGAGGTCGCGGGTGATCGGCCGGGGCCGCATGTCGTCGATCAGGTTCTTGGTGAAGTTGAGAACGTTCGGGCGCCAGTCCGTCTTGGTGGACAGCCAGTCGCCGAGGGTCTTGGTGAACGCGGGCAGGTCGAGGAAGTAGTGCTCGGTCTCGACGAACTTCGGCGTCTCGCCGTTGATCCGCGACTTCGGGTTGATCAGCTCCGCGGCGTCGAGCTGGTTGCCGCAGTTGTCGCACTGGTCGCCGCGGGCGCCGTCGTACCCGCAGATCGGGCAGGTGCCTTCGACGTAGCGGTCGGGCAGGGTGCGCCCGGTGGACGGGCTGATCGCGCCGCGCGTGGTCTTGGGCACGACGTAGCCGTTGCGGTGCAGCGCGAGGAAGATCTGCTGCGTGACGTCGGCGTGGTTGCCGGTGGTGGTCCGGGTGAACAGGTCGTAGGTGAGGCCGAGGCCCTGCAGGTCGGTGGCGATCTGGCGGGTGTACTTGTCCGCGGTCTGCTGGGCGGTCAAGCCCTCGTTGTCGGCCTGCACGGTGATGGGCGTGCCGTGTTCGTCGGTGCCGGACACCATGAGCACCCGGTTGCCGGCCATTCGCTGGTAGCGGGAGAAGACGTCGGACGGGACGCCGAATCCGGATACATGGCCGATGTGGCGGGGGCCGTTGGCGTAGGGCCAGGCCACCGCTGTCAACACAGGGGTGCTCATACCTGTTTAGCCTACGGATGGCGTCACACGCATTGTTGAGAGGGAGGCCCGGTGTCCGCGACCCGTCTGCTGGTGCTCGGCGTCGTACGGATGTACGGCAAGGCGCACGGCTACCAGGTGCGGCGCGAGCTGCTGAGCTGGTCGGCGGACAAGTGGGGCAACGTCCAGCCGGGGTCGATCTATCACGCGCTGAAGAAGATGACCTCCGAAGGACTGCTCGAGCAGGTCGAGGTCGAGCCGGGTGACGCGGGCCCGGACCGGGTGGCCTACCGGCTGACCGACGACGGCGAGCAGGAGTACGTCGTGCTGCTGACCAAGGCGCTGTCCGACCCCGAGATCAACCATCCGGAGATGTCCGCCGCGATCTCGCTGATGACCACGCTGCCCCGCCAGCGCGTGATCAGCCTGCTCAAGCACCGGCTGGTGCACATCGAGGCCGAGCAGCGGCGGTCGCGGATGCTGACCAAGGAGAGCGCCGACTGGGGGCAGCCGCGGCATGTCGCCGAGCTGTTCCGGCTGTGGGCGGGGATCACGACGGCCAGCCTCGAGTGGATCACCGGCCTGATCGCCCGGCTCGAAGCCGGGGAGTACACGATGGCGGACGACCCCGATCCGGCGTTCGGCGAGCCGTCCACGTAATCAAGTTTGACTAGCGCACGATGTCTCGGGCAAGGTGTTGACCTCATCTAGTCAAACTTGACTACATTCGAGAGGGGTTCTCATGATCACGGCACGCGGTCTCGAGCGGCGCTTCCGCCGCAAGGGCCGCAATGGGGGCGAGGTGCACGCCGTCAAGGGCGTCGACCTCGATGTCGAAGCGGGGGAGCTCGTCGGCTTCCTCGGCCCGAACGGGGCAGGCAAGACCACGACGTTGCGCATGCTGACCACGCTGCTCAAGCCCAGCGCGGGCACGGCGACCGTGGGCGGCTGCGACCTGCTGAACGACCCGCTGGGGGTCCGCAAGCGGATCGGCTACGTGGCTCAGGGCGGGGGCTCGGCGCCGGAGAGCAAGGTGTCCGAGGAGCTCGAGCTGCAGGGCCGGCTGTACCGGATGAGCAAGGCCGACTCGATCGCGCGCGGCAACGTCCTCTGCGAGCAGCTCGACCTGACCGGGCTCGACCAGCGGCTGACGAAAACGCTTTCGGGCGGGCAGCGGCGCCGTCTGGACATCGCGATGGGGCTGATCCACTCGCCGGGGATCGTCTTCCTCGACGAGCCTTCCACCGGGCTCGACCCGCAGAGCCGGGCGAACCTGTGGGACCACATCCGCCGGCTGCGCGCCGAGCAGGGCGTGACCGTCTTCCTTACTACGCACTACCTCGATGAGGCGGACGCGCTGTCGGACCGGCTGATCGTCATCGACGACGGCCGGATCGTCGCCGAGGGCACGCCGGACTCACTCAAGGCACGCGTGAGCGGCGACGGCGTCGTGGTCGGCGTCGACCCCGCGTCGGCGGCCGAGGCCGCCGAAGTCGCCGGGCGGCTCCAGGGCGCGCACGAGCTGTCGGTCCTCGACGGCACGATCCGGTTCCGGGTGCCGCGCGGCGACGTCGCGATGCCGGAACTGCTGCGCGCGCTGGACACCCGGAACATCGCGATGCTCTCGGTACAGGTGCACCGGCCGACGCTGGACGACGTGTTCCTGACGCTCACCGGGCGCTCGCTGCGCGAGGCCGAGGAAGGCTCGAACACCGAGCCGGAGAAGGAGGCCGTCGATGTTGCATGACACCTGGTTGATCTTCCGTCGCGACATCATGGCGGCACTGCGCAACCCGACCTGGGTGATGATCGGCATCATGCAGCCGCTGCTGTACCTGTTCCTGTTCGGCCCGCTGATGGTCAAGGCACTGACCAACGGGGGCCTGACCGAGGTACAGGGCTGGATGCTGCTGACCCCGGGCCTGATCGCGCAGCTGGCACTGTTCGGCAGCTCGTTCGTCGGGTTCGCGCTACTGGCCGACTACCGCTCCGGCGTGGTCGAGCGGTTCCGGGTGACCCCGGTCAGCCGGGCCGCGTTGCTGCTGGGCAAGGTGCTGGCGAACGCGATCCAGGCGGTGTTCCAGGCCGTGCTGATCATCGCGCTGGCCTACCTGGCCTTCGACCTGGACGCGCCGTTCGTCGGGGTGCTGTTCAGCCTGGTGATCGTGTTCCTGCTGGCGGTGTCGCTGTCGGCGTGTTCGTACGCGCTGGCGTTGACGCTCAAGAGCGAGGAGACGTTCCCGGCGCTGCTGAACGCGGTGCTCATCCCGCTGCTGCTGCTCTCGGGGATCCTGCTGCCCATCGTGTCGGGTCAGGCGCCGGCCTGGCTGTACACGGTTTCGCAGATCAACCCGTTCCGGCACGTGGTGGACGTCGAGCGGAACACCTTCGCCGGCGACTTCACGATGGACGCGGTGTTCACCGGAAGCGTCGTGGTGCTCGTGATGGCCGTGCTGTCGGTCTGGTGGGGCACGCGCACGTTCCAGCGCGAGAACGCCTGACGCGCCGAGGGTGAGAGGTCACTGCACGTTCGCGTTTCGCGACGTAAGGTGGCCTCTCACCCATCCTGGGGAAAGTGTCGGGGGCGGCGTGTGACGGAGCCGGAGTGCGAGCAGGGCCTTTCCCTCTCCCATCGTGAGCGGGTGGCCGACTGGGGCGCGGTCCGGGCCGCGGACATCCGGTTCGTCTCGGTGACGGTCAGCGAGAACGTCAACTGGAGCGCGGCGGCGTCCGAACGCACTCTGGCCGGCGCCCAGCAGGCCGGCCTGCATGCGGGCGCGCGGCACTACGCGCGGCCCGGCGCGGTGCACGACCAGGCCGACCACTTCGTCCGGACGGCGTCGCGGCTCGGCGCGTTCGCCCCGGGTTCGCTGGCGCCCGCACTGGAGGTCGCCGCGGAGAGCGTCGACGACCGGTTCATCAAGGCGTGGATCAAGCACGTCCGGCACGCGGCCCAGCTGCGGCGGGTGCTGGTCTACGCCGACCAGGACTGCTGGGCGAACCGGCTGCACCCGGATCGCTGGGCCGACGCCGACGTGGTGCTGTGGACGGTCCGGCACAACAACATCCCCGGCCGTCCCGGCTGGTTCCACGCCCGGCTCGGCGTGCACGAGCACGGCTTCGCCGCGGACCTCGCGGGCGTCGCCGAGCCGGTCGCGCGGCTGGCGGTCGTCTACCCGTTCACGATGGCGGACCTGCTCGTGTGAGAAGTCACTGCCGCGTTTCCGGGATTCCCGGTCAGAATGTCCGGATGCGGTTCCTGCGCCAGGCACTCCCGACGCACGTCACGCCCTCGCAGGCGGTCGTGGCGCTGTCGGCGTACGCGCGGGAGCACGGGCTGCCGGGGCCGGCCGCGCTGTCCGGTGACTGGTTCGGTTCCCGGGCCGTGGTGGCGCCCTTTCTGACGAGCTCACCGGAGTCCTCACTGGACGCCGCGCTCTCCACGCCTTCTTCCTTGCCGGCGGTCGCGGACGGCGTACCGGGCGCGGTGGGTGGTGGCTGGTTCGGCTATGTGTCCTACGACCTGACCGACCCGTCGGGCCGGTCCGGCCCGCTGCCCGCGGCCGTGTGGGGCTGGGCCGACCACGTGCTGCGGTGGGACCACGACGGGGTGTGCTGGTTCGAGACTTTGGATGCTTCGCGTGCTTCGGAGCAGCTGGCTTCTGTTCGCGCGGCTTTGGGTTTCTCGGGGGCTTCGTCCTGGTCGGCGGGGCCGCTGCGCCGGCCTCTGCCCTCGGAGCACCGGGACGCGGTGAAGGCGTGCGTGCACGAGATCGAGGCCGGGGAGCTGTTCCAGGCCAACATCTGCACGCGGTTTTCGGGCTCGTTCTCCGGCGATCCGGCGGCGCTGTTCGCAGCCGGGGTCTCCCGACTGGCGCCTCGGCGGGCGGCCTTAGTTTCGGGATCCTGGGGTTCGGTGGTCTCGTTCTCGCCTGAGCTTTTCCTTGCCCGGCACGGTTCCTCGGTGTGCTCGACGCCGATCAAGGGCACGCTCCCCCGGCGTTCTCCCGCCGATGAGGGGAACGCTGTGCTGCTCCGCCAGTCCACAAAGGACGTCGCGGAGAACGTGATGATCACCGACCTGGTCCGCAACGACCTGGGCCGGGTGTGCACGGTGGGCTCGGTGACCGTGCCTTCGCTGCTGCGCGTGCGCCCGGCGCCCGGGGTGTGGCATCTGGAGTCGACTGTTGCGGGTGTGCTGGCCCCGGGCGTCTCCGATGCCGACCTGCTGGCCGCGACGTTCCCGCCGGGATCGGTGACGGGGGCGCCGAAGATCCGCGCGCTGGACCTGATCGCGTCGCTGGAGGAGTCGGGCCGCGGGGTCTACACGGGAGCGATCGGCCTGGCGTCGCCGCTGGCGGGGCTGGAGCTGAACGTCGCGATCCGGACGTTCGAAATCTCCTCCGGCACCATCTCGCTCGGCGTGGGCGGCGGCATCACCGCAGACTCGGACCCCGAAGCCGAATGGCAGGAGTGCCTCCACAAGGCGGCCCCCCTGGAGGCTCTGCTCGCAAGTCCGTGAATGCCACATTCAGGGCTTAAGACGCCGTGAATGTGGCATTCACGGCACTACTTGGCGGGGTCCAGCAGGAGCTTGCCGACGGTGCCGCGGGAGCGCAGCGCCTCGTGCGCGCTCCGGGCGTCCGACAGCGCGTACTCGCCGCCCGAGATGGCGCGGAGACGGCCATCGCGGACGAGGGCGAACAGCTCTTCGAGGGCCTGTCCGAAGACGTTGCCCGGCAGCTTGAACACGTGCGGAAGCCACATCCCGGAGACCGTGGTGCTGTGGCCGAGGAGGTTGCGGAGCTCGATCGCGCTGGGCTGCTCGCGCCCGGCCATGCCGTAGAAAGCGAGGCGGCCGAACGGCGCCAGAGCGGCGATGCTCTGGTCGGTGGTGGCGCCGCCGACCATGTCCAGCACGACGTCGACGCGACGGCCATTGGCGGCCAGCAGCTCGGCGGTCATGTCCGACGCACGGGAGTCGACGGCCACGTCCGCGCCGAGCTCGAGGGCGAGCGCGCGCTTCTCATCGCTGCTCGCGGTCGCGACGATGCGCCCCGCGCCCCACGCCTTGGCGAGCTGCACGGCGATGGTGCCGACCCCGCCGGCGGCCGCGTGCACCACGACCGACTCGCCCTGCTCAAGGTGGGCGTTCTTGCGCAGCAGAAGCCAGGCCGTCGCGCCCTGGACCAGCATGGACAGCGCGGTGAGATCGTCGATGTCGTCAGGCACCGGGAAGGTCATGGCCTCCAGCGCGACCGCGCGCTCGGCGTACCCGCCACCGCCGTTGAGCAGCGCAACGACCCGCTTCCCCTCCGCCGTCCGCCCGACGACCTCGCCGCCGGGAACGAGCGGCAGCTTGGAGGGCGCGAGGTAGGAGTTCTCGGCCTGATGGGTGTCCGCGTAGTTGACGCCGATGCGGTCGACCTCGATGAGCACCTCGCCGGGCGCGGCCACCGGTTCGGGCAGCTCGACGGCCTTGAGTACCTCGGGTCCGCCGAACTCGGTCACCTGCACTGCACGCATCTGCGTCCCTTCGTCGCGACTTTGAGACATACTCGCATATGTCTCATCCTTGGGACAGGCTCGTGATACGTTGCACAGATCGACACCGAACTAGCCCGCCGACTGCGCTCGCCGCGCACCGACGCCATTACCGCCTTCAAGCTGGCGCGCCACTGGTTCCTGACCGGCCGCCGCGTCGACATGGGCGACCTGGCCACGGAGCTCTCGATCAGCCGCGCCACCCTGCACCGCTGGGTCGGCAGCCGCGACCAGCTGCTCGGCGAAATCCTCTGGTCCGTCGGCGAAGCCTCCATCGACGAGGCCCTGCCTTCGGCGTCCGGCCGCGGCGCGGCAGGCATCGCGGACCTGGTGAGCGCGTTCGTCCGCGCTTCCCGCGACTCAGCACCGTTCCGCGACTTCCTCCGCCGCGAGCCGGAGCGTGCCCTGCGGTTGCTCACGACTAAGGCGAGCGTGGTCCAGTCCCGGATGATCGCGAAGCTGACGGCTCTGCTTCACGCGGAAATCGACGGTGGGCGGCTTTCGCCGCCGCTGCCGGTGCCGGACCTGGCCTACCTGCTGGTGCGGATCGGGGAGTCGTTCCTCTACACCGACGTGATCACGGGCGACGACCCCGACCCAGCCAAGGCTCACGCCGCCATCACGGCCCTACTGACCTAGGCACTAACAGCTCAGTCGGAATCGTCTGTGTGCGTGTCCAGGATGATCCGACCGTGCACCCTCGACAGCACCTCGATCAGGTCCGCATCGAATCCGATGCTGTCCTGGCCCCGGCGAGGCGTCCAGCTGATCATCACGTTCAGGTCGGTGCGCGCCCCGACATCCGCAAGACCAGCCTGATTCTCGACGAGAAGCCTCTGGAGCGCGTCGAGTTGAGCATTCAGCGTCTCATCGCCGCGCTCATAGAGATCCGCGATCCACCAGTGCACGCCGCGCTCAGCCCGGCGTACGAGATCGACTGACTGCCCCAGCGCCTCATCGACCCAGTCCGAATTGATGCCATCCAGCGCAACCCGGAGCGATACCCTTGCCCACTGTTCCTCATCGGCAACCGACACTCTGCCCACCCTTGTCCAATCTCACCTACAGTACGCCTCGCCCCATGCCTAAAAATCTGGCAGATGGTCGAAGATGTTACCAATGGAATCCTCGTCAGGATTTCTTCGAGCGCCTCCCAGCTTTCCCTGGCGCTTCACGCCGTGAATCGCGTCCTTGACCTCACGGACTGTCCTGCCAAGCGCGCGCGCAATTTTTGATTCCTTATCGACAAATTCTCCCGACGGCCTCTCGTAACCCTCGCCACAGTTATGAACGAGAACCTGCACGCCATCTGCGGCGACATAAAGTTGTGCGCGAGATCCACAGTGAGGTCGTAGACCGGCGAAGATCCTAAGAAGTGCCGCACAGCGGCGACAGTCACCATACGACCATCGGACGAACGCAGATGGCGGCCTGCGACGGGATCACCGGCAGCCTGCCAGCCGCCAGCCTCAGGTACCCAAAAAGGTGCCAGTCAGTTGCAACGATCGTTCCCGAGTCTCCACCAGACTCTACGGTGACCTCGGTCCTCTCCGGCTCGTCGCCGTGAACGTCGGTGCCGACCACCCGGTGTTGCTCAGTCACGCCCGTGTCGGGGTCTGCCGTCAGGACGATGTCGTCGAGATGTACCTGATCGATCGGCTTAGTCGAGCCGTCAGACAGCACAACAAGAGTGCCTGCGGTGAAGCTGCACTTCGGCGCGCCGGACTCAGCGGCACTCTTCGCCTCGCTGGCCGCCTCCTCTGCCGCGTGGCTCCCCTGCGCTGCCGCACGTTCGGCGTCGGCTGCGGCCTCACCGGCCCGCTCCGCGTCGGCTAGGACCTTCTCCGTGTCGACAATGACCTTCTCGGCCTTCTCCACCTCCTTGCCGAAGGTGATCAGGGCTTTCGCGCCCTTCCAGAAGTCCGCGATGATCTCGCCGGCCTTCAAGATCTTGCCCCACGGGATGAAATTGATGAACGTACGCACACAAGCACCGAAAGCACCCTGCGTGACACAGTCCTTGATGTCATCCCAGCCGATCAAACCCTTGATCAGCTCGCCGGCGGCATCGACGAAGACGTCCCACTTCGACTTCTTCACCACCGCCTGGGCATTGTCGTAGCCGGCCTTGTCGACATTGTGGTCCTTGATGTACTTGTCCTGCGCGGCCTTGCCAGCCCCCGAGCCAATTCCGTTGCAGCCGGCGCACGGCGAAAACGGCTGGTCGTTTCCTGGGGTGCAGTCACTGCCATCGCTGCGCATCCAGCCACCGGACCACTGCATACACGGGCCCCCGTGCGGCTCCACCCCTCCGGATCCGACTGCGCAGCCGGCGCATTGTTCGAGTACGCGTACGCGTTCCGCTGCTGCGGGACGCCGGGGTCCAAAATCGGGTCCGTCTTCGTGAACCGGCCGGTCGGCGGATCGTAGTCGCGGGCGCCGAGACCCTTCCGCGACTTCCTCCGCCGCGAGCAGGAGCGCGCCCTGCGACTGCTGACGACCAAGGCGAGCGTGGTCCAGTTCCGCATGATCGCAAAGCTGACCACGCTGCTTCACGCGGCGATCGACGGCGGGCGCCTCTCGCCGCCGCTCCCGGTGCCGGACCTGGCCTGCCTTCTGGTCCGGATCGTGGAGTCGTTCCTCTACACCGACGTCATCATCACCGGCGACGACCTCGACCCCAGCGAAGGCTCACGCCGCCATGACGGCTCAGCTGACCTAGATCTTACAACTCAGTCGGAATCGGCAGTGTGCGCGTCCAAGATGATCCGACCACGCATCTGCGACGAGGCCTCGATCAGGTTCGCGTCGAAGCCCACGCTGTCCTGACCCCGTCAAGGCGTCCAGCTCATCATCACGTTCACATCGGTGCGTCCCAGTTCAGCAAGGCCGGCCTGATTCTCGGCGAGAAGCCCGTGGAGCGACACCGTTGCCCATTCTCCCGCATCGGCAACTGACACTCTTATGAACTCTCGATCATGATCTGAGCACCTGGGGCGCATCGTTACGTCAAGCTTCGGCTTCAGCCGAACCGGAAAGCAACCACTTCCCGTCGGTCTTGCCGAGGCCCACTTTGCCCCATCGGCGCGCGGCGTCCGGCCAAGCCATTCTCCGAAACCACGAAAGACGCTTGCAAGCCTCATCGAATTCGAAGGACTTGGCCGAGCGCAGAGATCTACCGCTCCGACGGTCGATGATCTGCAGGAAGTACTCGTCCTCGAACCCGATGACCCCTTCGTCCTCCCACGCCACGGGGATCAACCTCAGCTCGACACGGTCCGCGAGCTTGCGTGAACCGGCCGTGACCGCCTGGTCACCGTCCACAGGACACGTCAAGTCGTCCGCAGAAGGTTCGGCCGTGTTCGGGAGCAGCCGCCACCAGCCGTGGTTGCTGTCGCAGCGCATCTCCCACCAGGCGTATTCGCCATCAGTAGAAGAGGTGGATTCCATCGGCGATCCCTCGTCCCCAGATGTTGACGTGCGGTCCGATCGAGTGCCCGTCTCCGAAATTATGCCCGAGGAAGTCGTCCCGGAAGCCATGGGATCCATCCAAGCTCTGGCGGCCGATCACCTTGTCCGAGTTCTTCATCCAGAACGGTCCACCCCGGAACTCTCGGGCACGGATCGCGCGAGTTGCCGAACCCATGTCACCGACCATCTCGGATGCGGCCTGCCGTGCCGCCCTTCGGCTCGGGAACTTGAATCCCTGCGCCACCTCTTCCCCGCCGTGGCGGGCAGCGACGTCGCCGATGTGCGAAGAACCGCCACAGTTGTGGACAAGCAGCGAGACTGCTCCGGCCTGCACGTAGTAGTCGTGGACCGAATCCACCGTGAGGTCGTAGACCGGCGCTACCTGCTCGAAGTGGCGAACCGACTTGACCTCGACCGATCGACCATCCGCCGAGTGCAGGTGCTCGCCCGCGGCCAACGACCCGATCGCGATCCAGTCACCAGCCTCTTCCACCCAGACGGGGTGCCAGTCCGTCGCCGTCAGGGACGCGCCCGAGTCCAGCGTGACCTCGGTGTGCTGCTCCTCGTCATTGTGGACGAGCGTGCCCACCACCTTGTGCTGCTCCACTGCACCCATCGACGGATCGGTCGTCGTGACCACGTCACCGTTAGCGACCTGCTCGATCGGCTTCGTCGAGCCGTCGACCAGTAGCACCTGCGTGCCAGCCACAAAACTGTGCAACGGACACGAGGCGCCGCTCTCGGCCGCTTCCGCGGCTCCGGCTTCCGCTCCCTTAGCCTCCTCGGCCCCATGCGCCACTTCCGAAGCTGCCCGTTCCGCATCCGCCGCAGCCTCGCCGGCCCGCTCTGCGTCGGCCAGGACCTTCTCCGTGTCGACAATGACCTTCTCGGCCTTCTCCACCTCCTTCCCGAAGGTGATCAGAGCACGCGCACCCTTCCAGAAGTCCGCGATAATCTCGCCCGCCTTGAGAACCTTCCCCCACGGAATGAAATTGATGACCGTACTGACACACGCACCAAAAGCACCCTCAGTGAGGCAACCCACGATGTCGTCCCAACCGATCAAACCCTTGATCAACTCACCCGCAGCATCGACGAGGACATCCCACTTCGATTTCTTCACCACCGCCTGGGCGTTGTTATAACCGACAATGTCCACATTGCCGTCACGGATGACCTTGTCCTTCGCAGCCTTACCAGCCCAGGGACACGGCAAAGTCGTGAGTTGAGGCCCTGAACTGCAGTGTTGTGGCGGCAGATGACCTGCCCGGCGTGTCTGTGGGTGGCGGGCAGGGCCTGGGCGCGACGATGGAAGTTCTCACGCTCACCATCGCCTGCCGCAAGGACACCCGCCTGCCAATGCCATCTTTGTCTATCCCGGCTGCCCGCAGCCAGTACCTCCTTGATCTGCTTGCCCAGGTGCCGGACCCACGGAAGAAGCGGGGCCGCCGACACCCACTGGCAGGGCTGCTCGCTGTCGGGATCGCGGCGGTCATCGCCGGGGCGAAGTCGTTCGCCGCGATCGGGCAGTGGGCCGCCGATGCTGGCCCGGAGGTGCTTGCCGTGCTGGGCGCGGCCTGCGGCGCGGCGGAGGAATCAACGTTCCGGCGGGCGTTCGCTCTGGTTAGCGCCGATGCACTCGACCGGGTCCTCGGTGCCTGGCTGTGGACCAGGGCCGTGCGGGCTGGCAGCAGGCTGGTGATCGCCATCGACGGGAAGACCGTCCGCGGTGCGGAACCTGCTGAACGCGTTCGCCACCCTGGCCGGCGCAGTGATCACGATCGACGTGATGCACACGCAGCATGACACCGCGCAGGTCATCACCGGCAAGGGCGCTATGCCCACGCTGTTCCGGCAACTGAAGAACCTGCCCTGGGCCGCCGTTCCTGCCGTCTCGGCGGTGTGCACCAACCACGGCCGCGGGGCCCGCCGCACCATCAAAACAGTGCTGGCACCGGCCTGGATCGAGTTCGACGGTGCCGCCCAGGTCGGGCAACTACGCCGTACCGTCACGAAAAAAGGCAAGAAGACTGTCGAGGTTGTCTACCTCATCACCAGCGACCGCGACGTGGATCCAGCCACCCTGGCCGTCTGGATCCGCAGCACTGGGAGATAGAAAACCGCCTTCATTGGTTGCGGGATGTGACCTATCAGGAAGATAAATCGCTGGTCAGGACGGGAAACGCACCTCGCCTGATGGCATCGTTACGCAGCCTGGCCATCAGCCTGCTCCGTCTGGACGGCCATGCCAACATCGCCGCAACCAACCGCCACCACGCCCGTAACCCGCAGCGGACGCTCAAGCTACTTCAGACCACATGAACGACTTTGCCGGGTCCCTGCGGTCATCGCCACGCGACGGTTCGCATGAACAAGTCTCGATCTCCGATGGCGTAGTAGGCCTCATATAAGGCATCGAAGGTAGACTGGAGCGAGCCCTCCAAAGCGAATCCAATCGCAGCACTGGCCCTGGCCTGACGAAAGGCACGCTCATAGTCCTCAGTCAAAGCTTTGCCGGCCTCGACCTGATCTTGGATATCCCACGCGCGCTCGTCCAGCCTTTCGGTCAGCGATTGAACCTCCCGGCTAAGATCCACCTTCGCCTCAGCGTGCTCCCCAAGGCGGCTTGAAGCCTCGAGGATCAACTTGTCCGCAAGGCCGGCTTGCTCGATCGCCAACCTGCACGACTTCTCGAGGACATCAGTTCGCTTCTCGACCGGCGCACTCGCCAACCACTCGACCAAATCAGGCGAGATCTGCGACAACCCAGGTTGCGTCATTTGAGCAGACTTCCAGCAACTGCCCCAGCAGCCCGGATTGCCCGTGCACAGGCTGGGCAAATCGGCCTTCCAGCAGCAACCACGCTGGGTGTGATGCCGTTCTCTTCCATGTGGTTGAGGATACTCACCTCTGCATGGCCAGCACCTTGGGCTACTTCTTCAGTTCCATGATTGATCATGTCGCGAACCGCTGGTCGCAAATAGCCACCTGGCTCGCTGGTTCCCACTACCGTCCTGGCTACTCCGTTCGCATCCACACCATGGCCAACACCCATCGTGACACGACCACGCGAGCCCTCCGGAAGAGCAGCTTGGAGTTCTGCGGCCCGATCACCGGCCGCGGACCCGCAGTTGTGCACCAGCAGGGACGACGCTGTGGTCCGGACATAGAAGTCGTGGACGGAGTCCACTGTAAGGTCATAGACAGCGTCGGTCTGGACGAAGTGTCGGACCGCAGTGACGACCACAGAGTGACCATCCGGCGAGTGTAGGTGCTCGCCCACCTGCACGTCAGCGACCGCGACCCAGTCTCCGGCTTCCTCCACCCAGAAGGGGTGCCAGTCGGTCGCCGTGACTGAGCCCGACTTCCCGTCGGAGGAGACCGTGAGCTCGGTCCGCTGCGGCTCGTCGCCATGGACGTCGGTGCCCACGACCCGGTGCTGCTCGGTCTTGCCGGTGGCCGGGTCGGTCGAGAGGACGACGTCGTCGACCTTCACCTGCTCGATCGGCTCCGTCGTACCGTCAGCCAAGACCACCAGAGTTCCGGCGACGAAGCTGCGCAGCGGGCAGGAGGCTGAGGACTCAGCGCCCTTAGCCTCGTCCGCGGCCTCCTCCGCGGCGTGACTTGCCTGTGCGGCCTCACGTTCGGCATCGGCTGCCGCTTCACCAGCGCGCTCAGCGTCGGCCAGCACCTTCTCCGTGTCGACAATGACCTTCTCGGCCTTCTCCACCTCCTTACCGAAGGTGATCAGAGCACGCGCACCCTTCCAGAAGTCCGCGATAATCTCGCCAGCTTTGAGAACCTTCCCCCACGGAATGAAATTGATGACCGTACGCACACACGCACCAAAAGCACCCTCAGTGAGACAACCCACGATGTCGTCCCAGCCGATCAAACCCTTGATCAACTCACCCGCAGCATCAACGAAGACATCCCACTTCGACTTCTTCACCACTTCCTGAGCGTCGTTGTACCCAGCTATGTCGATGTTGTTGTCGCGAAGGTGCTTGTCGCGCGCATCCTTCGCGGCCTGAGAAGCCCCCGGATGACCCACGGTGTTGCAATGCGGGTTGTTCTTGCAGCCTTCCGCCTGCTGGGTGCCTGGTTTGCAGATCAGCCCGTCCGAGCCCATCGAATAGCAAGGCGACAAGCCCGACGGGTCCGACTCCGTCGCCGGGGAGTTGTTCGCGTATGCGTACGCGTTGAACGTCTGCGGAATGTCTGGACTCAGCTGCGGATCAGTCTTGGTGAACCGCCCTGTCGCCGGATCGTAGTCGCGCGCTCCCAGGTGGGTCAGGCCTGTCGTGTCCTGGTAGCCGCCGACAAAGCCGTGTTTGTCCGGCCACGTCGACAACGCGGCACGGGCGTTGCCGAACGGGTCCGTGTAGCGCCGCGTCGGCTGCAGGGTGCCCTGTGTGACCGACAGGTCGTTCGTGCCGTGCAGGTCACCCAGCATCCAGCGCAGGCCCGACGTGCCGACCCGCTCGGCGATCGAAGCGCCACCGTGCGAGTAGAAGCGCGTCGCGGTCGACGCGTGCGTGCCCGCGGTCTGGAAGACCTCGAGGTCGCCGATCGACAACGTCGCGCCGGTCGGGTCGTGGGAGATCAGGCGGTTTCCCGAAGCGTCGTAGACGTACGAGCTGCTGCTTCCCGCATCCGTCTCGGTCGCCGTGTGACCCTCGGCGTCGTAGGTGTAGGTCTGGGTGTCGCCACCGACGTTCCGGGTCAGCGTCGAACCGGCGTCGTCGTAGGTGTAACCCGTGGTAGACGTTCCGTTCGGGCCCGTGGTGTCGGTCCGCTGGAGGGCGTGCGGCCGCACCGCGGACGCGCCGGACGCCGGGTAGGTGTAGGTCGTCGTGTTGTCGCCGGCCTGCTGGTGCTCGACCTGCGTCCGGCGGTTGCCGGTCTTGTCGAACGTGTACGACTTCCAGTACGGCGCCGGGCCGCCCAGCTTCGCCGAAGACTTCGCCGTGGCGCAGTCGCCTGAGGACGGCGTCCATGCTTCGTTCATACGCAGCAGGTAGTCGTAGTCGAAACACTGTGTGTCCGACGCCGAGCCGGCCGGGTTGTCCACGATCTTCCGGACGTTGCCCGCCGGATCGTAGGTGTACGTCCGCTTGCTCAGCTCCGCGCCGACCTCGGTCTCCCGCTGCACGGTCGTCGTCTGCGGCCGCCGGGTGACCTGGTCATAGGTCTGCGTGATGCCGACGTTCGCTGTCGACGTGGCCGCGTCGAGCTGCAGCGTCGACATCTCATTGAGCGAGGTGTAGCCCGTCGAAGACGCCAGGTCGGTGTGGACGCCGCTCGAGTCGATCGCGTAGGTCGTCGCGGGCAGTCCCAGGTCGGTGAACGTGTGCACCACGTGCTCCTGGCGGAGGTTGCCCGCGGCAGGGCTGACCGTTTCCGCGATCGCACCGGTGGCGGTGTACCTCGTCGAGAACTCGTACGTCCCGGCGAGCGCGTCCTCCTTCACCGGCACATCGACAGCGGTCTTGGTCGGCCGGCTGAACACGTCGTAGGCGACGACGCGATTCACGTACGCGTTCGAGCCATCCCAGCGAGTCGACGCCACCGGCAAGCCCAGGCCGTGCGCGAGCGTGTCATACGTCCAGGTCGCCAGCAGCGGTCCCGTCGCCGAATCCTGGTTCTCCTGGGTCTTCCGGCCCAGCTTGTCGTAGGTGTAGACCAGCGTCTTCCCGCGTGCGTCCGTTGTGGACGTAAGCTGTCCACTCTGGTCATAGCTGAACGTGGAAGTCCCGGCATCCGGGTCGGTCTGCGAGATCTTGCGGCCTCGCAGGTCGTAGCGGCTGGTCCAGGTGTTGCCCGAGGAGTCCGTCATCGACGTCATCGCACCGGCGGCGTTGTAGCCGTAGCTGGTCACGTCCGCGGGGTTGGCGCCACCAGGGGTGTAGCCGTTGGTGTACTGCAGGAGCTGTACCTTCTGCCCCTGGACATCGGTGACCACAGTGGACGGCGAGGCACCCGCGGGCGGGATCGTCGTGGTGCGGTCACCGCCGTAGATCGTGGTCGTCCGCCACTGCTCGACACCCTTGGACATCAGGATCGACGCCGTCGCGCGCCCACGGCGGTCGTACTCCGTCACCGTCTGCGCCATCACGGTGTTGTCCGCCGCCGCGACCAGCGTGCCGTTCGGGCCGGAGGCGCTGTTGAAGTACGGCGCGTTCGTCTTGAACTGCAGGCCACGCGAGTCGTACAGCGTGTCGGAGATGATCCGGCCACCGCCCTGCGCAGGCACCTGCGTCTGCCGGACCCGGCCCAGACCGTCGTAGATCGTGTACGCGTCCGTGTATTTCGCGGTGTCCTGCAACGTCTGCGTGCGGACGAACGTCGGCGACGTCTGACTCTCGCCGTACTCGAACGTCGCGGTGGCCGTGGCGCCCTTCGTCTTGTCCCGGCCGGGGTTCCACACCGCGGTCTTGCGGCCCAGCGCGTCATACGAGATGTCGGTACGGACGCCGTTGACGTCCACCGAAGACGTCGGGTTCCCCCGAGCCGGTTCGATGGTCGTAGTCGAGCTCCAGCCCATCGGGTTGGTCGTCTTCGTGCCGGTGAGCGCACCGGTCGCCGGGACGAACTCCGTCTTCGTCTCGTTCCCGTCGACGTCGATCGACGAGACCTCACGGCCATAGTCGTCGTAGGAGTTCTTCGCGGTGGCCACGAAATGCCTGCCCGCGGCATCCCACGTGTCGAGGGTGTCCTGCTCGGTGATGTCGCCCTTCGTCGGCGGAGCACCGAAAGCCTGGTGGTCGTACGACACCTGGACGTTGGTGATGCTGTTCGCCGCGGCCGCCACGCCGGCACAGGTACCGCTGAACATCCTGACCTCGCTGGAACGGTCGAAGATGCCCGACGCGCCCTCGAGGTACGTGGTGTTCGTGCACGTGTCGTCGGCAGCGGTCGACAGGTCACCCAGATCCTCGGCCTGGGTGTTCATCCCGTGATCGTTGAACTTCTTGTTCACCTGGGTGCGGCGGTAGGTCTTGCCGTCCGAGAGCAGCGTACGGCCGCGGACCGCGGCGGTGTCCATCATGTACGCCTTGAGCACGCCGTCCGAACTCGTCGCGGTCGGCCCGCGCAGCCAGGGGTCGCTGATCGTCGCCGAGTCGACGGTCTTGCCGTCGTCGAGATAGGTCCGAGACTCGCGAACCGTCCCCTGCAGCGGATCTTGGTCCACAATGGACCCGCCGTCGGAGTCGGGCACCGACACGTGCCGGGTTCCGCTCGACAGGTGGTCACCGTCCATGCCCCGCAGGTAGATGGATTCGGTGACGGTCTTGGTCTTCCCGGCGGCGCCGATCGACGTCGTCACCTTGCCGTAGCCGCGCCACTGGTTCCAGGTGCGCCGGTCGTCGGGAGTCAGCTGGCCGTCGTCGTAGTGCCAGGCCGCGCCGTCCACGGGGTAGTCGTAGTGCGTAAGCACCGGGACGGACCCGCCGGTCAGATCCTCCTCCGTCACATTCGTGACGACGTACTTATGGAACCAGTCCAGCACCGGGTCCTTGGACGCGGGCGGACTCCAATAGGAGGCGTAGCACCGATAGGTGTCGGTTTCGGGAGACGCGGGCATGCGCGTGCCGGGAACGCAGTCCTGTGCCGAATAGGTGACCGTGATCCGGCCACCGGTCTCCGTCCGGATTTCCTTCAACCGGCTACGCGTGATGGCCGCGTACTTGTCACCGAGTGTGTCGACACGGTTCGGGAAAATGTCGCGATCGAATTTCGTGGGTGGCAGAGTGATCGGCGTGTCACCGCTCTTGCCGATGTGAGTGATCGAGTTCAACCACGGCGCCGGAGGCGCCGCGTCACCCGAACCCGGATAGCTCTGGACGAGATCCCACTCGTCGATGTCATGCGGCGTCGTGCCCGTGAAGTACTGCGTGTGCACCGCCGTCAGGCGTTTGCGGGTGAAGAAGGCTGCAGCACCATAATCACAAGGCTTGCCCGCAGCGCAAATCTGTTCGAACGGGACGTCCGGCCAGTGCGACGCGTTGCTCGCCGTCAGTTTCGCTGGAGCACAGTCGAACGAAGCGTCCGCGATGCAGCGCTCGGCGACATCGAACGTGACCTGGTTGGTCGGCGCGGTGCCGTAAACACTGCCGTCCTTGAGACGCAGGCCGTACTCGATGCGCAGCGGATAGCCGCCCGCCGTGTAGACCGTGCCCGCGGTGGTGACATTCTGGTTCAGGCCGTAGTAGTTCAGTTCCGGCTGGTAGTAGTAGGAACTGACGTTGCCGTGCACGTCCACCATGTAGTCGAGGTTCCAGCGCCACCCCTGCTGGCACCAGGAATGCGCGAAGTCGCCTGCCTTGTAGCAGTCTTCGCCGTCGTTGTTGCCGAAGACCGGCACCGTCCACGCGGACTGCGTCTCCGGCTTGCCCTGCGTCCAGCCAGGCAGGCGGTTGAGGCCGAGGAAGTACTGGGTGCCGTCGCCGGTGGTCACCTTCCAGTACTGCCCGTGGGACACTCCGTTGGTGGCGCCGGTCAACAGCTCCACTTTGGACCCGTCGTCGCTCTTGGGCCGCCACAGGGTGTCGCTGACCTTGATCAGCTGGGTCGACCGGCCCCCCAGCACCAGAGTCGCGTTGTCGAGGCCCCAGCACTGGTCACCGGTCTTGGTCTGACCGTTGTTGCCGCCGAGGTCCTCACTGCATCCCTTGTAGTGCCTCTCGATGAATCCGCCTGGCGTGAAGTCCCAGCCGTCGCCGATCATCGACGCCTGGTTGTTGGTCGCCGAGGTCAGGCCGTCGATGCTGCCCGACGAGTACGACAGCGAAAGGCTGGGCGCGGCACCGTTCGGCGCCTTCGGGGTGGTGAAGGGATAGCCGTAGGTGAAGTCACCGCCGGACCCACCGCTCGACCAGGACCCGGCCGGCGAAAGCGGCATGGCCGTCGGACTACCACCCGAGCCGGACGACGCGGCGGCAGCCGCCAGCACCTGGGTCCGCGCGGTGGACGACGGCGCGAACGCGACGTCGGCGGCGACCTGCTTCGACTTGGCGTCGTTGGTCGAGTTCTCGATCGGCGTGCGTTTACGACATTCCGGTTTGTCCGGGGTCGTCACCGCACACGCGGGCAGGGCGAACAGCCGCAGCCGGTCGGCCCAGCCACCGCCGAACGCGGTCGCGAAGCCGCTGTAGTCGAGTCCAACGTGGACAGAGCCGGTCGTGTCCGCCGGGGCCGTCACCGAAAGCACGACACCGTCGAGCCCCAGCTTCTCCGCAGCCTGCCTGTCACCCACGCGCACATGAGCCTTGGCGGTCTTCGCGGCCGCCTTGGCCTGTCCGATGTGGACCGGGGTGTCGGCCACCCGCGCTGCCTGACCTGGCAGCAGGTCGACATCCGCTTCCTTGGCCGCGGGCCACACGGGCTTGGCGACCGGCGGAGTGCCGATCTGGATGTCCGGCAGCTTCTTCGCGGCCACGGGAGAGACCGGAATGCTCTTCTCCTGCTGCCCCGGCGGCACCGACCAGCTGCTCCCCGGCACGACAGGAGCGGCCAATGCCGACCCGCCCGAAGACAACATGATGACGGCGAGTGCCGCCGCGGTGCCCCGCGAAAGCCGGCCCGGCGCAGCCCAGCGGAAACGTGCACGCATGACAAACCTGCCCAAAGTGGTGGTCGAAGAGAGGACGTCGAGGTGGGCTACGGGTGGTCGGACACCGCGTCGTCGTTGATGTGCTCGGTGTCCAGCACTCCGCTGTAGACACGCACACCGCGGACGTCGCCGTACCAGTAGTCGGACTTTTGACCGTCGTACACACCCCGGCCGATCAGCAGGTCCTCCAGCGCACTGTCACCATTCCAACCATTCACGTTGGACAGGCAGGCGGGACTGAACTGGTACCCGTCGGTCGCGGCGTAGAGGCAAGCTGTCCCGGTCGCCGCGTCGTAGGTCCCGGTCAGATGTGTCCACACGTTGCTGTCGGCCTCGGTCGTCGTGGTGTCGAAGTATGCGAACGGATGGCCGGCCGTCGACGAGCCGAGAATCCAGCCCCAACGCGGATGCCACTTGCCGTCCGCGTCGTAGGTCGGCTGCCAGCCGATCATGAACGGGGAGTACCGCGGCGAATTGAGGCTCAACACCTTGCGGCCGTGCTTGTCGACACCGTTGTCCGCGGCGGCGGCCGAGGCGTCCTCCTCCGTCCACGCGTGCCTCACCCAGGCCTCAACGGTGAAACTGTGATCACCGCGGAAGTTCTCCGGCCGCGGCCCCTCGATCTGCCCGGTCCAGGACTTGTCGAACCGCGCGACCTGGGTGCCGGCGCTGTCAGTGGTCAAGCTCGCGCCACCGGACGGCGACCCGGTCGCGCCGCTGATGGCGTCGGTCGCGGTGCCGTTGAGTTGGTAGTTCGCCCGCAGCACGGCGCTGTTGGCGAGCCCGGCGATCTCGGCCGCCGGCAACGGCCGGTCCCAGACCTGAGCCTGGTCGATGGTGCCCTTGAACGCGTTGCCCCACGCACTGTCCACGTGCACCCGGCCGAACGTGAAGGGGCCGGTCCCGCGCAGCGCGGTACCCGCCGCGATCGACGTCTCGCCCGCCTGCACGCCGTTCAGGTACAACCGGATCTTGCCGGCGTTGACGTCGTAGACACCCGCCAGATGAGTCCATATCCCGACCACGGGAGCCGTCGTGGACGTTGCCCACCGCCAGCCGGCCGCGTCACCGTCAGAGTCCGTGCTCGGCATGCCCATCCCCCATCCGTTCTTGGAAAGGGTCAGCTGGAACGCGCTGGTGTGTACGGCTTCCTGGTTGGCCACGGTGTAGTAGTCGGTGTCGTTCAACTTCACCCAGGTCGACACCGTGAAACTCTGTGTCGTGTCGATCACCGGGCCGGACGTGGTGGCGTAACCGTTGCCCGGATCGTTGAGGCCCTGTCCGGTTCCCTGTCCGATCCCGGCATCCGTCGCGGACTGCCCGGCCGCGTCGCTGTACCCCGGGCCGAACGTCGCCGGCGCGTTCAGGGTCAGCGTGCCGTCGGTACCGGTGGCGTCCTTCGCATCGCCGTCCAATGTGTACTCACGAACGGCCGACAGTCCGGTCGGGATTCCGTTCTGGTTGTACAACTTCGTGACATCGCTCGCCGTCAGCGCGCGGCCGAACGCCGCGGCTTCGTCCACCGAGCCCTTGAGGCGGGCGGTCCGGACCGCACCGGACTTCGCGCCACCGAGCACCAGCGGGCCGGTGCCGCCGGCCGCCGTCGCCGAGACCGTCTGCTGCGCCACGCCGTTCACATACAGGGTCGCGGTGTGCGCGGCCGCGTCGTAGACACCGGTCAAGTGGGTCCACGTCCCCGTCGTCGGCGCGGCCGTGGACACGGCCGACGTGAGAGTCGGGTTGGCGACGTCCGCGCTGCTCAGGCTGAAAGCCCACTTGCCGGTTTCCAGGTACTGCAGGGCGAATCCGCTCGACTGGTCACCGTCCTGGGACAGCACCGCACTCCGGGCGCTCAGGTCACCCGCGTTGACCCAGGCCGAAACCGTGAACGACTTCGTCAGATCGAGGACGCGGGTACTGGTGGCGAAGTAGTCGCCCGCTTGCCCACTCAGCGCAGCGGCCTGGCCGAGCTTGCCGGCCGCGAAGGTGCCGGTCCCCGCGCCGGCGTAGCGCAGGCTGCTGACCTGCGACTTGCCATCGCCCTCGAACTGCCACGAGGCGACCGGAGCCTCAGCGTCCTTCACCGTGAATGCGTAATCGACACGGCTGGACGGCGTCTTGGCTCGGTTGCAGGACCAGGCGCTGAGAACGTGCGGGCCCGAGGCACCGGGTGCGATGGTCGCCGTACCGGGACCGTTGAACGCCTTCGGTTTCACTGTCCCGGCTTCAGTGCCATTGCAGCTGGGCGCGGCCGTGTTGTCCAGCTTCCAGACGTAGTGGTCCACAGTGGTCGGCGAGTTCGTCACCGTAAACGTGAAGTCACCGCCGCGGCCAGGCCCGCCACCGGCAGCCCCTGACGGGTAGGTCTGGGAGACCACCCCCGGGACGGCCGGAGCGCTCAGCTCGACCTCGACCTCACACGGCACCGCCCAGGACGTCTCACGGCCGTCGGTGGTGTGGGTATCCCACGAATAGAACCCGTCAGCGTTCATTTCGGCGACCGGTAAGGTCGCCACCGCGTTCCGATTCGCCGTGTTGGTGTCACTCAGGATGTTGTCCTGACCGAACTCGTTGCCGTCCCAGGTGTAGTGCCCGGAGCCCTGGCTGACCAGTCCCTTGTAGACCCGGAAGCCCGCGTAGAGCTGCTGCCCGTCCGGGTCCGACGCGTTGGCTCGCACGACATAGCCCGTGCTGGTCCGGCCGAGCACCGGGCGATTCGCACCCTGGACGCACGGATAGCCCTGGGTACCGTTGTAGATCTGCAGATTGGTCGGCTGGTTGGGCCTCGAGTTGTACGTCACGGAGAACCCGACCTGCGGCGAGTACTTCTTCCAGGTCGCGAAGTCACCCTCGTTCGGGGAGACGATCCCGAACGTCCACGACGGCGAGTTGCTGCCGACCGCGCTGGCGATCGTCGACGTGATGTCGAACCCGACGTTCGACGGGCAGCCGCTCACCGTGGCCACCGTGTTCCACCAGGCCGGACCGCTGTTGAACGCCAGCCCGGAACTGATCCCTCCGGCCCAGACGACATTGTTCGAAGCACCGCAGTTGCCCGGGTTGGTCAGGCTCAGATTCAGTTGAGCCCCGTAGATCAACTTTCCGCCCAGCCCGGCCAGGTTCATCTCCACGAACGACCGAGCCGTCACCAGGTGCGACCCGCTGCAGTTCGCCTGCGGGTCGTTGACGTAGCCGGCGCGGAGGTTGTCGTCGTTGTCCCACTGCGCGAACCCCGGCGTCTTGCCCGACCCACACGCGTACTGGACGAGGTAGTGGTTCCTGCCGCACCAGGTGCAGTAGTTGTCGTGCCACGTCGGGTCGACGTACACGGGATAAACGGTGTCCGCCGCGGTCAGCAGCTTCTGGTCCGGCGTGAGGGTCAGCTTGGTGCCGGCCAGGTCCTGTCCCACGGCCGCCTGATGGCCACCCGGCGCCGGCCCGCGAGCGAAGTTCCGGCCCTCGGCGTCGACACCGGACGAGTCCCACATCTTCGCGGGCGACGCGGTGAACTTCTCGGCGCCCTTCGCGTCACGGACGTGCAGGGAGCCGTCGGCGTCCTTGGTCACCGTGCCGTTGCTGACCGGGATGGTCAGGTCGAGCTTCGCCACCCGCTTCGCCGCTTCGGGGGTCTTGACGACCACGACCTCGCGCACGGTGTCGACGTCCACGTCGACCTGGAGATCGACTCCCGGCATGACCTCGGGGTACGTCGCCCTGGCGCCGTCGATGACCGGGGCGGGCAGCGCGCCCGGCCAGTCGAACCCGGCAGTGGTGCCGTCCCGGTCGAGCCGGACGAGCGGCTGGGTGCCGGCGGTCTTGCGCGCGGTGCTGTGGCCGGTGGACAGGCTGATGTCGGTGGTCCCGGCCTTGGGCGCGAGCGCGCCCGCCTTCGGGGCCAGGGTCGAGTCCGGCTGCACCCAGGCACCGTTCTGCTTGACCCGGACCGGGCGCAGGTGCCGGGTCTCGGTGAGCGTGCCGTCGGGGTTCGCCACGGTCTCGGCGATCTCGGTGGTCTTGTCGTCCACCCGTACGGTCTTGTGTCCCTTTTTGGCGAAGTCCGCCGCAGTCGCCTCGTCCGCGGCCGAATCCGGTACCGCGACCGGAGCATCGGCCGTCGCCGGGGACGCGACAGCCGTGGCTGGGAGAAGACCTCCACATGCCACGGCCATCGACAGGACGAGCGCACCCAGCGCCGATCTGAGACGCGACGAGCCCACGCCGAAAGACATCGAGATCCCCCTCGAGCATCACCGCCGGACTGCCCAGCGGTGCCAGCAGAACAATTGCCGATCAAGGCCCCGAAGAAAAGCGGCCAAACGGGCTAACCGTGGCCACACTTCGGACAATCCACCCAAGACAGACATTCACAGGCTCGCCACCAGCGCAAACGCCGTGACCGGCGCCACCGCGGCACAATTCCGCGCAATTTTCAGAATAAATCGCTCAGCGTCGTTTCCACGATTCTCGGACCGCAGGGTCGCGCTCTTTCGAGGATGCAAGTAGCGCCATGCATGGGGCCATCGCCAGCGCCTCGGGGAGGTCTATGCCTCCAAGAGAGGACACCGATCCGCGGCCCGACCTGCCCTACCGGAAAACGCGACCGTGATTCCCCAACAACTCACGCCAGGCCGAGCCTACATGTGGGCTCGACGCACCGAGCGAATCGGCCGCCGCAGCATCGAACGCCCGACACGACATGCCGGAGTGCGGGACACGGCCACCGTAGGGCGTGTCCCACAGCAGCACCTCGTGTTCCACAGTCCGGACGCCCGTGTCGGGCGAAGCGCCCCGTATTTCCCAGCCTCAACCTTGGTCGAGCTCGTACTGGATCCGGTCCGTGGCACCGACCACCAGGAACCTGGAAGCGGCCAACGCCTTCGCACCCGACGAGTGGTAATGCGCCTCATCCCGCACGCGGGCACCGGACGACGCGTTGGTGACCCAGGCTCCCTTGTGCAACTCCTTCCGGGTACCCGTGCGCACTTTCTGCCAGACCGCACCCCGGGTCGGCTCCTCGGACACTCCCCGCGAGGAAGGTCTCACCCAGGACCTGATCGGCCTGACGGCTAAGCAGAACGGTCAGCACGTCGACATTCTTCTTCAGGTACCCGGCCGGCGAACCGCAATCGAGGACGACCGTTTCGGCAAGAGACAGCCGACGCAGTCCATCCCATTCGCGAAGAGTCGACACATCGTCGACCAACCGAACCTCGTAGTCCGGGAAGAACTGTTCTCCGCCCGATCCGCGTGGAACTGCAGAGAGATCTTTTCACGCCGACATGGTAAGCGCGCCATGCTCGCAACGGCTCAAGCGAACACCTTCCGCAGCGCTTCGACGCGAGCCCGCCCGTCCGCCTGCGCCCGGGACCGCCAGGACGAAGGATCCGCTGGTGGCGCCTCCCCTGAGAGGGCTTCCAGGGAGGTCACCTGCGCGGAGATCTCATTCTGGTAGTGGATCTTGACCGCCCCGCCCGCATCGTCGATGAAGCCTGCCGAATTCAGCATGTGGTTCGAACAAGACGTCACATCTTCCGCTTCACCGGACGCCAGGTAGGAATAGGCGTAGTACATCGCAGCCACGGCGTCGTAGGCGAAAGCGAGGATCCCCGGCGGTTCTTCGTCGCCTTCCAGTTCGGCAAATGCCGCCAGCCGATCCCTGCGCTCCTCGCAGTCGGCCGGAGACAAGTCGGGACCGCGCCAAAGGTCGTCGAGGAACTCGAGGTAGAGGTCGACGTCGGCGCGACGCGCGTCGTCCGAGCCCACCGCCAGGAAGAACACACCTGAGCCGCGCTCCACGCAGGCGGCCACGAAAAGCGCAGCCTGTCCTCGGCCTGCTTCGGAGAGGAAGCAGGTGAGCCGCTCCTCCACCGCCTACTCGTCGACCTGTGCGGGCTCGAACGTCCAGCTGTACTCGGAAGGGATGGACCTGGACTCGTCGCCCACCGGCAGAACAGGTTCGGCACGGACAGCACTGAGCACCTGGTCACCGAGCCGCAGCGTGCCGGTGACCTTGAGGTCGCTCCCGGCGAGGTCCCGCAGTGCCTGCAGGGCGACCTCGCCGAACACGAAATCACGGATGAAGTTGTGGGCGAAGATGTTCGGCTTGCGCCCCGTGCTTCCCGGCTCCCATTCGACTTCCAGCTCCTGATCGCCGATGTCCTGCACGAGGGCACCGGGAGGTGCCGACTCCGCTCCTCCGAAAAGGTATCCATAAGCGTCGACTTCAGCATCGACGAGGCACGGCACTTGGTTCGACTTATTTTTTGGACTTATCTCACGGTCGCGATCGCCGGCTCCATTACGAACGAAAATCACCGGCATCATTTTCTCCCAGAACCGAGATGATTCGGTCGAAGGCATCCTTCATTCGACTTCGGTCATTGGGATCGACCCAGCTTTCCCACCACCAGCCATTCACAGGAAGGGCCACCCCTAGCGCCTCGACAGCCAAATCACGCAACTGCCGGGAAGGCCGTTCCGGAAGCCATTCGCTAATGCCCGGCATTTCATCGTTCCACGGCAGGTCGGCTCCCGACGGAAGATTCGCGGCGACAACCGACGCCGCCGCTAGCACCTCCTCCGGGAGGACCTCCTCGCGGCCTCGTTCGCGAGGCTCGAGCGCCGTGGTGAGCGTGCGTTCGACCATAGTTTGACGTTCCGGGCCGGACAACTGCTCAGCCTGCTCCAAGAAGTCCATCGCGGTATCACTACCGAACGGCCCGTCGCCCCACGTTCCCACAACGCACTCCGTTCCTCACGACGACCTTGGATCGTCGAGTACACGACCCGCCGCTCCGATCATAGCCGAGCACGATCGTCCGTCCAGTCGTGAACCACGCAGCGTCACGGAAAGTATCCGCCGACCGGAAGATGAATCTCAGGATCGCGCCGATTGAGCAATGTCACGCCCAAATCCTTGAATCCGTCCATAACGGTTTGCTCGAGACTGCGAGCAGTTGTGGACTTGACGCCATTCGCCAAGGTGAACCAGGTGACATTTGCGACGTCCGCAAGTCCGTACCCTCGCGATCCGACGGCATGACTCGGTTTCATCGAGGCTGCGACCCGCCCTCGGATGTTTGTCGTTGACATACCCACATATTTGCTTCCGTCTTTGAGGTGGATTGTGTAGACACCAGGCTTCTCCGGAACATTGAATTTCTCCGCCGGCCCACAGTTGTGGACGAGAACCGAGACGAGGCCCGCGAGGACGTAGAAGTCGTGGACGGAGTCGACGGTCAAGTCGTAGACATCGGTGTTCGCGGTGAAGTGCCGGACCCCGATCACGACCGTCGTGGCGCCGTCCGGCGAGTGGACGTGCTCACCGACGACCAGGTCGCCGATCGGGACCCAGCTGCCGGTCTCCTCCACCCAGAGCGGGTGCCAGTCCGTCGCCACGACCGAGCCGGTCTTGTCACCGGATCGAACAGTGATTTCGGTGCGCGGCGGCTCGTTGCCGTGTACGTCCGTGCCGACGACCTGGTGCAGCTCGGTCTGCCCGGTGTCCGGGTTGGTCGTCAGGACGACGTCGCCGATCTTCACCTGATCGATCGGCTTGGTGGTGCCGTCGGCCAGAACGACCAGGGTGCCTGCGACGAAACTGCACTCCGGGCCGGCGGACTCGTGCCCGCCGCCGCCACTGCTCTCCGAAGCGCCGGAAGCCTTTGCCTCCTGAGCGGCATGCTCAGCTTCCTGTGCGGCCTTTTCCCCTTCAGCGGCTAAGCGTTCCGCCTCTTGGCCTGCTCGTTCCGCATCAGCCAGGACGCGTTCCGAGTCGACGATGACCTTTTCGGCCTTTTCCACCTCCTTGCCGAAGGTGATCAGGGCTTTCGCGCCCTTCCAGAAGTCCGCGACGATCTCGCCGGCCTTCAGGATCTTGCCCCACGGGATGAAGTTGATGATCGTGCGGACACAAGCACCGAATGCACCCTGCGTGACGCAGTCCTTGATGTCGTCCCAGCCGATCAAACCCTTGATCAGCTCGCCCGCCGCGTCGACGAAGACGTCCCACTTGGACTTCTTCGCGACCGCCTGGGCGTTGCGGTAGGCCGTGTCGTTGTAGCCGGCCTTGGCCTTCGCGTTGTTGCGAGCGGCGTCGCCCGCCGCCGCGACGCCCTGCGACGGGGCCGAGCCGCAGCCGGCGCACGGGGAGTACGGCTGATCGTTGCCCGGGGTACAGCTATAGCCGTCGCTGGTCATCCAGCCGCCGGACCACTGCATGCACGGCCCGCCGTGCGGCTCGGTGCCTTCGGGGTCCGTTTGGGTCGCCGGCGCGTTGTTCGAGTATGCGTAGGCGTTCCATTGTTGCGGGACGGCGGGGTCGAGAACCGGGTCGGCCTTGGTGAAGCGGCCCGTGGCTGAGTCGTATTCGCGGGCGCCCAGATGGGTCAGGCCCGTTGTGTCCTGGTAGCCGCCGACGAAGCCGTGCTTGTCCGGCCAGGTCGACGTCGTGCCTCGCGCGTTCCCGAACGGGTCGGTGTAGCGCTTGGTCGGCTGCAGCGTGCCTTGCGTGATCGTCAGGCCGTTCGTGCCGTGCAGGTCGCCGAGCATCCAGCGCAGGCCCGACGTCCCGGCCCGCTCCGCGATCGACGCCCCGCCGTGCGAGTAGAACCGGGTCGCCGTCGCCGCGTGTGTGCCCGCGGTCTGGAAGATCTCCAGGTCGCCGATCGACAGCGTCGAGCCGCTCGGGTCGTGGGAGATCAGACGGTTGCCCGCGGCGTCGTAGACATACGAGCTGCTGCCGCCCGCATCCGTCTCGGTCGTGGTGTGGCCTTCTGAGTCGTAGGTGTACGTCTGTGTGTTGCCGCCGACGTTCCGGGTCAGCGTCGACCCCGCGTCGTCGTAGGTGTACGCCGTGGTCGCGGTGCCGTTCGGACCGGAGGTGTCGGTCTTCTGCAGCGCGTGCGGCCGCACCGAGGACGCACCCGCGTCCGGGTAGGTGTACGTCGTCGTGACGTCGCCGGTGGCCTTGTGCTCGACCTGGCTGCGCCGGTTGCCCGTCTTGTCGAACGTGTACGAGTCCCAGTACGGCGCCGCGCCACCCAGCGAAGAGGCCGACTTCGCGGTGGCACAGTCGCTTGAGGACGGTGTCCAGGCGTCGGTCATCCGCTGCAGGTAGTCGTAGTCGTAGCACTGGACGTCCGGCAGCGCGCCCGACGGCGTGTCCGCGATCTTCCGGACGTTTCCGGCAGGGTCGTAGCTGTACGTCCGCTTCGTGAGCTCGGGGCCGACCTGCGTCTCCCGGCTCACCGTCGTGGTCTGGGGCTGGCGCGTGACCTGGTCGTAGGTCTGCGTGATGCCGACGTTCGACGACGAAGTCGCGCTGTCCAGCTGCAGCGTCGACATCTCGTTGAGCGACGTGTACCCCGTCGAGGACACCAGGTCGGTGTGGGTGCCTGCGGAGTCGATCGCGTAGGTCGTCGCCGGCAGCCCGATGTCGGTATACGTGTGGAGTACGTGCTCCTGGCGCAAATTGCCCGCGGCCGGGCTGACCGACTCGGCGGTGGCGCCGGTCGCGGTGTACTTCGTCGAGAACTCATACGTCCCCGCGAGCGCGTCCTCCTTCGCCGGGATGTCGACCGCGACCTTGGTCGGCCTGCTGAAGGCGTCGTAGCTGACGACGCGGTTCACGTATGCGTTCGTGCCGTCCCAGCGGGTCGCCGCCACGGGCAGGCCCAGGCCGTGCGCGAGCGTGTCATAGGTCCAGGTCGCCAGGAGCGGACCCGTCGCCGAATCCTGGTTCTCCTGGATCTTCCGGCCCAGCTTGTCGTAGCCGTAGACCAGCGTCTTGCCACGTGCGTCCGTTGTGGACGTCAGCTGGCCACCCTGGTCGTAGCTGAACGTCGAGTGCCCGGCGTCCGGGTCGGTCTGCCAGATCTTGTGGCCTCGCAGGTCGTAGCCGGACGTCCAGGTGTTTCCCGACGAGTCCGTCATCGACGTCATCGCACCCGCGGCGTTGTAGCCGTAGGTGGTCACGTCCGCGGGATTGGTCCCGCCCGCGGTGTACCCGTTGGTGTACTGCAGCTTCTGCAGCGGCTGCCCCTGGACATCGGTGACCACAGTGGACGGAGACCCGCCCGCGGGCGGGATCGTCGTGGTGCGGTCGCCGCCGTAGATCGTCGTGGACCGCCACTGCTCGACACCCTTGGACATCAGGATCGACGCCGTCGCACGGGCCCGGCGGTCGAACTCCGTGACCGTCTGCGCCATCACGGTGTTGTCCGCCGCCGCCACCAGCGTGGAATTGGGTCCGGAGGCGTCGTTGTAGAACGCCGCGTTGCTCTTGAACTGCAGACCCCGCGAGTCGTACAGCGTGTCGGCGAGGATCCGGCCGCCGCCCTGCGCGGGCACCTGGGTCTGGCGCGATCGGCCGAGGCCGTCGTAGATCGCGTAGGAATCGGTGTACAGACCGGTGTCCTGCAACGTCTTCGTGCGGACGAACGTCGGCGACGTCTGGCTTTCGCCGTACTCGAAGACCGCGTTCGCGGCCTCGCCCGCTGCCTTGTTCCGGCCCGGGTTCCACACCGCCGTCTTCCGGCCCAGCGCGTCGTAGGTGACGTCACTGTGGACACCGTTCGCGTCCACAGAGGACGTCGGGTTTCCTCGCGCGGGCTCCAAGGTCGTGGTGGACGACCAGCCCGCCGGGTTGGTCGATTTGGTACCGGTCACCGGACCACCGGTCGCCGGGGTGAACTCCGTCTTGGTTTCGTTGCCGTAGACGTCGATCGACGAGACCTCGCGACCGTAGTCGTCGTAGGTGTTCTTCGCCGTCGGCACGTAGTGCGGGCCCGCGGCGTCCCAGCTGTCGAGCGTGTCCTGCTCGGTGATGTCGCCCTTGCTCGGCGCCGCGCCGAACGTGGCGTGGTCGTAGGACACCCGGACGTTGGTGATGCTGTTCGCCGCGGTCGCCGCGCCGTCACACTTCCCGGCGAACATCGAGACCTCGCTGGACCGGTCGAACATGCCGGCACCGTTGTCGAGGTAGGTGGTGTTCGTGCAGGTGTCGTCGGTCGCGTTCGCGGTGTCGCCGAGGTCCTCCTGCTGCACGGTCATGCCGTTGTCGTTGAACTTCTTGTTCACCTGCGTCCGGCGGTACGTCTTGCCGTCGGAGAGCAGGGTCCGGCCGCGGACCGTGGCGACATCGATCATGTACGCCTTGAGCAAGCCGTCGGAGCTGGTCGCGGTCGGGCCGCGCACCCAAGGGTCATTGATCGTCGCGGAGTCGACGGTGCCGTCGGCGAGCCGCGTCAGCGACTCGCGGGAGAAGCCCTGCAGAACGTTCTGGTCCACAATGGACCCACCGTCGGAGTCGGGCACCGAGACGTGCCGGGTCCCCCCGGTCAGATGGTCGCCGTCCATTCCCCGCAGGTAGTTCGTCTCGGTGACGGTCTGGGTCTTCCCCGTGGCACCGACGGTCGTGGTGACCTTCGCGTAGCCCCGCCATTCGCTCCAGGTCTTGTTCTTCTCCGGCGTCAGCTGGGATTCGTCGTAATGCCACGCCCCGCCGTCGACCGGGTAGTCGTAGTGCGTCAGGACCGGCACCGACCCGCCGGTCAGATCCTCTTCGGTCACATCGGTGACGACATACTTGTGGAACCAGTCCAGCACCGGATCCTTCGCCGCGGGCGGGGTCCAGTACGACGCGTAGCACCGGTAGGTGTCGGACTCCGGCGACGCGGGCATGCGCGTGCCAGGGACGCAGTCCTGCCCCGAGTACGCGACCGTGATCCGCCCACCGGTCTCGGTCCGGATCTCCTTCAACCGGCTACGCGTGATCGCCGCGTACTTGTCCCCGAGCGTATCGACGCGGTTCGGGAAGACCGCGCGGTCGAATTTGGTGGACGGCAACGTGATCGGGGTCGCCCCGGCCTTGCCGATGTGGGTGATCGAGTTCAGCCACGGCGCCGGCGGTGCCGCGTCACCCGAACCAGGGAAGCTCTGAACGAGGTCCCACTCGTCGATGTCGTGCGGCGTCGTGCCGGTGAAGTACTGGGCGTGCAACGCCGTCATCCGCTTACGCGTGAAGAACGCGGGCGAACCGTAGTCACAGGTTTTGCCGGAGGCACAGATCTGCTCGAACGGGACGTCCGGCCAGTGCGTCGCGTTCGCCGCGGTCAGCTTGTCCGCGGCGCAGTCGAACGACGCGTCCGGGATACAGCGCTCCGCCATGTCGAAGGTGACCTGGTTGGTCGGGCCACTGCCGTAGACGCTCCCGTCCTTGAGCCGCAGGCCGTACTCGATGCGCAGCGGGTAGCCACCAGCGGTGTAGACCGTGCCCGCGGTCGTGACGTTCTGGTTCAGCCCGTAGTAGTTCAGCTCTGGCTGGTAGTAGTACGTGCTGGCGTTGCCGTGGACATCCACCATGTAGTCGAGGTTCCAGCGCCATCCCTGCTGACACCATGAATGCGCGAAGTCTCCCGCTTTGTAGCAGTCTTCGCCCGCATTGTTGCCGAAGACCGGGACGGTCCACGCCGACTGAGTCTCCGGCTTGCCCGCGGTCCAGCCGTCCGGATGGTTCAGCCCGAGGTAGTACTGTGTGCCGTCGCCGGTGGTCACCTTCCAGTACTGTCCGTGCGAAACGCCGTTGGCCGCGCCGGTCAGCAGCTCCACTTTGGACCCGTCGTCGGTCTTGGGCCGCCACAGGGTGTCGCTGACCTTGATCAGCTGGGTCGACCTGCCACCGAGCACGAGCGTGGCGTTGTCGGTGCTCCAGCACTGGTCGCCGGTCTTCGTCTGGCCGTTGTTGCCGCCCAGGTCCTCGGCGCAGGATTGGTAGTGCCGCTCGACGAACCCGCCCGGGGTGAAGTCCCAGCCGTCGCCGATCAGGCCTGCCTGGTTGTTCGTCGCGGACGTCAGTCCGTCGATGCTGCCGGAGGAGTACGAAAGCGCGAGTGCGGGTGCCGCGCCGCTCGGCGCGTTGGGCGCGGTGAACGGGTAGCTGTAGGAGAAGTCACCGGTCGAGCTGCCGCCCGCCCAGGAACCGGCGGCCGAAAGCGGCATGGCCGTCGGCGAGCCGCCCGAGCCCGAGGACCCGGCCGCCGCGGCCAGCACCTGGGTCCGCGCGACGGACGACGGAGCGAACGGGACGTCGGCGCTGACCTGCTTCGACTTCGCGTCGTTGGTGGAGTTTTCCAGCGGCGTGCGCTTGCGGCATTCCGCCTTGGCCGGTGTCGTGAGCGCGCACGCGGGCAGAGTGAACAGCCGGAGCCGGTCGGCCCAGCCGCCACCGAAAGCGGTGGCGAAGGCGCCGTAGTCGAGTCCGATGTGGACAGGTCCGTCAGCACCGCCGGGGTCGGTCACCGACAGCACGACGCCGTCCAGTCCCAGCGCGTCGGCCGCCTGGTGATCGGCGACGTGCACGTGGACCTTGGCGGGCTTCGGTTGTCCGATGTGGACTGGTGTGTCCGCCACCCGCGCCTGGACCCCGGCCCCGTGGACGTCGACGTCGGTGTCCTTGGCCGCGGGCCAGACCGGCTTGACGACCGGCGCGCTGCCGACGTTGACGTCCGGCAGGTGCTTGGCGGCCACCGGGCTGACCGGGATGCTCTTGTCCTTCTGTCCCGGTGGGACCGACCAGTTACTCCCCGGCGTGGCCGGGGTGGCCAGCGCCGTCCCGCCCGAGGTGAGCATGACGGCGGCGAGCGCGGCCGCCGTGGCCCGCGAGAACCGGCCCAACCGGGCCCATCTGGCACCAGTACGCATGGGGAAGCCGTCCCAATCTGCTTGAGCCGAAGGTCAGGGGTGGTCGAGGATCGCGTCGGCGTTGATGTGCTGCGTGTCCAGCACACCGGTGTAGAGCCGGACGCCGCGGACGTCGCCGTACCAGAAGTCGGAGTTCACTCCGGTCCACCGGCCGCGGCCGAGGAACAGGTCCTCGAGCGCGCTGGCGCCGTTCCAGCCGTTCACGCCGGTCATGCAGGTCGGCGTGAACTGGTATGTGTCGGTGGCGGCGTGAAGGCACGCGGTGTGCGTGACGGCGTCGTAGGTTCCGGTGAGATGGGTCCACACGTTGCTGTCCGCGTCCCGCTCGGGCAGCATCACCCAGCCGCCTTGGGTCTGGGAGTTCGATGTGGACAGTGTGAGCAGCCAGCTCCACTTCGGATGCCAGACGCCGTTGGCGTCCTTCTGGCCCCGATAACCGAGCAGGTACGGCGAGAACTCCGCCGAGTTCACGCCGACGATCGCCCTGGCAGACTCGTCGACCCCGGCCGGGTTGGTCGCGTCGGCCTGCTTCGCCTGCGCGATGTCGGCGTCGGTCCAGGTGTGCCGGACCCAGCCTTCGACGGTGAAACTCTGGTCACTGCGCAGGTTCTGCGGCCGCGGGCCTTCGATCTGGCCGGTCCACGACTTGTCGAACCGGGCGACGTTCTTGCCCGCGGCGTCGGTGGTCAGCGCGGCACCACCGGAGAGCACGCCGTTGGTCCCGGTGATGGCGTCGGTCGCGGTGCCGTCGAGCTGGTAGTTCGCCCGGAGCACCGCGGTGTTGGCCACACCGGCGACCTCCGTCGCGGGCAGCGGCCGGTCCCAGACCTGGACCTGGTCGATGCTGCCGTGGAAGTACGCGGTCGTCTGGCTGTACCAGTGCACCTGGCCGATCTGGAACGCGCCGGTGGCGTTCCAGGTGCTGCCGGCCGGGATGGCGGTCTGTGCCTCGAGCACACCGTTGACGTAGAGCAGGACCTTGCCCGCGACCGCGTCGTAGACACCGGTCACGTGGGTCCAGACCCCGGCCTGGGGCACGCTGGTCCCGATCGCCCAGCGGTAGCCGTCGGCGTCGGCGTCCGCGACGGGCAGGCCCATGATCCAGCGGTTCACGTCCGGGGAGTAGCGCAGCTGGAACCCGGCGGAGTGCACGCCGTCCTGGCTGACCACGGCGTAGTAGCTGTTCAGGTCGTCGAGCTTCGCCCACGCCGACACGGTGAAGCTCTGCGTCGTGTCGACGATCGGGCCCGACGTGTGCGCGGAGCCGTTGGCCGTGCCGCCGATGAAGCCGCGACCGGTCGCCTGCCCGACATTGCTTTCGGTCGCGGACTGGGCCGCGGAGTCGCTGTAGCCGGCACCGTAGCCACCCGAACCGGCGAACGTCAGCACGCCATCGATACCGGTGGCGTCGGCGGCGTCACCGTCCAGGGTGTACTCGCGCACTGCCGAAAGTCCGGTCGGGGCGCCGTTCTGGCCGTACAGCGTGGCGACGTCCGATGTGGACAGTGCATGGTCGAACGCCGCGGCTTCGTCGATCGAACCCTTCAGCAGGTACGACCGGACCGAGCCGGACTTCGCCCCGCCGAGCACGAGCGGACCGCTGATGGCCGGCGCGGTCACCGAAACCGTCTGCTGGGCCTGGCCGTTGACGTACAGCGTCGCCGTGTGCGCGGCGGCGTCGTACACGCCGGCCAAATGCGTCCAGGTGCCGACCGCCGGGACCACTGTGGACAGTGCGGAGGTGACCGTCGGGCTCGAGACGTCGGCGCCGCTGATGCTGAACGCCCACTTGCCGCTTTCCAGGTACTGCAGCGCGAACCCGCTGGTCTGGGTGCCGTCCTGGGACAGCACCGCGCGCCTGCTGCTCAGGTCGGCCGCGTTGACCCACGCCGACACCGAGAACGACTTGGCGGTGTCGACGATCCGGGCGCTGGTGGCGAAGTAGTCACCGGACTGACCGGTCAGCGACGCGGCCTGGCCGAGCTTGCCGCCGACGAAGGTGCCCGAGCCCGCTCCGGCGTAGCGCAGGCCCGTGACCTGCGACTTCCCGTTACCCTCGAGCTGCCAGGAGGCCACCGGGGCCGCGGCGTCCTTCACGAGGAACGCGTAGTCGACGCGGTTCGACGGCGTGTTCGCCCGATTGCACGCCCACGCGCTGAGCACGTGCGCCCCGGACGAGCCGGGGGCGATGGCCGTGCTGCCGGGGCCGTTGAACGCGTTCGGCTTCACCGTGCCGGCCTCGGTGCCGTTGCAGCTGGGCGCGGCCGTGTTGTCGATCTTCCAGACGTAGTGGTCCACTGTGGTCGGTGAGTTGGCCACGGTGAAGGTGAAGTCACCGGGCCGCCCGGGTCCGCCGCCGTAGGTCCCCGCCGGATAGGTCTGGGAGGTCACCGCGGGCGCGGCGGGCGCGCTCAGCTCGACCTCGACCTCGCAGGGCGCCGCCCAGGCCGTCTCGCGGCCGTCGATGGTGTGGGTGTCCCACGAGTAGAACCCGTCGGCGTTCATCTCGTCCGTCGGCAGCGTGACGGCCGCGTTGCGGTTCGCGGTGTTCCCGTCGCTGAGGACGTTGTCCACGCCGAATTCCCGGCCGTCCCAGGAGTACTGGCCGGTGCTGGTGAGTCCGTTGTAGACGCGGAAGCCGGCGTAGAGCTGCTGGCCGTCCGGGTCGGAGGCGTTGGCCCGCGCGACATAGCCGGTGCTGGTCCGGCCGATGACCGGACGGTTCGGGCCGGAGGCGCACGGGTAGGCCTGGGTTCCGTTGTAGAGCGCCAGGTTGGTCGGCTGGTTGGGCGGCGAGTTGTAGGTCACCGAGAACCCGACCTGGGTCGAGTACTTCTTCCAGGTCGCGAAGTCGCCCTCGTTCGGCGACACGATGCCGAAGGTCCACGTCGGCGCGTTGCCGTTGACCGCGGTCTGGATCGTCCCCGTGATGTCGAACCCGACGTTCGACGGGCAGCCGCTCACCGTGGCCACCGTGTTCCACCACGGCGGTCCGCTGTTGAACTTCAGCCCGGCGCCGATCACACCGGACCACACGACATTGTTCGACGCGCCGCAGTTACCCGGGTTGGTCAGGCCCAAGTTCAGTTGAGCCCCGTAGATCAATTTCCCGCCCAGCCCGGCCAGGTTCATCTCCACGAACGACCGGGCAGTCACCAGGTGCGAACCACTGCAGCTCGCGTTCGGGTCGTTCACGTAGCCCGCGCGCAGGTTGTCGTCGCTGTCCCATTCCGCGAACCCCGGCGTCTTGCCCGAGCCACAGGCGTACTGGACGAGGTAGTGGTTGCGGCCGCACCAGGTGCAGTAGTTGTCGTGCCACACCGGGTCCACGTAAACCGGGTAGGCGGCGTCGGCCAGCAGCTTGGGGTCCGGGGTGAGCGTCAGCTTCGTCCCGGAGAGCACTTCACCGACGGCCGCCTGACGACCGCCCGGCGCCGGGCCGCGGACGAAGTCACGCCCGACAGCGTCGATCCCCGAGGAGTCCCACATCGTCGCGGGCGGCGCGGTGAACTTCTCCACGCCCTTGGCGTCACGGACCCGCAGGGTGCCATCGGCGTCCTTGGTCACGGTGCCGTTCCGCACCGGGACCGACAGGTCGAACTTCCGCAGGGTCTTCGCGGCTTCGGGAGTCTTGAGCACGACGACCTCGTGCACGGTGTCGACGTCGGTCTGGACCCGCAGGTCGACGCCCGGCAGCACCTCGGGGTAGGTGGCCGTCGACCCGCTGACCACGGGTGCCGGCAGCGCGCCCGGCCAGTCGAGGCCGGTCGTCGTGCCGTCCCGGCTCAACCGCACCAGCTGACCGTTCCGGCCTGCGGAAACGCTGATGTCGGTGGTCCCGGCCTTCGGCGCGAGCGCACCGGCCTTCGGGGTCAACGTCGAGTCCGGCGCGACCCAGGCGCCGTTCTGACGGACCCGCACCGGACGGGTGTGGCTGGTTGTCGTCAGGGAGCCATCGGGGTTGGCGACGGTCTCGCCGATCTCGGTGGTCTTGCCCGTCACCTGGACGGTTTTGTGGCCCTTCTTGGCGAACTGAGCCGCGGTGACCTCGTCGGCGGCCGAGTCGGGCACGGCGATGGCGGTGTCCGCGGCGGCCTGCTGCGGATACACGACGGCCGTGGCCGGGAGAACCCCGAACGCCACGGCCACCACGAGGAGGACTGCGCGGAAGCCGGATCTCGCCCGCGACGTACGCACACCGGAAGACACCACTGGTAATCCCTCCCCCAGCCGCCGGACCACTCCGCGGCACCCAGCAGAACAATTACCGATAACCCGCCCTAAGGGGAAGCGGCCAAATGGATTAACCCGGGCTACACACGGTACGAGTCACCCTTATCGGACATACCGTACTCTTCTGACCTGCGACGATGCGTCCGAATAGTGAACAACGGTCGAACAGGCGCACGACACGACAATTTAGTCTCGCCATTCACGGGCCGCTATAGCCGCTATTCTTCGTATCGGAAATAGCTATTTCCGCGAGGCGAGAACGGCGTCGTACAAGTCCTTTTTGGACACTCCGGCGGCCGTGGCGACCTCCGCTGCGGCCGACTTCAGGCGTTCGCCCGATTCAACGCGCGCGGCCACCTCGGCGACAAGATCGGCGACACTGACCGCGCGCGGCACCGCACCGGCGAGCACGACGGTGATTTCCCCACGCACACCCTCGGCCGCCCAGGCCGCCAGTTCGGCGAGTTCTCCGCGTTTGACCTCTTCATATGTTTTGGTCAGTTCGCGGCAGACGGCGGCGCGGCGGTCGCCACCCAAGGCGTCCACGGCATCACCGAGGGTGCTCGCCAACCGGTGCGGAGACTCGAAGAACACGACTGTCCGCTGTTCGTCCACAAGAGACTTCAGCCACTTCGACCGCTCTCCCGGCTTGCGCGGCGCGAAGCCGTCGAAGCAGAAGCGGTCGCAAGGCAGGCCGGAGAGCGCCAGCGCCGTCGTCACGGCGGACGGGCCCGGCAGGCAGGTCACCGGGAGGTCCTCGGCGACGCAGGCGGCGACCAGGCGGAAGCCCGGGTCGGACACGCTCGGCATGCCCGCGTCCGTCACGAGCAGGACCGTCTCACCGGCGTGGAGCGCCTCCAGCAGCTTCGGCAGGCGCGCGGTCTCGACGTCCTCGTAGAAGCTGACAACGCGGCCTTGCGGCGAAACGCCCAGGGCGGACGTGAGGGTGCGGAGGCGCCGCGTGTCCTCGGCCGCGATGACGTCCGCAGTGGACAGGGCCTCGGAAAGGCGCGGCGAAGCGTCGCGGACGTCGCCGAGCGGAGTAGCGGCCAGCACCAGACGGCCGGTTGACGCGGGGCTGGTCATCGCCCCAGCTTAGTGACCTGCCGATCCGGCGGACGCGGCACAGGATCCGCCCGTAGTATCAGGCCCCGTGACCGCCTTGCTGACCCGCGCCGACGACGAAAGCGTGCGGCCGGACCCGGTCGAGGCGCTCCGGCCGCCGACCGACCGCGAGACCACGCTGCTCGGCAGGCCGATGCCGACCGACCGCCTGCGCGGCTGGGTCGTCACCGCTGGTCCTGACGCTGATCGGCGGCATCGTCCGGATCCAGAACCTCGGGAACCCGACCGACAAGGGCTCGCCGGTCTTCGACGAGAAGCACTACGTGCCGCAGGCCTGGCAGGTCCTGCGCAACGGCGGTTACGAGGACAACTACGGCTACGAGCTGGTCGTGCACCCGCCGCTGGCCAAGCAGCTGATCGCGATCGGCGAGTGGCTGTTCGGCTACAACGGCTGGGGCTGGCGGATCCTGCCCGCGCTGGCCGGGACGCTGATCGTCTTGCTCGCCGTGCGGGTCGCCCGGCGGCTCACCCGCTCGACGCTGCTCGGCGGCGTCGCCGGTGTCCTGGTGATCTGCGACGGCGTGCTGCACCTGCAGTCCCGCATGGGCATGCTCGACATCTTCATCGCGTGCTTCGTCCTCGCGGCCTTCGCCTGCGTGCTCGTCGACCGTGACCAGGTGCGCGAACGCCTCGCCGTCGCGGTGCGCGAGGGCTGGGTCGGCGAGTCGCAGTGGGGGCCCAAGCTCGGGTTCCGCTGGTGGCGCTTCGCCGCCGGGCTGATGATCGGCCTCACCTTCGGGGTGAAGTGGTCGGCGCTGTACTACATCGTCGCGTTCGGCCTGCTGACCGTCGGCTTCGACGTCGCGGCCCGGCGCGCGGCCGGCGTGGCGCGGCCCTGGCTGGGCACGATCCGCCGGGACGTCGCGCCGGCGCTGTGGGCGATCCTGCTCATCCCGGTCCTGATGTACCTCGGCGCGTACTGGGCCTGGTTCGCCAGCGAGACCGCGACCGACCGGCACTACACCGAGATCAAGGACATCGCCCCCGGCTTCTGGAGCTGGGTGCCGCCGGCGTTCCGCTCGCTCGGCGACTACTCGATGAACGTCCTGCACTTCCACGAGACCCTGCTGACGCCGAAGAACAGCCCGCACCCGTGGGAGTCGAAGCCCTGGACGTGGCCGATGGGGCTGCGCCCGATGCTCTACTACTACGACGGCGACGTCACCGGCTGCGGCGAGTCCCGCTGCGTCGGCGCGACGATGCTGATCGGCACCCCGGCGATGTGGTGGCTGGCGCTGCCGATGCTCGGCTGGGGGTTCTGGCGCTGGTTCTTCCGCGCGGACTGGCGCTACGCCGCCGTGCTGGTCGGTTACCTGGGCGGGTTCGTCTTCTGGTTCACCAACATCGACCGCCAGATGTACTTCTTCTACGCGACGCCGATGGCGCCGTTCCTGGCGCTCGGACTGACGCTGGTACTCGGCCAGATCCTCGGCGGCGCGCAACGCGGGTTCGAGCGCCGGGGCACCGGCCTGCTCGTCGTGTCGCTGTACGTCGGGCTCGTGGTGGCCAACTTCGCCTGGCTGTGGCCGATCCTGAACGGCATCCCGATCACCAGTGGCCAGTGGGAAGCCGAGATCTGGCTGCCTTCCTGGCGTTAGGACTCGTGAGCGTTCCGGGCGGTTAGAACCGCCCGGAACGCTCACGAGTCCTCAGCGGTGCCGGGGCACGACCTGCGTGACCGGCCCGTCCGGCGACTTGCCCGCCCGCGAAAGCCAGCCCTCGACCTCGCGCCGGACGGCGTTCAACGTCGGACGTCGCCGCGGCTCCGGGTCCAGCGAGGCGGCCAGGATCCGCGCGTGCGCGCTGCGCTGAGGCAGGCGGGACACCGGTTCCGCGCGCGCCGCCGCCATCAGCGCCGCCATCGGCGTCTCGCGGGTGCCGCGCGGGGGCTGGCCGGACAGCGCGTAGCTGACCGTCGCGGCCAGCTGCCAGGCATCCGACGCCGGGGACGCCGGGGCGCCCATCGCCTGCTCCGGGGCGACGAAGTCGGGGGTGCCGATCATCATCCCGGTCGCGGTCATCTTCGAGTCGCCCTGGCTGCGGGCGATGCCGAAGTCGATCAGGTGGGCCAGGCCGCTCGGGTCCAGCACGATGTTGGACGGCTTGATGTCGCGGTGCAGCACGCCCTTTTCGTGCGCCGCCGCGAGCGCGCCGGCCATCGTCGCCCACAGGCGCCCGGCGGCGACGTCGTCCAGCGGGCCGCCGCCGTCGACCAGCTCGGCCAGCGGGCGCCCCTCCAGGTACTCCATCACCAGCGCGAGCCCGTCCGGCTCCTCGGCCAGGTCGTAGACCTTCACGCAGTTCGGGTGGCTGACCACGGCCAGCGCGCGGGCCTCACGCTGCATGCGCTCGGCGGTGTCACGGTCCGGCGCGTGCGCGATCTTCAGCGCGACCGTGCGGTTGAGCTGGGTGTCGACGGCCTGCCAGACCGTGCCGAACCCGCCCGTGCCCAGCTGCTTGACCCGCCGGTAGCGGCTGCCGCCGGCGTTGCGCGAGCCGGGCGGCGGCGGGATCGGGCCGGGCGCCGCGGCCAGCGCGTTCACCGGCTCGGGTGCCTGGGCCAGCGCCGTCTTCGGGTACGGCTTGTTGATCGGCGGCGGAGGCGGGGGCGCCATCGGCTTCGGCGCGACCTGCGACGGCGGCGGGCGGTACGGCTCCGGCTCGCGCCGCGGCGGCGCGTCCGGCCGGTTGATCACCGACCACGGCGGCGGGCCGACCATCGCGACCGGGATCAGGCCCAGCACGCTGAAGGGCAGGAACCCGAGCCAAAAATGCACCGCCGCATTCGCTTCCATGCCGACCGACAGCAGCGCCATCGCGACGAACGGGATCCAGAAGAACCGCGACGGCCACTTCGGCCCGCGGCGGAACGCGGTACGCGCCTGCAGCATGACGAACAGCAGCGAACCGGCCGGCAGCACGGTGAACGCCAGCAGGTACAGGCCGTAGGAGAGCTGGACGCCCTGCGGGTAGAAGAGCGTCTCGTAGACGTTCTTGTCGCCGCCGAGGTACTTGTCCTGCGGTCCGACGAACGAGCACAGCTCGGTCTTCAGCGAGGTCAGCTCGGCCAGGGACAGCCCGGTCTCCCGGCCGGCGTGGGCCGCGCGGAACACGCTCGAGACGCCGTTGGACAGCAGCCACGGCAGCACCAGCGCGCTCATGACGCCGAGCGCGCCGAAGATCGACAGCGTGACTATGTCGTAGCGGTTCCCCGTCCCCTTGCGGATGATCGCGACGACCAACGCCCCCAGTGCGGGCAACAGCGCGACGAGCGCGCCCGCGGTACTCGTCGCCCAAACCCAGTCGCCCGGGCAGATGCCCGGTCCGAACAGGGAATGCGCGAGCGAGAGCAGCGCGCTACCGAGTCCCACCGCCTGACTCCCTCACTGTCCGTGTTCATTTCGTCTCACCCCACGGGCATTTCCCCGCGGTCCAGCTTAGGACGCTCACGAGCCCGCTGAGGTTGCCGGGGCGGCTGTGCGCCCGGACCACCGCGACGATACTGCCGCCCGGCCCGCCGGGCACGTACGGCGAAGCGCTCTCAACCGGGTAATGATGGAGGCCGGGGCGACGAAGAGGAGGAGCAGGCCGTGGGCGCGTACTCCGAGGTCTACCGGCGCAGCCTGGACGAGCCCGAGGAGTTCTGGCTCGAAGCGGCCAAAGCGATCTCGTGGACCAGGCCGCCCACGCGCGCGCTGGACGACTCGAATCCGCCCTTCTACCGGTGGTTCCCCGACGGGGAGCTGAACACGTCTTACAACGCGCTCGACCGGCACGTCGAGGCCGGGCGCGGCGGCCAGGCGGCGCTGATCTGGGACTCGCCGGTGACCGGATCGCAACGCACCTACACCTACGCCGAGCTGCGGGACGAGGTCGCCCGTTTCGCCGGCGCGCTGAGCTCGGCCGGGGTCACGCAGGGCGACCGCGTGATCATCTACCTGCCGATGGTGCCCGAGGCGGCGATCGCGATGCTGGCCTGCGCGCGGATCGGCGCGGTGCACTCGGTGGTGTTCGGCGGGTTCGCGCCGAAGGAGCTCGCGGCCCGCATCGAGGACGCGAAGCCGAAGGCGATCCTGGCCGCGTCCTGCGGCATCGAGCCGACGCGGGTGGTCGAGTACAAGCCGATCATCGAGGCCGCGCTGGCGATGACCACCCACCAGCCGGATCTGGTCGTCGTGCTGCAGCGCTCGCAGGCACCCGCTTCCCTGACGTCACGAGACGTCGACTGGGCGGAGTTCGTCGCGGACGCCACCCCGGTCCTCCCGGTGCCGGTCCTGGCCACGGATCCGCTGTACATCCTGTACACCTCGGGCACGACCGGACGGCCGAAGGGCGTCGTGCGCGACACCGGCGGCCACGCCGTCGCGCTGGCCTGGTCGATGAGCGCGATCTACGACGTCCACCCGGGCGACGTGTGGTGGACGGCGTCCGACGTCGGCTGGGTCGTCGGGCACTCCTACATCGTGTACGCGCCGCTGCTGGCCGGGGCGACTTCCCTGATGTACGAAGGGAAGCCGGTCGGCACGCCGGACGCGGGCGCGTTCTGGCGGGTGATCGCCGAGCACGGCGTGCAGGCGCTGTTCACCGCGCCGACGGCGTTGCGCGCGATCAAGAAGGTCGATCCTGACGGCGTTGAGCTGGGCAAATACGATCTGTCGGCGTTCCGGACGCTGTTCATGGCGGGCGAGCGGCTCGACCCGGAGACACTGCACTGGGCCGGGGAGAAACTGGGCACGCCGGTGATCGACCACTGGTGGCAGACCGAGACCGGCTGGCCGATCGCGGCCAACCCGCGTGGCCTCGAGCCGCTGCCGGTCAAGCCGGGGTCGGCGACCAAGCCCGTGCCCGGCTGGGACGTCCGGATCCTCGATCAGGCCGGGGAGCGCCTGCCCGCCGGCCGGGAGGGCGCGATCGCGCTGAAGCTGCCGCTGCCGCCGGGGTCGCTGCCGACGCTGTGGGGCGACGACGAGCGGTACGTCGAGTCGTACCTTTCGCGGTATCCGGGCTACTACCTGACCGGCGACTCCGGCTACCTCGACGAGGACGGCTACCTGTTCGTCATGGGCCGCACCGACGACGTCATCAACGTCGCCGGACACCGGCTGTCCACCGGCTCGATGGAGGCGGTGCTGGCCGCGCACCCGGCGGTGGCGGAATGCGCCGTCATCGGGGTCGCCGACCAGCTCAAGGGCCAGCTGCCGCGCGGGTTCGTGGTGCTCAAGGCGGGCGCCTCGATCTCCCCTGACGTGCTGCGCGACGAGCTGGTGGCCATGGTGCGGCGCGACATCGGCCCGGTCGCGGCGTTCCGTGACGTGTCCATTGTGGATGCACTGCCGAAGACGCGGTCCGGCAAGATCCTGCGCAAGAGCATGCGCGCCATCGCCGACGGGCGCGACGAGCCGGTGCCCTCGACGATCGAGGATCCGGCCGTGCTGGACGGGATCAGGAACGCGCTGCGGCACTGAGAATTAGTTTGTAAAGTATTGTGCCAAATGCGCTAGCTGGTCTATACCTCTGAGTGTCCCTGCCGTCAGGACCGGAGGTTGCCCGGTGAGTAAGCGCTTGTCCAGAGCCGTGCTGACCGCGGCCGTCGTGAGCCTGGCCGCGCTCGGGCTGCCGAGTGCGGCGGCCGCCGCGCCGGCGGCGCCCGAACGCAGTGTCACCGACATCGTGCCCGCCCCGGTGGAGGCGAAGGCCGACCCGCACGGAGGGTTCCGGCTCACCCCGTGGACCGTGATCAGCGCCGACCACGGCGCCGGCCAGGTCGCGGACTACCTCCGCGGGCTGCTGCGGCCCGCCACCGGCTACCCGCTGCCCGTGGTGCCGCACAGCTGGGGCCTGCCGGCGATCTCGATGGAGCTCGGCCACGACGGGCGGATCGGCACCGAGGGTTACCGCCTCCGCGTCACGCGGGACGGCGTCACGCTGCGCGCGAACACCGCGGACGGGCTCTTCGAGGGCGTCCAGTCGCTGCGGCAGCTGCTGCCCTCGGCGATCGACGCGCGGACCGTGCAGCACCGGACGTGGACCGTCGCGGGCGGCACCGTGCTGGACTACCCGCGTTTCGGCGAGCGCGGCGCGATGCTCGACGTCGCGCGGCACTTCTTCACGCCGTCGCAGGTGAAGCTCTACATCGACCAGGTGGTGCAGTACAAGATCAACACGCTGCACCTGCACCTCGCCGACGACCAGGGCTGGCGGATCGAGATCAAGAGCTGGCCGAAGCTGGCGACGGTCGGCGGCAAGACCGCCGTCGACGGCGACCCGGGCGGCTACTACACGCAGGCGCAGTACAAGGACATCGTCGCGTACGCGGCTTCGCGGCACATCACGGTGATCCCGGAGATCGACATGCCGGGCCACACCAACGCGGCGCAGTCGACCTACGCGGAGCTGAACTGCGACGGCGTCGCGGTGCCGCCGCGGACCGACACCGAGGTCGGCTACAGCTCGCTGTGCATCTCCTCGCCGACCACCTACCGGTTCGTCGAGGACGTCGTGCGCGAGCTGGCCGCCATCACGCCCGGCCCGTTCCTGCACATCGGCGGCGACGAGGCGCACGCGACGCCGCCGGCGGACTACCAGACGTTCGAGAAGAAGGTCCAGCCGATCGTCGCCAAGTACGGCAAGAAGATCACCGGCTGGCACGAGATCGCGAAGGCGACTCCGCCCGCTTCGGCCGTCCCGCAGTACTGGGACTTCGGTGGCACGGACGCCGATGTCGCCGCCGCGGCCGCGCGGGGCAACAAGATCCTGATGTCGCCGGCGAACTACGCCTACCTGGACATGAAGTACACCGACGCCACCCCGCTCGGCCAGGACTGGGCCGGGCTGGTCGAACTTCGCGACTCGTACAACTGGGATCCGGCGACACTGGTGGCAGGTGTGGGCGAGAGCCAGGTCGCGGGCGTCGAAGCTCCACTGTGGACGGAGACGCTCCGGACGTCGAACGACCTCGAGTTCATGGCGTTCCCGAGGCTCCCGGGCCTGGCGGAGATCGGCTGGTCCCCGAAGTCGACCCACAACTGGGACGCGTTCCGTTTGCGGGTGGCGAAGCAGAGCCCGCGCTGGGTGGCCCAGGGGATCGACTTCTACCGCAGCCCGCAGGTCGACTGGAAGTAGCGCTGGGCGAGGGTCTCGTGAGTGGTAAGTCGGGTTCTAACCCTACTTACCACTCACGAGACCCGACCCCTGCCCAGCCGAGCCCGCATCGCTTTCCGCGCCAGGTCGTACGGTGCCGGAAGACTTCGCACCACTTCTCCCACCAGCACCCGCCGTCACAGTTCCCTTCGTCCTGCCGAGTCCTTAAAGGACACGACCGCGTCCGACCTGCGTGTCATGGCCGCAGAACATGGGCTCTAATCAGCCGCGACACTCACGAGTCTTTCGACCATGGCTCGCCTGGCCAGGTCGTACGGCTCGGTGCCCCCGTGCATGACGGCGTCCGCGTTGGCCGCCCGGCCCAACGCGTGCAGCTCGAACGCCAGCAGCTCCGCGTCCCCCGCCACATGCCCCAGTTCCACAGCCTCCCGGGCTGTCTCGCGGATGAAGCCAGCGAAAGCCCGGCTAGCCGCCGCCACAGCGTCGTGCACACGGCCGGAGCGTGCGTCGAATTCCGCGCCCACGTTGAAGAAGAAGCACCCGCCGGGGAAGACCCGGCGTTCCGAGTAGTCCAGCCAGCTCTCGCACAACGCCCGCAACCTCGGCAACCCCGGCGACGCCGCCCGGGCGGGCTCCAGCACGTGTGATTCGAAGATCGCGAACGCCGCCTCGACCGTCGCCAGCTGCAGCTCCTCCTTGGAGCCGAACAGCGCGAACACCCCGCTCTTGCTCAGCTCCAGCTCGACCGCGAGCCGCCCCAGCGAAAGCCCTTCGAGCCCCTCGATCGACGCGACGCCGACCGCGTGCCCCAGCACCAGCCGTCGCGTCGCGTCGCCACGGGCGACCCGGCCGTCAACCGGCACGACGGGACCGCCAACGCTCCACAGTGGACTCGATGCTCCGGCGGTACTGGTCGGCCAGCTCCGGCGTCGCCAGGATCCGCTCGGCCAGCGCCAACGCGGCATCGAAGTGCCGCGGCGGCAGCTGCGCGAAGTTGGCGAAGGACACCAGATACACCTCGGTGATCGTAGGCCCATCCGAGCGCGAGACCAGCCGCATCGACCCGCTGGTGGGCACCGTCCCGGTCCGCAACACGCGGAAGTACCAGCCGCTGCGCCCGGAGTCGACCAGCGTCGGCACGACGTCGGAGGTCCCGGCCTTCATCACCATCTTGAAGCACGGCCGCCGCGGCTGGGACACCTGCAGCAGCGCGTCACCCCAGGCCCAGACGTCGCCGACGCGGACGTCGTCCTCGAGCACGCCGCTGACCGTGACGTTCTCGCCGAAGAACCCGAAGTCACCCGGGTACCCGTCGGCCTCCCACGCCGGATAGTGCTCGGCGGGGTAGACGTAAACCGCCTTGTCCACCCCGCCGTGCACGGTCCGGTCGGCCTGATCGTCGCCGTCGAGGTTCAGCTCGGTGAGCACCAGCGAAGGCGCCTCGACCGGGCTCTTCGTGATCGCGCTGAGCACCGGTTTCGCGCCCCGGTACCCGAGCACGCTCGGGCGGCCGACGAACACGCCCTCGATCCCGAACTCCGTCATGGGGGAGAATATAGCACGATCGTTCGTGCAGTCTCCCCGGCGAGGCCGCCTTCGCTGAAGGGGACTTTCCTCACGCCCCGCGTGCCGAAGGGGACTTTCCTCACGCCTGACACGAGGAAAGTCCCCTTCAGCTCACCCAACCCCAGATCACACCCCTGAACGTGGCCAGGAGGTAGACAGCGTCTACATCAGTTTGATACACAGTGTCCAGAAGGTGAACCACGGGTTACGGAGACTGGATGAGCTACCACCGTTTCGTCGTCCTCGGCGACAGTTGCGCCGAAGGGCTGGACGACCCGTACCCGGACCGCACCCAGTACCGCGGCTGGGCGGACTTCGTCGCCGCCCGGCTCGCCCGCGACGAGCCCGGCTTCCGCTACGCCAACCTGGCCGTACGCGGCCGGCGGCTCGACCAGATCGTCCCCGAGCAGGTGCCCACCGCCACACGCCTCGAGCCGGACCTGGTCGCGCTCTTCGGCGGCGGCAACGACGTGATGAGCCGCGGCTGGGACGCGCGCACGGTCGCCCGCCGGGTCGACGCCGCCATCCGCGCCTGCACCCGGATCGCGCCCACCGTCGTCACCTTCACCCTCAGCGACATCTCGCACCGGATGCCGCTGGGCTCGCGGATGCGCCCGCGGATCGTCGCGCTCAACGACGCCATCCGCGAGGCCGCGGTCAGCTACGGCGCGATCCTCGTCGACCTCTGGCCGGACCAGGCCGCGGGCGACTCGCGCTACTTCGGCGCAGACCGGCTGCACCTGTCCGAACACGGCCATCGCCGGCTTGCCGCCTACGTCCTCGAGCGGCTCGAGCTCGACCACGACCGCAGCTGGCTCGAGCCGCTGCCCGGCGCCGCCGCCCGGCCCGGCTGGCGCGCCGACCTGCACTGGCTGTTCCGGGAGGTGCTCCCGGTCGCCGTCTCGCGCACGCGCAACCGGCTCATCGGCCGCTCGCCCGGCGACGGTTTCTTCCCGAAGCGTCCCGACCTGCTGCCGATGACGACGGACGAGGCATGGGCACACGGCAACGCCTGATCGAGACCGCTTCGGACCTCCTCGCCGAGGAGGGCGTGAGCGCGGTGACGCTGCGCGGCATCGCCAAGGCGGCCGGCGTCTCCCACGGCGCACCGCTGCGCCACTTCTCCGGCCGCGCCGAGCTGCTTTCCGCCGTCGCGACGCAGGGGTTCACGAAGCTGTTGTCCCGCCGGGAAAACCTCCCCGACGGGACACCGCGCGAACGGCTCACGGCGGCGTGCCACAGCTATCTGGCGTTCGCGCTCGAGCATCCCGCGATGTTCGAGCTGATGTTCCGCCGCGACCTGATCGACCCCGCCGACCCCGCGCTCGCCGAGGTCAGCAGCGCGGTGTTCGACGAGTTCGCCGCGCTGGTCGCGGCCGTGCCGGAGCCCGGCTGGCACCCCGGCACCGACCCGCGGCTGCTCGCCGCGTCGCTGTGGGCCGCGCTGCACGGGCTCGCCCAGCTGTGGCTGTGGGGCGGACTGGCCGGGGCGAGCTTCGCGCCCTCCCCGGAATCCGCCCTCGCCGTGACCCTGGACGCCTACCTCGGAAGGGACTCGTGAGCGTTCCGGGCGGTTAGAACCGCCCGGAACGCTCACGAGTCCTTACCCGACCACCGGCACCCTGACCACGCTCTCCCCAAGGGTCACCTGGACCTTCGTCCCGGCCGGGTACCTCAGCGTGTAGTCCCGGTCGGTCACCAGCAGCACCACGCCGAGCCGGTGCCCCGCCTTGAGCTGGTACTGCCGAGGCTGCATCGGCCAGTCGAAGGTGTACGTCTTCCCGGCGCGGATCGGCTCGGTGACCGAGTCCGAGTGCCGGTTGCGGACGTCCAGCCAGCCACGGCTGACCACCTCGTACGGCGTCTGCGCCGTGCTGTAGCCGTACTTCGGGCGGCAGCCGGAATCCGTGCCGAGCGTGTCGCCGAAGCACCAGGTCCCGGTCGTCTGCGCAAAGCCGGTGATCCGCTGGTCGGTGCCATAGTCGACGAGCAGCGCGCTCAGGTACGGCGAGGGCCCGTCGACCGACGCCCGCACCGAAACCGACGGCGTTCCGGAAATCCGGACATCACGCGGCAGCGGAGCGGAGACGTACAGCAGGCGACCCGGGTCCGCCTGGTCCTGCGCCGCGACGAGACTGTCCGCCGTCCGTGACGGATCATCGGTGAACCCTTGCCGCTGCCCGAATCCCGGCCCCCAGAGGCCGAGCGTGCCCGGCTGCGCGCCGTGCGACGCGCCCAGCCGCAGCGTGACGTCGTGGGCGCCCGGCTCGGGCCAGTCGCGGTAGTCGGTCCACTTTCCGGGCGCGGTCTCGAAGTGCACCCGCGGCTGCTTCAGGACGTCGTTGTGGATGCCGTAGAGCTCGTGGTCGAACCACTTGTGCAGCGCGTCGAGCCAGTCCTGCTCGGCGACGTACAGCGGGTCGTCGTGCCCAGCCTGGTGCAGCCACAGCTTGCGAGTGGTTCCGTTGCGCGCCAGGGTGTCCCAGAGGTCGGTGAAGTTGCGCGGCTTGACGTTCCAATCGTTGATCCCGGCCACCTGGAACACGCTGCCGTGGTAGCGCCCGAGGTTCTTGCCGAGGTTCCGCTCGTCCCAGAACGCGTTGTAGTCCCCGGAAACCCGGTCCATGTCCTTCTCCATCTGATGGATCGGACCGGCGCAGACCTCGGGATTCTTGCGGGACAGCACCACTTTCGCGTGCAGATCGGCGTCCTCGCCGACGTAACCGCCGGGTGCGACGACAGCGCCGTCCGCGCGGTAGTAGTCGTACCAGCTGGCGATTCCGGAGATCGACACGATCGTCTTCAGCCCGGCGACGCCGGTGCCCGCCACCGCGACGGGCAGCGTGCCGTCGTAGCTCTTGCCCGCCATCGCGACGTTGCCGGTGGACCAGGACGCCTTGATCTCCGCCCCGTCCTTGGTGAACGCTTTCGCTTTGCCGGTCAGCCATTCGACGACGGTCTTCATCCCGGCCGTCTCGCTCGGCCCGACCGCGCTCGGGCAGCCGTCGGAATCCCCGGTGCCGAGTGTGCTCGCGGCGAGCACCGCGTACCCGCGTGAGACGAAGTAGTTGTCGTAGTAGACGCGGTTGTAGCTCACCGGTGGCTGCGGGCCGGTCGGCGGCGTCCACGGCGAGAGCCGCGGGATGTCGGTGACGTCGGCCGGGTGGTACGGCGCGTCGACCGTGCCGCCGTAGTACGGGCTCGGCTCGACGATGCTCGCCACCTTGAGCGCGCCCTGCGTTTCCTTCGGCCGGATGACGTAGACGGCGACGCGATCGCGCTTGCCGTCGTGGTCGGTGTCCACCGGTGTCTCGACGTAGACCTGCTCGCGCACGGCCTTCGCGTAGTCGTACACCGGTTGGGTCTCGCCGCCCGAGATCGCCGGTTCAGCGGATGCCGGTACCGCAGCGGTCGACAGGGTCACTGTCACCAGCGCCAGCACGGCCAGGACTTTTCGCATGGTTCCCCTCCAAGATCCACCCGTCAGGTCGACCTTGCCCCCATCACGCCCCGGCCCGCAACCTACTTACGACCCATCGGCCCAACCGGTGGGAAGCTGACGGATGCCGAACTCGCGCCGCAGGACCGACTTCGCCGCGTGCAGTCCGCACATCCCGTGCACGCCGGGGCCGGGGCTGGTCGCCGACGAGCACAGGTAGACCCCGCTCAGCGGCGTGCGATAGGTGTCCCAGCGCGGGACGGGCCGGGCGAGCACCTGGCGCAGGTTCACCGCGCCGACTGCGACGTCTCCGCCGACGTAGTTCGGGTTGTGCAGCTCCTGCTCGGGTGCCGTGCGCGTGGCCGAGGCGAGAATGGTGTCGGAGAAGCCCGGCGCGAACCGCTCGATCCGGCGGCGGATGACGTCGGTGGCGTCGAACGGGTCCCCGTGCGGCACGTGGCAGTACGCCCACACCGGCCGTTTGCCGGGCTTGCCGCGGGAGGGGTCGAACGTCATCGGGTCCGAGACCAGCATGAACGGCTCGTCAGGGCGGCTTCCCCGCGCGACGGCGTTTTCCGCGGCGTAGACCTCTTCCCTGGTCCCGCCGATATGCACCGTGCCCGCTTCGGCCAGCTCCGGCTCGCGCCACGGGATCGCGTCGGACACGAGGAAGTCGACCTTCACCGAGCCGGGGCCGTAGCGGTAGCGCTGGAGCGCGCGGCGGTAACCGGCCGGGAGCAAGTCGCCCGCTATGTCGAGCAACCCGCGCGGGCCGACGTCGAGCAGGACGGCGCGGGAATTCGCGAGTTCCCGGAGGTCGGTGATGCGGCTGCCGGCGTGGATCTTGCCGCCGTGCGCGGCGAGGTCGGCGGCCAGCGCGTCCGCGATGACCTGGCTGCCTCCGCGCGGGATCACCCAGCCTGTGGTGTGCGCGAGGTGGGCCAGCAGCAGCCCGCCGCCGCCGGACACGAGCGCAGGCTCGCGCGACATCGTGTGCGCGATGACGCCCGCGAGTAGCGCCGGCGCCTCGACGCCGCGGAAGAGCCTCTGGTCGAGCCGCGTACCCAAAGCCAGGATCCGGAGCGGGAGCAGCGCCGCGGCACGGAGGTCGCGCGGCGGGTGGCGCAGGTCGCCGAGCAGCAGGTCCGCGATTTCGCCGCTGTGCTCGACCAGCGGTGCCATCAGCCGCCGCCAGCGGGCGCCGTCCGGGCCGAGGCGTTCGCAGGTCCGCTCGAGGTCGGCGTAGGCGAGGCCGGTGCGGTGGTCGTCGATCGGCTGGCCGTAGGGGATTTCCGGGCGGCACCACTCGACGCCGTGCGCGGCCAGGTCGAAACCGCGGAAGAACGGCGACGCGGCGGCCATCGGATGCACCGCGGAACAGAGGTCGTGGACGACGCCGGACTCGAACAGCGCCGCGGACCGCGACCCGCCACCGATCGCGTCGGCGGCCTCGTGCACCTCGACCGACAGCCCGGACCTGGCCAGAAGCACGGCCGCGGCCAGCCCGTTCGGGCCGGATCCCACGATCGAAATGTCCGACACGCCCTCCCCCGCCTCTCCATCCGAACACCTGATCGAATATGGTCTTGCCCGGCACCGCATCAGCAAGGAGGGTCCCATGTCCGCCACCGATCCGCGGCTCGACCGGGTCCGCAAGCTGCTCGCGAAAGCCGAAGACCCGGCGGTCACCGAGGCCGAAGCCGAGCTGTACACGAAGAAGGCCGCGGAGCTGGTCGCGCGCTACGGCATCGACCAGGCGATGCTGGCCGACTCCGGCCAGAGTGCGGACGAGATCGGCACGCTCAAGGTGTCGATCGACAACCCGTACAGCCAGGAGAAGGCGCACCTGCTCACGTGCGTCGCGTACCCGCTGCGCTGCCGGACGGTGCTGCACCGGCTGCGGCCACAGGTGATCGAGGCGGTCACCGTGTTCGGCTTCGGGTCCGACCTCGGCCGGGTGGAGCTGCTGTTCACGAGCCTGCTGCTGCAGGCGGGCACCCAGCTGACCAGGGTCCGGCCACGCGAGGGGATCTTCGGCCGCGAGTCGCTGACGGCGTACCGCCGCACATGGCTGCACGGCTTCGCGGGCGCGGTGTACGACAGGCTGCGCGAGACGGAGGAGGACGCGGCCCGGGCGTACGTCCCCGCGACGCCGGGAGGACGTTCGGCGGAGCTGGTGGTCCAGGACCGGACAGCGGTGGTGGAGCGCGCTTTCGACGACGAGTTCGGCAACCTGCAGTCCTCGGCCAAGCGCCGCCTGTCCGGCACCGGCTACCGCGACGGCCACGCGGCCGGCACCCGCGCGAACCTGGACCCGACCGCCCTGACCCGACGCCGGACGCCGCTCCCCTCACTGCGCTGAGCCCCCGGCTCTCGTGAGTGGCAAGTAGGGTTCTAACCCGACTTACCACTCACGAGACGCGGGCCGGACGTCGCCCGGATGCAGCTGTCCCGGCGGTGATCTTTTGGCTTTACTGGGCCCATGCGCGTCGTTGATCTTGCGAGCCGTCCTGACCTCTGCGAATCGGCGCTGAACCTGGGCGACGTCGGCGGCGAGTTCATCTACCAGGGCGCGAGCGGCAAGATGATCACGCCGGAGCGGTTCCTCCGGCACTGGGGCCGCTACTTCCTCATCGCGCTCGACGACGACGGCGTCCCCATCGCCCGCGCGCTTTCGGTCCCGCTGGCCTTCCCCGCCCCGGACCGCGCCGAGCTGCCCGACCACGGCTGGGACGAGGCCATCCAGTGGGCGGCGCAGGACGTCATGGCCGGCCGCGAGCCGAACGCGCTGTGCGCGCTGGAGGTCGTGATCTCGCCGAAGCTGCGCGGCACCGGCCTCTCCACACCGATGCTGAAGGCCCTCAAGGCGCGCGCGGCCGAGGACGGCCTCAGCAAGCTGATCGTCTCGGTCCGCCCGATCGGCAAGGAGCAGGAGCCCGACGTCCCGATGCCGGAGTACGCGGCGCGCCGGCGTGAGGACGGCCTGCTCGCCGACCGGTGGATGCGCACCCACGAGCGTCTCGGCGCCCGGGTGATCAAGGTGTGCCCTTTCGCGGTGACGCTCGCGGGCTCGATCGCCGACTGGCGCGAGTGGACGGGCGTCAAGCTCACCGACGGCGAGAACCACATCCCCGGCGGCATCGCGCCCGTCTACGCTTCGGTGAAGCACGGCTTCGGCAGCTACGTCGAGCCCAACGTCTGGATGGAACACCCCATGGACTCGTGAGTGGCAAAGCCGGTTACAACCGGCCGCACCACTCACGAGTCCTTGATCGCGGCGTCCTGTGGCCAGCCAAGGATGCAGAGATACTTAAAGATCACTCAAGAACTCTTCACTTGTCCTGACAGATCATCTCCTGCACCGTGAGAGTCATGAACGGTGGACGGGGTATCGCGGCGCGCATGGGAGTCCTGGCCCTGCTGTGGGGGTCGGGGTTCCTCTGGATCAAGCTGGCCCTCACCGGGCTGGCCCCCGTCCACCTCACCCTCGTGCGGTGCGCCCTCGGCGCGGCAACGCTGCTGGTACTGGCGCTGGCGACGAAGCAACGCCTGCCGCGCGACCGCCGCACGTGGGGCCGGCTGATCGTCGCCGCGCTCTTCTGCAACGCGCTCCCATTCGCCCTGTTCAGCCTGGGTGAACGGACCGTCGACTCCGGCGTCGCGGGTGTCATGAACGCGACGACGCCGTTGTGGTCGCTGCTGATCGGTCTCCTGCTCGGTGCCGAACGGCCGCGGCCGGTACGGCTGACCGGGCTCGTGCTCGGCTTCGGCGGCGTCCTGCTGATCTTCGCGCCGTGGGACCACTCGGGGCTGTTCGGCTGGGGCACGCTGGCGCTGCTCGGCGCCGGGTTGAGCTACGCGATCGCTTTCACTTACATGGCAAGGAAACTCACCGCGAGCGACGCCCCGATCGCGCTCTCGGCCGCGCAGCTGATGGCCGCGACGGCGTTGACCGCGCTCGCGCTGCCGACCACCACAGACACACCCCACCTGAACTGGACGGCGGTCATCGCGGTGATCATCCTCGGCATCGCCGGCACCGGCATCACGTTCTACCTGAACTACCGCCTGATCGCCGATGAAGGCCCGACCACCGCGGCCACCGTCGGGTACCTGCTCCCGGTCGTCTCAGTCGCGCTCGGCGCGCTCTTCCTGGGCGAACCGCTGAACCCGCGGATCATCACGGGCATGGCGATCGTCCTCGCGGCCGTCGCGCTGACCCGGCGCCAGCGCGTTCAGCCGAGCTTGCCCACCAGGTCCCCGGCCGAACCGGCGATCCCGGCGTAGGACCCGGTGGCGAGGTCCGCGCCCGCGTCACGCCACCACGCGGCCTGCTCGGCGGTGTCGATCCCGTCGACGAGGATCGTCGCGCCGGTCGTGCCGACCAGCGGCACCAGCTCGGCGAGGAACGTCGCATGGGCACGGGACTGCCATTCGACGAGCCGGCGGGCCACGCGCACCGTGCGGACGCGCAGCTCGTCGGCGATCCGCAGGTCGTCGGGCCCGAGCCCGAAGTCGTCCAGCATCGGCTGGACACCGAGCTTGCCCAGGCCGTGCAACGTCTCGACCGCGCCGTCGATCTCGAGGGCGCTCACCGGAACCGCGAGCTGCAACTGCTCCGGCGGCAGCCCGGTGTCGTCGAGCACCCGCGCGACGCGCGTGACGAGGGCGGCGTCGGAAATCTGGTGCGGGGTCAGGCCGACGACCATCGGGAGCTCGAATCCGACGCGCTGGCGCCACCATTCGCCCTGCCTGGTCGCGACCCGCAGCAGCCACTCGCCCAGCGGCAGGATCAGCCCGGTCGGCTCGGCCAGCTCGACACAGCGTTCGTGCGGCACGACCTCCAGATCCGGCCGTTCCCAGCGCAGAACGCCTTCCACCCCGGCGATCGTGTCGTCGGCCAGCCGCACCACCGGGCGGTAGCAGATGCCGATCTCGCCGCTCTCCCACGCGCCGGGCATGCCGATCGCGACCGTCTCCGCGCGCTGGTCCTCGGCGTCGGCGGCCGGGTCGAACAGCAGCCACTGCCCACGCCGCCGGGTCTTGGCGCGGCGCAACGTCTGATCCGCCGAACGCAGCAGCTCCGCCGGGTCGGAGGTCGCCGACGGGCCGGTGCACCACCCCCACGCTCACCGAAATGCCGAGCCCGTGACCGTCCACAAAGAACGGTTCGGCGAGCTCGTCGTTGATGTTCGCGACCAGCTCGGCGATGTCCGGTGTGTCCGGCGAGTTCTCCACCAGGATGCCGAACTCGTCGGCGTGGAAGCGCGCGATCATCGCCGTCTCGCGGGCCATGACCAGGCGCAGCCGCTGCGCGAAATGGACCAGCAGCCGCTCGCCCGCGCGGCGGCCGAGGCTGTTGCAGACCATGCCGAACGCGTCGAGGTCCAGGTGGAACAGCGTGAGGCCGTACGCGGGATCGACGCGGCGCAGCGCGCTTTCCAGGTGGGTGCTGAAGAACTGGCGGTTCGGCAGGCCGGTCAGCACGTCGTGCAGCGCCTGCCGGCTGAGCTCGCTCTGCAGCAGCATCAGCTCGGTGCCGTCCTCGATCACCGTCACGAAGTGGCTCGGCTGGTCGTCCGCGCCGCGCAGCAGCGACGCGGTCAGCGAAATGCGCGCGATCTCGCCCCCCTCGCGCACCAGCCGCTGCGACTGGCGGATCCGGTCCTTGCCGCCCTCGATCAGCGACCGCATCGACTGCCGCAGCACCCCGACGGAGTCGGTGTGCACCAGCTCGAACAGCTCCTTGCCGGTCAGCTCGGCCGCCGTGTAACCGAGCATCCGGCCCGCCGCGGCGTTGGCTCGGACGATCTTCCCCTCGACGTCGACCACCAGCACGCCGCTCGCCGAAGAGGTCACGACCTCGTTGAAGCGCGCCTCGCTCTCCTTGAGGTTCCACTGCGCGTCGCGGACCGCCTTGAGCAGCGCGAGGTGCATCATCTCCTGCTGCTCGAGCACGCCACGCTCGTGCGCGGTGAGGAAACCGCACGCCAGCGAGCCGAGACCGAGCACGATCCGCTCCGCGAAACGATCAGCGGGCCGGAATTCGGGGAGTGCCAGTAATCCTTTTCCGAGAACGTCCGTCGTGCACTTCAGACCCTGCTCGCCGACATACCCGAGTGCGACCAGTTGTTCGCCGACTTCACGCGCGGACGCGAAATTCGTCGGTTCGGTGGCCAACGCACCGCAGAAAACGTCGAGGAGGCGGCACAATTCGCTTTCCAGGCGTTCCTTGCTCAGCGGAACGACGATCACGCCGCTGAGCAGGTAGGCCCATTTCCGGGCGAGCAGGACCCGCCCGCGGCCCGCGTCGGGGGTGACCGGAGCGCGGTCCGGTCCGATACTGGAGTTCGGCATGCACGTTGCCCTGCTGTCAATTCAGGATGCGCGGCAGTTTACCCACTGAACACCGGAGCACGTTCGTCTGTCCGGCTGAAGCACGGTCACTCTTTCGTTCAGAAACAAGCTGAAGGTAACCCTACGCGGTCAGCGCTTCGCTCCGATTCCCGCATAGACGAGCATGTTCATCGCGGTGGCGCCGGAGATGTCGCCGGGCCCACCGGGGTGCCACTCACCGCAGCCGACCAGGCCCGGCGGCACCATTTCGAACCCGCCGAACAGCGCGGAGATCTCGGTGTGGGTGCGCTCGTTGACCTGGTCCGGGCTGCGACTCTCCTTGATCACGTTCGTGGCCACCACGAGGTTTTCGCCCTGGTGATCAGCGGAAACATGGCTGATGGCGAGGAAACTCCCGCGGGCGAGCGCGCCGCGGTAGCGCGACATCAGGTCCCACGGGTCGTCGTCGTCGGGCACCCAGTGCAGCACCAGCAACATCAACAGGCCGATCGGCTCGTCGAATCGGAGCAGCCGCTGCGCCGCGTCGCTTTCGAAGATTTTTTCCGGATCGCGCATATCCGCTTGCACGATCGCGGCGCGATCATTTTCCGCGAGCATGAGTTCACTGTGCGCGACCGCCACCGGATCACGGTCGACATACACGACCCGGCACTCCGGATCTTCTTCCTGCGCCACTTCGTGCACGTTGGACACCGTCGGAATACCCGATCCGATGTCGAGGAACTGACGGATTCCGCGTGAGGCCATGAACCGCACGGCGCGGCCGAGGAACTGGCGGTTCACACGCGCTGCGTCACGCAGTCCTGGCATTACGTGTTCGATCTGCGCGCCCACTTCCCGGTCCACCGCGAAGTTGTGGCCGCCACCGAGCATGAAGTCATAGGTACGGGCCATGCTCGGCACGGAAATATCCACGCTCGGCGGAACCCATTCCGGTGATCGTGTCACGCTGCACACCTCTTACCGCTGCCGGGGACCGAAAGAGCTTAGCGACTCTCCGGGCATCCTCGTTGGGCCATCGGTGTACCTCCGGACCACCCGATCGGGCACTGTCTGTTTCCCCCGGATGGCGCCTACCGTGGTCACCTTCTTTCGGGAATCGACACGTTCGAGTTCGGCGAGGAGCGACGATGTCCGTCCCGGTGGCGCCCGGCCGCTGGCCTTTCCTCGGTCATACCCCGGCAATGCTGCGGAAACGCTTCGCCTTCACGGCTTCCCTGCGCGAGCACGGCGAAGTCGTGAAGATCCATCTCGGCCCGATGCCGGCCTACTTCGTGACGAGCCCGAGGTTGACACACGACGTACTGGTCACCGAGGGAGCGAGTTTCGGCAAAGGGGCCATGTTCGACAAGTTCCGCCCGTATCTCGGCACCGGATTGCTGTTGTCGGACGGCGATTTCCACCGGCGGCAGCGCCGGCTCATCCAGCCCGCGTTCCACCACGACCGCATCGCGCACTACGCCGGCACGATGGCGCGGGCGGCCACCGAGCTCGCGGAGTCCTGGCGGCCCGGCGAGATTCGTATGATCGACGAGGACATGCAGGCGCTCGCGGTCACCATCGTCGGCGAAGCGTTGTTCTCCACCGAAATCGGGGAACGCGCGATCGCCGAAGCACGCCGGTCCGTCTTCGTCATCATCAAGCAGGGCATGATCCGCGCGCTGTCGCCCGGCTTCGTCGAACACCTGCCGGTGCCCGGCAACCGGCAGTTCGACCAGGCCATCGCGCGGATGCGGGCCATCGTGTTCGAGGTCATCGCGAACTGGCGCGCCGAGGGCGCCGACCACGGCGACCTGGTTTCGATGCTGCTGCTCGCCCGCGACGAGGGTGGCGACGGCATGACCGACGAGCAGACCTACGACGAGGTGCTCAGCCTGCTCACCGGCGGGATCGAGACCACCGCGATCGCGCTCGCCTGGGCGTTCCACGAGATCGCCCGGCACCCCGAGGTCGAACGCCGGGTGCACGCCGAGGTCGACGCGGTGCTGGCTGGACGGCCGGTTTCCTTCGACGACGTCGCGAAACTGACTTACACCGGGCAGGTCGTAAACGAGGTCCTGCGGATGTACCCGGTGTGGATCCTGATGCGGCGCGCCACCGCGGACATCCGGCTCGGCGACGTCTCGATCCCCGCAGGCACCGAAGTGGTGGTGAGCCCGCACGCACTGCATTTCGACCCGGCGAACTACGCCCAGCCGGACCGGTTCGAACCCGACCGCTGGGCGCCCGGGCGGCCCGAAGCGCCCAGGGGCGCGTTCGTCCCGTTCGGCGCCGGCGCGCGCAAGTGCGTCGGTTATTCCTTCGCCCAGCACGAAATCGTGATCGCGGTGGCCACCATCGCCGCGCGCTGGCGGCTGGTTCCGGTACCGGGACAACCGGTCCGCACGAAATTCACCTCCGCCGCCTATCCCCGCGCCCTGGCCATGACGGCGGTACCCCGAAGCTGACCCAGGAGGTCGTTCTCCTTGCTCCGCAAGATATTCATGTCCGTATTGCTCACGCTGGGCATCTGCCTGGTGCCCGCGCCCGCGAACGCCGCGGTGACCTGCTCGGACGTCACCGTCCCGGTGACGGTCCTGCTGCTCCCGCAGACCATGCACGGCAGGCTGTGCGCCCCGGCGAACGCCACCGTCGTCGAGGTGCTGATCCCCGGCGGCACCTACAACGCGTCCTATTGGGACATCGGCTACACACCCGAGCTCAGGTCGTTCCGGCTCGCGATGAACAACGCCGGGATCGCGACGCTGGCCCTCGACCGGCTCGGCACCGGCTCGAGCTCGAAGCCGCTCAGCACGCTCGTGACGGCATCGGTCCAGGCCGCCGCGGCGCACCAGGCGATCCAGACGATGCGCTCGCGGTTCTCCAAGGTCATCGTGGGCGGGCACTCGATCGGGTCCGCGATGGCGATGATCGAGGCCGGCACGTACCACGACGTCGACGGCGTGCTGGTCACCGGGATGACGCACAAGATGAACTACATCACCGTGGTTCCGGTGCTGGCCAACATGATCCCGGCTGCGCTCGACCCAAAGTTCCTCGGCACCACTTTGGACGTCGGGTACCTGACCACGGGGCCGGGAAAGCGCTATACGGCGTTCCACACGCCCGGCCCCAACGACGCCGGCGCGATCGCCTACGACGAGTCCACAAAGGACGCCTTCGCGGCGACCGAGGCGGTGGACACGATCCTGCTGAACAGCGTGGTGATCCCGGTGTCCCAGCGGATCAACGTGCCGGTGTTCCAGGCGCTGGGCAACGACCCGCACTTCTGCGGCGCGCTGGGCAGCGACTGCTCGTCCGCGGCGGCGTTGCGGACGTCCGAGGCGCCGTACTTCCCGGCGTCGCCCCGATTCAGCACGTTCATCCTGAACGGCTACGGCCACGCGATCAACTACGCGCCCAATGCGGGCACGTACTTCCAGCAGGTGGTGAGCTGGGCGAAGACCATCAGGTGACCGTGTGGCCCGGGCTAAGACTCGTGAGTGGCAAAGCCGGTTCTAACCGGCCGCAGCACTCACGAGACCCGACCCGAGCACACCCTGCGGCCACGCTCATCCCAGCCCTCGTGAGTGGTAAGTGTCGTCAGAGCCGACCATCACTTGGCTGCCTAGCTCGGTCTCGCCGACTAGCCAATCAGGCAGCCCCAGCACCCCACCAGCCACATCGGTAACGGTCGTGAGTGTTCAGAAGGGTTTAACCCTCTTTTCCACTCACGACCCGCCCGCACAACGCCCCACCAGCCTCATCAACAACACCAACCACAGGTCGGCCAAGTGCGCCTGGCCAGAACGACACTGACCACTCACCAGAACCCGGCTCCTGCCCAACTCGAAACGCCTTCCCCGAACGGCATTTCACCGTCGCCTACTGAACCTCGTGCGGGTAGTCGGGTTTGCGGTGCTGGAAGGACAGGATGGCGGGGTTCCGGATAGTTCCGTCCCGGATTTCGATGGCTCGCTTGACGGTTTCGTCGGCCTCCCACGCGGCGTCCCCGGCCAAGACCGTGCGCAGGTGCGGGAGCAGGGCTTCGCTGATCTCCCAGGTGGCCGAGTTCCACAGGTAGGACGGGCTGTGGTCCACGGCGTAGTAGACGACCTCGCGGCCGACCACGAACGTCGGCTCGGTGAACGTCGTCGGCCGGGCCCAGCTGAACCCCATGCCCAGGTCGCAGGAGACGTCGATGATGAGGCTGCCCGGCCGGAACGCGGCGAGGTCTTCCTCGATGAGGAACGTCAGCGGCGACGCGGTGTCCTGCAGCACACAGTTGACGACGATGTCGTGCCCGGCGAGGTAGTCCGCCAACGGCACGGGACCGTCCTCGGTGAGCGCGTGGCTGCGCCGGAGATCGCCCGGCGCGGTCACGTCGTGGTCGAAGTGCACCATCGTCGCGGAGTGGATCGGCGAGCTGACCGCCGTGACCCCGCGCTGGGTGAGCACGTGCACGTCGTGCACGCCGAGTGCGTTCAGGGCCGTCACCGAGCCGCGCGCGGTCGCCCCGAACCCGATCACGACCGCGCGCAGCCGGCGGCCGTAGTCGCCGGTCGAGCCGATCAGCTGGAGGGCGTGCAGCACCGAGCTGTAGCCGGCCAGTTCGTTGTTCTTGTGGAACACGTGCAGGCTGAACGAGCCGTCGCGGCCCCAGTGGTTCATCGCTTCGAACGCGAGCACGGTCAGCCGCCGGTCGACGGCCAGCTGGGTCAGCCGCTCGTCCTGCACGCAGTGCGGCCAGCCCCACAGCACCTGGCCCCGGCGCAGCGACTCGACGTCCTCCCACAACGGCTTGGCCAGCAGGACGACGTCGGATTCGGCGATGAGCTCCTCCCGGGAGCGCAACCCGGCGACCGAGCGGGCGAGTTCGGCGTCGGCGACGCCGAACCGCTCGCCGTAGCCCTCTTCCAGATAGATTCTCTCGCGGAGATCGGGGTCGATCCGGCCGAAGTGCCGGGGATGGATCGGCAGCCGGTGTTCGTTTTCCTTGCGCGAGCGGGCGATGATTCCGAGACTGAGCTGGTCCACAAGGGCCCCTTTGCTAGATGCCAGTCTTAGCACGAAATCGCCCGGCCGGGGTCTATCGAGCCGTCTCCCAGGTGACCGGGAGGGCGTGGACGCCGTAGATGTTCATGTCGGACTTGACCTTCACTTCCTCGGCGGGAATGGCGAGCGCGAGGGTCGGGAACCGGCGCAGCAGTCCCTCGAAACCGGCACGCATCTCGATGCGGGCCAGCTGCTGGCCGAGACACTGGTGGATGCCGTGGCCGAAGGACAAATGACCGCGGGCCTTGCGGTGGACGTCCAGGGCGTCGGGGTTGTCGAAGTGACGCGGGTCACGGTTGGCGGCCAGGAGCGAAATGACGACCGTCGATCCCTTGCCGATGGTTTCCCCGCCGAGCTCGAGGTCCTCGGTGGCGTAGCGATAGAAGATGTCCGCAATGGACAGATAGCGCATGAGCTCCTCGACGGCGTTGGGCAGCAGCTCCGGGTCGGCGCGCAGCTCGGCGACCTGCTCGGGGTTTTCCAGGAGCGCGAAAGTGCCCAAAGCCAGCATGTTCGCAGTGGTTTCGTGGCCGGCGAGCAGCAGCAGGAAGGCGATTCCGGTCAGCTCCTCGATGGCGAGGTCCTCCTGCGCGGCCAGGTCGGACAGGATGTCTTCGCCGGGCTTGGCGCGTTTGCTGGTGACCAGTTCGGTCAGGTACCCCATCAGCGCACCCAGCGCGCCCATCTTGTCCTCGAGCGAGATGTCCCGCTCGAGGAATTTGGCGGAGTTGGCCTGGAAGGTCTCGCGGTCGGCGTAGGGGACGCCGAGCAGTTCGCAGATCACCAGCGAGGGCACCGGCAGCGCGAACTCCTTGACCAGGTCGATCGGCGGGGTGAGCCGCGCGAGGCCGTCCAGCTGCCGCTCGACGATGTCGACGATGTGCTGTTCGAGCTGCTTCATGCGCTTGACGGTGAAGGCGCCGGTGAGGCGACGTCGCAGCCGGGTGTGGTCCGGCGGGTCCATCGCGACGAACACGCCCGGCATCGGCGGGGACGGTTCGGTGGGGGCGGGCATGCCGGGCGTCTCGTACGGCACGTGCACGATGCCGATGTCCTGGCGCGAGCTGAACCGCGTGTCGGCCATCAGCTGCCGGACGGCGTCGTAGCCGGTGACGAGCCAGCCCTCGTGACCGTCAGGGAACACCAGGGGGCTCACCGGGCGAGCCTCGCGCAGCGCGGTGATCCGGCTCGGCGGGTCGAACGGGCCCGCGTCGCGCTCCATCGGGAGACCGTGCGGGATGGAAACCGGCTGGCTCATGGGACTTCCTCTCGTGGCTGGTTGTTGCGGCAACGCTCGCCGACCGACCTGACACGCGCCTGACACGGCTCTGACACCAGGCCCGTACCCCCATGGCAAAATCACCGAAATGCAGGTCGGGATGCTGGGATCATTCGAGGTTCGCACGGACGACGGCGCCATCGCCGACGTGCCGGGCGCCCGGCTGCGCGGCCTGTTGATCGCCCTCGCGCTGCGGCCGGGGCACGTGGTCCCGAAGGCAACGCTCGTCGACTGGATCTGGGGCGAGAACCCGCCGGCCGAAGCGGCGAATGCGTTGCAGCGCCTGGTTTCCCGGCTGCGGAAGGCGCTTCCGGAGGGGTCCGTCGAGGGACAGCCGGACGGCTACCGGCTGACGGTCCGGCCCGACGCCGTCGACGCCATCCGGTTCGAACAGCTCGTCGGCGAGGCCCGTCGAGGATCCCCGGCGGCTGCGTGAGGCCCTCGCGCTGTGGCGCGGCGCGGCGATGCAGGACGTCGGCCTGCAGGACAGTGAGGCGTTCGACGCCGCCGTAACCCGGCTCGAGGGACTGCGCCTGACGGCCCTGGAGGACCGGTTCGAAGCCGAGGCCGGGCCGGAGCTGGTCCCTGAGCTGACCGACCTGGTGGCCGCGCATCCGACGCGGGAGCGGCTCGTCGCCGCGCTGATGCGTGCCCTCGGCGCGGCGGGTCGCACCACCGACGCGCTGCTCGTCTACCAGCGCACGAGGGAGACCTTGGCCGACACGCTGGGCGTCGACCCGTCACCCGAGCTGTCCGCCTTGCACGTCGCGCTGCTGCGGGGTGAGGTGAAACGGCCCGAGGAAAACCGGAAGACGAACCTGCGTGCCGAGCTGACCAGCTTCGTCGGCAAGGGCGCCGATGTCGCCGCGGTGCGGGACCTCGTCGCGGGGCATCGGCTGACCACGCTGATCGGGCCGGGCGGCTCGGGCAAGACCCGGCTGGCCACGGAAACCGCGCGCACGCTGCTCGGCGACGTGCCGGACGGGGCCTGGCTGGTGGAGCTCGCGGCGCATCGGCACCGGCGGCGACGTCGCGCAGGCGACGCTCGCCGGCCTCGGCCTCCGGGACGCGCTGCTCGGCGACGCGTCCAACGCGGAGCCGGCGGACCGGCTTATCGCCGCGCTCCGCGACCGGGAAGTCCTGCTGATCCTGGACAACTGTGAGCACGTGATCGAGTCGGCGGCAGCGCTCGCCCATCGGGTGCTCGGGGAGTGCCGCCGGCTGCGGATCCTGGCGACGAGCCGGGAACCGCTCGGCATCACCGGCGAGGCGCTGTGGCCGGTCGAGCCGCTGGCCCTGCCGGAAGGGGACGCCGACGTCGAGTCCGCGCCGGCGATCCAGCTGCTGCGTGACCGGGCGAGCGCGGTGCGCAAGGATCTCGCGGCCGACGCCGCCACGTTGTCGACGATGGTGCGCGTCTGCCGGGCACTGGACGGGATGCCGCTGGCGATCGAGCTCGCCGCGGCCAGGTTGCGGACCATGTCCCTCGACCAGCTCGCCCACCGCCTCGACGACCGGTTCCGCCTGCTGACCAGCGGCAGCCGGACCGCGCTGCCGCGGCACAAGACGCTGCGCGCGGTGGTCGACTGGAGCTGGGAGCTGCTCACCGACGACGAGCGGACGGTGCTGCGCCGGCTGTCGGTGTTCTCGGGCGGGGCGAGCCTGGACGCGGCCGAGCAGGTCTGCGGCGGCGAGGGAGCTGCTCACCTCGCTGGCCGAGAAGTCGCTCGTGGTCATCGACGGCTCCTCGCGCTACCGGCTGCTCGGCACGATCCAGGAGTACGCCGCGGATCGGCTCGCGGAAGCGGGCGAATCGGACCTGACCCGGCGGGCGCATCTCGCGTACTTCATCGAACTCGCCGAGACCGCGGAGCCGCACCTGCGCCGCGCCGAGCAGCTGGAATGGCTCGCCACGCTCGAGGCCGACCACGACAACATCAGTGCCGCGATGCGGACGGCGATCGCCGCCGGTGACGCCCAGGCGGCGATGCGGCTCGCGGGCGCCGCCGGGTGGTACTGGTGGCTCGGCGGGCGCCGGGCCGAGGGCATGGAACTGCTCATCGCGGCCACCCGCGTCCCGGGCGAAGTCACCGACGACGTCCGAGTCATGGCGTACGTGATCATGGTGCTCTTCGTGACCTCAGGGCGAGGCGACGAACGCCTCGGCGCGGACTGGATCCACCAGGCGTACCGGCTCAGCCTGCAAGGCAGCCACAATCCCTTGCTGGGACTGGTGATCCCGCTCGAACACATGCTGGCGGCGCCGGAATCCGCGGTGACCGCGTGGGAACCGTTGCTGGACAACGAAGATCCGTGGGTACGCGCGCATGGCCCGATGGCAGCTCGGCAAGATGCGGATCATGTTCGGCCAGGGGGCGCAGGACGCGCTGCTGGAGCAGTCGCTCGCCGAGTTCCGGGCGCTCGGCGAACGGTTCGGGATGTCGCTGGTCGCTGTCCGAGCTGGCGGCCCAGCTCGCGATGCGGGGCGAGTTCGCCGGCGCCTGCGCGCACTACGACGAAGCGGCCACGGTCGTCGCCGAGGTCGGTGCCGTCGAAGACGTCATCCGGATGCGGTCCCAGCAGGCCCTGCTGTACTGGCTCGACGGCGACCGGAACGCCAGCGCGGCCGCGATCGCCGAAGCCGGGCGACAGGCCGAAGGGGTCACCTGGCCGCACGCGCTGGTCGAGGTGGCGCTCGCCAGGGCGGAGCTCGCCCGCTGGGCGGGCCACGCCGAGGAGGCCCGCCGTCAACTCGGCCTCGCGACCGTCCTGCTGGGCGAGGACGCCGAGCAGGACTACTTCCGCGCGGAGATCCACGGCGCTCTCGGCTACCTGGCCGACGATCTCGCTGAGGCGAGGGCTCATTGCGCGGCCGCCTGGGAGGCGGCGTCCGAAGCGGGACAACCCTCGGTGATCGCCCAGATGCTCGTCGGGGTCGCGGACCTGGCCGCTCGCCTCGGCGAGTACGAACAGGCCGCCCGGTTGCTCGCGGCGAGCGTCGGCGTCCGCGGACTGCCGGATCGCTCGCGCCCGGACGCGGCCAGGATCGAGCAGGACGCACGACGATCACCTCGGCGACGCACGGTTCGCCGAGGTGACGGAAGAGGGTACGCGGACGAGCTGGGCCGAGCTGGTCGAGGTCACGCTCCCCCGGCCCACGGGCTCGTGAGCGTTGCGGGCGGTTCTAACCGCCCGCAACGCTCACGAGTCCTCAATAGAACCCCCACACGTGACGGTCCTCCGCAGACCGGAAACTAGCGCCGCATCCTCGGATCGTGCGACGGGTCGGCGTACATGGGTGGGCAGCCGTGCTCGACGGCTTCGGGGCGCAGTTCGTAGTGCCAGGGTTCGTTGCGGTAGATCTGGCACAGCCCGTACCGGGCGCCGTGCTCGGCCAGCCACGCCTTGGCCTCGGCGCGCCCGATGTCGATCGCCTGCCCGAGCACGTGCGCGGACGTCTCGGGAGTGGCCACCCACCGGGCCGCTTCCTCTTCCGAGCCGTACTTCGAGACCGCCTGACGGCGCAGCCGTTCCTGGTACCGCGGCGAGCGCCAGCCACCGTTGACGAAGAACTCGACCCCGTCGGCAGCGGCATCGGCCGCGGCTCGCCGCAGGGCACCGAGCAGATCAGGCGCGAGGTTGGCCACGGCCGGGATTGCGTCGTCGAAGACCGTCACGCCGTCGGGAACGGCGCCATCCGCGACGCCGAGGGCGGGCCGCGCCGCCGTTTCGCTGTAGGTCATAACCCCAGGTAAGGCGGGGTGGCGTTGCCGGCATGTATCCGGCTTTCGATATGACGGCGATATGCGCCGGCTCGTACCATCGGGAGGGTGCGTGTGCTGATCGTCGAGGACGAGCCCTACCTGGCCGAAGCCATCCGCGATGGCCTGCGGCTGGAAGCCATCGCCGCCGACATCGCCGGGGACGGCGACACCGCGCTGGAACTGCTGGGCGTCAACGCCTACGACATCGCCGTCCTCGACCGTGACATCCCCGGCCCGTCCGGTGACGAGATCGCCAAGCACATCGTCGCCTCCGGCAGTGGCATGCCGATCCTCATGCTCACCGCCGCCGACCGGCTCGACGACAAGGCGTCGGGGTTCGGCCTCGGCGCCGACGACTACGTCACGAAGCCCTTCGAACTCCGGGAACTCGTGCTCCGGCTCCGGGCGCTCGACCGCAGGCGCGCCCACAACCGGCCGCCCGTGCGCGAGATCGCCGGCCTGCGGCTCGATCCCTTCCGCCGCGAGGTCTACCGCGACGGCGCCTACGTCGCGCTCACGCGGAAGCAGTTCGCCGTGCTCGAGGTCCTCGTGGCCGCCGAGGGCGGTGTCGTCAGTGCCGAAGAACTCCTGGAACGCGCGTGGGACGAGAACGCGGACCCGTTCACCAACGCCGTGCGCATCACGGTCTCGGCCCTGCGCAAACGCCTCGGCGAACCCTGGATCATCGCGACCGTGGCCGGCGTCGGCTACCGCATCGAGGCCGGAGGCCGAGCACCGTGGATGACGAGCCCGGGCTGAGCGTCCGTCTCAAACTCGCCCTCAGCTACGCCGGATTCCTGATGGTCGCCGGGGTCCTGCTGCTCGGGGCCGTGTGGCTGTTCCTGCTGCGCGACCTGCCCGACGTGTTCAACACCGCCGGAGGCCTGTTCACCCGCAACGGCCTCCTGCGCGGATTCGCCCCGGCCGCGGGCGTGGTGCTGGCGTTCCTGCTGGTGTTCGGGCTGCTGGGCGGCTGGCTCCTGGCCGGCCGCATGCTCGCCCCGCTGGACCGCATCAAGGAGGCCACCCGCCTGGCCGCCGAGGGGTCGCTCTCGCACCGGATCCGGCTGCCGGGCCCCCAGCACGAGTTCCGCATGCTCGCCGACGCCTTCGACGACATGCTCGCGCGGCTCGAGGCGCAGGTCGCGGCGCAACAGCGGTTCGCCGCCAACGCGTCCCACGAGCTGCGCACCCCGCTGGCGATCACGAAGACCCTGCTCGACGTCGCCCGCAACGATCCGGACCGGGCCACCAGCGATCTCGACGAACGCCTCCGCGCCGTCAACGCCCGGGCGATCGAACTCACCGAAGCGCTGCTCCTGCTCAGCCGCACCGACCAGCGCTCCTTCACCCGCGAGCACGTCGATCTGTCCCTCATCGTGGAGGAGGCGACCGAAACACTGCTCCCCTTCGCGGAAAAGCACGGCGTGACCATCGAGACCGCCGGCGAGGTGACCCCCGCCTTCGGCGAGCCCGCGCTCCTGCTGCAGATCACCACGAATCTCCTGCACAACGCGATCGCCCACAACCTCCCCGAAGGCGGCGCGGTGCGGGTCAGCACCGCCGCCGGCCCCGGGTTCGTCATGCTCACCGTCGAAAACACCGGCGAGCAGCTCACTCCTCAGCTGGTCTCGACCCTCACCGAACCGTTCCGGCGCGGCACCGAGCGCATCCGCAGTGACCAGGCCGGGGTCGGCCTCGGCCTGACCATCGTCAAGAGCATCACCGACGGGCACGACGGCACCCTCACCCTCACCCCGCGCGACGCCGGGGGAATGTGCGTGACGGTGCGGCTGCCCGCCGCGCTACCTCACACCGGCAGTTGATCGTCGCTCGGCGACCACGGTGAGCACGTGCCGGGCCAGGACGACGTCCGCGTCGGACGCGCCGGTCGCCGACGCCTTGGCCGACATCGCCGCGATCTGTCCAGGGTCGGTGAGCAGCGGGATCAGGGCGGTCTCGATCCAGGCCGGGTCGAGGTCGGCGTCGTCGACGAGCAGCGCCCCACCGGCCGCGACGACCGGCTCGGCGTTCAGCCGCTGCTCACCGCCGCGCAACGGCAGCGGGACGTACGCGGCCGGAAGCCCGACAGCCGCCAGCTCGGCGCACGTCATCGCGCCCGAGCGGCAAATCACGAAATCGGCCGCGGCGTAGGCGTACTGCATCTCATCGACGTACGGGACGACGACGTAGGGCGGGTCGCCGCGCGGCACCTCGACGACGTGCCGCAGCCCGGTGATGTGCAGGACCTGCACGCCGGCCGCCCGCAACGCCGCGACCGCGCCGGACACCGCGGCGTTGATCGTTCCAGCGCCCTGCGAACCGCCGGTGACCATCAGCACCGGCCCGCCGGGGTGCAGGCCGAACCGCTGCCGGGCGGCGTCGCGTTGCGCGGGCCGGTCGAGGCCGGTGATCGCCGGCCGCAGCGGTATCCCGATGGGCGTGGCGTGCGGCAGCCGGACTCCCGGCGCGGCGGTGAACACGTGCGTCGTCATCCGGGCCGCCAGCCGGTTGGCGACGCCCGGCCGCGCGTTGGCTTCGTGGATGACGATCGGCAGTCCTCGCTTACGGGCGGCGAGGTACGCGGGCGCGGCCACGTAGCCACCGAAACCCACTACGACCTCGGCCCGCACACTGTCGAGCACCGCCCCGGCCGCCAGCACCGAGTCCCGCAGCCGCCCCGGCGTCGCCAGCAGGGCCCGGTTCAGGTCACGCGGGAGCTGCGCCGGCGGGATGAGTTCGAGCGGGTAGCCGCGGGCCGGGATGAGCGTGGTGTCGAGGCCACGGATGGTGCCGAGGGCGGTGATCTCGGCCGTCGGCGCCAGCCGGCGCAGCGCGTCGGCGAAGTTCATCGTGGGCTCGATGTGCCCGGCCGAGTGACCGCCGGCGACCACGACGCGCGGTGCCGTCATGCGAGGGGAAAGTCGAAGTAGGTGCCCGGATAAGGCTCCTCCTTCAGCGTGTAGTGCCACCACTCGGACTCGTACGCACTGAAATCACTGGACTCCATGATGGACCGAAGGTGCTGACGGTTCGTCGCTTCGGCTTCCGTGATTCCCGGCGCCCCATGATGGGAGATCGGATCCATCAAGTCGTGGCCTCCGCCCATCTGGGCGAGTTCACCGGTGGCCAGGTGATAGATCGTCAGGTCGACGGTGCTGCCCCGGCTGTGCCCCGATTTGGTGGCCACGTAACCCTTTTCGAACATCTCGAGCCGGTCGATGTTCGGATAGTGCCGCTGCTTCGTCCGGCCGTCCTCCGGCTGAGCCGCCCAGCGCACGAAGCAATCCACGGCGCGTTGCGGGCGGTAGCCGTCCCAGAGCAGCAGGCCGAAGCCGAGGGACGTGGCCTCCTTCTGCGCTCTTTCCAGGGCCGCGCACAGAGCCATCGTCCCGGCGATCCGGTTCACCAGGTATCCGTCGACGGGCTTGCCGGTGAAGTTGTCCCAGGTGGCGTACTTGGCGTCCCACCGTAGTTCCGGCACGAACTCGTCCACGAAGACGAAGCCGTCCTTCATCGCCGGGCTCCCGCCAAAGCCAGCGCCACGATCCGGTCGATGACTTCGGCGAGCGGCAGCCCGGCGGCGGCCATCATCCTCGGGTACCGGCTGTACGACGTCATCCCGGGCAAGGTGTTGACCTCGTTGAGTACCACCGAGCCATCCGCCTTCAGGAACATGTCGACCCGCGCGAGCCCGCGGCAGCCCAGCGCACGATAGATGGCTTTCGCCGTCTCCTGAACGAGCGCGCGCGACTCCGCCGGGATCTCGGCGGGCACGATGAACGTCGCGTTTTCGGACCCGCTTTCCGGATCACTCTCCTGATGGATCCGGAAAAATCCGTGTGACAGCGCGATCTGATCCACCTCACCGGCCGTCAGCTCCGAGTCGGTACCCAAGATCGCGCAGCCCACCTCGCTGCCGACGACAGCCTCCTCGATCACCACCTTCGAGTCGTACTGCCTCGCCGTCTCCAGCGCACCCGGCAGTTCTTCTTTCCGGGACACCTTGCTGACGCCGAAGGACGACCCCGAACGGGCCGGCTTCACGAAGACCGGATAGGTGAGTAGGTCAGGATCGATGTCCCCATCCGCCGTGACGGTCCAGAAGTTCGGGGTGGCGATCCCCGCACTTCGCGTGACGACGTAAGCGAGGGACTTGTCCATGCACAGCGCGGAACTTTGGACATCGCAGCCCACGTACGGAATGCCGGAAAGCTCCAGCAAGCCTTGCACCGCACCATCCTCGCCGAGCTTCCCGTGCAGCACCGGAAACACGACGTCCAGGCCGACCGTCTCGTATTTCCCCTCGTCCAGGACAAGCAGCCCGGGCTCGCGCCGGTCCGAAGACAGCACAGCCGGCCGAGCGCCGTCGTCTTCCCAGCCTGCGCTGGGGCCGTCACAAAGCATGCTGGCACCGGTCTGCGTGATCCCGATCCAGAACGGTTCGTACTTTTCGGGATCGAGGTTCTTCGCCACCTCTTGCGCGGATTTGACAGAAACGGGGTGCTCCTCGGAAGCGCCGCCGAACATGATTCCGATCTTCACCCTAGCCACGCTGGTTCCCGCTTTCGAATTTCAGGCAGTTGACGAGAGAGTTCTCCACGGTGTCGCTCAAGGCGTGATCCGTGTAGTAGGCCGTGTGCGGGCTGATCAGCACATTCGGCAGCTCCTGCAGCCGCAGCAGTGTTTTGCTTTCGATGGCTTTGTTTCGGCAGTCGGCGTAGAAGATGCCTTCTTCCCCTTCGAGGACATCCAACGCCGCGCCGCCCAGCCTGCCGCTTTCCAACGCCGACACCAGAGCCTCGGTATCGAGAAGCGGACCGCGCCCGGTATTCACGACGAACGCGCCGCGTTTCATCCGCTCTATCCGCCGTTGATCCAGGAGATGGCGGGTCTCCGCGGTGAGCGGCGCATGGAGCGTCACCAGGTCGCTCTCCCGCACCAACTCGTCGAGGGACACGTACTCGGCAGCAGCCTCGGGCTGGGGGTCGTAGGCCAGTACTCGACAGCCGAAGCCCCGCAGCCGGTCCATGACCGCGGCGCCGATACGGCCCGTGCCGATCACCCCGACGGTCAAGTCGCGCAGTTCTCTCCCGCGCACCTCGCTCAGCCGGTAGTCGTGAACATCCGCGCGCCGGACGACGGATTTCGCGTCGCGCACCGCCATCAGCATCAGCATCACCGTGTAGTCGGCCACGCTGTCCGGCGAGTAGAAGACATTTTCGACCGTGACGCCAACGCTCTCGGCGTACGTCACATCGATGTGGTTGTACCCGATGCTTCGCGTGGAGATGTACTCCACACCGGCTCGGCTGAGCGCGAGAAGCGCGGAGTTCGCGACGTGAGTCTTGTGGCCCACGCTGATACAGCGGTTACCGAAGGCCAGAGCGGCATTGCCTTCGGTAACCGCCGACGCGGTGATCGTCGGCAGCACGCCGAAGCGGGGCGCCAACTCCCGGAACAGGACGGCCTCGTCCGGCGCGCACCCATAGATCGTGATTCCGGAGGTCATGCCGCCAGTCAAACCGGCACGACGTTGCCGGCACGTATCAGGTTTTGGATATGCCGGCGATATCCCGGGGATACTGGTAGAAGCCCCGGCCGGTCTTCCGGCCGAGCAGGCCGACCTCGGCCATCCGCGTCAGCAACGGCGGCGGCGCGTGCTGCGGCTCCTGGTACTCCTGGTACATCGCCTGCCCGATGGCGACCACGATGTCCACCCCGATCAGGTCGATCAGCGCGAGCGGCCCCATCGGATGGGCACAGCCCAGGGTCATGCCCCGGTCGATGTCCTCGGCCCTGGCGAAGCCCGACTCCACCATCCGGACCGCGGACAGCAGGTACGGGATCAGCAACGCGTTCACCGTGAACCCGGACCGGTCGTTGGCGCGGATCGCCGTCTTCCCGAGCACCTCGGTGACGAAGGACTCCGCGCGATCCCGTGCGGCGTCCGCGGTGTACAGCGTGGAAATCAGCTCGACCAGCGGCAGCACCGGCACGGGATTGAAGAAATGCAGTCCCAGCACCCGTTCCGGCCGCTCGGCGACCATGGCGAGGCGCGCGACGGAAAGGGATGAGGTGGTGGACGCGAGAATCGCGTCATCGGCCTCGACGATCTTGTCGATGGCGCTGAACACCGTGAGCTTGACCGCCTCGTCCTCGGGCACCGCCTCCAGCACCAGCTGCCGGTCGGCCAGGTCCAGCATCTCGGCGGTGAAGGAGATCCGGCCCAGTGCGGCCGATCGCTCCGCCGCCGGGATCTTGCCCCGCTGTACGCCTCGGTCCATCGAGTCCAGCACCCGCTGCCGCCCGCGAGCTATCGAGCCCGGCCCGGACGCCACCACGAGCACGTCGACGCCGGCCCGCGCGCACGCCTCGGCGATTCCGGCGCCCATCGCGCCGCAGCCGACCACACCCACCTTGCTGATCGCAGTCATGAGCAGTCCCCCTGCTTCGATTTCCCGTCAGGTTCGTCGCAGAACCGGGATGACGTAGCGGTTGTAAACCAGGTCTCGCAACACGTCGTCACCCCCTTCCACGACCGACACATAGCGCATGTCGCGGAGCAGTTTCCCGATCGGCAGCTCGTTGGTGTAACCCCAGCCGCCGAACATCTCGGATCCCGCGGTGGCGATCTGCCAGCCGGTCTGCCCGCAGAACATCTTCGCCGTGACCGCCGACTTCACCGTTCCCTGCTTGAAGAACGCCGTGGGCGCGTCCGGCCTCGCCATGAGGTCGTCGTAATCACGCGCGGCTTTGAGACAATGACTCTTCATCACGTCGATCTGCATTTCCATCTGCCCCAGATGCCCGGCGAACACCGGGCTGTCCATCAGCGTGGCACCACGCAGGGGCTTGGTCTTCGCATAAGTCATGCAGTGGTCACGAATGCGCCGCGCGATCCCCAACGCGGTCGTGGCGATCAAGATCCGGCTCGCGTTCAGCCCGATTTCGAGCAGCCGCAGCCCCGAGCCCGTCAGCAGTTGCGACTCCGGCACCCGGCAGTCCTTCAGGCTGACCTCGTACGTATGCGACGCGCGAAGCCCGATCATGTCCCAGCGCTTGACGATTTCGATGCCCGGCGTCTCCCGCGGCAGCACCACGGCGTGATGGCTGTCCGGATCGTCGGCGTCGCGCGCGATCACCACGAGGAAATCGGCGAAGTCGGTGTTCGTCGAGAAGGACTTCTCGCCGGTCACCGACACTTCCGCACCATCGCGGCGCACCGTGGTTTCGATCCGGCCGAGTTCGCTGCCCGCACCGCGCTCGCTGCCCAGCGTCGCGCAGAAACCACCCGACATGCCCATGGGCTTCAAGGTGCGTGCGACGAGCTCGTCGGAGCCGTACAGCTGGACGATGCTCGTCCCCAGCACCGAAATGAACAGCGTGAACGCCACGCCCGCGTCGCCGTAGGCCAGCTCGTTGACCAGCTCGACGCCTTCGACCATGCCGAACCCGCGGCCACCGTGTTCGCGCGGAAGCCACCAGTTCGCGAAGCCCAGCTCGCGAAACCGGTCGTACACATCCAGTGGCTTGTCGGCCAGTTCGTCCGTCTCGGCATGGCTGCCACTGAGGTGGTCCTGGACGAAGCGCCGGACCGCTCGCCGGTCTTCGGGAGTCATCGTCATTTCGCCACCTCGACGTCGGCGGGAAACATCAGCTCCCGCACTCGTTCGGCCAGCATGATCGGGGTCGGGAACTTCAGGATCACCGCGACCGGGATCGCCACGCCGGTGTCCTCCTTGACCCGGTTGCGGAATTCCACCCAGCTCAGCGAGTCGAAGCCCACTTCCTTCAGCGACATGTCCGGATCGATGTCGTCCGGCGACGGATGGTCGAGCACCACCGCCGAGATGGACAACAGCAGCGACAGCAACTCGGCCACCTGGTCCTCGGGCGACATCTGCGCGATCTTCGCCATCAGCCCGGCACCCGGCGGGATGGCCTCGGCCACCAGGTCGTTCAGGTCCGCACCAGGTTCGGCAGGTGCGGGCCGGCTGACGACCGTCTCGGCCTGCAGTTCGCGCAGGACGGCCGAGCCGGTGACGGAACCGAGCTCCGCCCGGTCGAAGGCCACCGGCAGGGTCACCGGCCGATCCGCCGTCAGAGCCGCGTCGAACAACGCCATCCCGGCCGCCGGCTCGATCGGCACCATGCCCTGGCTCCGGCGCAACCTCGCCCGATGCACCTCGCTCAACTCACCGGCCATGCCCACCGCCCACGGGCCCCAGGCCAGCGAAGTCGCCGTCAAGCCCGCCGACCGGCGGTGTGCCGCGAGTGCGTCGAGGAAGCCGTTGGCAGCCGCGTAGTTCGCCTGGCCCGCGGTGCCGACCGTGCCGGCGACCGACGAAAACAGGACGAACGCCGCAAGCCCGAGTTCCCGGGTCAGCTCGTGCAGGTGCCACGCGCCGTCGACCTTCGGTGCGAACACCCGGTCAACGCGCACGTCCGACATGGCTTCGATCGGCCCGTCATCCAGCACACCGGCGGCGTGGATCACCGCACACAGCGGATACTCGGGATCGATCTTCGCCAAGGCAGCTGCTACTGACGTGCGGTCGGCCACGTCGCAGTCCACAAAGGACACCGAAGCGCCGAGAGCCTTCAGCTCGGACTCGAGCGCGACCGCCCCGGGCGCATCGGCACCGTGGCGGCTCACCAGCATCAGCTGCCGCACGCCGAACCATCGGGCCGAGTGCTTCGCCACGAGTCCGCCCAAAGCGCCGCTCGCCCCGGTGATCAGCACCGTGCCGTGCGACCAATCCGGTTGACCGGCACCGCGATCATCGGCCGCGACCAAGCGAGGCACGTACGCCGCGCCGGTGCGGATCGCCAGCTGAGGCTCGGTAGCCAGGTCGATGCCCGCCACCATGTCGACCGCTTCGTCGGCATCCGGTGCGTCCACAATGGCGAAACGTCCGGGATGTTCGACCTGCGCCGACCGCACGAGGCCCCACACCGCCGCAGCCGCGGGATCGACGACGTCGAAATCGTCGACAGCCACGCCGTTCCGCGTCACGAACAACATGGGCTGATCGCCGGCATCGCGCTGCAGCCATCGCTGGATGTGCGCGAGGGCGGTACTGCAGGCACGCCTTGCCGCGGCCGGGCGGTCCTCGTCGGTTTCAGGATCGATGGGGACGACCTCGGGGACCGCCTCGGACCCGTCGCCATCGAACGCGCGCCACCGCACCTCGAACAGCGAGTCCGGCGCTGCGGCCAGTTGCGCGCGAGACGCCGCGGCAACGCCCAGCGACCCTACCGACAGGCTGAACTCCGCGCTGGTGTCGAAGATCCGAATAGCCGCTTCGCCGGGGCTCAAGCGCCGCGCCACCACCCGCACCGAGCGGGTCGCACGGCCGGACATCGTGACCTTGTCCCACGAATACGGCAGCGCGACCGACCCGGACCCGTCATCGAGAAGCAAGGACAGGACCGGCTGCAGCGCCGCGTCGAACAAGGCCGGGTGGACGTCGAACGTCTCCGCGGGCACCTGATCGGGCAGCTCGACCTCGGCGTAAACCGTGTCCTCGGTCTGCCACATCGCGGTAAGCCCGCGAAACGCGGGCCCGTACCCGTAGCCACGCTGGGCCAGCGAGGCATAGTACGACGGCACATCGACGGCCACCGCGTCCTCGGGCAGCCAGGTGTCTCCGGGCGCGAGAGCCGCGGCACCCGCGTCGACCACTCCCGTCGCCAGCAGCTCCCATGTCGGTTGCGCGCCGGTGCGGGCGTAGAGCTTGATCGGTCGCTGCCCCGCACCGTCTTCCGGGTCGACGACGACCTGCAGGGTCGCCGCGTCCCCGTCGACCGGCAGCGGCGCGTGCAGGATCAACTCGGCCACGCGCCGGCAACCGACGGTTTTCGCCGCTCGCAACGCGATCTCCACCATCGCGGCTCCCGGCAGCACCGGGACGCCGAAGATCGCGTGGTCGGTGAGCCAGGGGAACTCGTGAATCGAGCATCGGCCGTCGATGAGCACCCGGCCGTCCGCGGCCGATTCGGTGGCCCTCGACAAGAACGGATGCCCTGACTCGGCCGGCGCCACCTGGGTGGCTTCCCAATAGCGCCGCCGATCGAAGGCGTACGTCGGCAAGTCGACATGCCGTCCCGCGAGTTCGATCTCCGCGAAGTAAGCGCGCCAGTCGACAGCCACCCCCGCGACGTGGAGCTCGGCCAAGGCGGCCACGGTCGTCCGGCCTTCGGATTTGTCCTTCCGGGTAAGGGAAATCGCCGGAATGCCCGCATCATCACCGAGGACGTCTTGGACTGCCGCGCACAGCACGCCTGCCGGACCGACCTCGACGAACGCCTCGGCCCCGGCCTCGACACTGGCCCGGACGCCCTCTTCGAAGAGCACCGTGGCCAACACCTGGCTCGCCCAGTACTGAGCGTCGCAGACCAGGCCGGCGTCGGCCACCTTGCCGGTCACGTTGGACACCAAGGGAATCCGCGGTGGCGAATACGAAATCGTCTCGGCGACCTTCGTGAATTCCGCGAGCATCGGCTTCATCAAGGAGGAATGGAACGCGTGCGACACCCGCAGCTGCTTGGTGGTGCACCCGATCTCGGTGAAGGCCGCCTGCACGGCCACGACCTGGTCGTGCGCTCCGGAAATCACGGTGGCGTTCGGCCCGTTGACAGCGGCGATCCCCACCTCGGGTGCGTGCCGATCGATCATCTCGCGTACCTGCTCAGGCGGAGCCTGCACGGCGATCATCGCGCCGCCGGCGGGCAGTTCCTGCATCAACCGGCTCCGGGCGGCCACCAGTTTGGCCGCGTCGGCGAGGGAGAACACCCCGGCCACGTGGGCGGCGGCGAGCTCGCCGATCGAATGCCCCAGCAGCACGGCCGGCGTCACACCGAAAGAGCGCAGCAGCGCGAACGCCGAAACCTCGAACGCGAAGATCGCCGGCTGGGTGAAACCCGTCTGGTCCAGCAGTTCGGCTTCCGGCGAGCCGGGCACCGCGCCGATGACGTCGGCGATCGGCCGCGGCAACAGCGGATCCAGCTCGCGGCACACCGCGTTCCACGCATCGGCGAAGACTCCGAACGCCGTCGCGAGGTCGCGACCCATCCCCAGCCGCTGGCTGCCCTGACCGGAGAACAGGAAGCCCAGTGCGGGCGCGGCCGCGGCGTGACCGGTGACGAGATTGCCCGCGCGACGGCCGTTCACCAGCGCGGTCAACCCGGCGATCAGCTCGTCACGGCTCTCACCGAACACGACCGCGCGGTGGTCGAACACGCTTCGGGTGCGCAGGGTTTCGGCGATGTCCGCGACGCCGTCCTCCGGCGTCACCGCATCGATCAGCCGCTGAGCCTGGCCCGCCAGCGATGCCTGGTTACGCGCCGAGAGAACGAACGGAACCACGCCGGTCGAAGAACTGCTGCTCTCTTCAACCGCGTCGCCCTGCTCGACGATCACGTGCGCGTTGGTGCCGCTGATGCCGAACGACGACACCGCCGCCCGGCGAGGCCGATCGACCTCCGGCCACGGCAGCGCTCGCGTCGCCAGCCGCACTCGTCCCGAGGACCAGTCGATCTGCTGCGACGGCTCATCGGCGTGCAACGTCCGCGGGACTCGGCCGTGCCGCATCGCCATGATCATCTTGATCAGGCCCGCCGTACCGGCGGCCGCCTGCGTGTGACCGATGTTCGACTTCACCGACCCCAGCCACGCCGGCTCCGTCCGGTCCTGCCCATAGGTGGCGAGGATCGCTTGCGCCTCGATGGGGTCACCGAGCGTCGTGCCGGTGCCGTGCGCTTCCAGGACGTCGACCTCGGCGGGCGCGAGCCCGGCGTCGGCCAGCGCGGCCCGGATGACGCGTTGCTGTGAGGGACCGTTCGGCGCGGTCAGCCCGTTGCTCTCGCCGTCCTGGTTGATGGCCGAGCCACGCAGGACCGCGAGTACCCGGCGGCCACTGCGCCGCGCGTCGGACAACCGCTGCAGCACGAGGACGCCGGCACCTTCCGACCAGCCGGTGCCGTCGGCACCCTCGGCGAACGCCTTGCACCTGCCGTCGGAGGCAAGCCCGCCCTGCCGGGCGAACTCGATGAAGATCCCCGGGGTGGACATGACCGTCACGCCCCCGGCGAGCGCGAGATCGCACTCTCCCGCCCGCAACGACCGGGCGGCCAGGTGGAGTGCGACCAGCGACGACGAGCACGCGGTGTCCACCGACAGCGCCGGGCCCTGCAGACCGAAGGAATACGCCACCCGGCCCGAAATCACGCTGGAAGATCCACCGGTGAGCGCATATCCGCGCATGCTCTCCGGAATTTCGGCCAGCCGCGGCAGGTAGTCCTGCGTCATCGCGCCGAGGAACACCCCGGTCGAACTCCCGTGCAACGCGACCGGATCGAGCCCCGACCGTTCCAACGCCTCCCACGAGACTTCGAGCGCCAACCGCTGTTGCGGGTCCATTGCCCGTGCTTCGCGCGGGCTGATGCGGAAGAAGCCGGCGTCGAAGTGCGCGGCGTCGGCGAGGAATCCACCGCGAGTCGGGTAGTCCTGGGTGGGGTCATGCCGCCAGCCGCGATCGGAGGGGAACACATCGATCGCGTCGACAGCGTCATCAGTGAGCTGCCACAAGTCCTCGGGGGAGGACACATCACCCGGAAAGCGGCACGCCATTCCGACGATGACGATGGGATCGTCATCGACAGCGCTGTCGGTGCCACGGTCTTGTGTCGTCTCGGCGCCGGAAAGCTGTTCACGCATGTGCGCGAGCAACGACTTCGGCGTCGGATAGTCGAAGAGCGCGGAAGTGGGCAGCGTCAAGTTCGCCGCCGCATTCAGCCGGTTGCTCAGCTCGACCGCGGTGACCGAGTCGAAGCCCAGTTCCTTGAAGGTGGTCCCGGATTCCAGGGCGGACGGGTCGCTGTGGCCCAGCACCGCCGCTCCGTGCAGCCGCAGCAATCGCTCGAGATCGACCGAGTCGGACTCCTCGACGGGAGACGACGGCTCCGCCGAGGTGCGGGCCGCCGGGGTGGCGGCCGCGACTGCCTGACCGCTCGCCGAAACCCAATAGGATTGCCGGTCGAAAGCATAAGTGGGGAGCGCGATCCGGCGGCCCTCGGTCACGTGCGACGCGAGATCGACGTCGACGCCGCCGACGTACAGCTCTGTCTGCGACCACAGCAACCGATGCAGCTCGTCTTCGTTACGCCGCAGCGTCCCGACCACGGATACATCCGGCACGGTGTCCTTGATCGCGCCGAGGAGGGTGGGATGCGGACTGAGCTCGACGAACGTGGTGTATCCGTCCGCGACCATCGCCTCGATGGCGTCCGAGAAACGCACCTGCTGACGGAGGTTGCTGTACCAGTAACCCGCGTCCAGTTCCACGCCCGCGACGGTCCCCGCGGTCACGCTCGAGTAGAAAGCAATATCGCTGTTGGCAGGGGCGATCGACGCGGTCGCGGAAAGGATCTCGTCCTTGATCGGCTCCACATACCGCGAATGCGAGGCATAGGCGGTCGGAAGGATCCGCGTCCGCACCCCGCGGGCGGCGAAGTCGTCCACCACGTCCTGCACCGCGGCCGGGCTCCCGGCCACGACCACGGAATTCGGCCCGTTCACGGCCGCGATCGACAGCTCGTCGTGCACCGGAATCTCCGACGCCGAAGTCGCGATCGTGGCCAACGATCCCTGGCCCAGCAGCTTCGACGCGATGGCGCTGCGCTGCACGATGAGGGAAATGCCGTCAGCCAAGGAAAGAATGCCCGCGACAACCGCCGCGGCGACCTCACCTTGCGAGTGCCCGACGACGGCGTCCGGCTTGACTCCGGCCGCACGCCACACCTCGGCCAGCGACACCATCAAGGCGAACAGGGTGGGCTGGATGACGTCCACGCGACCCAGCAAAGCCTCATCGGCCAGTGCGTCGCGCAACGACCATGACACCTGCTCATCGAGGTGACGCTGGCATCGGTCCATCCACTCGGCGAAGACCGGCGAACTGTCCCAAAGGCTCAGCGCCATCCCCACCCACTGGGCGCCCTGCCCCGGGAACACCCACGCGACCAGCCCCTTGGCCGGCTCGCGGGTACTCCCGGAAATCAGACCCGGATGCGGCTCTCCGGACGCCAGCGCCGACAGCCCGGCGATCAGCTCGTCGCGATCGGCCACGACGACCGCGGCGCGGTGCCGCATGGCGGACCTGGTGTGCAGCGCCGAATAACCCACATCGAGGGGAGTCAGTTCCGGCCGCTCCGCGACCCAATCGCGCAACCTGGCGGCCTGCCCGCGCAGCGCGGCAGCACTGCGAGCGTGGAGCACCACCGGCACCCGGCGGCTCGCTTCGGACGGGTGAGACTTCGCCGTCGCGGGGGGTGCGGCAAGGACGAGGTGGCAGTTGGCGCCACCGATGCCGAACGAACTGACCCCGGCGAGACGAGGCTCGCCGTGCGGCCACTCCTGGTCTTCCGCGACCACGCGGATTTGAGACTCGGCAAGGGAAATGGCCGGGTTCGGCTGGTCGATGTTGAGGCTGGCCGGGAGCCGGCGATGCCGGATGGCCAGCGCCACCTTCACCAGACCCGTTACGCCGGCGGCCGCCTCGAGATGACCGACGTTCGTCTTGACCGAGCCGACCAGCAAGGGATCTTCGGGCGCACGCTCGCGCCCGAACACCTCACCCAGCGCGCCCGCCTCGACCGGATCGCCTGCCTTCGTCCCGGTTCCGTGCAGCTCGACGTACTGGACCTCGGCCGGATCGACGCCCGCGTCGGCGCAGGCGTCCCGCAACACCAACCGCTGCGCACCGCCATCGGGCACGGTCAACGCGGATCCGTCGCCGTCGTGATTCGTCGCGCCGCCGAGCAGCACGGCGTAAATGGGGTCCTGATCGGCGATCGCGTCGCTGAGCTTCTTGAGGAGGACGATCGCGCCGCCCTCACCGCGGACGAAGCCGTTGGCCCGCGCATCGAACGTGTAGCACCGGCCGTCGGGCGACAAGGCTCCCGCCCGCGCCAACGCGACGGTGCTTTCCGGGATGAGGTTGAGGTGGATTCCGCCGGCCACGGCCAGCCGCGCCGCGCCCGAGCGCACCGCCTCCGCGGCCATGTGCACGGCCACCAGCGAGGACGACTGCGCGGTGTCGACAGTCACGCTCGGCCCGCCGAAACCGAACCGGTGGGAGACGCGGTTGGCGATCAGTCCCCGCGTGAGCCCGGTGAGCGCGTGGTGCGAGATGCCGTCAGTGCCGTTGCGATGGACCAGTGACGCGTAATCGTCGCCGCTGGCACCGATGTAGACCGCGGTCGACTCCCGGTGCAGCCGATCGACCGAAGTCGTGCTGTCCTCGATCGCCTCCCAGGTCAATTCGAGGGCCATGCGCTGCCGCGGATCCATGACCTGCGCTTCGCGTGGCGACACGTCGAAGAATCCGGCGTCGAACCGGTCGACGCCGTCGACGAATCCACCTCGGCGGTACCGGGCCAGTTCGGGGAGGTCGTACCACCGGTCGTCGGGCGCTACCCGGATGGCGTCCTGGCCGGAGCTGAGCAATTCCCAGAACAGGTCCAGGTTGCCGGCACCGGCCGTGCGACAGGACATGCCGACGATCGCGACCGCACGATCGGATTCGCGCTCGGCCACGCTCACCGCTGGGCGACCTGTTCGCGCATGGTCACGTCCACCTCGCCCGGGGCCCCGGCGCAGAACTCCATGAAGAACATGTCCCGATGCCCCTCCGAATGCGGCGCGGCCACCTGGACGGGAGACACCGAATGCAGGCAGGTGTGGTCGTCCAGGAAGATGTAATCACCAGGATTGGTCAGGGTGTGGGACAGGATCGGCTGCTCGGAATTGTCGTAGAGCGTGCTGACCCCGCCGTCGATTCCTTCCCGGGCGACGAGCATCATGACGATGTGGTCGACACCGTCCCGGTGGATACCCTCGGGCGTCGGCTTTCCGGCTTCCGCCGCCGTGGCCACGACGCGGTGCTGATGAATGTTGATCCGCCGGACCGGGACCGCCGGTTCATCGCCAGGGGCGGACTCCTGGATACGGGCGGTGAAATGGGCCAGCATCCGCTGGAACACCGCCGTTTCCGGCAGGTTCGGGTCGATCGGTTCGAAGCGGCGGACGACCCCGCCGTTCAGCTTGTTGATTTCCTTGCTCTGCAGGAAACTGTCCTCGATGCTCATCCGCACGGTGCCTTCGACGCTGTCGTGCGTCAGCGGGGAGTACTTGCGGCGCCGGTAGGTTCCGCCGTCGCCCATGTGCGGGTCCCTCGGCAGGTTCTGCCAGAACCGGCTGAATTCCGTCCAGTCGTCGCCGTCCCGGAGCAGCTCGTCGCGCACGTTCCCAAGCGAGAAGTTTGGCTTAACCATTCTTTCGATCTCCTTCAGACCTGGCCACGGTGATAGAGCAGCTCGGGGTCACCCCGAAAGGGACACTACGAGCAGGCCGGCAAAACGCACGTCCGTGGAAAGTTCGTCTTCGACGACGTATGGCGCTGACTTCGTTCCGCGCCGTTAATTCTCTCGCTTACGCCGCGCGAAGTTCAGTCGAGCGGCTTGTCGGTCAGCTGTTCGCGCAGGAACTTGGCGATCAGGCCGAACGCGTCCTTGGCCCGGTCGAGCACCGCCGCCACCGCGAGGAAGCCGTGCGGCAGGCCTTCGTACCGGTGGAACTCGACCGGCACGCCCGCGCGCGTGAGCGCGTCCGCGTAGGCCTCGTTCTCGTCGGCCAGCGGGCAGTACTGGGCAGCGATCACCATCGCCGCCGGGAGCCCACTGTGGTCGGTCGCCTTCAGCGGTGAGGCATAAGGGGATTCTCCATCGGCGTGCTCGGCGAGGTAGAGACTCCAGAACCATGTGTTCGAGTAGGCGTTGAAGAACATCGGGTCCGTGTTTTCCCGCATGGAGTCCGTCAGCGGGGCGCCGTCGGCAGGCGGGTTGCGCAGCGGCGGGTAGATGAGCACCTGGGCGGAGATCTTCGGCTCGGCCTTGTCCCTGGCCATCAGGGCCATGACCGCGGCCAGGTTGCCTCCGCAGCTGTCGCCTGCGACGGCGAGGCGCCGGGTGTCCGCACCGATCTCGGCGCCGTGCTCCGCCACCCATTTCATGGCGGCGTAGCAGTCGTCGATGGCCGCCGGGAACGGGTCCTCGGGTGCCAGCCGGTAGCCCACGGACACGACCACGCAGGGCGTCATGTTCGCCAGGGCGCGGCAGATCGAGTCCGACGTGTTGAGGGAACCGACGACGAAACCACCGCCGAAGAAATAGAACAGCACCGGAAGCGGTTCGTCGCTCTCCGGGCGGTACACCCGGATCGACTGACGGCCGGCCGGGCCGTCGAAGTCCAGATCGAACACCTCTTCCGGGTGTTCATGCCATTTCCACGTGCCGGCTTCGGTTGCCGCGTCGGCTTCGCGGGCCTCGTCCACCGTCATCGTGTAGAGCGGCGTGAATCCGGTTTCCTCGCGAAATTCCCGGATTCCCACATAGGTGGGGTCAAGCGGCATTTCAACTCCCCCTGTTATTTCAGCACTAACGGTCTGTTTTCGGATGCCAGGAAAGAAACGATCAGGTGGTCACGGCGGCCGGGACGCGCAGCCGCAGGCTGAGCAGGCCACCCAGCAGCCCCAGCGCGGCGAGCAGGATCCACAGCGCCCACGGGTTGAGGGCGTACACGGCGCCGCCGACGACCGGGCCGACGCCCGTGCCGATCGTGTATGCCGCGCCGTACAACCCCTGGTAACGCCCGACCATGCCGGGCGGGGTCAGGTTGGCCAGGTGAGCGTTGGCGACGGAGGAGAACCCCATCTCGCCGAACGTCCAGATCAGCACCGTCACCGCGAGCATGGCTGTGGTGGTCGTGAACCCCGTCAGCGCGAGCCCGACGCCGGTCAGCACATTGGCGACGGCCAGCACGATCTCCGGCCGGAACTTCGAAACCACGCTGATGATGGGCAGCTCCAGCAGCACCACCAGCACGCCGTTGATGCCCATGAGGATGCCGAAGTCGCTGGGGCTCAGCCCCACGTCGTTGACGTGCAGGGGCAGGCTGACCGTGGACTGGATGTACAGGAACATGGCGGACACGGTCATCACGAGGAAGCGCAGCAGGGTGCGGTCGGCGAGCGCCTGCCGGTACCCGACCTTGGGTTCCGGCTGCTTTTCCTCGTCGTCGGCCTCGGACGGCTCCTGGGGCACGTCCCGCAGCAGCACCACGACGATCAAGCCGAACAGCACGAGCGCGAGTGCCTCGGCCAGGAAGAGCCCCACGTAGGAGACACTGGCCACCACGCCGCCGAGGACGCCACCCAAGGCAGCGCCGATGTTCTGCGCGAACCGGAGCACCCCGAACGCGGCGAACCGCTGCTGGGCGGACGGCACGGCGTCGATCAGGATCGCGGTCATGGCCGGCCGGTGGATCTGCGAGACCACGCCGATCAGGCCGACCACGATGATGATGATCGTCAGCGGTTTGAGGAACGGCACGAGCGCGGTCAGCCCGGCCGTGGCGATGACGGACAGCAGGATGGCCAGCCGTCGTCCGATCGTGTCGGTGAGGTGGCCGCCGACGACGCTGCCGAGCACCCGGCCCAGCCCCGCGACGCCCAGCACCAGCCCGGCGGCGAAGCCGGAATAGCCCTGCTGGGACAGGTAGAACACGATGAAGACCGGGAGGAACGTGCCGATCTGGAGGATCAGGCTGCCGAGACTGATGATCCAGACCCGGCGGGGCAGCGTCCGCAGTACGTCACGGAAGAACCGCTGCTTGTCCACGCTCGCCTGCTCGGGCTCCGCGGCACTCACGCGACCGGCCCCGGAATCGCCGAGGATCGCTGGCTGACGAGTACGACGCTGGTGGACAACGTGGCTCCTGTTCGTGCGTTTCGTCCCGGCTGCTCGCCGGAAGCGGAGACTCCGCCTCCACGCGGGCGGACCTGTGACCTCCACCCTAGGCCCACTGGTGATCAAGCGGCGCGGAGCCGAACCCCGTGCCGCATGACGACGATATGAGCAGCCCACCCCGGGCGCGTCCTCGCCGAGTTCATTCGCGAGGACGTCCCACGTTGACGGCCTCTGCCGGCGAATGCGCATTTCGCTTACCCGGCCGAGTGCCCGCCGTGCCATCTTTGAAGCCACCATTGAGCGCGGGGTCTGGCGTCCCTACCCTGTCTCGCCGGCGACTCGATCGCCACCGCCGAAACGCAGCTCCGGAGGCCTCGTGAAGTCCGTGCTCATTCTCTCCAAGTGGCCCAATGTCAGCGGCCGGGCCCCGATTGCCGAACGAGTGCTGGCGCGTGGCCTGAATCCGGTGCGGATCTGCCCGTTTCCCGACGAGCACAACAGCGACCAGTACGCGGACCAGGTCCTTTTCGACTGGGACACCGAGACCTTCCCGGCGCTGTTCGCCGAGCTCGAGCGCCGTGGCATCGACCCCATCGCCGTCGTCAACATGGCCGAACCGCTGATCCCCGCCCAGATCGCCGTGGCCAAGCACTACGGCCTGCCGGGTGGCAACGCCGGTTATGGCGTGCTGCACAGCAAAACCGAGGTCCGGGAACGGATGCGCGACCTGGGCTTGTCCACGATCCGGTTCGCCGGCGACCCGGCGGAAGTGGACTTCTTCCCCGCCATCGTCAAGCCCGCACGCAGCTCTTCGGCGTCCTGGCTGGTCCGGCGGGTGAACAATCCCGACGAACTCGCCGCCTATGGACGTCACCTGGCCGAACTCGGCGAGGCCGACACCGAGATGATCACCGAGGAGTACCTGCCCGGGGTCGAGTTCTCCGTGGACGGCCCGGTCATCGGCGGCCGCTTCCACCCGGTCATGTCCGTCGAAAAGCCCGAGCACGACGAGGTCCGGCACCACGACGCGGGCCTCCGGATCCACCCGCCACAGCGGGACTACGTGCGCGCCGGCGCATGCGCCCTGAGCGAGGCGCTCGACAAGCTGAGCGCCGACCTCGAGCTCGACCAGCTCTGGCTGCACGTCGAGGGCCGATCCGACCCGGACGGCCGGACGGAACTCGTGGAGATCAACCCCCGTCCGGGCGGCGGCATGTACCTCGCGGCGATCCGCGAGGTCACCGGGATCGACCCCATCGAGGCGGTCATCTCCATGTCCCTGGGCGAGTTCGAGGCACCTTCGCACTCGGGCCCGCTGCGCGACGGGCCGATCGTCGGCTGGATCGACGTGGAAGCCGACGAACTCGGCACCGTCGAAATCACGACCACGGCGGACGATGTGCGTGCGCTGCCGGGCGTGATCGACGTCGAGGTCGCCAACGGCTACCAGGTCGTCAGCATGGAGAAGGAGAACTACTTCCTGCGCTTCGCGATCGTGGCCGACTCCGTGCCCCAGCTACGCGATCGGATTGCATCTGTCGAGACCCTGGTCGACTACCGCATCGTGCCACCCGCCCCAGCCGAGTAGCTCAGCAGTCACACCGGCTCCACCAGCATCGGGTCGCGTCTCGTGAGTGGTAAGTCGGGTTCTATTGAGGGGTAAGGCAAACATGGCGTGCTGCGGCATCGAGGACTCGTGAGCGTTGCGGGCGGTTAGAACCGCCCGCAACGCTCACGAGCCCGCCGGCAGGCCCCCCTCGCTTCACCACGCCACCTTTGACCTACCCCTCAAATAACCCTACTTACCACTCACGAGAACGCGACCCCTGCTCAACTCGCAGGTCCGTCGTTGCCGCCCATGACCATGCCCGCGCTCAGCGTCGCGCCGTCCTGCGGATCGATGAGCAGGAACGAGCCGGTGCGCCGGTTGTCCGCGTAGTCGTCGAGGGCGAGCGGCTCGGCCACGAGGATCTGGACGCCGCCGATGTCGTTGACGGCAAGGCCGTCCGGGCACGGCAGGCGCCGGGCGACGGTGACGTCCATGCGGTAGTCGATCCGTTCCACCACAGCCGAAACCGTCCGCGTGGTGTGTTTGAGCAGCACCCGTTGCCCGGCAAGCAGGGGGCGATCGTCGAGATTGCACACGGTGGCCGTGAGGCGCCGCACCGGCGACGGCATCGGCGTCGCGGAAAGGACGTCTCCCCGGGAGACATCGATCTCATCGGCGAGCCTGACGGCGACCGACTGCGGCGCCCACGCGACTTCGCTTTCCCTGCCGAGCACGCTGAGGCCCACGATCGTGCTCGTCGCCCCGGCCGGTTGCACGACCACGCTGTCGCCGAGCTGGACGAGACCCGACGCGACCTGACCGGCGAGCCACCGTTCGGTGCGACGCCGGATCACGTACTGCACCGGCAGGCGCAGCGGCTTCCCGGCCAGATCCGCGCCGAGCGGCACGCTCTCGAGGTGGGACAACAGCGTGCCGCCGCCGTACCAGTCCATTTTGGACGAAGGCTCCACGACATTGTCGCCGTCCAGTGCCGACATCGGGATCGGGACGACGTCGGTGAGCCCCAGCTCGCCGGCCCGGGCGGTGAACTCGGCCACGATCGAGGCGAACGTCGATTCCGAGAAGCCGACCGCGTCCATCTTGTTGACGGCCAGCACGACGTGCGGAACCTTCAGCAACGCGGTGATCGCCGCGTGCTTCATGGTCTGGGCCACCACACCATTGCGGGCGTCGACCAGGATCACCGCCAGATCCGCGGTGGACGTGCCGGTCACCATGTTCCGCGTGTACTGGACGTGCCCGGGGGTGTCCGCGAGGATGAACCGCCGCCGGGGCGTCGCGAAGTAGCGGTATGCCACGTCGATGGTGATGCCCTGCTCGCGTTCGGCCCGGAGACCGTCGGTGAGCAGCGCCAGGTCGGGACCGTCCTGCCCCTGCCGTCGCGACACCTCCTCGACGGCCGCTGCCTGGTCGGCGAGCACCGACTTGGTGTCGTAGAGCAGCCGGCCGACCAAAGTGGACTTGCCGTCGTCGACCGATCCGCAGGTGGCCAGGCGCAGCAGGCCGCCGGTAGCGGTCTGTGCGGGGATTTCCGCGACGTCCGTTGACATTTTAGAAGTATCCTTCTCGCTTGCGGTCCTCCATGGCGGCTTCGGACAGCCGGTCATCGGCCCGGCTCGCGCCGCGTTCGCTGATCCGGCTCGCGGAAATCTCCGCGATCACCGCCGCCACCGTCGTCGCCGACGAATCGACCGCGCCGGTACAGGACATGTCCCCGACCGTGCGGTAGCGGACCTGCCGCTCCTCCACCGGCTCGCTGTCGAGGGGGCCGCCCCACTCGCCGGGCGTCAGCCACATGCCGCCGCGCCGGAAAACTTTGCGATGGTGGGCGAAGTAGATCTCGGGCAGTTCGATGCCTTCGTGCTCGATGTACTGCCAGACGTCGAGCTCGGTCCAGTTCGACAGGGGGAACACCCTGACGTGTCCGCCTGGCTCGTGCCGGCCGTTGTAGAGCTGCCACAGTTCCGGCCGCTGCCGCCGCGGATCCCACCCGCCGAACTGATCGCGCAGGCTGAACACCCGTTCCTTGGCCCGCGCCTTCTCCTCGTCGCGCCGGCCACCGCCGAACACCGCGCCGTAGCGGCCTTCGCGGATCGCGTCCAGCAACGGCATGGTCTGCAACGGATTGCGGGTGCCGTCCGGACGTTCGCACAGCCTGCCGTCGTCGACGTAGTCCTGCACGGACGCCACGTCCAGGCGCAGGCCGTGCTCGGCCACGACCCGATCCCGGTAGTCGAGGACCTCGGGGAAGTTGTGCCCGGTGTCCACGTGCAGCAACGAGAACGGCAGAGACGCAGGCGCGAACGCCTTCAGCGCCACGTGCAGCATGACGATCGAGTCCTTGCCGCCCGAGAACAGCAGGGTGGCGCGATCGAACTCACCGGCGACCTCACGGAAGATGTGGGCCGCCTCGGCTTCGAGCGCTTCCAGGTGGCTCAGCGGGGTTCCCGCGACGACGGTCATGCCAACCCGCGGGCCGCGAGCAGCTCGCGAAGTTGCCGGGTCGACTCCTCGACGGTCTGGGTCTCGGTCTGCAGGCGCAGATCGGGGTCGATCGGTGCCTCGTACGGGTCGTCCACGCCGGTCAGGCCCTTGATGACGCCCGCTGCCTGCTTGGCGTACAGGCCCTTCACGTCGCGGTCGGCGCACGTCTCCACCGGGGTCGCGACGTGCACCTCCAAGTACGAGACGCCGTTCGCCTCGTGCAACTCGCGCACCGCCGCGCGCGACGACGCGTACGGGGCGATCACCGGCACCAGCACGGTGACCCCGTGGCCGGCGAGCAGCCCGGCCACGTAGCCGATCCGCCGCACGTTGGTGTCCCGGTCCTCCTTCGAGAAACCCAGCCCCGCGGACAGCGAAGCGCGGATCTCGTCGCCGTCGAGGATCTGGACCCGGTGACCCTCGGCCCGCAACTGGTCGGCGAGGGTGCGCGAGAGGGTCGTCTTGCCCGAGCTCGGCAGTCCGGTCAGCCAGACGGTGCCGCCGTGCCACTCCTGGGATGCAGTCATGTTCGTTGTCTCCTCTACACGGACAGCTTCGCCGCGCTAGCAATGTTCACTGTGGTGCCTGCCCCAGCCAGGGCCCGGCTGACCGGGCCGGGCACGCGCCCGTCCGCGATCCGGACCGACGCCACGCCGCCGGCGAGGGCCTCCCGCGCGGCGACGAGCTTGATCGCCATACCGCCACTGGCGAACTCGGTCGAGGCGCCGGACTCCGGCACCTCGTAGGTGCTGAGCACGCTCGTGACGTCGGCAGGATCGCTCAGCAAGCCCGGCGCGCCGGTCAGCAGCACCAGCTCGTCCGCGCCGAGTGCCGCCGCGAGCGCCGCTGCCACGCGGTCTGCGTCGACGTTCACCGGCTGGCCGTTTTCGTCCAGCGCGGGCGGGGAGACCACCGGGACGAAACCCGACCTCAGCAGGGTTTCCGGCAGCTCCGTCCGCACCTCGCTGATCCGGCCGCTGAAGTTGTCCCGCACCACCGTGATCCGACCATCCACAACGGACCGGATGGCGGCCTTCCGGCGGGCGCGCACCATGCCGCCGTCGAGCCCGGTGAGGCCGACCGCCGCGACACCGAGCTGGGACAGCTGCGCGACGATCCCCGGCTTGACCGAACCGGCCAGCGCGAGGACGACCACCTCCAGTGTCGACGGGTCGGTGTAGCGCGTGGTCACGTTGTCCGGGGAGACCAGGGTGCGTTGCGGCACACCGAGCTTCCCGGCCAGCCGGGCGATCTCGCCGGAACCGCCGTGTACCACCAGGACGGACTGACCCTGCCGCACCAGGTCGGCGACGTCCGCGCAGATCGCGGCCGCGTCGACCGCTGCGTTGCCACCGCACTTGACGACGGTCAGTGCTCCTGTCACGGGGGTTACCTCCAGCTCAGACGGGGTGCAGGCCGGGGAAGGACAGGCCGAGCGTCTCCGGCCAGCCCATGCGGATGTTCAGGCACTGCACCGCGTTGCCCGAGCCGCCCTTCATCAGGTTGTCCAGGGCCGCGATGGTCACCAGCCGCCCGGTCTCCTCGTCGAGCGCGTACCCGACATCGCAGAAGTTCGAGCCTGTCAGGATCTTCGGTTCCGGATACCGGAACGTGCCGCGCTGCTGCGCGACCAGCCGGACGAACGGCTCATCGCGGTATTGCTCGCGAAACGCCCTGCGCACGGCCGACTTGTCGACACCCGGACGCAGCTTGGTGTGGCAGATCTGCTGCACGCCCCGGACCGCCTCGACGCCGGTCGCGGTCATCGCGGCCGAGATGCCGAGGTGCCGCGAGATCTCCGCTTCGTGCCGGTGCCCGGTCGGCGCGAACACCCGCATCGCCCCGCTGCGTTCGGCGTGCAGGTTCGAGTCACCCGCCGTGGCACCGGCTCCGCTCGACCCGGTGCGCGCGTCGAACTGCGCCGCCGGTTCGACGAGATCCCGAACGACGAGCGGGTACAACGCGAGCATGCCGGCGATCGCCATGCAGCCGGGCACGCTGACCAGGTCCGCGCTGCTCAGCCGATCCCGGTACAGCTCCGGAATTCCGGGCACGAAGTCGTCGAGCAGGTGCGGCGCGGCGTGTGCGTTGCCGTAGTAGCGCTCGTAGACCTCGGTGTCGTTCAGCCGGAAGTCCGCGGTGAGGTCGAAGACCTGCTTGGCGTGCCCGATCCAGCGGTCGATCTGGGTCATGGCGGCGCGGTGCGGCGTGGCCAGGAAGACGACGTCGCACTCCGGCACGTCGTCGGCCGCGCAGAACAGCAGCTCCGTGACCGACCTCAGGTTCGGGTGCACCCCGTCGACCCGCTTGCCGGGAAAGCGGGAGGAGACCGCGCCCACCACTTCGACCTCGGGGTGGCCGATGAGCAGGCGCAGCAGCTCCCCGCCGATGTAGCCGGCCGCGCCGACGACCGCGACGCGGATCACTCGCCCCAGTCCTCTTCGATCTCCGGCGCCAGCGCGAGCACGGTCGGGCTCAGCGCCACGACTTCCAGCTCGCTGCGGCAGCCACCGCACTCGACGATCTCGTTGAGCCGCAGCAAGTCGCCGACGTGCACGTCGTCCTCGCACTGGGGGCAGGCCTGCATGGTGGTCATGGTGTGGGTTCCTTTCGCATCGTGCTTCAGTGCGGAGCCGCGGTCCCGAGCGCGGTCTGGACCGTGCTCACGACATGCTCCGCGGTGAGGTCGTAGTGCGTGACGAGGTGCTCCTGGTTGCCGACCTCGTCGACGAACCGGTCGGGAACGCCCAGCCGCACCACCTTCGTGGGCGCCGCCTCCGCCAGTACCTCGGTCACGGCGCCGCCGAGACCGCCGTTCCGCCAGTGCTCCTCGACGGTCACGACGAGCGAGGCCGGCCGGGCCGCGGCCACCAGTCCCTCCGCGTCGAACGGGCGCAGGGTGTGGAGGTTCAGCACGGTGGCGTCGATTCCTTGCTGAGCAAGGACTTCCGCCGCGGCGAGACAGGCGAGCACCGGGTACGGTCCGCAGCAGGCGAGCACGACATCGCTGCCGTGACGCAACGTCTGCGCCTGCCCGATCACCGGTGGCGGTCCCTCGGGCAGCTGCGGTGTCGGCTTCCGGCCGAGCCGGACGTACATCGGCCCGTCGATGTCCAGGCTCTGCTCGACGAATGCCGCCGTGGCGGCCGCGTCGGCAGGCACCACCACGGTCATGCCCGGCAGCGCGCGCAACACCGCGAGGTCTTCGAGCGCTTGGTGGGTCGGACCGAGGTGGCCCGCGGCGAGCCCGCCGTGGGTGGCCATGATCCGGACCGGGAACTCGTTGTACGCGATGTCGATCTTGATCGCTTCCAGCGCCCGGGACGCCGCGAAGGCGGCCATCGTGTTCACGAACGGACGCCGTCCGCACGCGGCCATCCCGGCGGCGATCCCCATCAGGTTGTGCTCGGCGATGCCGAGATTGAGGTACTGGTCGCCGGCCGCCGCGGCGTGATCCGCGCTGAACAGGCCCGTGTCGGAGTCCAGGCACATCAGGTCGGGATGGCTGCCCAGCAGGGAAAGCAACGTATCCCGGTAGGCCTCACGAGTCGCGCGGCTCATCCGGCGTCGTCCATCCGCAGTGCCCGGACCGCCCTGGCGTGGTTGCGCGGCGACAGCGTCACGTAGTGGCTGGCCGCTCGTCCGGCGAGGAACGGCAGCCCGTTTCCCTTGACCGTACGGGCGATCAGCACGCTCGGCTTGCCCGGTTCCCACGGTGCGGCGTCGAGGTGCTCGGCCAGTCCGTCCGCGTCGTGTCCGTCCACATCGCGCACCGCCCAGCCGAACGCGCTCCAGCGCTGCGCCAGCGGCTCCATCGGCGCGATCTGCTCGGTGGAGCCGGTCAGCTGCAGCTCGTTCCGGTCCACGATGGCCACCACCTGGTCCAGCCGCAGGGACGCGGCCGCGATCGCCGCTTCCCAGACCGAGCCCTCCTGGAGCTCGCCGTCGCCGAGCAGCACGAAACTGCGCGCGGTGCGGCCGGCGTATCGGTGAGCCAACGCGAACCCGCACGCCAGCGCGAGTCCATGCCCGAGCGACCCGGATGGCAGCTCGACACCGGGCACCGCGCGCACCGGGTGTCCCATCAACCTGCTGCCGGGCCGACCGTACGTGGCGAGTTCCTCGACCGGGAAGAATCCCCGTTCGGCCAACGTCGCATACAGGCCGACAGCGGCGTGTCCCTTGCTGAGCAGGAAACGATCGCGATCCGGGGCGTCCGGCTGCCGCGGATCCACGTTCAGCACGGAGAAATACAGCGCGGCGAGCACGTCGGCGCAGGAGAACGCGCCGCCGAGGTGGCCACCCTCCGGCCCCGCGCACATGTCGACGACGTGCGAACGGATGCGGGTGGCGACCGTCTCGAGGGTGTCCCGCCCCAGAACCTGGGTCATGACGCCGCCTTCGCGAGCGTGGCCACCATGTCCCGATTGGCCCAGACCTTGTCGAACGCGTCCGCGTACAGGCCGAGCAGATCACCGGATTCCGGATGCAGGTGCCGCTTCTGGATGGTCAGCGAGTCGGAGATGATCGCGCGGGTCACCGGGTAGCCCTCGCCCGCAACTGTGCCGGACGCGCCGGTCACCTTCCACGGGTAGCCGGAGCCGAAGCCGACGGCGTCCACGAACACCTTCTGGTCGGGCAGCGGCATCAGCTGGTACTGGGACATCGGCACGCCCTCGGCCCGCAACAGCCGCCGCAGCGTCGACCGCAGCGCCTCCGGGGCCAGTCCGTCCAGGCCGAACGCGGCCGCGTCGAACCGGAACCGCAGGATGTGCCAGGCGTGGGTCGACCCCGGCAACGCGGTCGGCACCTGAAGGCCGGGCAGGTCCGCCAGCCGCGTGAGGAATTCGGCGACGTTGCGCTGCCGCGCGGTTTCGTAGTCGTCGAACCGGAGGAGCTGCTGGTCGGTGAACGCGGCCTGCAGGGCGTTCATCTTGTAGTTCCAGCCCAGGCCGTAGGACACGTAGTCGCGGTCACGACCGGCCTCGATCACCTCGCCGAACTGCCTGCCCTTGCGGACTGCCTCGGCCAGTGCGGCGTCCCTGGTCACGAGCAGACCGCCCTCACCGCAGGTCGGGATGTTCTTGGTGACCTGCAGGCTGAACGCGCCGGCGTCGCCGATCCCGCCGACCGGGCGCCCGCGATGGGTCGCGCCGGGCGCCTGCGCCGCGTCCTCGACCACCTTGAGATCGTGGCGGCGCGCGATGTCCATGATCGCGTCCATGTCGGCGGGCGCGCCGTGCAGGTGGACCGGGATGATCGCCTTGGTGCGCGGGGTGATCCGGCGTTCCACGTCGGCCGGATCGATGTTGAACGTGACCGGGTCGACGTCGGCGAACACCGGAACCGCCATCTGGTGCACCGGGGCGAGCCCGGTCGCGATGAAGCTCAGCGCGGGCACGATCACCTCGTCGCCCGGCCCGATGCCCAGTGCGGACAAGGCGAGTGACAACGCCGCGGTCCCCGTCGACACCGCGACGCAGTGCTCGAACCCGAAGTGCCGCGCCCAGTTCTCCTCGAGCCCGGACACCGGGTTCGCACCGTCCGAATTGGACACCAGGCTGCCGCCGAGCGCGTCGAGGACGGCCTTGCGGTCGTCGTCCTCGATCACCGGCCACTCCACGTGACGCCGATGCCTCGGCACCGCCGCGGTGCCGCCGAACGCTGCCAGCTTGCTCATCCTCGTCCCCTCGACATGCTTCACAGCCGTTCCGCGACAGTGCTGACGGCGGCGACCGCGCTGGCGTACCGGCCGCGCAACGCGGTGGCGTGGTGCGCGATATCGGTCGCGACCGCGCTGGGATCGCCCAACCCGTGCGCCCCGGTGATCCGCAGCCCGCTCCACGTGTGCGCGACCGCCTCGACCGCTCGGCCGGCCCCGGCGAGCGCCGGATCATCCCACTCGTGGCCGCAGCGGCGCAGGAACTCACCGTGCAACGCGGCCTGCGCCTGCATGCCCCAGCCGAACGCGTACAACTCGCGCAACGCGCTGACGTCGCCCGCCCGGCTTCGCTCCACGAGCTCCGCTGCGAATTCGTCGTATCCGGCGAGGCCGGTACGGACATTCGCCCTCGTGATGAAACCTTCGACGTTGACGCGCAGGAAACCGCCGAGCAGCTCAGGCGTCAACGGTTTCGGCTCGGATTCGAGCCGGACGTCGAGACAGCGCCGGTCGATCCGCGAGTCGCTGAAGAACGCGTCCTGGACATCGGTCGGGTTCGCCGATCCCCAGCTGCGCAGGAACGCCTCGATCGGCACCGCGCCGCGGAACGCCGGTGGCATCGCGTCCGAGACGTAGACCAGGCCCCGGACCTCGTCGAGCCCGTAGACGATGACGAGGTGTGCGGCATGCACGTCCCCGTACGCGGGCCGGAACGGCAGGTGAAAGTTGTCGACCGCGGCGATCACCAGCCGGTTCTCGGCCAGCGTCGCGCGCACCTCGCGCCAGACGTCGTCCGGGTCGGCCGGCTGCCACCAGTGCGCGTGCAGGTCGTGATGCGGTGCCAGCGCGACACCCAGATCGCCGGCCTCGCCGGGAAGGCAGGGGTAGTAGAACTCCTCCGACCGGACATCGCCCGGCAGGTGCAGGAACCGCCAGCCGGCGCCGAGCACGGCCAGCGGATCGGCGCCCGCCCGGACCGTCACGGTGCCGAACGTGGCCTGCAGGCAGCTGATCGGGTCGCGGTACCACAGCTCGGGTTCCGGCCCCGTGACCTGGTACGTCCTGGTTGCCAGGTCGCTGGTCATGCGCCCGCCTCCGTTCGCTGCAGGGTGACCGCGAAGACGTGCATCGCGACGTTGCGCGGCAGCCGCAGCCCGCTCAGCGCGGTGCGCCGGGTGACCGGCACCCGCTGCGCCCACATGACCGCGGACACCCCTCGCTGCACGTGGTGCGGGTAGTGCATGACCGGGCTCTCGAACGCCTTGACCTCGCCGAACCAGGCCGGCGCGGACCAGAAGTCCGAGACCCGCAACGGTTCCGCGTCGACCGTGCCGTCGGCGTAATTCAGCTCGACGGTGTCCTCGCTTCGCCGTTCCGACGACGCCAGCACATGAATCCAGTCGTATCGACCCTCGGGCACCGCGAGGAACTGCCCCTCGCACCGGATGTTGTCCGGCCCGGCGCAGACCGGCGGGAAGCGGAACGGCACCTCGGCCACGTGGACGAGACTGTCGCCCTCGGGCAGGTACTCGGCGGCGAACGAGTTTCCCCAGACGTTGAAGGCGCCGGCCTTGGTCTCGGTCGCCGACGAGATGGCGATGTTGTTACGCCGGCCGGAAAGGTCGACCGGATCGCATAACCGGCCCACGGCGGAGTTCACCAGCCTGTTCGTCAAGTACTTTCCCCCATTGGACGCTTCTGGTCATTCCCAAGGTAGGTCACCGGATCGGACTGATCGTCCGCACTGTGCTTACCGCGCGTTTACGGCCGGATCGCGGCGGCGCGAAGCTGCTCGTAATACGGCAGGTGGAAGTCGAGGTACCCCTTGAGCACCGGGTTCGCGGCGACAGTTTCGGCACCATTGCTCGCCGGCCGCTGGAAGCCGGTGGTCGCGCTGGTCGATTCGTGCCACCGGCTGGTGCCCTGCCACTCCGGCCGCATTCCCGCCTGCCAGTTCAGCGCTTCCGGCAGGAACGGGATGCCGACGGCCGCGCAGTACGCCCGCACGGTGTCCTCGGGCCGGTCGAGCAGGTCGTCGGAGTCGATCACGACCGGCGTGCTGCCGGTGGCGGCCCGCACGGCGGTGAAGATTTCGTGCAGGCGGCTGAAACCGACCTCGTCGCGGGTCAGGTCCGGGTTGAGCGCGTGGTGCGAGGCGATGGCCTCGGCCGGGTGGCGGAGGATGAACGTGTGCGTCGCCGCCGCCAGGAAGTCCTGGTCGGCCAGCAGCGCCGGGTAGTGGAAGTCCGTGGTGTCCTTGAAGAACACCGGCGTCTGGGCGGCGATGGCCCGCAGCGCGGCGAGCACGTCCTGCTGGGTGTGCGCGACCCGGTCGCCGACCTTGGCCTCGCCGAAGTCCGTCACCAGGGAGAACGGCTCGTGCACGACGACGCGGTCGTTGCGTTCCGCGATCATCCGCGCGAACGCGGTGGAACGGCAGCGCGGCGCGCTCCACAGTGCGAGCACGGGTATCCCCACAGTGTCCCCTTACCTCAGCTGAAACCACCGGTACGTGGTCAGAATGCGATCAAGCCTGACACGGGCACAGCCCAGGCCGAGTAAACGAGATACGCAATCGAGGCCCGTAAAAGTCAACGCAATGCGTCCCCCCGCATGCGCTTGTCACGGACGCCGACGGCCTCGATCAGCTCGTAACGTGCAGCGCGGCGCGGCAGACCGGTTGTGCCGTCCGGTCATCGGTGCTCCTAGTACGGAGGTCACGTGTCAGCGACCCCAGATCACGAAAGCGACGGCAGGATCGCCGTGCTCGCCAGCAGGATCGGCACGGACGAGAAACGCCTGTTCGACGCGCTGGACCGGCGCGGCGTCCGGTTCGACCACGTCGACACCCGCGGCCAGTGGTTCCTGGCCGGGCAGCGTGAGCCGGCCTGGAGCATCGCGCTGAACCGCGAGATCGGCCAGGTCCGCGCGACGTACGCGGCGCGCAGCCTCGCCGCCGCGGGCGTGCGGGTGCTCAACAGCGCGGACGCGACCGAGGTGTGCGGTGACAAGTGGCGCACCACGCTGGCGTTGCAGTCGGCCGGGATTCCGATGCCGCGCACCGCACTCGGCCTGACCCCGAAGGCCGCCTTGGCCGCGCTGAACGAGATCGGCTATCCGGCGCTGATCAAGCCGCTGGTCGGGTCCTGGGGCCGGCTGGTCGTCCCGCTCCCCGACCGCGCTGCCGCCGAAGGCGTGTTCGAGTACGTCGCGGCGTTGCCCGGCCCGCAGTCGCACCTCGGGTACGTCCAGGAGCTGATCGAGAAGCCCGGCCGGGACATCAGGGCGATCGTGGTCGGCGGCGAGGTGCTCGGCGCCGTGTACCGGACCGGGGAGTCGTTGCGCACCAACGTGGCGCTCGGCGCGCAGACCCTGCCGTGCGAGCTGACCCCCGAGATCACCAAGTTGTCGATCGACGCGGCCGCCGCCGTCGGGGCCGACATCGCCGGGGTGGACCTGATCGAGGACCGCGACGGCCGCCTGCTGGTGCTGGAGGTCAACCACCGGGTCGAGTTCGGCGGCTTCCAGGCCGCGCTCGAGGGCCGGGTGGACGTCGCGGACCGCATCGTCGAACACGTATGGGAACGAGCACAACGATGAACTGGGCATTCACCTCCTCGGGCGAGGTCACCAAGACGTTCGCCGTCGGCCTGCTGCGGGGGATGCTCGAAATCCCCTCGCCCTCCTACCAGGAGCGCGCGGTCGCCGACTTCGTGGTCGAGTCGATGCGGGACCTGGGTTTCCAGGCCTACATCGACAGCGTGGGCAACGCCATCGGCGTGCTCGAACGCGGCAAGGGCCCGACCGTGATGTTGCTGGGGCACATGGACACCGTCCCCGGTCACATCCCGGTGCGCTCCGAGGACGGCAAGGTCTACGGCCGCGGCGCGGTGGACGCGAAGGGACCGCTCGCGGCGATGATCTGCGCCGCGGCCAGCGCCGCGGACTTCCCCGGCCGGATCGTGGTGATCGGTGTCGTCGAGGAGGAGACACCGGGTTCCCGTGGCGCCATGGCGATCCGGGCCACCCACGAGCAGCCGGACGCGGTGATCATCGGCGAGCCGAGCGGCTGGTCCAGCATTGTGCTGGGCTACAAGGGAAAGCTCGACCTGCGCTACACCGTCAAGTGCCCAGCCACCCACCCGAGCAACCCCACCCCGAAGGCGTCCGAACTGGCCGTCGACTGCTGGACCGCGCTGGTCGACCTGCTCGGGCCGGACGCGAGCCACGCCGTCTTCACCCAGCCCGGCGCGACGCTCAACCGGCTCCAGGCCGACCTGACCTCGGCGACGGCGGACCTCAGCGTCCGGACTCCCCCGGGGTTCGACGCCGACGCGTTCGTGGGCAAGCTGCGCAGCCGGCTGCCCGACGGCGACCTCGAAGTGCTGAACTCGGTCGCCGCGTGCCGGGCGGACCGGACCAACCCGACGGTCCGTGCGTTGCTGACCGGTATCCGGCGGCTGAACGCCAAGCCCCGGCTGGTGGTGAAGACGGCCACGTCGGACATGAACACCCTCGCCGAAGTCTGGGACGTCCCGATGGCGACGTACGGTCCCGGCGACAGCCGGCTCGACCACGCCGACACCGAGCACATCATGCTCTCGGACTACCTGCGCGGCATCGACGTGCTGTCGGTCGCGCTCTCGGAACTCGCCCACCTGGCCGTCCACGGGGACGCGCAGGTGATCGGTTTGCCGCTGGCCCAGAGGAGTGTGCCCGTTGAGTGATCTGACGCAGCGGCTCCGGGCGCTGCCGGCGGAACGTCGTGCTCAGTTCCTCGCCCTCCTGCGGGCACAGCTGGAAACCGCGCACGGCCCGGCCCAACGGGGGAACACCGGTCCGGCGCCGCTCACCCACGCGCAAGAGGCGTTGCGATCCCCTGACCACACCATCGCCCTGTGCCTGCGGTTGCAGGGTGAGCTGGACGTCGACGCGCTGCGTTCGGCGTTGGCCGTGGTCGTCGCCCGGCACGAAGCTTTGCGGACGGCGGTCGTGGCGCGCCCGGACGGCGCGGTGCAGGAGGTCGTCGCGGCGGTCCCGGTCGAGATCCCCGTCGTGGAGGTGACCGGGCTCGCCGCCGCTCGAGCCTTCGCGTACGAGCGCGTCGCCACTCCGTTCGACCTGAGCCGGCCGCCGCTGTGGCGCGCGACCCTGATCAAGATGGCTCCCGACGACCACCTCTTTCTGTTCGACGCGCACCAGATCGTCGTCGACCGCCGCTCGCTCGGCCTGCTCACCAGTGAGCTGGCCGAGGTCTACGGCGGCGAACCGCGGCTGCCCGAACTGCCGGTGCAGTACCCGGACTACGCGTTGTGGGACCGGGAGCGGCTCGGTAACGACGAGCTGGACCGCCTGACCACGCACTGGCGGAACGCGCTCGCGGGCGTTGAAGTGCTGGAGTTCCCGACCGACCGGCCACGCGGCGACACGCTCGGCAACGTCCGCGCGGTCAACGGATTCCAGCTCCGATCCGAAGGTGCCGAGCGGGCCCGAAAACTGGCCGGTGACGAGGGAACGACCTCGTTCGACGTCCTCGTCGCCGCGTTCTTCACCCTGCTGCACCACTATTCCGGTCACACCGACCTCGTGATCGGCTCGCCGATCACGAACCGGCGGCACGACAGCGTGTCCTCGGTGATCGGGTGTTTCGCCGACCTGGCGGTGGTGCGCGGGAATCTCGCCGACGACCCGACGTTCCGCGAGCTGGTTGGACGGATCAAGCAGGACGGCGACCTGCCGTTCGGCAAACTGGTCGAGGCGATGAACCTGCCCGCCGACCCTTCTCGCGCCCCGATCTGCCAGATCGCGTTCGCCGTGCGGGACGCGGCCGTCGCCCCCAGTCTGCCGGGGCTTGTGACCTCGGAGGACATCCTCGGCGGTGACACCGCGCGGTTCGACATGAGCTGGACCTTCGTCGATCCGGCGGATTCCATCGAGGTCGAGTTCACCACCGATCTGTTCGACAGCGAAAGCATCGCCAGGTTTGCCCGCCACTACGACGAGCTGCTGTACACCCTGACCGCCGACCCGGACGCGCCGCTGTCCGCCGCGGACGTGCTCAGCGTCGCCGAGCGGGAGGCCCTCACCGAAGTAGGCAGCGGCCCGATGCGGCCGATCCGCGAAACGACTGTGGTGGCAGAGTTCGAGGCGCGAGTCGCGGAGGCCCCCGACAGCGTGGCCGTCGTCGTCGAGGACGTCGAGTTCAGTTACGCCGAGCTCAACGCGCGGGCCAACCGGCTGGCTGCCCTGCTGCGGGAACGCGGTGCGCAGCCGGGTGCGCGGATCGGCCTGTGCCTGCGCCGAAACGTGGACCTGACGACGGCGATGCTGGCGGTGCTCAAGGCCGGCGCCGCGTACGTGCCGCTCGATCCGACACACCCGCCCGGGCGAGTCGCGGAGATCGCCGCCGACGCCGGAGTGCACATGGTGCTCGCGCACGCTGCCGTCGCCGCAGCCGTGGAAGCGGTCGCCGCGCCCGTCGTGACGCTCGACGACGTCCGCGAGGAATTGGCCGCGCTGCCGGCGGAAAACCCGCCGGCGGCCGCGAAGCCCGATGACATCGCGTACATCATCTACACCTCAGGCAGCACCGGTAAGCCGAAGGGCGTGCTGCTCGAACACCGCGGCGTCGTCAGCTTCATCGACTCCACAAAGGACTTGTTCGACCTGACCCCGGCCGACCGGGTGCTCGGGTTCGCGTCGATCACCTTCGACGTCTCGGTGTTCGAAACGTTCTCCGCGTTGCTGACCGGAGCGCGGCTGTACGTCACCACCGAGGACGAACGGCTGTCCATCGACCGGCTCCAGGCGTTGATGGAACGGGCCGGGATCACCGTCATCGACCTCCCGCCTACCGTGATGCCGTTGCTGGCGCCGGAGAAGTTCCCCGACTTGCGGATCGCCTTCGTCGGCGGCGAGGCGTTCAGCGGCGAGCTGGTGAACCGGTGGAACCAGGGCCGGCGGCTGTTCAACGGCTACGGGCCGACCGAATGCACGGTGACGATGATCGTCGAAGAGTGCACGGGGACGTGGGACGCTTCGCCGCCGATCGGCCTGCCGATGACCAACCACGTGGCGCACGTGCTGGACCACCGCCTGCGGCAGGTGCCGATCGGCGTGCCGGGCGAGCTGGTGATCGGGGGCGCGGGGCTGGCTCGCGGCTACCTCGACCGGCCGGAGCTGACCGAGGAGAAGTTCGTCACCGACCCGTTCGGCACCGCGCCGGGCGGCCGGTTGTACCGGACCGGCGACCTGGTGAAGCGGCTGCCGGACGGGCGGCTGGTCTTCATCGGCCGGCTCGACCAGCAGGTCAAGATCCGCGGCCTGCGGATCGAGCTGGGCGAGATCGAGTCGGCACTGGCCGGTTTCCCCGGCATCGGGCCGGTCAGCGTCCGGGTGTGGACCGACGACAACGGCGAGAAACACCTCGTCGGCTACCTGACCCGGCTCGACGAGCAGCAGGTGCCGTCGGTGCGTGAGCATCTCGGCGCGCTGCTGCCGTCGTACATGATCCCGTCGCTCTTCGTTGTCCTGACTGAACTTCCGCTCACCAGCAGCGGCAAGGTCGACTGGCGCCGGCTGCCCGCGCCGGACCCGGGCTCGGCCCGCACCGGACCGGTCGACGAGCCGCGCACCGGCACCGAACGCACGTTGCTGACCGAGGTCCTCTCCCCGGTCCTGCGCAACGACCGGCTCGGCGTACACGACGACTTCTTCCAGGCGGGCGGCAACAGCCTGCAAGCCGCGCAGCTCCTGTCGGCGATCAACCGCCGGTTCGGGGTGGAGATCCCGCTCGGCGACTTCTTCATCTCACCCACCGTCGCCCATCTGGCGACGATCATCGACACGGTGCGGGCCGCGCGGGTCGATGTCGACGATCCGCTCGACCTGCTGGAAGGCCTGTCCGGGAACGGCCGGGCCGAGGTGCTGATGCGGCCGCCCAGCCCGCCGCGAGTCATCCTGCTGCACCCGTCCGGCGGTGAGCTGTTCTGCTACATGCCGTTGGTCAGGGCGCTGTCGGAAGGCCTTGGCGTGGCCGGATTCCCGGCCGTTCCGGGGGACGCCGAAGTGGCTCCCGATGACGTCGTCGCCACGGTCGCCGCCCGGATCGCCGCGGCGTTGACCGAGCTGCCGGAGTCGTTCTGCCTGGCCGGGTGGTCCTACGGCGGCGTGCTCGCGTTCGAGGTCGCGCGGCTGCTGGCGCGCGACACCGGGATGCGGCCACCGGTGCTGCTGCTGGATGCCTGGGACGACGGCGACCTCGTCCCGCTCGACGAACCGATGGTGCGGCAACGGTTCGTGCACGACGTCGCCAGGCTCGCCGGGCAGGACGGCCCGCGGGTCCGTGCGGTGCTGGACGATCCGGACGCGGGCGACATCAGGGAAACGCTGGCCTCGCTGGACGTCGACCTGCGGCTGAGCGATGACGAGCTGGCCGGCCGCTACGCGATCTTCCGGGCCGCCGCGCTGGCGTTGCAGACATATCAGCCGTCGGGTCCGTACGACGGGCCGGTCACGTTGCTGGCGGTCTCCGGCGGTGGCGTGGTGGAGCGCTGGCGGAACGTGTGCACGGGCCGGTTCGAGAGCCACGTCCTGCCCGGCGACCACTACACGTTGTTCACCGAACCGGCGCTGGGCCGGATCGTCGCCGAGATCGAACGGGCGATCACCCGCTGAGGAGACGGAAAATGCGGTTCGGGTTTACCGAGGAACAGCACCAGTTCCGGGCAGAGGTGCGGCAGGCACTGCACGCGCCTGCAGTCCGGGCGGCGATTGCCGACGCCACAGCCGCCGATGGCGTCGAGCCGGACCAGCGGCAGCTGTACCGCGTGCTCGGTGAACTCGGACTGCTCGCTGTGCATTGGCCTGCCGAGTTCGGCGGTGCCGGTCGTCCGCTCACCGACGCCGCGATCGTCGCCGAGGAACTGGTACGCGCGGGTGTGCCGGACACGTTGCACGTCAACACCATCCAGATCGTCGGCCAGTTTCTGCTGATGGCGGGCAGCGCCGAGCAGAAGCGGCGGCACCTGCCCGCGCTGGCTCGCGGTGAACGATTCGCGTCGGTGCTGTACACCGAACCCGACGCGGGATCGGACCTCGGCGCGCTGCGGACCGTGGCCGAACCGGACGGGGACGGCTACCGGATCACCGGCACGAAGGTGTTCAGCCTCAAGACGAGGTTCGCCGACCTGGGCCTGTGCGCGGCCCGCACCACGCCGGAAGCGGGGAAATACCAGGGAATCAGCCTGTTCCTGGTCGATCTGCGCGCCCCCGGCGTGACGGTGACGGTGATCCCCGGGGTCAGCGACGAGCAGTTCCACCGCGTCGACCTCGACTCGGTGCGAGTGTCCGGCGACGACCTCCTCGGGCCCCGCGACCAGGGTTGGCCGCTGCTCAACGAGGCACTGGCCATCGAACGCACCGGCCTCGACTACTACCTCAAGGCCGAGCGCTGGCTCGACGCCGCGCTGGAGACGGTGGCCGATCGCGAGCCGGACGCCTATCTCGAGCAGATCGGCCGCTGGGACGGCGCGCTCACGGCCGACCACGCCCTCGCGTGGGAGGTGCTCACCGGGCTCACAGCCGGCCAGGTCGACCCGGTGGCTGCCGCCGTCGCCAAGTACCACAGCAGCGAACTCGCCCAGAGCATCGCGCTGTGGGCCGCCGATCTCCCGACCGCCGAGCAGCGCGCGAACCGCACTCCCGCGGCCACGATCCTGGATTCGGCCTATCGGGAGGCGCCGGGGCTCACGCTGTCGGCAGGTACCTCCGAGGTGATGCTGCAGATCGTCGCGGCCACCTTCGACTCCCTAGGACAGGAGAAGTCCTGAGATGGACCTGACCCCCGATCCGCTCCTCGTCCAGCTGCGCAAGGCCTTGCGCTCGGCGCTCGCCACCATTCCCGTGAGCTCCGAGGTGCACGGCACGCCGGTGGCCGACGCGGCCCGCCCAGCCCTCGACCGCTTGGATGTCGCGGCCTTCGAGCGCCCCGCCGCCCTGGGCGGCCTCGACCTCGGCCTGACCGCAGGGGTGCTGGTCAGCGAGGAACTCGGGTACGCGGCCCGCGGAAACCCCTACCGGGCGGACGCGCTGGCCGCCGATGTCGGCTGTCCTGCGGGAACCGCGCTGGCCGGGTTCGAGAGGTTGCCCGGCATTCCCGCTACCCCGCACGCCGGCGGCTGGGTGTTGACCGGCACCGGCGTGCTCGACGGCCATGCCGGCGCGGGTGTTCTGGTGGCCACGACGATCGACGAGCCGGTGCTCGTGTCGGTGTCGCGCGGCTTCACCGTGGAGACGGGCTGCCGGCCGCCGGTCGCGCGGTTCGACGCGACGCCGGTCACCAGCGCGGACGTCGTTGCGAAGCTTGACGATTCGCTCACCGGCCCGCTGGCACGGGCCCGCCTGCGGCAGGCCGCCTACCTGCTCGGCATCGCGACTGGCGCCCACCGGATCGCCGTGCGCTACGCCGGTGAGCGGCGGCAGTTCGACACCAGACTGCGAGATCTGCCGGCCGTGGCTTTCCCGCTGGCACAAGCCGAAGTGGCGTTGCGCGCCACCCGCGCGTCGGTCTACCGCGGAGCCTGGCTGATCGATTCGGGGCAGGACAAGGAAGGCACCGCACCGATCGCGGCGCTGGCGATGGCCGCGGAGACCGCGCGCGACGTGGTGCGGGCGTGCATGCAGAGCTGCGGTGTCCGCGCGATGACCCCGGAACTCGGCCTGCACCGCTACTTCCTCCTGGCCGCGGCCGAGTCCGCCCGCTGGGGCGAAAGCGCGGCCCTGTGGCGCCTGGTCGGCGCGGCCCGCCTCACCGCGGCGCAATCACAAGAGAACTGAGACAGCTGCGGCCGGGCGGGGCTCGGTCTCGTGAGTGGTAAGTGACGTTCTAACGTCACTTACCACTCACGAGACCCGAGCTGCTCCTGGTGAGGCCGCCCGCTCCCCGCCAACGACGAAGGGGACTTTCCTCACGTCTGACGCGAGGAAAGTCCCCTTCAGCGAGCTCAGTACTTGGTGCCCTCCTGAGACGGCGGCCGCAGCCGCAGGCCGTGCGTGCCGCCGTCCACGGCGAGCACCGTGCCCACCGACGATCCCGACAACGGGCTCGCCAGATACGCGATCGCGTTGGCCACCTCGTCGGCCGACACCAGACGCCCCATCGGCTGGCGCGCGTTGAGCGCGACCCGCTCGGCCTCCGGGTCGTCGGTCTTCTCGAGCAACCGGTCGATCCACGGGGTGTCCGCGGAACCCGGCGCGACGCAGTTGACCCGGATCCCCTCGCGGAGGTGGTCCGCCGCCATGGCCAGCGTCAGCGCGTACACCGCGCCCTTGCTCGCCGAGTACAGCACCCGCTTCTCCAGCCCCGCCCACGCCACGATCGAGCACGTGTTGACGATGGCCGCGGCGGGCGAGTTCCGCAGGTGCGGCACCGCGTGCCGGGCGACCCGGACCATGCCGACCACGTTGACGTCCAGCACGTGGAGCCACTCGTCGTCGCTGTTCACGGTGACGTCCCCGACCGCGCCGATCCCGGCGTTGTTCACCACCACGTCGAGCCGGCCGAACCGCTCGACCACCGCGTCCACCGCGGACTTGACCTGGGCGTCGTCGGTGACATCGGCTTCGATGCCCACGATGCCGTCCGGCAGCCCGTCCAGCTTGAGATCGAGCACGGCGACCTCGGCACCCCTGCTGCGCAGCAGTTTCGCCGTGGCCAGACCGATTCCCGCCGCACCACCGGTGACGATCGCCACCAGACCCGCGAAGTCGCTCACAAGTTCTCTCCTGTCCGGTGTCATCCCAGCACTTCGGCGATCGCGGTCACGGCGAGGTCGATCTCCTCACGAGTGATCACCAGCGGCGGCGAGAACCGCAGATTCTCCCCGGCGACCTTGCACAGCACACCGCGCTCCATCAGCCCCTCGGCCACCTCACGTCCGGTCGGGTGCCCTTCCGCGATCTGCACGTTGGCCCACAGGCCACGACCGGTGACCTCAGCGACGCTCTCGACCTCGGCGAGCCGATCGTTCAGGTAGGCACCGAGTTCGCGGGATCGCTCCTGGAACTCCCCGGTCGCCAGCAGTCGCACCGCCGCCCGGCCGACCGCGCAGGACAGCGGGTTGCCGGCGAAGGTCGAGCCGTGCTGGCCCGGCTTGATCACCCCGATGACGTCGGCCCGGCCGATCACCGCGGAAACCGGCATGGTCCCACCGCTCAACGCCTTGCCCACGGTGTAGACATCCGCCCGGACGCCTTCGTGGTCCAGCGCAAGCGTCGCGCCGGCGCGAGCGAGGCCCGACTGGACCTCGTCGGCGACGAAGAGCGTGTTGTTCTCGTCGCACAGCTGACGGACTTCGGTGAAGTACCCCTTCGGCGGGATGATGACGCCCGCCTCGGCCTGGATCGGCTCCAGCAGGACCGCGGCCGTGTTCTCGGTGATCGCCGCGCGCAGCGCGTCGATGTCGCCGTAGGGTACGACCTTGAAGCCGGGGGTGAACGGACCGAACTCCTTGCGGGCGTTCGGATCGGTGGAGAACGAGATGATGGTCGTGGTGCGGCCGTGGAAGTTCGAGTCCGCGACGATGATCTCGGCGGCGCCCTCGGGCACACCCTTGACCTGGTAGGCCCACTTCCGGGCGATCTTCACGGCCGAGTCCACGGCCTCACCACCGGAATTGGAGAGCAGCACCCGCTCGGTTCCGGTCAGTTCGGCCAGCTCGTGGCAGAACGGCGCGTACTGGTCGTGGTGGAACACCCGGCTGGTCAGCGTCAGCCGGTCGAGCTGCGCCTTCGCCGCGGCGACGATCTCGGGGTGCCGGTGGCCGAAGTTGAGCGCGGAGTATCCGGCGAGGAGATCGAGATACCGCCGACCGTCCACACCCGTCACCCAAGCGCCTTCGCCGTGCGAGAGTGCCACCGGCAACGGGATGTAATCGCTGGCGCCCCAGCGCTCGGCGAGGGTGATGTAGTCCTGAGTGGACATGACGTCAGCGGTCATATCGATACCCTTCCGCAAGTTCAGCTGATCAAACCTGATTTCACGCCGCGGTACCGAACGTTACGGACTCTTCGGCACCGCCCGCGTCCACGGCAAGCTTCCCGGCGAAGACGCATCGCGCTGACGTTCTTTCCGTGCCCGTGCGGATTTCGCTTACCTGCGCCCGGCCCGGCCGGGGCTATTTTGAGACTTCGCGGCCCCACCCGGAGGTAACTGACGATGTCAACTGGTTCCCGCACACAAACGACGCGCGTGGCGTTGGTCGACGGTTACGCGACGGGGCACCAGCTCGTGCCCGCCATGAACCAGCACGGCGCGGAGTGCGTGCACGTCCGGTCCCTGCATCCCGATGTGCACACGGTCAAGGCGAAGTTCCCCGACGGCTACCTCGACGACATTCGCTTCGAAGGTGACATCGCGGCAACAGCGGCCGCACTGCGCAAATGGGACGTCAGCTGCGTGGTCGCCGGCGGCGAGTCGGGCGTCGAGCTGGCCGACCGGCTCTCCGCCGAACTCGGCACTCCCGGCAACGGAATGACCCGGCCGGATTCCCGCCGCAACAAATACGAGATGGTCCTGGCGATGCGCGATGCCGGAATGGTGCACGCGAACACCATCGTCTCCTCGGACGCCGACGAGATCGTCGCATGGGCCGAGCAGACCGCGGGCTATCCCGTCGTCCTGAAGCCGGTTTCCAGCGCGGGCCGGGACAACGTGGTCGCGTGTTCCACCGCCGAACAGGTTCGCGCCGTCCACCGCCAGATCATGAGCAGCACCGACCGGGTCGCCAAGCCGAACACGGTGGTGCTGGCTCAGGAGTTCCTCGACGGCACCGAGTATTTCATCAACGCGGTCAGCCGTGACGGCAAGCACCACACGGTCGAAATCTGGCGGTACCACAAAACCAAGATCGCCGGCGGCCACACCCTCCATGCCCACACCGACGCGGTGTCGCCCGACGACCCGAACGTCGTGGCCCTGGAACGCTATGGCCACCAGGTTCTCGACGCACTGGAGATCCGCAACGGTGCCAGCCACATCGAGATCATGATGACCGCCGACGGACCGGTGCTGGTCGAGTGCGCCGCCCGCATCGGCGGCGGTTCGGTGCCGGAGATTCTCGAACGTGCCCTGGAATCCCATCAGCTCGACCTGCTCGGGATGTCGGTCGGCAACCCGGACGAGTTCAACCGCTTGCCCACCAGCGTGTACCGGCTGCTGCGCCACATTCGTTTCGTGAATCTCATCAACCTGACCGACGGCGGCGTTTCCCCGTCACCCGAGAAGATGGCCGCCGTCCGCGCGCTCCCGTCGTGCGCCCACGCCGTTCTGTTGCATCCGGAGGGGCAGGCGCTGGTTCGGACGGTCGATTTCGCGACGCAGCCGGGATTCGTCTTCCTGATCGCCGACGAACTGGACGAGCTGGAGGCCGACTACGAGAAGCTGCGCGAACTCGAACGCGACTACCTCTACGTCGACGATCGCCCCTAACCCAGGCCGAACACAGGTGCCCCACCGGCGATCTCGCCGGTGGGGCATCTTACGTTTCTAGGGGGTATCGGCAGCCAAGGCAGAGGCTCGCGGGCCGCGGGTCGGGTCTCGTGAGTGGTAAGTGTCGTTAGAACGACACTTACCACTCACGAGGCCCGAGTGGCACCTGGCGAGGCTGCCTGGGGCGTCACGCGTCCGGGCCGACCGGGAACCCGGAACCGACCAGCACTCCGCTGCCGAAGTTGAGCACCTCCACCCCGCTGCCCACGCGGGCACAACGGGTCATCACGCCGGCGTATCCGGAGGCCATCGTGACCACTCCCCACGCCACGATCCAGGGCTGAAAACCGCCGTCCGGCTCCCCGAAGAGTTCGGGGACCGGGTGGATCCGGCTCTGCAGCACGTAGGGGCCGTCCAGGGCGTCGACCAGCATTTCGCGCCAGGTTTCCGGAGTGACCTTCGATGACCAGCCCGGCACCACGCCATGGCCGCCGTGCAGCAGCGTGGGCTTGAGAACGAGCTCGGCCTGGTTGGCCACCGCATAGTCCAGCAGCGAACCTTCGGTGCCGTCCGGCAAAATGCCAGGCTTGGCCGTCAACGAGCAGGTCCACGGAAGCAGGCGGTCGATGACATCCAGCTCGGTCTCCGAAAACAGGTCTCGGTGCGCGCGGTTGGAGAGCATCGCGAGCGACGCCTTGCTGCCGTACAGTTCCGACTCCAGTGAGGTGAACATGCGGACCTCGCCGCTTTCCACCGCTCCCAGCAAGGGTTCCAGCAACTCGGCCGCGTTGTCGTCGACCAGGTCTTCCATCATGAATTGCCGGTAGACGATGTCGACGGGCCGATCCTCCAGCCACAGCCGGCCATCCCGCCGCTCGAGCTGCCCGATGTGACACGGTCGCACGTCCAGCCCGTGCCCCTGCCAGCGTTTGCAGAGCGCGTCCATGTACGGCACGCACTTTTCGTAGTACTTGGGCCATTCGACATGCGCGATGAAGGGACGGTCGTCCGGCGCCAAGCCCATCTCCTGCCGGAACGTGCGCACCTGCTCCGTCAGCGTGTCGATGTGCTGGAGTCCCTCCTCCGCCGCGAACCGGCTGAATTCGGGATCCTCCAGGAAGCCACGGCCGATGTCTCCGCTGTCGTATCCGATCGTGCTGCCCAGGTTGAATTCCAGGACGCGGAACCCCGACTGATCGACGTAGAGATCCGCTCGCCCCATGCTGGTTCGAACGTCCGGCACACCGGCGGAGGCGCGCTCGATGGCACGGGTCTGCACCTTGTCCATCCCGTTCGCGGCGGCGAACGCGGCCAGGTCGCCGCCGAACAGCAGCTCAGGCAGGCGAAAGAGAGCGCCACGCAGCACTTCCAGGTCCCGGCACAGCCGGTGGATCGCGGCCGCGGGGAAGAACACCGGGCGAGAGGCGTACTTTCCGCCGGTGTAGGCAAGACTGAGTTCGGTGTCGGAAACCGGACCCCGCATGCGTCCCAGCCGCGCCAAGTACCTCTCGGTGACCGCGTGATCGAGTGTCATCCTGCGTAGCTCCCCTCGCCACCTTCGTTGGGCACCAGGGTGACACGGGTGGACTTGGATCGAGTAAGAGAAATACGCAGTCGCGACGCCGGAAAGTCAACGCAGGACGTCCTGGCGAGGAAACCCGGGATTGACGCGCATGGCCGGCCGTCGAGGAATTCCCCGACGGCCGGCCACGGTGGATCAGCTTGCGCGCAGACCTCTCGGCGACGCGACGGCTTCCTCGCCGAGAGACTGTCCCGCCGAGTGGATGAGCCCGGTCCGATAGGCCAGCGAAACGAGCTCGGCACGGTCTCGGACGCCGAGTTTGGTGCGCACCCGGTAGAGGTGGGTCCGGACGGTGGCCTCGCCGATGGTCAGTTCCTGCGCCACCTCCTCGGTGGACATGCCCTGCGCGACCATCTTGGTCACTTCCCGCTCCCGCGGGGTCAGCTCGGTCACCTCCGGGCACAGCACGGTCTCCTGCGGCTCCGGTTGCGCGAGGAACCAGCTGACCAGGCGCTGCGCGATGCTCGGCGCGAGCATCGTCTGCCCCGCGGCGGCCGCGTGGATCGCGGTGATCAGCTCCTGCGGGCTCGCGTCCTTGCCCAGCAGGCAGCTGGCCCCGGCGTGCAGCACGTCGCTGACCGTCTTGTCGGCGTCGGACAAGGTGAAGACGACTACGTTGGGCGGCTCGTCCTCTTTGCCGAGCCGGCGGATCATTTCCAGGCCGGAGATGGTCTGGAGATTCAGGTCGGTAACCACGACGTCGGGCCGCATGGTCCGGACGAGAACGATTGCCTCCATACCGTTGTGGGTCGTGCCGACCACGTCGATTTCCGGCACGACGTCGAGGAGGGTCTTGAGACCGTCCGCGATCACGGGTAGCTGGTCACAGATGAGCACCCGAATGGTCATTGTGTTCCCCCAGGAAACGTTTGTGTAGAAGCCTCGCGGTCATGAATGGGCCGGCGGTGCGCGAACAGCATCAGCACATCCGCTCACCGATCTTGGTCACAAGGAATCACCGCTGACCTGGAAATCGGCGGCGGTCAGCAGGATTGCTTTCTCCACATCCCCGCTGGTCAGGCCGCGAAACCGGAAGCGGCCGCCGACGTGCTCGTAGTAGGCATCGGCCAGGGGCACGACGTCGCCGATCTGCGGAAGTTCCTCGGCGTACGGCCCTGGTTCACGGCCGACCATCGGCGTGACATTGCTGATCCGGCAAGGGCGCTGCGCCGGAGCCGGCGCGAGCAGCCAGCCCGCGACCTCGGCGACCTCTCCCAGCTCCGGCGGTTCGACCGGCTCGCCGAGCTGGATGCGCATCGCCGCCGCCATCAGGTCGTAGCCATGGACATCGCGCCACAGAAAGGGAATTTCGGCGCCCCCGACCCGGGCGCCGACCTCCAGGAACGTGCAGGTCGGTTCTCTTCCGGCCTCTTGTTCCAGGAACAATTCGAGATGGAACACCAGCGCGTCCACACCGAACGCGCTGAGGAACCGATCTGTCCACGACCCGATCGCGGCGTTACGTACCGGGTCGTCCTCCTCCACCGAACCGAGGAACACCCCGTTACGAAAACCCAAGCAGGTATTGACGTACCGCGAAGCACGAAATGCGACTACCCGGCCACCCACGAAGACGCCGTCCACGTGATAGATCGGGTTCGGGTCGCACACCTGCACCAGCAACGATTCGGGTCCGTCGAAGGGTACGTCCGCCACATCGGCCGGCCCCTCCAGACGCAGCACACCGGCACTCGAGCTGCCCAGACGAGGCTTCACGATCAACGGCCAGCCGTGCTCTTCGGCGAAGTCGAAGACGGCCTCGGCTCCGGGTGCCTCGGCGAACGCGGGTACCGGAAGACCCTGCCCGGCGACGGCGCTTGCCATGACGTACTTGTCCCGGAAGACCAGGAGATCCGCCGGCCGGTCCCCGGCACAGTCCCATTCGGCCCGCAGCTTCGCCGCGATGAGCAGGTCGTCTTCCTTGAGGGCGACGATCGCGTCCGGCGAACCGTGCTCGCCCGCCAGATCGCGGACCGCGGCCCGGACCTCCGGCAGATTGTCCGTCGACGACACGATCGCGATGCCCGCGGCAGCGCCCGGCACCCGGTCCGCACCGACGGACGTCGTGACGTAGGTGACCGTGTCGACGGTGTGATCAAGATATGACTCGTAGTCAGCGTACGCGGCACGCCACCGATGGATGATCACGATGTGACGTGGTGGATGTGCCGGTCGTTCGCGCGTTGTCGATTCGTTCATCGTTTCCCCCTGTGACCAGTGCACGCGCATGCGGCTACGGCTGAGCCTGACAACGTTGACCAGGCAAGTCGCCATAGACCCGATATTCGCTGTGGAAATGGTGAACTCGTCAAAGAGTCGCGCGATCACGCGCAATCTGCCGGTAACCTTTCAGTAAGGTGCCGGCCGATAAATTACTCATTGCCGAGGCCTGAAAAAGTGGACCCTGCGAAGTCTCACGCAAACCCACACCGTTGCGCGCGACGTCGCCGACCATTGAACCCCTAGCCACAGCAACATCTCCCCCAGATCGTAGCCCGAACGTAACCCAGCTAACTAACTCAGTCTTCGTGTTGACAAGCGAGCACCCACTAATGTGACGCACATCACGACCTCTTGCTACTCCTTGTCACGATAAGTGCTGCCGCACTAGTCCACTAGCGTTGACTGCGAATGTCGCGACGACCAAATCGCACTACAGCCAGGCAATCCAGCCGATCACCGCACTGTCCGCGATCGGCAGCAGGTCAGCATGGCCGACATGGCCTGCCGAGACGTACACCCAGGTCAGCGTGGTACGCAACCGATCCCAAAACCCCGCCGGCTCGCGGCAGGCTGCACTTGATGATCACGGCCCGCGAGCGCAGGCCCACTCGCCGAACCGGTGAAAGTGAGCCGGGATCCGCGCCGCGCGGGCATCCGCAATTACCCAGCCGATAAAGCGGGCGTGAAGTACCGCAAGACCCGAGCCGAACGCGACGGTACCAGCAATCGGGATCGGAAGATCACCGAACAGACATCACCGTGAACCCTCGAACCCGTGTCCGAAAAAGCACGAAACGTCAAGCGAGTCGCCAGCCACGGCACCAATGCCTTTGGTCAGCTCGTGACCCAGCGGAGCAGGCTTCAATTGCCGAAGGCCAGTTGTGCCCAAGCCAAACGGGCACAACTATCAGCCCAGCTGACGTTCCCGTCTCGTCGGCAGGTTGAGCCGGCTCAACTTGCTCGAGCCGACGAGGTCCGGGAATCGGGCTGGAAAAAAATCGGATTCGACTATCGGCGCGTCGAGTCAGTCCTCAACGTCACGACGGGCACTCACCGCGACCACGCGCGGAGGTCCGGGGCTCGCCCCCGGACGGGGTCTGAGGGTTGCACCCCAGAGAACACGCGGAACGCAAAGGCCCGCGCCCTCCGCGGGCACGAGCCTCCGATGCGTGGACCTTGAGGAAGCTTAGCGGTTGCCATTTAGGCGGAGAAGTGTCACCTGGTGACCATCAGGTGACCGATGCCTGCCGGACGATGCGTCGAATCCCGGGCAATGATCGAGAGCGAGCACCAGCCACCGACCCACCGCGCGAACACCTGAACCGCGCCGGAAGGACACGTCATGACCGCGACCGCACCCAAGGCCCCGACTGCACCAGGGGTGCGGTCCTGGTGGGGAATCCCGTACGCCACCGCCGAGCGATACCGCCGCCCCGTGGTCGCGGAGCTTCGATCCGGACCGCCCCTATGACCGCAAGGGCGTCGTCTCCGTCCAGCCCGACAGCGGCGACTGGCTCGAAGCGGACAGCGGGATGGGCGAGGACTGCCTGAACCTGAACGTGTGGGCTCCCGAGCAGCCGGCCGCGAAGGCGCTGCCGGTGGCCGTGTACATCCACGGCGGCGGATTCGAGTACGGCGCGAACACGCAGATCACCTCGAACGCCGCCGGTCTCGCCGCGTCGGGGCGCGTGGTGGGCGTGTCGGTCAACTACCGGCTCGGTGCGCTGGGCGCGCTCTCGCTCTCGCAGTACGGCGGGCGGCTCGCCGAGGCCAGCAACCTCTTCCTGCAGGACGTCATCGCCGCGCTCACCTGGATCAAGCAGAACATCGCCGCACTTCGGCGGCGACCCCGGCAACGTCACCGTCTACGGCCACAGCGCCGGCGCCTACTCCACGTTCGGGCTGCTCGGTGCCTCCTCCGCGGACGGCCTGTACCGGCGCCTGGCCGGGTTCTCCGGCGGGCCCGCTCGTATCGATCCCGGCCTGGTGGGCCGAGGAGCTCGCGCACCGGTTCGTCACCGAACTCGGCGTCGCGGACAACCCCGACAAGCTGATCGACCTCGACCCGGCTTCCCTGGTGGCCGCCCTGCGCAAGGTCTGTCCGACGGACCTCGGAGTCCGCGGCGGGGTGGACAACCAGGCCACCGGCGTCGTCCTGGACATCGGACAGCCCGGCGCGGTGGTGCACGCCCACCCCATGGACGTCCTGGCCTCGGGCGCGCACCGCGACGTCGACGTGCTGCTGAGCATGGCCAGCGACGACATGGGCTGGTGGGTGGCGAACGACCTCGACCGGTTCGACCCGCACACGCTCGACCGCGTCACCGACGAGGTCGCGGGGTGGCGCATTTCCCGCTCCCGCGCGAAGAAGATCGTCGATGCCTACGACCAGGACGGCCGCACCCCGGCCGAGGTCCGCGCCGCGGTCATGGCGGACTATCTCTTCGCGCTCCCCGCGGCCCGCGGTGCCCTGGCCCACGCCGCCGCGGGCGGCAACGCCCATCTCCTCCTGATCGGGCCCGCCGAGGGCGCGCCCGCCGTGCACGGCACCGAGATGTACGCCCTGGTCGGCCAGGAACAGCCGGGCCGCAGCGCCGAACAGGCCGAGCGTGACACGCGTATCCGCGACATCGTGCTCGACTTCGCCACCGGCGAGCAGACCCGCCTGTGGCCCGCCGTCACGGACCTGCCCACCTCGGAAAGCGTCGGCAACCCGCCCTTCGAGGCCACCGCCCACTACCAGCGGCCCTCGACCTGTGGGAGGGCATCGACCGCCCCTGACGGTCATCACGCCACTGACTGATCACCCGGGCACCTGCCTGGAGCCACGGCTCCGCCTTCACCTTCCGGGGGACGAACAGAACAAGGAGTTCGGCATGAGCCAATCGACAGCAGCCGGCGACGCCGCACCGGCGACGATGCGGGCCGTCGTCGTCACCCGGCCCGGCGGCCTCGACGCACTGGAGATCAAGGATGTGCCGGTGCCCGTCCGCAAGCCCGGCTGGGTGCGGATCAGGGTGAAGGCGTTCGGCGTCAACGAGTCCGAGGTCACCACCCGCAAGGGCGAGTCGGATGCGGAGGTCACCTACCCGCGTGTGCCCGGCATCGAGGGCGTCGGCGTGGTCGATGAGGCCGACGAGGACAGCGGGCTGCGGCCGGGACAGCAGGTGGCCACGATGATGGGCGGCATGGGCCGCTCGTACGACGGCGCGTACGCCCAGTACGTGACCGTCCCCGCAGGGCAGGTCATCCCGTTCGAGACCAGCCTGCCGTGGGACGTCGTCGGCGCGCTGCCGGAGATGTTCCAGACCGCCTACGGATCGCTGACCGCCGGCCTGGACCTCAAGGCCGGGCAGACGCTGCTGATCCGCGGCGGCACCTCCACGGTCGGGCTGAGCGCGGCCACGATCGCGAAGGACCTCGGCGCCACCGTCTTCTCCACCACCCGCAGCCCCGGCCGGGCCGGGGAACTGCGGGCCGCGGGCGTCGACCATCCCCTCGTCGACAACGGCACCCTCGCCGACCAGGTGCGCGAGCTGATCCCGGACGGCGTCGACGCCGCACTGGAGCTGGTGGGCTGTTCGGTCCTCGCCGACACCCTCCGCACCGTCCGCCGGCACGGCACTGTCTGCTTCACCGGAGCACTGGCGGGCCAGTGGACGATCCCCGACTTCAGTCCGTTCATGATCCCCACCGGGGTGCGCCTGACCTCCTACGGCGGGCAGGCCGCCGACCTCCCGGCCGACGTCTTCGCCCACCAGCTCCAGGCCATCGCCGCCGGGCGCCTCACCGTCCCGGTCGCGAAGGTCTACCACGGCCTGGAACAGGTCCGAGACGCCCAGGCCGACCTCGAATCCGGCACCACGCCGGGCAAGCACGTCGTCGTCCTGGACGACTGAAAGAAACACATCCCCTGGTTGCCCGATAGGGACCGGCTGAGGCATGCACAAAGAAAGGGAGGACGCCGTGGGCGTCAACAAGGAAGAAGTCAGCAAGACCATCATCGAGCTGGAGAAGTCGTACAACGAACGCTTCAGCGTCGGCGACCCGGGCGGCTACCTGGACGGCTTCGCGGACGAGGTGAGCTACTTCGACCCGATCCTCGAGAACATCGTCGTCGGCAAAGAGAAGACCGTCGCGTGGCTGTCGTCGCTCTACTCCAACCCGCACATCGTGCGCAGTGAGTACCTCAACCCGACGGTCCACGTCGGCGACAGCGGCGACTTCGCCGTCCTGGCTTACAACCTGAAGACCTACGTGCTCGACGAGGACGGCAACGAGAAGCAGCGGCGCGCCTGGAACGCCACGCACGGCTACCGGCTCGTCGGCGGACAGTGGCTCATCGTGCACTCCAACTGGGCGTTCTCCCAGACCGTGACCGAAAGGATCGCCTCCTGACCGCGGCGGAGCCTGCGGGGCCCCAGCCTGACCAGGTTTCTCCGGCATGGCGAGGGCCCCGCTTGTGCCGCCGGCATCCGGCCAAAGGTCGTCCCAGCCGCGAGTAAGGATCCCGCGATGACCGACACCGCAACCGACGCCTACAGCTCCTTCACCGTGACCGACCTGGAATCGACCCGCACCTTCTACCAAGTTGTACTCGGGCTGCAAGTCGAGGACCGGGACGCAATGCTCACCATCCACCTCCCCGGCGGGGCGAGCACCGTCGCGTACGCCTCCCGCAACCACCAACCAGCACGATTCACCATCCCTCAACATCGTCGTCCCTGACCTCCCCAGTACTGTCGCGGACCTCACCCGACGAGGCGGCTTCATCACCGGTACCGCGAAGCCCGCGGGACAGTACGACCCCACCGACTTCCGCAACACCAATCCGCGCTGGCAGCCCGGCAACTTCGAGAAGAACGTCGAAGCCGTCGACCGACTCGGCCGGCTGGCCACCACCAAGGGCATCACCGTCTCCCAGCTCGCCCCGGCCTGGCTGCTCGCCCAGGGCGAGCACATCGTCCCGATCCCGGGCACCCGGAGCGCCGCCCGCGTAGAGGAAAACACCCGCGCGGCCGACGTCGCCCTCACCGAGGGAGATCTCGCCGCGAGCCGCGAGATCCTCCAGGCGGATTCGGCGCCCGCTACGCCGAAGAGCATGTCCCCGACTGGGTCTGACCCAGCCCGAGCGGACCTCCGAATCGATCGGAAGGCCTGCAGCATGAGCGCCCGTTGCCCGGACGGTCAGGGTGCGCGGGTGGGCGCGGCGCCCTGCTCACGGGCGGGTTGTGCTGTCGCGTGCCGCGAAGGCGGCCGGAGTGAGACCGGTGCGGTCGCGGAAGAAGCGGCCGAAGTTCGCGGGATCGGTGAAGCCGAGGTGGGCGGCCACAGTCCGGGCGTCCCACCGGGCGTCTCCCAGCAGGCGCCGGGCTTCGAGCAGCCGCCGCTCGTCGATGAGCTCACGCACCCCGTTGCCGGTGGCGTCCTGGGCGGCGCGGCTGAGGGTGCGGACCGAGCAGCCGAGCAGCTCGGCGTAGTCCGCGGCCCGGTGTAGTTCGCGGAAGTGCAGTTCCAAGGCGTCCAGGAACCGTCCGTACGTGTCACCGCGGCTCGTGCCGGCCGTCGCGCCGGCCGGGGCGATCCCGGCGGAGTTGGCGAGGCGCAGCAGCAGCGATTCGAGCAGGCTGCGGCGCAGAGCGTGGTGAATTTCGAGAGGACGGCGCCCGAGCGCCCGGTGTTCGTCCAGGAGCTGGAACGCCGTCTGCTGGAGCCAGCGGGCGTCGTCGGGGTGCGGGCTCAGCACGGCGGGGGCGTCGTGTGCGGTGAGCGGGGCCAGCAGGCGGGCGGTGGCGGGCGTCAGCACGTCCGGCTCGAACAGGATGAACGGGCCGCGGGCGGCGCCGGGCGGGTGCCAGCACTGCGCGTGCCCGGGACGTACCCACAACCACTGGCCGGGGGCGACGGTCCGCGTGACGTGGTCGACGTCGTGCTGCAGCTCGCCGTCGGTGACCAGGATGAGGTAGTGGAAGGTGGCGCGGCCCGGAACAGGGGGATTCCACGGCCAGGCGTCGTGCTGGGCGAAGAAGTCCTCGATGGTGATCACCTCGAGGCCGTACGGAGTGCCGACCGGCGGCTGGAAATCGTACAACCGAACCGCGACCGGCTCGCTGTCCCTGGGGTGTCGCTTGTCGACCATCACGTGTCCGCAGCCTACCGCCCTCTTGATCGGTTTCGAGGGAAGGATGGGACGTGTCGCCACCACAGACCGTCACCACCCGAAAAGGCTCATCACCATGAACGGATCGACCCTGCAGAAGACCGCCGCCGACTGCGCGGAGGAACTTCCCGGAGCTCAGCTGGAGCAGCCCTTCGGCCCCGGCTGGGAGGTCTTCAAGGTGCGCGGCAAGGTGTTCATGCTGATGACCGACGTTCCGGGGCGCCCCGTCGTGATCCTCAAGGCGGACCCAGGCGAGGCTCTCGCCCTGCGGAAGCAGAACAGCCACATCACCCCCGGCTACCATATGAACAAGAAGCACTGGATCACGCTGGAGGGCGGGGACGGCGTCGACGAGAAGCTGGTCGAGGAACTCGTCACCGACTCCTACCTGCTCGTGGTCTCCCACCTGCCCAAGGCCGAGCAGCCCGTCGACCCGCACACCTACGGCGGCGGCGCGCGGGCGGCCCGGTGAGCGCGGCCGGTGACCGGCTCCAAGACGCCGCGCGCGCCACGGCCCTCGCCCTGCCCGGGACCGACCACGGCTACCCGTTCACCGCGCACCTGGACGTGTACAAGGTGGCGGGCAAGGTGTTCCTGATCGTCACCGACGACCTGGACGACCAGATCATCACGGTCAAGTGCGAACCCGACCACGCCCGCGCGCAAGAACGCGGCTACGCCTCGATCACCCCGGGCCGCTATCTCGACAAACGCCACTGGATCTCGCTGGGGCCGGGCCCCGGCATCACCAAGCGACTGGTCACCGACGCGGTCGAGAATTCCTACGACCTGGTCGTCGAGCGGCTGCCGCGACGCGACCGCCCCGGGGCTCGCTGAGCGCCGCGAGCCTCCCCGCCCTCGCTTGTCGGTGTTCCGTGCAACGCTGGTCTCGCCCGCACACGTCCCGCCTCCGACCCGAGAGTCCGATGGAACCGACCCTGCCGCTCTTCGACGAGGAGCCCGCCCGGCCACTCGCCGACCGCCTGCGCCCCACGCGACTGGACGAGGTCGTCGGGCAGGACCACCTCCTGGCCCCGGACGCCCCGCTGGGCCGCATGGTCGCCCAGCAGCGTCTCGGCTCCGCCATCCTGTGGGGGCCGCCCGGCGTCGGGAAAACGACCATCGCCCGGCTCCTCGCGGACGGCGGCAACCTGGTCTTCGAATCGGTGTCGGCCACCTTCTCCGGTGTGGCCGATCTGCGGAAAGTCTTCGCCGCCGCCCGAAACCGGCGGGGCATCGGCCAGGGCACCCTGCTGTTCGTCGACGAGATCCACCGCTTCAACCGTGCCCAGCAGGACAGCTTCCTTCCCTACGTCGAGGACGGCACGATCGTCCTGATCGGCGCCACCACGGAGAACCCGAGCTTCGAACTCAACGGCGCCCTCCTCTCCCGCACCCAGGTCCTCGTCCTCAAACGCCTCGACGAAGCCGCACTGTCCACCCTGTTCGACCGCGCCGAGCAGCTCACCGGCCACCCGCTGCCCCTGGACGACGACGCCCGCCGCGCCCTGATCGCCATGGCCGACGGCGACGGCCGCTACCTCCTCAACATGGCCGAACAGCTCCAGGCTCTCCCGGACACCGAGACACCGCTGGACACCACCGCGCTCGCCCACCACGTCCAGCAGCGCGCCCCGCTGTACGACAAGGCGCAGGAGAGCCACTACAACCTGATCTCCGCGCTGCACAAGTCGATGCGCGGCTCCGACCCGGACGCGGCCCTGTACTGGCTCGCCCGCATGCTCGACGGTGGCGAGGACCCGCTGTACGTGGCCCGCCGGCTGGTCCGCTTCGCAAACGAGGACATCGGCATGGCCGACCCGCACGCGGTCCAGCAGACGCTCGCCGCTTGGGACGTCTATGAGCGACTCGGCTCCCCCGAGGGCGAGCTGGCGATCGCCCAGGCCGTCGTCTACCTCGCCACCGCCCCCAAATCCATCGCCGTCTACCGCGGCTTCAACGCGGCACATCGCGCCGCCCGGCGCACGGGCTCGCTCATGCCGCCCGCCCACATCCTCAACGCCCCGACCCGGCTGATGAAGGACCTCGGCTACGGCAAGGACTACCAGTACGACCCGGACACCGCCGACGGCTTCTCCGGCGCCGACTACTTCCCCGGCGGCATGGACCGCGAGACGTATTACCGGCCCACCCAAAACGGCTACGAAGCCCAGATCACCGAGCGTCTGCGCGATTGGGCTGCTTCGCGTGCCCACCGGCAACGCGAATGACCGGGCCGGATTCGTCACGGCAGCGCCAATCCACGACAAGCCGTTGCCGACGGCGCCCTGCCCGCTGCCGCACTTTGCTGCTATCTGGGCAACAAAAAGGGCCGTCCACTCCAAAGTGGACGGCCTCTGAGCTGCTGTGGACCTTGGGGGAACTTATTCCTGACACAAGCGGACATCGAGATGATGTGTCACAGTTCGTTCGACGAGGGTTGCCCGAAGCGGGCCATGGCGCGGTAGAGGGCGGGAGAGCCGGGTGCATCCGGCATCGGCGGAAGCGGGGCGCCGGGGGCGGCGAAGGCACGCAGCATCTGTCCGACGAGCCGCCGCCAGCTGCCGGGCGCGTCGTCGCCGGTGGCGGTGATGGTGATGACGCCTTCAATCGTCGCCACGAAGGCGGTGCTGCCCGCGATGCGCGAGGCCGGCACGGGCAATCCTGCTGCACACCATCGGCGCCGGCTCGATCGACCCGGTCCCCCAGGTCGGCAACGTCAACGCCGCCGCCGCGGCACTGCGCAACTGGGTGCTCAACCTCCACAAAGAACTCGACGACACCGGCAGCGTCGTGTCCGAGAAATTTCAGATCGCGAGCTGAACGATCTTACGCGACTTCATGACGAGAGGGTCCTGCTTCCGGCTTTGTCCTTTGCTGAAACTTTCACGCCATCAACTATCAACAAACTACAAAAGAATCTACTTGACAAACCTTGGCGCAACAGTGATGAACTCAAAGGTGCGCTAATACAGCGAAGAGGTCACCCACAGCAACCAAACCGGTTACCCGGAAGGCTCAATGTGCGGGATGCCCAGCCAGCCGCCGCTAGCCGACGTCTCCGGCGCCGCAACTAACGACGGGGTACAGGTCATCCAGTGGACCGCCGACGGCGGGGCACCCAGTTGCGGCCTGAAAGTTTCACGGGATAGCGCTCTTCTTTCGCCGCAAACCATCGACATGTTTGACACCACGAGTCGGCCCCGCTTATCGTTCTGTCGAACCGGTTCGAACACGATTGCTTACCGACCGATGCCCCGCTCCGCGGGCATGGAGCCGGTAGACGAGTCCATAGTGGACCTCTCCATTTTGGCGGCCCCGGCGGGTAGTGACGATGGGTCCGATGATCGGTGTATCCCCGTAGACGCGACACCCGCGAAAGGGATTTCTTGATGCGTCAGAACAGCCCTCGCACGCTATCCCAGCGCTTCGCCCGCGCAGCGCTGGCCGGCGCCACACTCCTCGCGATCATCGACACGGTACAACCCGCTGCCGCAGGACAGCCGGCCGTCGCAACACAGCCGGCACCCGCGGCCGCAGCTGCCGGCGCCGCCGCGATCGCCTCGGTCGACCTGGCCGGGACGTGGAGTTTCACGCCGGCGGGTCGAGGGGCGACCTCGATCACCGTGCCCGGCGGCGGCTGGTACAAGCAGGGCTTCACCGACGTGAACGAGGCGGTGTACTCGCGCACCATCACCGTGCCCGACTCGGGTCAGCCGCAGTCGACGTGGATCGAGTTCGGGGCGGTCAATCACCAGGCGACGCTGTCGGTCGACGGCCGGGTGGTGGCGACGCAGACCACGGCGTTCACGCCGTCGAACTTCGACATCACCGCCTACGCGGCCCCCGGTAGCACCCACACGATCAGCGTCGCCGTGAAGGGCCGCGGCGCGTTGAAGGCATCCAACGGCCGGTACCTGGTGCCCGACGCCGCCGACGTGGTCCGAGGCGGTCCCCCAGGGGATCTTCCGGTCGGCGTTCCTGCGGACGTACCCGGCGGTGTACGTCAGCGACACCTTCGTGCGTACGTCGGTGGCGAACAAGACGTTGAGCTACGACGTGTCGGTGCGTAACACGTCGGGCAGTTCCCGGTCGGTGACGTTGACCGGGTCGCTGTCGTCCGACAACGGAACGGCTTTCAGCTACCCGGAACTGCCCAGCCGTACGGTCACCGTGGCGGCCCACTCGACCGCGACCGTGACCGTCGGGCCGGTCGCGTGGAACCTCGACAGTACCTCGTACTGGTGGCCCAACGTGCCGTACCGGTCGGGGTACCGGGCGCAGCTGCACCGGCTGGCGGTGCATGCCGTCACCGATGACGGGCACACCAGCGACGCGACGTACCGGTTCGGGTTCCGGGAGGCCACCCAGAACGGTGACTACTACTACCTCAACGGCGTGCGCGTGAACTTCCGCGGCGACAACCTCCAGGGTGCCGACTACGACCGGATCAACAACGGCGGCAAGGGCGACGCCTACGACACCCTGCCCGGCTTCCTGCCCCCGTCGTCCGAGCAACGGCGGCTGGCCGCAGGCGGTGGACAACTACCAGCGGCTCAACTACAACGTGGTACGCATCCACCAGGAGCCCGCAAGCCCGTACATGTTGGATGTCGCCGACGAGATGGGCCTGATGATCATCGACGAGGTCGCGATTCGCGGCTCCCAGTCCGGCGCAGGATTGGATCGCCGGGCACGACAACATGGTCAACCACGCCCGTGCGCTGGTCCTGCGCGACCGCAACCACCCCGCGGTCATCCGCTGGAGTCAGAACAACGAGCCGAACCAGAGCGGCCAGGATTCCGAACAGTTCGAGAAGGACCTGTACGCGGCGATGAACGGCGCCGACGGCACCCGGCCGGTCATTGCCGAGGTGGGCGTCGGCGCGAATGTCAACAGTGTATCCCGGGATGACGTACGCCAACTTCGCGGTGATCTCGCACTACATCGACGGCTTCGGCAGGTACGGGGAGGGCCTGGTCACCGCGAACGGGCGGCCCGACGGCGAGGGCGAGTTCATCTGGCCGGCGTGCAACAACAAGCAGGGCTTCGAGTGGTTCGCCACGGCAACCCTGGCCAAGCGCGGCAAGAACGCCACCGACCTGCGTCCGTACACGCTGCTGTCCGCCTGGGCCAGCGTCGTGCCCGGAGTGCGCACCACCGACTTCACCCCGGAGGAGGGCGGTCACCCCATCTACGGCGCGGACAACCTGCCCGGACCCCTGGAGCAACCCGCAGATCCAGCGCGTGCAGGCGGCGTTCAACCCGGTGGCCGCGGTCGACCTGCCGTTCTGGTCGGCCTCCGGCGCCTCGGACTCCAACGGCACCTTCCCCCTGCCGCAGGCCGTGCCCAGCTACGCCCGGAACGCCACGGTCACCCGCAACATCACCGTCTTCAACGACGACTTCGCCGACACTTCGGTGGGCTTCACCTGGACGGCGCGGCTCGACGCGCCGGACGGCGCGGTCGTCGCGTCCGGAAGCACGACCCTGACCGTCCCGCTCGGCTCGCGGGTCACCCAGCCGGTGTCCTTCACCACCCCGGCCACCGGCAACCGCGTGTACCTGCAGCTGTCGACCACGAAGTCCGGTAGCCCCGTCTTCACCGACGCGGTGGAGTACTTCAACCTCGCCGGAGGCGGCGGAGACGGACCCGCACCGGGCACCTACCGCATCGTCAACCGCAACAGCGGCAAGCCGCTCGCCGTCGCGGGCAACTCCACCGCGGACGGCGCCAAGGTGGTCCAGCAGAGCGGCACCGCCACCTGGACCATCGCCACGACCTCCGACGGCTCCTACACCCTCCAGTACGTCCCGAGCGGAAAGGTGCTCGACGTCAACGCCAACAGCAGCACGGCCGGGCTGCAACTGCAGCAGTGGACGGCCAACGGCGGCCCCAACCAGCTGTGGTACCTGCGGTCCACCGGCAACGGCTACTACACCATCGTCAGCCACGACAGCGGACTGGTGGCGGACGTCTCCGGTGCGGCGACGAGCGACGGGGCGCAGGTCGTGCAGTGGGCCGCCAACGGCGGGGCCAACCAGCAGTGGCAACTGAACCGGGCCTGACCGGACGACCCGGTTCTCGCCTGCTGCCGCGGCGTCGACCGCCACCCCTGGCCGCTCGGCCTTGCGGCCAGGGGCGGCGGCGAGGTGTCAGCTCCGAACGTCGGCAAGCGACCACCACCGAGCACCTTGTCTCCGCTCCCATCGGTACAGGCCGGCAGACCACCGCAGTGAACGCATCGAACTGCCTCGCTCGTGCTCAACCTCGCGCTTCGGTTGGGGGGTGCCGGTCTGGATGGCGCCGCTCGTTGCGCCTGCGGTGGATCTCTCCGTTCTGGGGCTTCTGCTCGGCGCTCGACAGGGGGCTACGGCTGCAGCCGGGAGGCGGATGTATCGACCGGGCGACGGACCATCGACAGCCGACGAGCAAGGCTCGTCCGCAAGCCAAAGGCGTCACCAGCATCGCCAAGTGCCGATAAAGGAGGTCGCGACGCTGTGAAGCACGAATTGTGGACCGCCTTCGCTGATCTGCTCATAGGTCGCGGGAAAGACGCCGGCGACTGGCTATATCCGCGAATTTCGACGGCACCGCTCGCGAAAATCGACGGCGGCGCGAGACCGATGTCTGCGGATGCTGACGGCATCAGGCCCTGTCCGCGCGGCCCATTGTCGCCGCTGCTCGCTGCTGGTCCAGATCGTTCGTCCGGGCTGCGCCGTGGGCGCTCCACCGTGACCAGCAGCTTCCGTCGACGACGGCGCCGCCGGGTGCCCAGATGCCGCCTTTGTGTTTGGTTGGAATCGTGTAGCTGAGCGGGTTTTGCCATCGGTGGCGGACACGACCGGGCCGACGTAGTTCGAACAGTCGCCTTCCAGGCCGCCGTAGGCGATGTTGACCCGGCCGGAGTCCACGGTGAGCGCGAACCGTTGCTGGTGCGCGATAGGGCTGCCCTTCGGCGGCTCGGCGGCGACCCGCACCTCGACCGCGCCGGTGGATGCACTGATCCCGACCAGGGTATGTTGCCCGCCGGTCTTCTGGGCGAGCGCGAACACACGCGACCGCCCGCCCGCGGGGGCCGGTGGGGCCCCGAGCTGGGCCAATTCAGCCCTCGATGTCCACGTCGATGGACCCAAGAAGTTGATGTTCTCCGAATACGCCGGCGAGATATGGGCCGGCGCCTCTTCACCGACCCGCCGGCCAGAGCGCCGCATCGAGTCCACCGCCAGACCGTTGTACTCCGGCGTATCTCGATTGTCCTCGTTCAGGGCGTGGGTGCGGTGAGATACCGCTGGAGCGTGGGTCCGAGCCAGTCCACGATCTCCTCGCGGCTGAGCGCCACGCTCGCCGGGAACCGCAGCACGTAGCGCGTCAGCGCGAGCCCCAACACGGTCGAGGCACACAGCGCCGCCCGTGTCGGCGCCTGCTCCGGTTCGGGGCCCACCCGGCGGGCCAGCGGGATCAGCTGATCACGCAGCACGCTCTGCATGCGATCAGCGGCGGCCGGGTCGGTGGCGCCGACCCGCATCAGCGCGGTGAGCTCCCCGTTCTCCTCCCACAGGGTCAGGAAATGACTCACCAGCGTGCGGCCGATCGCCTCGTGCGGTTCGAGGGGCAGGCCGGGCAACCCGGGGTCGATCGAGACGGCCGCCGCGAACAGGTCCGCTTTGTTGCCGTAGTAGCGCATCACCATCGACGGGTCGATCTTCGCGTCGCGTGCGATGGCCCGGATGGTCGCCTTCTCGTAGCCGTCCGCTGCAAACCGCTCGCGGGCTGCGGCGAGGATCGTGGCGCGGGTGGCGTCGGAACGCCGCGCGGTCTGCTGATTCTCCGTGGTACCGGTCATGCCAACAAGTGTAGGCCAACATATGTTGACATCCCAATGCTGCAGACCTATGGTTGCCAACATGCGTTGACCAACAAGCGTTGGCAACATGGCGGTCGTTCGAGGCCTGCACGAGCGAGGCCCTTGAGCGCCTGTCAGATCCCCTTGTCCCACAGGTAGCGAACGTTCTGATCGTCGCCGGATTCAGTACGGCGGTGGCCCCGGTGCCGTGGGACGACCGATAGCGAGAGGAAGTGCCGAAGATGGCCATGCTGCGGAGCCTGGACCCGAATATGCCAATGTTCGCGCAGTTGAAGGAGGAGACCGGGCCCATCGTCTTGGCCAACACCTTCGTCGTCCCGAAGGAGAGGACCGAGTCGTTTCTGGCCCTCTTTCGGAGGCAGGCGGAGTTCATGAAGGCTCAGCCGGGATTCGTCTCTCTGCAGATGCACAAGGGAACGGCCGGCAGCCAGCTCGTGATGAACGTCGCGGTCTGGGAGTCGACCGAGGCGCTCGCCACGGCGCTGGGCAGCCCGGAGTTCCAGCGCATGGCGGCCGAGTTCTCCGACGACATCGTGTCCTACCCGCACATCTTCCAGCAGATCGACGTATGACACGGCAGCTATCGCCGGTGGAGGGCAGCCGGAGAAGCCCTGCCCTCCCGCGGTCGGTTGCGGGTCCATGCGCCAGGCCAGGTCGCCAAGCCCACCGCGCGTGGCCCCGTCCCTGAAGAGGAGAGTCCCTATGGCCGTTGAACTGAACCACACCATCGTCTCCGCCCGTGACCCGCAGTCCTCGGCGCAATTCCTGGCCGAAATCCTCGGCCTGACCGTCGATCCGCCGGCGGCGCACTTCACCCCGGTCACGCTGGCCAACCAGGTCAGCCTGGACTACGACCAGAGCGACGACTTCGAGCCACACCACTACGCGTTCCTGGTCAGCGAGCAGGAGTTCGACGCAGTCCTCGCCCGCGTCCAGCACGGCGGAGTCACCCACTACGGCGATCCCGCATGCCAAGAGATCGGGCAGATCTATCACAGCAAGCACGTCAGAGGCCGCAGGGGCTTCTACTTCCACGACCCCGACAGGCATCTCATGGAAATCCTCAGCCCGGGCGGCGCCTGGTCATGAGCCAACGGAGGCCGGGCGGATCATGGCTTTCCCAGGCCGGTCCTCAATCTGTGCGGATCCAGATCGTCCGCGCAGCTGAGGCCACGGCCACGCCAACCGGCCGAGCACACCACCCTTCCGCTCCGGCGCGAGGTATCCGACACGTCATCGGCCACCCCCGCCGCGTCCGGGGCCCGATTAGGGCCCCACGCCGCTCACCGGGCTCCGCCAAGATCACCAAGACTCGCATGGAGAAGAGCAATGTCACCGAAGAAGATCAACACCGGCCTGGCTGCCGCAATCGTCCTGTTCACGCTCTACCTCGGGTTGTCCTTCATCCTGCCCCTCGGGACGTCCTTCCCGGGCCTGCCGAACTGGCCCTCTGACGACAGCGGCTTCCCTCTCGTGAAGGGCAGCCGCGAAATCGCCATGGGCCTAGCCATCGGCGTCCTGCTGGTGACGGGCCACCGCCGCGCCCTGGGCTGGGTCCTGCTGATGACGGCAGTTGCCCCGTTCGGTGACATGGTCAACGTCCTGGCCCACCATGGCTCCACAGCCACCGCGTTCGGCATCCACGGCCTGACCTCGGCGCTGATCGCGGTCACGGGGTCGCTGATCCTCCGCGAGACCAGCAAAGCTCCCAAGCCCAAAGAGACCGCCTCGCAGCCGGCCTGACGCCCCCATTTCAGAGCGTGGTGAGGTCGATGTTGGCGAGAAGCGACCGCGTCTTGTCGATACATTGGTGTGTAGAACGGCTGATCGCAACGCCATGGTGCACAACAGAAAGGCCACTGCACGACCCGATCTGCGCCGCCATCACCGCACGACCGGAGTTGATCGTCACCGAGAGGCTTACCAGTGAGGCCGCGATATCTTCGGCCGAATCGGTCACGGCGGCGTGAAAGCCTGTCGATCGTGAGCCTTGACGATGACGCAACCGATCAACTTGACCAAGTGCTCGGACAGACGCATCACCTCTTTAAGGCACACGCGATCGGGCGGGCTCTCTTTGCATGCCACGGTCTCGTCCTGGTCGGTGTCGAGGTTGGCTACCTTCGCACCTTGACGGGCGACGATCGGCCCCGAACGCGTAGCGGCCCCAGGAACCTGGTCTCTCTTCGAGAAGGGTGTTGGGTGTGGGCGCCAAACGAGACCGGAAGCGCGAAGTGCGCCACTCCGATTCACTACGGCTCCGTGTCAGTGACGAACGTCGTGACCCGCCCGATGTCGTGAGGCTCGCCAAGGTTCTCATCGGTCTCGCACGAGAGCAGGAGCCCAACCAGCCGAAGACTGCCACAGAGAGTGGCCACAAGCCGACACCTGAGGTGAGTTAGAACCCTTGAAATAGCACTCTGGCCTGGCATTCTGTCGAACGCCAGGCCAGAGTGCCAGAGCTACGAAGAGCCAAAACCGCAGTTCAGCAGCGATTAGAACCCTTAAGTGGACCTTGGGGGAGCTTATTACAACCCGAAAGACCAGGTCAGGGCCCTGGATCAGCTCCGCACGAAGCTCCCCAGCCTCGATACGCCCGACCCGGCGTCGACCAAGCGCGACCGCCCCGGCCGCGCCCGGCAACTCGGCGCCGAGCAAGTCGAGCAGCTGATCGCCGACTACCAGTCCGGCGCTACGGTGTACGAACTCGGCGACCGGTTCGGCATCGAACGGCGAACGGTCAGCAGCATCCTCCACCGGCACGACGTGCCGATGCGCCGCCGTGGCCTCTCGCCCGACCAGGTCGACGATGCCATCCACCTCTACAACCTCGGCTGGTCCCTGGCGCGAGTCGGCCAGCACCTGAACGTCGACCACACCACCGTCCTGAACAAACTGCGCGAACGCGGCATCCCCACCCGCGACACCCACGGGCGTCCCCGCGTCGAAGCAGGTGATGCTCGATGAATCGGCCCGCAGCTATGTCAACTCGATCAGGTTCGGACGAGGCCACCGTCGTTAAGGCCGTCACCGTGATCATGGGCATCGTCGTCGGCCTCACCTTCCTCTTCGGCTTCGGCAACGTCCTCAACCTCGCACTCCGCCTCGGCGTGCCCGTCTGGGTCGCGCCACTCGTCGCCCCCGCGGTTGATCTCTCGGTCGTCGGGCTCCTCCTTGGCACGCGGCACCTGGCCCTGGTAGGGGTGCCGTCGACGCAGCTGCGTCCAGCTCGCCGACTGCTGATCTTCGCCAGCGTGGTGACCCTGGCGCTGAACGTGGCTGACCCGCTGGTGGCCGGTCAGTATGGCAAGGCCGCGTTCGACGCCGTAGGCCCACTTCTGCTGATCGGCTGGGCTGAGGTCGGCTCCGATCTGCTGAGGGCCCTGACTACCGCAACTCGGCCGGCCACAGCAACGCCTGATGACGTAAAGCCGATGCAGGCCGCGTGTATAGACGAACTGCCCGCTGCTGGACAGGCAGGGCCGGAGACGTCCGGGGACGCGAGGCCAAATGACGCAGACAAGCAGAGCAAGCGGCCAGCGTCCAGCTTGGTTGACGACGATCTGCTTGAGCGGGCGAGACAGGAGGACACGCGTCATTGGGACGCGCATCGCCGACCGATCTCCGCGGAGACGCTTCGGCGAAACTTCCGCATCGGCGCTGCCCGCTCCAGGATGCTCGTGGCGATCATCCGGGCTGATTCGCAAGGACGATCAGCTTAACGGGGCTGCTGCCCGACCGTTAGCGTGATCTCGGACGCCTGCCGTCTCTTATTCTAACGGCTTCAAAGCGCGCTCCTCGAGACCGCGCTGATCTCCGTGGAGACTGCCCGGTTTTAGCTAGCAAGGGGGCGCTTCAACGGTGCGGCGGAACATCGGGCGGGTCAGTGTGGCGGGGTGGCGTCGAATTCGTCGCGTCTTGGCCCGGCAGAAAGTCTGTGACGAGCTCACCCATAGAACGGACGAAGTCTGGATCCGCCCGAAGTTCTAGTTCTACTTTCTTGCGATGTTTCAGGAGATAGCGGGCGTGAAACCATGTCATCAAACCGTCGCCGATCCGCAGTACGATGAGGAGTGCGGGGAGAAATTCGGCCGCAAACAGATTTGCAACGACGATGGCGACCGCAAGTCGCCAGCGATAGCGCCACATGGGGCCAAGCGACAACGCGACTACTGCAAGGACCAGCACGAGGGAGCCGATATATGGCAGAACAATCGAACAGTATCCGACCTGAGGGATTGAGCGCGTCATGTTCATGCCAAAGCTAGTGAAGTCGTGCATGCTGGCGAGGTGTCGATAGAGATCTGTGTCGGCGTGGACATAGGTCGGCGCAAACGTACCAACTGCAGATCGAACAGTCATTCCCTGCAGAAGTTTCCAGACGCCAGAGATCGCTACAACGATCAATGCTATTCGCAGCATGCAGCCAAGCGGGTTGACGCCCGTGGCGCGCTGGAGCTTCTGCATCTCGACAGCCTGTCGCTGTTTGTCGTTTGCATATTTGCGCTGAACCACCTGCATCGCCGGCCTGGTCAGCGTAAACTTCACCGACTGTGAACCCGATGCCATCAACAGTGGAAGGGTTGAGAATCGCAGCATCGTTACCAACAGTACGGCCGCCAGGAGGGCGGGGTCAACCACGCCCCCTAGTAGGGATGCAATCCAAGATGAAGGAATGAATAGTATTTCAAGGCCATATGCGAAGACGTGTGCCAGCAATCCGCACAGGTCGGCGAACCATTTTAACGGAGCCAAGACTGCAGTGGATACTGCAGACACGGTGATTGCGAACCAGCCGCCGCCGCCTCCAAAGATTCGGTTGATGAGAGCGTTGAAGCCGTCCAGGAAAGGCGTTTCCCCGATTTCAGATTTGCCGGCCGGGACCTTGGCGTCGCGCGCGCAGACACCGATTGTCGACTCCAGTTGCTCGACCATGCCCCCGCGCCTTCCCTGATATCCACTGTTCGATGGGTAGTCGCTTGCGGTCAGCTCTTTGTTACGTGGCAGGGCTGCGGTCCAAGGAGTTTCTGAGCCTTGGTTGCCGCGTGAATTTCAAGCCGCTACTTGCTGCAGTAGAACTCAAATGCCCCCTTGGTTGCGGCATGCACATATGATTCGGGCGCTTGCGATCATTCAGGCGCGGTCGCCGACGATCTTGACGAGCGGGTCCCTGCAGAGTGGCGTTGCCTTCGACTGTGCCGCCTCCGGCCTCGACGAGAGGGAGTTTCACTCCGGGCTGTCGTCGGAGCGCGTGGTCGGTTGGCCGGTGGCGACGCGTGAGCTGTCGATCGCGTCCGGCTGGCGTTGCTGGCGGTGCCAGAGCAGCACGGCCAGCGCGGCGAGGAAGACCAGCAGGGAGGTCCAGTCGTTGAGGCGCAGCCCGAGGAAGTGGTTCGCGTGGTCCACGCGCAGCGCTTCGACCCAGGCGCGGCCGAGCGTGTAGGCGGCGACGTAGAGCGCGAACAGTTTGCCGGTGCGCAGCGTGAAACGCTTGTCCGCCCACAGCAGCAGGAGCGCGACGCCGATGTTCCACAGGCATTCGTAGAGGAACGTCGGGTGGTACAGGCCGATGCCGGGGGTGTCGGGCGGGCGGTGCGCGGGGTCGATCTGCAGGGCCCAGGGCAGGGTGGTCGGGCCGCCGTAGAGCTCCTGGTTGAAGTAGTTGCCCCAGCGGCCGATCGCCTGGGCCAGCACCAGGCCCGGTGCGAGGGCGTCGGCGAAGCGCGGCCAGGCTGATCCCGCGGCGGCGGCAGCCGATCCACGCGCCGAGCGCGCCGAGGGCGACCGCGCCCCAGATGCCCAGGCCGCCGTCCCAGATGAAGAGAGCCTTCACCGGGTCGCGGCCGGGTGCGAAGTACAGCTCGGGGTCGGTGATCAGGTGGTAGAGCCGGCCGCCGACGATGCCGAACGGCACCGCCCACATCGCCACCTCGACCACGTCGTCCGCGTCGCCGCCGCGGGCCTTCCAGCGGCGTTGGGTCAGCCAGAGCGCGACCAGGATGCCCGCGATGATGCACAGCGCGTAGGCCCGGATCGGGATCGGTCCCAGGTGCCATACGCCCTGCGAAGGGCTCGGCAAAGACGCCAGGACCATCGCTACCCCGTTTCCTCGAGACATCGTCGACCTCGCCAAAGTACCTCGGCTGCCGAGGTAGCTGCTGACCGGCCGACGTGTTCAGGACCTGACGTCGCGCCAGTTCAGGCATGCAAAGTCTCGCAAAGTGGACATGGTTGCACTGTGACGACTTTCATGATGCGCGGAAAAGTTGTTCTGTCTTAGAATCACTTGGCGAGCGATGAGGAGATCGGGTGGCGATGCTGGCGGAGCGGCCCCGGCCGCGGGTGGTGCGGGAGCATCCGAACGCGGGGTGGTTCGCGGTCGCCGCGGTGTGTTTCGGCGCGTTCATGGGCCAGCTCGACGCCAGCATCGTGACGCTGACGTTCCCGGCGTTGCAGCGGGAGTTCGCCGAGCCGCTGGCGGCGGTGCAGTGGGTGTCACTGTCCTACCTGCTGACCCTGGTCGGGCTGCTCGCCGCGGTGGGCCGGGTCGCGGACGCGGTCGGGCGCAAGCTCACCTACGTCTACGGGTTCGCGGTGTTCACCGCCGCGTCGATCGCCTGCGGGCTGGCGCCCACCCTCGGCTGCTGGTCGTGTTCCGGGTCCTGCAGGCGGTCGGTGCCGCGATGCTGCAGGCCAACAGCGTCGCCCTGGTCGTCACCAGCGTGCCGAAGACGAAGATGCGGTCGGCGCTGGGCGTGCAGGCCGCGGCCCAGGCGCTGGGTCTGGCGCTCGGCCCGGCCGTCGGGAGCCTGCTGGTGGGCACCGTCGGCTGGCGGTGGGTGTTCCTGGTCAACGTCCCCGTCGGGATCATCGGCCTGGTCGCCGGCCGGTACCTGTTGCCGCGCACCCGGGAACGCAGTCCGCTGGGCCGCCGGTTCGACGGCGCGGGTGTCGCCTTGCTGGCCACGGCCTCCACCGCGGTGCTGCTGGCGCTGTCGGGTCTGTCCGGGCCTCGGGGTCCCGGCGTGGTCGATCCCGGCGCTGGCGGTGCTCGGCGTGCTCGCGGCCGTCGGGTTCGTCCGGCGGGAACGCCGCGCGAGCAGCCCGATCGTGCGCCTGTCGGTGCTCCGCCCGGCCGCGGTATCGCTGGGCCTGGTCGGAGCGTTGTGCGGCTACCTGGTGCTGTTCGGGCCGTTGACGTTGCTGCCGCAGGTGCTGGGCGCCAGGGGCACGGCCGGGCTGGTGCTGACCAGCCTGCCCGCCGGGTTCGCGGTCGCCGCGGTCGCGGCCGAGCGGGTGCTCCCGGCGAAGTTCGGCACCCGCGCCCGCTCGGTGACGGGGGCGGCGGCCGGTGGGATCGGCTGCCTGGCTCTGCTCGCGGTCGGAGGTTCTGTGCCCTGGACCGGTGTGTCGCTGTTCGTGGTGGGGCTGGGACTGGGAATGTTCATCCCGGCGAACAACTCGGCCATCATGGGGGCTATCCCGGCCACGATGTCGGCGACCGGAGGAGGCCTGGTGAACATGGCCCGAGGACTGGGCACCGCGCTCGGCGTAGCCCTGGTGACGTTGTGCCTGCACGCGGGAGGCGAGGCCGGGGTGCCGCTGGCCTTGTCGGTGCTGGCGCTGGGCGGCGTCGTCGCCGCTGTGACCGGCTTGGCGGCCGGGCGAGGACGCCCCGGCGGGTTCTGATGGCTGACCCAGCCCCGGCGCCCGGTGACACGGCGGATGTCGCGCTCGCCGAGGTCGTCGCGCGGCTGCGCCGGGCGATGCGCCGGGCTGCTCGCAACGCCGACCCGGGCAACACGCTGTCGGTAGCGCAGCTCGAGCTGCTGTCGTGCCTGGCGGAGAATCCCGGTGCCCGGCCGAGCCGGCTGGCCCAGCTGCTCAAGCTCGCGCCGAACACGGTCACCACCATGGTCAACGGGCTGCAAGCGAAGGACCTGGTCACCCGGACCAACGGCAGCGGCGACCGGCGGACCGTCGCCCTGGAGCTCACCGGACCCGGCCGGGACGCCGTGCACCGCTGGCAGGCCAACAACACCGAAATCCTCGAAGCAGCAGTGGCGAACCTGCATCCGGCGTGGCAGCACCTGCTCACCGCCGCGCTCCCCGCGCTGCGCGAACTCGTCGGTTCGATCGACGAGTTCGCCGAATCCACGCCGCCCGGCCGGGCCGCGGGTTAGGCCGAGATGGATTCCGCAGAACGCGAACGGACAGCTTCGGCGGTGCGCCGGTCGTGGCTGAGCACCGCCGCCACCGCCGGCTTGGTCGGCGCGCTCATGTTCGTGCTGGCACCCGGCACGATCACCGCCTACTTCGATGCGGCAGGTGCCCTCGAAGTCCTCGCCGCGGTCGTCATCGCGGTAGTAGGCAGCCGCCGCGCGGCCCAGGTGCTCCGGGCCCCACCCGGAGAGCGGGTTGCGCTCGCCCGGCCGACGGCGGGTTTCGTTTCCCTGCTGAGCCTCGTGCCGATCCTCGTTGTCGGTGCAGGCCTCTTCGCCAGTCGCTAGCTCGATGTCTCAAGTCCCCTCGCACGAGGTCTCCCGGCACTACCCGCCCCTGATGCCGACGGCGAGAGTGGGCTGATCGAGCAGGGCGCCCGCGGTCGGCGTGGTGCCCGGACGGAGGCGTGTCATGCGGTTGGGTGTGGCGGGGGCTCTGGTCGGTGGCGTGTACCGCCGCGGCGATGTCGAGGTGGACCGGGAGAGCGGCCTGGTGACCGCGGTCGGCGTCGCTGGTCCCGGATCGGGGATCGCGGTGCCGGGCCTGGTCGACCTGCAGGTCAACGGGTTCGCCGGGGTCGACTTCCTCAATGCCGACGTCGACGGCTACACCCACGCGGGGGCGGCGCTGGCGCGCACGGGGGTGCTGGCCTACCAGCCCACGCTGATCACCAGCCGTCCGGAGCAGACCGTCGCCGCCATCGAGACCGCAGCCAAAGCCCAGGCGGCGCCGGGCGGTGCGCGGATCCTCGGCGTGCACTTGGAAGGGCCATTTCTGTCACCCGAACGACCGGGGACCCACCCGATCGAATTGCTGCGGGCGCCGGACACCGAACTGATCGGGCGGCTGCTTGCTGCCGGGCCGGTCACGCAGATGACCTTGGCGCCGGAACTGCCCGGCGCCCTGGACGTGATCAGCGCCTGCGTCCGGGTGGGTGTGCTCGTGGCCTGCGGGCACAGCAACGCGACAGCGGCCGAAGCGCATGCCGCGTTCGACCTCGGCGCGCGGTCGGTGACCCACCTGTTCGACGCGATGCGCCCGTTCACCCACCGCGACCCGGGCATCGCCGGAGCCGCGCTGACCCGGGACGACGTCTTCGTCGGGGTGATCGCCGATCCCAGCCACCTCGCCCCAGAAGCGGTCCGGCTGGCCTTCCACGCCGCGCGTGGCCGGGTCGTGCTGGTCACTGACGCGCTGGCCGCCGGTGGCTGCCTGGATGGCCACTACCGGCTGGGCGACGTCGAGTTCGATGTGTCGGGCGGTACCGCTCGGCGTGCTGACGGCACCCTGGTCGGCACCACGATCACGCTGCTCGACGCGGTCCGGGACGCGTGCGCGGCGGGGATATCGCTGGAAGTCGCGGTCAACGCGGCGACCCACACCCCGGCCGAGCTGTTCCCGCGTGGTGACATCGGCTTGCTGCGTCCGGGAAACCGTGCGGACGTTGTCGTGCTCGACGACTCGCTGGAGCTTCGCACGGTCCTGCAGGCGGCGCGCGAGCCGTGAGCCGGCTACGCGCCATTGGCCGCTGCCCTGGGAAGGATGATGGTGAACGTGCTGCCGCCGCCCGGTCCTGAGGTCGCGGTGACCGTGCCGCCGTGGGCGGTGACGAGCTCGCGGACCACGGCGAGCCCGATACCCGCGCCGGCGACCGAGGTTCCGGTCTGGCCGCGCCACAGCCGCTCGAACACGTGCGGCAGTTCGTCGGCGGGGATCCCGGGCCCGGTGTCGGAGACTTCGATGGTCGCGGTGTCGCCGGCGGAGTGGGTCCGGATGGTCACGCTGTCGCCAGGCCGGGCGTAGCGGGCGGCGTTGCCGAGCAGGTTGCCGACGGCCTGGTGCAGCCGGTCGGGATCGGCCCGTACCGGGATGTGCTCGGTAAGTTCGGTGTGGACGTCGAGGCCGGCCGCGCGGAGCCGGGCACTGTGGGCGGTCACCACGTCGCCGACCAGTGAGGTGAGGTCGATGTCGGCGGGGCGCAGCGAGACGGCGGCGTTTTCCGCGGCGGTCAGGTCGGCGAGGTCCTGCACCACTCTGCCCAGCCGCAACGCCTGGTCGTGCAGGCTGGTCAGCCGTTGCGCGTCGGGCGGTGCGAGGCCGTCACGCAGCTCCTCCAGCCCGGCCTGCAGCGTGGCCAGCGGGGTACGGAGTTCGTGTGCGACGTCGGCGGTGAGATTCCGTCGTGCACGTTCGGCCCGGGTCACCTCGTCGGCCATGCGGTCGAAAGCCTCTGCCAGCTCGCCGAGTTCCCCGGGCGCCTGGACCCGGGCTCGTGCCGAGCGGTCGCCGGCCGAGATGACCTTCGCGGTCGCGGTGAGCCGGACCAGCGGACCAGCGATCCGTCGGCTGACGAACCAGCTGGCGGTCACCGCGAGCACCAGTGCGACTGCGGCCGCGAGGGCGATCCAGCCCCACGCGACGTCTTTGGCCACCGAGGCGGTGGACGTGCCGAAGGCGAGTTGGACCGACCCGACGGTCTTGCCGTCCACCACGATGGGGGCGTCGACGCGGCCGCCGCCGAGTGCGCCGGTCATCGGGTTGCCCATCCCGGGCATGCCGTGGCCTCGCCCGGTGACGGGAGATCCGTCGGTGTCGCGGACGACGAGCCGGGCCCCCGCTCCGGTGGCGATCGCGGAAGCGGCGTCCAGGTCGGCGCCGATCCAGCTTCCCGCCCGGGTGTAGGCCGCTCCCGCTGCGGCCGCCACCTGAACCGTGGCCTGCTGCCGGTCGGCTTGTTCCGCGGCGGCCAAGCCCCGGTCGGTGCCCAGTAGCGCCGCCGCGGTGAGTACCAGTACCGACGACAGTGCCACCAGCACGAACGCCAGCAGTAGCCGCCAGGCCAGCGGTCCCCAGTGCGGACGGCGATCAGTGGTCACGGTGCAGCCCCAGCCGGTAGCCGACGCCGAGCACGGTCTGCACGACCTCCGCGCCCGCGGGGCCGAGCTTGTGGCGCAGGTTCTTCACGTGGGAGTCGATGGTGCGTTCGTAGCCGTCGAACTCGTAACCGCGGACCCGGTTGATCAGCTCGTACCGGGAGTAGACCCGGCCGGGCACGGCCGTCAGGGCGGCCAGCACGCCCCATTCGGTCGGCGTGAGGTCCAGCGGTTCGCCGTGCCAGCGGACCTCGTGCCGCGTCTCGTCCAGGCACAGTTGGCCGTCGCCGTAGGACGCCGTGGCCGGGTCGGGGAAGCCGGTCGTGCGGTTCAGCACGGCCTGGACCCGCAACACCACCTCGGTAGGGCTGAACGGCTTGGTCACGTAGTCGTCCGCGCCGAGCTCGAGGCCGTGGATCCGGTCGTCGACGGAGCCTCGGGCGGTGAGCACGACGACCGGCACCCGGCTGTCGGTGCGGGCGGCGCGCAGCACCTCCAGACCGTCGATGTCCGGCAACCCGAGGTCCAGCACCACGATCTCGGCGGCGTGTGCGGTGACCATCGCGAGCGCCTGAGCACCCGATCCTGTTGTCACCACTGCGAAACCGGCACGTTCGAGGTACCGGCGCAGCAGTTCCCGGATCTCCTTCTCGTCCTCGACGACCAGCACGGTGACACCCACACGGACAGGTCTACGCGCCGGGGAGGCCGCGGATCGAGGGTCCAAGGTCCCCGGGTGCCGGTCTCCACGTCATCTCCACATCGACCACACGCGATCTCGCCGCGCGAGGCCCACCCTGAAGGTGTCAGAGAAAGTCTGGAGAAGGAGGAGTCATGAGGACCCGCACACTGATCACCACGATCGCCGCGGGCGGCATCGTGACCGTGGGGGCGCTCGTCGCGATCCCCGCGTTCGCCAGCGGACCGCCGAACGGGACCGGTCCGGGGCGTGAAGCCGGTTCGGGCGCCATGGTCCAGGGCGGGATGGGCCTGGGCGGGATGAACCGGGACGGCGGATGCCTCGCCGGTGTCGCCGACCCGAGCGGCACGCTCAGCGAGGCGCAGCGCACGACACTGGCGGCCAACGCCGAAGAGGAGAAGCTCGCGCACGACCTCTACACCGAGTTCGCCGGCCGCTACGACGCCGCGATCTTCGACCGGATCGCCGGAACGGAGACGGCTCACCTGAACGCCGTGCGGAACCTGATGACCCGCTACGGAGTCACCGACCCCACCGCCGGCCAGGCACAAGGCCACTTCACCACACCGGCCGTGCAGGCCACCTACGACAAGCTGCTGGCCCAGGGGGCGGGCAGCGAAACGGCCGCGCTGGAGGCGGGCCGGACGGTGGAGACGACGGACATCGCCGACCTGCGCAAGTCCCTCGACGGGCTCACCGCGCCTGACGTCCAGCGGATCTACAGCCACCTGCTCGCCGCGTCGCAGCACCACCTGACCGCGTTCGACAGCCAGATCGCGCGATGAGCGCGGGTGCCGAGGCCTCCCGGGGCCTCGGCACCCGCGCTCACCCGGGCAACTCGTCGCGTTCCCGGACGAACTCCTGGAACGCGGCGAACGCCCGAGGGCCGTAGACCGTGGCCGGGCCGCCGTTCATCATGATCGCGACCCCGATGGCCTCCGCGCCCTCCTCGAGGGTCGCGCCCTTGCGGACGGCGCCGCGGGCGTGGGCGGCGATGCAACCGTCGCACTCCTTGCTCACCGAGATGGCCAGCGCGATGAGTTCCTTGGTCTTCGCGTCCACGGCACCCGGCGCCAGCGCGGCTTCGTGCAGCTGCGCGAACCCCTGGTAGACCGTGGGAATCGCCTTGCGCAGGTCCCGCGTGGGTTCCCGTAGCTCGTCCTGGACCGTTTTGCCGTAACCCATGGCTCATCCCTTCCCGCACTGGACTCGGTTGCTAGTGTGCGGCGAACGGGCGGGACACGGGTGGAGGCGATCGTCCCGCTTCGGCGGTACTTTCGGCCTTTCGCGGTGCCCGCCGCTCAGGCGTCCGCGCCGGTGAGGGTGAGTTCCCAGGCGCTGTAACCGCCGGTCAGGTCGGAGACGTCGGCCCAGTCGTTGCGGCGCAGCAGGCTGGCGGCGATCGACGAGCGGAAGCCGCCGGCGCAGTACACGACCACCGGTGCGCCGGACGGGACTTCGCCCAGGCGGTTCGGCAACTCGGCCAGTGGGATGTGCAGGGACCCGTCGATGGTGCCGCCGGCGAGTTCGCCGAGGTTGCGCACGTCCAGGACCACCGGCCGCACCGGACCCGCGAGTGCGGCGTGCAGTTCGGTCGCGGTGAGCCTGCTGGCCCGGTCGACCTGGCCGGGCACGCTCAGGAACACGGCTTCGGGTTCGGGCAGGTACCCGGCGACGGTGTCGAGCCCGATCCGGCCCAACCGCGTGATGACCTCCGTCTCGTCGCCGGGTGGCGCGATGACCAGGATGTCCTCACCCGGGCGCAGCACCATGCCCGCGCGCTCGGCGAACCGGCCGTCGGCCGGGACGTTGAGCGAGCCGCGCAGGTGCGCGGCCGCGAACTCCTGCGGCTCCCGCGTGTCGAGCACGACGGCCCCCGCGTCCCGCCGGGCCAGGAACTCCTCGACCGGCAACGCCTTGAGGTGCGCGGGCACGTCGAGCAGATCGCGGTGCTTGCGGTTGAGCACGGCGTCGTGCCCGAAGTACCCGGGAGCCGACGGCTGGCCTTCGGTGACGATGGCGACGAACTCGTCTTCGCTCATTGGGGTGCACGCGTAGTTGGTCAGGCGCTGGATGCCGATCGTGGACTGCCGTTCGGTGGACAGGTTCTTCCCGCAGGCCGAGCCCGCCCCGTGAGCGGGGAACACCCGGACCTCGTCGGGCAGGGCCATCAGTTTGTGCTGCACGCTGTGGTAGAGCTCCCGGGCGAGGTCGTCGGCCGAGTGGCCGAGGGAGGACAGCAGGTCCGGGCGGCCGACGTCGCCGATGAACAGGGCGTCGCCGGTCAGCACGCCGTAGGGGACTTCGTCGTGGGCGTGTTCGTAGACCAGCACGCTGATCGATTCCGGGGTGTGGCCGGGGGTTTCGAGGATTTCCAGGGTGACGTCGCCGAGGCTGAGGCTGTCACCGTCGCCGAGCCGCTTGATGGGGAATTCGACGCCGGTGGCGCGGCGGCCGTGGCCGATCCAGGCGCCGGTGCGGGCGGCCAGTTCCAGGTGCCCGGCGATGAAGTCGGCGTGGAAGTGGGTGTTGATGACGCCTTCGATGGCGAAGCCGCGGGCGTCGGCGTCGTCGAGGTATTCGGTGACGTCCCGGCGGGGGTCCACGACGACGGCGCGGCCGGTTTTCTCGTCGGCGATCAGGTAGGAGGCCTGCGAGAGGCATTCGAGGTAGTACTGGGCGAAGTACACGGTGTTCTCCAAGGGGTTTCAGGCGAGGCCGGGCAGCATCGCGTGCCAGTAGAAGGCGGGCAGGCCGTAGCGTTTGAGCAGCCACATGTCGCGGCGCTCCTGGGTGGTGTCGATGAAGGGGATCGTGGGCGCGGGTTCGAGGTCGTAGCCGAACTCGGCGAGCAGCATCTTGTCCCGGGCGGTGACCAGGGGACACGAGGTGTAGCCGTCGTAGCGCGCTGTCGGCTCGTGGCCGGCGAGGACGGCTTTCAGGTTCGCGACGACGACGGGTGCCTGTTTGCGGATGGCTGCGCCGGTCTTCGACGTCGGCAGGTCGGCGACGTCGCCGAGGGCGAACACCTCGGGGAACCGCTTGTGGCGCAGGGTGTATTGGTCGACGTCGACGTAGCCGAACGGGTTCTTCGGGTTCGCGAGCGGACTCGCCTTGACGAAGGCGGGTGCGCTCTGCGGCGGTACCGCGTGCAGCAGGTCGAACGGGAGCGTTTCCTTGGTCCCGGTGGTGTGGTCCACGATCCCGGCGGTGCGCGCGGCGCCGTCGACCTCCACGAGTTCGCTGGTCTTGCGGACTTCGATCCCGTATCGCGCCGCGACGCGTTCGAGCTGCGCAGCCCAGACCGGGACTTTGAACATGACCGGGTCCGGGAGCACCAGCACGATCCGGATGCCGTCCAGCACACCCCGCCGTCGCCAGTAGTCGGCGGCCAGGTAGGCGATCTTCTGAGGGGCGCCGGCGCACTTGATCGGCCCAGCGGGCTGGGTGAACACCGCCGTTCCGCGGCGGAGGCCGCGGATCAGCTCCCAGGTGCGTGGTGCGAGGTCCACCCGGTAGTTCGAGCTCACCGGTGCCTCGCCAAGAGCTTCGGCGAGCCCGGGGACCCCGCCGAAGTCCAGCTGGAGCCCCGGTGTGAGAACCAAGGTCTCGTAGGGCAGTTCTCGGCCGCTGTCGGTGGTGACGACCTTGGCCGCCGGGTCGATCGTGGTCGCGGCCTCGGCGATGTGCTCGACGCCTTTCGGCAGCACCGTCGCCTCCGGGCGGCCGGTGCGCCGGACGTCGACCTGACCGCCGCCGACGAGCGTCCAGAGCGGTTGGTAGTAGTGGGTCACCGCGGGGTCGAGCACCGTGACGTCCTCGACGCCGCCGCGGCGCAGCCGGGCGACGACGGTGACGCCGGCGGTGCCGCCGCCGACGACCAGAACGCGGTGGGGGACGGGGGAACTGGCCATTCGAGGCTTCCTTCGCTGGTCGTCGACCCGAGTACTTCCGGTACCCCTGGGGGTATCTGCTCTCCACGGTAGCCAGCCGGTGTGCATCGCGCAAGTTCCCTGTGGCGCAAGGGTCTTTCGTCCCGGAAGGCGGGGGACGACTGCTCTGAATGGTCGTCTTGGCATACCCCTGGGGGTACTTGGTACGGTCGTTGGCGTGGCTCGATCGGAATTTGCCGGTCGCCACGGTCCCCGCTCGGAAAGGAAACCCAGGTGAGTTCTCTCGATGTCGCCTCCGCGCGTCATCTCATCGCGAACAACCCCGACACGCTCGTGGTCGACGTCCGCACTCCCACTGAATTCGGCACCGCTCACATCCCCGAAGCGATCAACCTGCCACTGGATCAGGTCGACCCACACTTGCGTCGCATCGTCGACGATGCGGGTGGCCGGATGATCCTGGTGTGCCAGGCCGGTTCACGCGCACAGCGGTGTCAGCGCCTGTTGGCCGAGGCCGGCCGGACCGATGCCGTGGTGCTCGACGGTGGAATGAATGCATGGGCCGAAGCGGGTGCCCCGATCACCCGGGGCGCGCCGCGCTGGTCCCTGGAACGCCAGGTGCGGCTCGTGGCGGGCTCGATCGTCATGGTGACCATCGTGATCAGCCTGTGGTGGCTGCCTTCCCGCTTCCTGGCCGGGACGATCGGCGCCGGGCTGGCGCTGGCCGCCGTCACCAACACCTGCGTCATGGGCCTACTGCTGGCGAAGCTGCCGCACAACCGGCGCGGCGGAACCGACATCGAGCGCTCCCTCGCTCGGCTATCGCGACGCGGATAGGGCGGTATCGGCGGCGTGCTGGGAACAATCCCTGCGCGCCGCCGGTTGACAGATACGCCGGGGGGTATACGAGACGAGGAGGGCCCCATGGCCACCGTGGAACTGACCAAGACGAACTTCACCGAGATCGTAGACGGCCCGGGCACGGTCCTGGTCGACTTTTGGGCGTCGTGGTGCGGACCGTGCCGGATGTTCGCCCCCGTCTTCGAACAGGCGGCGGCCCGGTACCCCGACATCACGTTTGGGAAGGTCGACACCGAGGCGCAGGTCGAGCTGGCGCAGGCGTTCGGCATCTCGTCGATCCCGACGCTGATGGCGGTGCGCGACGGAGTCGTCGTCTACTCGCAACCGGGCGCGCTGCCCGCGGCCGCGCTCGAGGAGCTGATCGGCAAGGTCCAGCAGCTCGACATGGCGCAGGTGCGTGCCGAAGCCCGGCCACGATCGTGAGCACGTACCCTGGGGGGTACCAGAGGAGGTCGGCGTGGAGCTGAACGAAGACGTGGTCGCTGACGTGCGCAAGCGGCTGCGGCGGGCACAGGGGCAGGTCGGCGGCCTGATCCAGATGATGGAGGACGGTCGCGACTGCCGGGACGTCATCATCCAGCTCGCCGCCGTGTCCCGGGCGCTGGACCGGGCCGGGTTCCGGCTGATCGCCAGCGGGCTGGAGCAGTGCGTGTCCGACGACTCGGAGCAGGGCGCCGCCGACCGTGCGCAGCTGGAAAAGCTCTTCCTGACCCTGGCCTAAGGGCCCAAGCAGCCGGGCGGGAGCGGGAACCACCGCAATGCCTCAAAGTCGTCGGACAGCCCGCTGGGCCCGTCGACGGCGAGGTCCGGCCGCGACCGGAGGATCCGCCCGGCTCGCTGCAGGTGCTCGGCCAGCGCGTCCTCGCCGAGCCGGCGCGCGGACTCCTCCGGGATGGCGTCGAACTCGCGCAGGTCTGAAAACTGCGGAGTGAACTCGCCTGAGCGGGCGTGGCGCCAGAGGCCGGTGTGCGGGTCGAAGCGGTAGTCGGGCAGCAGCCGGTGGCCGTGTTCGGCAAGCAGTGTGACGGCGTCGACGAGGTAGTCGCGGACGGTGTCGGAGATGAAGTAGTTGAAGTTGAGCCGGGCCCAGCCCGGCTTGATCCCGTCGCAACCGCGGGCACTCTCGTCGTCGTAGGCGTGGGAGTGCTCGGAATCGATGGCGAGCAGCCGGTGCCCGTAGGGCCCGGCGCACGAGCAACCGCCGCGAGCCTGGATGCCGAACAGGTCGTTGAGGACGGCGACCACGAAGTTGTGGTGTAGGAAGAGATCGCCGGCCCGGATCCGGAACGACACGATCGACAGTCGGGCCGACCGGTGGTCGCCGAGAACCTGGATGCCTGGATGCGCGGACCATCGGCGCACTGCGTGCTGCCACAGTCGTTCTTCGCGGGCCTGGATGAGGTCGGTGCCGACGGCGTCCTTGAGCGCGAAGACGATCCCCGCCCGGATCGACTCGACGATGGCCGGCGTACCGCCCTCTTCCCGGGCGACCGGATCGTCGAGGTAGCGGTGTCCGAGTGGATCGACGAAGGCCACGGTGCCGCCGCCCGGGACGGTGGGCACGCGGTTGGTGACGAGGTCCCGCCGCACCACGAGCACGCCGGGGGTCTGCGGCCCTCCGACGAACTTGTGCGGGGACAGGAAGAGGGCATCTTTGTGGTCGCCGCGCCCGGAAGCGCTTTCGGCCATCCGGATCGGCACGTAAGACCCGGCGGCGGCGTAGTCCCAGAAGGACAGTGCACCGTGCCGGTGCAGCAGGGCCGCGACGCGATCGGCGTCGGTGAGGATGCCGGTGACGTTGGATGCCGCGGAGAAGCTGCCTATCCGCACCGGCCGGTCCGCGTGCCGGCGGAGTTCCGTTTCGAGCCGGTCGAGGTCGATGTGGCCGTTGTCGTCTTCGTCGATCACAACGACGTCCGCAATGGACTCACGCCACGGCAGTTCGTTGGAGTGGTGTTCGTACGGTCCGACGAACACGACCGGCCGTTCGGTGGCGGGAATGCGGTCGGCGAGGCGGTAGCGCTCGTCGAGGCCACCGGGGATGCGCAGCTCGAGGATGCCGACCAGTTTGTTGACCGCGGCTGTCGCGCCTGAGCCGCAGAAGATCACCAGGTCGTCTTCGGTGGCGCCGACCGAAGCGTGGATGATGGCGCGGGCCTGTTCGCGCAGCAGGCCGGTGTGCAGTCCGGTGCCGGAGCTTTCGGTGTGAGTGTTGGCGTAGCGAGGCAGGACGTGCTCGCGGATGAAGTCTTCGACGAAGTCCAGGGCGCGGCCGGAGGCGGTGTAGTCGGCGTAGGTGATGCGGTGCGGTCCGTAGGGGCCGTCGAGGACCTCGCCTTCGCCGATCAGGCCGCGGCTGATCCGGTCCAGCAGAACGGACGCGGACGCCGCGCCGGGACGTGCGGTCTGGGTCACCGGGACTCCTTGCCTCGTCGAGGTGGGTCAAGCCTGCGCGTCGGCGGCAGGCGTCGACGCGGGCCATGGTCCCCGGGAGGAAGGACCAAGGTCCTCTCGGTGGCGAGTCAGCCCAGTCTGCGCAAGCAC
>CAVXMR010000024.1:0-11764 GCA_963762765.1 uncultured Actinomycetota bacterium
CGCGGACGGCTCGACTTATCTGGCGAAGAAGCTCGGCGGGGTGCTGCACCGGTATCCGATCGACGGCGACCACGAACTGACCGGCGGCGGAGCGCCCGACTTCGTGTTCGCCGACGGAACCCGGCTGGGCGAACACCTTCAGCACGGCAAGGCGCTCCTGCTGGACCTCTCCGAAAGTCCCGAACTCCGCCTCGTCGCCGCCGGCTGGCCGGATCGCGTGCGGGTGCTGACGACGAAATGTGTCAGCGACCCGGCACTGACCGGTGTGCTCATCCGGCCTGATGGTCACATCGCCTGGGCAACCGAGGACGGCGGAACCGAGGGGCTGGAATCCGCGCTGCGGACGTGGTTCGGTGATCCCGCGTAAAACCGTTCTTCGAACCATCCGGATCCGGGAACACACGCTGTGTCCCGGATTCCGACATCGCCACATCACGACGAAAACGCTTGCACACCAACACCAACTACCTCAGCCCACCACCCGCCACTCCCCAGGGGGGCGTGCCCTTGTCCAGCGTATCGGGGGAGGGGGCGGAAAAGTGGGTGGCGGGAAATCTGTGGATAACTCGGGGGTTGTGGATCGCTGAGTTGACTGGGGCTGGGGTGGTGGCGTATTGGAGGTGCGGATGGGGTGGGAGGCGGGTCAGGGGTTTTCGGTGGAGAGCTGGACCGCTATGTCGATGATCATGTCTTCCTGGCCGCCGACCAGGGCCAGTTCGCCGCAGCGGCGCAGGATCGCCTGGGCCGGGACGCCGTAGCGGTCGGCCGCGCGTTCCGCGTGCAAGAGGAAGCTCGAGTAGACGCCCGCCCAGCCTTGGACCACGGCGTTGCGGTCCATTTTCGGCCAGCGCGTCAAAAACGGGCGGACGACCTCCTCCGCCGCGTCGAGCAGCCCGCCGACGTCCAGGCCGGTGGCGACGCCGAGGCGGTCGAACACCGCCGCGAGGACCTCGGTCGGCGAATTGCCCGCGCCCGCGCCGAGCGCGCACAGGGAACCGTCGATGTAGCGGACACCCGCTTCGTGCGCCAGCACGGAATTGGCGACACCGAGCGACAGATTCTGATGACCGTGATAGCCGACCCAGGCGTCGTCGCCCACCTCGGCGACCAAAGATTCGAAGCGGGCGCGGGCGTCGTGCATCAGCAGCGCGCCCGCCGAATCGGTGACATAAACCGCCTGGCAGCCGGCGTCGACCATGATCCGCGCCTGCTTCGCCAGGTCCTCCGGCGACGTCCGGTGGGCCATCATCAGGAATCCGGCGGTCTGCATACCGAGCTCGCGGGCAAGACCGAAGTGCTGTGGCGACACGTCGGCTTCGGTGCAGTGAGTCGCCACGCGGACCATCTCCGCACCGGCGTCGAACGCTTGCCGCAAATCGTCCACGGTGCCGATACCGGGCACGAGCAGCACCGCGATCTTCGCCTGCGTGGCCTCCTCGCGCGCGGCCGCGATCAGCTTCAGCTCGTCCACGAGCGAGAAACCGTAGGTGAACGACGAGCCGCCCAGCCCGTCGCCATGGGTCACCTCGATGACCTCGACCCTGGCCCGGTCCAGTGCGCGGACGGTATCCCGGACCTGCTGCTCGGTGAACCGGTGTGCCATCGCGTGACTGCCGTCGCGCAGGGTCGTGTCGACGATCCGGACATCGTCACGCAAGGCCGGGCGGCTCATGCGGGCACCTCCTGCTTCGCTCGCGCCATGAGCTCGCCGACGCGCGCCGCGGCGGCCGTCATGATGTCCAGGTTTCCGGCGTACTCCGGCAGGTAGTCGCCGTTTCCCCGCACTTCGAGGAACACCCCCACTCGGGCGTTGCCGTCCCAATCCTCCCGCGGATCGTCGAATTGCGGCTCCGCGCGCAGCGAGTAACCGGGCACGTAGCGCTGCACCTCGGCGACCATTTCCCGCACCGACGCGGTGATCGCCGAGTGGTCGGCTTCCGGCGAAATCGCGCAGAAGACCGTGTCGCGCATGATCATCGGCGGCTCGACCGGGTTGAGGATGATGATCGCCTTGCCACGCCCCGCGCCGCCGATCGCGGCCACCGCGGCCGAGGTCGTGCGGGTGAATTCGTCGATGTTCGCCCGCGTTCCCGGGCCGGCCCCGCGCGAGGCCACCGACGCGACGATCTCGGCATAGGGCACCGGCGTCACCCGGGAAACGGCGTGCACGATGGGGATCGTCGCCTGGCCACCACAGGTGATCATGGAGACGTTCGGCGGCGTCGAGATGGTCACCGAGGTTCACCGGCGGGCAGACCATCGGCCCCAGGTGTGCCGGCGTGAGGTCGACGGCCTGGATCCCAGCCTCGGCGTAGCGCGGCGCGTGAGCCACGTGCGCTTTCGCCGACGTCGCGTCGAACACGAGCTGCGGCAACGGATCCTGCCGCAGCAGCCAGTCGACGCCTTCCGCCGACGCTTCGATCCCCTGTTCCCGGGCGCGGGCGAGCCCGTCGGACTCGACCACTCCGACCATGTAGCCGACCTCGATCACGTCACTGCGGCGCAGTTTCGCCAGCAGGTCCGTGCCGATGTTGCCGGGACCGACGATCGCCGCCGTCACTCGCGCTGTACCCATGCTCCGACTCTCGCATCGGCGCCGAACGGTCCCCCAGCGACGTGTTCCGTCGAGCGGAACGCGGATAAATCGCTTGCACCCACCTGCGATCCTGAAATGTTCCGCACCCCGCGGACCCGGGAGACCGGCGAACCGGAGCGGACACCATGACCGACCCTGCCCTGTCCGGACTCGCCCGCAACCCCGCGCTGCCCGCGGACCTCCTCGAACGCCTGCTCGAATCGGCCGGCGACGACGTCCTCGACGCCCTCGCCCATCGCTCGGATCTGACCACGAAGCAGGCACTGACGGTCTTCGAACGCCGCGGGGCCAGCGTGCTGTGGCCGCTTCTCGGCAACGACCTGCTCTCCCCCGCCGACGTGCACAGCGACGACCCGTGGGCGGGCCTGGCGCTGCTGGCTCACCCGGGCGCCGATCCGGCGTGGATCCCGCGGATCGCCCGCAGCGGGGATGCTGTCGCGCGAAGCGAGCTGGCGACCCGGTTTCCGCTGCCACCGGACATCGCCCAGCTACTCGCCGAGGACGACGACCTCGACGTCGTCACGTCCGTAGCGCGCTGCCAGCCGTCGCTGCCACCGGACCTTGTCGACGCCCTGGCTCACCATCCGCACGCCGCTGTCCGAGTAGCGCTCGCCGGGAACGAAGACCTCTCGCCGGAGGTGCTCCGGTCGCATTTCGACGACGAGCGCCCGAAGCGTTGCTACGCCTGTTCCGGCGAGCCCGACCGGCAGATCCATCGCTCGTGCGACGGCGGCCACGACGGAGCGATCCTCGACCTCCGGCTCGCGCTGGCCAAGAACCCCGCCACGCCCCCGGACGCCTTGGCCGCAGTGGACCACAAGGACCTTCACTCCGGCTGGGCGCTCGCCGAACGCACCGATTTGCCGCGAAACGCCTACGCCTCGCTCGCCCGCCACCCGGGCCCGGGCGTGCGCTGGACGCTCGCGAGCAATCCCGCCGCGATCGACCTCGTACCGCGCCTGCTGGCCGATGACCCGAGCAGGGAGATGAAACGCGCGGTCGCGCTCAACCCGGACGTCCCGCTGGACCTGCTCGCCGAACTCGCGGCACAGACCAGGCTCGGCACGATCGTCCCGCCGCGGGTGCTGACCGCGACCGAAGCCGAACTCCGCGCGCTGGCCGGATCGCCCGTCGCCCAGGTCAGGCGGCTCGCCGCGGCCCGGCCCGGCCTGCCGGCCGACCTGGCCGGCCGCTTCGTCGACGATCCGGACGCCGGTGTCGCGAAAACGGTCGCGGCGCATGCCGTCGTGACCCCGGACCAGCTCCGGGTCCTGGCCTCGCAGTACGGGCGCCCGCTGCTTGCGCGGATCGCGCTCAATCCGCGCTGCCCGGCGGATCTGGCGAACGCCATCGCCCTCGACCCGGACGCGCCGCCGAAGGCTCGGCGGCTGGTGGCCGGGAACCCGAGGCTCACGCCGGAATCCCTGGTGGCCATGCTGGCCGATGCCGACGCCGAAGTGGTCGAAGCTGCCGCAGCGAATCTGTCACTCTCTGTTAGCGAGATGGCGCGGCTCTTGCCCGGACCGTCCGCCGAACGTCAGGATGAAGCCGGAGAGGACGACGATGAGTGATCGGTTCGACGTCGTGGTCGGCGCCGGGACATTCCGCGCGGACGGCGGCGCGCGGTTCCCGCACCGCTGGACCGGCGAGGGTGTGAGCGCCGAAACCGCGTTCACCGGCGGGCATCTGCTCAACCTCGCCGCGGCGGGCTGCGTCCTCAACGACCTTTATCGTGAAGCGGCGAAACTCGGGATCGAGCTGGACGGCGTCCGCGTGTCGGCCGCGGGTGGGTTCGACACCGAAACCTGGCAGTCGACCGGGATCACCTATACGGTGAACTTGGACTCGGCCGCGCCGCGGAGCGAACTCGACCGCCTTCTGGAGGTTGTCGACACGGTCGCCGAAATCCCGCGGGCGCTCAGGGCCGGGATGACCGTCCGCCGCGAATAACCGGGTGCTGCACCGCGAAGCCGTCGCTAATCTCGCCGCATGAACGCGCGGCTTCTGCTGAACGTCGTCGATGTGGAAGCCACCTGCTGGCCGGTCGCCCCACCCGACGGACAACGCAGCGAGATCATCGAAATCGGCCTGACCGTGGTGGACCTGACCGCCGCCGAACGCCTGGAGAAGCACCGGATCCTCGTCCGCCCGCAGCATTCGGCGATCAGCGAGTTCTGCACCGAACTGACCGGGCTCACACAGTCCGAGGTGGACAGTGGCGTCGATTTCGCCGCCGCTTGCCGCATTCTGACGACCGAGCACGACGCCGGGAAGCGAGCCTGGACGAGCTGGGGTGACTACGACCGCAAGCAATTCGGCCGCCAGAGCGACGCCGGAGATGGCGACTATCCCTTCGGGCAGCGGCATCTGAACGCGAAGGCGGTGTTCGCGACCGCCCACGGACTGCGCCGGCCGGTCGGCATGGCGCAGGCGCTGCGCCGTGTCGGGCTGCCGCTCGAAGGCCGTCACCATCGCGGCGACGACGACGCGTGGAACATCGCCGCGCTGGTGCTCCACCTCGCCGGCCGGGGTGACTGGCCGGGCGCTACGAAAGCGCGATGACCGCGGCCGCGATCACGGCGACCACGCCTCCGCACAGCATCACCCCGGTCAGGGACACCGTGTCGACGACGAAACCGCCGGCCAGCGCTCCCAGGGAAATGGTCGCCTGGAAGGAAGAGGTGAACACCACGGTCGCCGCCTCCCGAGCGTGCGGAGCCGACCGGGCGAACCAGGTCTGCGAACACACCGGCACCGCGCCATAAGCCAGACCCCACAGGACGAGCAGGGGCGCCGCGCCGAACGGGCCGGTGAAGGGCAGCACGAGCACCACGACCGCCAGCAGTGCGACGGCGCTCGCGAAGGTGATGCGCAGCCGTCGCGCCGCCATGGCTCCCGCGAGGAAGTTCCCGGCCAGTCCGGCGACGCCGTAGGCCAGCAGAAATCCGCTGAGCAGTTCCGGCCGCACCCGGACGACCTCGTGCAACAGCGGCGTCACGTAGGTGTAGGTGCCGAAATGCGCCAAAACGACCAGGACCGTCACCACGACTCCGCTACGGACGCCTCGGCGGCGGAACAGACCGCCGAGCACACGCAGACTGGTCGTTTCCCGTGCGGGCAACGACGGCACGGAAACCAGCAACGCGCCGAAAAGGGCGAGACTCACCACCGCCATCAGCACGAATGCCGTCCGCCAGCCGGCGAACTGCCCGGCCATCGTGCCGAGCGGAACGCCGAGTACCGAGCCCAGCGGAACCGCGGAGAAGATCACCGATGTGGCACGCGCGACGGCGGACGGCGCCAGCCGGGGCGCGAGGCCGGAGCCGATCGACCAGAATCCGCCAATGACCAGCCCGACCAGGAACCGCGCCACCATCAGGATCCCGAACGTCGGCGCGAGCGCGGTGAGCAGGTTCGCCACCGCCAGCAGCAGGATCAGCGCGGCCAGCATGACGCGCCGGTCCACCCGGCGCGCGGCCACGGTCACCGCCGGTGCGGCGGCCGCGGCGACGATGCCGGGCACGGTCATCGTCCAGCCCGCCACCCCGGCGGACACGCCGAAGCCGGACGCGATCGGGGTGAGCAGCCCGATCGGCAGGATCTCGGTGGTGACGATCGCGAAAATCCCGACTGCCACCGTCGCGACGGCGGGCCAGGACCGGCGAGTGCGGGCCGGGGAATTCAGCTGTGCGGTCATGGCTCCGTCCGGGTCTGATCAACGATTCGTGATCAGTACAACCGGAGGAAGCCCGCGGGTCTGGCAGGTTCGCGACACCTTGATCGAGCGCCAGGGTGACGTCGGATTTCCGCCAGGCGGCGGGGAAACGGCCGGGCCCCGCGGCGGCGCCGGGGCCCGGCCGCGGGTCTAGAGCTCCTGGTGGTCGGTGTGGTCGATGTGCGCGTCCGGGACCGGACGGCCGTCACTGATCCGGAAGTCGCCGACGTCGTCGAGCACGAACGTCGGTGTGCCGTCGATCTTGTCGGCGCGGGTGTGGTGGAAGTCGGCGTCGGTGACGTCGCGCAGCACGAAGACCGGGCGGGTGTCCGGCTTTTCGAACTTCGCGTCCACGTTGTCGAAACTGATGCCCTTGACGTGGCGGACGAAGAACCCGGACGCGGGCAGGGTGCCGAACATCGAGGGCTCGGGGTAGGCGGTTTCCAGCTCCGGCGGGTTCTGCACGGCGTCGCCCGGGGTCAGGCCGCCGAGCAGGTGGTGGCGGATGTTGGACAGCTTGACGTCCTCGATGTCGTGCCCGGGAATGCCCGAAATGCACGACGGGTAGCGCGGGTCGGAGTTGTGCGTGGTCACGTTGCTGATGCTGACCCGCCGCAGAAAGCCCACCGGGATCCCGGCCGGGCCGCGCATCCGGGCGCCGAGACGCAGGAACAGCGGCATCTGGATGTTGCGCATCGTCAGGTTGCTGATCGTGACGTCCTCCAGCCACCCGCCGTCGACGGTTTCGAGCGCCAGGCCGCGGCAGTATTCGAAAACGACGTTGGAGATCGCGATATTGCGGAAACCGCCGTTGGCCTCGGTGCCGAACTTCACCCGGCCGGTCCGCCCGTAGGACGACGAGGTCTTGAACGTGCCGTTGATCAGCGTGCCGAGGTCGTAGCCGCTGACGAAGCAGTTGTCGATCGTGACGTTCTCGGTGTCCCGAACCTGGTTGAGCGCGTACGAGCTTTTCAGCACGATCGCGTCGTCGTTCGGCGAGTTCACCGTCGTGTTGGAAATCCGGACATTCTTGCAGCAGTCGATGTTGATGCCGTCGCGGTTGGTGTCGATCACCAGGCCGTCGATGCGGAAGTTGTCGACGCCGGTGGGCAGGATGCCGAAGTGCCCGCCGTTGACGATGGTGATGTCGCGGATCGCGACATTGCGGCACAGCCGCAGCGCGATCGCCTTGTTGCCGTTCAGCGGCGCGGATTCGGCGCTGCCGCCCGCGACCAGGCCCTTGCCGTCGATCTTGCCGGGGCCTTCGATGGTGACGTTTTCGAGGTTCTCGCCCCAGATCAGGCTGTTGTGCCAGTGGCTGTGGCCGAAATCCTGATACGGGTTGCCCGCGCCCGGCTCGGCCGGGTCGTAGCCCTTCCCGTTCGCCGGCGCGGCGGCCAGGATCGTCGCGTTCGCGGCCAGGTACAGCGCCACGTTGCTTTTGAGGCGGATCGAATAACTCGCATACGTCCCGGCCGGGAAGTAGACCGTCCCGCCTGCCGGGCCGTGCCCGTGCGCCGGGCGCGCCGCAGCGTCGATCGCACGATTGATCGCGTCGGAGTCGATGGTGACCCCGTCGCCCCGGGCGCCGTAACCGGTCACATCGAAGATGCGGCCCGGTCCGCCGGAATGTCCTTCGGTGTCTTCCGCGGCGGCTTCGGCAACGCCGGTCCCGGCCAGCGGGAGCGCGGCCCCCGCGGCTCCCAGGACGACCGCATGACGACGACTGAACGCTCTGCCCACGACATCTCCCTGTCTCGCAACGACAAAAACACTCCCACGTGTTTCCGACGGCGGATCGGGAATGCGTGCGTAGGTGATCAAGCTGGTTGTCCGACTCAGGCTAGGAGTGTTTCCTCCGGTGCGTCAAGCTTGTCCCCGCCCGGGTTTCCGGGCGGGGACAAGCGATCTTCAGTCGAGCACGGCGGTGACCGTGCCCGCGCCGACGGTCCGCCCGCCCTCGCGGATCGCGAAGCCGAGCCCGGGCTCCAGCGGCACGTCCCGGCCGAGCTCGACGGTCATCGTCGACGGTGTCCCCGGGCCGGGCGACCGGCCGCCTCGCCGAGGTCGACGTCGCCGACGACGTCCGCGGTGCGGATGTAGAACTGCGGCCGGTAGCCGGTGGCGACCGGCGTGCGTCCGGCCGCCTTCGGCCGCCGACAGGACGTAGACCTCGCGCGCGTGAAGCGGCGGCTGCGGCGCGACGCTGCCGGGCGCCGCGACGACGTGCCCGCGGCGGACCGCGTCCGCGCGGCACCCCGCGCAGCAGCAGCGCGACGTTGTCGCCCGGCCTGCGCCGCGCTCCATCGGCTTGCCGAAGGTCTCCAGGCCGGTGACCACCTCGTCGCCCCGGCCCGGCCGAGCACCTCGACCCGGTCGCCGACGCGCACCGTGCCGCGCTCGACGGCCCCGGTGACGACCGTGCCGCGGCCGGTGATGGTGAGCACGTTCTCCACCGGCAGCAGGAACGGCGCGTCGAGGTACCGCTCGGGCATGCGGCACATACGTGTCCACCGCGTCGAGCAGCGCCTCGATGGACGCCGCGTCCACGCGGGTCGCCCTCCAGCGCCTTGCAGCCCGGAGACCCGTACGACGGGGACGGCGTCGCCGCCGTAGCCGTGCGCGGTGAGCAGCTCGCGGACCTCCAGCTCGACGAGGTCGGTGAGCTCCGTCGTCGGCCGCGTCGGCCTTGTTGAGGGCGACGACGATGTGGTCGACGCCGACCTGCCGGGCGAGCAGGACGTGCTCGGCGGTCTGCGGCATGATCCCGTCGAGCGCGGAGACGACGAGGATCGCCCCGTCGAGCTGCGCGGCGCCGGTGACCATGTTCTTGACGTAGTCGGCGTGGCCGGGCATGTCGACGTGCGCGTAGTGCCGGGTGTCGGTCTCGTACTCGACGTGCGCGATGTTGATGGTGATGCCGCGCGCGGCCTCCTCCGGGGCGCGGTCGATGCGGTCGAACGGCACGAACGTGCCGGTGCCGCGCTCGGCGAGGACCTTGGTGATGGCGGCGGTCAGGGTGGTCTTGCCGTGGTCGACGTGGCCCATGGTGCCGATGTTCAGGTGCGGCTTGGTGCGCACGTATGCCGTCTTGGGCATGGTTCTTCCCTGTGCTGAAACGGATTGGCGCGAAACCGGCAGGACTCGCCGACCCTCCCCCTGCGGGGTCCGCCGGAGGCGATCCGGGAAGGGTCAGCTTCGGGCGCCGCTCAGCCGTGCCGAAAGGGCGCCCGGGCAGGACAGGCCTGCGAGCGTCGCGCTATCGGTCACGGGGAACATGATCGGAAGGGTGACACGGGCGGATCCCCGCTGTCATCCGGTTTTCGGCGCCTAAGGTCTCTTCTAGACGACGCCGAAAACCTTGCGAGCCGGACGACGGGGAACCGTCCGCGGCGAGCAGCTGTGGACCGTGCTGCCGTAGCCGAACCGGATCAGCGCGACTTCGCCCGAAGGTGCAGCCGCTCGCCCTGCTTGCCGAACAGGCTGAGCACCTCCACCGGGCGGTCGGTCGCGCTGCCGAACCAGTGCGGCAGCCGGGTGTCGAACTCGGCTGCCTCGCCGGGGCCGAGCGTCATGTCCTGATCGGCGAGAATCAGCCGAAGCCGCCCCGAGAGCACGTAGAGCCACTCGTAACCCTCGTGGGTCGCAGGCTCGGGTTCCGATGTCGCCGGATCGACGACGATCTTGAACGCCTGGGGCGCGCCGGGCTGGCGAGTCAGCGGGACGAACGTCATCTGGCCGCCGTCGCGGCGCGCCACCCGCCGGCTGGTCATCCGGACGCGCGGGTCGCCGACCTCGGGCGCACCGACGAGCTCGTCGAGCGGCACCTGGTGGGCCTGGGCGATCGGCAGCAGCAGCTCAAGGCTGGGCTTGCGCTGACCCGACTCAAGCCGCGAGAGCGTGCTCTTCGAAATCCCGGTCGCCGCCGAAAGCTCGCCGAGCGTCACGCCGCGCTGGGTGCGGACCCGCTTGAGCCGCGGGCCGACGTCGGCCAGTGCCTGGCTGATGGCAGGTGCCTGATCCATCTCTCCAGGAAACGCCGATATCCCGGATTTGACAACCTCAGTTGCCGAAGCGTGGTAGATCGGAGAGCCCCAAACGCACTTCAGCCCCCGTCCGGTGATCCGGACGAGGGCTGGGCTGTGCGCGATACTGGGATCGAACCAGTGACCTCTTCGGTGTGAACGAAGCGCTCTCCCGCTGAGCTAAACGCGCGCGGTACGAGAACTGTAGCGCACCCCACCGGGGGCGCCGCAACCCGGTTCCATCGTCCTTTGTGGACCTATCGGCCGCGTGGGCCGAGCAGCGCGATCGAGGCGTCGACCGCGACTTCGGTGACGTCGCCGATGCGCCCGCCGTCCTCCACGGTGGTCGCGATCAGCTCACGCAGCCCGCCGAGCAGCATCACGGCCACCGGGCGCGAGACCGGGCCGATCCCGGCGGCCAACAGTTCGGCGGTGTTGCACAGCGTCTGGATCATCACGATGAACGCTTCCATCGTCTCGCGCTGCAGGTCGCGGGCGTGGCTGCCCAGGGACGGGACGTCGCGGATCCAGCTCAGCATGATCGGCGGCTCGGATTCGGCGCACGCGATCCACGCCTCGATCGCCCGCCGCACCTGGGTCGCCCACGGCCGGCCCGGATCGACCGCGGCCGAGATCTGCCGGATCATCTCCGCGTTGGCCGCGGTGAGCAGCGCGACGAAGCACTCTTCCTTGCTCGCGAAGTGCTCGTAGAACGTCCGCCGCGACGTGCGGGCGCGGCGCACGATGTCGGCGACCGTGGTGTCGCGGTAGCCGTCCGCGACGATCGAAGCGGCCAGGCCGTCGAGCAGCCGCTGGCGGAATCCGCCCTCTTCCTCCCGCTCGGCCGGGCGCTGCCGCCGCACAGTCGTCACCGTTGTCACGCTATACCCCTCCGTCCGGCCGGCCCTTGAAGCGAATGGTACATCGGCGTACCGTAGCCACGGTACGCTCGCGTACCACGCCGAGAAGGGTGTTGCCTCAATGCCGACCGTGACGCTTCCGCCGGGCCCGACCTCGCCTCGCGCCGTCCAGGGCGCCTACGCGCTGACCACTCCCCTGCGCGGGATGCGCAGGCTGAGGACGCGTTACGGCGACGCCTTCACCATCAACGTGCCGATCTTCGGCCGGGGGATGGTGATCAGCGCGCCCGCCGAGATCCGGCAGCTGTTCCTGTCCGGGCCCGACCTGGTGGACAACCAGGAGGTCAACCTCGGCCGCGTGCTCGGCCCCGGCTCGATGTTCGCGCTGACCGGTGAGGAGCACCGCAAGCAGCGCAAGCTGCTCGTGCCGCCGTTCCACGGCAAGCGGCTGGCGGCGTACGAGAAAATCGTCGAAGAGGAGACCGTGCGCGAACTCGCGTCGTGGCCGGAAGGGCGCGAATTCGCGACGCTGCCATCGATGATGCGGATCACGCTCAACGCCATCCTC
>CAVXMR010000025.1:0-114057 GCA_963762765.1 uncultured Actinomycetota bacterium
CGGCGTCGACGAGCTGGCCAAGTTCACCGATGTCCCGGCTGCCGACCTCGCCCAGTGGCGCGACGGCCGCAAGACGACCCGGGCCAGGCGCAAGCGGCAGACCGCGAGCGCGCCTACCCCGAAAATCAGTCCGAGCGCGCCGCCGACGGTCGCCGGGACGCGGATGTCGGCCGCCGATGCGTCCACACGGGCTCCCGTACCGGTGCCGTGACCTCGCAACCGCCCCTCTCTCGCCGGACGCGGGTGTTCGCCGCGGCACTCCGGTGTGTCCGCGGACTGCTCGCGTCCGGCGTCCTGCTCGGCCTCGTGGCGGGCCTGCCCTGGGCTCTGGTGCACTTCGTGGGCTGGCCGCTGCCCGACCAGCTGCCGACCTGGGACGAGATCCAGGCGACCCTGCTCAACCCGATGAGCGTCCGCTTCCTGCTGAACACCTTGGCGGTGGTGTGCTGGATCGTCTGGTTCTTCTTCGTTCTGGACGTCCTCCGCTGCTCCGTCGACGCGGTGCGCGGAATGACGTGGCCGAGCTCGCCGGCCCGGCCCACTGCGCGGGGTCGCCGCGGTCCTCGTCGGGACCATCGTGCTTACCCTGCTCGGCAGCCGAAGCTCGTACTCGGCGCCGCTTGCGGGCACCGCGGCGCCCACCGTCGGCCTCCGGCCGGTCGCTGTCGTCGCAGCGCTGCCTCCAGGTCCGGCACCACAGGCGACCAGCGTGGTGATCGATCCCGCCGCGCCGGCTCCGGCCGGCACGGTCCAGGTCACCGAGGAAGTCCGGCTCCCACACGACGGGGTCTACGACAGCCTGTGGCGCGTCGCCGAGCGCGTCTACGGTCCCGGTGGCGGCAGCCGTTGGCCCGAGCTCTTTCAGCTGAACCGCGGCGTGGAGCAGCCCGACGGACGTGCCCTGACGAACCCCAGCCTGGTGCGGCCCGGCTGGAAGATCACCGCGTACATCCCGGCGCCCAACCAGGAGCATCCGTCAGTGCCGCCCCGACAACCACCACCTCCCACGACCACGGCGCCCACCCCGCCCGCTCCGGAACCAACCGCGGCGGGGGAGCACCGCGAAGACCGTCCCGAGCCTGCCGTGGACCTGGTGACGGGCGTGTTCGTCAGCCTCGGCCTCGCCGGAGCGATCGCCGCGGCCGTGGTGTCGACCAGGATGTGGCGCCGGCGGCGCTATCGGATCGGAAGCGGCGACCGTGCTGACCTCCAGCGCCCGATCGCCCCCGTGGTCCGCGCCCTCTGCGCCGCGCACGACGACGGCGACCTGCGTCCTGCTGAAGTTGCCGAGCTCGTCGACCTGGCATCACCGGGGGAGCCGGAACTCAGCGGCGAGCTGGCCCAGGTGCCCGCGAAGATCGGCGTTCGAGAACGTCGCGAACTGGCCCTGAACCTCGCCAGCACCCGCGGGCTTGGCCTCGCCGGCGCCGGAGCGACCGCGGCCGCTCGCGCGCTGCTCCTGCACCTGCTCGCCGAGCAGCAACCTGGCAACGGTGTCGGCGTGATCGTGCCCGCTGACGACTTGCGTCTGGTTTTCGACGGCATCGCCGTTGAGGACCTGCCGAGCAGCGTTCACGTCGTCGCGACGCTCGATGCCGCGCTCGACGAGATGGAGGCGGCCCTGCTGACTCGTACTCGCCACGCGATCGAGGAGGCCGGAGCTCGGCCCGCTGTACCTTCGCTCGTACTGCTCGCCAGCCCGGCATCCCACGCTGATCGTCGCCTGCAAGCCGTCCTCGACAACGGCTCGACGCTCGGCCTGGCCGGCGTGCTCCTCGGCCAGTGGCGTCCCGGGGCGACCCTGCTCGTCCGCCAGGACGGCACCGTCAGCGCGGCCAGCCCTGGGGTCGACGACGTCCTCACCGGTACGCGCCTGTTCAACGTTCCGGCCGCCGACGCCACCTCTCTCCTCGAAGTGCTCCGAGCTGCAGAGAGCGCCACCGAGCAGGCTCGAGAACCGGTTCCCGAGCAGCGATCAACGGAGGTCGAGGCGAGCCAGCTCGCTCGAGGAGGAGGAGCAGCACGCTCGACGACAACCAGCCGGCGGCCCGCGAGGAACCGCCGGTCGGCACCAAGCAGCCCCGGCTGTTCCTGCGTGTGCTGGGCCGAGTCCAACTCGCCGTACGGGATGAAGCGGGTGATCGCGAGCTGGGCGGTGCGTTCACGCCGAAGCAGCGCGAAGTGCTCGTCTTCCTCGCGCTGCATCCCCAGGGAGTCCGGCGCGAGGTCCTCAACGAGGCCGTCTGGCCCGACAGCCGCCCGCCGCGGCCGTACAACTCGTTCCACAACACCCTCTCGACGTTGCGCCGCGCGCTGGCCGACGCTACCGATGGCCAGACGGGCAACCTCGTCCTCAACGAGGACGGCCGCTATCGGCTCAGCGACGAACTCCTCGACGTCGACTTCTGGCAGCTGCAGCGCGTGCTGCAGGCGCGGCGTCAACCTGACGAGCACGGCAGTGCCGGCCTCCGCGACGCGGTCGAGCTGTACCGGGGCGACCTCGCCGAGGATCTGCTCGCCCAGTGGATCGAACCCTTCCGCGAATCCGTCCGCCGAGACGTCCTGGACGCGGTCGGCGCGCTTATCCGCGCCGACGGCGACATTGCTCCGGAGACCGCGCTGGTTCTGCTCGAACGAGCTCGCAAGTTCGACCAGTACAACGAAGGCGTCTACCGCGATATCATTCGTATGCAGGCACGGTTGGGCCAGTACGCGGCTATTCCGCGGACCGTCGCGCTCCTGACCACGACGCTCGCCGAGATCGACCAGCAGGTGAGCGCAGAGACCCTCAATCTCGCGGATTTCCTCCAGCGTCGAGGCGAGCGCGCGGTGGAAGGATGCCGCCGGCAGTGCGGCAGCCAGTTGACCGGCAGAGGGGCTACCTCGCCAAGGTCCTGGCGACGGTCTTCTCGCGGTGCCTGCTAGAGCGGTAGCCCTCGCCAGCATATGAAGCGCCAGGTCGGCACGCTTATTGTGCCTACCGATGTGGCGCCCGACTCGGATGCCGGCAGGCATATGAACAGTCGGTAGGGGCTGCGCTGCCGACAGGCTTGTTGACGTATAACCGAATTCATTCGAATAAAATCCTTTCACTCGTCTTCTTGTCTTTATCTCTCGCACTCTATTTATCTTGGGTCTTTCTTTATTCCTGTATCTGCTCGTCTATGTTTCGGCGGCGCGCTGACCTGCACGGTTGCTTTCATCTATTGACCTCTTGCTCTGACTCGGCGAGTCTGCGAGGAGCGCATAATTGTCAGGAAATAACCCGTTGGGGGTCTTGATTTTCTGTGGCTCGGCCCTAAAATGGATTGTAGGAGAGAACGGGACGGCAACCCCAAACTCTCCGGTTCGCCAACCAACACCGCTCACCTGACCGAAGGCTCAGTGATGACCATGCTTGAGGCGTGCGTGTCCCAATTCTCCCTTACCGTCGACGCGGCGGACACCATTCAAGCTTTGGTGGATAGCGCCGACCACCCATGGGGGCGACGGCTCCACGATGCGCTGAAGTTCGCTACGTACGCGGAGTGCGCGTACGCCGTTGAGCCGTACGCGCGTATCGAACTTGCGGACTTCCGGCCGGACGCGCCCAAGTATCCCGACGTCGCCGACCGGTCCGTGTCCGGCGTGCTGGACGAGCTGCAGGCCGCCGGGTACGTCGACACGCGCGACGTGCTGCAGGAAGACGCGGGCCAGACCTACCTGTCCGAGGGGCGCACAGTGACGGCCGTGCACGTCGTCCGGCCCTTCGCGCTGGTCGGCGTCGACTACCGTTTTTCCCGGGAAGCAAACAGCCGAGCGATCCGGTACGGGCACGCGTACGCCGACCGGTGGGAGATCACCGAACGCGCCTACACCGTCCCGGCCGGGTGGTACCTGGTCGGCGAGACGGGCGACTTCACGGCGGCCCTGGTCGGCGTCGCCGGCATCTCAGGGGACAGCGACGACTTGCTGTGCTCGCTGTTCGAAATCGAAGGGTTCGGCGCGTCAACCTGTCTTGCCGGGTGCGGATCGTGCGGGATGCGCTGGTCGGCGGAGTCGGGGTCGTGGCACTTCCGGCCCGACGACTGCGACGCCGACGCCTGGGACTTCGACGACGCCGCCGAGATCGACGACGAATCCGGCACCGTCGCGTGCCCGGCATGCGCTACCGGTCGCGTCGGCTTCTCCATCTTCTGATCTTTCGCCGTTGCGCGGGCGGTCCCGCGTCTTCGTGAGCCGTGCGCTCACCTCTACTTCCTTGTGAGGCTCCAATGTTTGCTGTGCTCTCCGTGGACGGAACCCCGATGGGGCTGTCCGACGACGTCGCCGAATCGATCACCCTGCAGTTCGACACGGACTCGGCTCCGACGCATCGGTGCCGAGCGTGCGGGGAGGAACTGGCCGAGACTCCGGACGGCTACGAATCGACGTCCGGCGACACCGCGTGTGCCGACTTCGAGCCGACGGCCGACACCGACCCGGACTACGGCGAGGGCCCGCACGATCCCGAGCGGATCCCGCTGTCCTGGTGCAACAGCGCGGCCGTGAACACCGACGAATCCGAGGACTCGGTCACGGTGTCCATTTCGGTCGGTGACCCGCGCGGCGCCTTCACCTTTACCATCCGGCGCGTGCCGGACGACGCCGAAGGCGATCTCGCCGGACGGCTGATCATGCACACCCCGTACGCCGGAGAACCGATGCCGCACGCCGCCTTGACGGTGCTGCACGAAGGAACCCACGTCGTCGGCACCTACGCGCCGACTCGGCGTCTGCACTCGGTTCCTCCCGCCGCCTGAACGCCTACGGAGGTTCACGAATGAACACCGCACCAGCAGGCGACGGCGCCCAGCCGGGCGAGGTCTACGTGACCGTGGCCGACTCCGGCGCCGTCTTCCCGGCCGTGATCGAGGACGAGCGTTGGAACGGGTTCGCTCGGCCGCGCTTCAGCCGCGCGGCGGCTGAAGCCGTGGTGGCCTGGCTGACCGACTGCCACGGTGCCATCGCCGCCGCATTCGACGGCGAGGCAGTCGCCATCACCGAAAACGCGGCCGGTCGCGCGGAACGCATCGAACCGGGCGCCGATGGCCGCTACCCGATCGGCGCCGGTGCGTGGGAATGGGAGCTGACCACACCAGCCGCCGACGTCGCCGCCGAGCAAACATTGCTCGCCGGTGCTTACCGGCTCGCGCCCGAGGCGGGCGAAGTCCTGGTCAAGATCAACGCCACCGGCAGCGATCCCGGCTTCCCGGCCCAGGTGGACCCCGTGTCCGGCTGGAGCCGGTCCGGGACCCCGCGCTTCCGCCCCGACGTCGCGGTCGTCGTAGTCGCCTGGCTCAACGCCTGCGGGCGGCAGTACCCGGGCGCCACGGTGGCGTACTGGGAGGACAACACGATCATGCTCCTTGACCCGCTCGCCGCGATCCAGGACGGATACATGCCGACGCAAGTCGTCCTAGAGGCGGACGGCCGGTACGCGATCGGCGCCGACTTCGAGTGGGAACGCGCCAAAAGCTGACAGCTCGCGAACAACGAGAACCACGCAAGCCGTGGTGTTCCGGGACGGCAACCCCGGCACACCACCGAACCACCAACACCGCACCAACCCATCCGAAGGGATCCGTCATGACGCGCACACCCCGTCGACCGTCCAGGGCCGCAACGAAGGCCCGGCGCACGGTTTCGCCCGAAGAACGCGCCGAGCGCCTCGAAGCTGCCCGCGAGCAGCTGCTGAAGGGCGTGGACAAGCTGATGACCGCCGACGGCTGGCAGCAGCTGATCACCTCCCGCGCCTGGCTGCGCCGCTACAGCCTCAACAACCTGATCATGATCCTGCAGCAGTGCCCCGAAGCCACCGACGTGCGGCCGCTCTCGGAGTGGAAGCGCGAAGGCTACGGCTTCATGCGCAAGGGCACGCACAAGATCAAAGTCTGGAAGCCGTGCTTCCGCAGGACGACCGAAGACGAGAACACCAAACCGACCGAAGGCGCCGAGACGGATCCGGACAAGGCGCCCGCGTTGTCGGGATTCATGCTCGTGCCGGTCGTCGACGTCTCCCAGCTGCAGGGGGATCCGCGGGCCGCGCAGCCGTCCCCGCCGGAACCGATCGCGCTGTGCGGTGACGCGCCACGCGGCCTGTGGGACGGAGTCGCCGCCCAGATCGGCGCATGCGGCTTCAGCGGTCGAGCGTGGAGACTGCGGCGGCGCCTTCGGCCGAACCGTCTTCTCCGAGCGACGCGTGACCGTGCGCGACGACGTCGAACCCGCGCAGGCCGCGAAGACGCTGACGCACGAGCTGGCGCACATCCTGTGCGACCACGAAACCCGCTTGGCCACCACGCCACGGCATGTGCTGGAGGTCGAGGCCGAGTCGGTGGCCTGCATCGTCGCCGCGGTCTGCGGCATGGACACGCTGGCGTACTCCGTGCCCTACGTCGCCGGTTGGGCGGCCGATCGCGAGACGGCACGCACTTCGGCGGAGTGCGTGCTCCGCGTCGCAGATCGGATCCTGGACCGGCTTGGCCACGCGGCAGCTTCACCCGTGGCCGACTCTCGAGGATCTGGCTGCTGCGCACGGCGTTCCCGCGGTCGCGTGAATCGGCCGGGGCGCGCTATGACTCCTTCAATCCTGGGCTGCGCCGAGCTCTACGGCCGCCTTCGCTACGTCACCAACCACGCCGGGGCGCAACGGCGAACCCATCCGCCCGCCGGCACGTCAACCGCATCCGCCTTCGACGACCACGACCCGCTCGGCTTGCACGGCCACGTCCTGCAGGGCCTCGGGGCTACTCCCGAATACCTCGACGGCTTCACCGGAGCCTCGGCCGGCTATCCGGCGTTCGGATTCCGGCTCACCGAGAAGGCAGCTCGCCTGGCGCGGCTCTCGGAGGAGTTCGAAGCGTCCTGGACGTGGGGTGACGCCATCCGAGCCGCGGCCAGCCTGGCGCACCAGATCGACAACGCCGAGGACGACCAGGCGCTCGGCGACATGGCCTTGCTGGCCGTGGCCCGCCACGTCGGGCGTCAGCACCCACCCGAGATGACGCCGTTGCCCGGGTGGTCGCCGCCCGACACACCGCTGTTCCTCGACGGATACCCGGCGACGCTGTTCGGTCACGTGGCCGCAGATCTGCGCGTGGACGCCGTCACCGCGACCTGCACGCGGGAAACCCGGGCGGTCACGCTGTTCCGGTCGCTCGGCTGGCGACTCACTCCGCGGGCCGAAGCCTTGGCCGACGCGGTGCAGCATTACGAAGCAAAAGGGCTTCGCTGGCCCGACGCTATCGCTGCGGCGGCAAAGACCGACGTGACGCATCTCGAGCGGCACTACTGGGACCGTTGAAATCCGATTCCGAATTTGTTAGTAGCGCCCGGCGGGTGAACACCTCCGGAGAGGCGCGGCAACCACCCGCCGGGCTCCAACACCGCACACCCCAGAAGGGTGCGCGAGCCTGCAGTCTAGCGCACGGCTCGTACCTGCGGTGTGACGCCGTGCCGTGCCTCTGATAGCTGGAGGGAACTCCCGTGTCTTCATCCCGTCGTGCAATCTCCACTTCTGTCGACGCTGGGCAATTTGCGCATAAGATCGCCACGGCAGTCGAGTCCGCATGGCACCGAACCTATGGAACCGGTCGGCTTGATATCCCGGTTTCAGTTGTTGCCACGCTTGCCGCCTTGCCGGAGAAAGATTCGTGCGGGCACAACGTCAGCGACTCGGTGCTCAGCTGGGACGCCGACACATTCCACGACTTCGCGCGGCACACGTGGTCATCGGTCATCCGGCACCGCACCGAAATCACGCACCTCCTCCATCCGATGATCGCGTGGATCTTCGATGACCCTGACCGCGACGTGCGCGGCCACGCGCTGGCCGTCGCGCAGGCCGCGCTGCGTGCAGGGCAAACGCACCTCACCGGCACCGAACGGCGGTTCGACGTCGACCTGCTCGGCACCGTGCTGACCGTTCTCCGGCCGAAGTCGGCGCTTAAGGCTCGTGGTCAGTTCTACACGCCCGGGTCCGTCGCGAAGCTCCTCGCCGGCATGTCCGACATCCAGGAGCACAGCAACGTCACCGACCCGATGATGGGGACGGGCGGCATGTTCCGCGCGGCCGCGGAAGTTATGCGCGAGCAGGGCCGAGACCCGCGCACGATCCGCTGGATCGGGTGCGACGTCGACTCGCTCGCCGTGGGCTGCGCCACTGTGAACAGCATGATCTGGAATCTCGGAACCGATATCGTCTTCCATGCGGGCGACACGCTGGAGCCTGGTTGGCGAGAGGTCGCGCTGGCTCAGCGCGATGAACTCCGTCGGATCGCCGCGGACTTGCGGCGCGATCAAGCATTGATTGCTTTGGTGAAGTCACTTTCGCAGCGATGAAAAGGCGTTTCGAGGTAAGCGTCTTACGTGTCGCGCGCTACGATTGACGCATGAGTGACGTGCCCGACGAGGGTGAACGAGTCCCTGACGAGGACACGGCGAATTGGGCTGCCGCAGCCCATACTGCTCGCCTCGCTGGGTATGTGCTCGACCAGGTGGTTGACCCGGTGCCTGGGAGCATGCTTGCCGCAGACGATGCCGAGTACCGATGGGAGAAATGTTCAGCTTGGACGCGGTCATCTTTGGTTGCCGCGCTTGATCACTTGACCCTCTGGGCGAATATCGTCACTCCTCAGAAGATTTTCGAAGGGATGATCGTTCGAAACCCTCCGCGGCCGTACTTCACGCTTGCCCGTGCCGGGCTGGAGTCCGCTGCGCAAGCCGTGTGGGTCCTCAAAGAGGACGATTCGACGGAGAGGGTGCATCGTCACCTGCGGCTGTTGTATCACGACCTACGCCAGATGGCCTTGGCGTTCGAGAAGCAAGGTGATAACCGTGCGCCGTCCGTGCGGGATCGTATGAGTGCTCTGCAGACTCGTCTCGGCGATAGGTACCCTTTTGAGTCCATCGTTAAGGGCGAGCCGAAGTACTCGTCGATGGTCCACGAGTGCGCGGCCGTCATCGATATGCAGCCCGACGTTCTTGAAGTACTCTGGCGCGGCGCGAGCGCGGCGGCGCACGGCAAGAACTGGTTCCAGTACGTCGCCTACAGTACGGAAGTCGGTAGTGAGTACGAGCCCGGCTACTTTCGCACAACTCTGCGTGCAGACCCGAAGGCGATCACGCAATCGATCACTGCTGCGGCGAATATGGTACTCCGCGGAGTTCTTTTGTTCGTGGCCAGGTCCGGTCGCCAACCGCAGCCACTCTATGCTGCGGCATTCGCCAAGTTGGTCGACGAGACGCCGTTGAAAGATGCGCCGAAGGATTGATCGAACGTCCGCAGGTCATCTGGCGGGGCGCGAAGCCGCGAGGTAGTCGTCCCCGTTCCAGCGGTACGAGCTGACCTGGACCGGCTCGCCGAAGGTCGGCGCGTGCACCATCTTCCCGGCCCCGATGTACAGGCCGACGTGGTGGACGTTGCCGCGCGTGCCGTAGAAGACCAGGTCGCCGGGCAGTAGCGGCTGGCCGCCCGGCACCAGCGGTCCGGCGGAGTACTGGGTCCGGGCCGTCCGCGGCAGGGCGACGCCGGCAGCCGCGTAGGCGGCCTTGGTCAGGCCCGAGCAGTCGAAGCCACTGTCGCCGTTCAACGGTCCGTTGCCGCCCCAGAGGTACGGCAGTCCGAGCTGGCCGCAGGCGAAGTTGATCGCCGTTGCAGTGGCAGGGTTCGGTGCCTGGATGTCGTCGCATCGGCCGGTGCCAACTGCGGCCTGGCTGTACCTCTCGGCCTGGTCGAGGACTTCGGCGACGTACCAATCCGCGTGGTTGTAGGCGAACAGCGCCTTGCGGATGTCGCTGGGCGCGCCGGACTCGCACAGGTAGTACGCCGCCGCGTAGATCGCGTCGTGCTTGTCCCATGGTGACGGCGGGGTCTTGCCGCCCGGGGGTAGTGGATGCCGGGCGACGACTCCGTCGAACGTGGACTGGAGGAACTGCATCGGTCCGCGAGCGCCGAACGAGTTCTCGGTCCCCTCGGCGATGCCGACCAGCTTGCTGCGGCCGTGGTCGCTCTCGACCTTGCCGATCGCGGCGAGGATCGACCAGTCCAGCCCGGGACACGCGGCAGCTGCCGCTCGGTAGAGGGCGAGGTAGTCGGCGGGGATGTCGGCGATGGCCTCCTGGCTGGGCTCTGTGCTGCTGCTGCCGAACACGGCCTTCACGACGCCTTGCCCGATGCCGCCGATGAGGATGATGATGACCACGACCGCGGTGCAGGCGAACTTCATGGGCGCCTCCGGAAGCGGCTGGCGGGCGAGGCGGGTGGGAACGGATCCGGAGCGGTCAGGGTCGCTGGACCCTGCTGGGCCGGGGCCGAGCTTGACGCCGGCACGTCGCCGGGCAGATCAGGTTGTGGCCAGAGCTGGGCGAGCTCGACGAGCCGCAACCGGCCGGGGTGACGCGTTGCCGACCTGGCGATCGGCAGCCATCGGGCGGCGGCGGGGTCGCCGGCTGCGTCCGCGGCGGTGGTGGCCAGCGGCACGAGCCCCGGCCGGTCGAGCTGGGACAGGCAGTCGGCGAGCGCTCGGCGGGCGGACGTCTCGCGCCGATGGGTGGGCAGCCAGATCAGGACCGGGGTGGTGATGCCGGTCGCGGCGGCGAGCTTCTCGTAGCCGTGGAGCTTGCGGCTGAGCTTGCCGAGGTCTTCGGTGCCGAAGTCGAACTCGAGGAAGAACTCGAGCTGCTGGTCGTCTTCGCGCCAGCGGCCGTAGGCGTCGGGGCGGACCATGTCGCCGAACAGGCGTCCGCACCGGAGCTCGGACCACCACGCGGTCAGCGACCTTCGAGCACCGGGACGTCGGCTCGAGCGCGACCAGGGCGGTGAAGAAGCCGTTGACGCCGACGGTGTGGGCCAGGCGCAGGGAGTGCGCGATGCCGATCGCGTCTTCGTGCCGGTAGCCGAGTCGACTTGGGGTCGAGCCCGTCTTCGTAGGCGAGCGCGACCGCGCCGGCGATGTCGAGCACGTAGTGCATCGGGGCGGTGCCGGTGGTGACGAACGGCTGGAAGCGGTCGACGACGCGCCACATGAACAGGTCGAGCAGCCGGTGGTTGGCCGCGCGCATGCTCGGGTAGCAGAGCTCGACGATCTGCTGGGTGGTGAGGACCTTGTGCTCGTAGAGCATCCGGGCCAGCCACCGGTCGCGCGTGGGTCAGCCGCCCGGCGAGCTGGGCGTGGTGCTCGCCGGTGGTGGCCGCTCGCGGCGTGGGCGGCTGGGCATGTGCCCGCGCAAGGCCCGCTGAGGGGTGGGGTTCGAGATCACGGGACGCACCTCCGGGTGTGGGCGGAGCTGCAGGCGGGGCGCGGCCGGTCAGGCGGACGTCGGGACGAGCCGTGCGCGGTCGACGTGCGGCTCGCGCTCGCGCGGTCGGGTGGGCCGACCGACGGCTCGGCGGGTACCTGGTCGGCGCCGGGTGGCGCGGTTGATGCGGGCGGCTCTGCGGATCTCCCTGGCCCGGCCGGGGATCGCGGGCGGCAGCGGCTCGGTGACCACGGTGAACGGCGGTGCTTCCTCGCCGTCGAGGACGAGGCGGGCGGCGACGTGGTAGACGCCGAGGTGGGCGAGGTCGTGATCGGACAGCCGCGGCGCGGTGTGGCGGGCGAGCTCGCGCGCGTCCTCGGGGACGGCGTTGAAGAAGATCTTCGAGCGGGCGTTGGTGGAGATGCCCTCCTCGAGTTCCTGCGGGAGCTGGCCGAGGTGCTGGTGGGCCAGGGTCATGCGACAGCCGGAATCCGCGGGCCTCGGCGAGCATGTCCTCCATCGGGTAGGGCAGGTTGAGGAAGTTGTGGCACTCGTCGACGACCAGCGAGGCGTCGCGGCGCTGCCGTTGCGGGACGCGGGCGCGGCGCGGTGGTGGCCTGCCAGGTGCGGGCGACGACGAGCGAGCCGACCAGCCGGGTGGTTTCCATCGCCCAGCGAGCCTTCGGGGATGCGCACCAGGCAGATCCCGCCGGTTGAGGACCTCGTCCATGTCCACTGTGGAGTGCCCGCCGGCGATCGCGGCGCGGACGAACGGGCGCAGCAGGAACGCCGCGGAGCTTGTTCATCAGCGGGCGATGACCTGGGAGCGGCTGGCGTCGGTGAGCTCGTCGTACCAGGACCAGAACCCGCGCAGCACGTCGCGTCGACCTGGTCGCAGGCCCGTTGCCGGAACGCCGGGCCGGTGAGCAGCTTCGGCAGGTCGGCCAGGGTGCGGCGCTGCCGGGCTCGCGGCAGGGTGAGCAGGCGGCGCGCATGACGTCGTCGGTGCGCGGGCCCCAGAACGCGGAGTAGACCCGGCGAGAAGACGCTGACGAGGTTGTCGACCGCGCGGGCCTGTCTCGCCGCCCTCCAGGGGGTTGAGCACGGGCGGCCGGGCACGGGAGTCGGCGTCGAAGAGCACGACCTTCTCGCCGAGCTGCGTCGGGAAGGCGGGATCAGGACGTCGGTGACGAGGTCGCCCTTGGGGTCGACGACGACCACGCCGCGGCCGGCCTCGGCGTCGTCGAGGATCAGGCTGGCCAGCAGCTCCGACTTGCCGGAGCCGGTGGCGCCGAGGACGTGCAGGTGGTGACGCGCGTCGGCGACGCGCAGGCCGACCGGCCGGGCGTGGCCGGAGTCCGACAAGCCCGAGCGGCTTGATCAAGTCGCCGGCCGTGGCGATGCCTGGCGGCGGCGGGACGGCCTTCGCGCCGGCGCGCTGGAGGCCGGGCGTGGCTTCGTCGATCGGCAGGTGCGCGAGCGCGGCCAGCTCCGGAATCGACAGCAGGTCGCCCTTGCCGAACCGGCGCTCGGCCAGCACCTGGACCGGGGCCAGACGGAGCCGGACCCGGCGGAAGTAGTTGTGCTCGGAGAAGGCGGCGAACGCCGAGGCGATCGCGTGCCCGCGTCCCCGCAGTACCTCCCGGACGGCCTGGACCTCGGTGGTCGTCGCGTGCTCGGGGACTGTGGTGGCGACCGCGTATCGGATGCGGGTCTCGAACTGGTTCTGCCGCAGCTTCTCCACGACGGCGCGGTCCTGCGCGGCGAACTCCAGGCTGGTCTGCCGATCCAGCCCCGGCGTCCGCGCGCTGGACGACGGCTTCGCGGTCTTGCCTGGCGTGACGATGTCCAGCAGCCGGCCGGCCAGGTTGACCGAGTTGCCCGCGTGTACCCGCTTCGCCGCGCGCCGTGCCTTGGTCACGCGGTGCCCGGCGACGGGACGGGCGAGGATCTGCACGCAGGCCCGCTCGTGGGGGCCGAGCCCGACCGGGGCGCCGAGCAGGGCCCGGATCGGGTCGGCGGGGTGCTCGGTGCGGATCGGGAGTGCTTCCGAGCGAGCCAGCCGCAGCTCGCCGCCGACCGCTTCGATTCGCCGGCCCGGCGCGGCGGCGGTGGGGATCGGGGGCTTGGCCGGCGTCGTGCGGGTGTGCGCGCCGGGCCACGCGGCCTCGATGGCGCGCTCGACCATGCCCGGCGGCACCACGCCAGGCACCCATAAGCGGATCTGCACGCCGTCGTCGGTGAACGTCAACTCGAAAGCCAGGTGAGGTTGCCCGCCGAAGCGCCGCCGCCAACCTGGTCGCAGCAGGCCGACCAGGTTGGACCACACGGTGATCGCGCCGGATGGGTCGACGGTCGGCGGCGCCAGCACGGTGATCAACCGGGCGTCGGTGACCAGGCTCTCGTGGAAGCGGCAGCGCCAGCGCCGTCGAGCGATCACCGCGGCGGCCGTCACGACCGCCAGTAGCGGCCCGGCGATCGGACCCCAGGAGAAGAGAAAATCGCGAAGGTGGGCCAGGACGGTCTGGAATGCACCGAGCGGGTCGCGCAGGTAGTCGCCGGCAGGTGAGGCGAGAGAGGTGGACAGGGCGAACGGCCAGGACATCAAGACCTCCGAACGTAAGTTGGAGCGCTGGATCAGGCAGCTCGCGGTTCGCCGCCTTGCTCAGGCCGCGCCTCGGAACGGGTGTTGTCGACGACTAGCCGCAGATGCGTGCGGCGGGCGGAACGTGCGGCGTCGACTTCGGCCTGCCATTCGGAGAACCGGCGGCCAGCCAGGCGCTTGAGGTAGCTCGGAATCCGGTTTGCCGGCACACCGACCAGCTGTGGGCCGAGGACCGCGAGGAGGTCGCTGGCCTCCTGCGACGCCCATCCCGCCTCGACGATCGCCGCTTCGTCCGGGAACACGTCGGCGACGCGGTCCACGGCCGGGTTCAGCGCGGCGTCTTGTTTACCGCCGTACGAGTAGACCCACAGGAAGTTCGGCGGCGGATCGGGCTCGACGAGGGATCGGAACCGGGAAACTTCCTTGGTGTACGCGTAGAAGTTCGTGTCCGGGCGAGTCCTGCAGATGTCCAGCCATGCCAACAGGTATTCGTCGGAGAAGAAGTCGCCGCTGTCGTGGATCCTGATCCAGCCACCGCAGAACTTGGCCGCGCCGAGTTCGTCGACCATCGCGGTTCGCCAGCCGGCGAGGTCGTCGAGGACGTACATCAGGTTCGCCTGGTGCTTGGCACGGACGACGGGCCAGGTGTACGTGCCGTTGCTACTGGTAACCGTCGATATCGAAACTTGCGCAGTTGGTCACCGCGAGGGCGGATGTTGCCTGACGACCGGTCCAGGCTGGCAATCCAGTCCAAGCGGACATATCGATCTTGAGGGACGGGTGGGCTCTCCAGGCTTTCGGTGAGATGAGCGACAAGGCTGTTGCGCGCTTGCAGGGTGTTTCCATGTCTTTGGTCCAATCGATAAGCTCCAGGTCTGAGTGACTCGATCTTGAGGGGGGCGGATGACTGCTGTCTGGTCGTTGACGGAGCTGGAAGCCGTGTTCGGCAATGCTGGGACGAGAGAACATGCGATCCAGCTGTTACGTGGGATGCTTCGAACCCCGCTGCCGGGCATTGTGGTGTCACGTCGATGGCAGTGGCAGAACTTCTCGGCGGCGTCTTGCTCTGGTCGGAGGTCTTTCGGTGCGACGGGCAGCGCGACGGTTTGCACTATTGGAATCGCTTGCCCAGCGGCGTGGAGATCGACCTCACTCGGGACCAGTTCCGCGACGGCGAGCAGTTCGGCCCGGTGTCCGTGCAGGAGCCGATCCGACTCCCGACCGCGCGAATGGCCACACGTTACGACCTCTTCGCGTCTCGGGTACGCGCCCGCCTAGGTAGCTCAGTGCCGGAGGGGATCCCCAGCTCGGACTCCGACTCCTGACCTGATAAGCGACGTGTGATCTGGGCGGTGTGAACTGTCTCATTCTCCGGGGACTGCAAGGCGGCTCCTGCATTACGTCGGAGCCGCGGCGTCCGCACGCATCCCCGACGCTGGTGCGACCGTCGGGCTGGTGTTGCTGGTCGCTGAACCGGGCGGTGGCGGCGTCGATGCTGGCCTGTTCACCGTCTGCCTTACCTTGCCGCATCTTCTGGGCCCGTTTCTCGCGCGCCGCCTCGATCGCGTCGGCGACGGACGACCGTTCATTGCGATCTGTTGCGTGGTGTACGGCGTCGCGCTGGCCGCTGCGGCGCTGTCCATCGGCCGTACGCCGCTCGTGTTCTCGCTCGGGCTTGTCGTGGTGTCGGGAACCTGTGGCCCCGTCCTCACCGCGGGGTTGAGTAGCCAGCTCACCTTGATGGTGCCGCAAGAGATGGCCATTCAACGCCGAGCCCAGGGGCTTGACGCTCTGACCTATGGGGTGTCTGGAAGTGCCGGACCAGCCATCGTCGCCGGCATCGCGACCGCCAGCACGCCGCTGACTGCCGTGCTGGCCCTTTCTGGCACCGCTGTCGTTGCCGGAGGTCTCATGATGACCTTGCCAGCGGTGGTGGCGCATGACAGCTCGGCGACGGCGGAGCCGCTCAGGATGCGACAGATTGTCGGGCATGTTGTCCGTGCGGGCGGCTTGCGTAGGGCGATGGTGGCCATGATGGTGATCTCCTTCATTGCGGGTTCGCTGGCGATCCTCGCCGTTGGTCGTGGAATCCAGTTGCGTGGTGACACTGCCAGCGGAGCACTGCTTGCAGCCGTCTACGGCGCGGGTAGTCTGGCGGGGGCGATCTTCACCAGCATCGTGCCGCTCGCGGGAGAACCGGACCGAGCTACGATCCGCTACACGGTGGCGTCCGGTGTCGCGTTCGTTTTTTGTGGTGTGGCACCAGGATTCGGGATTGGGCTTGTCGTGTTCACGATTGCCGGATTCTTGAGTGGCCCCTTCTTCGTGGCGACGCTGGCCGCTCGAACCACGTACTCCCCGGCGAGAGGGCGAGCTCAAGTCTTCGTAGCCATGGGCGCTATCAAAATTACACTGTCGGCCGCTGGTGCAGCACTCGCCGGCGTCATCGGATTCGGCTCCGCCGGCATTGCGCTGGCGGTTGGCGGGGGTCTCGTGTTCGTCGTCGGCACCGTACTGATCATCGACAGGCGTCGCCGGCCTGCGGGTACACCAGGCTCGCCTGGTCGGTGAACAAGGGTTCGTCGTCTGCTTCCGCTTGAGTGTCGCGGATGAGAATCCGCCCAGAGTTGGTGCGGTGCTTTGTCGGTCAACTGTCGCCAGAGGCGTGCTGTCGGTTGGCGACGTCTGCGGCGTAGCCGGGGCGGATGTTGCCTGCTTCCTGTGTCCACCGGGTTGCTCGGTCGACGCTGATGCCGAGGAGGCCACTGAGGACCGCGGCCGGCATTTCGGCCGCCAGTTCCATCAAAGCGCTGTTGCGACCGACTGTGGCGGGGACTCCGAGTGCTGCCAGTCGACGTAGCATCACCTTCGAGGACAACGGTTGGCCTCTGCGGAATCCGGGAAATATCCAAGCGCCGTCAGTAGAGCCGCCTGTCGTGGTGCCTGGCAGATCGGCGACCAGATCGCCTATGAGTTCGCCGAAGGCTGACGGAACTTCGATCGGTTGGCCACCAAGAAGAATCTCCGTGCCGTGGTCGGTGCGCCTGACGTCGTTCGTCGTGAGGCGGGTGATTTTGGTGGCGCGCTGGGCGTAGAGGAGTACGAGGAGTCCGGCGACGCGGTCGGCCAGCGCGCCGGTGTCCTCTGTCAGCAGCTGGCGGGCCAGGGCCCACCGCCGGTCGTGATCGTTGAATACCTTCCGGGTGGGTTCGTTCTTGAATCGGGGTATGTCGATGCCATGGGCGTGACCGCCTCGGACTGCCCACGACACAAATCCTCGCGCGCGGGAGAAAGTATCGTGAGCAAGCCATTCGTCGATGTCGTCCTGGGTGCAGCTGGACAGGCTTTGGCCGCGTGCGCGCAGCCAGTTCAGCAGATGTGCGGAGGCGGTGAGGGCGTTGCAGGCGTAGGTGACTTGGTCCTGCGTCAGTGGCCTCCGCTCGGAGTTCGCGCGCAAGTGTCGTAGGCGGTGCCACGTGGCGAACCCACGTAAAATCATGCGGTCGTCCGCGTTGTTGACTCGAAGGATCCGCCGCTCGATCGACCGTTCCGCGCTGATCAGGAGTTCGTCGCGCGTGGGCAAGACGCTGCTGTCAATCAGGATTGTTCGTAGGTGCTCGGCGTCGGCGCGCGGTGCCAGTGTGTCCAGGAGAGCGTGCGTGACCGGTCCGGTTGTCGTGCTCAGCGTGGTCAGCAATCGCTGCTTGGACGCACGGGCGATCCAGTTCAGGCCGGTACGTGGGTCGATTGCCGCCAGCGCCGCCGCAACCGGTTCTAGCTCCGGACGCATCGGCCCGTTGTCTGGCGTGAGGTGTCTGCGCAGCATCTCGGGCCAGGCGCACGCGGCGCAGAGCTCGTGATGGTGAAGACGTTCGACGGTTCCGCAACGTCGGCATGGCCGGTTCGATGCATCGTCTCGCTTGTAGCAGGTTTGGCACAGAGCTCCCTTCTCGGTGTGCGCACGGATGGGCCTGCGGCGTTGGCAATTGGCACAAGTGCCCATGGCGCCACATTCTTTGCAAAGCGGCTGCCCTGTTTCGGTGCGGCGTGAGACGACACGGTGGCGGCCGCAGGCGGAGCAGTGCTCGGCGCGGAGCTTTTCGGAGCAGCTCTTGCAGCGCGGGGCCTCGCCGTCTGCATGCAGACACGGCTTCTGTTTCCCGCATAGGGAGCAGATCGCGGTCGGTGGGCGGCAGCAGGCGTGACACAGCACGGTGTTGCCCTCGCGCCGCCCGGCGACGCGCTGGCGACCGCATCGACTGCACGGCTCGAGCAGGGTCGGTTCGGTGCGACAGCATCTGGCACAGAGTGCGTCGCCGTCGCTGGTCCGCCTGTCGATCTTGGCGGTCATACCGCATCGGGCACAAGGCTTGGCGTGAGCGCTGCTCCAGCAGCTCTTGCAGCAGCGCAGACCATCGCGACCGCGGGACAGCGTGACGATCCGGGAGCAGAACGGGCAGGCGGGGGCCACAACGCCAGCGACGTGACGGGCGAGCAGTTCGTCGACGAGCTTGACAACAACGGGGGATCCCTGTGCTCCGGCCCCGGTCAGCAGGTCCGGTCGGGCTGCGAGCTGTGCTGCCAGTGGTCCTCGCCGACGCGGCTGAGGTATCAGCTCGATGATCAGCGCAGCCAACTCAGCGCGATCGGCGTGAGCGTCAAGTCTTGCGATGGTGTCGATGATGATGCTCATCGGATCAGCGGCGACTGCGGTGGGCTGCGTCGAGGAGCCGGTGGAGTCCGTCACCGGTCGGTGATCCGTGCTCGCTTGGGCCGGAATTTGCCTACACCACGCGTTGTGCCGCCGGGCGGCGGCGTGGTCTCGCCGACTGCCTTCCGGTTGCGTTTGGCCGGCGTGGCGACTGGTTCGATCAGGTCGTCCATCCGGCAGTCCAGAATGTCCATCAGCGCCAGCAGCACCTTCAGGTTCAGCCGTTCGGGTTTCTCGGTGACCAGCCGCCAGATCTGTGTCGGCGATAGCAGGACATCGCGCTCGGCCAGCAGCGGGCGGATGTCGACAGTGTTGAACATGCCCCGGGTGGCCATGATCTCGCGCAGGTTCCACGCATAGTCGAGCTTCGCGGTCATTCCAGTTCTCCCGGTTCTTCCTGCAGGCCACGGTCGAGGTGCCTGCGCAGCATGGTGTTCATGAAGTCGCCGCTGACGTTGGTGTAGATCGCGGTCGTGCTGGCAAAGCGATGCCCGACTTGCTCTTGAACGAATTTCGGGTCAGTTCCGTCCTCCACCAGGTGCGTGACGTGGCTGTGGCGCAGGCAATGCGGCGTTAGATCCGGGTCCATACCGAGTGCGTCCCGGTAGGTGGCGAAACGTTCTTCGATCTCTCGTGGCCGTAGCCGACCGCCTCGCTCGGTGACCCACATGGCCGGATGGTCCTCGAAGCCGAACCGGGGCCGGACGTTGAGCAGGTAGTCCTCGACCGCTTCGGCGGCCCAGGGCATCACGGTGGCCACCATCCGCCGCTTCGGCGGAGACCCACGCGAGCGTTTCCCATAGCGGACATGCACCATGCCGAGCTTTCCCAGCTCTGGCGCTTTCGGGTTCCGATACCAGTCGGACCGGTCCAACCTGCTGGTTTCGTTGCAGCGCAGACCCCACGCGTAGATGACCTTGAGCACGGTGGCGTCGCGGTAGGCGGTCAGGGCTCCTTTACGCTTGAGCCGGACTGCCCGCTCGACCTGCTCGTCGGCGTAGTCGAACAGGATCTGACACTCCTCCCGGGTGAGCGGACGACGACCAGGCCGTCCCTCATAGTCCGTGAGATGGGCTGTGGTGTTCCACTCGTGGCAGATCTGGATCGGATGCGTGGAGAACCGGGTTTCGCACTCCTCGTTCCAACGGTAGTGCGGCGACGTGATGTAGTCGCAGAACAGGCGGATCGACCCCTGATAGTTGAGGATCGTGGACTTCTCCAGCCTTCGCTCGCCGACGAGGTGTGCCATCCACTCGTCCATGTGTGAGGCGGTCCACTGCCAGGGATACTCGTTCGTGAACTCGGCCAGCCGGCGGACACGATTCATACGAGCGTCGATTGTGGACTGCAGCAGCCGTCGGCCGCCGCGCTGCTGCTTCGCCCACCCTGCGAGCATCGCCTCCAGGACAGCGTCTTCTGCATGCAACAGAGCCACGCCGTCGAGCAGTTCCAGCCGCGCTGATCCCGGCGGCTCACCGTCTCTCCCGTCCACCACGAACCCTTTCGTTCACTGAAAGGATCTTTCATCAGACGGAAGATGCTGGGCAAGTCCCCAGTTCGGGTGGTCCAATACGACGGTCGACGCCGCGAGGCGGCATCTCCGACAGGCAAGGAAACGGCCATAAAGTCCTTGCAGCAGATGCAATTCCGCGCAGAGCGGGCGTAGCACGCCTGCGCGCAAATCCCGGCGCTCGGGCAGGTGTTGTACGTGCGGCCGTCGGCCAGTCGCCCGGCCCATGCAGGCAGCGACCAGTTCCAGACGCCGATCTGGCGCATCTCGCTGTTCTGCGTCAGCAGCCGGGCAGGACGGCGAGCAGCGGGAAGTAGACATGGATATCCCCTCGGTGCAGGTGCGAAGTGTCAGGCGGCGTCGAGGTCGACGAAGGAGCTTCTCGATCTCCGGAGAGGTGTCGGAGTTCTCGGCCAACTCGGCGGGGTTCGACGTGACGAGCTGGTGCTCGACCGGCGACGCGATGGACTGGAACGCCACTCGCTGCGTGCCGGTACTGAGCAGTCCTTGGCCGCGGTCGGCGGTGAGGAGGAACTGCCGTTCGCCCTGCGAAAGGTCGAAGATCCGGCAGATCTCGTCGATCGCCTGCGGTGCCTGGCGCAGCAGGATCTGCGTCGCCGCGTTCGCGATGATCGCCTTGCCCAGGTCGGTGCTCGATCACGTCGGGGGCGTCCTGGGTCGCCACCGTGACGCCGGCCCACCACTTGCGGGAGCCCTTGGACATCCGGAGGAGGAACTCGCCGCCGGCCGGCTCCTTCATCAGCAGCCAGGCTTCGTCGACGACGACCTGCCGGGGTTTGCGGATGGCGGGATTGGACACCTGCCGCCACACCGCATCGAGCGCGAGAAGTGTGCCGATCGCCTTGAGCTCGCCGGGGAGGTCGCGCAGGGAGAACACGACAAGGTGGCCCTCGGGCCGTGTCGTGGTCGGACCCGAGAACAGCCCGGAGAACGCGCCTGTGGTGAACGGCTGCAGCCGCGCCGCGAGGTCCGCCCCGTCGTTCCGTCAGCCAAGACCTCCGCGAGGTCGGCCAGCAGCGGCGCCGGCCGGGTCCAGGTTCGCGGATCCGACGTGATGCCGGCGCGCTGGTAGGTCGCGGTGATCGCCCGGTCCAGCGCGGCCCGCTCGGTCGCGGCGAGCTCGCTGCCGAGCAGTACCGAGATGACGGTGTGCAGGAACAGCGCTGCGCCGGATCGAGCGCGTCGCGGGGCGCTGTCCGGCGTCCGTCCGGCGCGGGTGTGGATCGGCAGGTCCATCGGGTTCAGACGGACCTGCTCAGCGCCGAGGTGGACGTAGGTGCCGCCGACCGCGGCGGCCAGCCTGGCGTACTCGTCCTCCGGGTCGATGACGTGGATCTCGATCCCGCGGTACAGGCTGCGCAGGAGCTCCAGCTTCACCAAGTACGACTTGCCGGCGCCGGACCGGCCGAGGATCACGCTGTTGTGGTTGTCGAGCGCGAACCGGTCGTGGTGGACGAGCCCTTGGCTGCCGACGTTGAAGCCGTAAAGCACGCCGCTCGGGGCAGCCGACCGACGTCGGGTCCGGCGGCGGCAGGTCCGGAGACGTGAATGGGAACGCCGCCGACAGCGCGCTGGTGTCGAAGGTGCGGCGCATCCCGACCAGGTCCAGGCCCATCGGGAGGCTGGTGATCCAGCCCTGCAGAGCTCCGGTAGGTGGTCGGCTTGCAGTCCAGCAGCAGCGATGCCGCCAGCGACCGGATCGCGGCTACCTCGTCGCCGAGCGCCTCCTCGGTCGACGGCGTGCACGGTGAGGTAGAGCCCGAGCCGGTAGAGCTTGCCCTCGCCGCGGGCGACTCGCGCGGACAGGTCGTAGGCGTCCTCGGTGGCTGCTTCGACCTGGGGGTCGATCAGCCGTCCCTTGCTCGCTGGTGTGCCGGCGACCGGACTCCAGCTTCGACAGCTGCTTCTTCAGCCGGTTGGCCGCGGTGACGGGGTCGATCGGCTCGATGTGCAGCGAGACGTCGACTCGTCCGGGATAGGTCAGCAGGGGCTGCAGCCAGCCCGGGTGAACCTCGCGCGGGTAGCCGGTGACGGCGAAGCGACGCGACCCACTCGCCTCCGACTTCGAGCTGCTCGGGGACGCACGGAGATGGCGTCCGGGGTGAACGCACCGGCCTGCCCGACGGGTGCCCGCCTGCCTGCGGCGTCGCGTTGCCTGGTCCTCTTCATCGGGCGGTCCCTCCTCGCGACGTCGTCGTAGTCGTCGGGGTTTTCGTCGTCCTCCCACCCGGGCTCGGCAGCGCCGAACGCGGTGCGGCCGAATGCGGTGTCGTTCCAGCTCTCGTCCGGGACGGTGGTGATGACCTCGTCGGAGCCGGCGAGGTCGGAGTTCGGCGGGATCAAGCTGTCGGGGTTGCACGCCGCGGCGAGGACGGCGGTGGCCTGACCGGCATCCAGCGGGGTGACCACGATCCCGGACGGCGACAGCAGTTCCACCGCCTCGCCCAGCCGACGCACCAACCGCGCTTCGGCGGCGCGTCGAGCGGCGTCGTCGATCGACGCAGCCTGCCTCGTAGCCCTGCGTCGCGCCGACAATGCGGCCAGCGGCGAGGCACCACCCAGCCCGTCGGTCGGGCCGCTGGTGCGCAGCGGCTCGCGCAGGATCAGCAGGACCTGGCGCCGTAGCAGGTCGGTGGCGCGGCCGAGCTGGTCGAGGTACTCGGCGTGCTCACGCGCCGCCCGTTCCAGCGCGGGGTGCGGCAGCCCACCGGCCTGCTCGCGAAGTTCCGCGATCTGCCCCGACAGGTCCAGCCGTTCCGCCCGGACGAGCACCTGGACCGGCGCGGTCAGCGAGTGCAGGTACCGGCCGAACGAGGTGACGAGCGCCTCCTGCTCGGCAGGCGTGCGCAGCCCGAAGTTGATCGTGGAACAGACCGCGACCACGGCGGCGCCGTCCTTGCCGAGATCGATGACGCCGGTGTCGGTGATCCCTTCGGCAGGTAGCCGCAGCGCGGCCGGTGAGACCGCCGACGCCGAAGAACTGGTTGTGCTCGCGGTCTGCCCGATCCACTCGGGCGCGGGCCGGATGCCTTCCGGCGCGGCTACCCGGTGCTGCGGGCTCATCCGCTGACGCAGCGCCGCCAGCACGAGCCGGTCTAGGGAGATGCCGTCGCGCTGACCCAGCGCGAGGAACGCGGCGGTCACGCCGATCGGGATGGCAATGACCAGGAACACCGCCAGCGGGACGAACGCGCGGGTGATCGTGTACGTCCCGTAGAGCACGATCCCGGTGACGGTCAGGATGAGCAGCTGTCGCGCGGTGAGCGGACCGATCACCCGGTCTTCGCGGTCGACGTCGGCGGGAATCCGGACGGGCTGGCTCATTTCGCTTCACCTCCTTGAGCTGGCTTCGGCGCGCGGAACATCGGCGGCGGAACGGACTGGGTACGGCGATGGGCATCACCGAGGCGGGGCTCCGGCGTCGCCTGCCTGAACGCCGGCGCGGCAGGTGCGGAGGCCGGTTTGGCTGGGAGCGGTTGTGGTGCGGGCGGCGTCGCCGGTTGGAACTGCAGTTGCGGCGGCACCGATGCCGTGCGGATCGGGCGAGCCGATGGCGATGTGGCGCCACGTCGACGCGGGCCGCCGGCGGCTTGAAAATGCGGAGTTGCCGACCGTGGCCTTCGTAGTGGCGTGGGCGAGACAGGCGTCGGCGCGGAACTGAATTCGGGCATGGTCGGTCCCTGGTTCGCCGGGATCACGGCGGGGTCGTGGGTGCTGTCTTGCGGCAAGGGCTGCAGGAACTGCGGCGCTTGCGAGGGCAGCAACGGCCGTTGAGCTGCGCGGGCACGCTCGGCGTCCTGGGCCGCCTTGAGCCGCCGGTTGACCGCTTCGGGGTTGGGCGCAAGACGCGGCTGTGCCGGCCACGGTGGATCGGCCGCCGCGCCGCCGCCGCGACCGGCGTTCTTCGTCGCACCGGCGGCGCCGGCCTTGCCGAACGCACCGGTCTTACCGGCGACCATGCCGAAGGTTTTCGCCGCGATGTACGCGCGAGCCAACCCGCCGAGGAAGGAGCGGCCGGAGCCGACCTTGACGGCCTTCAGCATCCAGAACGGGATCTTGAACAGGACGAAGAACAGAGCGATCGCGGCGATCAGCGTGCCGAGCGCGGAGAGCGTCGAGCCGAACAGGTGCACGCCGCCGGACAGGAACGTGCGTACCGCGGTGATCAGCACCAGCGCCTGGGCGAACTGAACGCCGGTCGTCACGGTGATCGCCTTCCACCACCAGTGCGCCAGCGGCTCGGTGTGGGGCAGCCCGTGGCACATCAGGAAGAACGGCGCGCTGATGATCAGGACGAGCGTGATGACGATCCGGACGACGTAGACGACCAGGAGGCCGAGGCCGAGGACCACCAGTACGAGCGCGACCAGGATGATGAACAGCCCGCCGGTCTGCGATCCCCTGGACGGCGTCCCGCAGGGTGTTGCCCAGCGAGGGCGCGTTGACTCCGTCTCCGAGGACACCCAGGGTCAGGCCGTTGGCCAGCCGGATGAGCTTGTCGGCGAAGAAGAGCGAGAGCGCCGAGGCCATGAACGCGATCGGGATGCGCGGCCCGATCTCCTTGATCGAGTAGCGCGTCTGGACGGTCTCGTGGCCCATCAACAGGATGCCGCCGAGCAGGATGAGCAGCCCGTAGGCGGCGACCACGATCTCCCAGGAGCTATTCCAGAGCTCGCCGATGCCGGGCAGGTCGCTGATCGTCGGCGTGGACAGCGCGGTGTGGCCGATCAGCTCGAGGATCGGATCCAGCGCGTCGTCGACGACACTGCGGAACGCCGAGTTGATGGCCTCGGTGATGCACGCGCCGACGTCGGTGATGCCGCAGTCCGAGTCGCTGTCGCCGCTCCCGGTGCCCGGCTGCTGCGGGTTCGTGCTCGGCGCCGGCGGAGTCGGCTGCGGGATGCAGTCCTCGCCCGTGCACGGCTTGCTCGGCTTCGTGGTCGGCGCTCGACGAGGTGCAGCCGAGCTGGCCGGGGAAGCTGCACGTCGTGGGCGTCGGCAGCGCGGTCGGAGGAGGCAGCGGCGGGTCCGCCGGCGGCTGCCGAGGCGCGACCGGCGAGGCCCACGCGTTGCCCGCGAGGATGCCGGCCAGGAGCACGACGGTCAGGACCAGCAGCCAGCCCGCTCGCCGGCGCCGCCGTCGGATGGAGACCTGCTGGCCGGCGTCGCGGACGGGGGCGAGCATCGGTCGATCCGCCGCGGCAGCAGCCTCGGGCGGGCTGCCGAACCGGCGGTACGGGCGAACCGTGGGCGGGCTGCTGACGGCCATCGGTCAGGCCCCCACGAGCCCTTTGAGGATCTCCACGACCAGCGGCGCGAGCGCCGCCAGGCCGTAGCCCCACCCCGCGGACTTGAAGGCTGTCTTGGCCTTCTCGACCTCGCCGGGGTCGCCGCCGCCCATCACGTAACGGACGCCACCGATGGACAGGAACACCGTGGCCAGGCCGGCCAGGATGCCCATGATCCAGTTGCGGACGTTGTTCAGGACGTCGGTGACCGAGCCGGCGAGGGCGACGACCATCGTGTCGGCGTGCCCCGCCGACGCCGAGACCAGCAACGCGATGGCCGACAGCTCGACCACCAGCACCACGTGCGGCCACCGCCGTCGGCGAGCCGGAATCGAGTCGCCTGGATTGATGATCGGAGCACTGGACGGCGTCGAACTCGCATCGGCGCTCTGGTCCGGCGGCTGCGGGTCGCCGTCGAGTCGAGCACTACGCAGCCCGCTCTCGGCATCGATCACGCGCATCGGGTCACCTCCGAAGTTCGGGCTGAGGGCGGGTTCGTCCCGCAGCCCTGAACTCCGGAATCCGCGTCCGTTTTGGACACGCGGCGCCGAACTTCCCGCTCCGATTCGCCGTTGGTGTCGGACACGGACGGTGACAGCCGTGGCGTCTCACGAGCGGGTGTGACGGGGCCTGCCAGGGCCATCGCGGTAGCCACCTGGTCGACCAAGGGGTCGGTCGGATCGGTCTCGACGGCGCCTTCGCGCAAGTACGCGGCGAGCCGGAGCTCAGCGCGTTTGCGCGTCTTGTAGACCGCCCACTCGCCGGCCTGGTGCCGCGCGGCCCAGTCCGCGACCGACACCTCTTCCAACCGGGTCGCACCGATCAGCGCGGCTTCGGTCTCGGTCAGGACTCCGTCCGCGACGGCACGGGCGAGGACGAGATCCGGGTGACCCCACGGCGCGTGCGGCGGCGTCGATCGGAATCCCGGCGCGACCGGAGTCGGACTCGCCAACGCTTCGGCGAGAGCGTCATAGCCGGATCGGTACGCGGCCCATCGCAGCCGCAACATGATCCGCGGCGGGCGCAGATCGATTGTCGGCAACGCTGTGAGGAAGCCGCGCAGGACCTCTGCGTGGACGTCGGCCGGATCGCCGGCGAACCGGTTGGACAGGATGGCCGCGACGGAGGTCAGCGCGGGCAGTGCGACGCCGACCGCGGCGACGGTCCAGGTCGCCCCTTCGGCCCGGGAGCGCAACACCAGGTGCGCCCAGACCGCATCCCGTGTCGCCTGCGGGCACCGGCGCGCCAGCAGCCGGTCGCGGACCTCGTCCAGCGGGATTTCCTCGTCCGGGAGGCCGGGGAACAACCTGCCGTTCAGGGAGAGTGGCTGCGGCCCCGTCACCAGCAAGGTGAACGTGTCGCGGGCGATATCCAAGGAGTTCGGTGCTGCCTCGCTGCGACGGCGGCAAAAGGCGGTTTGTGTAGCCATGTCTTAGCTCCCACGGCGTCGATGCGAACAGGAACGACGTCATGAAGCCAGGCCTCGTACCACGGAAATACCAGTTCGCTGCTAGGCGTCTTCGGCAGATTTTCGGCGGCTACCAGCGGTCTACTATCTGGTCCTGACCAGCTCGGTCGTCAAGATCAACATTCCGCTTGGAATTGAAGAGTTCAAACGGCGCGCTACGCCGTCTGACATGGCGTTATAGTTGGCTATTAGCACTGCACTAGTAGCTCTTTCGGCGGTTTCCTTCCGCGTCAATCGGCATGCGAAAAGAAGTTCGATGGCGCATGTCCAAACTGCGGCCGAAATGCGGAGTTGAGGGGTGTCAGAACGCATGGCGCCCACCGCTCGGAGGAAACCGCGATGACCTCGTCGCACCACGATGACCCGTCAGACTGCAGCTCGGACGAGCACGGCGTCTTCGACCCGCCGACCATCCCGATCCCGCATCCGCGGAGGCAGCGCACAAGGCACCGGGTCAACCTGCGCAATCCCCGCCCAGCTCGGCCGAGCACCGTCTGGCCGTGCGCTCAGGACGACGTCCTCGCGGGTACCGGACTGCTCGCCGGCTGGCTCCTCACCGCGATCATCAAGATCGTCACGACCTACACCCGGCCGGGCCAACGGGTGCTCCTCGTCGAGCCCGCGCCCTATCTCTCACCGTCTGCCTCGCGGCCGGTGCGTGGTCCCCGCGGCCGGTCTCTGCCCGGACCGTATGCCGGGTTGCACGAGGCAGGCTGGACCGTCGTCCGGCTCGGTCGCGGCGTCCGGACGCAGACTGCTGTCGCCGTCCCGGGGCCGGTCGGCGAACAGCACGGCGCCGCACCGGACGAGTCCGAGTCCGGACCCGGACCGCTCGCCCGCGGTCCCGTCCCTGACGAGTTCGCAGGGCACGGTCGCGGGCGGGACCCGGTTACGTCAACGTCCGGTCCGGACCGCTACGACCTGGTCATCATCGCGACCGAACCGCGCGCCCTCGACTGGTTCCGTCCGGCCGACTGGGCCGATCTGCTCACCTCAATAGGCACGCTTGCCGTGATCACACACGGTCATCGCGAACCGGGTCGCCTCATGGACCCGGCCGGTTCGCTCGTGCGCGCCGCGCACCACGTGGGACTGCGCTACCTCGACCGCGTCGCCCTGCTGCGCGTTCCGGTGCGGGACGGCGCGCTCGCCGCCGCGGCGCCGGCCGCGCAGATCTTTGCGGCGCCCATCCGGCACCTCCCCGTGCACGACGACCTCCTCGTGTTCACCCGCCAGCCGACGTCGATGTCCGGGACCGACGGCGGGGGAGACCTCCGATGAATGAGCCCTCTATGGCACCGCTGTCGGTCTGGCCGACCGGACAGCGTGACCCGCTCACGCAGCTCCGCGACGCGGGCTATGCGCCCGGCACCGAGACCGACACCGAGCGAATTCCACCGGAGGTCGCTGCGCACGCGATCGCCGCGTACTCGCGTCCCGGCGACCTCGTACTGGACCCGGATTGCGGCGCCGGCACCGTGCTCGCCGAAGCGCTGCGCGCCGGACGGCATGTGCTCGGACTGACCGCCCACAGCCGATGGTGGAAGCTGGCTCGCGCCAACATCACCGCGGCCAAGGCTGGGGGAGCTTGGTGCGACGGCTCGGTCCTCGACGCCCGGCCGAAGGTGCTCTCGACCGTCCGAGCCGCCGGACTGCTCGGGCGAGCCGGGCTCATCCTGACCAGCGTGCGTACGGCGCCGGCCCGCGCGACAGGTACGGACTCGGCGGCTACGGAAGTCGTCGTCGCTGAGCTCGCCACGACGCTGGTCCATTGCGAGCCACTGCTGCGTTCCGGCGGATACGTCGCCGTCGTCTCGCGTCCCCGCCGCCGCGCCGACGGTTCCCTGACCGACTTGACCACGCCGCTCATCGCGGCCGGCGTCTCGGCCCGGCTGGCGCCGATCGAGCGGTGCATCGCCTTGACAGCCGAACTGCGCGGCAGCCACCTCGTGACCCACGCCTCCCTCGCCGAACGCCGCGCCGCGGACCGATCGCAAACCGCGGTCGTCGCCCACCTCGAAGTGCTTGTCTTGCAGCTCGTTCACGACGCCGAACTCGCCGCCGCTGAGGTCGGCCGGCTGCCCGCCAAAACCGTTGCAAGCCCAGGCTGTGGGCGAGCGGCATGACGTGCCGACGATGGCTGTCCAAGCTATGGACAACTCTGTGTACAGGCCGGTCTCTCGCCGGCTTCGAAGTCCAGTCTCGTGACGAGCAGCTCCTCGCTGCCCACCACGCAGAAACCACCCGTCGCGCCCGCGCGGCGATGGCCGATGTCGTCCGTGCCGGCTACCAGCTCGGCCCGCCGCCCTACGGCTATCGTGCCCTGCGCATCCGCGTGATCGAGCCAGCCGGACGAGGCAAGCTGCGGGCGGTTCTCGTCCCGGACTGGCAGACCGCCGCGGTCGTGAAGCAGATCTTCAGCTGGCGCGCGGACGACGGCCTGACGTTCGCCGCCGTCGCCGTCCGGCTCAACGGGGATCCGCGCCAATACCCGCCTCCGGTGCCCGGCGGTCAGTGGACCGCCAAGGCCGTCCAGCGGATCGTCGCCAACGTCAAGTACACCGGCCGCCAGGTCTGGGCCCGCACCGTCGCCGGGCGTCCGGCTCCCGTCGAGCAGTGGGTGACTTCGGCGCCGAAGGTGCACGAGCCGCTGGTCGACGAGCACGTCTTCCAGCGTGCCCAGCCCCGGACGGGGGATGAACCGCGGTGCGCTTGACGATCGTTCCCGTGACGTTCCGGCAGGCTTGCGAGTTCATCGACGCGCACCACCGGCACCACCGACCACCCCGCGGAATGAAGTTCGCGATCGGCGTCGCGCGTGGGGACGAACTGGTCGGTGTGGCGACCGCCGGTCGTCCTGTCGCTCGGTGCCTTGATGACGGCGTCACGCTCGAAGTCACGCGCAGCTGCACCGTCGGCGAGCCGAACGCGAACTCGAAGCTGTACGGCGCGGTCTGGCGCGCGGCGCGAGCCATGGGGTACGTGCGCCTTGTCAGCTACACGCAAGCGGGGGAGAGCGGCGCGAGTTTGCGTGCCGCGGGCCTGCTCCCCGTTGCCGATCTCCGGCCCCGCCCGGGCTGGACAACGGCGTCTCGGCCGCGCCCCTCGCGGGGCGTCGACAACGTCCGCCGAACTCGGTGGGAAATCTGCGCCGGAAAGTAGCCAGCCGCTTCAAGCTCGCGCGTGCTGGGGTGATTCGTCTTGTGTACCAGCTGTTTCAGCTGGTACAGCTGGCCGAGATCGCCAAGGTCCGAGCGAGCACGAGGGTCGGGGGAGGTGACCGCATGGCAGGCGCGGAGGACGTCATTCAGTTCCCGCATGGTCGGCGCGCGGCAGCCATCGAAGCGCAACGACAGTGGGAGTTCAGCACTGCTGTCCATGAAGCACGCGGTGCCGAGGCGGCCTGGCTTGCAGGCGAACTCGCGACCGTGCTGCGAGACCTGCTTGCTTGGGCGCATGAAGATCGCGAGCTCGGCGCCGAATCCATAGATGACTCGCAGGGGCGTGCCGCATGACCGAGGCTGTCAATCCTCCATCTCCTGCCGTCGCCGCACGTGTCGGGCATACGGGTATGTCCGACTTGGCGGTCTCCCCGTTCGGGTTGCCGCTGGCGTTGCGCGCGAAGGAAGTCCGGGTTGCTTGGGTGGGTCGGACGTCGACCGAGGAGCATCAGGATCCGCGGCAGTCCTTGCTGCGGCAGCTGGAGCGGTCCAAGGTCGCACTGCCGGAATCCTGGGTAATCGTCGCGCACTTCTACGACGTCGAGTCCGGGCGCATGGAGCTGGACAAGCGAAGCCGGAAGTCGAACTACGAGCGATTCGACATCCCGATTGCTCGCGACGGCGGCATCGGCGACCTGCTCGCCGAAGCGGCTGGACCAGGCCGTCGGTTCGACGTGGTGATGTGCGAGTCCATGGCGCGACTCGCGCGCAGGATGTACGAGACGTTGAGTGTCGAGCGTCGGCTGGAAGACGTCGGCGTGACGGTGTTCGCCTCGAACGAGCCGATCATGCTCACTGGTGGCCGTGCGCAGCAGATTCTGCAACGGCGGATCAACCAGTCGGTTGCTGAGTACGAAGTGCTTAACATGCTGGAGCAGTCCTGGGGCGGGACGTGCACGCACGTCCGCGAGGGCTACAACATCGGCAAGCCGCTGTACGGCTACCGGGCGAAGAAGTACCGGCACCCCAACCCGGTCAAGGCGGAGAAGGGCATCACGAAGACGCGCCTGGAGCCGGACGGACAACGGGCCGAGACTGTGACGTTGATGGCCCAGTGGCGCTATCACGAGCAACTGGGCTTCGACACGATCGCCGAGCGGTTGAACGCGGACCTGGAAGCTCATCCGCCGCCGGAACCGCCCGGTGGTCGGCGTGCCAGGGGAGCGTGGTCGAAGTCTGCGGTGGCCGACGTGCTGAAGAACCCGAAGTACACCGGCTACCAGGTCTACAACCGCCGCGCCCGGCGCAGCCGGGGCGGCACCGGAGTGGTCAACCCGCCGGAGATGTGGGTGTGGTCGGTCGAGCCCGCGCACGAGCCGTTGATTCCGAAGTGGATGTACGACGAACTGGTCGAGCGCCGGCTGGCCAAACGCGGCTCGCGAGACGGAAGCGACCTCAACCTGCACCCGAACACCAAGCGGGCCTACCTGCTACGGGGGCGTGTGGTCTGCCGTTGCGGCCGGCGGATGCTCGGGCATCACCACCGCGGGCACAACTACTACCGGTGCTGGCCGAAGAACAACAACCGCGGTCGGCTGGACAAGTTCGCCGACCATCCGCAGACGGTGTACATGCGCGAGGACGCCATTCTCGCCGCGGTCAATCACGTGTATGCCGAGTACTTGTTCGGCCATCGCCGGATCGACCTGCTCGCCCCGCAGTTGGATCAGGCTGACGATCGGGAACGCACCGAACGCCGTGAGCGTCGGGCTCGGCTGGAGAAGCGAGCCGCGGACTTCGCGCGCAAGCAGAGCAACATCCTCAGCCAGGCCGAGGACGCCGACCCCCGCGATCCCTTCACCAAAGGTCTGAAGGACCGGTACAACGAGCTCGGGATCGAACGGCAGCACCTGCTGGACCAGATCGGCCAACTTGATCAGGACGACCAGCAAGCACCGGCCACGGCCACCCGTGAAGACCTCGACGTCCTCGACCTGCTGCCGCACCTGGCGGTCAACCTGCACCGCGCGCCGGCCGAGCTCCAGGTCCGGCTCTACGAGCTCACCAAACTCCGAGTCAGCATCGACCACGAAACGGACCACGCCATGATCGACATCACACTGCCCGGAGACAGGATCGAGGAGGTGGCCACAGCCGCAGCGGACGCAGAAGTCGTCCGGACGGCCAAGTCGCAGGTCGAGCTTGGTGTGATTGCTGCGGGTGCCCCCGGTGAGATTCGAACTCACACTGGACGGGTTTTGAATCCGTTGCCTCTGCCAGTTGGGCTACGGGGGCGGGACGTGGTGACTCTACGGGATCATCGGGAGGGGTCCGGAGCCGGGTGTCGCGCTGGCCACTACGTGGTGAACGCCATCTCGGCTTCTGGATCGTTCCCGGTAGGCTTCAGGTTCGCGGGCAGCCGCGATTTCCCGTCCCGCCGAGTATTCAGGAGGACCCCGGTGACCGATCAGGCTACCGAGGCCAACGGTACCGCTACCGTGCCGCAGCGACGGGTTCTCGTCGCCGAGGACGAGGCGCTCATCCGGCTGGACCTTGTCGAAATGCTCCGTGAAGAGGGCTATGAGGTCGTCGGGGAGGCGGGTGATGGCGAGCAGGCCATCACGCTGGCCACCGATCTCAAGCCTGACCTGGTGATTCTCGACGTCAAGATGCCCAAGCTGGACGGTATCGAGGCCGCGGCCAAGATCACCGGCGACCGGATCGCCCCGGTCGTCATTCTCACCGCTTTCAGCCAGCGTGACCTGGTGGAACGCGCTCGTGACGCGGGAACGATGGCCTACCTGGTCAAGCCCTTCGCCAAGCGCGACCTGGTGCCCGCCATCGAGCTCGCCGTCAGCCGGTTCTCCGAGCTGCAGGCCCTCGAGGCCGAGGTCGCCGGGCTCACCGACCGGCTCGAGACCCGCAAGGTCATCGACCGGGCCAAGGGGCTGCTGATGAGCCGCCAGGGGCTGACCGAGCCGGACGCGTTCCGCTGGATCCAGCGCACCGCCATGGACCGCCGCACGACCATGAAGGCGGTCGCCGAGGCGGTCGTGGAGAGCATCGGCAGCTGATCACCCCGGCGGCAGACTTCCCCTGGTCCACAGGGGTGCGCAGGTGCAGAATCCAGGTGGTGCGAACCCGTCTGCTGCTGCCTGCCGTCGTTTCCGTCCTCGTGGTCGCCGGGTGCTCGGCAGCCGAGCCGAGCACCCCGGCGCCCACGACGTACGAGCTGCCGCCGCGGCCGGTCCGGCCGGACGAGACCGCGCTCAAGGTGCCGCCGGCCAAGAACGGCGACACCGAATTCATGCTCATCGGGCTCGCGGCGAACCTGCCCAGCATCACTGGGAGTCACACCGAGTTCCCGGCGACGGGCCAGTTCGTCCGGCTGCGGCTCGTGGTGACCAACACCGGCACGTCCAGCGTGCTGTTCGACACCCGGCGCCAGCTCCTGATCGACGACAAGGGTGCCGCCCACCCGCCCGAGGACCAGGCGATGCTGATCAAGCGCCAGCCGGGCAAGTTCGACCTCGGGCACGGCGTGCGCGTCGAGTTCGACCTCTACTGGGACATCCCCAAGGGCCTGAAGCCGGTGGCGCTGCGGGCCTTCGGCGGCCCCACGATCACCGACATGAAGAACGTCAACGGTACCGACATCAAGCTGGGCTGAAAGCCGTTAAGGCCACCTTGCGGGCGTCAGACGCCCGTAAGGTGGCCTTAACGGCACTAGACCTCAGACTCCGAGGTCGCCACCGAGGTAGGCGGCCCGGACCTGCGGGTCGTCCAGCAGGTCGGCCCCGCGGGCGCTCTTGACCACTCGGCCGGTCTCGAGCACGTACGCGCGGTCGGACAGCTTGAGCGCCTGCTGGGCGTTCTGCTCGACCAGCAGCACCGTCGTGCCGCGCTTGTTGATCTCGCGGATGATGTCGAAGATCTGCGCGATCAGCATCGGCGCCAGGCCCATCGACGGCTCGTCGAGGAGCAGCACCTTCGGCTTGGTCATCAGCGCGCGGCCGATGGCGATCATCTGCTGCTCGCCACCGGACATCGTGCCGCCGAACTGCGTGCGCCGCTCGGCCAGCCGCGGGAACAGCCCGTACACCTCGTCGAGGTCGGCGGCGAGGTCGTCCTTGCGGGTGTAGGCACCCATCAGGAGGTTCTCCTGCACCGTCATGCCGGGGAACACGCCCCGGCCCTCGGGCGACTGGCCGATGCCGAGCAGCACGCGCTTGTGCCCCGGCGTCCTCGAGATGTCCTGGCCGTCGAACAGGATCCGGCCGCTGGTCAGCGGGCGCAGGCCCGAGATCGTCTTGAGCGTCGTGGTCTTGCCGGCGCCGTTGGCCCCGATCAGGGACACGATCTCGCCCTCGTCGACCTGGATGCTCATGCCCTTGAGGGCGGCGATCTTGCCGTAGTGGACGTTGATGTCCTCGACCTCAAGAAGCATCTTCGGACACCCCCAGGTACGCCTCGATCACCTTCTGGTTGTTCTGCACCTCGTGCGGCAGCCCTTCTGCGATCTTCTGGCCGAAGTCGAGCACCGCCAGCCGGTCGCTGATGTGCATGACCAGGCCCATGTCGTGCTCGATGAGCAGCACGGTGCGGCCGTCGTCCCGGATCTTGCGGATCAGCGCCTGCAGGGCGTTCTTCTCCGCCGGGTTCATGCCCGCCGCGGGCTCGTCGAGCAGCAGCAGCTTCGGGTCGGTGGCCAGCGCCCGCGCGATCTCCAGCCGGCGCTGGTCGCCGTAGGGGAGGTTCTTCGCGGCCTCGTGCTCGACCTTGCCGATGCCGACGAAGTCGAGCAGCTCCCGCGCCCTCTCCCGGCCGTGCTTCTCCTCCTTGCGGTGCCAGGGCAGCCCGAGCGCCGCGCCGATCGCGCCGGTCTTGTGGTGCGCGTCCGCGCCCACCATGACGTTCTCGATCGCCGACATGTTGTGGAACAGCCGGATGTTCTGGAACGTCCGGGCGATGCCGCGCTTGGTGACCTTGAACCGCTTCATGCCGTCGATGCGGTCGCCGTCGAAGCGCACCTGGCCCTCGGTCGGCTGGTAGACGCCGGTGACCACGTTGAACACCGTGGTCTTGCCCGCGCCGTTCGGGCCGATCAGGGCGAAGATCTCGCCCTCGTTGATGGCGAGGTTGACCTCGCGCAGGGCCGTGACACCGCCGAAGCGCATGGTCACGTTGTCGAACTCGAGCAAGGGTGTTCACTTGGCCACCTCCGCCGCGGCCTCGGAGTCGGCGACCGGCCACTTCGCCGCCCAGCGCGCCCATGCCGCCGGTTCCTTCGCGTAGCTCGGCCTTGCGCTGCCGCGACGGCAGCAGGCCCTCCGGCCGCAGCGCCATCATCAGCACCAGCACGGCGCCGAAGATCAGGATCGCGGTACTCGGCAGGAACCGGAACCGCTCGGGCAGCCAGGCGATCAGGAACGCGCCGAGGATGACGCCGGGCAGGTTGCCCGCGCCGCCGAGCACGACGGCGGCCAGGATCGTCGCGGACAGGATGAACGGGAAGTTGTTCGGCGCGATGAACACGGCCTTGCTGGCGAAGATCGCGCCCGCGAAGCCACCGATCATCGCGCCGATCGCGAAGGCGAGCAGCTTGAACTTGAACGTCGGCACGCCCATCAGCTCGGCGGCGTCCTCGTCCTCGCGGATCGCGGCCCACGCCCGCCCGACGCGGCTCTTGCTGCAGCCGCACCGAGAAGACGATCACGAGCACGATCGCGACCAGCATCAGGTAGTAGTACGGCGCCGGGTCGAGCAGGAACTCCAGGCCGAAGATCGGCGGCGGGTGCGGGATCGTTCGTGATGCCGCGCGGCGCCGCCGATGCGCGTCGGTGTTGTTCGCGGTGATCCGGACGATCTCGCCGAACCCGAGCGTCACGATCGCCAGGTAGTCGCCGCGCAGCCGCAGCGTCGGCGCGCCGAGGATGACGCCCGACACCGCGGCCAGGAAGATGCCGAGCAGCACGGTCGGCCAGAACGACCAGCCGTAGCTTCGTGCCGAAGACGCCCACGTGTAGGCGCCGATCGCGAAGAACGCCACGTAGCCCGAGGTCGAGCAGCCCGGCCTGGCCGACCACGATGTTCAGGCCGACGGCCAGCAGGATGTAGGTGCCGATCGGGAAGAACAGCACGCGACGTCCAGTCCGAGTCGGGCGACATGAACGATGCCGATCCACGGTGCGGGCAGGATCAGCGCGAACACGATCAGGGCGAGGTAGACGGCGTAGCGCTGCCACATGGGGCGCGCCGCCCACCAGTCCCGCGATCCCGTCGATCGGGTGGAACCGCGCCGCGCGCGGGCTTTCCGTTGCTGGAGCCACTTCGTCGCCTTTCATGCGCGTGCCCGCTGCAGCGATTCACCGAGGATGCCGGTGGGCCGGAACATCAGGACCAGCACCAGGACGACGAAGGCGATGACGTCCTTCCACTGCGGAGCCGAGGAAGATCGCGCTCCAGTTCTCGACCAGGCCGAGCACGATCCCGCCGAGCAGCGCGCCGCGCAGGTTGCCGATGCCGCCGAGCACGGCGGCGGTGAACGCCTTGATGCCGAGCAGGAAGCCGATGCTGTAGCCGGTGTTCTCGAGCTCCATCACGTAGAGCGCGGCGGCCACGCCGGCCATCGCGCCGCCGAGCAGGAAGGTGATCCGCACGATGCGGTCGATGTTGACGCCCATCAGCACGGCGGCCTCGGGGTCCTGCGCGGTGGCCCGGATGCCGCGGCCGATCCGGGTGCGGCCGACCAGCTGGTCCAGCACCACCATCACGATCACCGCGCCGATGATGACGATGACCTGGTCGGTGCGCACGACGGCGTTGCCGATGCGTGAACAGCTCGTCGTCGCGGTCGACGAACCGCGGCGCGCGGCTGCTGGACGCGGCCCGGCTTGTCGAAGACGCCAGGGGATGATCGACCAGCGCGAAGAGCTCCTGCAGGAACAGCGACGCGCCGATCGCGGAGATCAGGGCGGCGAGCCGGCGACGCGCCGCGCTTGCGCAGCGGCCGGTAGGCGACGCTGCTCCAGCACGCATCGCGGAACCGCCGGAGACCAGCGCCGACGCGACGCATCAGCAGGAGCAGGATGCCGATCATGCGCGAAGCCGGTGAACGGCGCCGTCGGTGGCGATGCGTGACCAGGATGAACAGGGACGTCATCGTCCCGATCATGAAGATTTCGGAGTGCGCGAAGTTGATCAGCCGCAGGACGCCGTAGACCATCGTGTAGCCCAGGGCGACGAGGGCGTAGATGGAGCCGAGCACCAGGCCGCCGATGGTGCTGCCGAGGAACTGGCTCTGCAGGGTCTGGAACATGACGTGAGTCGCCTTACCAGACGGGGCGAGGACGGGCGACACGGGCCGGGAGCGGGGGTGCTGTGTCCGCACAGCGCCCCCGCTCCCGTCTAGGTGCTCTCCCGCTTCGTCAGCCGGTGATCTTGGCTTCGGTCGACGCGCCGAGGTTCTTGATCGCGCCGCCCACCACCTGGTAGACGTAGATCGCGTTCGTCTCCGGCTCACCGTTGGCCTTGAACTTGATCTGCTTCGAGACGCCCTTGAAGTCCTCGGTCTTGAGGAAGGTGTTGATCGTCTCGCCGGTGGTGTTGCCCGCCTTGACCGCGTTGATGATGGCGGTCGCGGCGTCGTAGCCCTCGGTCGCGTAGATCGCCGGGTCGACGTTGAACTTCGCCTTGTACTTGGTGGCGAACTCGCCTCGGCGGTGCTCGCGTCCGGGATGTTGCACGGGCAGCCGATGACCGCGCCTTCGGCGGCCGCGGCACCCGCGCCCGAGACCAGCTGCGGGTCGAGCGAACCGTCACCGGTGGCGAAGATGGCCTTCACGCCGCCGTCGCGGAGCTGCTTGAGCAGCGCGGCCGGCCTGCGCGTAGTAGCCACCGAAGGTGATGATGTCCGGGTTGGCCGCCTTGACCTTCTGCACGGTCGAGGAGTAGTCCGACGCGTCCTTCGGCGAACTTGTCGCGCTGGACGGTGACGCCCTTGCCCTTGAAGGTCTTGTCGAACGCGTCCGCGAGGCCGACGCTGTACTCCTGGTCGTCCGCAGATGACGAACGCCGTCTTCGGCGACTTGCGCCGTGATCAGGAAGTTCGCGATGGCCGGGGCCCTGGTCGTCGTCGTTGGCCACGACGCGGTGCCAGTAGGACCAGTTGTTCTTCGCCAGGCCCGGGTTGGTCGCCGACGGCGAGACGCTCGGGATCTTGCCCTGCTCGAGCGACCGCCGATGGCCTTGGACTCGCCGGAGAAGGCCGGGCCGATCAGCGCGGTGATCTTGTCGGTGCCGATCGCCGTGCGTGACCAGCGAGGTCGGCCTGGTCGGGCTTGCCCTGGCTGTCGTAGGGCTTCAGCTCGATCTTGGTCTTCGGGTTCGTGGCGTTGTACTCGTCGATCGCGAGCTGCGCGCCATTGCGGGGCGGGATCACGATGCCCGGAGTTCTCACCGGTGAGGTCACCCATGAAACCGATCTTCAGCGTGTCTCCGCTGCTGGACGAGCCGCTGCCGCCGCCGGCGCAGCCCGCCAAAGCAAGCGACGTCGCCGCCGCGAGGGCGAGAACCCGTCCAAAACGCACTCCTGACACCGACTACCTCCCATGACCAACCAACCGCCGGTAGGCGTTGCCCCTGACGCAGGGGCTAGGTTAGGGCAGGAAGATATCCCTCATGCCCGGCGTCTGCACAGGCGACCTCACTACTCTGTGTCCACATCGTGACGGTCGCAACCGACACGAATTGCACGAAAAGGCGAGTCTTCCCGGCGACCGGCTCCGGCCCTGGTCACGCAGCGCTGATGAGCGTCCGGGCATATTTGGCGAATGGGTGACAACAGTGTTTCGCCGGTATGTCATCCAATTTTTCACTGTCACCCGCGTAGCCGTTTCCCAGGTGATCCGCAGTTCACCCTGGCCCGCCTTGCCCGGCGGGGGCACCGCCGTAGGGACGTACCTTACGTCCGGTTAGCCGCCCCGGAGCGGTCCGACGCGCGGCGTGACCTCGCCGGATCGAGGGCTGTGGGGGATTGCCCCATCGGGCCGCGGGTGTGACTCCGATCAGGGGAACCGGGTCGCGGCGGTCGACCCGAAAAGTCGCCCGTTGGTGCGCTGCGAGCACAACCATCGGTTGTCGTCGACGCCGGAAAGGCTGTTGGACCGGCCCCGGTCCCGCGCGGTTTGCTGAGCCCAGGAACCCACGGGACAGGGAGAAGGAGAAGACGATGCGGATCGCGGGACAGGAAGTCATCGAAGGCGTCGCGGCCGGCGTGCCGTTCGTGGCACTGCCGCCGGCGGACCGGGACGCCCCGGCGCCGCTGGTGCTGACCTGGCACATGATGTCGCCGCCGTGCACCGAGTACGCGATGGCCGCGGCCGTCCCGATGACCGGGCTGCAGGCCTGGAAGGTGTACCTCGGCCTGCCGATGTCCGGGCGGCGCACGCCCGAGGGCGGCCCCGAGGAGTACTTCCGGCTGGCCAGTGAGGACGCCGTGCTCAACGTCTTCGGCCCGGTCAACGAGCAGGGCGCCGCGGAGTTCGCCGGCGCGGTCGCCGAGCTGCGGAGCCGCCTCGGTGCGGCGGACGGGCCGGTCGGCGTGGCCGGCGGCTCGGCGGGTGGCGCGGTGGCGCTGGAGGTGCTGGCCCGCAACGACGTCGAGATCGCGGCGGGGGCGCTGGTCAACCCGGTGACCCAGCTGACGTCGATGATCACCGCCAACGAGCGGATCTACGGCGTCACCTATAACTGGACCGACCGCTCGCGCGCGGTCGCCGAGCACTACGACTTCGTGCGGCGCGCCGGGGAGATCCGCGCGGACCTGCTGATGGTCCTCGGCGAGGAGGACGACGTCGCGATCCGCGAGCCTGGCGCCGCGCTCGTGTCCGCGTTGGGGACGCAGGCCGAGCAGGTGATCATCCCCGGGATGGCGCACGAGCTCGCCGAGGCGCCGGGGATCGAGCCCGCGCCGCAGACCAAGCACGCCGAGCAGGTCGACGCCGAGCTCACGAAGTGGTTCTCACAGCGTCTCAAGATCTGACGCGGGCAGCCAGCAGGCTTCGGGGTCGTAGGCGCACCAGTCCTCTTCGCGGCTGGTGCGCCCGGCCAGCCCCAGCAGCCGCCGCATCGCCGGGGACTGCTTGCCGCGGCGCCACACCAGCGACCACGGGAACAGCGGTGACGGCGCGAACGGCAGCACCTTCAGATTGAGGTCAGGGCGCGAGCTCCATGTCCGCGCCGGCCAGCGTGACCCGCTGCTTGCCGTAGCGCGTCTGCTCCAGGGTGTGCCGCAGGTCGTAACTGACGCCGGAGTCGTCGATGGGCACCTCGAACCGCGTGCAGAGCTCCTGTAGATAGGACAGCCACTCCGGCGGGCCGCCGAGCGAGGGCAGCCAGATGCCCTCTGCGCGCAGGTCGGTCAGCTTCAGTATTTCCGCGTCGGCGAGGGGATGTTCGGGAGCGAGCAGCGCGACGAGCGGCTCCAGCCGGATCATCCGGTGTTCCAGCTCGTCCGGCAGCGGCCGCCCGAACCCGTGGACGCGGCCGATCGCGAGGTCCAGCTCGCCGGTGAGCAGCGATTCGACGGCTTGGGCGAAGCCCCGGCCCGCGACCCGGTCGATCCGCAGCCCGGGCTCGCGTTCGGCGATGCGGCGCAACACGAACATGGGGGAGAGTCGGTAGTCGACGACGTCGAGGCGCAACGGCCGGTCGTCCGCGCCCATCGCGGCGACGGCGGCGTCGGCCACGCGGACGAGCTCCCGGGCGTGCGGCAGGAAGCGCGTCCCGTCGGCGGTGAGCTCGACGGCCCGGTTCGTCCGCACGAAGAGCTGGACGGACAGGGTGTCCTCGAGCTTGCGGATTCGCTTGGACAGCGCCTGCTGGGTGAGGAACAGCGTCTGCGCCGCGCGGCTGAAGTGCCGCTGCTCGGCGGTCACCACGAAAGCCCGCACCTGCGCGATGTCCAGATCCACCAGGGTCTCCCGTGTCAGAGGTGCTCGAGCAGGGCGCGGACCTCGTCGGCGTCCGGCACGCCCAGCTGGTCCAGCACCGCCAGCGCCCGGCGCAGCCGCGCCTGCCCGGCCGCGCGGTCACCGGTGGCGTGGTAGGCCTCGCCCATCAGCCGCAACGTCCGGCCGTGCGCGAACTTACGCCCGGCCGCCTCGAACACCGTCTCGGCCTTGGCCAGCACGCCGAGCGCGGTCACGGCGTCGTGCCCGGCCAGGTGCGTCTCACCGAGGCCGGCCAGCGCGACGGCCTCGCGCTCTTCGTCGGCCAGCTCCCGTGCCAGGGCCACGGCCGACGCGTGGGCGGTGACGGCGGCGCCGAGGTCGTCGGCCGCGCGGTGGACGCGGGCGAGCGCGTCCGTGGCGTCGAGCTCCAGGTGGGGTTCGTCGCGGTCGCGGGCGATCTCGATGGCGCGCCGGGCTTCCTGGCGTGCTTTGTCGACCAGGCCGACGTTGAGGTGGGCTCCGGCGAGGTGGACGAGCGTGTAGCCCTCCGCGCGGGTGCCGGTGCCGCCGACGTGCTCGTGCGCCTGCTCGAAACAGGACAGTGCTGTCGCGCGCTCGCCGAGCCGCTGGTGCCCGATGCCGAGGTTGATCAACGCGGACGAGGCGCCCTTGTCGTTGCCGAGCGAGCGATAGTGCTCGAGCGTCCGGCGGAAGACAGCCAGGCTGGCCGCCGGGTCGCGGCTCGCGACGGACCGGCCGAGGCACTGCAGGGCATACAGTTCTTTCTCCCCGTCGCCGAGCCGCTCCGCGGTCGCGCAGGCCAGCTCGAGGATCTGTTCCCACTGCTCGCTGAAACCGCGCTCGTCGAAGGCGAAGCAGAGCACCTCTATCAAGAGGAGTCCCCACTCGCCGAGCTCCGGGTCGGTGAGCGCCTGGCGGACGGTAGCGACGAGGTTCTCCCGCTCGGCCTCCGCCCACTCGAGTGCTTCGTCGAGCGAGTCGAAGGTGCCGCCGGGGTCGGTGACGCGGTCGTCGGCCCAGAACGTCTGTTGAGGACGGACCAGCAGCGAGGCATTCCGCCCTGTTGCCACATACCAATGGACGACCTGGCGCAGCGCCGCGGTCCGCGCGCGGGCGTCGATCTTCGCACCGCGTTCGGCGGCGTATCTCCGGAGCAGGTCGTGCATCGTCCACCGGCCGTCGAGCCGCCGGTCCACCAGGTGGACGCGGGCGAGGTGCACCAGCGCCGTCGCCGCGGAGGCCTCGGAGACACCGAGAAGCCGGGCCGCCACTGGGACGTTGAAGACCGGCGCTTCCAGCAGGCCGAGCCTCGGGAACAGCCGGGCGGAGTGGTCGGGCGTCTGGGCGAGAAGGTCGACGCTCAGGCCGAAGTTCGCGGCGACCGAGAGGTCGTCGAGCTCCAGTTCGCGCAGCCAGGCCTCGCCCGCGAGTCGGTCCGCCACCGACGTGAGCCCATCCGCGGTGGCGCGCGCGCCCGCGACACGCAGGGCCAGCGGAAGGCCGCAGCAGAGCCGGGCCAGCGCGGTCGCGGCGTCGGCCTCGGGCGAACCCGGCTCGACGTCGGCGATCCGGCAGAGCAGCTCGGCCGCCTCCGGCTCGGGCAGCGGCGCCAGCCGGCACAGCTTCACCCCGGGCAACACGGTCATCGCGTGCCGGCTGGTCACCAGCACCGCGCTGCCCGCCGAACCCGGCAGCAGCGGCCGGACCTGCGCCGGGTCGCGGGCGTTGTCCAGCACCACGAGCACGCGGCGGTCGGCGAGCAGGCTGCGGAACCGGGCCGCTCGCTCGCGTTCGGTCGGCGGCAGCTGCGTCCGTGGCACGCCGAGGGCGCCGAGCATGTCGGCCAGCGCGTCGCTCGGCGGGACCTCGCTGTGCAGGTCGAGGTAGAGCTGGCCGTCGGGGAACCGGTGGCGGAGCCGGTGGGCGACGTGCACGGCGAGCGTCGTCTTGCCGATGCCGCCCGGCCCGGTGATGGCGCAGACCGGCGTCGCGACGCCGTCGCCGTCGAGCAGCTCGTGCAGCCGCTTTGTTTCCGGCCCGCGGCCGGTGAAGTCGGCGGTGTCCGCGGGCAGCTGCGCCGGGATGACGGGGTTCACTTCCGCGCGGAGGAAGAAGGGCTCCTGCCGGAGGATCTGCTGGTGGGCCGCCACGAGTTCGGCGTCCGGCTCCAGGCCCAGTTCGTCACGCAGACGGCGTCGCACGGCTTGGAAGAGCTGCAGCGCCGCTGGCACCTGGCCGCCGGCGGCGAGCGCGCGCATCAGCCGTGCTTGGACGCCGCTGTGCAGCGGTTCCGCGGCCGAGGCCAGGCGCAGGTGCGGGAGCGCGGCCGCGTGCTTGCCGGTGGTCAGCGCGATGTCGGCGAAGGCGAGCACGGCGGTGACCCGCTCGATCCGGATCGCGGCGACCTCGGGCAGGTGGTGCAGACCGTCGAGGTCCGCGATCGGCTCGTCGTCGAAGAGCTGCAATGCCTGGTCGTACAGCTCAGCCGCGTTCGCGGGCTCGTTGGCGGCTTGACGGATCAGCCGGCGGAATTCGAGCAGGTCGTGCTCGTCGTCGGCGACCGCGAGCCGGTAGCGCGGGCCGTCCGAGACGATCAGGTTCCGCTTCCGCGTGGTGCCCAAGGCCTGGCGTAGCTGGGAAAGATAGGTGGGGATCAGCCGCGCGGGCGCTGCCGGGAGCAGCCCTCCCCAGACGGCCTCCGCGATGGCGTCCCGGTGGATCAAGGTGTTGGGGGACAAGGCGAGCACGCCCAGGACCGTGCGCTGCTTGGGCGGGCCGAGCTCGACCGGCCGGTCACCGACCCGGACCTGAAGACCGCCGAGCACCCGGAACCGGACGTTCTCGGGCCTGCTCCGGTCCGCGAGATAGGGCGTCAACTCGGCTTCGGACAGCCCGAGCGCGGTGAACAGCCGCCGCGCCGCCGCGGGCCGGGGCAGCTTCGTCCGGCCTTGCTCGATGTCGCGCAGCGCGCCGACGCTCAACCCGGCGCGTTCGGCCAGCTCCTGCTGCGTGATCCCCGCGGCCCGGCGCCGGGCCGCGACCAGTTCCCAGAACTCCTGCACGACAACTCCCCGCCGTCCGCCCTCCCGGACGGCCACGGCGGTCCTCCCCGCCGCCATCTTGCCCGTAGTGATCCCGTAGTCAAGACATTACCTGCGGAAACGGGCCGTGGCGTCTTGATCGGGACTGAGCCGGGACCCACCAGGATGGAGATCCCCGCCGGGGACGGCCTCGGCGTCGGGTGTGGTCCAGACCGGGAACGAACCGTCGAGGGGGCGGGTCGAGACCGGCCGGGAAGGGTTCCCCAGACCCTTCACACCACCGACTCCCGTGCCTCCCTCCGGCGCGGGCCACCGGATCGATTCCCCCGTGCCGTTTCCCCAACGGTTCGCCGATCCGGTGAGTGGCAGGGCTGTTCCGGTGTCCCTCGAACCGCCGGGACGGCCCTGCCGCGGCTTAAAGACTCGTGAGCGTTCCGGGCGGTTAGAACCGCCCTAAACGCTCACGAGCCCTAGTCTTCAGGCGCCCGGCGGCCGGTCCCGCACGACGCAGGTGAGGCGGGCGGTACAGGTACGTCGCCCCTGGTCGTCGCTGATGACGATCTCCGCCGTGATGGTCCCGCGCCCGACGTGCAGCGGCGTCGCGACGCCGGTCACGATGCCCGAGCGGACGGCCCGGTGGTGGGTGCAGGACAGCTCCAGGCCCATCGCGGCCCGGTCGGGGCCGGCGTTCAGCGCCGCGACGGTCGAACCGAGCGCCTCCGCGAGCACGGCGTTCGCGCCGCCGTGCAGCAGTCCGTAGGGCTGCAGGTTGCCTTCCACCGGGATGGTGCCCACCACGCGCTCGGGGCTGAGCTCGATCAGCTTCATCCCGACCTTGTCGTTCAGCTGCTGGTCGGCGGCCGCGGGATCCATCCCGGCATACCCTTCGACCGCGATGTCGGCGGCACGCTCGGTCACGCAAAGCTCCTCTTCCTATGCGACACGTAAGAGTGTCGGACCCTCAGCCTAGACTCGCCCTCGTGAGCCCGAGTGAGAACCGAACCGTTGCCAACGCCACAGCAGTCGCGACCGAAGAGCGACCCAAGCTGCTGCTGATCGACGGCCATTCGATGGCCTACCGCGCCTTCTTCGCCCTGCCCGCGGAGAACTTCAAGACGAAAACCGGCCAGATCACGAACGCGGTGTTCGGGTTCACCTCGATGCTCATCAACCTGCTGCGCGACGAGACGCCGAGCCACCTCGCGGTGGCGTTCGACCTCTCCCGCAAGACGTTCCGGTCGGAGACCTTCGCCGACTACAAGGCCAACCGCAGCGCGACGCCGGACGAGTTCAAGGGCCAGGTCGACCTGGTTCGCGACGTGCTCACGGTGCTCGGCATCCCGTCGCTGACGAAGGAGAACTTCGAGGCCGACGACATCATCGCCACGCTCACGACGCAGGCGACGGCCGACGGCTTCGACGTTCTCATCTGTACCGGTGACCGTGACGCGCTCCAGCTGGTGACCGATCAGGTGACCGTGCTGTACCCGAAGCGCGGCGTGTCGGAGATGACCCGCTTCACCCCGGAGGCGGTGGAGGAGAAGTACGGCCTCACACCTCGCCAGTACCCCGACTTCGCGGCGCTGCGCGGCGACCCCTCGGACAACCTGCCGAACATCCCGGGCGTCGGCGAGAAGACCGCGGCCAAGTGGATCAAGCAGTTCGGCTCGCTCGACGAGCTGATCGACCGGGTCGACGAGGTCAAGGGCAAGGTCGGGGACGCGCTGCGGGCGCACCTGTCCTCGGTCATGCTCAACCGCCAGCTCACCGAGCTGGTGAAGGACGTCGAGCTGGACATCGTCCCGACCGGCCTCGAGCTCCGCCCGTGGGATCGCGAGGCGGTGCACGCGCTGTTCGACGAGCTGGAGTTTCGCGTGCTGCGGGACAGGCTCTTCGCGACGCTGCAGAGCGCCGAACCCGAGGCCGACGAAGGCTTCGAGGTCTCCGGGGGACGCGCTGGCGCCGGGTGCGCTCGCGGCATGGCTCGCCGAGCACGCGGGGGAGGGCGACCCGGTGGCCCTGTCCTTCCGCGCGGTCGGGTACCTCGGTCCGCTCGGACCTGCGCGCGGTCGCGTTCGCCGTGGCCGACGGCCAGGGCGCGTATGTCGACGTCATGGCGATGGACCAGGCCGACGACGCGGCGCTGGCGGCGTGGCTGGCCGACCCGAAGATCAGCAAGATCGGCCACGACCTGAAGGTGCCCGCTGCACGCGGTCCGCTCCCGCGGCTGGGTCATCGCGGGGCTCGCCATGGACACCGCGCTGGCCGCGTACCTGGTGCGGCCGGGGCAGCGCACGTTCGAGCTCGACGACCTCGCGCTGCGGTACCTGCACCGCGAGCTGCGGTCGGAGGCCGACGGCGGTGACGGCCAGCTCTCGCTGCTCGACGGCGGCGCGGAAGGCTTGGAGCAGAAGGAGATCCAGGACGAGCTGGTCAAGGCTCGCGCGATCTTCGAGCTGGCCGGGGCGCTGGAGAAGGAGCTCGAGCAGATCGGCGGCGCGCAGCTGCTCGCCGACCTGGAGCTGCCGCTGCTGGAGGTCATCACCGAGCTGGAGATCGCCGGGATCGCGGTCGACCTGCCCCAGCTGACCGACCTCGAGTCGCACTACCTCTCGCGCGTCACGCAGGCCGCCGACGAGGCGTACGCGGTGATCGGCAAGCAGATCAACCTCGGTTCGCCGAAGCAGCTGCAGGTCGTGCTGTTCGAAGAGCTCGGCATGCCGAAGACCAAGCGCACCAAGACCGGCTACACCACCGACGCCGAGGCGCTGCAGGGCCTGTTCGAGAAGACCGAACACCCGTTCCTGCAGCACATGCTGGAGCACCGCGACGCGACCAGGCTCCGCACCACGGTGGAGGGGCTGATCAAGTCCGTCGCCGACGACGGCCGCATCCACACCACACTGCAGCAAACCATCGCGGCCACCGGCCGGCTGTCCTCGATCGAGCCGAACCTGCAGAACATCCCGGTCCGCACCGAGGAAGGCCGCCGCATCCGCGACGCGTTCGTCGTCGGTGAGGGCTACACCGAGCTGATGACCGCGGACTACAGCCAGATCGAAATGCGGATCATGGCGCACCTCTCGAAGGACGAGGGCCTGATCGAGGCCTTCAACTCCGGCGAGGACCTGCACACCTTCGTGGCTTCGCGGGCGTTCTCACTGCCGCCGGAGGAGATCACGCCGGAGCTGCGCTACCGCGTCAAGGCGATGTCCTACGGCCTGGCGTACGGGCTTTCGGCGTACGGGCTTTCGCAGCAGCTGCGCATTTCGACCGAAGACGCCAAAGAGCAGATGGAGGCGTACTTCGCCCGTTTCGGCGGCGTACGCGACTACCTCCACTCCGTCGTCGGCGAAGCGGCGAAGGTCGGCTACACCGAAACGATCTTCGGCCGCCGCCGCTACCTGCCGGACCTCAACAGCGACAATCGCCAACGCCGCGAGATGGCCGAGCGGATGGCCCTCAACGCACCGATCCAGGGCAGCGCGGCCGACATCATCAAGGTCGCGATGCTCAACGTCCACCGCGCGCTGGTCGAAGCCAAGCTCCGCAGCCGGATCCTGTTGCAGGTCCACGACGAACTTGTCCTCGAGGTCGCCGACGGCGAGCGAGACCAGCTGGAACCGCTGGTCCGCGAAGGCATGGGCTCGGCCTACGACCTGGCGGTCCCGCTGGAAGTCTCAGTCGGCTACGGCCACTCCTGGAACGACGCCGCCCACTGAATTTATTGGCGCGCTGTGTCTTTTGGCGCGCGCTGAAGTCTCCGTCGGCGCTGGCGCGCCTTCCGGAGACCGTGTGGCCCGGCCACTCACGACGGGCCCGGCCACGCTGATCCCCGGCTCTCGTGAGCGGTGAAGGGGACGTTCGTCGTGTGGGACGCCAGGAAAGTCCCCTTCGTAGCACCCGGGGCCCCGGGTGTCGTTACGGGGCGCGGCGGCGTTCGCGCCTTTGGATCACTCCGTTCGGGTGAGTGCATTGGGCCGCCAAGGTCCACTTCTGTGAAGTCGTGACAATCGCCTGGGCCGTGGGCGTAGGGTCCGCGCAATGGGGTTCGAGCGCGAGCGACGACGCTGGCGGGTAAGGCTGCGCGACGACCTCGGCCGCATCTTCGGCGCGGGCACGATGCTCGACGAGTACCACCTGCTGACCTGCGCCCACGTCGTCGAGGCCCTCGGCGGAGCGCGAGCCAAGGTGGCCGTCGACTTCATCGGCCTGCCCGACGCCGCACCGGGGATCGCGCACGTCGTCGAGGGCGGCTGGGTGCCGCCCGCCGAAGACGAACGCGGCGACATCGCCCTGCTCCGGCTCGACCGGCCCCAGCCAGGCGTCTTCGGCGCGCCGCTCTACCGGATGCCGCTCGGCGACCACCAGCTCGTCCGCGCCTACGGTTTTCCCCAAGGCGCCGACTCCGGCATGTGGACCCTCGCCCGGCTCGTCGGCGAGGGCGGGCCCGGCGGCGAGTGGGTGCAGCTGCACCGGACCGTCGAGGCCGAGCCGATCAGTCAGGGCTACAGCGGGACAGCGGTCCTCGACGAGGCCACCGGGTACGTCGTGGGCATGGTCGTCGGCCGCTACACCGGTGACGGCGGCCGGGTCGCCTGGATGATTCCCGTCGAGACCATGCTCGGCCACCTGCCCCGGCTCGGCGAGTGGACCGCCGGAAGCCCGGCCGTGGACGAAAGCTTCGTCCAGCTGCCCACCGACACCCCGCCGGACACCGCCTTCGTGGAAAAGCTCGCCACCTGGCTGGCCGGCACGCCGTCCGGCGCGGTCTGGGTGGTCGTCACCGGAGACGCCGAGTCCGCGGTGGCGAAGGCGCTGCGCCTCGCCGTGGTCCTCGCCGACCGCGAGCGCTCGCACGGCGTGCCCGAGCTGCCCGACGTCGGCGAACGCCCGCGCGTCGGCAGCGTCGACCTCGCCGTGGACGCCGCCGGCAAGACGGCCGAGGAAGTCCGCCGCCGCATCGACGAGCGGCTCAACCTCGCGACCGGGTCCACGCCGGGCCGCACCGTCGTCATCGACGCGATCGACGACGCCGCCGAGCCCGAGCGGCTGGTCGACGAGGTGCTCGCGCCGATGGCCGAGAAGGCCGGCGAACTCGGCATGCGGCTGGTGCTGGCCTTCCGCCGGGAGGACTCGCCGGGCGTGACCGTCGTGCGGTCCAGCTCCAAGCCCGGTATCCCGCGCCCGGCCGAGGACGACCTCGAAGGCCGGCTCGACGCGCTGACCAAGGCCGTCGCCGAGCTCGCCGCGATCGAGGAGTACCAGGTCACCGTCGCCACCCGGTTCACCGGCGTCGCGATGGTCCCCGCGCGCGCGAAACGCCTGAAGGGTGCGCTGAACCAGTTGCGCTCGGCCGAAATCGACGGCGACACCGACTGGGTCCAGCGCCACATCGGCAGCTGTGAACGGTCGGTCGCGCCCGCGATCGACGACGGCAGGCGGGTCCGGGCGGTGCTCGACAGGCTGCTCGCGCGGCGCGGCGAGCTGCGCGCCCGGCTGGACGCCTACGCCGAGATGGCCCGCAACCACGACCTGATCGAGAACCCCGAACTCGAGAAGGCTTACGGGCACGCCTGGCAGCTGCTGTTCGAGGGCCCGTGCGACCTCGAGACCGCCGCTGCCGCGGTCGACGCCTACGCCACCGCAGTCCGCGGCCGGATCGAGGCTTACCCGTGACGCGCTGCCGGCGCGACGGGTGCACCGGGACGATCGGCCGGACCGGGTTCTGCTCGAAGTGCGGCCACCCGCCGCTGGCAGCGGACGAGGAACCGGGCACCGTGGTCACCGGCGCGCAGGCCGAGCCGGTCGAACAGCCCACCCGCGTCACCAGCGCCACCGCCATGCGGCCGCAGCAGACCACCGGGCACGGCACCGGCGACGAGCGCGTGCCGCTGCCGGTGGTCGCGCTGCCCGACCTGACCCACCGCGTCCTCTCGCACCTCAGCGTGCCGGAAAGCCAGCGGTTCTGCGGTAAGAACGACTGCGGCGCCCCGGTCGGCCGCTCACTCGGTGGGCGGCCCGGCCGCGAAGAGGGCGTCTGTTCCCAGTGCCGGACGCCGTTCTCGTTCCTGCCGAAGCTGGCCCCGGGCAACTTCGTGGCCGGGCGTTACGACGTCCGCGGCTGCGTCGCGCGCGGCGGGCTCGGGTTCGTCTACCTGGCCAACGACATCCGGCTCGGCCAGCCGGTCGCGCTCAAGGGCTTGATCGACGTCAACAACACCGCCGCGGTGCGGATCGCGGAGAACGAGAGCCAGGTGCTCATCGCGCTCGAGCACCCGAACATCGTGCGCATCCTCGACGTCGTCACGCACGACGGCGCGAGCTACATCGTGATGGAGTTCGTCGACGGCCTTTCGCTGCGCGAAGTGAAGAAGCGCGGTCGCGCGAGCCTGGACGCCGGTGAGGGACGGCTGCTCGTCGAGCACGTCGTGGTCTACGGGCGCGAGATCCTGACCGCGCTGTCCTACCTGCACGGCCAGGGCCTGCTCTACTGCGACATGAAGCCGGACAACGTGATCCACGGCGAGCGCCGGATCAAGCTCATCGACTTCGGCGCGATCCGCCGCATCGGCGACAAGAAGAGCCCGCGCGTCGGCACCAAGCACTACGAGGTCGGCGAGGAGGAGATCGCCGAGCGCGGGCTGACCGTCCGCTCGGACATCCACACCGTCGGCGTCACGCTGCGGGAGCTGTTCCAGGCCAGCGACGGCTGGAGCCCGACAGACGACGCGAAGCATCCGGCCGCCTTCGGCATCCAGTCCTTCGAGCACGTCCTGGCCAGGGCGACCGCGCCGTTCGGCCACCGGTTCGCCACCGCCGACGAGATGCTCGTCCAGCTCGACGGCGTGCTCAACGAGATCCTGTCGCTGCGCGACCGCGGCTCCCGCCCGTCGTTCTCGACGGTGTTCGCCGAGCCCGCCGTGCTGCTCGACGCCGGCCTCGGCCAGCCGCCGCCGCTGGAACGCTGGACGTCCGGCGTCGTCACGCCGCCGGACGAACTCCCGTCGGCGCAGGCCATCGCGCTCGGCCTGCCCGCCCCGCGCGAGGATCCCGACGACGCCCAGATCGCCTTCCTGCGTACGGTCCGCGCGCCCGACGCCACCCGGCTGCTCAAGAAGCTGGAGAAGGCGGGTTCCTCGGTGGAGCTCGAGTTCCGCCGCTGCCGCGCGCGGCTCGAACTGTCCGATGTGGACGGTGCGGCGGCGTGCGTGGGGAAGGCCGCGCGGCTGCTCGGCGGCCGGGCCGCGCACGACTGGCGCGTGTACTGGCACCGCGGCCTGATCGCGCTCGCGGCGGGCGACTTCAGCGAGGCGGCGAACCGGTTCGAGGCGGTCTACCACGACATTCCCGGCGAGGAGACGCCGAAGCTCGCGCTCGGGCTGTGCGCCGAACACCTCAGCACCGACGCCGAGCGCTACTACGACGCGCTGTGGGTCCACCGCTCGCAGGTGAACGCCGCGTTCGGGCTGGCGCGCGTGGCGCTGGCCCGCGGCGACCGGGCGGGCGCGGTCCGGGTGCTCGACGAGGTCCCCGAGTTCTCGCGCTACGACGAGGCCGCGCGGATCGCCGGGATCCGCGTGCTCGCCAGCACGTTGCCCGGTGATCGGGGGCTGCCGAGCGGGCGCGACCTCGGCGAGGCGGCGGACCGGTCGTCCGCGCTCGACCTCGATGGATCGGGCGGGTTGCGGCTGCGTGCGGCGGTCCTGGAGACGGCGAAGGCGTGCGTCGGGCGCGGTGATCTGCCGCCGGGGCCGCTGGGAAACCCGCCCACCGAGGACGGTTTGCGCGCCCGGCTCGAGGACACGCTGCGAGAACTGGCCTGGCACGCGCCCGGCGCGCGCGGGCACAACGTACTGACCGATCTGGCCAACGAGATCCGGCCGGTGAGCTGGATCTGACCACCGGAACCGAGGGGGGCGGGCGGCGATGAGCGGGGCAGACCTCGACATCGAGGTGCACCAGCAGAAGTTCTTGGCCGAGGGTGACAGCGCGATGCACGCCATCCTGACGGTGACCGCGCGTGGCGGGCCGCGGGAACCCGCGAAGCAGGCGGCGGAGGTGCTGCTGGTCGACTGCTCCAGCTCGATGCGCCATCCCCACACGAAGATCGAAGAGGCCAAGCGCGCCGCCGCCGCGGCGATCGGCGTCCTGCCCGACGGCGTGCACTTCGCCGTCGTGCGCGGCTCCGAATCCGCGCACATGTGTTACCCCAAGGAGGAAGCGCTGGTCACCGCGTCGGATTCGACGCGCCAGGCCGCGCAGCAGGCAGTCGCGCATCTCGGCGCGTACGGCGGCACGGCGATGGGGATGTGGCTGGACCGCGCGCGAAGGCTTTTCTCGCGTTATCCGGACGCCGTCCGGCACGCGATTCTGCTGACCGACGGCAAGAACCAGTCCGAAAGCCACGAAGCACTCGTCACGACACTCAATGCCTGCGAAGGAAAGTTCGTCTGCGACGCCAGGGGAATCGGCGACGGCTGGGTGCCCGACGAGCTCGCCGAGATCGTCAAGGTGCTGCGCGGCAGCGCCGATTCCGTCGTGGAGGACCAGCGGCTGACCGCCGATTTCACCCAGCTCATCGACGCCGCGCTGACCAAGGTGCTACCCGAGGTGCGGCTGCGGATCGGCACGATGTCCTACAGCTCGCTGCGGTTCGTCAAGCAGGTTCGCCCCAACGAGTACGACCTGACCGACCGCGCCCGCCCGGCCGGCGAGGGAGAAATCCTGCTGTCGCTGGGTTCCTGGGCCGGGGACGAGTCCCAGGACTACCACGTGTGCTTCGACCTCGACCACCAACTGCCGCCGAGCTACGACCACGACCGCCAGCTCGGCTGGGCCCAGCTCGAACCCGCCGGCGGGACGGCGTCCGAGCCCGCGGTGGTGCTCGGCCGGTGGACCCACGATCCGGTGCAGCCGACGCTGATCCACCCGATGGTGCTGCAGTACACCGTGCAGGCCGAGCTCGGCGAGGCGCTGACCGAGGGTGGCGACGCGCTCGCGGCGGGGCGCACCGAGACGGCCGAGCGCGCGTGGGGGACCGCGGTCCGGCTCGCGACCGAGCAGCGCAACGACGAGATCCTGCGGCGGCTCGAGCGGGTCGTCGAGATCCGGGACGCGGCCGCCGGCGACGTCCGGCTCCGGTCCGACGCCACCCGCAGCGAGGTGCTGAACCTGATGATCTCGCGCGTCTCGCGGATCGGTCAGGGCCAGGCGCAGGACCCCGCACCGCAGACGGCGACGTCGCCGATCGTCTGTCCGCACTGCGACGAACCGAACCCGCCGGGCGCGAAGTTCTGCGAAGTCTGCACGAAGCCGCTCAGCGAGGCGCCGGCGTGACGATTCCGCGTACGAGCACGACCAGGGTGCGGCTCGTCCGGCTGCGCGCCGCGTTGCTCATCGGCACGCTGGTCATGCTGGTGACCTCACTGTGGGCGGTGCGGATCGTGCAGGACACCGCCGAAACCGTCCGCGACCGCACCACCGAGGCGGTGCTCGAAACCGCCGCCGCGCGGGCCGCGCTGACGGCCGCGGACCGGGCGGCGATCACGTCGTTCGCCTCCGGCGACATCGCGCTGGCCGGACCGGGCCAGGACTACACGAACCGGCTGGCGACGGCGAACCAGAGCCTGGCCAAGGTCGCCGAGGCGAACCAGGCCGAGGGCGGCGCCGGGCGCCTGCAGGTCGTCGCGGGGCTGGTCGCCGCCTACGCCGGGGCGATCGGCCAGGCCGACGCGCACTACCGGCAGGAGGGTTCGAAGAAGCTCGGCGCGGCCGACCTCTGGTACGCCTCGAGGCTGTTGCACGGCGCGGACGGCGTGCTCGCGCAGCTGGCCGACCTGCAGGCCGCCCAGCACACGACCCTGCTCGAGCAGCTGGACCAGGGCAGCCCGGTGCTGATCGTGCCGCTCTGGCTGGCGCCGGTCGCGCTGCTCGTGCCGATCCTGCTGCTGGTCCTGCTCGGGCTGGCGCAGTGGTGGCTCTACCGCTGGTTCCGGCGCCGGCTCAACCCCTGGCTGCTCGGCGCCACCGTCGTCACCGCCGGGATCGTGGTCGCGCTCGGCCTCCTGCTCGGCCAGCGGGGTCGGCTCGACGACGTCCCGCCGCGCACCGACATCGTCCTCGCCGACCGCCAGGCGGAGATCGCCCAGAACGACACCGAGGGCCAGCGGCTCCTCGAGCAGCTGCTCAAGGATCAGTGCGACCGGACCACCGGATGCGGGGTGACGCTCGAGGAGTTCGTGGCGACGCGGCAGCCCGGCGGGCCCGGCGCTGCGCAGGACCTGATCGACGCCGACACCCAACGCGTCACTGCCGGAGCTGCGACCGCGGCCGATTCCGGCGGTCGCGAGTTCTGGGTCCCGGCCGCGGTGCTGGTCGTGGCCGGCCTGGTGCTGCTCGGCCTCTACCGCAGGATCGACGAATACCGGTACCACGCATGAAAACACACCGTCCTTTGTGGACTTTACTGGTGGCCGTGCTGCTCGGCGGCGCTGCCTGTTCGGCGACCGGCCACGGCACGGTCGCCGTGCTGGCCTCCTGGACCGGTGCCGAGGAAGGCGACTTCAAGCAGGTCCTCGACGCGTTCAAGGCCAAGACCGGGATCACCGTCGACTACCGGGGTACCCGCGCGCTCGACCAGGTGCTGGCCTCCGATGTCCAGCGGGGCACTCCGCCCGACGTCGCGGTGCTGCCGAACCCCGGCGCGCTGGTCAGCTATGTGCACCAAGGGAAAGTCAAGGCGCTGGGTGACGTCCTCGGCGCGCAGTCCGGCTCGTACGGGCCGCAGTGGCAGAGCCTGGATCGGGTCGGTTCCCAGCAGTACGCGGTGGCCGTCAAGGCCGACCTGAAGAGCTCGATCTGGTACGCCACCGCGAACCTGCCCGGCCCGAAGCCGGCGACCTGGGCGGAACTGCTGGCGCTGAGCGGAAAACTGACCGCCGGCGGGCGCACCCCATGGTGTCTCGGGCTCGGCGCGCCGCCGACGTCGGGCTGGCCGGGCACCGACTGGATCGAGGACATCCTGCTGCACACGGCCGGGGCGGCGTTCTACCAGCGCTGGGCCGCGGGTGAGGTGCCGTGGACCGCGCCCGAGATCCGCAAGGCGTGGACGGACTGGGGCGATCTCGTCACCGGCGCGGGCGCGGTCCGCGGCGGCGCGGCGGCCGCGTTGCTGACGGACTTCGGCGACGCCGGGCGCCCGTTGTTCGCCGGCCCGCCCGGCTGCCTGCTCGAACATCAGGCGTCGTTCGTCATGGGCGGCTACCTGAACATGAAGCGGGCCGACGGCACCACGCCGAAACCGGGCACCGACTTCGACTTCTTCCGGTTCCCGGGGCCGGAGGTGTCCGAGGTGTCGGCGGACCTGGCGGGGATGTTCACCGACACCCCGCAGGCACGCGAGCTGATGCGGTTCCTCGCCTCGGACGAGGCCCAGCGGATCTGGCCGGGGATCCACCGGGGCAGCGTGTTCTCGGTCAACAAGACGGTCACCGGCGTCTACGACGACCCCGTGTCCCAGCGGGTCGCGCAGACGTTGACGGTGTCGACGCAGCCGTTGTGCTTCGACGCGTCGGATCTGATGCCCGCCACCATGACCGGCGCGTTCTACCGGGCGGTGCTGGAGTACCTGAACAACCCGGGCCGCCTTGACGAGCTGTTGCGGCAACTGGAAACAGTCAGCCGGAGCGTGCCCGCGGGCGACTGGCTCGACGTCCCTTGTGGACAGTGAGGAAGGTGCGAAGTGCCGGAGCTGGCACGATTCGGGCTGGACGGCGGCGGGGAGATCCTGGTCGAGGTCGACCCGGTCCCCGGCACGACCAGGGTGTCCCGCGGTGACGAGCTGGTCGCCGCGGCGAAGGAGTCCTTCGAGCAGGCGCTCGGGACGGTCCGGGACGCGGCGTCGGCCGCGCTCGGCCAGTTCCAGCGGATGGGCCGGCAGCCCGACGAGGTGGAACTCAAGTTCGGCGTGAAGCTCTCCGCGTCCGCGGGTGCGGTGATCGCGAAGACCGGCGTCGACGGCCAGTTCGAGGTCAAGCTCAAGTGGAAGCGCGACCCCGCAACCGAAACCGCCGAAGAGGACGACCCCCCGGCGTAGACGGCTCGCTGGGCGGGGGTTGGGTTCTCGTGAGTGGTAAGTCGGGTTCTAACCCTACTTACCACTCACGAGAGCCGGGGCAGCAAGTGATCTGAGGTCGGCCTCGTGGCGGGTGGTGCACCGCCAACGCCGTGAAGGCCACCTTGAGGAAATCAAGGTGGCCTTCACGGACTTACCGGATCAGTTCACCGGCGGTGGGAAATCAGCCCCACCACTGGCTCTGGCCACCGGCGATGAAGCTCCACAGCTGGAGCCGCGTGCCGTTGGCCGACGAGTTGCCCTGCGCGGTCAGGTAACGACCGCTGGCCGGGGTCGAGAAGCGCTCCCAGCCCTCCGGGATCACCGTGCTGGTCCACCACTGGTTCTTGGCACCCGCGACGAAGTCCCACAGCTGCACCTTCGTGCCGTTCTGGCCGATGGTGTTGCTGTCGGCGTCCAGGTAGCGGCCGTTGGCCACGTTCTGGAAGCGGAGGTAGCCCTCCGGGATCTGGGTGATGTAGAACGCCTGGTTCGCCTTCGTGGTGTCGCAGTCCCACAGCAGCATGGTGGTGCCGTTGCGGCCGAGGCTGGCTGCCTCGGCGTCCCAGCACTTGTTCGGGTCGAGCGCGGACGGGATCAGGTAGGCCTGCGGCTCGTCCGCCGCGGCCGCCGCGCGGGCGTTGTTCTTGTTCAGGTGCGCGGGGATCAGCTTGAGCCCCCCGACGGAGATCGGCGTCTGCGCGCCCTCACCGGCCGGCTGCGCCGCCCCCGCCTGCGAAGCCCCGGTCAGCGTCAGCAGGCTCGCTGCCGCCGCGACCGTCACCATCAGCCGCTTGATCATCAATTCAGTCTCCCCTTTTAGGCTGTTCTCTCCCTGTGTGTGAGGGGGACAGCCAAGACGGCACGGTGCGCCGGGGATGCGGTGAGCACACCGCTGCCCCAGGATCGTGCCGACTTTCCCCCTCGTGGAGATCCCGGAAAAACACCCCGAACACGGGATCTCCATGAACATCTTTCGCCTCCGGGCCACCGGCCGTCGAGGCGATTTCCCTGACGGGCAAAAACGCAGGTCAGGGATGTAACGAACCGGTCATCGGCGGACGATTACGAGGTACCACCCACCCCGAGGAAGCCCGTTGCGCGTCGAGCTGACCCTGCAGGACCTGATCCGTGTCCGGCTCGCCGCGGCGGCGGACCCGATGGGTGAGCTGACGTCCAGCCTGCAGCTCCTGCAGCGCCGCGACACCGGCCAGCAGCCGACGCAGCCCGGGCTGGCGCGGTGGCGTCACCGCGTCTGGCAGGGGCTGGGCGAGTCCGCGCCGGTGCTGCTCTGGCTCTGCCGCCCCGACGCTCCGGTCCCGGGATTCCTGCTGCCCGCGGAAGGTCGCTACGACCTCGAACCCGGGCTGGAGGCGGTGTTGAAGACCGACTCGCCGAGCCTCAAGACCGACCTGCGGCACATCCCACCCGAGTGCGGGCTGCCGAGCTGGGCGGCCGGACTCCCCGACGGGGATACCACGGCGTTGCCGCGGCTGGTACAAGCCCTGCGGGAGTACTTCGCCGTGGCCCTGGCTCCGAGCTGGGAAATCACCCGAGCGCAGGTGGAGGCCGACCTCGCGATGCGCACGCAGCTGTTGCTGCGCAGCGGGGTCGACGCGCTGCTGGCGAGCCTGCGCCCGGCGATCCGGTGGCTGTCCCCGGCCCTGGAGGCGGACGACGCGATCGCGGGCAGCCGGTCGCTCAACGGCACCGGGCTGGTCCTGGTGCCGACGTTCTTCTCGATCTGCCCGGCGCTGATCCCGGCCTCGAACGGCGCGACGGCGCGGCTGCACTATCCGCCGGGACGTCAGCTCACCACGGCGTCGACGCGCCTGAGACCCTCGCCCGCCGCGCTGGCCGACCTGCTCGGGCCGACGCGGGCGGCCGCGCTGGCGATCCTGGCCGTCGGGTGCAGCACGACCGAGCTCGCAGCGCGCCTGGGCGTCACGCCCTCGGCGGTCAGCAAGCACACCACCGTGCTCCGGCAGGCGGGACTGATCATCACCCACCGGGACCGCAACACCGTGCTGCACTCGCTGACGCCGCTGGGCAGCGCACTGCTGGACTGCTAGCGCCGCCCGAGCCCGCGGATCAGCACCATCACCGCGTCACGGACCTCCGCGCGGGTGCGCTCGGGACCGAACACCTGCCAGTCCAGCGCGACCACGAGCATGGTGCCGAACAGCCCGGCGGCCGCGGTCGGGATCCGGACGCCCTCGGGCAGCCGGCCGGCGTCGTCGAGGCGTTGCAGCTGTGCCTTGACGATCGACGTGACTTCCTCGCGCAGCAGGGAAAGCGTGTCGTGCCACTGGCCCGGCGTGCGCCAGAGCTCGCTCACCAGGATCTGCGAGAACCCCGGGTACTGCTCGATGAACGCCAGCGTCGTGTCGACCTGGGCCTCGATCACGTCGAGCGGGTCGCCGTCGCCGATGGTCGCGTGCAGCCGGCCGGCCAGCAGGTCGACGCCGTACCGCAGCAGGGCGTCGACCAGGCCGTCCTTGGAGCCGAAGTTGTAGTAGACGGTGCCCTTGGCCACGCCGGCTTCGGCGGCGATGTCGTCCACGGTCAGCCCGACGAGGCCCTGCGCCGCGGAAAGCCGCAGGGTGGCCTCGAAGAGCTTCTGCTTGGTCGACGCACTCACAGGCTCAGCTCGGGTTTCAGCGCCGAGACCGTCCACACGCGACGCTTGCGCGCGGCAAGGGACGACACCAGGAGCCCGCCAACCAGGTAGGCCAGCAGCACCGCGACGTCGCCGATGATCTGCGTGGTCGCGCCGCTGTAGAACAGGTGGCGGAAGCCGTCGATCGCGTAGCCCATCGGCAGCACGACGTGCAGCGGGTAGAGCGCGTCCGGGATGGTCTGCCACGGGAACGTGCCGCCCGCGCTGACCAGCTGGAGCACCAGCAGCACCAGGCCGAGGAACTTGCCGACCGCGCCGAAGAACGCGTTGAGCGCGTGCACGACGGCGGTGAACGTCAGCGACACCAGCGCGGCGAACCCGAGCGCGCCCAGCGGATGCGCGATGTGGATGCCGACCAGCCACGTCACCGCGCCGAACAGCACGACCACCTGCGCGACGCCGAGCAGCGCCGAGGACAGCCAGCCGCCGACCGCGACCCGGAACGGCCGGGCACCCGCGGTCAGCGCGCGCGTGGAGAGCGGGCGCAGCAGCAGGAACAGCACGAACGCGCCGATCCAGGTGGCCAGGGAGATGAAGAACGGGGCCAAGCCGGCGCCGTACGTCCCGGCCGAAGCCTCGCCGTTGGCGGTGACGGCGACCGGGTCCGCGATGGTGTTCGCGGTCGCCGAACGGGTCGGATCGTCGGGGTTCGGGATCTGGCTGAGCCCGGAGGAAAGCCCGTCACGCAGCTTCGCGGCGCCGTCGGCGAGCTGGGTGGTGCCGGTCAGCGCGGTCTTCTCGCCGTCGTTCAGCTTGGCCGCGCCGTCGCGGAGCTGGTTCGCGCCGTCGGAGGCCTGCGCGATGCCATTGGCGAGCTGCGGGGAGGCCGCGGCCAGCTTGGCGGCGCCGTCGGACACCTGGCGGGCGCCGGCGGCGAGCTTGGCGAGATCGCCGTTGGCCTGCTGGATCTTGGTGTTCGCCTGGTCGACCGGGGAGCGGAGCTGGTCGGCCTTGGCCAGGATGGCGCTCACCTGGGCGTCGGGCACGCCCGCGGCCCGCAGGTCGGTCTCGAGCTGACTGCGGTAGCCGTCGAGCTTGCCCTGGATGTCGGAGGACGCCGAAGCCGCGACCGATGCGGCGTCGGCCACCTTCTGGTCACCGGCGGCGACCTGCGACGCGCCGTCCGCGAGCTGCCTGGTCTGGGCGGGCAGCTGGGCCGTGCCGTCCTTGAGCGTGCCGAGGCCGGTGGCCAGGGTCGCGCTGCCGCTCGCCAGCTGCGACGCGCCGTCGGCGAGCTGCTGCTGGCCGGTCTTGAGCTGCGCGGAGCCGTCCGCGAGCTGCTGGGCGCCGGTCGCCGCCTCCTGGATCTTGGCGTAGATCGTGGAGAAGCCGACCAGGAAGCGGTCCGCGGCCTCGCTGCCGACCTTCTCCGCGATCGTCTTGCGCACCTGCTCGGCCACCTGCTTGGCGATCGTGCCGGACAGATAGTTGTTGGCGTCGTTGGTGGTCAGCGTGATGGTGGCCTGCTGCGGCTGGAAGTTGCCGACCGAGAGCAGCGAGGCCGAGAACCCGCTGGGGATGCCGATGGCGAAGGAGTACTTGTCGTCGCGGACGCCGTCGCGGCCCTCGGACTCGGACACCTCGTGCCACTGGAACGTGCCGGACTTGACCAGCTCGTCGGTCACCTCACGGCCGACGTTGCGCTGCTGGCCGGCGGAGTCCTTCGCGCCGACGTCGCTCGTGTAGACGGCGGCGGGCAGCTTGTCGAGCCGACCGTAGGGGTCGTAGTTCGCGTAGAGGTAGAAGGACGCGTAGAGCAGCGGCACCAGCACGATCGCGACCAGCGCGAGCTTCGGCATGGTGCCGGCGGTCAGCCGCCGCAGCTCGTTGCGGGCGATGCGGAAGGCGTTCATGCGTTGTCCTCTTCGGCGCTCGCGACGAGCTCCTCGGTCTTGGCGTGGGTCCGGGGCGGGGGTTGGTCGGTCGAGCCGATGCGGGCCGGCGGGAAGGGCAGCGCCTGCTCCGGCGTGGTGGCGGCCAGCACGATGACGGCGAAGCCGCGCTCGGCGAACTCGCGCGCGAGCTCCGTCCAGCAGGCGACCAGGCTGGTGTGCCGGTCCGGCGTGTCGAGCACCAGGATGCGGACGCCTTCGCGCAGCGCGGCCAGCTCGGTGAGCAGCCGGGTGCGCAGCTCGGGCTCGATGTTCTCGAAACGGGTGGTGGCGAACGCGGCCGCGTCGTGCCCGGCGAGCCAGTCGGCGACGTCCTGCTTGCCGGCGGGGCGGTGGGCCAGCGCGAGCTCCTCGCCGACGACGACCCGCAGCTGCAGGGCCTCGTCGGGCTCGCTGACGCCGGGCGCGTCGATGACGGCGACCAGCTCGCTGAGCTTCGCGTCCGTGCCCTCGGCGTGCACCGTGCCGGTGCTGGGCTTGAGCCGCCCGGCCAGTGCGAGCGCGAAGGCGGTGATGCCGACTCCGGGTTCGCCGTGCACGAGCGCGAGCTCGCCCTCGCCGACGGACAGCGAAGTGGCGGGGAGGAGGGTGCCGTGGTGCCCTTCGAGGGACACCCTGTCGGCTCGGAGCTGCACGGGGGACACTCCAGCGTCGTATTTGAACTGACCGGTCAGTTCAAATACTGGCCCTGTCGCCGCTCCAGGGCAAGATCACCGGACGCACGTCACACTAGCGAGTGAGCTCAGCGCAGGGCCGAGGCCGGGTGGATCTCCCAAGTCGTCCACAGGGGACGGTAGCCCTGCCGGTGCCAGAACACCGAGGACAGCGGGTTCGTCGGGTTGTAGTAGAGGTAGGTACCGGTCGCCCCGGCCGCGTGGAACTTCTGGTGCACGTGCGCCATCAGGGCCCGGCCGTGCCCGCCGCCGCGCTCGCCCGGCACCGTCACGACGTTGTTGACGTACCCCCAGCGCCCCGGCGGCAGCAGCTCGGCCTCCTCGCTGCCGGGCTCCGCCGACACCCACGCGCACTGCGCCAGCGCGCACGGCTCGCCGTCGTGCTCCGCGATCCAGACCAGGCCGTCGTCCAACGCCTCCCGCAGCGACGGGGCGAGCAGGTCCGCGGTGTTGGGCCGGCGCCGCGCGGCGACCAGGCCGGTGTAGTCGAACGTCGCCGTCGCCAGCTCGAGCGCCAGGTCGAAGTCACCGGGCCCGGCGAGGCGGATCCGGACGTCCGGTGACGGGGGAGCGGGCGGCGCGGTGCGGATGCCCAGCGCGCCGAGCGGGACCAGGCCGTGGTCGAGGAACGCGCGGATCGCCTCGGCGTCGCGGCTCGGCCAGGTGATCGCGACCGCCGAGTCCGCGCCGGCGTCCTCGCCGTCGAGCCGGGCCCGCAGCGCACGCAGTAGCAGATCGGCGCCCTCGGTGCCGGTGTCGCCGAAGTAGGGGAAGAGCTGCCAGACGCGGGCGGCCGACCACAGCAGCGGGACGTCGTCGGGACCGTAGACGTGCCGCTGCAGCACCCCGGTGACCTTCGTGCCGTCCGCGGTCGCCGCGTCCAGGCGTTCGCCCTCGGCAGGCGGCGCGGCGGGCGGCAGCAGCGCGTCGACCGCGGCGAACCGTGCCCGGTGAGCGGCGAGCAGGACTTCGGCGATTTCCATGATCCCCCTAGGTCCAGGCCGGGCGGCGCGCCCAGGTCGTCCACAGTGGACGGTAGCCCTGCCGGTGCCAGAACACCGGCGACAGCGGATTGGCCGGGTGATAGAAGAGGAACGTGCCGCGCACCCCGGCCCGATCAGTTCGTCGTGCGCGACGGCCATCAGCGCGCGGCCGACGCCGCCGTGGCGGGCGGCGGCCGAGACCGACAGCGTGCCGACGTAACCCCAGACCCCCGGCTGCAGCCGAGCCGCGACAGCGGACCCCGGCTGCGGCGACACGAGCGCGCAGCCCACCATCCCGGCCGGCACGCCGCCACTTTCGGCGAGCCAGAGCATCCCGCTGAACCGCAGCTCGTATCGCACGTCGGCGGCGAGCAGGTCGCGCGCCCCGGGCCGGACGACGGCGGGGCCGACCAGCGCGGCATACCGCAGCTCCTCCAGCCGCAGGTCGACCAGGGTCTCGAGGTCGCCATCGGCGGCCCGCCGGACGTCCACATCGGACTCGACGGGCGAGGCGGCTTCGACGTCCCGGACGGCCAGGCAGGTCTGCGGCGCGAAGCCGTGTGCCAGCAGGACGGCGGCGGCCTCGGCGTCCCGGCTGGGCCAGGCGAGGGTGCACGAGGAGTCGCGGCCGATCGTCTCGCCGCGCATCCGCTCGCGCCACGCCTCCAGCAGGGCGGCCAGGCCCGCCGCGCCGGTGTCGCCGGGGACCGCGGTCAGGTCCCAGACCTCGGCGGGCTCCCACAGCCCGAGCCACTCGCCGGGCCTGTGCACGGTGCGGGTCAGCAACCCGCCCACCCGTTGCCCGGCCACGGTGGCGAAGAGGGTCTCGCTGAGCCTGGCCGGCGGCGCGATCGGCGGCAGCAGCGGGTCGAGCGCGGCGAAGCGGGCGTTCTGCTGGTCTTCGAGCCGGCTCACGCGCGACGCGTGCGGAAGATGGCGGTGCCAGGGAAGAGGCGTCCGCGCAGCGGGCTCCACTGGCCCCAAGTCCGCAGGTGCCCTTCGGGCCACTCGGGTTCGATCAGGTCGGTGAGGGCGAACCCGGTCGCGGCGAGCGCGCGTACGTAGTCGCCGAGCGTCCGGTGGTACTCGACGTAGGTCGCGACGCCGTCGTCGTCGACCTCTACATAGGGGGTGCGGTCGAAATACGGCTGGGTCACCGTCAGGCCCTGCGGGCCGGGGTCGTCCGGGAAGATCCAGCGCATCGGGTGCGTCACCGAGAACACCCACGGCGCGCCCGGCCGCAGTACCCGGTGGACCTCGGCGAACACCGTCTCGACGGACGGGACGAACGGGATCGCGCCGAACGCCGAGCAGGCCGCGTCGAAGCTGCCGGTGGCCAGCGGCAGGTACTCCGCGTTGGCCTGCAGGAGCGGAACGTGGACCCCGGTGCGGACGTTGCCCTCCTGGGCGTGCCGGAGCATCCCGCCGGACAGATCGGTCGCGACGGCGTCCGCGCCCTCCGACCTCAGCCAGCGAGAGCAGCCGGCCTGACCGCAGCCGACCTCGAGCACGCGCTTGCCCCGGACGTCCCCGAGCAGCCGCGCGTCGGCCTCGCGCACCCCCTCCGGGCACCAGACGAAGTCGGCGTCGCCGAGGAAGTCGCCGTGTTCGGCCTGGTAGTCATCGGCGTCGGCGTCCCACCAGGCGAGGTTGGCCGCGGCGGCTTCGGGCCCCGTGACCTGGCGATACGCCACCGACGTGGTGCCGAGCAGCCGCTCGGCGGCCTCGTGACGGCCCTGCGCGGAGTCGTCCTCCGGTGGCATCATGGCGTCGGCGGTAGCCTGCTCCACCCTGCGTCCTCCTGCGTGCGGTTTCCCTCTCCGGGACCTTAGCGATCGTGGGAGGACCCTGATTGTGCCGCCTAGCGACTGCCGCGTAGGATACGTGTTAGCGCAGTGGGTTCGCGCTGCCTTCCGCTCAGCTCTGGTTGGGAATCGGGTCGCGCACCGTTTGCGGGTCATGCCGCGGTCGTTCACTGGTGGACGTTGCTTGTGGGGTCGTCGCATGCCGTAGAGCTCATTCGCGCCGACAAGTTCATCCACCCTACGATCCCATCCACCGGAGCAACCCGCCTAATGACCATCGACACCGTCACCGCCCCGACCGCCCCGAACGCGGCCCCGCAGGTCGCCATCAACGACATCGGGTCGGAGGAAGATTTCCTCGCGGCTATCGACAAGACGATCAAGTACTTCAACGATGGCGACATCGTCGAAGGCACCATCGTCAAGGTCGACCGCGACGAGGTCCTGCTCGACATCGGCTATAAGACCGAGGGCGTCATCCCCTCGCGTGAGCTGTCCATCAAGCACGATGTCGACCCGGCTGAGGTTGTCACCGTCGGCGATGAGGTCGAAGCCCTCGTTCTCCAGAAGGAGGACAAGGAAGGCCGTCTGATCCTGTCCAAGAAGCGCGCGCAGTACGAGCGCGCCTGGGGCACGATCGAGGAGCTCAAGGAGAAGGACGAGCCCGTCAAGGGCACCGTCATCGAGGTCGTCAAGGGTGGCCTCATCCTGGACATCGGCCTGCGCGGCTTCCTCCCCGCGTCCCTGGTCGAGATGCGCCGCGTGCGCGACCTGCAGCCGTACGTGGGCCGTGAGCTCGAGGCGAAGATCATCGAGCTGGACAAGAACCGCAACAACGTGGTCCTGTCCCGCCGCGCCTACCTGGAGCAGACCCAGTCCGAGGTGCGCAGCGAGTTCCTCAACGCGCTCGCCAAGGGCCAGGTCCGCAAGGGCGTCGTGTCCTCCATCGTCAACTTCGGTGCCTTCGTGGACCTGGGTGGCGTCGACGGCCTGGTGCACGTCTCCGAGCTGTCCTGGAAGCACATCGACCACCCCTCCGAGGTCGTCGAGGTCGGCCAGGAGGTCACGGTCGAGGTTCTGGACGTCGACATGGACCGCGAGCGCGTCTCGCTGTCGCTGAAGGCGACCCAGGAAGACCCGTGGCGTCAGTTCGCCCGCACCCACGCGATCGGCCAGATCGTGCCGGGCAAGGTCACCAAGCTGGTTCCCTTCGGTGCGTTCGTGCGCGTCGAAGAGGGCATCGAGGGCCTGGTCCACATCTCCGAGCTGGCCGAGCGCCACGTGGAGATCCCGGAGCAGGTCGTCCAGGTCAACGGCGACGTGATGGTCAAGGTCATCGACATCGACCTCGAGCGTCGTCGCATCTCGCTGTCGCTGAAGCAGGCGAACGAGGGCGTCACCGCCGAGACCGAGTTCGACCCGACCCAGTACGGCATGGCCGCCGAGTACGACCCCGAGGGCAACTACATCTACCCCGAGGGCTTCGACCCGGACACCCAGGAGTGGCAGGAAGGCTTCGACAAGCAGCGTGAGGAGTGGGAGCGTCAGTACGCCGAGGCCCACACTCGTTACGAGGCCCACATGAAGCAGGTCGCGAAGGCCGTCGAGGCCGACGCGGAAGCCGCTGCCGACGCCGCGACCGGTATCACCACCGGCGAAGGTGGCGAGCAGACCTACACCTCGGCCCCGGCCGACAGCAAGAGCGGTGGCACCCTCGCCTCCGACGAGCAGCTCGCGGCGCTCCGCGAGAAGCTCTCCGGCGGTGCGTGAGCACTAGCTCTCTGAGCTGACAGCAGCCCCGGTCCATTTTGGACCGGGGCTGCTGTGTTTTCCGGGCTCGGGCGCCGCTGGGGTCGGGTTGTCGTGAGTGGTAAGTAGGGTTATTGAGAGGTAAGGCAAAGGTGGCGTAGTCGTCCTCTGTGGACGGAGATGGAGCGAAGGACGCCTTCAGTGCGCGGAGGTCCGTGAATGCCACATTGAGGGCCCAAGACGCCGTGAATGTGGCATTCACGGACTTGGGCTCGGCGGTTCGGTGGGAGCGAGGGGGACTTTGCTCGCGTCTGCCGCGACGAAGGTGCCCCTCACTTCACACGCCACGTCTGCCCTACCCCTCAGTTAGAACCCGACTTACCACTCACGAGGGCCGGGGGATCAGCGGTTGCGCAGGTCCAGGCCGTTGATCATCGACTCCACGCCCTGGCGGTAGATCTGTGCGTTCGCCTCTTCGGTCGGCGGGATGAACCAGCCGCTCAGCGGCGTCCGGGAAGTGATCATCAGCTCCGCGCTGACCAGCCCGTGCATGGTCGTCCAGAGCTGATACCCCAGCGGGCGCGCGTCGATGCCGGGGCAGCACACCCGCTGGACCCGGGCCACGAACATGCTGAACGTCGTCCGCATCACCACCGAGCGCAGCGCCGGGTCGGGGTCGAAATCCGGCACCGGCCGTTCGAACATCAGCGCGTAGCGGGCCGGGCTCTCCTTGGCGAACAACCGGTACTCCAGCGCCAGGTGGACCAGGTCGCCGATGCCGTCGTCGCTGGACGGCGGAAGCGCTTCGATCATCCCGCGGAGCGCGTCGAAAGTACGCTCGTACAGCGCGTCCAGCAGGCCGGTCCGGCCGCCGAACCGGGCGTACACCGAGATCGTGGACGCCCCGGTCGCCTCGGCCACCGCGCGCACGGACAGGCCGCTGACCCCGCCGTCGAACAGGACGGCCAGCGCCGCGTCGAGGAACCGCTCACGGCTGCTCTGCTCGCCGGGCTGCATCGCCAAGTGCCTGGTGGCCACGACGCACCCCCTTCACAGGACGGGCGTTCCAGGTCCTGTCTCGCATGCAGAAGATACGATATCCGCCTCGTCTTGGGAATGACGGTAATGTCCGATGTGGGAGGAACGCGTACTCGATGACCGACCTCGAGCCCGGCACAGTGATCGTCACGGCCGCCGGCGAAGGCCGCTATACCCAGCAGGTGAGCACCCCAGGGCACACCTTCGTCGCCGATGAACCGCTCTCGGTCGGCGGCACGGACAGGGGTCCCAACCCCTATGAGCTCCTGCTCGCGTCTCTGGGGTCGTGCACCGCGATCACCGTGCGGATGTACGCCGACCGCAAGGGCATCCCGCTGGTCCGGACCACTGTCCGGCTCAAGCACGACCGCATCCACGCCGAGGACTGCGAGACGTGTGAGACCGAGCACGGCATGCTCAGCCGCATCACGCGCGAGATCGAGTTCGAGGGTGACCTGGACGACGACCAGCGCGCCCGGCTGATGAAGATCGCCGACCACTGCCCGGTGCACCGGACACTTACGTCGGAAATCGTGATCGAGACGAACGAGGTCAGGTAGTCCGGACCGCGGGGATCCAGACGCGCTCGAGCGCGGCCGCGCGGGCCTTGCGCTTGAAGCCGGCGAAGCTGTGCTTGGCCGGGACGAGCAGAGCCGACAGCCAGGTGCGGCGGTAGTCCGTCAACGCCTCGGCAACGGGTCGATGAAGCACGCAGTGCACCAGCCCCGGCGTGCCTAGCCGGTGCTTCCCGACGTGCTTGCTGTCCGCCATCGTTCCTCCGTGTGGGCGACCTGACGCCGCGCACGGTACGCAATCGGGCGGGTAAAGACGCGTAATCGCCCGGCGTGTCACTCCATCAGTTCGGTTACGGGCAACATCGGCCCCGCGGATCACCCGTCGGTATGCCTCACCCGCCCCGCGCCGTGCCCTGATCGGGTGACAGACCCAGCGTGACTAGGGTGATCCTCATGCTGCGAGTGGGGTTGACCGGCGGGATCGGGGCGGGCAAGTCGACGGTGGCGAACCGGCTCGCGGAGCACGGCGCGGTGCTCGTCGACTCCGACCGGATCGCCCGTGAAGTGGTTGAGCCGGGTACCGAGGGGCTCGCCGAGCTCGTCGAGGCCTTCGGCGAGGACATCCTGGCCGCGGACGGCTCGCTCGACCGGCCCAAACTCGCCGCCAAGGCGTTCGCCGACGACGAATCCCGGCGCACGCTGAACGCGATCGTGCACCCCAAGGTCGGCGCGCGGACCGCCGAGCTCATGGCGGCGGCCAAGCCGGACGCGGTCATCGTGCACGACATCCCGCTGCTCGTGGAGAACGGCCTCGCGCCGATGTATCACCTGGTCATCGTGGTCGACGCGCCCGTCGAGACGCGGGTGCGGCGGCTCGAGGGACGCGGCTTGGCCCCACAAGACGCGAAAGCGCGGATCCGCGCGCAGGCCAACGACGAGCAGCGCCGCGCCGTGGCCGACGTCTGGCTGGACAACGGCGGCGCCGAGGACATCGTGCTGGCCGAAGTCGACGCGCTCTGGGCGGACCGGCTGGTGCCCTTCGAGGCGAACGTCCGGCTGCGCCGCCGTCGGCCGCCGATGTCGCCGAAGATCGCCTACTACGACCCCGGCTGGCCGGCGCAGGCCGAGCGTGCGCTCGCCCGGATCCGCCTGGCGGCGGGGGAACACGCGGTCCGCGCCGATCACATCGGCTCCACCGCGGTGCCTGGCCTCCCCGCCAAGGACATCCTCGACCTGCAGCTCACCGTGGCCACGTTGGCCGACGCGGCGGCGATCTCGGACGCGCTGTCCGACGCCGGGTTCCCGCGCGCCGAAGGCGAGTGGGGAGACGACCCGCAGGACGGGAGCGATGGCGTCTGGCTCAAGCACATGCACTTCGGCGGCGACCCGCGGCGCCCGGTCAACCTGCACGTCCGCTCGCAGGAGACGCCCGCGTGGCGCCTCGCGCTGCTCTTCCGCGACTACCTGCGTGCCGAAAACGGCGAGCGCGACGACTACGCCGCGGTCAAAACCCGGCTGGCGGCCGCGCACGCCGAGGACAGCACCGTCGAGCAGTACGCCGACGAGAAGCAGGACTGGGTCAACGCCACCTTCGCCCGTGCCGAGTCCTGGGCCGACGCCAACGGCTGGAAACCCTGAGCTCAGCCGCCGAGCAGGCCGCGCTCGAAGGCCACGGCGACCGCGGCCGCCCGGTCCTTCACGCCGAGCTTCGCGTAGACGTGGATCAGGTGCGTCTTGACCGTCGCTTCGCTGATGAACAGCTTGCGAGCCGCTTCCTTGTTCGTCGAGCCGCGCGCGACCAGCGCGAGCACCTCGATCTCCCGCTGTGACAACGGTTCCTGTGCCGGCGCTCGCATCCGGCCCATGAGCCGGCTGGCGACGGCGGGGGAGAGCACGGCCTCGCCGCGCGCGGCCGCCCGCACCGCCCGGAACAGTTCCTCCCGTGGCGAATCCTTGAGCAGGTAGCCGGTCGCGCCCGCTTCGATCGCCGGGAGGACGTCGGAGTCGGTGTCGTAGGTCGTCAGCACCAGCACCCGCGCGGGATTGCCGAGGCGGGCCAGTTCGGTGATCGCCGCGACGCCGTCGGTGCCGGGCATCCGCAGGTCCATCAGCACGACGTCGGGGCGCAGGTGCTCGGCGAGCGTGACGGCTTCGGCGCCGTCAGCGGCCTCGCCGAGGACCTCGAAGCCGTTCTCGCCGGTGAAGATGCCGCGTAGCCCGTCACGCACGATCGGGTGGTCGTCGGCGATCAGCACGGTGATGGTCATGCGGGATCCTCCGGCAGCAGCGGAATCGCGGGCAGGGCGGCCGAGATCGCGGTGCCGCCACCGGGTTCGGACTCGACGTGCAGGGTACCGGCGAGCCGCTGCACCCGGCGGCGCATCCCGGGCAGCCCGTACCCGTCACCCGGGGCCGTCGCGTCGAAGCCGGCGCCGTCGTCGACCACGTCCAGCGTCACTTCGTCGGCCATGTAGGACAGCGTGAGCCCGACCCGGCCCGCCGCCGCGTGTTTGTCCACATTGGACAACGCCTCTTGGGTGATCCGCAGCAGTGTCGCCTCGATCTCCGGGTGCAGCTGCTGGGCGTGACCGGTGGTGGTCACCTCGGCGGGGACGCCCGCGCGTTCGCTCCACCGCCGGGTCACGGCGGCCAGCGCGTCCGGAAGCGTTGCGGCATCGAGAGGTTCGGGATGCAGGGCGTGCACCGACCGCCGGGCCGCGGTCAGGTTCTCCCGCGCCAGCGCGGTCGCGTTGCCGAGATGACGTTGCCACTCGGCGGGATCGTCCTTCGCCTGCGCGGCCGCTTCGAGCTGGGTGATGATCCCGGTGAAGCCCTGCGCGAGAGTGTCGTGGATCTCCTGTGCCAGCCGCTGCCGTTCGTCGAGGATTCCCGCCTCACGGGCCTGGCTGAGAAGTTGCCGTTGCAGGCCTTCGTTTTCCGCCTGCGCCGCGGCCAGGTCGTCGAGTGCTCGCCGTCGCTCCTCGTTCTGACGAGCCACCGAGGCGGAGATCAGCCCGCCGCCGCCGATGGCCGCGGTCTGCACGATGATCAGGGTGAGCCAGATGCCCGGCTTGTCGGACAGCGCGTGCACCGGGCCGCCGTTGCCCAGCGTGTTGATCATCAGCGACGTCGCCGCGAGCCCGGCGAACGCGAGCACGGCCGGCTTGAGCCGCATCGCGGCGAAGAACGAGAAGATCATGAAGACGAGGAAGGTGACGTCCCGGGCTTCAAGGACGCTGCCCAGCCCGATGATGCCGAGGAAGGTCACCACGATGACGGCCGGATGCTCGCGCAGGCGCGGCGGCGGGAGGGTGATCGTGAGCAGCAGCCAGGCGACGGTGCCGGCGATCAGCGCGCCGGTGACCGCCCACCAGCCGGGGCCGTGCCCGCCGAAGGCCAAGCTGACCGCGGTGGCGACGGCCAGCAAGGCGTAGGGCAGGACCTGCTCGGCCCGGTTGAGCCAGGGTTGCCAGCCGCCCGGGTGAGCGGTGACCGGCGGCCACAGCGACCGGTTCCAGTCGACGCGCATCGTCATGCCTTCAAATTCTTGAGCTGCGGCCAGATCTCGGCCCAGGTCCCGATCCGGCCGGTCAGTTGCCAGACCGGCATGTTCCGGCTGGCGTTCTGGACTCCGAGCCGGTTGCCGACTTCACCGACGATCCGCGCGTCCGCGAAGTGCCGCGAGAGTCGAGACGGGTCGTAGCCGACGAAGAGCACAGTGGTGACGTCGTCGGCGGGACGTCCGAAGTACCAGAAGCCGCGGCTGGGGCTGTACGCATCGGGCAGCCCACGCTCGGGCCCATAGCGGCTCAACGCGCCCGCCTGCCAGTAGCCGCCGGTGACGATCGCGGTGTGTGCGGGCGCGTGCCGGTACAGCGCGGCGACGTCGTCGGCGAGGTCCGGCCAGCCGATCTCCTCGACGGCGTACGCGGGACGCGGTGCGCCGGGATGGTCGACGAGCCAGTGCGCGGGCCAAACCGGCAGCGTGAACGGCAGGCTGAACAACGCGGACAGCATGAACACCGGCCAGGTCGGCACCCAGCGCCACCACAGCGCGGGCTCGCGGGCTTCGAGGTGGACCGCGGCCGCGGCCCACAGCACGCCGAACATCCCGGCGGCGTAGTAGTAGCGGCCGTTGGCGAGCAGGAACACCGCGACCACGCCCAGCGCGGTCCAGCCGAGGAACCGGTACGGCCGCAGCTGCTTGCTCCCCAGCAGCACCGCGACGCCGTAGAGGACGCCGAGCGCGCCGATCACCCAGCCCGCGCCCGCGAGCAGCTGCGGGACGAAGCTCGCGCGCCCGCCCCCGGCGTCGACCTCGTTCCCGACGGCCTCGCCCATGCCGAGCTGCGGCCAGCCGTGGGTCGCCTGCCAGAGCACCGTCGGTACCAACGAAATCAGGGCGATCCCGGCGCCGAGCCAGAGCTTCGGACGGCGGAGCAGCTCGCGCGGCCCGAAGGCCAGGATCGCGAGGCCGGCCACGGTCCAGAAAGCGGCGATGAGCAGCTTGTCGTTGAGCGCCACCGCGGTCACCGCGCCGAGCCAGAGCAGGAGAGTGTCCTCGCGCGTCCGGACCCAGCGGACCAGCAGCCACAGCACCAGCGCCCACAGCAGCGGGTCGATCGTGGACGTCGCCAGGTAGTGCCCGCTGCCCACGAACTGCCCGCAGATCGCGTACGCCGCGGCCGCGCGGGTCTGCGCCTTCCGCCGCCCGCCCAGTTCGCGCGCGATCAACGCCGTCACGACGACCCCGCCGGCGGTGGCGAGGATCGCCGGGATCCGGAACACGACCAGCGAGTCCGGCGCGACGGTCTGCGTCAGCCAGGCCAGTACCGGCACCAGCGGCGGCTGGTCGGCGTAGCCCCAGGCCAGGTGCTTGCCCGCGGCGAGGAAGTACAGCTCGTCGCCGAAGTAGCCGTAGCGGCCCGCGGTGAGCAGCAGTGCCGTCGCCGTCCCCGCGGCCAGCAGCGCCACCGGCAGCCGGGCGAACCCCGCGACCGTCGTCGGGGCGGGTGCCTCGGTGACCGCCTTCATACCGCTCCTTCCCTCCTGGCCGCACCCTACGTGCCGGGGTCCGGCGCCACCGCCCGGCCGGTGGCGCCGGTCACACTCAGTTGTGCGTGTTCGCGAGCTTCGGCCAGAGCTCCGACCACGCTTCGGTCCGGCCGACGGCCAGCCACATCGGTGTCCCCTCCGAAGCACCCGGCACGCCGGTTTCGACCTTGCCGATCGGCCGCAGGCCCGCGAAATGTCCCAGCAGCGGCCGCGGATCCGCACCCACGAACAGGACGTCGGTGGCGGATTCCGGCGGGGTCACCAGTGGCGCGTAACCGCGGTTGGGACTGGCCGGTTCCGGCAGCCCGAGATCGCGGCCGAAGTAGTCCAAAGCGCTTGCCTGCCAATAGCTTTCGGTGACAACTGCGGTGTGCGTACGCCCAGGCAGCGTCGCGAAGGTGCGTGCCACGGACCGTGCGCTCTCCGGCCAGCCGACCTCGCCGAACGCGAACACCGGATGCGGGACCGAGGGATGCTCGGCCAGCCATGACTGCGGCCACACGGGCAGCGCGGCAGGGAGGGCGAGCAGCGCGGCCAGAACGTACACCGGCCAGGTCGCCAGCCACCGCCACCACCGCGACGCCTGCCCGCGCTCGATCTCGACCGCGGCCGCCGCCCAGCAGATGCCGAACATCCCGGCCACGTAGTAGTTACGGCCGTTCACCGCGAAGAACACCACGGTCAGGCCGATGGTCGTCCACCCGAGGAACCGGTACGCACGCAAGGAATCCGCCCGCAGCAGCCGCCAAAGCCCGTAGCAGAGCAGGACGACACCGACGGGGATCCCGGCGACGACCAGGACCGAGGGCAGGAACGCGACCCGTCCGCCCCAGGTACCGCCGACCTCGGCGGAGATCGCCGCACCCATGCCCAGCTGAGGCCAGCCGTGGGTGGCCTGCCAGATCAGCGTCGGGATCAGCGCGACGACGGCGATCCCCGCGCCCAGCCATAGCTTCGGCCGCCGCAGCAGCTCGCGCGGACCGCAGGCGAGGATCGCGATCCCGGCCACCAGCCAGAAACCGCCGATCAGGAACTTCGTGTACAGCGCGAACGCGGTCGCCACTCCCGCCCAGACGAGCAGGCCGTCGCGGCGCGTCCGTACCCAGCGGACCAGCAGCCACAGCAGGAGCGTCCAGAGGAACGGGTCCACTGTGGACGTCGCAAGGTAGTGCCCGCTCGCGACGAACTGGGTGGCCACCGCGAACGTCGCCGCGGCCAGCATCTGCGCCTTGGCGCGGCCGCCGAGTTCACGGGCGATCAGCGCGGTGAGCACGACCGCGGCGAGCATCGCCAGCATGGCCGGAATCCGGAGCACGAACACCGAGCCCGGGGCGAGCGTGTCCATTCCCTTGGCCAGCAAGGGAAGCAGCGGCGGCTGGTCGACGTAACCCCAGGACAGGTGGCGCCCGGCGGAGAGGAAGTACAGCTCGTCGCCGAAGTAGCCGTAGCGGCCTGCGGTCAGCAGCAGCGGGATCGCGAGCAGCCCGGCGACGATCAGGACATGCGCCCGTGCGAAAGGTGCGATCGTTTTGGCCGCGGGTGCGGAAATCACTGCCATTGGAACACCCTCCCAGCCACCGCGGTGCCGATGACCGCGAACACGACCAAGGCTCCGAGCTGAAGCAGTTGCGGCGAGTTCCCCGCCCAGCTCGCGCGCAGCGCGTTGAGCGTCGCACCCAGCGGCAGGACGTCGGCCGCGTGCTGCAGGAATGGCGGGAGCTGCTCCCGCGGCACCCACACCCCGCCGAGTGCCAGCATCGGGAAGAACACCGCGGCGCCGATACCGCCCGCCGCGCGGCCGGTCGGCGCGAGCGCCGCGATCACCAGCCCGACCGAGAACAGCGCGAGCGTGCCGAGCACGATCGTGAGCAGGAAGCCGCCGGCGTTGCCCGGGAGCTCCATGCCGAGCGCGAGCCTGCCCACCCCCACGATGAGCAGGACCACGATCACCGCGGCGGCGAGATTCACCGCCAGCTGCGCGGTGAGCAGCCGGATCGGCGGTACCGGGCTGGCGGAAAGCCTTTTGAGGACACCCTTTTCGCGGTAGGTGGCGATCGCCGTCGGGAACAGGGTGAATGCCAGCATGGCCAGCAGGATCGTCACCGCCATCGGCGCGATCACGGTGGACAGCGGCGCGTGCCCGCCGAAGTCCGCGCTGGGCTTGTTCGCGTCCGGCATCAGCCCGAACACCAGTAGCAGCGCGAGCGGGATGCCGACCACGGTGATCGGCGCGCCCGGGTCACGCAGGAAGAGCTTCGCCTCGACGGCGGTCATCCTGGTCAGTGCGCTCATCATTCTCCCTCCAGTTTCCGGCCGGTCAGCGCGACGAAGGCGTCGTCCAGATCGGCCTGTTCGACCCGCAGGTCGCCGGCGATCACGCCGAGCCGGGCGAGCAGCGACGTCACCGCGTGCAGCACGTTGCCGCGGCCGGTGACCACCAGCTGTCCGCCATGCCGTTCGACGCGGCGGACCTCCGGCAGCGCTTCGAGCGCGGCGGTTTCCAGCGGTGCCGAGGGGCGGAACCGGATCACCTGCTCGTCGTTCACCCCGGCGACCAGCCCGGCCGGGGTGTCGATCGCGACCACCCGGCCGGCGTCGATCACCGCGATCCGGTCGCAGAGCCGCTCGGCCTCGGCCATGAAGTGGGTGACCAGCAGGATCGTCACGCCGGTGGCGCGCACGGCCTCGATCAGGTCCCAGGTGTCCCGGCGGGCCTGCGGGTCCAGCCCGGTGGTCAGCTCGTCGAGCACCGCGACCTCCGGGCCGCCGACCAACGCGAGCGCGATCGACAGCCGCTGTTTCTGGCCGCCGGAGAGCTTCTTGTACGGCTTGGCGATGTGCTCGGCCAGGCCGAGCGTGTCCAGCAGTTTCCCCTGGTCGGCGGGGGTGCGGTAGAAGGACGCGTAGAGCTCCAGCGCCTCGCCGACGCGCAGCTTGTCCGGCAGCTGCGACTCCTGCAGCTGGATGCCGACGCGCTGACGCAGCTCCGCGGTGTCGCGCCGCGGGTCCAGCCCCAGCACGTTCAGCGTGCCGCCGTCGGGCGTGCGCAGGCCCTCCAGGCATTCGACCGTGGTCGTCTTGCCCGCCCCGTTCGGCCCGAGGATCCCGAAGATCTCCCCGCGTTCGACCGCGAACGAGACATCCGCGACCGCGACCTTGTCCCCGTAGCGCTTGCTGAGGTGCTCGACCTCGATGACCGGCATGCCGCCGTCCCCTCTCGATCCGTTGTGGACGGTTCGAGAATGCCGTCTGGACCTGGGTTTCCGGATCCACGGGACGGTCAGACCATGACTCCACCGACGGTGTGCCGGAGATCAACCGATCGGTGGATGCAGACTCATCGAGTGGGTGACGACTGTTGCCGGGAGGGGCCCGTGGGGCTCACATGGAAACCATGATCAAACGCATGGCAGCCGTGGCGCTCATGGCCTTCGTCGGTCTCGGCCTGGCGGTTTCGCCGTCCTTCGCCGCGGAGGACCCCGCGCCCTCGGCCTGCGACACGCTGACCCTGGACCCGGACGCGATGTTCGCGTACGCGGCCACGGTGACGATCCCCGAGGGGAGTCACGCGGTCGAGTTCTGCGAGGTCTACCAGCAGAACGTGCCGGCCGGGAAGTTCGTCTTCACCTACGAGGCTCCCACCGCCGGGTTCCGCCCCACGATGAGCTAGCTACGGGTGGCGTTTCCAGGTCAGCGTGATGTCCTTTGTGGACAGCCAGGCGGCCAGGTCGTACCCGTGCCGGGCCAGCCCTTCGACGGTGGCGTAAGCGGTTTCCAGCGCGTATTCGGCGTCGGTGGCGGTGATCAGGTCGCCGGCGACCGCCGCGAGCAGCTCGTCGGTGTCGATCACCTTCACCGAGACCTTGTCCCGCAGCACGAGGTCGAGGTAGAGGTCGGTGGCGACCCAGTGCGTGCCGTCGCGGTGCACCCGCACGACGTCGAGGTAGAAGTCCTGGTCGCGCTCGTGGCCGGGGGTGAACCAGAAGTCGGTGAAGCGCAGGCCGAGTTCGGGCACCAGCCACGACTCGAGGTAGCGGAACTGCGCGCGGCCGGGCGTCGGCCGGGCGACATACAGGCCGAACGGCTCCTCGCGGCTCTCCTCGATCTCCCGGACCTCGCCCTTGGGATCGATGTTGACGCGCGCGGCCGGGTCGAAGATCTCCACCTTCGGCGGGTGCAGGTCGGTCATACCGCCCATCCTGCCGGGGAGATCGCGCGCGCCGGCCACAAATCGCGGATACCCGGCACACCCGCCACACGTTCGGGCTAAGGTGCCCCGCACTGCCGGAAAGTACTGGGGGAGCCGGGGATGTTCGGGATCATCAGGCCATGCCGTCATCGGCTGTCCGCGGGCCTGCACGCGGACTGGATGGCGCACCTGTGCGGGCTGTGTCTGACGCTGCGCGACGAGCATGGGCAGTTTGCCCGGGTTGTCACGAATTACGACGGTCTCATCATCTCCGCGTTGGTCGAGGCCCAGACGCCGCGGGTGGATCTGCGCCGTGACGCCGGTCCGTGCCCGCTGCGCGGGATGCGGTCGTCGTCGGTGGCGCGCGGCGAGGGTGCTCAGCTCGCCGCCGCGGTGTCGCTCGTGCTGGCCGCGGCGAAGGTCGGCGACCACGTCGAGGACCGCGACGGCGCCTTCGGACGGCGTCCCGTCGCAGTCGCCGCCCGCCGCGTCGCGTCGCGGTGGGCGAAGCAGGGGAGCCGCACCGGCACCCGGATCGGGTTCGACACGACGGTGCTCACCGAGGCCGTCGACCGGCAGGGCGAGCTCGAGAGCGCGATCCGGCTCGGCGACTCGGCGCTGCTGGCCACCGAACCGGCCGAGCTGGCGACGGCGGCGGCGTTCGCGCAGACCGCGGTGCTGGCCGGACGTCCCGGCAACGCGGCCGCCCTGGCCGAGGCGGGACGGCTGTTCGGCCGGGCCGCGCACCTGCTGGACGCGGTCGAGGATTTGGGGGTCGATCAGGCCGCGGGCGCGTGGAACCCGTTGCTGGTCACCGGGACCTCGATCGAGGAGGCCCGGCGGCTGTGCGACGACGCCGTCCTCGGGGTGGAGCTGGCCCTGCGGGAGGTCGAGTTCGCGCAGCCCGCGCTGGTGCACGCGTTGCTGGTGCACGAGCTGCGGCAGGCCGTGCGGCGCAGTTTCGGGCACAACCACCAGCCGCCGCCAGGCTGGATCGGGCCGGGACCGAGGCCACAGCAGCATCCGCCGTACCCGCCTGCCGGATATCCACCACCGGGCTATCCCCAGCAGCAGTACCCGCAGCCTGGTTATCAGGTGCCGCCGCCCGGCCAGGCTCCGCCGCCGGGCGCCCCGGGCGGGAACGGACCCGGCGGGCCGCCGCCGTTCCCGGAGAACCCGGGGCCGCACGATGGCAAGGGCGGCGGCTGCTGGGTGCCCAAATTCGCGGTCCCTCCGCGCAAGCGGAACTTCTTCTCCGGCTGCGCGATCGCGACGTACATGTGCTGCAGCTGCCAGTTCTGCTGCCGCGATCCCTATCCTGGGCCGTGGAGCGGCGAGCCCAAGGGCAGCTGGGACTGCTGCGGCGACTGCGGTTGCGACGACTGTTGTTGTGACGGCGGCTGCTGCGACTGCTGCTCCTGTTGCGACTGCTGAGAGGGGACGTCGTGCCGGAGCCGATGGAAGAACTGCACCGCCGTGGCCGGGAGAACTTCGCCGAGCTGGTCGAAGGCGGGGAAGCGCGGCTGGACGCGCTGTTCGCCACCATCCCCGCGCTGGGCGAGCTGGCCGTCGGCACGGTGTACGGCCACCTGCACGAACGTCCCGGCCTGGACAACCGCACGCGCGAGGCGGCGACGCTCGCGGCCATCGTGGCGGCCGGGATGGTCGGCCCGCCGTTGAGCGTCCACCTGCGGACCGGGCTCGCGGCCGGGCTGTCCCCGGCGGAGGTGTGCGAGGTGGTCGTGCAGGCCGCGGCGTTCGCCGGGTTCCCACGGGCGGTGTCCGCGGCCGACCAGCTCAACCGCCTGTTCGAGGGCCACGGCCTGCCGATCCCGCCGCCGCCCTCGCCGCGGGAGGTCGTGCTGGAGTGGCTCGCTTCTTCTGAGGAAGAGGTGTTGGCGGAGTTCCCGCGCGTGGAGGTCCAGGGGACGGGGCCGGATCGGGTGGTGGTGTCGTGCTTCGGCGAGGGCGAGGAGCCGGGGGCATTGCTGTACGTGACGGTCGCCGAGCGGGAAGTGACGTCGGTGAGGGTGTTCAAGGACTCGTGAGTGTCGCGGCCGGTTAGAACCGGCTTTGCCACTCACGAGTCCGTCTGACCAGGGCCGACGGAAATTGTCGGGGGTGGGTCGTAGTCTGGGTTCGTGGCTTTCGCAACCGAACACCCCGTGCTGGCTCAGTCGGACCACCGTCCCGTCTCGGACATCCCCCGGGAAGGCGGCCGGTTCGAGGTCGTCAGCGACTACCAGCCCGCCGGTGACCAGCCGGCGGCCATCGACGAGCTCGAACGCCGGCTCCGGGCGGGCGAGAAGGACACGGTGCTGCTCGGCGCGACCGGTACCGGCAAGTCGGCCACCACGGCGTGGCTGATCGAGCGGGTCCAGCGGCCGACGCTGGTGATGGCGCCGAACAAGACCCTGGCCGCCCAGCTGGCCAACGAGCTGAAGGAACTGTTCCCGCACAACGCGGTCGAGTACTTCGTCAGCTACTACGACTACTACCAGCCCGAGGCGTACATCGCGCAGACGGACACCTACATCGAGAAGGACTCGTCGATCAACGACGACGTCGAGCGGCTGCGCCACTCCGCGACGATGAACCTGCTCTCGCGGCGTGACGTCATCGTGGTCGCCAGTGTGTCCTGCATCTACGGCCTGGGCACCCCGCAGTCCTACCTCGACCGGTCCTCCAAGCTGAAGGTCGGCGAGCAGCTGGACCGGGACGTCTTCCTGCGCGCGCTGGTCGACATCCAGTACACCCGTAACGACATCGCGTTCGCGCGCGGCACGTTCCGCGCCCGCGGTGACACGGTGGAGATCATCCCGGCGTATGAGGAGCTGGCCATCCGGGTCGAGTTCTTCGGTGACGAGATCGAGAAGCTGTACTACCTGCACCCGCTCACCGGTGACATCGTCAAGGAGGTCGACGAGGTCCGGATCTTCCCCGCCACCCACTACGTCGCCGGTCCCGAGCGGATGGAAAAGGCGATCAAGGGGATCGAGCAGGAGCTCGAGCAGCGGCTGGCGGAGCTGGAGAAGCAGGGCAAGCTGCTGGAAGCGCAGCGGCTGCGGATGCGGACCGCCTACGACATCGAGATGATGCGCCAGGTCGGCTTCTGCTCCGGCATCGAGAACTACTCGCGCCACATCGACGGCCGCGGCGCGGGCACCGCGCCGGCGACCCTGATCGACTACTTCCCGGACGACTTCCTCCTGGTCATCGACGAGTCGCACGTGACGGTGCCGCAGATCGGCGGCATGTACGAGGGCGACATGTCCCGCAAGCGCAACCTCGTCGAGTACGGCTTCCGGCTGCCGAGCGCGGTCGACAACCGGCCGCTGACCTGGGAGGAGTTCACCGACCGGATCGGCCAGACGGTGTACCTCTCGGCGACGCCGGGGCCGTACGAGATGGGCCAGGCCGGCGGCGAGTTCGTCGAGCAGGTCATCCGGCCGACCGGCCTGATCGACCCCGAGGTGATCGTCAAGCCCACCGAGGGCCAGATCGACGACCTGGTCCACGAGATCCGCGAGCGCGCCGAGAAGGACGAGCGGGTCCTGGTCACCACGCTGACCAAGAAGATGTCCGAGGACCTCACGGACTACCTGCTGGAGCTGGGCATCCGGGTGCGCTACCTGCACTCCGAGGTCGACACGCTGCGCCGGGTCGAGCTGCTCCGGCAGCTGCGGGCAGGCGACTACGACGTGCTGGTCGGCATCAACCTGCTGCGCGAGGGCCTCGACCTGCCCGAGGTGTCGCTGGTCGCCATCCTCGACGCGGACAAGGAAGGCTTCCTGCGCAGCGGCACGTCGCTGATCCAGACGATCGGCCGCGCGGCGCGAAACGTGTCCGGCCAGGTGCACATGTACGCGGACAAGATCACCGACTCGATGGCGCACGCGATCGAGGAGACGAACCGGCGTCGCGCCAAGCAGGTCGCCTACAACGAAGAGCGCGGCGTCGACCCGCAGCCGCTGCGGAAGAAGATCGCCGACATCCTCGACCGCGTCTACAGCGAGGCCGAGGACTCCGAGACGGTCTCGGTCGGCGGTTCGGGCCGCAACTCCTCGCGCGGCAAGAAGCCCGAACAGGGTGACCGCGTGCGCAGCTCCGGGATGCTGGTCGACAAGGACGTCTCCGGGATGCCGCGGGCCCAGCTGGCCGACCTGATCCAGCAGATGACCGACCAGATGATGCAGGCCGCGCGCGACCTGCAGTTCGAGCTGGCGGCCCGGCTGCGGGACGAGATCTCCGACCTGAAGAAGGAGCTTCGCGGGATGGACGCGGCCGGGCTCAAGTGAGGCTCCAGGACGTCGTCGAATACTGCCTCGGCAAGCCCGGCGCCGAGGAGACCTACCCGTTCGGCGACCACGTGCTGGTCGCGAAGGTCGGCGGGAAGGCGTTCGCGTTCATCGGGCAGGACGACCCGGGCTCGGTCGGCGTGAAGTGCGGCGTCAACCGTGAGGACGCCGCCGAAGTCCGCGAGCGCTACCCGGCGGCGGTCACGGTGATGGACTACCTGGGCCGCTACGGCTGGAACACGGTGACGCTCGGCGCCGGCGTCCCCGGCCCGGAGCTGCAAGAACTCCTCGACACCTCCTACGACGCCGTGGTCGCCAAACTCCCCAAGGCCCGCCGCCCCCTCGTGAGTGGTAAGTAGGGTTAGAACCCGACTTACCACTCACGAGAGCCGGGGATCAGCGCGGCCGGCCCGGTGAAGGCATCCTCACCGCAGCGGAGCGCTTGAGCGCCAGGGCCGGGCGGCGCTGCCTGAAGGACGCCTTCAGGCCATCCAACGGACCGAAGGCGTCCTTCGGGACATGGGGTGGCCGGGTCGTCGTGAGTGGTAAGTGTCGTTAGAACGTCACTTACCACTCACGACCCCCACCGTCACATGCTGGGCGCGGGCGCGTTTTCGTCGGCCTGCATCATGCCGAAGATGTTGCCCTCGGTGTCTTTCGCGTACGCCAGCCAGCCGACCCCGGGCACCGGGCTCTTCGGCAGCGCTTCCGTCCCGCCGGCCTTGAACACCGCCTCCAGCGTCGCGTCGAGGTCGGGGACGTCGATCGTGTTCACGAAGCCGTGTACCGGCGCCGATCCCTCGGGCGCCGGGCCCTGGCGCTGCACGAGGCCGCCGTCGATTCCGTTGCCTTCGCCGGTGCTGATCACCCAGTAGGGCACCTCGCCCCACCGCTCGAACTTCCAGCCGAACACCGCCGTGTAGAACTCCACCGCGCGTTCGGGGTCTCCGGCGTGGATCTCGAAGTGGACGGGACGGGGCATGATCGTCTCCCAGGTCGGTCCGACAGGTCAGGCGAGACTACGCCGTTCGCCCGTCCGCCGCGTGCCGCGCCGCAGGGAAGGTTTTTCAAGCCCGTTAAGGCTTCTCGCCCGCACCCGACAGCAGGTGAGAAGCCCGCACGAGCCTCAGAGCCGTGGGCGCTGAGTCATGGTGAGGTCGGCGTCGAAGTCCGGGAAGCCCGCGGGTGCCGTCGCCATGGCCCGCGCCGAAATCGACGTCGCGGGCAGCCCGGCCCAGCGCCGCACAGTCGCGGTCGCTTCAGCGGCCTGGGCCGCGGGCAGCTGCGCGATCTTCGAGCCGTGGTTCCCGCCCTGCACGTAGTACCGGAAGGAATCCTTGGCTGCCCCAGCCCAGTTCGAACGGCTCCGCGCCCCACGGGTCGTCGGAACCGTAGACGAACAGCAGCCGGCGAACCGCTGCGATTTCACCCAGAAGTCGATGTCCGGCATCGCGAAGTAGTCGAAGCGCGGCATCTTGATCGACGCCGGGACGAAGGTCTTCGGCAGGTCGGCGCCGGGGTAGCGCAGCAGGTCGCGCAGGTAGTCGTCGTACGCCTCGGGCGAGCCGAGCTGGACCGCGGCCTGGTAGTAGTACGGGATGTACGGCGAGAGGTCCTGGTCGGAGTAGGTGTTGAGGCTCTCCACCTTCTCGTACCAGGCGTAGATCTGCGCCGCCGGCGCGCCCGCGGGCGGCACCGTCGCGCAGTCCGCCTGCTTCTGGTACTGCCAGAACGCGAAGTACGAGTCGATGACCGAAATCTCCAGCGACTTGTCGACCGAGCCGACGATCGAGAACGTGAGCCCGGCCTTCTGCGCCTCCGCGGTGGCGATCGCGCCAAGCTCCTCACGCCGCTTCAGAGTGTCGCGCTGGATGGCCTTCAGCGCCGCACGGCACGCGGGGTCGTTCCCGACGCCCGCGAGGAACTTGTTGTAGACGTCCACCGAGTCGATGACGTCGTTCGGCGCGACGTAGGGGATGGTCGCGTAGACGTCATTCGGGTAGAAGCGGCGGAAGTAGGTCGCGGTCATCCCGCCCTTGCTGCCGCCGGTGGCCAGCCAGCGGCCGGGATAGATCGCCTTGAACGCCTGGACCGCGCGGTGCTCGTCCGCGGCCGCCTGCCAGATGGTCAGCTGCTGCGACCAGTTCTCCCGCTGCGGGCGCGACGGCGTGAAGTACCGGTACTCCATCGACAGCTGGTTGCCGTTGACGATCTGCGTCGGCTCGGAGCGGTTCGGCGCGGTGTTCACGTTGTAGCCGCTGGTGAACGCGACCGTCGGCGCGTCGAAGTCGCGGTGCAGCAACGTGTACCGCTGCTGGAACGTGCCCGCCTCCGGGTGCCGGTGGTCGGCGGGCTGGGTGAAGTTCAGGATGAAGAAGCGGTAGCCCGCCGGCGCCGGGTTCTCCGACACGATGGTCAGCCCCGGGATGCTTTGCAGCGCCACCTTGATGTCCGTGAACTTCCCGGCCGCCTGCGCGGCGGGCGCGATCCCCGCCACCACCGCGAGCGCGAGCAGCATTGTCGACCACAACGTGACCAGTCTGCGCATGAGATCCCCTCTCGAGCCGTTCGTGGGCGACCCTCACAGAACCACGCGTGGTGGGCAATCGGCTGTCCGGATGGACATTCGGTGGGACCCGACTTTCGGCGGGTTGCGCGCGAGCGGGGCACCCTGCGAGTTGTCCGGGTCCCGTGCCGTCGCTAACTTCGGGAAGCGTTGTCATCGACACCGAGGGGGTGCCATGAAGGTCTCCGACTGCCCGGCCACGCAGGCCGAGGCGTACATCGCCGCTTCGACGGCGGAGGTCTGGGCGTGGCTGCTGGACATCGACCTGCCCGCCCGGTTCTCCACGGAGTTCAAGGGCGGCGGCTGGGTCGAGGGCTGCGAACCGGGCCTCGGCGCACGTTTTCGCGGCCGTAACTCGCATCCGGTTGCCGGTGAATGGGAAACGACCTCGACGGTGACCGGCTACGAGCCCGGACGGCTGTTCGCCTGGGCGGTCGAGGACGTGACCAACCCGGCCGCCTCCTGGCGGTTCGAACTCGTTCCGGACGGCGACGGCACGATCCTGCGGCAGTGGGCACAGATCGGCCCCGGCCCGTCGAACCTCACCACCATCATCGGCAGCATGCCCGAGCACGAGGACGAGATCGTCGCGATGCGCCTCGGCGAGCTCCGCACCAACATGCAGGCCACCGTGGACGGCATCAAGGCGCTCGCCGAATCCGGGGTCACCGCTTCGTGAGCACATTGTCCACATAGGACTTGACGGCGTCGAGCGCGGCGGGGGAGCGCCAGATCCGCTCGACGCCGGGATCGTCCGAGCTGCGGTATTCGGCGATCCGCTCGTGGTAGGGCTGGCGGATCTGCGCCTTGGTGTGCGCGAACGCCGGCGCGGACAGCCCGCCGAGCCGCGTCGCCACCGCGATCGCCCGCTCCAGCACCTCCTCGCGCGGCGTGAGTTCGTCGACCAGGCCACGCCGCAACGCGTCCTCGCCCGCGAAGGTCTCGCCGGAGTAGGTGAGCGCGGGCAGCGGCGTCGTCCCGTAGGCGCAGCGCAGGATTTCCAGCGCGGCCAGCGGGAACGGCAACCCGACGAGCAGCTCGGTGACGCCGAACCGGCCGCCGCCCAGGACACGGTGGTCGCATGCGGCCGCGAGCACCGCGCCGCCCGCGATCGCGTGCCCGTTGAGCGCGGCGACCACCGGACGCGGGAAGCCGAACACCGTGAGCAGCACGTCGGACAGCTCCGGCAGGAACTCCGAGACGTAGGCCGGCCCGCCGTCGTGGACGCGCTTGAGGTCGACGCCCGCGCAGAAGATGTCCCCCGTGCCGGTGAGCACGACGGCTCGGGCGTCGGCCACGTCCTCGAAACGCCGGACGAGCTCCCGGCACGACTGCGTGTCGAGCGTGTTGGCCGGGCCGTGGTCGATCCCGAGCACGGCGATTTCGCGCTGGATGTCCAGTGTGATCGTCACCGGCCGACCGTAACGCGCCCGGCCGGACCGCGCCTAGCTCGTGATGTCCTTCGTGGCGAAGCGACGGCCCGCGAAGAGGAAGAACACCGTGCCGTAGATCGACGCCGACAGCATCCCGCTGGCGATGTTGGACCAGTCGATGTCGGTCGAGATCAGGTCCATCCAGGAGAACGCGTAGTGCGTCGGCAGGTAGTTCCGCAGCCCCTCCAGCGCGGTGATCTGGTCGAGGATCTGCGACAGGATCGCCACCAGCACCGCCCCGCCGACCGCGCCGAGCGGGGCGTCGGTGGACACCGACAGTGCCAGCGCCAGCCCGGCCACCCAGGCCAGCTGCAGGATGATGTACACAGTGGACAGTGCGATCGCGACGATCGCCTGGCCGAAGGAGACCGAGTCGCCGGTGGGACTGATCGCGTCCCCGGCGCCGTACCAGATCAGGCCCACGATCAGCGACATCGCCGGCAGCAGGATCAGCGCGCCCGCCGAAAGCAGCCCGGACACGATCGCCTTCTGCCGCAGCACCCGGTGCCGGGGCACCGGGATCGCCAGCAGGTACTTCAGGCTCGACCAGGACGCCTCGCTCGCGATCGTGTCGCCGTAGAACAGCGCCACGATCATCGGCAGCAGGAACGTGCCGGACACGAACAGCGCGAGCACCACGAAGTTCGGCGCGCTCGCGGTGGCCAGGTCGACGAAGCCGCCGCTGCGCCGGTTCGGGTTCGACTGCCCGAGCTCGAACGCGATGACCAGGATGAACGGCAGGATCGTGACGAACCCCAGCAGCAGCTGCGTTCGCCGCCGCTTGAGCTGGCGGCGCAGCTCGACGCCGAGCCGCAGGGTCCGCCCGGCCGAGTAGCCGACGACGGCGCCGTCCGGCCCGACCTCCGCGTGCTCGTGCGAAGCGACGTCGCTCAGTTCCTCGAGCGCGTGCGGATCGGTGTGGACACCGGAGTTTGTGTTCATGACGCCTCCGCGGGAATGAGTACGTCGGCATGGCTGTTCACGAGTCATCTCCCACGAGTTGCAAGAACGCGTCTTCCAGCCGGCGCCGGGGCCCGGCCTGTTCCACCGCGACGCCCGCGCGTACGAGCGCCGCCACCGCTTCGGCGCGCGGCAGCCCGTCGAGGTTCGCGTGCACGAGGTCACCGTCGACGTCGACAGCGGTGACGCCGCCGACGGCCTTGAGCGCCGCCGCGGCCGCCGCCGGGTCGTCGACCCGGAACGTCGCCTCGCCGCCGGCTGCGGCCAGGTCGCCGACCTCGCCCGAGGCCACCAGCGTGCCGCGGTGCATGACCACGACGTGCGTGCAGGTCTGCTCGACCTCGGCCAGCAGGTGGCTCGAGACGACGACCGTGCGCCCGGTCGCGGCGTAGCGCTGCAGCACCTCGCGCATCTGGTGGATCTGGGGCGGGTCGAGCCCGTTGGTCGGCTCGTCGAGCACCATCAGCTCCGGCAGCCCGAGCATCGCCTGCGCGATCGCGAGCCGCTGCCGCATACCCTGGCTGTAGGTGCGCACGCGCCGGTTGATCGAGTCGCCGAGCCCGGCGATCTCCAGCGCCTCGCCGAAGTGCGCCTTGTCCGCCGGACGTCCGGTGCTCGCCCAGTACAGCGCCAGGTTCTCCTTGCCGGACAGGTGCGGCAGGAAGCCCGAACCCTCCACAAAGGACCCGATCCGGGACAGCACCGGCGCGCCGGGGGTGATCAGGTGGCCGAAGACGCGGATGCTGCCCTCGGTGGGGGAGATGAGGCCCATCAGCATGCGCAGGGTCGTCGTCTTGCCCGCCCCGTTCGGGCCCAGCAGCCCGAGCACCTGGCCCGGTTCGACCCGGAACGAAAGGTCCTTCACCGCGACGAACCCGCCCGCGTACTGCTTGCGCAGCCCCTCGATGACCAGCGGGGTCGCGGCCAGTTCGGGGTCGACGTCGTGGGCGCGCCGGCGGCGGATCGTCGCGAACACGACCACCGCCAGCCCGATCACCAGCGCGATGCCGATTCCGACCAGCTGTCCGATCGGCGGCGGGCTGCCGACCGACGTGCCCGGCACGATCGGCAGGGCGAGTGCCGTGCCGGCGGCGAGGCCGACGCGGAACACTGCGGGGGAGACTGGCGCGGAGTAGGCCTGGTCGGTGGTGCCGACGACGAGCCGCAGCGAGTGGCCGCCCTCGATCGGCCGCACGACACCGGGCAGCGTCACCGTGACGTCGACCGGGGTGCCGTCGGCGGGCAGCGTCACCCGGAACGGCGCGATGGCGTTCGACGGGAGCACCCGCGAGCCGTCCTGACCGACGTCGTAGAGCTTCGCGAACAACACGGCGTCGGGCTGCGGGTGCGCCGGGTCGGCCGAGACCTGCAGGTGCACGGTCGAGGACCCGCTGAGGATCACCTGGCTGTCCATCGGAGGCGTGGTGAACTGCGCGGCCTGCCCCGGCGGGTCGTTGCTGAACAGTGCGCCCAGCCGCGACGAGCTGCTCGCGACGCCGTTGAGGCCCGGCATCCCGCTGACCGCCGAAGGATTCGCCCCGGCGGGCCGGACCACCTGCTGGGCGGGGCCGGTCAGCGGCAGCAGCCGCCGTTCGGTGGCCGGCGTGGTGAGGCCGGGGTAGGCGGCCGCGGTGACCGTGCGGACCGACGGCGTCCCGTTGGCGCGCAACGTGCCCTGGACGTCGTAGCTGAAGCCGGTGCCGGTGTCCTTGCCGTCGAGCGCGTCGCGGAGGAAGTCGCCGATCTTTCCGCGCAGCTGTGGGCCGGGCTTGCCGCCGTCGTGCCCGCCGGTGTACCAGATGGTCCGGACCTTGCCGCCGGCCGCGGTGATCTGCCGCGCGGTGGCGTCGGACTGGTCGAGCCCGAACAGCGTGTCGCTCTCGCCCTGCACCAGCAGCGTGGGAATCTTGATCTTGCTGGTCACCGAGACCGGCGAGATCCGGCGCAGCAGGTCGACGCTGGACTGGCTCGCCTTCCCGGTGGTGGCCAGCTCGGTATAGGCCTGGCAGACGGCGGCGGTGAAGCGGCCGCACGGATCGGCGGGTCCGCTGCGCTGGCCGCCCGCGCCCGGCGGTGCGGCGGGAAGGGCCGCGCCGGCCGCGTTGCCGGTGGCAGCGCCGGTGTCGGTGGCCTGGCCCGCCTCCGGTGCCTCGGCGGACGGCGAACCGCTCGCCGCCGGACCGGAGCCGGCCGAGAAGAAGATGCCCGCCCAGGTTTTCTTGAAGACGCCGTCGGTCGTGAACGCCCCGGCGGCCGGGGTGCCGGCCTGCGGCGCGGACGTCGTCCCCGCGTTCGGGACCAGGCCCTGCGCGAGATCGTTGTAAGTGATGACAGGGGCGATCGCGTCGACGCGCTTGTCCGTCCCGGCGAGCAGCAGCGAAAGCGCGCCGCCGTAGGACGCGCCCGTGACGGCGACCTTGCGGGTCGCCGGAGGCGTCGGTGATCACCTGGTGCGCGGCGACGAGGTGGTCGATCAGCCTGCTGGCGTCGGCGACCTCGGCGTCGGGAGCGTTGATCGCGATCTTGCCGGTGCTGCGGCCGAAGCCGCGCGCGGACCACGTCATCACCACGAACCCCTTGCGGGCGAGCTCGCGCGCGTCGTCGGCGACGCTGCTCTTGTCGCCGCCGAACCCGTGCGCCAGCAGGACGGCGGGGGCCGGGATCTGCGCGGGCAGGTAGGTCGTGGTGTCGATGCGCACCTGGTCGGCCGAACCCGGCGACACGGGCATGTCGATCATCGCGTCCTGGGTGGGCACGGCGGGGGCGCTGGTGTCGCGGTTCAGCCAGACCGCCGCGGCGCCGGCCAGGACCACGGCGACCACGGCGACGGCGATGAGGCGGGCTCCACGGGTGCGTGGGAGCGAGAGTCGGGGCACGACGTGACCGTATGTGAAGATTCCTGAGAGTGCTCTTGTCATCTCACGTGAACCACACGTGCTGGGACCACCTGGTGGACCGAGGTGACCGAAAGCACACCACCAACACGGTGACGTGCGCGATCCCGGCTGGCGCCGGGAGGGGGGTAACCGGCAAACTGGACTCGCTGTGAGGGGAGTATTCCTTCGCGGCGGTGTCGTCAGCACGGTGGCCCAGCGCCCCCGGCACCGTCGGCCGGTGTTCGAACCGGCGGAAGAGACCTCCGGTTAGTTGCTGTTGCGCGCTATCCGGAGGTTCGAGGTCAAATGTCTGTTCCCCTGTGGCTATGGGTCGCCACCGTCGGTGGTCTGCTCGCGCTCATCGCGCTGGACCTGGTGATCGTCGATCGCAAGCCGCATGAGGTGTCCACCTCCGAGGCTGCTCGCTGGGTCATCTTCTACATCTCGTGCGCCGTGCTCTTCGGCATCGGCGTGTGGATCTTCGCCGGGCGCGATTCCGGCGTCCAGTTCTTCACCGGGTACATCACCGAGTACTCGCTGAGCGTCGACAACCTGTTCATCTTCATGATCATCATGGCGTCGTTCAAGGTTCCTGCCATTCACCAGCACCGCGTGCTGCTCGTCGGCATCCTGCTCGCGCTGGCGATGCGCAGCGTGTTCATCGCGGTCGGTGCCGCGTTGATCGCGCAGTTCGTCTGGGTGTTCTTCCTCTTCGGCGCGGTACTGGTCTGGACCGCGATCAACATGGTCCGGAGCAAGGGCGAAGAAGAGGAGTACAAGGAGAACGCCGTCACCCGCTGGGTCCGCAAGATCTACCCGGTGACCGACGACTACCACGGCCACAAGTACACGGTGAAGATCAACGGCAAGCGGACGATCACGCCGATGCTGGTGGTCATCGTGGCCATCGGCAGCGCGGACCTGCTGTTCGCGGTCGACTCGATCCCGGCGATCTTCGGCATCACGCAGGAGGCGTTCCTGGTCTTCACCGCGAACGCGTTCGCGCTGATGGGCCTGCGCCAGCTGTACTTCCTGCTCGGTGGCCTGGTGACCAAGCTGGTCTACCTCAGCTACGGCCTCGCGGTGATCCTCGGCTTCATCGGCGCGAAGCTCTTCCTGCACGCGCTGCACGAGTACCACGTGGTGCCCGACTGGCTGGACATCAACAACTGGGTGTCCCTCGGCGTGATCGTGGTCGTGTTGACCGTGACGACGCTGGCCAGCCTGGCGAAAGCGCGGAAGGACGAGCGGGCTCAGCTGACCGCCGGATAGTTCGTTCGCGCGGCTAAATATTCCGGTACGGTCGGGAGCGTGCGCCCAGCCGACATCGAAGCCCTGGTGGTCCCCGGTCGTCCGACCCTGCACGGGACTCTGCTGCTGACCGCGGTCCAGCATCCCGACCTGGCGTCGAACGCCGGTCACAGCTCCCTGCGCCGGATCGAGCTCGACGGTGGCGAGTCCGCGTGGACGCACGGTCCGCGCGACTCCGCCCCGGCGATCTCGCCCGACGGCCGGTGGGTCGCGTTCCTGCGGGGTGGCGAAGGCGCGGACGGGAGCCCGCAGCTGCACGTGATGCCGACGTCGGGCGGCGACGCGAAGCGCGTGACTTCGTTGCCGCTCGGCGCCGGCGCGCCGGTGTGGGCACCCGACTCTCACCGGATCGCGTTCGTGGCCCGGCTCGCCGAGCCGGGCCGCCACGGCACTCCGGACGCCGACGGCATCGTTTCCGAAGCACTGGCGGAGGCGCCGCGCCGGATCACGCGCATGGACTACCGGATCGACGACACCGGCTTTCTGCGCGACCGCGTCCAGCGGCTGTTCGTCGTCGACGTCACGGAGGAATCGGCGGATCTCGAACCGCTGACCGGCAATGCCTGCGACGTCGACCATCCCGTGTGGACACCGGACGGCACCCGCGTGCTTTTCACCGCCCCGCCGGACTGGGGTCGCTACGAGACCGACAACCGTGACATCTACGGGATCCCGGCCGACGGCGGCGAGGCCGAGGTTCTCGTGCAGTGCCCCGGGTATTCCGAGCGGCTCGCTTTCGGTGCCGACGGCACGTTGTTCTACTTCGGACAGTCCTTTGAGGAGCACCGCGAGGCGGCGAACATCGGCCTCTTCGCGGCGGACCTGGTCTTCGGGGGCGGTCCGGTGAAGCCCCGCCGTCTCACCGAGGTCGAGTCGGTCGACTGCGAAGCGGGCGCGGGTGCGCCGGTGCCGCGCGAATCCGACGTGCTGGTGGCGGTGAAGAACCGCGGCGCGGTCGAGCTGCGGACCGTGCCTCTTGACGCGGATCAGCTGCCGCTCGAGGGCCTGGGCGTGCTCTACGCGGACCGGGCGGTGGTCCGGTCGTTCACTGTGGACGGTGCCACGGTGGTCGCGGTGGTGGCGACACCCACGAGCGCGGGCGACGTCGTCGTGCTGGGTGACGGCACTCTCCGCGTCCTGACGGACTACTCTAAATCCTTGCGGGACAAGGGAATCCATCCGGCAATCGAGCTGAACGCGACGTCGGCCGACGGCTATCCGGTGCACGGCTGGCTGGTCCTGCCCGAGGGTTCCGGTCCACATCCGGTGTTGCACTTCGTGCACGGCGGCCCGTTCACCCAGCAGGACTGGGCGGTGTTCGACGAGGCCCAGGTCTACGCGTCGGCAGGCTACGCGGTGATCCTGGGCAACCCCCGCGGCTCGGCAGGCTACGGCCAGAAACACGGCCGCGCGATCACGTTCGGCTTCGGCACCGTGGACGTCGACGACACCCTGGCATTGCTCGACGCCGCGCTGTCGCGTCCCGATTTGGACGCTTCCCGGGTCGGCGTGATGGGCGGTTCATACGGCGGCTTCATGACGAGCTGGCTCTCGGCACACCACGGCTCGCGCTTCCGCGCGGCGTGGAGCGAGCGCGCGGTGAACGCGTGGGACTCGATGCTGGGCAGCTCCGACATCGGCTACACGTTCGTGGATTCCTACATCGGCACCGACCCCGAGGTCCTGCGTGACCGCAGCCCGCTGTACCACGCGGACCGCATCAAGATCCCGTTCGCGGTGGTCCACTCCGAACACGACTGGCGCTGTCCGGTGGAACAGGCCCAGCGCATGTTCGTCGCGCTGCGCCGGTGTGGCGCGGAGGCGGAACTGCTGCTGTTCCCCGGCGAAGGCCACGAACTGACCCGCTCGGGCCGCCCGCGCCACCGCGTCCAGCGGTTCGAAGCGGTGCTCGAGTGGTGGGCGCGGCACCTGTCTTGATCGAGCTGCGGGAGATCACCGATGCCAACCGGGCCGCGGTGTGCGCGCTTCGGGTGAGCCCCGGGCAGGAAAAGTTCGTCGCGCCGGTCTCCCGGTCGTTGCTCGACGCCCGGGAGAATCCGGACGCCTGCCCGTGGTTCCGTGCGCTCTACGCTCTCGACGAGCCGGTGGGTTTCGTGATGCTCAGCTGGGACGTCCCGCCTGGCCGTCCCGGCATCATCGGGCCGTGGTTCCTGTGGCGGCTGCTCATCGACGAACGCCACCAGCGCAAGGGCTACGGCCGCGCCGCAATGGCCGCGGTGGTGGCGTTGATCCGGTCTCACGGGGCTACTGCGTTGTTGACGAGTTACCAGCCGGGGGAGGGCGAGCCGTGGCCCTTCTACCGGAGCCTCGGCTTCGTGCCGACCGGTGCGGTCGATGGGACCGAGATCGTGCTCAAGCTGGACATCGCCTGACCCCGTGCCGCTGGGGTCGGGTTCTCGTGAGTGGTAAGTCGGGTTCTAACCCTACTTACCACTCACGAGGGCCGGGATGAGCGTGGCTGTAGCCAGCCAGGCTCACCCGAGCAGCGTGTAGTTCAGTTCTTCGCAGACCCGCCCCAAGGGCACATCCAACCCCGGATGATCCAGCGGCAGCAACACATCCGGAGCGATCGGCAGCGCGGCACCGGCAGGCGGATCCCACAGACACAGCGCCGGATCGCCGGAATCCATCGAGGACCGGTACCAAAGCCCGTCGAGATCACTGAACGCGGCTCGAACAGCCCGAGCCCAAGCCTGAGTCAGCTTTTTCGGCCCGCTTGAGATCTCCTGGGAAGCCCCGACCCGGGTAGGCCACAACCCGGTCAAATCCAGCAGCCGCAACGTGCGTGTCGGGCGGACGACGACCAGGCGCGGACCTCGGGTGCGGCGGTCCACGGCCGAGCTGGTCTGGAAGACCTCGGCGACCGATGTCCGGACCGTGAGGCCGAAGTACAGGACTCCGTTCGCCGGGTCGGTGACCGGGGCGCCGCCGCGGCCGGGCGTCTGCTGGTCGAACCGGCCGTGGGGGAGCGGGCCGGTGTAGCGGAACGAGTTCCACTGCTGGGGGTGGTTGCCGTGCGCGGTGAAAATGCGGACCAGCCTGGTCCCGGTCTGGACCGTCACCACATCACTGGCGCGGTTCAGCTGCCGGACCAGGACGGATCGGGCGGGCGGCAGGGGAAGCCGGGCCATGCGTCGGTGGTCGTCCGTCCTTGTCGGTGATCTTGCTCGTCAGGGGGTTCAGCCTAGAACGGCGACCCCAGCATGGCGATCAGCCGGGCGACCGATTCGGGATCGCCCCCCGACAGCAGCCACTGGCGCGGGGTCGCGGGCTGGTCGTTGATCACCAGGTCGGGTTGCGGCGTGCTCATGAACGCGGCCACCACCAGCGCGGGCTGGTCCTCGGGCAGCGCCCGCAGCACGACCTCCAGGCCGGGGAGCACGCCGCTGCCGGCGAACTGCCAGGCGGGGAGCCGCCAGCCCTGGTCCTTCCAGCCGGTCAACCTGCCCTCCTTGAGGCGGTGGCGGATCCGGCTGTCGTCGACGCCGAGCACGCGCGCGGCCTCGTTGACGCTGAGCGCGCCCTCGGCCAGCACCGCGTGCGCGGCCACCGTCCTGGCGCGGAAGTCGGGTTCGTCCTCGCTGTGCGGCGACAGGTCGAGGCCGACGTCGGTGAGCGCCGCCCGCTGATCCGCGGAGAAGTAGTGCGAGGGGTCGGGATTCGGCGGGGAGAGTCTGCGCGCGGCGTCTTCGACGAGCGTCAGGAACTCGTTCGCGTCGATCTTGAGGCCCGCCTTGGCGAGGATGTTCTCCAGCGCTACCGACATGGAGCAAGACTAGCTCGAACCAGCGCGGCTGTGCGGGTTCGTGCGGTTTCTTGCCCTATCTGTGGGTGAATTCACCAGAGATCGACACTTACCGCACATTGTCAAACACGTTGAGTAGGCAACTTTGGCAAGTGTGCCCGCATCGGAGGAGGTTGTCCAGCCCCGAGGACGCTTGACACTCCGCCTCCCGCCGTTTACGTTCCGTGTGAGTAAACGATTTCCGCTCCGTGCTCACAGAATCCGGCGGCTCCGGCGGCCGGTACATGGGGGACACAGGGGGTGGGGCGTGCCTGGGGGGCCTGGCACTGCCGGCCCCTCAGGCACGTCGCGTTCGGGACACCCCCGCGTTCAGGAGCGTCGTGAGCTGCGGCGTTCGATGAGCCGCGCTTCCAGCGTCGTCGTAGTCGTTTCCCTTGTGCTGTCGGAGATTCGCGCGAGCAGCAGCTGTGCCGCGACCCGGCCGACCTCGTACGCGGGCTGCGCGACCACCGTCAGCGGCGGGTCGATCAACGTCGTCCACGGTGCGTCGTCGAACGACACGATCCCGACGTCACGCCCCGCTCGCAGGCCTCGCGCGGACAGCGCCTCCAGTACGCCGATCGCCATCGTGCTGTTCGCGACCAGCAGCGCGTCCGGCGGAGCCGGGTCGTTCAGCAGCTCCAGCGCCGCCACCCGGGCACCTTCGGCGCGGTATTCGGCCCGCCGGAACAGCATCGCGGGCTCGCCGACGACGTCGGTGTACCCGGCGAGCCGGTCGTCGGCCGTGCGGACCCCGGCCGGGCCGGTCAGGCAGCCGATCCGGGTGTACCCGCCGGCGAGCAGGTGCCGCGTCGCCTCCGCGGCCGCGTGCCGGGTGTCGACCAGCACCTGATCGCCGATCCCGCCCGGCAGCGGGCGGTCCACCGCGACCAGCGGGGTGCCCTGGCGGCGCAGCCCCTCGACGTTCGTGGACCGGCCGCTGGGGGAGAGGACCACCCCCGCGACGCGTTCCTGCAGCGCCACTTCGATGTAGCGCCGTTCCTTGTCGTCGTTCTCGTCGGAGTTGCAGAGCACCACCGAATACCCGGACCGCTGGGCCAGGTCCTCGACGCCGCGGGCGATCGCGGTGAAGAACGGGTTCTCCACGTCGGAGATGATCAACGCCAGTACCGCGGTCTCCTGCCGGCGCAGGTTCCTGGCCAGGCCGTTCGGGTGGTAGCCGAGCTCGGCGGCGGCCTCCTGGACCCGCGCCGCGAGCGTCGGATCCACTGTGGACTTTCCGTTGAGGGCGCGGGACACGGTCGCCGTGGAGACGCCGGCCCTCGCCGCCACGTCACTGATGGTGGCCAACGCGACCCTCCTGCCCTGATGCTTGGTCAACACCTCGCCCGGGAAGAATAGCGCCCGAGGTAATCGTTTACCTTCCGCTTACCTATCGGCCTGGTTACTTCTTTCGTGTGGACCCGGAAGTGTTACGCCGAACGGCTTTCCCGCTGGGTGGCGACTTCGGGTGATGATCTGTCCACAGTGGAATGAGTGACGAAATAAGCACGCGGCGTCAACCCCGTGAGGTCCCGGCAGTCCCGGCTCAGATGCGCTTGATCGGCATAGCCCGCGACGGCGGCGAGCGCGGCCAGCCCGGGCGCGCGCGACGCGAGGTCGATGGCCCGCCGGAACCGTGTCACGCGAAGGTAGGTCGCCGGGCCGTACCCGACGGCCTGGACGAACCGGCGCCGCAGCTGGCGTTCGCCGACCGCGAGCTGCCCGGCCGCGGGCGCGACCCGCGACGGACCCGCGTCCAACCGCCGAATCAGCGCGTTCACCGCGGGATCCGGCGGCTTCGCCTCGCCGAGCCGCTCGGCCACGACCGCGCTGAGCGACAGCGTCCCGGCGAGCACCTGCTCGGTGATCAGCGCGCCCTCGCGACCCCAGAGCTCGCGCAACGGCACCCGCTGGTCCCGCAGCTCGTCGGCCGCCACGCCGAGCACCGCCGGGGCGAATCCGGGCTCGAACCGCAGCCCGGTCAGCACCGCGCCCGGCCGCGTGACCGACGACCAGGCGCCGGTGTCCGGCCCGGCGACGAAGAGCTCCTGATTGCCCGCCACCAGGTCGAGGCAGCCGTCGGGCACGATCCGCTTCGGCCCGGCCGAGGCCGAGCGCCACAAGCAGCGCGCGAAGCCCGCGAGCATGCCGGGTGGCGCCGTCTCCTCGTACATACCCCGATCATCCTCCAGGGGTACGACAGAATCGCGCTCATGACCCCGATCGACTCCCTGGCCTGGATCCACGTCCGCGACCGGCGGCTGCTTTCGGTCCGCACCGCGGGGAAGGCGAAGTTCTACCTGCCAGGCGGGAAGCGCGAGCCGGGGGAGGGCGACGTCGCCGGGCTGTGCCGCGAAATCCGCGAGGAGCTGGGCATCGAGCTCGACCCGCTGAGCTTCCGCTTCTTCGCCGCGCTCGAGGAGCAGGCGGACGGCTACGCGGACGGCCGCCTGGTCCGGATGACCTGCTACACCGCCGATCACCGGGGCGAGCCGACGCCGTCGCGGGAGATCGCCGAGGCCGCGTGGCTGTCCTCCACGGACGCCGCGACCTGCCCGCCTGCGGGTCAACGGGTGCTGCGCATGCTCGCCGCCGCAGGGCTCGTCGACTGATGAACACACCCGATTGGGTGAAAATTTGATTTCTCGGAGATAACGGCTAACGCTCTGCGACACATCGGCGAGAAGTAGTCGTCGTACTCGCTCGACCGAGAGAAGTCCTCTCCATGGGTGTTCCCGCCGCGACCCCCTCGGCATCGCTCGCCCCGGCCCCGCCGGAGCCGGGCAAGGCCGCCAGGGGAAGCTCGCTCGGCAACGTCGTGGTCGTGCTCGGTGTCGTCGTGGTGGCCATCGTGGTCGCGGCCTACGTAATGCCGCAGGCGGGACGCCCGCTCAAGGACCAGCCCGCGGCCGTCCCGCCGCCGGTGTCGGTAATCCAGACGGTCAGCCACTCCGTGGTCTACGAGCTCTTCGGTCCGCACGGCGCCCGCAATCTCACGTACGCGGGCGAAGGCGCTTCGCTGATCCAGCAATCCGAAGTCGCGACGCCGTGGACGACGTCGTTCGTCCGCACCGGCCCCGCCGACCGGACCGAGTTCTACAGTCTGTCCGCGCAGAACGCCGGTCCTGGCGAACTACGCTGCCGGATCGTGGTCGACGGCGTGGTCGTCGCCGACAAGACCGTCGACGGTGAGGGCGCCCTGTTCGGCTGCGTCGCCTGACTCGGGCAGTATCCATGGCGTGACGGACGCCGCGATCAAGTTCGGGCCGGCGCTGGTCGGCGTGCTGGTGGTGCTCGCGGTCGCGGGCGCGCTCGTCGTCCGCTTCGGGGAGCTCGGCCAGGGGCGTGCGGTGCTGATCGCCGCCGTTCGCGCCGTGCTCCAGCTCGCCCTGGTGTCGCTGGTGATCACCGCGATCCTCCGCTCGGCCCCGCTGACCGGCCTGTTCGTCCTGCTGATGTTCACGATCGCCGCGGTGACGTCGGCGCGGCGGATCGCGGCCTGGCGGATCCTGCCGTGGACCGCGCTCGCGATCGGCGCGGGTGTCGCGCCGGTGCTCGCGCTCGTGCTCGGCGCCGGGGTCGTTCCGCTGCGGCCGATCGCGGTGGTCCCGATCGCGGGCATCGTGATCGGCGGCGCGATGACCGCGACGTCGCAGGCGGCCCGCCGCGCGCTGGACGAGCTCAAGGCACGCCACGGCGAGTACGAAGCGGCGCTGGCGCTGGGTTTCCTGCCCCGCCCGGCCGCGCTGGAGATCTGCCGCCCGTCCGCAGGCCACGCGCTCATCCCGGCGCTCGACCAGACCCGCACGGTCGGCCTGGTAACCCTGCCCGGCGCCTACGTCGGCGTGCTGCTGGGCGGCGCGGGCCCGGTCGAGGCCGGGATGACGCAGGTCCTGGTGCTGATCGGCCTGCTCGCCGCCGAGGCCGTCTCGATCCTGGTCACCGTGCAGCTGGTGGCCGCCGGGCGGATCAGCCGAGCGGCGGGGTGAGGTGGGCGGTGTCGTTGAAGCGCCGCACCATCCAGACGTCGCCGTGCACGACCAGGTGCGACACCGAGCCGTTGTCCGCGCCGAGGAACGCGAACCGCTCGACCGCGCGGCTGGCCTGCGCGAACACCTCGCCGATCACGCCGCCGTGGGTGAACACCGCGACCCGCTGGTCCGGGTGCGCCGTCGCGATCCGGGTGAGCGCGCTTCGGATGCGCGCGCCGAAGACCTCGTCGGACTCGGCGCCGGGGATGATGTCCCAGCGCTGCTCGGTCCACAGCCGGTCGGCGATCGGGTGGCCGTCGGTCGTGTACTGGCGGAAGAGCCCGCCCTCCCAGTCGCCGAGGTGGATCTCGCGCAGCTCCGGCACGACGACCGGGGTCAGGCCGAGCTTCGCGGCCAGCGGCGCCGCGGTCTGGCTCGTGCGACGCAACGTCGTCACGTAGATCGCGTCGATCCGCTCCCCGGCCAGCCGCCTGCCGACGCGCTCGGCGTGGTCGCGGCCCTCGGGTGCCAGGTCCGGGTCGGCCTGGCCGTCGACCAGGTCGAACGGCCTGCTGGCCCGCGCGGGCGCCGACTCGCCGTGCCGCACGAGGAAGATCTCGGTGGCGCCGGGCGGCGGGGAGAACCGGTGCTGGCGGTACTCGATCTCCTGCTCAGGCGTGCTCATGACCTCGACTGTAGTGGGCTCAGCCGAGCTGCTTGTCCACGAAACACCAACGCCAGGTTTCGCCCGGTTCGAAGCTGCGCATCACCGGGTGACGGCTCTCCTTGAAGTGCGCGGTGGCGTGGCGGCGCGGCGAGGAGTCGCAGCAGGCGACGTTGCCGCACTTGAGGCACATCCGCAGGTGCACCCAGGTGGTGCCCTCCTCGATGCAGGCCGCGCAGCTGTCGGCCGAGCTCGGTTCCTTGTCGACCCACTCGTGCGAAAGGTGCTTGCACGTACCCGCCGTCGCGGCCGGGGTGCGCAGCTCACGGCCTTCCTCCGCGGGCTCCTCTTCGTTCCGGTCGAGCATCGACTCCTCGATGTCGAGCCGCTCGAGCACGCGACGCAGGACGTCGTCGTCGGCCGTCCCGCCGGCGCGGGCCTTCAGGAACTGCTCGCGTTCCACCTCGAGCAGCTCGAGGCGCAGGCGGCGGTAGGCGTCGCTGGGCGTCTCGGCGAGCGCGCTCTGCCGCCCGAGCTGCTCCCACGCCGAGTCCGTCCGGTGCTGGAGCCGATCGCGGATCCGCTGGACGATCTCGGGCGGGTCGTCGGGGCTCTGGATCTCCTCGAGCTTCAGCAGCGCCGCCCGGGTCATGTCGTGCAGCACCGCGGCTTCCTGCAGCGCGTCCTCCGCCGGGTCCGGGCGCGGCAGCCGCAGCCGCCGGATCAGCGGCGGCAGGCTCATGCCCTGGACCAGCAACGTGCCGGCCACGACCACGAACGCGGCCAGCACCAGCACCGCCCGCTGCGGGGTGTCCGCGGGCAGGATGAATGCGGCCGCCAGGGTGACCACGCCGCGCATGCCCGCCCACGCGATCACCGCCGAGTACCGCCACGGCCAGATCTTCTTCCCCTTCTTGCCCGGCTTCAGCTGCCGGACGACGCGCTTGACCGTGCCGATACCGACCAGCCAGAGCACCCGGGTGAGGATCGTCGCGCCGAGCACGGCGGCGCAGATCCCGGTCAGCGCGAGCAGGCTCAGCCCGCTGTCGCGGACCTCGTCGAGGATTCGCCGCAGCTGCAGGCCGATCAGCAGGAAGACCAGGTTCTCCAGCAGGAACGCGATGGTCTGCCAGTTCAGCCTGCTGGCCAGCCGCGACGAGCCGGAGAGGATCTGCGGGGCCTTGTGCCCGAGGATCAGGCCGGCGACGACCACGGCCAGCACGCCCGAGCCATGGATCGCCTCGGTCGGGATGTAGGCGATGAACGGCACCGCGAACGAGAGCGCGGTGTCGAGCACCGGCTCGTCGATCCGGGCGCGGATGGCGGCGATGACGAAGCCGACGACGAGCCCGATCACGATCCCGCCGATGGCCGCGCGCAGGAAGTCCGCGCCGATCTGCCACATGCTGACCGAGCCGGCGAGGGCGGCGATGGCGGTGCGCAGGGCGACCAGCGCGGCAGCGTCGTTGAACAGGCTTTCGCCTTCGAGCAGCCGGATCAGCTTGCGGGGCATCCCGACGCGGCGGGCGACGACGCTGGCGGCGACGGCGTCCGGCGGCGCGACGACCGCGCCCAGCGCGATCCCGGCGGCCAGCGGCAGCCCGGGGATCACCGCCCAGGTGACCAGCCCGACGCCGAGCGCGGTGAACACGACCAGGCCGACCGACATCAGGCCGATCGCGCCGCGGTTGCGCCGGAAGTCCACCAGCGACGTCTGGATCGCCGCCGAGTACAGCAGCGGCGGCAGCAGGCCGAGCAGGACGACCTCGGGGTCCAGCCGGTACTCGGGGACGCCGGGGAGGTACGACGCGACCACGCCGACGCCGATCAGGCACAACGGCGCCGACCAGTCCAGCCGCCGCGCCACCGCGCTGACCACCAGGACCGTCACGACCAGGCCCACTATCTCTGCCGCGATGTGCACGGACTCATCATCACCCGGACGGCCGCCACCCGCGTGCGGCGGGTGTCTGATTGAATCAGCTCGGCTCAAGGAGGAAACGCCGCCGTTCCTTGAACCTCCTGTCCTTGATCATGGAGGTTTCAGATGGCAACGCGCAGGCGGCTCGGTCTCACCGCGGCCCTCGCGGCCGGGGTACTGATGAGTGCTATGACTCCTGCCGCTTCGGCCGCTCCGGCGCCCGTCCCGTACAGCAGCATCGTCCCCGCCCCGGCCAGTTCGACCCCGGCGGGCGGGGTGAGCTACACCCTTGGCTCCGGCATCGCGATCTCCACCGATGTCGCCGGGATCGGCGACTACCTCGCCGCGATCCTGCGCCGGTCCACCGGCTACGCGATCCCGGTGCACTCCCCGCCGTCGGACGGCGACGGCGTCCGGCTGCTGCTCTCGGGCGCGCCGGACAGCGTCGGCACCGAGGGCTATCAGCTGGACGTCACCGCCTCCGGCGTGACGATCCGGGCCAAGCAGGCCGCGGGGCTGTTCACCGGCGTCCAGACACTGCTGCAACTGCTGCCGCCCGCCGCGCAAGGCTCGACCGTCGCGACCGGGCCGTTCACCGTGGGTGGCGGGAAGATCGTCGACCACCCGCGCTTCGGCTACCGCGGCGCGATGCTCGACGTCGCGCGGCACTTCTTCAGCGTGGCGCAGGTGGAGAAGTACATCGACCAGGTCGCCCGGTACAAGATCAACCGGCTGCACCTGCACCTGTCCGACGACCAGGGCTGGCGGATCGCGATCAATGGCTGGGAACGGCTGACCAGCTACGGCGGCAGCACCCAGGTCGGCGGCGGTCCAGGTGGCTTTTACACGCAGGCCGACTACTCCGCGATCGTCGCGTACGCCGCGCAGCGGTACATCACGGTGATCCCGGAGATCGACATGCCGGGCCATACGAACGCCGCGCTCGCCTCCTACGCCGAGCTGAACTGCAACGGCAAGGCGCCCGCGCTCTACACCGGCACCGACGTCGGGTTCAGCTCGTTCTGCACGTCCAAGGAGATCACCTACACGTTCCTGGACGCGGTGCTCACGCAGCTGGCCGCGCTGACGCCGGGCGGGTACGTGCACATCGGCGGTGACGAGGCGAAGTCGACGAAACCGGCCGACTACAAGACGTTCATGAACCGCGTCCAGCAGCTCACCGCCGCACACGGCAAGAGCGCGCTGGCCTGGCACGAGATCGTCAACGCGACCCCGGCGGCCGGGACGATGGCGCAGTTCTGGGACACCACGACCAGCGACAGCGCGGTGGCCGCGGCGGCGAAGAAGGGGACGAAGATCGTGATGTCCCCGGCCAATCGTGCTTACCTGGACATGAAGTACACGTCGTCCACCAAGCTCGGGCAGGACTGGGCCGGGCTCACCGAGGTGAAGAAGGCCTACGACTGGAACCCCGGCGCGTACCTGTCGGGCGTCACCGAGTCGATGGTGGCCGGGGTCGAAGCTCCACTGTGGACGGAGACGATCAAGACCAGCGCGGACATCGAGTACATGGCGTTCCCGCGGCTGCCCGCGCTCGCCGAGCTCGGCTGGTCGCCGCAGAGCACCCACAACTGGACGGCGTTCTCGAAGCGCCTCGGCGCGCAGGGGCCGCTGTGGAAGCTGCTGGGCATCAACTACTACAAGTCGCCGCAGGTCACCTGGCCCGCCGGGTCCTGAACTCGTGAGCGTTCCGGGCGGTTAGAACCGCCCGGAACGCTCACGAGTCCTTAAACTGGGCCCGGTGACAGGGGTGGAGATCGCCGCCGGTGCGCTCAGCGGCACCGAGTCAGGCGGGGTCAGGACGTTCTTCGGCGTGCCCTATGCGGTGCCGCCGGTGGGGGAGCTGAGGTTCCGCTCGCCGCAGCCGGTGCCGCCGTGGGACGGCGTCCGCGACGCCACGAAGTGGGCCGCGCGGGCGCCGCAGCCGGACCTCACCGGTCGTGGCTTCATCGGCGACGAGGACTGCCTCTACCTCAACGTCTACGCACCGGCCTCGCCCGGTCCGTACCCGGTGCTGGTGTGGATCCACGGCGGGGGCGGCGTGATGGGCGCGCCGCACCAGTTCGACGCCTCCGCGTACGCCCGGCGCGGCGTCGTCGTGGTGACCATCGCCTACCGGCTCGGCGTGCTCGGGATGCTGCACCTGCCTGGCGTCGCCGATTCGAACCTCTCGCTGCGCGACCAGGTCCACGCGCTGGAGTGGGTCCACGCGAACATCGCGGCGTTCGGTGGCGACCCGGCCAGGGTGACGCTCGCCGGACAGTCCAACGGCGGTCGCACGGTCGGGACGCTGCTGGCCGTGCCCGCCACCCGCGGACTGGTCGCCCAGGCCGTCGTCCAAAGCGGCACCGGGGTCGGCTCGGTCGTCCACACGCCGGACCAGGCGGCGAAGGTCGCCGAGGCGGTGCTGTCCGAGCTTGCCGTGACGCCGGATGAGCTGCGGACGCTGCCGATGACGCAGATTCTCGAGGCGCAGCAACGGGTCGCGGCCGCGTCCGGCACCCTGGTCACCTACCGCGTGGTCGTCGGTGACGAACTGCTTCCCGAACGCCCTCTCGACGCCGTCGCGGCCGGTGCGGCGCGCGATGTCCGCCTGCTGATCGGTTCGGCCAACGACGAGCAGGACCTCTTCACCTGGCTGCAGGCCAACGGCGCGAAGCTGCTCGGCACCGGCTCCACGATGCTCGACGCCGAGGCGATCGAGAAGGCTGTCGCCGCGTATTCCACGCTGCTGGACTGGCCCGCCGAGCAGATCCGCAACCGCGCGCTGACCGCGGGGGACTGGTGGCTGCCCGCGATCCGCTATGCCGAGGCGCAGTACGGCGCCGGCGGCGCGGCCTGGATGTACCGGCTGGACTGGCGGATCGCCCCGCGCGGCAAGGGCCTCGGCGCGCCGCACGGGCTGGACCTGCCGCTGATGTTCGACGACATCGGCAACCCGAATTGGCGGTTCCTGTTCGCGGGCCGTCGGCGGCCTGCGGAACGGATGCAGGCGATGGCCACGGAGATGTTCGGCGCCTGGGTCCGCTTCGTCGCCACCGGCGATCCCGGCTGGCCGCGCTACACGCAGTCCGACCGCGTCACGCGCCTCTTCGACGACCTCAGCACCACGGTTTCCGACCCGGACCGTGCCCAGCGCCTGCTCTGGAGTTATTGAGGGGTAAGTGGAGGTCCGTGAATGCCACATTGAGGGCCCAAGACGCCGTGAATGTGGCATTCACGGACTTGGGCTTGGTGGTTCGGTGGAGTGAGGGGGACTTTGCTCGCGTCAGCCGTGAAGGCCCCCCTGCCCGGCTCTCACAGCCGGTAAGGGGGCCTTCACGGCCAATCGCTAGACGGTGATCTTGTCGACGTTCGGGCCGCCGTTGGCGGTCGTCGCGGTCGCCTTGATCTTGTTCGCCCCCGCGGTGAGGGTGACGTGCACGGTCACGGTCTGCCAGGTGTCCCAGTTGGTCGTGCTCGGGAAGGACACCCCGGTCGCCACCGTGGCGCCGTTGACCGTGATGGTCATCGGCCGGTTCGCCGTGGTGCCGTTGGAGAACCGGAAGACGACGTCGGCGGCGCCGCCGGCCGAGTTCACCGTCCACTCCACCGCGCTACCCACGGCGTTGTCGTAGTTGACGAACCCGGTCCCGGTGTACCCGGTGTGGTTCGACTCCACGACGCCGTTGGTGATCGTCGCGCCCTCGGCCTGGTAGTCGGCCGGGGTGCCGCCCCCGCCGGTGGTCGAGGCCGTGACTGCCGGGCTGTAGGCCGAGGCATTGCCCGCTGCATCGCGAGCTCGCACGGCGAAGGAGTACGACGTCCCGGCCACCAGCCCGGACACCGTCGCCGTCGTCCCGCTGACCGACGTCGCCGCCGAGCCGTTCACCGTGATGTCGTAGCCGGTGACGCCGATGTTGTCGCTCGAGGCGTCCCACGCCAGCGAGACGCTGTCCGCGGTCGCGCCGGTCGAGCGCAGGTTGCCCGGGACGCTCGGCGACTGCTGGTCACCGCCGCCCGAGCCGCCCGCCGGCACGGTCTGCGTGCCGGAGTTCCAGCCCGACACCCGCACCGAAGGCGCGGAGCCGTGCAGGTCGGCCGTGCGGTAAGTCGCCGTGAGCGTGGTCGACTCACCCGGCCACAGGCTGACCTGGTTGTCGTTCCACTGCACCGGGAGCACCGGCGCGCCGGCGGTTCCGACCACGTGCGCGTCGACCATGAACGCCGGGGTCTTGCCCGACGAGGTGTTGGTCAGCGTCACCTTGGTGGTCGTCATGTCGCCATTGGTCGTCGACGACGCGTTGGCACCCACGGTGACCGCGGCCAGGCTGTTGAGCCCGGACAGGTCGGCATACGACGTCGTCGGCGCGTAGTACCAGTCGTTGTTGGCCCAGTCGATGGTGTCGGACTTGGTGGACAGCCAGTAGACGTTGCGGCTGACCTCCTTGCCCGAGGAGTCGGTCAGGACCAGCTTCGCCAGGTACGTCGTCGACAGGCCGGACACCGTGCCGATGGTGAGCGCGGTGGCCTTCGCCCCGTCGCCACCGACGGACAGGCCGGTCTTGCTCTGGTTGAACTTCTCGGTGCCGTCGATGTTGTAGAGCTTCACCGACGCGGTGAGCCCGGAGGCCGCCGCGTGGTTCTGGTTCACCACGACGACCGACTTGTTGTCATAGGAGTACTGGATGTGCAGCGGCTCGTTCGCCTTCTTGGCCCCGAAGTAGGAGCCGTTCTGGTCGAGGTAGGCGTCGAACAGCTGCCAGTGCAGCGACGTCCAGCCGCTGTTGAGCATCCAGTAGATCAGCCCGGTCGAGGGGTTCGAGCTGTCGGTGAAGTTCCGGTTGTGCGACTCGAACTCCGACCGGACGTTCTCGTACTGCGCCAGCTGCGCCTTGCGGACGTAGTCGTTCAGGTTCGCCGGCGCGCCGTAGCGGCCGGACAGCGCGTCCCCGAAGATCTTCAGGTTCGCGAACGTGGACGACGAGGACCGGTGGTACTGCGCGGCCGACGGGTTCGACCACAGCGTGTTGAGCTCACTGGCCGACATCATCCGCTTGAGCGTGTCCATGGTCGGGATGTCCGGTCCGGCGCTGGTCTCCGAGTTGAACTTCCAGGCGCCACCGCCATCGCTGTGCGCCTTGTCGTACCAGTAGTTCGGCGGGATCCACTCGTACGGCCCGTTCATCTTCATGCCGGACGCGCCGAGCTGCGGCGACGACTTCGCGGACGCGGCCGCGACGATCGGGGTGCCCCAGTCGGCGGCGTGCAGCGCGTCGAGGTAGTTCTTCTCGATCGTCGCGTCGGGCGCGAAGTCACTGCCGATCAGGAACGAGATGACGCTCGGGTGATCGCGCAGCCGCTCGGCCTCCGACGTCATCGACGCCTTGGCCACCGGGTAGTCGGCAGAGGTCCAGGGGTCACCCTTCTCGCTGCCGTTGACCTGGCCTTCCCACTTGTCGCAGCACTCCCAGCCGGGCAGCGTCAGCACGCCCATCTCGTCGGCGAGGTCGAAGAACTCGTCCGGTTCGATGTGCCCCTCCAGGCGCACGGTGTTGAACCCGAGGTCCTTCACGTAGGCCAGCTTGTCCGCCGCGTACTGCTCGTTCCACCGCAGGAACAGGTCCGGCGAGTAGCCGCCGCCCTTGATCAGCAGCGGACGTCCGTTGATCGTGTACGAGCGGCCGCCGCTGGAGTTCAGCGGCGCCTTGACGTCCCGGACGCCGAAGCGCGAGTGCGAGGAGTCGGACGCGGTGCCGCCGACGTTCGCGGTGAGGTCGAGGTCGTAGAGCGACTGCGCGCCCATGCCCGCCGGCCACCAGAGCGCGGGGTTGTCGATCCCGATGACCGGGAACGTCACCGTCTTCGTCTCCTTGGCCGCCAGCGAAACCGTCTGGCTGATCGCGCGTCCCGCGACGGTGCCGGACACGGTCGTCGAGACCGCGCTCGCCGAGTCGTTGCGGACGTCGGCCTTCACGGTGAGGTCGGCGTGGTTGAGCCCCGAGGCCAGCTTGGTGACGACGTGGCCGCCGCGCAGCGCGACCGGCCCGCTGCGGCGGACCAGGACGTCACGCACGATGCCCATGTTCTGGTCCGGCGGGGTCTGGGCCCAGTCGATCCAGCCCATCGACAGGTCCTTGTTCGGGTCGTTCGGGTAGATCTTGAACGCGATGCTGTTCGTGCCGGTGTGCACGTTCGCGGTGATGTCCAGGTCGTGGCGGGTGTAGGCGCCGTTGACCGCCACCTTGTCCGCGATCCGCGTCCCGTTGACCCAGACGTCGGCCTTCGACAGGACGCCGCTGAAGTCCAGGTAGGTGCGCTGGGAGGTGTCGTCGAGGTTCAGGTCGGTGCGGTACCACCAGGGGACCTTGAAGTCCGCGGTCGGCACGTTCTTCATGTTCGTCGAGTAGAACGGGTCGGCGTACTTGCCGTTCTGCAGCAGGCCCGCGTACACCGTCGAGCGCGCGCTCACCGGGTACCAGCCGCTGGTCGGGAACCCGGGCTTCGACACCGCGGAATCGTCGCTGACCTGGGCGGAGGTCTGGATCAGGTAGCCGGGGACCGCGGTGGCCGTGCCGGCCGCGGCACCGACGGACAGCGCGGTTTTCGCGGGCTCCTGGCCGGTGGCCGCCGGGACGGTGGCCCCGCTGACCGCCACGGCCAGCGCGACGGCGGCCAGCAGCCGCAGGGGTATCCGGGATTTTCTCTGCCGATAGCTCACGAGCGCGCCTCCTCAGGCACACGGCGGCGGGGGACCGAGGACCATTGTTAAGAAAGTTCCCTAACAATCGAGGGTGATAGTAGCGGGCCGATCACCCCGGGAACAGTGCCAGGCGGGTCTGTTTGTCCGAATGTCCTCAGGCCAGCGCGTCCAGGTAGAGCCAGCGGCCGCCTTCGCGGCGGAACCGGCTGTTCTCGCGCATCGAGTCCGTCTGGCCCAGGTGACGGTAGTGGGCGCGGAACTCGACGGTGCCCTCGTTCTGGAGCAGGCCGCCGCCGGTGCGGCCGAGGATCTCCAGCCGGGTCCACTCCTGGTCCGGGTCGAGCCCGAGCCGTGGGGGTCGGGTGTCCGGGTGCCAGGTGCGCAGCAGGTACGCGGTGTCGCCGACGGCGAACGCGCTGAACCGCGAGCGCATCAGCAGCTCGGCGGTCGGCGCGTGCTGCGTGCCGTCGTGGAAGCGGCCGCAGCAGAGGGCGTACGGCTCGCCGAGGCCGCAGGGGCAGGTCCGGGGTGTCACGGAGTGATTGTGGCATCCGGCCTTCCGCCGGGTGACGGAAGGCCGGAGGAAATCATTCAGGCGCCGTTACGCAATTCACGCCCACCATTTGTGGTAAAGCTGAGAGTCGGTGCCGGCTACGAAGGTATCGATCCGGTTGAATCCCCAGGAAACCGCGGACGCGCCGCTCAGCAGGCCGCCGCCGAGGCTTTCCCAGCCGGACCAGCCGCCGCTGTACCATTTGTGCCACATCGCGCCGTCGCCGCCGCGGACGAAGGTGTCGAGCCGTCCGGACGCCCACGAGGAGACGCCGACCCCGGAGGTCAGGCCGCCGCCGAGGTTTTCCCAGCCCGACCAGCCGCCGCTGTACCACTTGTGCCACATCGCGTTGTCACTGCCGCGGCCGAACACGTCGATACGGCCGGAACCCCACGAGACCGCGCCCGGGTAGGACGTCAGGTAGCCACCCTGGCTTTCCCAGCCGGACCAGCCGCCGTCGAACCATTTGTGCCACAGCGCGTTGTCGGCGCCGACGCCGAAGACGTCCAGCCGACCCGGTGCCCACGAGGCGACGGCCGGTGCGGAGATGAGGGAGCCGCCCAGGCTTTCCCAGCCGGACCAGCCGCCGTCGAACCATTTGTGCCACAGCGCGTTGTCGGTCCCGACGCCGAAGACGTCGATCCGCCCGGAGCTCCACGAGACCGCGGCCGGAGCGGAGATCAGCGTGCCGCCCAGGCTCTCCCAGCCGGACCAGCCGCCGCTGTACCACTTGTGCCACAACGCGTTGTCCCCGCCGCGGGCGAACACGTCCAGCCGCCCGGAGGACCAGGAGGAGACGGCGGTTCCGGAGGTGAGCGTGCCGCCCAGGGCCTCCCAGCCGGACCAGGCCTGGGGTAGTGCCTTGGCGCCGGGCGCCGCGGGCGCGTGGGTGCCCATCAGCGGGTCGGTGGTGGTTTCGGGTTTCGCGGCCGCGGCGGCGGTTTCCGTGGCCGCGAGGGGTACGACCACGGAGAAAGCGAGCATGAGTCCGGCAATGACCGTGGATCTGAGTTTCTTCATGTTTTCTCCTCGATGTTTTCCGGCGCGCTCGAACACGCCCGGAAATGGTGGAAGAGAGTGCGGCATTTCGGCATTGCGAAGGGACCTTTCGGTCCGTGGCCAAACGTATCCAGTCGATCATGCACCGGCAACGTCCGGACGGGTGAGGACCAATTCCCCGCACCCGGCTTCCGCCATTCGCCCCGCCGCGCCCTGCGGTATTCGCCGCCGCGAATTCCGCCGTCCGCGCGCTGCTGTCCAGGTGCCCATGAGCCGTGAAGGCCCCCTTACCGGCTCTCACGGCTGGTAAGGGGGCCTTCATGGCTCATCGGGTCGATCAGGCGGGCGCGGGTTTCCCGGCGGCCTCGTGGGCGCCGCGGACGGCCAGGCGGTCCGCGCGCTCGTTCTCCGGCATCCCGGCGTGGCCCTTCACCCAGTGCCACTGCACCTCGTGCGGCTTCCCGGCGTCGTCAAGGCGCTGCCAGAGATCCGCGTTCTTCACCGGCTGCTTCGCCGCGGTCTGCCAGCCGTTGCCCTTCCACCGCGGCAGCCACTGGGTGATGCCGTTGCGGACGTACGTGCTGTCGGTGTAGACGTGCACGACCGAGGGCCGGGTCAGGCTCTCCAGCGCCTGGATCGGCGCCATCAGCTCCATCCGGTTGTTCGTCGTGGGGCCTTCGTCGCCGCCGTAGAGCTCCCGCTCGTGCCGGCCGTAGCGCAGCAACGCGCCCCAGCCGCCCGGGCCGGGATTGCCGCTGCAGGCGCCGTCGGTGTAGATCTCCACGACTCGTTCGGGGTGCTCGGCCACCCGGCGACCTTAGCGGTACCGCCGTCCGACGGTCGCCGAAGGCCGCTGCTCCGGGTTACGGTGGGAATTCACCAGCGGTGCCGGAGGCGGGGAATGACCACGCTCGAGGTGGGGGATACGGCCGAGGGCGCGCTGCTGGCGTATCTGTCCGACGCCGACCGGGACTATCTGCTGGGTCTCGGCGTCCGCCGCTCGTTCGGGGCCAAGGAGTTCGTGCTGCTGCAAGGTGATCCCTCCGATCACGTGCACATCCTGATCTCCGGCTGGGTTCGGGTGTCGGCGACGATGGACGACGGCCGCGAGGTGCTCTACGCCCTGCGCGGGCCCGGCGATGTGCTGGGCGACATCGCCGCGGTGTCCGGCCGCAGCCGCACCGCGTCGGTCCGCAGCCTGGAGCCGGTCACCGTGGTACAGCTCAGCGGCGCGCAGTTCCTCGCCTGCCTGCGCGCGCGGCCCGAGATCGCCATCGCGATGATCAAATCGGTGGTGACCCGCTTGCGTGGCGCGGAAAGGGCGCGCGACGACTCGGCGACGCTCGGGGTTCCCCAGCGGGTCGCGGCGCAGCTGGTCCGGCTGGTCGCCGAACACGGCAGCCCGGTCGAGGGCGGCGTGCGGATCGACATTCCCCTTTCCCAGCAGGACATCGCGGACCAGGTCGGCGCCGCGCTGCGGACCGTGGCGCGCGAGATGGCCGTGCTCCGGGCCCGGGGCATCGTCGACACCGGGCGCCGCCGGATCGTGGTGCGCAAGCTGAACGCGCTGCAAGCGCTCGCCGGTTCCATGCCGAACGGCACAGAACGACCGTGACATCCGGCGTCGAGACTTCCCGGCCGCGGGGCCACGCTTGAAGCGGGTCGAAAACGGCGGAGGCAATTAACGGAATAGCCGCGCCGTGCCCGATCCGAGGTAAGCCGGGCCGAGTCGGGGAGTTCTTTGTCGTGAACATCTACTGCAGAATCCGCACGATGGTCAAGGCGGTTTGCGTGGCATTCGTCATCGGTGGCGTGTCGGGGTTTCTCATGGCCACCGGAAACGACGGGGGCAGGCTGGACTCGCCCTCGGTGCACGACACCACGGTCATCTCCGGCCCGGCCCGGGTCGAGCAGTGAGGAGGTGTGTGTGATGGAGAGCCACTCGATCTGGGCCCTGATCTTCGGGATGCGCTGAGACCGATCAGGTGACTCCGGCCGGCCGGCTCGTGGGGGGCCGGTCGGCCGGAATTATTCGAAAGTGCTGTCCATTTTTTGTCACCCCGCCCGCGAACTGCCGCTGGTATCGTGACCACACCTCTTTACGGCGCCGAGTGAGTGGTCAAGGAGGTCGAGCCGGACCGGTGACCATCGACAATTCTTCACCATTCGTCCGTGAGCTGAACGAGCTCCGCCGTGGCCGTGGCCTGGACGCTACCGATCTGCACCAGCGGATCGGGCCGTGCCTGCGGGCGGCCTGCTCGATCGCCGATGGCGACCCGCCCGCGGTCGCGCGCCGCAAGCTCGTGCTCCGGCTGACCGAGCTCTGCGGCGGCCTGCCCGCGGACCTGCGCCTGGCCGCGCTGGCGGCGTTCGGCCTGCACGAGGAGGCCGCGGGAGAGTTCCTCGACCGCCGGATCTCGTGGCTCGCGAGCGCGCTGGATCGCGACCCGCGCACCGCCCGCCGTCGCATCGACATGGCGTTCCAGCTCCTCGACGAGCTGCTCGGCGACCCGGCCCGCGGCCGGGGCGGCGCGACCTCGCCGTATGGCTGGTACGTCGAGTCCATGCGCTCGATGCTGCGGCTCGACGAAGACCCGCCCCACCTGCAGGAGGAACGCCGGATCGTCGCCGAGGTCGACGAGCTGGACGAGCTGGTGCTGGCGCTGAGCGTCCCGGCGGTGCCCGGCGCGGCCGGGCCGGTCCCGGACATCACCGCGGAGGTTCTGTTCGGCGGCGAGATCGTGGAGATCCGGCAGGTCTCGGCCAGTCACGCCGAGTTCGTCGTCCGGCTGCCGAACCCGCTGCGCATGGGGCAGCGCCACGAATACGGCATCCGGTTCACGCCCTTCCGGTCTACGATCCGGCCCTACTACGTGCTCACCCCGTTCCGCCGCTGCGAGAAGTTCTCCGCGCGCGTCCGCTTCGACCGCGACCGGCTGCCCGAGAAGGTGTGGCGCCTCAACGGCGTCCCGCCGCGGGTGATCGACGACGGCGTCGACTCGGGGGATCCGCTGACCGTGAACCGCGTCGGCGAGGTCGGCCTGGAGTTCCACGAGCTGCACCAGGGCCTCGGCTACGGCCTGCAGTGGTCGTTCCCGCCGGGCGAGGAGTGAGCGGCCGTGCGCACCACCCCGCTGGCCGCCACCGTGGTCCGGATCGGGATCGTGGCGCCGAGCCGGGGCCGCACGCCGCGCTCGATCCATCTCGGCGTCACCCTCGACTCGGTGCTGGACGAGGTCTTCGAGCAGGTGCCGATCCCGTACCGGACGCCGTCCTGGTACCGCGGGCCCGGTGGGGACAGCACGACGATCGTGATCCCGCCGGCGGTGCCGAAGTCGTGGGTGGCGGGTGATCTGGTCGAGCTGCTCGGGCAGGCGCTGCGGCGGCGCAACCGGCACCTCAACGACTACGGCAGGCTGCGGCTGCGGGTGGCGATCGACCACGGCGACGTCGTCCTGCGGCCGCCGCATTTCGGCGGCGCGGCGATCGCGCGGTCGACCTGGCTGTGCGAGGCCGACGAGCTGAAGTCCGCGCTGGCCGCGGAGCCGGACGAGGACCAGCTGCTCATCGTGTCCGACGCCTTCTACGCCGACGTCGTCACCGAAGGGGACCGTGCGCTGGATCCGCAGTCGTTCCGGCAGGTCGTGGTCCCGGCCGGCGGCGGGCTCGAAATCGGCTGGCTGCGCGCGCGCCCGGATGGCGGGACGGGGAATACCGTGGGGAATGGGGAGTTGCCATCGGGGTAGCCGTCGAAAAGGGGCCGTGATGACCACGTTCACCGAGCAGTGGCAGGACTGGAAGACCGCACGGGAGGCGGAGCTGGCGCAGCCCCACGGCTGGTTGGCCCTGGTCTCGCTGGACTGGCTGACCGACGCCCCGCGCGAGTACCCGGGCATCCCGGGCCTGTGGTGGCAGGACGACGACGCGGCCTACGTAGACGTCGCCGGTGGCTCGCTGACGTACGAGGGCGCGCCGATCGAGTGCATCCGGCGGTTCGAGCTGGTCAACAGCGGCGAAGGCGTGCGCGTGCTGGCCGGGGACATCGAGATCGAGATCGCCCGGCGGTCCGGCTACCTGATCCGGGTGCACGACCCGAAAGCCGAGGTACTGCGGGAATTCCACGGCGTCCCGGCGTACGAGCCTTCACCGTCCTGGGTGCTCCACGGCCGCTACGAGCCGTTCGACGAGCCGCGGCCGACGACCGTGGGAGCGGTTGTCGAAGGACTCAGCCACGTGTACACCGCGCCCGGCGTCGTCCACTTCGAACATGACGGTGCTTCGCACACGTTGACGGCGTTCAACGGCAGGAACGGCGGGCTGAACATCCTCTTCACGGATGCGACAAGCGGCGTCACGACGTACGCGGCGAACCGTTCGCTGGTGGTGCCGGAACCGGCTTCGGACGGCTCGGTGGTTCTCGACTTCACGCGGGCGCGCAACTTGCCGTGCGCGTTCACCGACTTCGCGACGTGCCCGCTGCCGCCCGCCGGAAACCACCTGCCCTTCGCGGTCGAGGCAGGAGAAAAGCTTCCTTACGAGCGGCAGCGCTGACGCCGTTCAGTGAGCGACGTCGATGACGACGCGGTTGGGCGCGGTCAGCGTGAAGACGTTCACCGTGGTGCGTGAGCGGACGCCGAGCCCGATCGACAGCACGCCTTCGAAGTCGCCGGTGACCGCGACGGCCATGACGTTCTGCAGATTCCGGGTCCGGAACTTCTGCGGCCCGGGGTAGGTCGGGTGCCCGGCGGCGTCGTGCGCGGCGGCGCCGTGAGCATTCACGTTGATGAAGTATTCGCCGGTCAACCAGACGATCTCGCCCGAAGGATCGGAGGTCAGCTCGTCGAGCAGCAGGTAGCCGACGGTCGGGGCGGGCCCGGCGGTCAGGTCGAGCACGACCCGGTCGAATCCGGGGTTGTTGCCGGTCCGGATGGCCGTCATGGCGGGAATGACGGGCGCCGCGCTGGACGCCGGCGCGGCGGCGGCGAGCGTGCCGCCGAGGACGAGGGTGGCGGCGGCGAGCGCGCCGAGCGCGCGCCGGAGAGTGGTGGTCATGACGCTGACCTCCTGGGAGGGCCGATGGGTGGTCCCAGCGCTGGGTTCGAGGGAGACGTCCGGTTCGTGCCCCTCGTTGCCCGGTGGGCGATATCGGCGTTCCAAGCGTTACCCGGCTGGTCCGAACGGGTCCCCGGGGCCTGCGCGCTGCTGCTCCATCCGGGCTGGGGCACAATCGCCGCGTGAAGTGGTTGACCGCGGTCCCACGAA
>CAVXMR010000026.1:0-208293 GCA_963762765.1 uncultured Actinomycetota bacterium
CAGTACGAGCAGCTCCGAGCGGACTCGGCACACAGCGGCCGGGTCATGGCGCTGGCCCTGCACCCGTTCGTGATCGGCCAGCCGTTCCGGGCCAAGTACCTGGACCAGGCGCTGGAGTACCTCGCGGCGCAGCCGGACATCTGGCTGACCACCAGCGACGAGATCGCCGACCACTACTCCGCCTGACCCCTCGGCGCCCCAAGTCCGTGAAGGCCACCTTGGTGCGGGTAGCCGGAGGGAGTGGGCCCGGAGAGACTCGAACTCTCACTGGCACGGACCTAAACCGTGTGCCTCTGCCAATTGGGCTACGGGCCCGACGTTCGAAAGCGTAGCGTGCGCCACGTTCGGTGCCCTCCGGCGTGGCCGGTGCGGGGTTGCCGCACCCGGTCCTCTAACGTGGGGCGTCAGGAGTCCCTTGCGGCGAGGAGGAACCGTGGCTCGCGATCCCGAGACGATCGAGCGTGAGATCGAACAGGCCAGGACCGCGCTGGCGGCGACGTTCGACCAGCTCGCCGTCAAGGCCGACCCCAAGAAGCTGGCCGAGGGCGCCAAGGACGGCGTGCGCAGCACGCTGGACAACCCCAAGGTGAAGTACCCGCTCATCGGTGCGGGCGTGCTGGTCTTCCTCCTGCTGCTGCGCAAGCTCTTCAAGTAGCGCTCAGGCGCGGGCCTTCTTCGGCGCCGCCTTGCTCTCGCGGGCGGGCGCCGCGGGCTTCTTCCGGTCCTCGACGGCCTTCGGGAGCTGCTTGCTCGGCGGCATCGCAGGCTTCTTCTCCGCCGTCTGCTGGGCAGGGACCTGGGGACGCTGCCGGGCGGCGGCACCTCGAGCGGCGGCAGCTTCGGCAACGTCAGCCGCGCCGTCATGTACGCACTCGTGAACTCCAGCGCACTGCCGTTGAGCAGGTGCACCACCGTGGTCCGGCCGACGCTCTCCAGCTGCTCGACCAGCTGGTCGGCGCGGTCCCGGGCGGCGATGATGCCGGGCGCGCGGGCGGTCAGCTCCTTGCCGTTACCGGTTACCGTGATCGTCCAGTCGGCGTCCTGCTGGACGTAGGTAGCCGTGATCGCTTCCACCATCTGCCTCCACACCCCTCTCCCTCACCAGCATGCTTCACACAGCCGTGACTCGGCCACCGTGTTCTCATGACGTGGTTTTCGCCGCCCTCACCCCGGCCACGAAAGTCCAGCTAACTTTGTACAGGGTCATCGATACAGTAGGACAACTCTGTGTCACAAGACACCTGACTGAATGTGCATGCAGTGACGACCGAATGGCCTAATGCACGCGCATCCTCACAAGCATCACCGGGCACGCCGGTTGAGGCCGCTCCACAGCACGTCCATAGCGTATTCGGTGGCCATCTCCGGTGTGACGTTTTCGTGCCTTTCGCACCAGATAGCCAGCCGTTCGCAGGCGCCGACCACGAACTCGGCGGACGCCTCCGCCCGCAGGTCGTCCCCGGCCTCGAAGTGGCCGCTCATCAGCGCCGCGATCAGGTCGGTCTGCTGACGGCGGGTCTGCTCGATCTCGTCGGCCGCCGGGGTGCCGATCAACGCCATCTCGTGCCGCAGCAGGGACCAGGCCTGCCGCCGCTCGCGGATGAACACGAAGAACGCCATCAGCCCGCGCCGCAGCGCGTCCTCGGCGTTCTCCGCGCCGACCGTCGCCTGCTCGGTGACCTCGCGCAGGGCCGCCCGTGACTGCCGGATGCAGGCCAGGAGCAGGCCCTCTTTCGAGTTGAAGTACTCGTAGAGCATCGGCTTCGACACGCCGACCAGCTCGGCGATCTCGTCCATCGACGCGGCGGTGTAGCCGCGGGCGGAGAAGACCTGCTCGGCGATCTCGATCATCTGGGCTTCGCGCTCGGCTCGGGGCATGCGCTTGCGCTTGGCGGTGGTCACGAGTGACACTCTACGGCCAGTAACCTACTCTGAGTAAGATGGACGATGAGTAACAGGCAATGGAGGCGTCATGGGCGACCGCACGACGACCGGAGTCGTCATCGTCGGGACCGGGTTCTCCGGCCTCGGCATGGCCATCCAGCTGCGGAAAGAGGGGCGCGACGACTTCGTCATCCTGGAGAAGGCGCACGACGTCGGCGGCACCTGGCGCGACAACAGCTACCCCGGCTGCGCCTGCGACATCCCCTCGCACATGTACTCGTTCTCCTTCGAACAGAACCCCGGCTGGTCTCGGGCGTACTCCCCGCAGCCGGAGATCTGGCAGTACATGCGCGAGGTCGCCGCGAAGTACGACCTCCGGCGCTTCATCCGCTTCGGCCAGGAAATGACCGGCGCGCGCTGGGACGCCGACGAGCACCGCTGGCACGTGAGCACCCGGGGCGGCGACGAGTTCGTCGGGGACGCCCTGGTCGCCGGGGTCGGTGCGCTGCATCTGCCGCAGATCCCGGAATTGCCCGGCATCGAGCGCTTCACCGGGCCCGCGTTCCACTCGGCGCAGTGGCGCCACGATGTCGACCTGGCCGGCAAGCGCGTCGCGGTGATCGGCACCGGGGCCAGCGCGGTCCAGTTCGTGCCGCGGATCGTGAAGGACGTCGAGGCGCTGACGCTGTTCCAGCGCACGCCGCCGTGGATCATGCCCAAGGGCGACCACGCGATGTCCGGCCGCATACGGGCGCTGTTCCGCGCGTTCCCCCCGGCGCAACGCGCCTACCGCACGCTGCTCTACTGGCTGCTCGAGGCGCGCGCGATCGGCTTCAACGGCCAGTCGTGGCTGATGAAGATCGGCCAGCGCCTGGCCAAGCGGAACATCGACCGCGCGATCAAGGACCCGGTCCTGCGCGCCAAGGTCACCCCGGACTACACGATGGGCTGTAAGCGCGTGCTCATCTCCAACGACTACTACCCGGCGCTGGCGAGGGACAACGTCGACGTCGTGACCGACGGCGTGCGCGAGGTCCGCGAACACAGCGTCGTCGACGCGGCCGGGGTCGAGCACGAGGTCGACGCGATCATCTACGGCACGGGTTTCCATGTCACCGATGCCTTCGACGACCTGGAGATCGTCGGCCGCGACGGGCGCAATCTCGGCAAGGAGTGGGCGAGCGAGGGGATGCGGACCCATCTCGGGATCACCGTCGCCGGTTTCCCGAACCTGTTCTTCCTGCTCGGCCCGAACACCGGCCTCGGGCACAACTCGGTGGTCTTCATGATCGAGGCGCAGATCTCCTACGTCGCCGAGGCGCTGCGCCTGGCTCGTGGCGGCGCGATCGAACCGCGGCCGGAGGCGCAGGAGCGGTTCAATGTGGACATTCAGCGCAAGCTCGCGAAGGGCATCTGGACCCGCGGTGGCTGCAAGAGCTGGTACCTGGACGCGAAGGGCGTCAACCGGACGATCTGGCCGGGCTTCACCTGGCGCTACTGGCTCGACACCCGCAAGGTGCGCCGCGAGGACTTCGACCTGACTTCATGAAGGCTCACCGGGTGCGGGCCAGGTGTCGTGAGTGGTAAGTGACGTTAGAACGTCACTTACCACTCACGACGACCCGACCACTCCGGAAGCGAGGGGCGACCGGAGGTGAGGAACGGGCCGCTCAGGGAGGCAGCGGCCCGTTTCCGTTCCCAGGGAGGGAATCAGTGGGTGGCGAAGGGGCGAAGCCTGCCGATGAGGTCGACGGTCGGGAGCCCGCACAGCTCGGCCATCCGTTCGAGCGCGGGCAGGTCGAGGGAGATCTCGGCCGGGCCGTGCTCATCGAGGCGGCGCAGGCGGTCCTCGGCCCAGCGGCGCAGCGGCAGAAGTTCGGGCGGGGCACCGGAAACGACCGAGCGCAGGTCGACGCGCACCCGGCCGGGCTCGTCGACGAACACGCGGCGGTGCACCTTGGCGATCAGGTCCTGGGGCAGTTCGTCCATCGCGACGCACAGCTCGACCAGTCGCACCACCGAGCACTGCCGCGTGCCCAGTTCGTAAGTGGCCAACGTCTGGAGCGAGATCTCGCTCTGGAGATGCTGGTTGAGCTCCTTGCGCGTCCAGCCACGGCTGCGCCTGAGCTTGCGGAGCTCGTCCCCGAGCACCCGTTGGTAGTCCTCAGCGTCGATCAGCACTTCGGTGTCCCCTGCCTGCTCACGGCACCTCAGCACCCCTCGCCGACGTGACAAACTGCTGCGTGTGCACACTCACGTGGATGAAAGTGGGCAACAGGCGGGCCATTACGCGGTTTCGGGAACGAGTTTTATACCGATTCGGGACTTAGGCCGAACGGGCTAACCCGAGCAGGGGAGGAGCTGCGTCAGTTGACGCAGGGCACGCCGTCGGCGGTGATCGGCTTGTCCTCGTCCGCCACCGGTGGCGGGGCGGGCTGCTGCGACGTCGCCCCGGCGACCGCGCCGTTCCCGGAGTCGGCCGCACCCGAAGAGGCCTGGTAGTCCGCGCCGAGGAAGACCATCACGTGCCCGGCCTGGACGCTCTTGTCCTCCTGGACCGTCGGCTTGCCGCCCAGCGCCGCCGCGACCGCCTTGCCGCTGTCGGTGGCGCCCTTGGGCACCCAGATCACCGTGGTCTTGCGGGCGGCCGCGTTCGCGGTGTCGCCGGAGGTGAAGCCCTTGGCGGTGAGGTCCTTGGCCACGTTCGCGGCCAGCCCGGTGCGGCCTGAGGCGTTGCGAACGTCCACAGTGGTCGCCTTGTTCTTGTCGTCGGCCTGCGGCGCGGGGGTTTCGCTGCCCGGCGGCGGCCCGGCCACGCCCTGGACGAAGGCCTTGACCACTTCCGGGTCGACCTTGATCGCGACGCCGTCGTCGGGCGTCTTGTACTCGACGTTCTCCACCGGGATCGTGCGGAACTCGAGCTGGCCGCCGGTGAGGCCCTTCATCTGCTGGGCGAAGCCGAAGATGTCCCAGTTCTGGTTGAGCACGACCGACTTCTTGATGGCGTCGATCAACGCGCTCAGCTTGCCCGGGTCGGTCAGCGTGCCCGCCGAGAGCACCTTGCGCGCCATCCCGGCCATGAACACCTGCTGGCGGACCACCCGGTCGAGGTCGCCGCGGGGCAGCCCGTGGCGCTGGCGGACGAACTCCAGCGCCTCGACCCCGGAGATGGTGTGCCGGCCCTTGGTGAAGTTCGCGCCGGAGTACTGGTCCTTGACGTTGTCGTTGAGGCAGACGTCCACGCCGCCGACGGCCTGGGTGATCTCGCTGAAGCCGAGCAGGTTGACCGCGGCGTAGTTGTCGATGTGCGAGCCGGTCAGCGCCTCGACCGTCGCGATCAGCTCCTTCGCCCCGGCCTGGTTGGCCTTGACGTCGAGCTCCTTGGGATCGGTGACGCCCTGCTTCTGCAGGTCCTTGCGGGCCGCGAGCATCGCGCGGGCGTACGCCGAGTTGATCTTGTGCTTGCCGAAGCCGCCGGGGATGTCCACGTAGGCGTCCCGGGGCATCGAGATCGCGACGGCCTTGCTGCCGTCGTTCGGGATGTGCACGAAGATCAGCGAGTCGGTGTTGAGCTCGCCGTCGGACTCGCCCGCGCGCAGCTGGTCGAGCACGTCCTGCGGCAGCGGGTTGCCCTGGGCGTCGGTGCGGCTGTCCAGGCCGACCAGCAGGATGTCGCGGGCGCCGTCGGCGGGTTTGTCGGTGTTGTCACCGGTGCCGACGTCGACGTAGTTCAGGCCGTTGACCAGGCCCTGCATCGCGGCCCACGCGTAGCCGGTCAGGCCCATCACCAGCAGCGACACCACGGCGAAGGCGACCTTCGCGCCACGGAAGGAGCTACGCCGGGGCGGCGGAGGCGGGGTGGGACGCCGGGGCGGGGCCGGCCGCGCGCCCCGCGCTGGAGCACGTCGGGGGTCTTCCGGCCTGGGCCGGGCGGGGCGGCGTTCGCCTTGCCCGTTCCGAGGCGGGTGATCCACGCGGACGGCTCCTTCCTGCTGGTTCGGTACTCGTTAGGGGATTGGACGCATGGTGCCGTCCCCGGGTTGCCGTAGCGTTACACATCCCCCCGCTGATGTGGCGCGCACCACCCAGTTTCCCGCATCCGCCGCGGTTTCGCCTGGTCAGGACGTCGCGTTCACGGCCCGTCGGGCCGGGACCAGCGTGAGCGCCGTGGCAAGCAGGGCGAAAACCGCCGTGACGGCGTGCAGGGTGACTCCGAGCAGGCCGGGCGTGTCGCCGTCGGCGGCGAAGAGCAGCGAAGGCGCGCAGGCCAGCGCGGTGGCGAGCCAGGTGCCGGTCGCCGAGCTCGCGCCGATCCGGATCGTGTGCAGCAGGAACACCCCGAGCAGCAGGTGGACCAGGCTCTGGATCGGGTCGAGCCGCAGGCCGAGCAGGTCGGCGTCGGCGGCCGCCCCGCCGAACCGGGCCAGCGCGAAGCCGAACACGCCCAGCGTGGCGTAGCCGATGCCGAACACCGCGGCCGCCCTGGTCAGCACCGCCGTCCGGCGGCCGGGCAGGTCCGCCGCGCGGGGCCGCACGCCCCGGTCCGGATGACGCTCGAACCACCAGAACACCAGCGTCGCCGGCACCGCGAGCAGGCCGACGGCCACCAGCACGCGCGGCTTCAGCAGCCAGCTGACGCCGTCCGCGATCCGGCCCGGCAGGTAGACGACCGCGACCAGCAGCAGCATCGCCGCGAGGAAGGCCAGGTAAAGACTCATCGGCGCGCGGAGCACGAACCGGACCGCGGCGGAAACCGCCCGCCGCTCGCCGAGCCGGCCCAGCGGCGCGGCCAGCAACCCGAGCAGGCCCAGCTGCGTCAGCCCGAGCAGCAGCACGCCCCACGGCGGCGCGGAGAACGCGGCCGGGGCGCCCGGGCTGCCGAGCAGGACAGGTGGTCCGCCGAGCAGGACGCTTGCCACGGCGAGACCCGCGACACCGCTGAAGGCCGCGAAGGCGAGAAGCCGTCGAGACGGACGTACGCCGTCGGCGTGCGCGAAGGCGAGTTGCTGCGCGAGGAGCGCGAGCGCGAACGTCGCCGCGTACCTCGGCAACGGCGAGCCCGACCAGCTCGCGACGAGTTCCCCGACGACCACCAGCGCGAGCAGGCCCGCGGCCGCACTCCCCGGAGCACGGCGGTGCAGCGCGAGCAGCGGCGGCGCGCAGACGATCGTCAGCAGGTACACCCCGAGCAGCCACAGCGGATGCAGCGCGATCCGCATGACCGTGGCCGTCGTGCCCGCCGGGATGCCGAGCAGTTCCAGCGCCAGCGGGACCAGCAGCGCGACGACGGCGAAGATCAGCGCCGGCCGCAGCAGCGGGCTCGCGCGCTCGGCGAGGTAGTGCCGGTAGCCGCCGGATTCGCGCTGCCAGCCCGCCGCGTTGGCGTGGCCGCCGGCGAAGAACACGAGCGGTGCGAGCTGCGCCAGCCAGGTCAACGGCCAGAGCGACTGCTCCGGCGTGCCCGCCCAGTGCGCGAGCGCCGTCACCGACTCGCCGAGCAGCAGCAGAACGACCCCGCCCGTCCCGAGCAGCGCCCACCGGCCGACCGGTGACGCGGGCTCGCGCGGCGGCAGTGGCTCGGCGGTCCGCCGCGCGTGCAGCCAGCCGCGCAGCCGGAACACCAGCAGGCAGGCGATCACCAGCACGCCGGCGACCATCGGCCCGACCGGGTCGCCGACCGGCGGCCCCCAGCGCTGGTGCCACGAGTTGAGCACCAGCCCGGCGGAGTAGAAGGACGCGACGACGTGGCAGAGGGTGGCCGAGTTCATCGGATTGACGACGCAGGCATGCTGCATGTCGTCGGACAGCCGGGTGTCCAGCGCGGCGCGGACCTCGGGGTCGAGCGCGTGACCCTTGCGCTCGGCGTAGCGGAGCAGGTCGTAGCCGAGATCGTGCGCCTTGCAGGGGACGGCGTAGTCCCACTTCGTGTTGTCGTCGCCCCACGGCGTCGAACACCCACCGTCGACGTGCACCGCGCGGACGGTCCCGTCCCGCGCCGCCATGAACCCCGGCTTCACGCCGCTGACCTCGGTGAAGTCCTTCGGCAGCAAGCCCAGCGCGGTCGGCGCCGGGCCGGGGTGGACCAGCGCCTCGATCGCGTTCTGCGCGGCCAGCACGTCCCCGGTGGGCGGTCCCTGATCCGGCGGCGAGGCCGGGCGCGAGGCGATCAGCCCGAACGCGAACACCACCAGCAGCACCAGCAGCAACCAGGCCGACGTCGAGAAGGGGCGGCGAACCCTCGTTCGTTCGGCTGGTGCGGCCATGACACAAGGGTGCCAGCCCGCGTTTCGCGCCGATATGGGGATAACCCCCCCGGGTGTCGCGCAGGTGGCCGGAACTGCCTCTTCGGGTGACGAACCGGGCTTCCGGTCGTCCCATGGGGACACATCCCCCCAGCTCAACACCCTTCCGGAGACGTCTGCATCTGCATACACTTGCGTGACGAGATTCCAGGGAAACTGTGCCGTCGCCCCGTAGCGTCACCATCGCGGTCACTTGTGGTGCCACGAGCCAGGCCGACGCCGTGGGCACGGACCGTCGAGGGGGGCGGAAAGTGCGGGGTGGGAACGCCTTCGGGGAGGAAGGTGGCGCGGCGGGCCGGTTCACCGGGCATCGCCGCGGCTTCCCCGGCCGCGGCTTCCCCGGCCGCGGCGATGCCCGGTGGAACAGAGGTGGCAGGGCCGCCTCCTGGATGTCCCCCCGTCGCATCCGGGCCCGGCTCTGCCCCCTCGCCGCGGGGAGGGAAAGGTAGTGGCTGCCGGCTCACTCGAACACACGGCGATGCCGCTGGACAGCGTCGTCCGGGCGCTGCGCCGGCTGGCGCCGGGTGCGGCCCTGCGGGAGCCGCCGACGCCGGAGCTGCGGATCCTCGCCGATGCCGTCCGCCGCCACCCCGTCGAACTTCTGGGGGAGCGGCATCCCAACGAGGTCACTGCCGCACTGCTGACCCATCAGCTGGCCGTGCTGGACCAGGCGATGACCGGCTTTCTCGGACCGGAGGGCGCGCCGCGGCCGGAGTCCGCGCGGCTGATCCGGGCCGCGCGGTTCAGCGGCGGCCGGCGCTCCGGGCCGCCGCCTCCGCTGCTGCCGCGCCTGCGGGCCGAGCCCGGCCTGCGCGCGGCGGCGACCAGCTGGGCGGAGGCCATCGGCTTCCGGGTGCTGACCGAGGCACTGCGCCGGACGTGCCGCCCCGCCACGCCCACCCCCGAAGACGTCCGGCTCGCCGCGTCGCTGGCCGTCGGCGCGCTGCTGCCGCGTGCGCCGCGGCTGGTCGCCGAGCCGTGCACCCGCTGGCAGCCGGTGCGCCCGGTGCCCGGCCCGTACGGTGCCGTCCTCGACGTCATGACCCTCGTGCTCGGCGGCAACGGCTTCGAGGTCGCGGTCGCTTCGGAGGAACCGGTCGGCGTCGAACGCACGGGTTCCGCCCTCTCGCTGCGGGCGATCCGCTGGACCGGCCTGACCCGCGTCGGTGATGATCTAGGGTACGAGTACCTGGTCCTCGCCAGGGATCACCGTCCCGGCGACGGAGCGGTCCTGCACCGGTGCCACCCGCACCCGGTGGCGGGAGCGAGCGAACTGCGCCTCGAGTCCGGGGGCTACCGGGCGGAGGAGCTGCGGTTCGACGCCGGTTGCGCCGGCCGTCCCACCCGGACGACGGCGGAGATCCCGGTCAAGATCGAGCTCACCGCGTCCTTGCGCGGCTGAACCCGCCGGGGGGCGGATATCGAATTCGGCCCGGGCGCCGCGTGCCGCGCGGTGCTTCAGGGGAGCGTCGGCACGAGGTCGGAGTATTGAGATCATCGCCTTGTGCGCTTACCGGAAGCACAGGGCGAGCGAAGCACTTGAGATCTTCGAAGCGGCTTACGCGCTCGCGGACGAGATCGAGTTCACCTACGGCCGGATATCCGTCGTCGCCGCTTGTGCGCGTGGACTCCCACGTCCTGCAAGGTGAGGCTCATGACGGAGCTGGCGGAGGCGGTCGCTACTCCTGACCGTGCTTCACGTCGTCGAGCCGGTGGTCGGCGTCGGCGAAGCGGACCTGGTTCCGGCCGCCTTCCTTAGCCGCGTAGACGGCCGCGTCCGCCGCGTGTAGGAGTTGGTTGACCGAGGTGCCGTTCGAGCCGAAGAGCGCGACCCCGATCGACGTCGTCCGTCCGCTGATCAATGCTTGGCCACCGCGTTTGTCCGTCGTGCGGATCCGCTGTTCCGAAATCGCCTGGCGGATGCGTTCGGCGGCGACTTTCGCCGATGTCTGGTCGATATCCGGGAGCAGGATCAGGAATTCCTCGCCACCGAACCGGCCGATGATGTCGTTCGGCCTGGTTATTTCGTCCAGTGTCTGGGCGACCGCGCGCAGTACGTCGTCACCGGCCGGATGCCCGTAAGTGTCGTTGATCCACTTGAAATGGTCGAGGTCGATCATCAGCAACGCCAGCGACTCGTTCGACCGGCCGGCGCGGGCGAGGGCGCGCTCGGCCGATTCCGTCCAGCCCCGGACGTTGAAGATGCCCGTCTTCGGGTCCGTTCGGGCCTCGGACTGCAGCTGGTTGATTTCCGCGAGCCTGTTGCCCAGCACGGAGATCAGCACCAGGATGACGATGGCGGGAGGGATGTTCACCAACAGGACGGCACCGACAGTGCCGAGTCCGATGGTCGAGACCTCCAGCAGGTTGTCGTCCTTACTGCCGAGCACATTGGACAGTGTCGGGGCGGAAGTGCCGCCCAATGCCAGCAGGCTGCCGATGACCACGGCTTGCAGCGCCGCATAGCAGAACCCGACCACGATCAAATAGCCGAACAGGGCGGGCGAGCTTGCCGGCGTCAGATGGCCCAGATCGCCGCCGAAAGCCTCGAACAGGGTGCGCGCGAGGAGCGCGGAGACAGCATGGGTGAACGTGGTGAACACGAACTTGTGCGGTGGCCGCCGGGCGTTGAACCAGCGCTGCAACCGGACGGTCACGATCAGCAGCAGGGTCAGCTGGATTGGCAGCAGCAGTGCTCCCGGGAACACCCAGATGCCGCTCAAGTCGATGTGGACGGCCGTGACCCGGTTGCGTCGCCGTTCTTCCTGGCGCCGGGTGAGCTGGATGTGCAGTGTCGCGCAGGCGACCAGAATCCCGAACCTGGCCCAGTCCACGAGCGCCGTCGGTCGTTCGCTGACGAGGCCGAGGATCAACACCGCGACCGCGATAGCTTCCCAGCCGAGCAGGAACGCGATCATCGGCCGGGGCTTGGTCCACAGATCCCAGCCGCGGAGACGATTCAGGATCGAGCCCGGCCGGTATTTTCCGACCCGCTGCGATTTGCGTGTGGAATCCCGCGAATTGCCGATCGCAGGAGAAGGCTCGGAGGGCTTGTCGGCCGAGCCGTCGTTCAGTACCACCGAGCTCGACCTCCCTCCGTTGTGCCGGTCCGCACGGGTGTGACGGTTCCCGCTGCGATCTCGTTATCTACCGTCGGTATCATCCCACCTGTCGACTTCCCGGCGACTGGCCCTCGCCACGACCGGCTTTGCCCGTTGGTCCATACTCGTGATCCCCCGCGCGAGGAGGTGTAATGGCCCTCTCCGCAGGGAATCCTGATTCGCGTCGCGTTATTCCCCTCCCCGGGTGCGCGGTGACTGGAGGTGTCCTTCCGATGTCGGACCGTGAAGCCTGAGAATCCATCCCGAGGTCCACGTTTTTTCGGTAGGACGAGGAGGTGCCTGGTCATGCGCGATCGAGAAGCCTGAGCCGATCCGGAACTGAACCTTGCGACCGTTTCACCCGTGGAGGTTGACATGCGTGACCGCGAAGCATGAGTACGTCCGGGCAGCAGCCCGGCGACAGTCATCGGGCTAGCCCCGTGCGTCGGCAAGACCTGCTTGCCGCACGCGGCTCCAGGAAAGAGCCGTGGGCACCGCGAGGACTACACCGAGGAAACCGGCCAGCGTGATCGTTTCGATCGCGGAGCCAGTGGCCTGGGCGACGACGCCACCGAGCGCGACCCCGGTGCCTTGAGCCACCCGCAGGCCGGTGCGGTAGAGCCCGCCGGCGCCACCGCGGAGCTCGTTGGGCACCCAGGTCGAAAAAGTCGCGCTCACCGTGATGATGTAGGCACCCATCGCACCCGCCAACGCCAGCAGCACCAGCGCGATCGCGAGATTCGGCTTCAGCGCGAACAGGCCGAGCAGCGCTAGTGAGGTGATGGCGAGGAAGCCGAGCAGTCGCTGCCGCACGCGGGCAGAGGCGAATCGGGACAGGACGAAGGCGCCGACAACGAAGCCGAGCGGATCCGCCGCGAGCAGCCAGCCGACCGCTGCCCCCGGCGCAGCAAGCTGCTGGGCCAGTGGCGCAGCCAGGCCCTCGGGCACGACGGCGAGCCCGACCAGCCAGGACAGCGCGATCAGCACCCTGAGCCGCCGTTGCCCGAAGACGAACCTGGTCGCACCGAACCAGGCGGCGTTCTCGCCGCCCGCGGCCGGCCGGTTGTGGACCCGGACCCGCACGATGATCGCGGCGACCGCGAAGGTGATGGCGTCGAGCGCGAGTGCCCAGGACGTGCCGACGAGGGTGACCAGCAGGCCGCCGCCGGCCAGCCCCAGCAGCATCACGGTGTTGTTGGTGATGTGCCGCAGGTCCTGACTGCGCAGATAGAGCTCGTCGTCGGAGAAGACCTCACGGGTGATCGCGTTCTGCGCCGCGTTGGCGGGCGCACCGGCGAGCTGGACCGCGATGAGAAGCGTGCACAGGACGCCGAGGGGCATGCCGGGGACGCTCATCAACCCTACGAGTACAGCCTGAAGTGCCGCACTTACGCTCAGTACGGCTCGCCGGGGGTAGCGGTCCGCGAGGTGGGAGAGCCCGAGGCCGCCGGCCAGCGCGGGCAGGAACGTCAGCGCGTACACGGCTGCAGCCCAGAGCGCAGACCCGGTTCGGCCGTAGACGAGGATCGCCAATGCCACCTTCGCCAGCTGGTCACCGGCGCTCGAGATGGCTTCGGCCAGCCACAGAACGCGGTATTCGCCGTTCCGCAAGGGGGCGCTCAGTCCTGGTGTCGCCTTGGTCGTCACCTCATTGCCACATCCCCCCGATTGAGTGAACGTCTTTCCACCCGCATTGTCGCTTGTGCTGTGACGGAGGCGGCGAGCGAGTCACAGTCGCGGCGTGCGGCGCGACTATCAGTATGCCGCCGATTACCGACCGGCGAAGGCGGAACCGCGAACGTCGACGCCGTTGAACCCATCGGGGGGTGCCGCCGGACGGCCGCTGTGACCGGTGCGGAGGTATCTCCGGGCCGATCGAGCGTGACTCGTTCGGCGCAGCGCGGCGGCCGTTCGTCGTCCGGGCGACTGACCGGCCGCCCAGATGGGCCAACACTGGATGGTGTGCCGGTGGGGTGGACGGACCGCGGGTGCCGGCTTGTGAGCGGGGAGTGGCAACGATGAACGGGTTGATGCAGGACAGGGCAGTCGTGGTCACCGGAGCGGGCCGGGGTCTCGGTGAGGCGTTCGCGGTGCACATCGCCAGGGCCGGTGGTGCGGTCGTGGTGAACGACATCGACGTCGAGCTGGCCGAACGGACCGCCGCGAACATCCGCGCGCACGGTGGCCGCGCGGTCGCGAGCGGGCATTCGGTGGCCGATCCGGCGCAGGCCCAGGCGATCGTCGACCTGTGCGTCAAGGAGTTCGGCGGCATCGACGGGCTGGTGAACAACGCGGCGCTCAACTACGAGGCGCTGCCGTGGGAGGACGACGTCGAGCAGGCGCGCGAGCTGGTCGAGGTCAACGTCCTGGGCGTGATGTACACCGGGCTGGCCGCGATCCGGGCGATGGTCGACGCCGGGACCGGCGGCTCGATCGTGAACATCTCCTCCGGCGCCTCGCTCGGCCAGCGCAAGCTCGGCGTCTACGCGGCGAGCAAGGGCGCGGTCGCGTCGCTGACCTACTCCTGGGCGCTCGACCTGGAGGAATCCGGGATCCGGGTCAACGCGGTCTGCCCGCTCGCCCACACCCGGATGGTCTGGAAGTCCGAGCGCTCGCTGCGGGCCTGCCCGCCGGACCGGACGCCGTCGCGGATCGCGCCGGTCGTGCTGTTCCTGCTCGGCGACGGCTCGGACGGCATCACCGGCCAGATGATCCGCTGCAACGGCCCCCAGCTGCACGTCATGGGGCAGCCGTTCCTCAAGCAGCCGATCCTGGAGCGCCCGGTCTGGGACACCGAGACCGTGCAGAAGGCCTTCGACGAGGTCTTCAGCGCCCACCTCGAGAACTACGGCCTCGAAAAGCGCGTCCCGCCGCGCCTGCGCAAGTGGACCGACACCACCCCCCGCACCGCGTGAGCTGAAGGGGACTTTCCTCTCGTCTCGTGGGAGGAAAGTCCCCTTCACCCCGGCTGCTGGGATGAACGTCCCCTTCAGCTACCGGCGGCCGGTTCCGGGTCCCGGGCCACGGCGTAGAGGGACTCGATGTCGGTGCGGTAGCGGTCGTTGATGATCCGGCGCTTGAGCTTCAACGTCGGGGTCAGCTCGCCGGATTCGGGCGTCCACGCCCGCGTGACCACGTGATAGCGCTTGATCTGCTCGATCCGCGCCAGCCTGCTGTTCGCCGACTCGACCGCCGCCGCCAGCTCGGCCCGCACCGCCGGGTGCACGGCCAGCGCCTCGACGTCCGCCGCCTCGACGCCGTTCGCCGCGGCCCAGCCGGGCGCGATCTCGTCGTCGAGCACGATCAGCGCGGTGACGTACGGCCGGTCGTCGCCGATAGCGACCGCTTGTCCGATCAGGGGGTGCTCCTTGAGCATCCCTTCGATCCGCGTCGGCGCGATGTTCTTGCCGCTCGAAGTGATGATCAGTTCCTTCTTGCGGTCGGTGATCGTGATGAACCCGTCGTCGTCGATCGTGCCGATGTCGCCGGTGGCCAGCCAGCCGTCGGCGTCGGTCGACGGCGCGATCGAGCCGTCCTCCTGCAGGTAGCCCAGGAACACGATCGGGCCGCGGACCAGCAGTTCCCCGTCTTCGGCGAGCTTCACCTCGACGTCGGCGACCGGCTTGCCGACGGTCCCCGCGCGGAAGGCGCTGCCCGAGTTCGACGTCGCCGCGCCGGTCGTTTCCGACAGGCCCCAGACCTCGCGGATCTCCACGCCGAGCCCGGCCAGGAAGTACAGCACCTCGACCGGCAACGCCGCCGCGCCGCTGGAGGCGACCAGCACCTTGTCCAGCCCGAGCAGCGCGCGGACCGGCGCGATCACGGCCTCGTCGGTCTTCGCGATCCGCTCGGCCAGCTCCGCCGGGACCTCCTCGCCGGCACTGCGCAGCTTGTAGCCCTCCTGCAGCAGTTCGTTCGCCGCGATCAGCGCGTTCCGCTTGTCCTCCGGGACCCCGCCGAGCATGTTCTTCAGCCCGGCGGCCATCTTCTCCCAGACCCGCGGCACGCCGAAGAAGCTCTGCGGGTGGACCTGCCCGAGCGCGCCGAGCACGCCGGACGGGTTGGCGATCGTGTGCACGTGGCCGGCGAACACGATCGGCAAGTACACCGACAGCTCGCGCTCGGCGATGTGCGCCAGCGGCAGGTAGGCGATGTTCGTCGCGTGCAGTGGCGGGTCGTGCAGCTCGATCACCGCGTACGCCTGATGAATCGCGTTGAGGTGCGACAGCACGACGCCCTTCGGGTCGCCGGTGGTGCCCGAGGTGTAGATCATCGACAGCGGGTCGTCGGGCTGGATGTCCGTCCACGCCGCGTCGAAGGCATCGGGGTCGGCAGCAAGCGCTTCACGGCCTCGCGCGCGAAGGTCGTCGAGGGCGAGGAAACGGTCGTCGCCTGCCGGGATCGCGGCGGCGTCCATCATCACGATGTGCCGCAACGCCGGGAGGTCGTCGAGCACCGGCGACCAGCGGGCCAGCTCGTCGGCTCCGCCGAGCACCACTACTCCGGCCGCGCTGTGCCGCGCGACGAACCGGACCTGGTCCGGGCTCAGCGTCGCGTACGCCGTGCACGGGATCGCGGCGACGTGCACCGCGGCCAGGTCGGCGATCAGGTGGTCGGGGCAGCCGGGCGCCATGATCAGCATCCGGTCGCCCTTGCCGAGCCCGAGCCCGGCCAGCCCGCGCGAAACCTCGGCGATGGCGGTGCGGAACTCGAGCCAGGTCAGGGTCGGGTGGCCTTCGATGTCCAAGGACGTGACCGCGGGCAGCTCGCCGTATTCGACGGCGTTGCGCTGCAGCAGCCGCGGGATGGTCTGACCTGCTGCCTGCTCGGCGACGGACTCTGGAGTGGTCAACGCTGGCCTCCATACTGCTCGGTATGGAGGCCACTGTAGGTGCTTCGCGGCGTGCTGGATAGAGAACCGCGGCCAGGACAAACCTCGCCTTCACATGACGCCGGATGGTCAGCCGTCCACCGCGCCGATGCGCACCGTTCCGTCCTCGTCCACGTAAAAGCCGGGGTTGAAGCAGATTTCCCAGCGAAAGCCGTCGGGATCGGCGAAGTAGGCGTGGAAGCCGCCGAATTCGGCCCGCTGCGGGGATTTCAGCACCGTCGCGCCCGCCGCTTCGGCCTCGGCGAACGCGCGCACGACGGCCTCCTCGCTGTCGACGTTGTGCGACAAGGTGAAACCCGCGCTGGTGCCAGGGGCGATGTCGCCGATGTCGCCCGCCAGGTCCTCGCGGCCGAACAGCCCGAGCACCAGCCCGGGACCGACCTGCAGGAAGATGATGTCGCCGGGGACCTCGAACGCCGGCGTCCAGCCCAGACCGTCCACATAGAACTTCCGGCTGGCGTCGATATCCGTAACGCCCAAGGTGATGAAGTGGATACGTGGTTGCATAACGGCGACGTTAGACGCGCCACCGCCGGACGCGCTTGAATGGAACGGACACGCAGGACTCGATCAAGGGGGCCCGATGACGCACTCCGCGCGTGAGCTGATCAAGGCGATCCAGGCCGAGCTGGCACCGCACGACGCCGACAACCGGCTGGTCCCGCTGATCACCGGCGGCAAGGCGCCGCGGGCGGTGTTCGCCGCGCTCGCCGCCGAGGAGAAGCGGATCACGCTGTCGGACTGGCGCAGCTTCCACGCCATGGCCGCGCGGGCCGACGAGCCCAACGCCCGGCTGTTCTTCGGCGGGCTCGCGCCGGGGGAGCAGCAGGCGAACGGGATGCTGGACGCGCTGATCAAGGCCGCGGGCCCGGACCGCGGGAAGGTCCGCCCGCGCCCTGGCTGCCAGGTCTACCCGGCCTATGTCGCGTGGCTGGCGCTGAACGGCCAGCCTGGCGAGGTTGTCGCCGGGATCTTCGCCAACTTCTCCGCGTTCGGGAAGTACTGCAAGGACGTCGCCGGCGGGATGCGCGCGCACTACGGCTTCGACGACGCGGCATGCGCGTTCTTCGACTTCTTCGCCGCGGACGTCCCGGAAATCGAGGAACAGGCCGTCGCCGCGATCCAGGCCGGGATCGACGCCCGCCGGCTCGACGAGCGCGAGGCCCACCTGTTCGCCCGGCTCTTCCAGAACTACGAGCTGTTGTTCTGGAACACCCTCGCCGACGAGTTCCCCGGATGAGCCTCGACGAGGCGGCGGCCAAGCTCGACGCGCAGGACCCGCTCGCCGCCAAGCGCGCCGAGTTCGACCTCCACCCGGAGATCGCTTATTTCGACGGGAACTCCCTGGGCGCGCCGCCGAAGCACGTCGCCGAGCGGGTCGCCGCGGTGATCCGCGAGCAGTGGGGTGGCCGGCTGATCCGGGCTTGGGAAGAGGGATGGTGGGAGGCGCCTGAGCGCGTCGGCGGGCGGATCGGCCGCCTCGTCGGCGCCGCGCCCGGCCAGGTCGTGGTCGCCGACTCGACCAGCGTCGACCTCTTCAAGGCGCTCACCGCGGCGGTCCGGCTCAACCCCGGGCGCGCCGAGATCCTCGTCGACGCGGGCACGTTCCCCTCCGACGGCTACATCGCGGACCAGGTGGCCGGGCTGACCGGGCACGAGATCCGCCGGGTGCCCGCCGCCGACCTGCTCTTCGAGGTCCGGGAAAGCACCGCGGTGGTGCTGGTCAACCACGTGGACTACGTGTCCGGGCGGCTGCACGACATGGCCGTGATCACCGCGGCCGCGCACGCGCAGGGCGCGCTGGTGCTCTGGGACCTGTGCCACAGCGTCGGCGTGCTCCCGATCGAGCTCGACGCGCTCGGCGTGGACTTCGCCGTCGGCTGCACGTACAAGTTCCTCAACGGCGGCCCTGGGTCGCCCGCTTTTCTTTATGTGGCAAAGAAATGGCTGCCGGAGTTCGAGCAGCCGCTGGCCGGCTGGGCCGGGCACGCCGACCCGTTCGCGATGGAACCCGGCTACCGCGCGAACGCCGGGATCTCGCGCGGCCGCGCGGGGACGCCGGACATCCTGTCCCTGCTCGCGCTCGACGCCGCACTCGACGTCTGGGACGATGTCGACCTCGCCGTGCTGCGGGAGAAAGGCCTGGCACTGGGCGATTTCTTCCTGCGCTGCCTCGACGAGCTGCTGCCGCTGGTCGAGGTGCGGACGCCGCGCGATCACCGGCGCGGGCACCAGGTCTCGGTCGCGCTCACCGACGCCGAGCCCACCATGGCCGGGCTGCACGAGCTCGGCGTGCTCGGCGACTTCCGGCCGCCGGACGTCCTGCGCTTCGGGCTCGCCCCGCTCTACACGCGTTACGAAGAGGTGCTGCGGGCCGTCACGACGTTACGGCGGGTCAGGCGCTGAGCACTGCTTAGCCTCATGGTACCGAACGTTCTGTCTCGTTTGGGTGCCGATGGTCCCGTGAGATGAGCCGGTCGGCCGCTGGAATTCGATTTCTTCCGCGGCGATTATGGGACCATCGCCCGCACGGGTGAGTGCTCCCAGCGATTCCCTTACGCTCCGGGTTATGATCGACACTTCCCGTTTCGGCTGACGTCGGAGCAGGCCCTCTGAGCGACGGTTTCCGTTGTGGCTCAAGGCAAGAGCGTCATCGGCGACCGCCGTCGGGAAGGAGGAAAGAATGTCGCGTTCCGCATCCTCGCGCGCGTTTCACGGCGCAGCCCGAACTCCGTTGTCCTACGCCATTGTCTTGCTCGCGGGGGTGGTTTCTGGCTTCCTGGCCGCCGAGTACGGGGACGTTTTGCTCCGTCATCCGGTCGAGAACGTGCTCGTCGCCGGGCTCCTCGCCGGGGTGCTCACCCTGTGCTGGGCGGGCCGGCAGCTCCTGCACACCGCGGCGCGCCGGGTGGACGTCGCGCTCGAGGAGGAACTGGGGTCGCGGCGCGGTACCGGTTCCGGCCGACGAATCGACGTCGCCGATGCCCCGGTCGCGGAATGGAGGGAATTCGGGCCGTACACCCGGTGAATCCGTGGTGCGGGACCTCGTTCGCGCGGAATTCCGCTTCGAATGAGGCTCGCGGCCGGAGGCCGGGGTGCTCGCCATCACCCCTGTGCGACCTCGTGATGTTTCTCACCGAACGATCCGGCGCCGCTGTACGTAGTCATCGCGGCGCATTGCTCCGGATGCCACCGCAACCGGTTCCACTCGCCTCCATCAGAACCCCTGGCGGGGTACCGGAACATGGCTCTGGGATGAACGTCACGTATTTCCGTGGTGGACTTTCCAAGCGCTGGCAACAAGTGTCAGTGGCTCACCGGATCGAAGATCACGTCTTGGTGCCAGACTTGACGTGCGATGTACGGCCTGCCTAACGTCTTCGCGGGCGACGCAGACCACGGTGAGTTTTGATCCGGCTGGTCGGAATCCAGGTGCTGATCCACCTCGGGCGACCCGAAACCCTGTACTGCCGGAAGGAAAACGGACCCAGGTGAAGCAGATTTCTCTTCGACGTAACCGGGGCTCCTCGATTCGGAAGCGCGTGCTCATGATCGCGCTGATCCCGAGTGTGGCGCTGCTCCTCGTCGGTGTCGCGCTCGCAGGCTACCTGATCTACGACGCCGTCAATGCCCGTGACTACACGAACCGGATCCACAACTCCGAGGTCCCGTCGGTCCCGTTCTTCCTCGCGCTCCAGCAGGAGCGCCAGGCGACCGCGAGCCTGATCGCCGGGCAGGGCAACGAGCGCGCGACGCTCGCCGCCGTCCGGCCGAAGACCGACGCCGCGGCGGCGAAGGTCATGGAGTTCCTCCGCGACAACTTCGCCGACGACAAGCAGACGCCGGACAGCGTCAAGAAGAACATCGCCACGTTCTTCGGCATCTACACCCAGAAGCTCCCGGTCGTGCGCCAGCAGGCCGACACCGGGCAGATCCAGATCGGCCCGGCGATCAGCGTCTACAACCAGATGCTGGATCAGTTCACCGACGGTGTGGCCGGACTCGCGCAGAACGCCCGCGGCGCGCAGAACGCGTTCGACCGGCTGACCGCCATTCCGCTGTTCACCGCCGCGGACGCGATGGAGCGCAGTGACGCGCTGGCCACCGCCGGGCTCGCGGCAGGCTCGCTGTCCAACGACGACTTCCGCTCCTACGTCAACCAGGTCGGCGCCTACCACGTCCAGCTGGACAACTCGGCGCCGAAGCTGGCCCCCGACGTCAAGGCGAAGTACGACCAGCTCGTCGCCAGCCAGGCCTGGCAGACCGTCGTCCAGGTCGAAGGCACGTTCCTGCGCGGTGACCTGAGCAAGCTGCCGGTGGCGCAGGACCAGTGGCGCACCGCGGCCCGCCAGGTCGGCGACGCGCTGATGAGCATCTTCGTCTCGCAGAGCACCAAGGCCAGTGACGCGGCCATCGCCGACGCGGACGACACCTTCGTCACCTCGATCATCGCCGGTGCCGCGGCGGTTCTGTTCGCGATCTTCGTGGTGTTCATCGCGGTGCGGTTGTCGAACCGGTTGATCGGGCGGTTGCACCGGTTGCGTGAGGACACGCTCGACGCGGCCGAGGTCCGGTTGCCGGAGCTGGTGGCCAGGGTGCAGGCGGGTGAGCCGGTCGACCTGGAGGAGGGCGGGCACTTCCTCGACCACGGCAACGACGAGATCGGCCAGGTCGCCGACGCCTTCAACAAGGCGCAGCAGACCGCCATCGCGGCCGCTATCGACGAGGCGAAGACCAGGGAGGGCACCAAGACGGTGTTCCTCAACATCGCCCACCGCAGCCAGGTCATCGTGCACCGCCAGCTCAAGGTGCTCGACCAGGCCGAACGCAAGCAGGAGGACCCGGACCAGCTGGACACGCTGTTCCAGCTCGACCACCTCTCCACCCGCGCCCGCCGCAACGCCGAGAACCTGATCATTCTCGGTGGCGGCCAGCCGGGCCGGCAGTGGCGCAACCCGGTCGGGCTCGCCGAGCTGGTCCGCGGCGCGTCGGCCGAGACCGAGGACTTCGCGAGGGTCAAGACCGCGCAGCTGCCGCAGATCGCGGTCCGCGGCCAGGTCGTCGGTGACCTCGTGCACCTGCTCGCCGAGCTGATCGACAACGCCACGTCGTTCTCGCCGCCGCAGTCCCGGGTCGAGATCCGCGGCAACGTGGTCGGCAAGGGCGTCGTGATCGAGGTCGAGGACCAGGGCCTCGGGCTGGAGCCCGAGCAGACCGACGAAATCAACACCCTGCTCGCCGACCCGCCGGACTTCGGCATCATGGCCCTGTCCGAAGAACCACGCCTGGGCCTGTTCGTGGTCGGCCGGCTGGCCTCCCGCCACGGCATCCAGGTCCACCTGCGCGAATCGGCCTACGGCGGCACCCGCGCCATCGTCCTCGTCCGCACCGACCTGCTCGCCCCGATCTCCGAGATCGACGACACGCCGAAGGCGAAGCCCGAGCCCGCCCCGGAGCCGGTCGAAGAGCCGCCCAGCAGTGACGGCGTCGCGCAGATCTCGCGCCAGCCGCGCCGGAGCTCGCGGAGCAACCCCGCACCCCGGCTCCCGGTCTCGGCACCGCCGTCCGCGCCGGTCACGGTCAGCACGCCCGCGCCGTCCGGCCCGCCCTCGGCGCCGACGCAGATCCAGCCCGCGCTGCCGACCGCACCCGCTCCGGTGGTGTCGGCGCCCGAGCCGGAAGCCCCGGTCCGTCCGGCAGCACCGCCGACGCGCGCCGCGCGCCCGGCCCGTCCGGCCGCCCAGTCGCCGGCGTGGCCCCCGCAGGAGCCGCGGCCGTCGGTGCCGGAGGCCCGGCCGCAGCAGCCGCGCCGTCCAGAGGCACCCGGCCGCCCGCCGCTCCCGCAGCGGCGACGTCAGCAGAGCCTCGTGCCGCAGCTGCGCGAAGATAAGCCCGCCATCACCCAGGAACGGGAAGAAGTCCGGCTGGACTCACCGGAGGCCGCTCGCAGCCGCCTCTCGGCATTCCAGGCGGGTACCCGCCGTGGCCGTGACGCAGAACCCGCTGAGAACGACGACAGGTACGGAGAGCGCGAGTAATGGCCAACTCAGGCGTCAGTGAGCTCGACTGGCTGCTGGACGACCTTGTCAAACGTGTCGCCGGAGCGGACCGCGCCGTGGTCCTGTCCTCCGACGGCCTGCTCATCGGCAGGTCCGGGAACCTCACCGAGGAGGACGCGGAGCACCTGTCCGCGGTGGCTTCGGCGTTCCAGAGCCTGGCGAGGGGTACCGGCCGGCACTTCGGCGGCGGCAACGTCCGGCAGACCATGGTCGAGATGGACCACGCCTTCCTGTTCGTCACCGCGGCGGGGCGGGGCGCCTGCCTCGCGCTGCTCGCCGCGGAGGACGCGGACATGGGGCTGGTCGCCTACGAAATGAACCTGATGGTGAAGAGGGTGGGTGCGGTCCTCACTTCGGCGCCGCGCGCCGGCGTCCAGTCCACGTCGCCATGAGCGGACGGCACGAGGCCTGGTTCGAGGACGAGGCCGGCCCCCTGGTCCGCTCCTACGCGGTCACGGGTGGCCGGACCCGGTCGGACACGCTCGGGCTCGACCTCATCACGCTGGTCGTCGCGCTGCGGACGGCGCACGAAGCGGGCATGCTGGAGCCGGAGTACGCGCGCATCATCGCCCTCTGCCAGCGGCCGGTCTCGGTCGCCGAGGTCGCGGCGCGGGTCGACCTGCCGCTGCCCGTGGTGAAGGTGATGTTGAGCGACCTGATCGAGCAGAACCTGGTGCTGTTCCGTACCGCGGCACCGGTGAACGAAACCCCCAACAAACACGTACTCCAGGCGGTTCTTGATGGCATCCGGAAACTCTGATCCCCGGCGCAACCTGACCGCCACCGCGGTCAAGGTACTCATCGCCGGTGGTTTCGGGGTGGGCAAGACCACGATGGTCGGCTCGGTGAGCGAAGTGCCGCCACTGCGCACCGAGGAGGTCATCACCACGGCCTCCGAAGGTGTCGACGACCTGTCCGGTATCGAGCAGAAGACCACCACCACGGTCGCACTGGACTTCGGCCGGATCACGATCAACCCCGACCTGATCCTGTACCTGTTCGGTACGCCGGGTCAGGACCGGTTCTGGTTCATGTGGGACGAGCTGGCCGAAGGCGCGCTCGGCGCCGTCGTGCTGGCCGACACGCGCCGCCTCGACAGCTGCTTCGCCGCCGTGGACTTCTTCGAGCGGCGCAACCTGCCGTTCGTCGTCGGCGTGAACTGCTTCGACGGGGCGTACCGCTACGGCACCGAAGAGGTCCGGCAGGCCTTGGACGTCGGCACCGACGTGCCGCTGCTGCTGTGCGACGCCCGCGAGCGGGAGTCCACGAAGCAGGTCCTGACCAGCCTGATGGAGCACGTCATGGCGCGCTCCGACCTGGCGGCCGCGCAGGGCGGTTACTGAGCCCGTGTCCTCACCATGCGGTCCAGGCCGGCGGGGCACCCGCCGAGGCGCACCACGGGTCCGGCGTCAGTCGTGCGCCGGTCGATGGCGTAGGCGGCCACCCGTGCCGCGACGAGGCGACTGCCGCCCTCCTCGCTGATCCTTGAAGTGCCGTTAAGGCCACCTTGCGGGCGTCTGACGCCCGTAAGGTGGCCTTAAGGGCACTTCGTCTTTGGTTGGTTCAGCGGCCGCGGCGACGACGGATCAGCGTGTCCACGGCGAGGGTGCCGGGGCCGACGAACGCGAACAGCAGGAAGATCCAGGAGTAGACGGCGGCGGGCTCGCCCATGTTCTGCAGCGGCAGCAGGCCGACCGGCGCGTGCACGGTGAAGTAGGCGTAGGCCATCACACCGGACAGCAGGATCGCGGCCGGGCGGCTGGCCAGCCCGATCAGCAGCAGGACCGCGCCGGCGAGCTCGAACAGCGAGCCCCACCAGCCGGGGAACGAGCCGAACGGCACGCCGCCGCCCTGGCCGTCGATCCCGCCGAAGAACCCGAAGCCCTGCAGGCCGTGGAAGCCGAACAGGAACGAGATCACGATCCGGCTGGCGGAAACGACGAGCCCGGTGGCGGAGCTGAGCTGAGTGCGGGGCTTGGCGGCGGTCTCGGTGGTGGCGGTGGCGGTGCGGGTCTGCGGGGTGGCGATCGTGGTCATTTGCTTGTCCCTTCTCGGTGGCTTCTGCCTACGCGTCGAGCGGGCCACGGCGGGATCGACAAGTCCGCGAAAAAATCATGGAAAAGTTTCCCGGGCCCGTTTTCGGCTGCGTGGGGACTGACCGGCAGACTGGGTGGATGGCGGGCAAACGCAGTGCCGGGTTGTTGCTCTTCCGCAGGTCGGAGGCCGGGGTCGAGGTCCTGCTCGGGCACATGGGCGGCCCGTTCTGGGCGAAGAAGGACGCGGCCTCGTGGTCGCTGCCGAAGGGCGAGACTGGACCCGGACGAGGCCCCGGAGGCGGCGGCGCGCCGCGAGTTCGAGGAGGAGCTGGGCCTGCCCGCACCCTCGGGCGACTACCTCGAGCTCGGTGAGGTGAAGCAGTCCGGCGGCAAGGTCGTGACGGCGTGGGCGGTCGCGGCCGACCTCGACCCGGCGGCGGTCGTGCCGGGGACGTTCGAGATGGAGTGGCCGCCGCGCTCGGGCCGCATGCAGGAGTTCCCGGAGATGGACCGGGTGGCCTGGTTCGACCTCTCGACGGCGCGCGAGAAGCTGCTGAAGGGCCAACTGCCTTTCCTGGACCGCCTCGCCGCGCTACTCGCTGAGTAGCGCTTCCAGCGGCTTCGCGGCGAAGGAGCTCAGGACGACGTCAGCTTGGGCGAAGTCGAGCGTCGTCGTGATGGCGTTAGGCACGGCGACGCAGGTCAGCCCGGCTGCCTTTGCCGAGGTCACGCCGTGCGGAGTGTCCTCGAAGGCGATCGTCTCGGCGGGTTCGACGCCGAGCGCGGTGAGGGCGGCCAGGTAAAGGTCAGGCCGCGGCTTGGCGGCGTGGAGGTCCCCGGTGAGCACGGCCTGGAAGCGGCCGGCGATGCCGAGGCGTTCGAGGTGCGGCTTGACCCAGGCGCCGGAAGAACTGGAGGCGACGGCCAGCTTGAGCCCGCGCTCCTCAGCGGCGTCGAGATAGTCGAGAACGCCTTCGCGGGGGACGAGCGTCTCGAGCATCTTCAGGACGCGGGCGCGCGTGACGGGCCGGAGCGCTTCGGCGTCGAGACCGGGGACGTGCTCGGCGAGCAGCGCGAACATCGCGGCGGTGGTGTGCTGCGTGCCGATCACGGCATACCACGCTTCCAGCGGCAACTCGACGCCGTGATCGTGGAAAGTCTCCTGCCAGGCGGCGAGGACGGCGGTTTCGGTGTCGGCGAGGGTGCCGTCGAAGTCGAAGACCAGGGCGCGGGTGGGCACGCCTGAACCCTGCCCGACCTTCGATCGCTCAAGCAAGCTGGTTCCTGCGGTTCCGGTCCAGGTCAGCCCAGCTCAGGCCTCGTGAGTGGTAAGTGTCGTTCTAACGACACTTACCACTCACGAGGCCCGACCTGCTCACTCCTGGAAGTAGTCGCGCAGGGCCGGGGCCAGGGCCTCCGCCTTGACCATGTGGGTCTGGCCCTCCAGCGTCCGGTACTTCGACGTGGGCAGCGCGCGCGAGGCCGCCGCGACGCCGTTGCGCATCCAGGCCGGGCTCTTGCCGCCGTCGAGGACCAGGACCGGGACCGTGATGCCGGCCCAGCTGTCCTCCGGGAGCGGGTGGCCGGACTGCGTGTCGCCCATGATCGCCGCGTCGTAGGGGATCGTGTGGGCGACGCGCTTGAGTTTCGACCAGAACGGCATCACCCGCATCGTCGCCACCATCAGGGTCGGCAGCCCCACGCCCTCGGCCATGAACATCTTCACCGCCGTACCGCGCTTGTCCGACGCGATCGCGGCGTTCAGGCGGTCCGCGTAGTCCGCCGGGACGCGCTTGCGGGTGTCGTCGACGACGAACGGCGGTTCGTAGACCGCCAGCTTCGACACCGGCAGCCCGTGTTGCACCGCGGCCAGGGCCAGCGCGGCGCCGGACGAGATGCCGAACAGGCGTGCCTCGCCGCCCGCTTCCTTGACGACCGCCGCGAGGTCCTCGATCTCGCGTTCCACCGCGTACGGCCCGGTGTCGGTGCTCTCGCCCCGGCCGCGGCGGTCGTAGGTGTAGACGGTGAAGTGTGCGGCGAGCTCGGGCGCCAGCGTGTCGTACGGGGACGAACCCCGGAAACACAGTGCGCCGTCGACCAGCACGAGCGCGGGACCCTGCCCGGTGCGGGCGTAGGCGATGGTCGTGCCGTCGGCGGAAACGGTCGTGCTCATGGGAGTTGCTCCTTCCAGGGGGTTCGCGACGGTGCGCCGCGGCTTCGATGGACCAACCATCGCACCCGACCGCTAAACTTGTCAAGACAAAAAAAGTTGTCGGTAAGGAGGTAGAGGTCCGTGAAGGCCACATTCAAGGAAACCAAGTCCCTCAATGTGGCCTTCACGGGCTTGAGCGAACTACCCCCGCCGCAGTGTCAGCAGGGTGATCTCGCTGGGCGCGAAGATCCGGAACGGCGGGCCCCAGAAGCCGGTGCCGCGGCTGTTGTACAGCTGCGTCGAGCCGTGCCGGCTGAGCCCGCCCAGCGTCGGCTGGTCCAGCCGCACGAGCAGATGGAACGGCCAGATCTGCCCGCCGTGCGTGTGCCCGGAGATCTGCAGGTCGACGCCCGCCTCGCGCGCCTGCGTGACCTGCTTCGGCTGGTGCGCGAGCAGGACCACCGGGACGTCCGCGGGTGCGTCACGCAGGGCGAGCGGGAGGTCCGGGCCGTGCCCGGGCAGGCCGGACGCCGCTCCCGTCGGGTCGTCGATGCCGGCGAACAGGATCCGGTCGCCGTCGCGCTCGAGCAGGGTCGAGCGGTTGTGCAGGGTGTCCCAGCCGAGCCCGGCCATGTGGTCGAGCCAGGCCTGCGCCTCGCCGAAGTACTCGTGGTTGCCGGTGATGTAGAACCGTCCGAGCCCGGCCTGGACGCCGCCGAGCGGGTCGACCTGCTTGCGCCGCCGCGCCACCGAGCCGTCGGCCAGGTCGCCGGCGTGGCAGACGACGTCCGCCTCCAGCGCGTTCACCGCCGCGACGACCTTCTCCGACCACTTGGTCCGGTCGATCGCGCCGAAGTGGGTGTCGGTCAGCACGGCCACGCGCAGCCCGTCCAGCCCGGCGCCCAGCCGGGGGATGACGACGTCGACCGCCTTCACCGGCGGCACTCGCATCGCGACCCGGTTGCCCCACACCAGCAGTACGGCGGTGATCGCCAGCGCGGTGACGGCGACGATCTTCGACGGCGACTCCACCGCGAGCAGCGGGATCCGGAGCAGTTGGGTGAGGATCGACCAGGTGAACAGCACCCAGATCGTCGCGAGCAGGATGTCGCCGATCCGGGCGGCCGTGTCGCTCTGGCGCCGGCCGTGGCCGCGCATCATCGCGACCGGCATCGTCGCGAGGCCGAGGACGAACAACGCGGAGCCGGTGATCGTGCCCGCGACACCCCAGTCGGGCGCCATGACCAGCGCCCACCACGGCACGCCGAACAGGATCAGCGGTGCCACGAGGGGGAGAAACAGCCTGCGACCTTTCATCTGGCCATGTTACAGCCCATCGGGCTGTTACCTTGCGGAGCGGGGTACCGGCAGGTCCTGAATACGCCCGGCGCCGCGCGGCAGCCTGGGCTCATGACCGAACAGCAGAAAATCGCGCTGGTCACCGGCGCGAACAAGGGGATCGGAAAGCACGTCGCCCAGCAGCTCGCCGACGCCGGGGTGACGGTGCTGGCCGGGTCCCGGGACGTCCACCGTGGACAGTCCACAGTAGACGAACTGACCGGCGATGTCCGGCTCGCGGTGCTCGACGTCACCGACGCGAATTCCATTGCTGCGGTGGCGAAGCAGATCGAAGAAGACTTCGGGCGCCTCGACATCCTCGTCAACAACGCGGGCATGGCGGTCGGAGCGGCCCTGCCGTCCGAAGAGAACATCGAGGACCTTCGCCGCACGTACGAGGTGAACGTGTTCGGCGTCGTCGCGGTGACCAACGCGCTTTTGCCGCTGCTCAACCGTTCTGAAGCGCCGAGGATCGTGAACGTCTCGAGCGGGCTCGGCTCGTTCGCGGTGATGCAGCGCGTAGACGAGCAGTACGGTCAGTTCAACGCGATCTCGTACCAAACGTCGAAGACCGCTCTCAACGCCGTGACCGTGATGTACGCGAAGGAGCTTCGCGACACGGCGTTCAAGATCAACGCCATCAGCCCGGGCTACCGCCGGACCGACCTCGGCGGCACCGGGGACAAGCCCGGTGCCGGCGACCCCGCCGAGGGCGCGCTGAGCGTCACGCGCCTGGCGCTGCTCGGTGACGACGGCCCGACCGGCGAGTTCCACCTCGACACCGGTGGGCTCTGCCCCTGGTAGGGGTGTACCGGGGATACCTGGCTGCGGCGCGCGGGGGAGAGGAAGATCGAGGGCGTGGACAGACGAGCGCTCGCGGACTTCCTGCGCCGCAGCCGGGAGCGGATCCGGCCCGAGGACGTCGGCCTCCCGGCGGGCACCCGCCGCCGGACGCCAGGGCTGCGCCGCGAGGAGGTTGCCCAGCTCGCGCACATCTCCACCGAGTACTACACGCGGCTGGAGCAGGCCCGCGGCCCGCATCCGTCCCGCCGGGTGCTGACCGGGATCGAACGCGCGCTGCGCCTGTCCGAGGACGAGCGGACGCACCTGTTCTTCCTGGCCGGCGAGCCGCCGGGGCCGCCACCCGGCCCGTCGCGCGAGGTGCGCCCGAGCCTGGCCACGCTGATCGAGCGCCTGCCGGACGCGGCCGCGATCGTGGTCGACGCGAGCTTCACCGTGATCGGCTGGAACGCGCTGGCCACGGCGTTGCTGGAAGATTTCTCCGCGCTGGAGCCGCGCGAGCGCAACCTGATCCGGCGGCACTTCCTGCATCCGGAACAGCGCTACAACGTCAGCGGTGCCGACCTGTTCGCCCGGATCTCGGTGGCGGCGTTGCGCAGCGCGAGCGCGCGCTATCCGGACGACGCCGAGATGGCCGCGCTCGTGAAGGAGCTGAAGGCGGCCAGCACCGAGTTCGAGCAGCTCTGGGTCTCGCACGAGGTCGGCGTGCCGCAGCACATCCCGAAGAAGACCATGCGGCATCCGGTCGTCGGGGAGATCCGGCTGAACTGCGACGTGCTGAACGTGCCGATGGGCGACCAGGTCGTGGTCATCTTCACCGCCGAGCCCGGCTCGTCCGACGAACAGGCGCTCCAGTTGCTCAAGGTCGTGGGCACCCAGCGGCTCGACTCGCTACGCTGAGGACGTGACCACGCTGCTGGAACTGGCGTTCCCGGCGGTCACCAGCCCGACGGCGCTGGTGGCCTTCGCCACCGTCGCCGCGGCGAGCCTGCTTGTCGTCCTGCTGATCACCAGCACGCAGCGCGGCGAGTTCGCGCTCTGGTCCGCGCCGATCCACGGCCGTGCCATCGCACTGAACCAGCGCGCCCGCGGCGCCGAGTCGATCCGGCTCCGCGACCCCTCCCGCCCGGGCCGCAGACGGCCTCGAGCACCCGGCCTGCGCAGCTCGGCTGCGTAGGTTTTTTCGCGCAGCCATTCCGCTTACTTCCCTTCCTTCTCACTCAGCGGAGTGCTGCCCATGTTCGGCTTTCTCGACGTGCCCGTTTCCGGCGCGTACCACCTCGTCCACTGGCTGATCGCCGCGACGGCGTTCACCGGCCCGTTCGCCACCGCACTGGCCATCGTCCTGTTCACCGTCTCCGTCCGGCTCCTGCTCCACCCGTTCGCCCGTGCCGCCGCGCGCGGCGAGCGGGCCCGCGCCGTACTCATGCCCGAGATCCGCAAGCTGCAGGAGAAGCACAGCGGCAACCGGGACCGCCTGGCCGCGGAGATGACCAAGCTCCAGCAGGAGACCGGTACCTCGATGTTCGTCGGCTGCCTGCCGATGTTCGCGCAGATCCCGTTCTTCATGGTGATGTACCGGCTGTTCAGCACGGCCACGATCGACGGCGGGCCCAACTCGCTGCTCGGCGCCACGTTCCTCGGCACGCCGCTGGGCGCGCACGGGCTCGCGGGTGGCCCGCTCGTCTTCGTGATCGCGGCCGGCCTCGCCGTCGTGGCGTGGTTCTCGGTGCGCTGGCAGGACCGTCACCGCGACACCGCCGCGGCCGAGGTCCCCGGCGGCAAGCTGCTGCGGTTCCTGCCCTACGGCACGGTCCTGGCGACACTGGTCGTGCCGCAGGCGGCCGGGTTGTACCTGCTCACGACGACGGCGTGGACCGCCGCCGAGCGAGCCTTCCTCCGCCGCGGCTAGGCCCGGCTGTGGCGCCAGTCGGCGACGGTTTCCTCGACGTCGACCGGCGCCACGGCCAGCGGCGGGCCGGGCAGCGGGGTGCGGTAGGCCTCGCGGATCCGCTCGTTGAGGTCCTCGACGAGCTCGCGCACGCGGAGCTCGGTGCGTTCGCGGGCCAGCCGGGCCGGCAGGTCCTGCAGTTCACGGCGCAGGGCCAGCGCCGGTGGCAGCAACGCGGCCGTGTCGAGGTCGCCGGACTTGATCCGCTGCAGCGCCCACTCGGTCACGCTGTCGCGGCCGCTCGGCTTGGGCAGCGGCTTGCCCGCGCCCGGCAGGTCGTCGAACTCGCCGCGGCGCTGCGCTTCGGCGATCTGCCGGTCGACCCACGAGCCGAACGACGCTCCCGGCGGCTTGCGCTCGGTCATTCCGAAACCCCCTTCCTTCGTGGTCCACGCTAGCTGCCCGTGCGGGCAGTACGGACGGGTCAAAGGTCCCGGTTCGCGGAAAAGACCACGTCAGCACGGTGGGGCCGGGTAGAATCCCGCTTCGACCACGGCGACCGGGCAGGGGAGCGCATGACCGTTGAGCGCAGTGGCGCGGAGGACATCGACCGCACGCTGGCGTTGCTCTGGCGCGCCCGCACCGGCTCCACCGAGCCCGCGCGCGGGCGCCGCCCGACCCTGACCATCGCGCGGATCGTCGGCGCCGCGATCACGGTCGCGGACGCCGACGGCCTGGCCGCGACGTCGATGCATCGCGTCGCGAAGGAACTCGGCGCGGGCACCATGACGCTCTACACCTACGTCCCGGCGAAGGCCGAGCTGGTGGACCTGATGGTCGACGACGTGCTCGTCGAGCGCCGCCTGCCCGGCCCCGGCGAGCCGCGCCCGGAGAACTGGCGCGACCAGGTCCGGCTCTACTCGGACCGGACCCGCGAGGCCTACCGGCGTCATCCCTGGCTGCGCGAGGTGTCGCGTGTGCGGCCCGCGCTCGGGCCGGGGCAGCTGGCAGGGCAGGAGTACCTGCTGTCCACTGTGGACGAACTGGGGCTGACGCCGCGGCAGACCGTCGCCGCGGCCAACGCGATCGGGACCTATGTGGACGCCAACGCCGCGCTGAAGGCGGAGAGCATCCACCTCGAGCGCAGCACCGGGCAGTCCGACGAATCCTGGTGGGATCAGCGTTCGTCGTTCTGGGAGAACTTCTTCGAGGTGGAAAGACACCCGGCGATGAACAAGGCGTGGCTGGGCGGCGGGTTCGACCAGAGCGCTGCCGAGCAGGGCAGCGACGCCTACGAGTTCGGGCTCAACCGGCTGCTGGACGGGATCGAAGGACTCGTGAGTGGCAAAGCCGGTTAGAACCGGCCGCAACACTCACGAGTCAGCGGCGCGTCCACCTACGTGGCCGGCGGCGTTCCTGCGTGGGGACTTCCGGCTCGGACGGGGTGGTTTCGCCGCGCAGGATGTCGCGGCACAGCGGGTCGAACCGGCCGGGCGCCTCGGTCATCGGGGTCGGGAGCACGATGTGCCCGCAGATGGCCCGGAACCGTCCCTCGTGCCGTCCGGCGGCGAACTCCTCATCGGTGACGGCATGGGTGTAGCCGTCGATGTCGCAGCGGATGTGCACGAGGAACGGGTCCATGGGGCTCACCCGGACGACGTGGTGGTGGTCGCGCCGGTGCTCGTCGCCGCCGAGTCCGCCGCGGTGGTGCTCGTGGTGGTCGTCGGGGTCGGCGTCGGCGTGCTCGAGCTCGTGGGTGCCGAGCTGGAAGACGTCGGCGTGGCGGAGGAGGACGACGAGGTGCTCGTCGGGGTGGGCTTGACCGACGTCCCGCCCGGGGCCGTGGTCGGCGGGAGGCTCGGCTGCAGGACCACCGGCGGAACCGGCGGCGGGACGACCGGACCGGCGGCCGCGGCGGCGTCCGGCGGCGTGACCGCGCCGATCGGGACCTGGCTGTCCGGTAGCTGCGAGACGCCGGCGCGGTAGGCCTCGGCCCACGCCATCACAGTGTCCACATAGGACGTCGAGTTGTTGTAGCGGCGCACCGCGAGACGCTGGCCCTGCACCGTGGACAGGTCCAGACCGCCCGAGCACAGATAGCGCGCGGTGGCGAGGGTTTCGTCGTAGATGTTGTTCGGGCTGGACACGCCGTCGCCGTTGCCGTCGGAGGCATAGCCGCGCCAGGTCGACGGGATGAACTGCGTCGGGCCGACCGCGCGGTCCCAGACCGGGTCGCCGTCGTACTTGCCGCCGTCGGTGTCGGAGATCGCGGCGAACGCGCCCGCGCCGTTGAGGACCGGGCCGAGAATGAGCTCGAGGGTGTCACCGGCGCTGTTCACGTAGCCGCCGCGCGCGTGGTTCGACTCGATGCGGCCGATGCTCGCGATCAGCGCCCAGTCGAGGTGGCAGTTCGGCTGCTCCTTGGCCAGGATCGCGGCCGCGTTCTGGTACGCCTTGAGCATGCTCGCCGGGATGCCCAGCGGCCCGGAGACCCCGGCCGATCCGGCGTGTCCGCCCGGCGTGACCAGCGGTTCCGGCAGCGGCGGCTGCGGCAGGCTGCCGTCGACCGCGATCGGCGGCATGACGATGTCCGGCTGCTGCAGCGGCGCGGCCTGGTTGGGCGCGAGACCGGCGCCCCCGGTGGTCTCGGTCAGCGCTACCTGCGCGGGAACGCCCGTGGTGAGCACGGGGAACATGACCAGCGCTCCTCCGGCCAGCGCGGCGGCCGTGCGGCTGCCGACGGAACGTCCCTTCCTGCGGCGTGGCCGGTGTTTAGGCATGGTGGTCCCCGCTTCCCTCGTTCTTCGCTGATCGCCTCACCCGATCGGCCCACTCACCCACCGGCCGAAGCCGGTAGGGAAAAGCTATCTGATGCAAGCGAAGTTTGGCGAATGGCGACGGAAAATCTGTCCTGCGCGGTCAAGTTCGTCCCAATGGCACAAAACCAACGTAGGGAGTCTGTCACATTCACGAGGACTTAACGGCTGCCTCAGGAAAGTTTGCCCGCAAGGGAAGCGGCGAGGGCGATCCCGCGGTCCCTTATGTCCTCACGAAACCGCCGGACGAGCGAATCCGCGCCGGCGGTGCTGAGTACGACGACGTCGCGGCGCAGTTCCGGGCGCAGTCTTCGCAACGCGCCGGCGAATGAACTGGTGATCGCGCCGGCGGGCACGAGCGCCGCCCCGAGTCCCGCCGCCGCGAGTTCCGCCGCGGTGCTCGCATGCCGGGTGCGCGTCACCGCCGTCAGGGTCACGCCGTGCTCCGCGGCGGCGCGGTCGATCCAGCCCGCGAGGCCGTTGTCCGGGTGATAGTGCACCACCGGTTTCGCGGCGAGTTCGGCGAAGGACATGGTCGGCCGGGTGCAGCGCGGATCGTCGACGGCCAGCGCGACGAGGATCTGTTCCCGGCCCACCACCGCGGTTTTCCCGGTCCAGCGGCTCGGGCGCGGTCCGACCGCGAGATCGGCGTCCCCGGCTTCGACGGCCTGTGCGAGCGCGTCAGCGCTGGTCAGTTCGGTCAGCGTGAGCACCACGCCGGGCCGCGCGACGTGCCAGGCGCGCAGCACCGGCGCAAGCAGCCCGGCGGTCAGCGTTTCGGCGCACGCGATCCGTACCGTGCCCTCGACGCCCTCGCCGATGGCGCGGCCGGTCCGGACCACCCGGTCGGCGGCCAGCAGCGCGGCGCGGGCGTCCGCGACGATCGCGCGTCCGGCCGCGGTCGCGCGGACCCCGCGCGGCAGCCGCTCCAGCACCGGCGTGCCGAGCTCGCGTTCGAGCGCGCCGATCTGGTGGGACAGCGCGGGCTGCGAGAGGTGCAGCCGGGCGGCGGCCTCGGTGATCGACCCGGCGTCCAGGACCGCGACCAGGCATTCGAGCGCGCGCAGCGTAGGCATCGAAGAATTCTATCGTAACTATCGAAAACCTCAGCTTCGCGATGGGATTGTTTCGGTCGTGCGCAGCGCCGACCTCTCCGTAACCCGAGCAGAAGGAGCGGGAAATGTCGTTGCGGGGCAAGCACGTGGTCATCGTCGGCGGGGCGTCCGGGATCGCCAGGCAGCTGGCGGTGGATGCGGTGGCCGACGGCGCGGCCGTCACCTGGGCCGGGCGCACGCCGGAGCGGTACGTCCTGCCGGGCGTCCGCGCGGTTCATGCGGACCTCTTCGACGAGGAGTCGCTGAAGGCTCTCGCGAACGAGGCCGGCGAGCTGGACCACCTGGTTTCGCTGGCGGCGGCGCCCGCGAACGGACCGTTCGCGAACCTCGACCGCGCCGCGGTGACGAGGGCGTTCGACGCCAAGGTGATCGGGCCGATGATGCTGGCCAAGCATTTCGCACCGCAGTTCGCCGAGGGCGGTTCGATTCTGCTGTTCTCCGGTTTCCTGGCCTGGCGCCCGGCAGCGGAGCGCACGGTGACGGCGACGACCAACGGCGCGGTGGCCTTCCTCGCCGAGGCGCTCGCGGTGGAGCTCGCGCCGATCCGGGTGAACGCCCTTTCGCCGGGCATCGTCGATTCGGGTGCGTGGGACCGTCTCGGCGACGCGAAGCAGGGGTTCTTCCGCCAAACGGCGCAGTCGATTCCGGCGCGCACGATCGGTAGTCCTGCGAATATCTCCGCCGCGGCCCGCCAGGCGCTGACAAATCCGTTCGTAACCGGCACGATCTTGCATGTGGACGGAGGCGCCCGTTTGGGCTGAAGTCGACAGGTTGCGAACAGCTGCTTTACAGGCTCCTCACAGGTTCCTAGGATCGGCCGAACGGACGAATCGCTTCACGTCCGGCCGGGGCAAGGTGGAGGGTTCAATGGCACGTGGTGCGCGGCGCACGGAGCAGGTCACGGTGGCGGAATTGCTGGTCCGCTCGGCGGCGACCCGCGAGCGGTACCGGCCGGCGGAGGACACCGTCGTCCTGCCGCGATCACGCCACCGCGAGAAACCCGCCGCCCTGCGCGCACTCGCGCGCACCCGGGTGTTCTCGGTGGTCGCCGGCGCGCTCGCGCTGGCGGGCGGGGTGGCCGCGGCCGCGACTTCGGTGTCGACGCCGGTCCAGCGCAGCAGCGAGCTCGTCTGGCCGCCGCTGGATGCGGGAGTGCCGATGGTGGCGGCGACGCCGAACTATCCCGGTGGTACCGGTGGCGCGGGAAAGACTTCTCCGGATTCCGGAGTCGGCGTTGCCGCTCCCGCTGAAAATGGTGCGCCGACAGCGGGTTCCGCATCGGATTCCGGAGAAACCCCGGGACGGCACGGGAAACCCGCGAAGCTCGCGAAGGCGGTTCGCAAGGTCGAGGACGTCGGCAAGGGTCTGGGCAAGGCGGTCGGGAAGCCCACTGCTCCTCCTGGGCAAAAGGCGAAACCGGTGCGGCACGACATTCCCGAGGTGCCGAACTGGGCCATCGGGCGACCGGTCCAGCAGACGCCGTGGGCGCTCTCCGGCCAGAGCAGGCGGGACGGCGGCGGCCACCACAACTGCGGTGGCGGCGGGCGGCACCGGCGTTGAGGACTCGTGAGCGTTCCGGGCGGTTATTGCGCGGAGGTCCGTGAATGCCGCATTGAGGGCCCAAGACGCCGTGAATGTGGCATTCACGGACTTGGGGTCGGCGGTTCGGTGGGAGGAGGGGGACTTTGCTCGCGTCTGCCGCGACGAAGGTGCCCCTCACTTCACACGCCACGTTTGTCCGGCCCCTCAATAGAACCGCCCGGAACGCTCACGGGTCCTTACAGTGGCACCTGATACTGAATAAACCCCTTGTTGACGCCCACCCGGTCGTACAAACGACGCGCGGTCGTGTTCGACTCGTGCGTGTGCCAATAGACGCGCACGCAGTTTCGCGCACGCGCCCATTCCGCCACCGCTTCGATCAGCGCGCGCCCGACTCCCTTGCCGCGCGCACTCTCGTCGGTGAACAGATCCTGCAGGTAACAAACATCTGCCGAGGTCGTACTCGGATGCGGGAAGAAATGCACGATACCGGCCAGTCGTCCGTCGATCCTCGCACCCAAGGCGTACATCCGCTGCTCGCTCGCGAACTCCTGCCATGCCCGTTCGAACGCTTCGGGGGGCAAGGTCCGGCTGTAGAACGTGTTGTAGCCGGTGAACAGGACTTCCCAGGCCGGCCGGTCCGCCGCGGTGAGTCTCCCGATGTCGATCATTCGCCGAGGCTAATGGCCGGCGTTGTCCCGGCGATGACAAACGAGACAGAACCCACGAGTAGCGTTACGCGACCTCGGAATCGATTCATAGAATCCCGGTCACGAAATTCCGGTAACCGGGAAGCTGGAGGTCAAGTGAAGACGCGCACGGCGCACCCCGCGCGGGGCGCCAAGGTCACGGTCAGCGAGCTCATGCTGCGGCCGGACGTGCACGGCAGGCGTCGCCCGGAGGACCTGGAGGTCCTCGAACTCGCGTACCGGATGCGCCGCCGGACCGGCACGAAGCCCGAGGTCGCCCCGCGGCCTTCGAGACTCTCGCCGCTCCGGCTGGTCGCGCTGGTCGCCGGGGTGGTGACGCTGTCCGGCGTGGTACTGCTCGTGAGCACCTGACCGGCGGGAGCCGGGCCGGTTCACGAGTTTCAGGCCGTCTCGAGGCCCTCCTCCTCGAGACGGCCTTTCTCTTGCCGAAACCGCTGGCAGCCTCACCGGGCGCCACGAAGGCCTCGTGAGTGGCAAGTCGGGTTAGAACCCTACTTACCACTCACGAGACCCGACCCCTACGTCCTGGCGCCCGCAGTCCGGCACGGCCCGCGCGATCGCCGCCGCCAGGACCCGGTGCCCGGCCGCGGTCGGGTGGACGTCGCAGCCGCCGCCCGGCAGCGCGATGATCAGCTTGGCCGCGCACGTGTCGCCGCCCGCGACCCGAGCGGCCGCACGGAACGCACCGAGCCCATCGGCGACGACGCCGTGGAAGCGCGAGACGGCCCGGGCCAGCGTGGTGTTGAGCGCCTTGCTCTGCGCCACCTGCGCCGGGTCGCGGTAGTCGAGCGAGTAGTAGGTGACCGCTATCAGCGTGCCGTGGTAGTTCCCGGCGCCGCGAAGCGCGGCGAAGATCGCCGTGAGGTTGCGGCTCACCTTCGCCAGCGCGGCGTCGAAGTCGGCGCCGGTGCAGTGGCTGGCCGTGGTGTTCTGGCAGAGGAACAGGTCGTTGGCGCCGAGGGTCAGCGTGACCAGCTGCGTGTCGCGATGGGTCCGCAGATAGTGGACGGCGTAGTCGAGCTGCGTGCCCGAATAGCCGACGTGCAGCGGGAACTGCGTGCGGTACCCGACGGGGGAGCCGAGCGAGTTCTCGCAGCCGTTGCTCTGCGCGCCGGCGGTCATCATGCTCGCCGTCGTCTCGCCGGGACAGGACGCGTTGGCGACGTGAAGCGCTTTCTGCGCACCGTAAACCTCGGGGTAGCCGACGAAGTTACGTGCGTCGAGGTACTGCGCGGGTGGCGTCACCGCGCCCGGCCGGTATCCGAAGACGACCGAATCGCCCAACGCCAGGTAGCCGCCGTGCCGATCCGACGTAGAAGCCGAAGCCGGTGCCGTCGCCAGCGTGACCGTCAAGACCGCCAGCAGCCCGCCGACCAGCACCCTTCTCCCGAACATGACCGTCCCCTTCCCCGCAGTGCCCCCGCACCGAGTATGTCCGTGAAGGCCACCGGGCGGAACCCAAGTGGCCTTCACGGACTAGCGGCTCAGGAGGTCGGCTCGACGGCCGCGCAGTGCGTGCCGCGGGGCGGGAGCTTCCCGCTGATCAGGTACGCGTCGGTCGCCTTGACCACGCACTCGCTGTTCCGTGGGTACGCGCCGTGACCCCAGCCGTCATACGTGAGCAGCGTGGCACCGCTCTGCCAGGACGCCGTCTTCGCCCACGCCAGCGGGGTCGCCGGGTCGTACTTGCTGTTCAGCATCAGCAGCGGCGGTGCCCCGTGGACCGACAGCGGGTGCTGCGGGTTGGTCGTCTTCGCGGGCCAGCCGATGCAGCCGGTCAGGTACGTCCAGCCCAGCGTGGACATCCGCACGTCGGGAGCCAGCGTGGCCGCGCTCTTGCGCAAGGACTCCAGCTCGGCGAAGTCCCGCACCGGGAGACTCCAGTCCGAGCAGAAGACGCTCGGCCGGACCCAGGTGATCGGGATGTCGTCCGCCTTCGCCGTGGCCGACCGGGCGGCGGCGCCGCTCTGCAGTCCGGCCAGCCTGGTGGCCAGGCCGGTCCAGTCCAGCTTGGGAAGCCGGGTGTAGACGATGTCGGCCAGGTCGAACGGCGTGATTCGCTCCCCGCTGTTCGGATCGGTCAGCGTGCCCTTCTCGGCCCGGTCCTGCAGGCCACGCAGCAGAGCGGGGACGTCCTGGCCGTGCAGCGCGCACGCTGGCGTCCGGTTGCACCACGCCGCGAACTGCGTGAACGACTCCTGCGCCGCCTGCGTTTCGGAGCGCAGGAACTCGCCGGGGCTGGTGATCGAGTGGTCCAGGTTGCCGTCCAGCACGAGCGCCCGGACCTTGTCCGGGAACAGTTCGGCGTACTGCTGGCCCATCAGCGAACCGTAGGAAATGCCGTAGTAGGTGAGCTTCTTCTCGCCCAGCGCGGCCCGGATGACGTCCATGTCCCGCGCGACGCTCTTGGTGTCGCTCAGCCGCGCGAGCGGGCCGGTGATCCGGTCGCAGCTCTCGCCGAGCTTGCGGTTGTACTCCGCGAGCTTCTCGAATTCCTGCTGGTTCTTCGGGACCTTCGGGTAGTCCGCGATGATCTCGGTAAGGCCGCACTGGATCTGCGGGCTTTCGCCGACGCCGCGCGGGTCGAAACCCACGGTGTCGAATCGCTTGGTGATCTCGGGCGAGAGCGTCCAGTCCTGGTCGCGCACCATGCCCACGCCGGAGGCGCCAGGGCCACCCGGGTCCATCAGGATCGAGCCGATGCGCGCCGCCGGGTCGGTCGCCTTGCGCCGGGCCAGCGCGATCTTCACGGTCCCGTGCCCGGGGTGTGCCCAGTCCAGCGGCACGGTCACCGAGCCGCAGTCGACGCCTTCGACGTCCGGGCACGGCTGCCAGTCGATCGTCTGATGCGCCTCGGCGCTGGCCGGGCCCGGAAAAACGGTTCCCGCCAAAACCATCATCGCCGCGGCCGTGAGCAGCCGCACGCGTCCCCCCATTACATCCGCCTCCCGCTTGAGAAAAGTGTCCGGTCGGCATCAGGAAACCATCATTTGGGCGATCGCGCAAATCCCGTGTCGACGGTCGGCTCGTCCACAGTGGACCGAGGGCGCACGGCGCGGTGAAGCTGATGGGCCGCGACGACGGCAAGCACGCCGAGTCCACTGAGGACGAGAAACGCAGCTCGGAAGCCGGTTTCGGGATCGACGGCCAGCCCGCGCGACAGCACGATCACGCAGCCCGCGCCACCGAGCGCCCCGCCCACTCGCATCACGATATTCGCCAGCGCGATCGCGTGGCCGAGCTCGTGCTTGCGCACGGCCGCGTAGGCGGCGGTCATCGCGGGCACGATCGACATGCCGAGCCCGGCGCCGCGGACCAGTAGCAGGGCCTGGACCAGGCCGGTCGGCGTGTCGGGGCCCAGCCACGGCCACGGCACCGTGCTCGCCAGCACCACCAGTGCCCCGGTGAGCGAGACGGCGCCACCGCCGAACCGGTCGGTGAGCCGCCCGGCCACCAGCACGAACACCGTGGTGGCCAGCCCCATCGGCGCGAGCTGGACGCCGGCCGCGGCGGCGTCGGCACCGAGCCGGAGCTGGAACCACAGCGGCAGCAGCAGGATCGCGCCGAACATCCCGGCGCCCGCGAACACCACCGTCGCCATCGCCGTCGCCATGCCGCGGTCCTTGAGCAGCCGCAGTTCGAGCAGAGGGGACGGCCGGCGCAGCGACCACCAGCAGAACATCCCCAGCGCCACGGCCCCGGCGACGGCGAGCACGGTGTCGAGCGGCATCGCGCTGCCCGGCGAGCCGAGCTCGGTCAGCGCGTAGACCAGCAGCGGGAGGCCGATCGACACCAGCGCCAGCCCGGTCCAGTCCAGCGGCGGCGGCGTCGATTCCTCGCCGCGGGGGACGAACCGCACGGCCAGCGCGAGCGCGATCAGGCCGAGCGGCAGGTTGAGCCAGAACAGCACCGGCCAGGTGAAGTGCACGAGCAGGAACCCGCCGACACTCGGGCCGACGACCGGTGCGAGCCCGACCACCAGGCCCAGCGTGCCCATGGTGCGGCCGAGCCGCTCGGGCCCGACAGCCAGCCCGATCACGGTCTGCCCCGCGGTCAGCATGACGCCCGCGACCAGGCCCTGGACGGTCCGGAGCCCGATCAGCCAGCCCGCGTCCGGGGCGAGCGCGCATGCCACCGAGGTCAGCAGGAACCCGGACATCATGGCGAGCCAGAGCCGCCCGGCGCCGAACCGCTTGACCAGCCACGGAGTCAGCGGGAGACCGGCGGAGAGGCCGAGCAGGTAGGCCGTGGCGACCCACTGGATGGTGACCAGGGTGACGCCGAGGTCGGCGCGCATCGATTCGAGGCCGACCGCGACGATCGAGCCGTCCATGTTGCCGAGAAACCCGCCCAGCGCCATCACGCCCGCCGCGGCCCAGACCGCGCGCGGCAGCCGATCCTGGTTCGTTGTCATGTGATCGACGCTAAAAGCTGAAGCTCACTTGAAGTCAAGTCCGGACCCGCGGGTGTTCCGATCGCCCCCTCGACGTCCGGAACACCCGCGAGCCCTCACCCCCTCGCGAATTCGTCCAGGGTGATGCCGAGCTGCTCGCAGACCGCGCGCAGCTCGGCCCGCCGGTCGCCCGGCACGGCGTGGATGTGGTTCGCGCCGAACCGGGACAGGAACGTCTCGGCGGGCGCGTCGAGCCGCGCGAACGCGTGCGGCCATTCCGGTGTGGACTGTGCGGTGAGCGCGGAAGTCGTTGCCTCGTCATAGGTTTCGAACTCGCCGAGCATCAGCTGCAGTCGGTACCGGCCGTCGTCGCGGGTCAGCCGGGCCAGGGTCATCCCGCCCGGCGCGGCGACGTGCTGGATCGACGCGCCGCCCGCCGGGAAGAAGAACACCTCGGGATACAGCGTCACCTTGGCCAGGTTCTCGGCAGGGTCGTCGCTGCGCGCGGCGAACCAGGTGGCGTGCTGGCCGGAGTTGCACAGATCCCAGATGTCGCGGTCGGCGTGGTAATGGCGGACGTCGGCGAAGAGCACCGGCGTGCCGGAGAGGTGCTTGAGCAGCTGCATGGTGAGCGCACCGTCCATATCGGCCTCGGTCGCGCACACATGTGTCTCTTTAGGACCGTTCCAGTCGTACGGGTCGTTGAGGAACGCCTCCGCGACGTCCATGGTCGCGAAGTGCTGGGTCAGCTCGGGCTGGCCCTTGATCCCGCTGAAGTCCAGGTGCCACTCGTCGATCAGTTCGCGCATCGCCAGGTACGAGCCGATCTGACGTTCCAGCAGCTCCGGCGTGAGCTTGAAGCCGTCGTAGCGGACGGTGGCATGTTGTTCGAGCCACTCGCGCGCCCTGGTCTTCTCGGCCTGATCAGCGGATTCCGCCCGCCGGACGATCTCCCACTGGTCGATCTCCTCGACGTCGATGCCGAACTCGCGCTGCCACTGGTCGGTGTTCGCGACCGCGGTGTTCATCCCCATCGGCCGGCCGCCGATCCGGCCGAATGTGCTGCCGCGCAACCGTTTCACCGCACTCGCAGCGCGTGCCCGGACGCCGAGTGCAGTGATCAGGTCGGCGTCGTCCGGGTCGCCCCAGAGCCGCGTGTGGCGGCGGCCGATCTGGTCGAGTGCGCCGCCCGCGGCCAGCATGCCGACCATGCCGGGCTGTTGCGGATCGAGATGGGCGAGCAACACCAGCGGACCGCTCAGCGCGTCCGCGGCGAGCATCGTGAAGTGCGGGAACGCCCAGACGCAGTAGTGCAGCACCGTCAGATCGACGTCGGCCGCCTCGATCCCGCGGGCCAGCGACGTCGCCAAGGTGTTGGCGGACGCGGCTTCCGGCGCCCGCACCACCTCGTGGCCCGCGGCGGTCAGCGCCGAGACCAGCCGATCCTCGGTCTCGCGGAGATAGCCGGCGATTCCACTGTGGACGTAGTCGCGGCCGTCCGAGAAGTTGAGCACCCCGATGCGTGCCATTCAGCTGTTGCCTTTCGCGTACACCTCGGCGGCGTTCGCCTGGGTCACCAGCTGCGTCTGCAGCAGCTGGGTCTTCTCGGTCTTCCCGCAGTCGACGAGGAGCTTCTTGGCCGCGTCCACGGCCTCGCGCCCGCCGGTCGGGTAGACGAACGTCGCCGCGAGCCGCCCGGCCTCGACCGCCTTGACCCCGCCGGTCGGGATCGGCAGCCCGTCGATGCCGATGAACTTGATCTTCTGATCCAGCCCGGCCGCCTTCGCGGCCAGATACGCGCCTTCGGCCATCGGGTCGTTCTGCGAGTAGACGGCCTGGATGTCCGGGTGAGCCTTGAAGATCGCGTCCGCCTGCGCCTGGCCCTTCTCCTTCAGCCAGTCACCATCCACAGTGGTCACGATGTCGATGCCGCGGCCCTGGATGCCTTGCGCGAAGCCGTCCTGGCGCTCCTTCGCCGGGGTGGACCCGGCGAGCCCGCGGATTTCGGCGATCTTCCCGCCCTGCGGCAGGATCTTGTCGGCCAGGTACTTCCCGGCCTGCTTGCCGATCTCGACGTTGTCCGCGCCGATCCATGTCGTGTAGGCGTCGCCATCGACCTTGCGGTCCAGCACCAGCACCGGAATGCCCTTGTCGTAGGCCTTCTTGACGACCGCGGTCAGCGGGGTGGCCTCGTTCGGGCTGATGATCAGCAGGTCGATCTGCTGGGTGAGGAAGTTCTCGACGTCGGACACCTGCTTGGCGCTGTCCTGTCCGGCGTCGGCGAAGTTGACGGTGAACTGCGGGACCTTCTGCGCGGCGCGGCGGATGTCGTCGTCCATCTGCTGGCGGTAGGGCTCGGCGAGGTTCGCCTGGCTCATGCCGATGGTGTACTTGCCCCCGGCGCCCTTGCACGCGGACGCGGACGACGTTCCGGCGCCCTGGCCCGAGTTCTCGTGGGTGGTGCCGCAGGCGCTCGCGGCCAGCAGCAGGGCCAGGACTGGCAACAGCTTGCGTGACATCGGATTCCCCTCTTGGTTACGGCGTGGGCCGCAGCCGCTGCAGGCCCGCGGCGGCCACGATGACCAGCCCCTTGAGCAGCAGCTGCACGTTGGAGTCGACGTTGTTGAGCGCCAGGATGTTGTTGAGCACGCCCAGCAGCAGCGCGCCGGCGACGGTGCCGGACACCGAGCCGCGGCCGCCACTGAGCGCGGTGCCGCCGATCACGACCGCGGCGATCACGTCGAGCTCGTACCCGATCCCGTCGTTGGGGCCGCCCTGGTTGCCCTGGCCCGCGTGGACGATCCCGGCCAGCGCGGCCAGCAGCCCGCAGAGCCCGAACACCAGGATCTTGACCCGGCCGACGGCGACCCCGGACAGGCGCGCGGCCTTCTCGTTGCCGCCGACGGCGTAGACGTGCCGCGCGAACGCGCTGGTGCGCAAGAAGATCATCGCGAGCACGGCGACCCCGGCGAAGATGAGCGCGGGGATCGGGACCAGGCCGTCGAAGGTCCGCTCGCCCAGCAGGGAGAACGCCACCGGAGCCTGGCCGGGGCCGTCGCCGTAGACCAGGGGCACGGCCTGCCCGCCGGACCAGATCCGGGCCAGCCCGCGCGCGACCTGCAGGCCGGCGAGGGTGACGATGAACGACTGGATGCCGAACACCGCGGTGGTGAAGCCTTGCAGCATGCCGAAAACCAGCCCGGCGGCGAGGATGATGAGCACGGTCGGCAGCACGCCGAGGCCGACGCGCGTCATGAGCACGGCAGAGCCGACCGCGGCCAGCCCGACCACCGAGCCGACGGACAGGTCGATGCCGCCGACCAGGATCACGAACGTCATGCCGACCGCGATGATGCCGTTCTCGCTGATCGCGCGGACGACGTTGAACAGGTTCTGGCTGTCGAGGAACACCAGGGTCCCGTTCTTGTCCGGGGAGAACACGATCGCCCCGGCGAGCACCAGCACCAGGCCGAACAGGCTCTGGAACCGGAAGAGCGTCGCGGCGATCGCGCTGCCGCGTCCCGGCAGGAACTCCGTCGCCGTCATCGGGTTGCCCCCATGGCAGCGGCGAGCAGCTCGGCTTCGCCGGCGTCGTGCGTGTCCAGCTCGCGGGCGCTGCGCCCGTCGTGCAGCACGATCACGCGGTCGCAGATTCCGACGAGCTCGGCGGGTTCGGACGACGCGAGCAGGATGCCGATCCCGCGCGCGGCCGCGGCGGAGAGCAACTGGTAGATCTCGGCCTTCGCGCCGACGTCCACACCGCGGGTCGGCTCGTCGAGCAGCAGCAGCGCCGGTTCGGTGAGCAAAGCGCGTCCCAGCACGACTTTCTGCTGGTTGCCGCCGGAGAGCGTGCCCACCGGGTCGCCGATCGAGCCGAGCTTGATCTTGAAGTCACGTACGACCTCGGTGGCGGTCTCGGACTCCCGGCGACGGGTCACCACCCCGGCGCGGGCGAGCTTGTCCACAATGGACACCACGGTGTTGGCCAGGACCGAGTGGGTGATCGCCAGCCCGGAAATTCGCCGGTCTTCGGGCACGAGCGCGAGGCCGAGCCGGACGGCGTGGCGCGGTCCGCGCGGCCGGACCACCTTGCCACGTAAGCGCATTTCACCGTGCCAACGACCTGGCGTGCCGGTGCCGAAGAGCGTCTCCAGCAGTTCGGTACGGCCGGAGCCGAGCAGCCCGCTGAGCCCGACGATCTCCCCGGCCTTGACGTGCAGGGAGATCCCGGCGGGCTCCCGGCGTCCCGGCCGATGTCGCCGGGGGTTGAGCGCGAGGCCGTCGATCCGGAGCAGCTCGTCGCCGGTTTCGCCGTGCCTGGTGCGGAAAAGCGCCTCGACGGGCCGGCCGACCATGGCCTCGGTGACCTGCTCGATCGACAGGGCGTTGGCGTCGAACTCGGCGGCCACTCGGCCGTTGCGCAGCACCGTGGCCCGGTCGGCGATGCGGCCGATCTCCTCCAGCCGGTGGGAGATGTAGACGATCGTGGCGCCCGCCTCGCGCAGTTCGCGGATCACCGCGAACATCCGCTCGACCTCGGCAGGCGAGAGCGCGGACGTCGGCTCGTCCATGATCAGCACCCGGGCGTCGCGGGACAGCGCCTTGGCGATGGCGACGAGTTGTTGTTCCCCGGTACGGAGTTCGCCGACCGGGCGCTTCGGGTCGAGCGCGATTCCGGTGCGGGCCAAGAGCTCCTTGGTCTCGCGATGCATCCGCCGGGCGTCGATCGGGCCGAACCGCGTGTGCGGCTCGCGGCCGAGGAAGATGTTGGCGGCCACGGAAAGCCCGGGCACGAGATCGAGCTCCTGCGGGATCATCGCGATCCCCCGGCGTTGCGCGTCGACCGGCGAGCCGAACCGCACCGGCTCGCCGTCGAGGGCGATCGTGCCGTGGTGGTCGGTGACGTCGCCGGAGAGGATCCGCATCAGCGTCGACTTGCCCGCGCCGTTCTCCCCGAGCAGCGCGTGGACCTCACCGCGGCGCAGCGTCAGGTCGATGTGGTCGCAGGCGAGCGCGCCGCCGTACGCCTTGGTCACGCCGATCATCGCGACCAGCGGCGAATCGAGCTCTTCCATGACACCCCTCGCGTCGGTGGAAGATCTGGGAAATCGATTACCGACGACGGTATTGCCGGGGCAGGGGCGTGTCAAGCGTCACGACGGGTGGAGCTGCCCCGGATGATCAGCTGTGCGGCCATGGTCGTCGTGCTGGCCGGGCGGTTTCCGCTGTCCCCGAGGCGATCCAGCAGCAGCCGCGCGGCCAGCTGCCCCATCGCGTACGCCGGTTGCGCGACGACCGTGAGGCCCGGTTCGATCAGCGTCGTCCAGGGCGCGTCGTCGAACGAGACGATCCCGACGTCCCGGCCCGAGCGCAGCTTGAGCGCGGCCAGCGCCTGCAGCACGCCGACCGCCATGGTGCTGCTGGACACGAGCAGCGCGTCCGGCGGATCAGGTCGGCTCAACAGCTGAATTGCCGCTGCATGTCCGCCAGCTTCACGGAATTCGCAGCGCCGGACCATTCGAGCCGCGTATTTCTGCTTCGCCGCCCGCAATCCGTCGCGATACCCGTCGAGCCGGTCGTCGGCGGTGGTGACCCCGGGCGGCCCGGCGATACAGCCGATGCGCCGGTAGCCCTGCGAGGCGAGGTGCAGCACGGCTTCGCGCGCCGCGGCACGGGAGTCCACGAGCACCGAGTCGCACTCCGTGGAGAGCCGCCGGTCGACGGTGACGATCGGGGTCCGGTGCGTGGCCAGCTGGTCGACGTCCGACCTGGCCGTGGTCGGGGACATGATCACGCCAGCCAGCCGTTCCTGGGCCGCGACCTCGAGATACCGGCGCTCCTTGGCGGCGTTCTCGTCGGAGTTGCACAGCATCACCGAGTAACCCGCGGCCTGCGCCGTGTCCTCGACGCCGCGGGCGATCGCGGTGAAGAACGGGTTCTCGACGTCGGAGATGATCAGTGCCAGCACCGCGGTCTCCCGGCGGCGCAGGCTCCGGGCCAGGCCGTTCGGCGTGTAGCCGAGCTCTTCGACCGCGCGCGCCACCCGCGCCGCCAGCACCGGGTCCACAGTGGACTTGCCGTTGAGGGCGCGGGACACGGTCGCGGTGGACACCCCGGCCCGCGCGGCCACGTCGGAGATCGTCGCCATCGCGCCCTCCGGAGTCGTTGACACTGTTTCCGGCACACCATAGCGTGGAGGAAATCGATTTCCCGAAAACGTGGGGACGTGGAGGTCGCCGATGGCGGCGCGTGGGGGTCTGTTACTGGGTGTCGACATCGGGACGGCGAGCTCCAAGGGGGTGCTGGTCGACCCGGACGGCGCGGTCGTGGCCAGATCCGTGCGCGAGCACGCGGTCTCGACGCCGCGGCCGGGCTGGGTCGAGCACGACGCCGAGGCCGTCTGGTGGGCGGATTTCACCGCGATCACCGCGGATCTGGTGCGGGCCGCCGAGGGCCGCACGCTCGCCGGGCTGGGGCTCAGCGGGATCGGGCCGTGCCTGCTCGCGGCCGACGAACGCGGCACGCCGCTGCGCCCGGCCATCCTCTACGGCGTCGACACGCGGGCGGGCACCGAGATCGCCGAGCTGAACGCGGAGTTCGGCGCGGACGAGATCCTCGCGCGCGGCGGCTCGCCGCTGACCAGCCAGGCCGTCGGGCCGAAGGTGCGCTGGCTGGCGCGGCACGAGCCGGATGTCTATGCCCGGACGAAGAAACTCCTGATGGCGAGCTCGTTCCTGGTGCACCGGCTCACCGGGCGGTACGTGCTGGACCATCACTCGGCGAGCCAGTGCACCCCGCTGTACGACCTGGCCGCCGGTGAGTGGGCGAAGGACTGGGCCGAGCGCGTCGCCCCTGGTCTGGACCTTCCCGAGCTGTTGTGGCCCACCGAGATCGCCGGTGAGGTGAGCGTCGAGGCGGCGGCGTCGACCGGGTTGCCTGCCGGCCTGCCGGTCACCGCGGGCACGGTGGACGCCTGGGCGGAGGCGACGAGCGTCGGCGTCCGCGCGCCCGGGGACGTGATGGTCATGTACGGCACCACGATGTTCCTGATCCAGGTGCTCACCGAACCACGCCCGCATCCCGGTCTGTGGGGCACGCGCGGCGTGACACCGGGCAGTTTCACGCTGGCCGCCGGCATGGCGACGTCCGGTGCCGTCACGGACTGGCTGCGCCGGCTCGTCGGCCGTGACTACGGCGACCTGGTGGCGGACGCCGTGGCGGTGCCCGCGGGCAGCCGCGGCCTGCTGATGCTGCCGTACTTCGCGGGGGAGCGGACGCCGCTGTTCGATCCGGACGCCCGCGGTGTCCTGGCCGGGCTGACCACCGCGCATGGCGCGCCCGAGATCTACCGGGCCGCGCTGGAGGGGATCGCCTACGGCGTGCGGCACAACCTCGAAGCCATGGCGGAGGCCGGTGGCGCGGCGGGACGGCTGGTCGCGGTCGGCGGCGGCACCCGCGGCGGGCTGTGGACCCGGATCGTCTCCGACGTCACCGGGCTGCCACAGCAGATCCCGGCCGAGACGATCGGGGCCTGCCTCGGCGACGCGCTGCTCGCCGCGGAGGCCACCGGCGTCGAGGTGGATCCGGTGCGGGGCAACCCGATCGCCGAGACCGTGCTGCCCGACCCGGCGAATGTCGCGCTGTACGAGGAGTTCTACCAGCGGTATCGCGCGTTGTATCCGGCCACTTCGGACATCGCGCACTTCCTGGCGGCGCGGCAGCACGCCGCGCACTGAGTCAGCGCCGGCTCACCGAAGCACCGTGCCACCGGCGGGTGGCGTGGTGGTCGCGGTAGTACTCGAGCGCGGCCACGGACTCCGTCACCTGCTCGAAGCTCGGCAGCGCGCGCACGTTGGCGACCAGCGTCATGTCCTTGCGGGGGATCCGCACGAAGCAGACCTCCACCCCGACCTGGGCGGCGAGCGTGGCGACCTGCGTCTGCCACGCGTCGAGATCACCGTCGTCGCCGAGCCATTCGTGCAGGTAGATGCACCACTTGCCGAGCATCAGCTCGCCGGCGATGTCCGGTTGTTCGACCAGGTGCGGCTCGGTGACCCGGTCGGGCATCAGCGTTCCTCGAAGTGCGGACACATTTCTTCCTCCCTGCGACTCCGGCGGTGACCCGACCGCCGGAAAGCGCTATCTCGCCGACGGCCTGCCCCACCGTCGACGTTCAGCGCCAACCCCCTGGCGCTCGTGCGGCATTGCACCGCGAAAACCCGAGCGGCGGCCAACATACAACGAGAAAAACGCGGTATCAACCGCTTCGGCCAAAATTGCGGGTGGTTGGGCGAACCGGAGTAACGGCCCGCCGCGACGGCAGGCGGATGCACGTGCGGCTGCACGGTGACGATGATTATGCAGGGCTTAAGACGGTCGGTTCATCTTCCGTTAACCCTGTGTAAATGTGTCGGCGAAACGCATTTCCGGCGAACAAATCGCATTTCCGCTGATCATCGCGGTCTTCCCGAGTGAGCGATCGAAATTACTTCACGGACGGTGCCCGATCCGTTCTCGCCGGTAGCCGGGGCTCTACTGTGGACGTCAGAGATCGCGGGCGAAGCACCGCGAGATCGCCTCACCGCGATACGGCCCGAAGTTCTCGATCGGCTCGTAGCCCTCACGCCGGTAGAACCGGATCGCGTCCGGCTGCCCGGTCCCGGTCTCCAGCAGCATCCGGGAGACGCCGTGTTCGCGCGCCCGGTCCTCCAGCGCGCGCAACAGTGCCACGGCGACGCCGGTGCCGCGCGCCTCCGGCGCCACGTACATGCGCTTGATCTCCGCCGCTCCCGGCTCGATCAGGCGCAGTCCGCCGCAGCCGATCGCCTCGCCGTGCTCGTCCCGTGCCACCAGGAAGACGGCCATGGTTTCGGCGCTGGGCAGGGTGCCTGGCTCGTGGTCTTCGCAGCCGTAGCGGGCATCGAGTTCGGTGCGCTGGGCGGTACGCAGGCGGGTGCCGTCCGGGTGGTCCCAGTGCGTGATGTCGATGGCGATCATGGCAGAGCCTCCTTCGTAACGCTTGTTACCGTAGCATCTGTTACGGTTCACTGGAAGGGAGCGGCGAATGGCGAAGCAGCGAGACGTCGAGGCGCAGCGCGCGTTGTTGTCGGGTGCGACCTGGCAGGTGCTGGCCTCGGAAGGACTGCCCGGCCTGACTCTGCGTGCGGTGGCCGAGCGCGCGGGCTGCACGACCGGGCTGGTCATGCACGCGTTCCCGACGAAGAAGGCCCTGCTCCTCCACGCGCGTGACCTGCTCTATGAGCGCACGGCGGCCCGCGCCGACGCCGCTGAAGCTTCGGCGGAGGACGCGGCGGGGGCGTTGCGCGCGGTGGTCCTGCAGGTGGCCGACCTGGTCGAGGGGCGGCAGGAGGAGTCCCGCGTGTGGGTGGGGTTCCTCGCGGCGGCCCTGGCCGACGACGACCTCGCCGAGCGCCATCGCGCGGCCAACCGCTCGTTCATCGCGCGGCTCCGGCGGCTGAGCGCGGCCTGCCGCCCGGAGTGGGACGCCGACCGGCTGGAGCCGGCGGTCCGCAAGCTGGTCGCGCTGGTGGAGGGCTTCAACGTGCTCGCGTCGGCGGACCCGGAGACGTACCCGGCCTCACTGCAACGGGCGGCCCTGGAGCGGGAGCTGGAAGGACTCGTGAGCGTTCCGGGCGGTTAGAACCGCCCGGAACGCTCACGAGTCCTTCTACGCGGCCGGGCCAAAGCGGCGCCGGTACGCACTCGGGCTCAGTCCCGTGTGCCGCCGCAGCTGTGCCCGCAGGTTCGCCGCGGTGCCGAACCCGCTCGCCGCGGCCACCCGGTCCAGCCGCTGCTCACCGCGCTCGATCAGGCTGCACGCCAAAGCAACGCGCTCGGTGGTGAGCCAAGCCAACGGCGTCGTGCCCAGCTCGGCACGAAACCGTCGGTGCAACGTCGCGGCGCTGGTTGACGCCTGCGAGGCCAGGTCCGCCACCGTCAACGGGGTGTCGAGGCGCGAGCGGGCCCAGCTCAGCACCGGCGCCAGCGAGGTGTCCGGGACCGCGGGGACCGGACGGGCGATGAACTGCTGCTGGCCGCCGTCGCGGTGGCCGCTGAAGACCAGGCGGCGGCTCACCGCGTTGACGACCTCCGCGCCGTGGTCGCGGTTGATCAGGTGCAGGCCCAGGTCCAGCGCCGCCGCGCTGCCCGCCGCGGTGAGGATGTCGCCGTCGTCGACGAACAGGACGTCGGGTTCCAGGTGTACTGAAGGAAAGCGCGCGGCGAACTCCGCGGCCCACTGCCAGTGCGTCGTCGCGCGACGGCCGTCGAGCACGCCCGCCTCCGCCAGCGCGAACGCGCCCGTGCAGAAACTCACCAGCCGCGCGCCGCGGTCCGCGGCCCGGCGGATCGCGGCCAGGATCGCCGGGTCGGACGGGACGCCGGTGTTGGGCCGCTGAGGCACGATCAGCGTGTCGGCCTCGTCCGCCGCGTCCAGGCCCGCGACCCCGGACAGCGTGAACATCCCCAGATTCATCCGGATTTCCGGCTGAGCGGCGGCGAGCGTGAACTCGTACCACGGCCGGTCGAGTTCCGGCCGTCGCAGGCCGAACAGCTCGGTCGCGACGCCCATTTCGAAGGGGTTCGACTCCTCGGTGACCAGGGCGACGACCCGATGAGAGGATTCTTGCGGCATGTGCGATTCATAGCACTCCCGTGGTGCGCGAGCCAGGCCGAGGATGGCGTCATGACCACCCAGCCGATCAACATCGACGCCGTCCTGGCCACCTTCGACGCCGCCTGGAGCCCGCGGATCCTCACCCGCGTCAACGACTACGACATCCGCCTCGCCCGGTTCGACGGCGAGCACGTCTGGCACGTCCACGAGGACACCGACGAGTTCTTCCTGGTGCTCGACGGCGAGATCGAGATCGGCCTGCGCGACCCCGAAGAACGCGTCGTCACGCTGGGCCGCGGCGAGGTCCTGGTCGTGCCGCGCGGGACGTTCCACAAGCCGTCGTCGAAGGCGGGCGCGGTGGTCCTGCTGGTCGAGCCGGCCGGGACGCTGAGTGTCGGCGACCGCCACGACGAGGTCGGCGAGCACATCGACGTGACCACCGGTCATGCCCTCTCCACTGCTGGGTTTCACTCTGAAACCTGCGTACCCTCACGGCCATGAAACGGACGTCCTTCGCGAAGTGGCCCTGTTCCATCGCCCGCACGATGGACCTGCTCGGCGACTGGTGGACCCCGCTCGTGCTCCGGGACGCCTTCTACGGCATCCGCCGGTTCGACGAGTTCCAGCAGGCGCTCGGCATCGCCCGCAACACCCTCGCCGACCGGCTGCGCCGCCTGGTCGAGGAGGGGTTGCTGGAGAAGGTGGCCTACCAGAGCGAGCCGGTGCGCTACGACTACGTGCTCACCGAGAAGGGCCGCGACTTCTACGGCGTGCTTGTCGCGATGACCCGGTGGGGCGACAAGTGGCTGGCCGGCCCGGACGGCCCGCCGATCACCGTGCACCACGAGCCCTGCGGGCACGACACGCACGCCGAGGTCGTCTGCGCGCAGTGCCGGGAGCCGCTGACCGCCGAGGACACCCGGATGCGCCGCGGCCCGGGGTTCCCGCCGAAGCTCGCGCAGCGCCCCGACGTCGAGAGGCGCTTCCAGGAGCATTGACAGGCTGAGTCTATCTACGCAACTATCGAGCTCATGGAGTGGACGGGTGCGCGCTACGCGGACAAGCCGACCATCGAGGTCGCGACCTGGATCGACCGCGCCCCGACGACGTCTGGCGGTTCGTCTCGGACATCGCCCTGATGCCGACGATCAGCAGTGAACTCCAGGCCGTCGAATGGTGCGACGGAGCGGCCGGGCCCGCGGTCGGCCGCCAGTTCGTCGGGTACAGCAAGCACAAGGATTTCGGTGAGTGGCACACGACGTCGTCGGTCGTCGAGTGCGAGGAGCCGCGCGTGTTCGCCTGGGCCGTGGGCGATCCGGCCGAGCCGAGCGCGATCTGGCGCTTCACCCTCGAGCCCGAAGACGGCGGAACGCGGCTGAAGCAGTGGATGCAGCTGGGCCCGGGCCGGTCCGGGCTGTCGTTCGCCATCGACCGCTGGCCGGACAAGGAACAGAAGATCGTTTTCGTGCGGATGCGTGAGTTCGAGCAGGCGATGGCCGGCACTGTCGCCACGATCAAGGACCGGGTGGAGCAACGCTGATGCGCACCGCCACCACGATCGAGGCCTCCCGCGGCTGGAGCGAGACGTGCGATTTCGTGCTGGAGGCGGAGAAACTCGGCCTCGACGACTGCTGGGTCGCCGAAGCGTGGGGCTCGGACGCGCCGTCGGTGCTGGGCTTCCTCGCCGCACGCACCGAGCGGATCCGGCTCGGCTCGGGCATCATCCAGCTCGGCACGCGCACGCCAGTCGCGATCGCGCAAGCGGCGTTGACACTGGCGGAGCTGTCGGAGGGCCGGTTCGCGCTCGGCCTCGGCCCGTCCGGCCCGCAAGTGATCGAAGGCCTGCACGGCGTCCCGTTCGCGAAGCCGTTGACCCGCATGCGGGAGACCGTCGCGATCATCCGGCAGGCGTTCGCCGGGGAGAAGATCTCCTTCTCCGGCAAGGCTTTCGAGATCCCGCTGCCTGGCGAGACGCGCCCGATGCGGCTGTCGATCGCGGCGAACACCGAGATTCCGATCTACCTGGCCACGCTCTCGCCGAAGCTGCTCGAGCTCACCGGCGAGGTCGCGAATGGCTGGCTCGGCACGAGCTTCGTGCCCGAAGGCGCCGATGCGTACTTCACGCCGTTGGACGCCGGGCTCGCGAAGGCTGGGCGTACCAGGGGCGACATCGATGTCTGCCAGGGTGCGGAAGTCGCTTTCGCTCGCGACGAGGACGAGTTGCGCACGATGGTCGGCGGCCGGAAGAAGGAGCTCGCGTTCAGCCTCGGCGGGATGGGCTCGGCCGGGACGAACTTCTACAACGACGCCTACAGCCGCCAGGGCTGGGCCGACGTCGCCGCCGAGGTCCGCGAGCGCTGGCAGGCAGGCGACCGTGATGGCGCGACCGCGCTGGTGACCGACGAAATGGTGCTGGGCACGACGTTGATCGGCACCGAGGAGATGGTCCGCCAACGCCTGCGCGTCTGGCGCGACACCGGCATCGATACCGTCCGGTTCTATCCCGCCGGCGAGACGGTTGACGCACGGCTGGAGACGCTGGGGCGCGTGCTGGATCTGGCACGAGCGCTCTGACTGTCGCAAGTGGACGGTCGAATCCGTCGAAATTCGACAGGTTCGCCGAAATCCATGCGGGTGCGGGCCCGGTCGGCCATAGTGGTGGGGTCGTTGACCGAGCTGCTCCGGGAGCACCCGCATGCGCAAGATCGTGTCCAGCCTGTTCATGAGCCTCGACGGGGTAGTGGAGGCTCCGGACAAGTGGTCGCTCGCGTACTGGACCGACGAGATCGGCCAGGCGGTCGGCTCCCTGATGGCCGCGGCCGACGCGATGCTGCTCGGCCGCGTCACGTATCAGGGCTTCGCGGAGGCGTGGCCGGGCCGCACGGTCGAGGAGGACGAGGGCGCGGAGTTCATGAACAGCGTCCGCAAGTACGTCGTCTCCGGCACGCTCACCGGTGTCGATTGGCACAATTCGGTGCTGCTGCAAGGGGATCCGGCAGCCGCGGTGCGCACGCTCAAGGCCGGGCCCGGCGGCGAGATCATGACCAGCGGCAGCGTCACGCTGGTCCGCTGGCTGCTCGCCGAAGGCCTGGTCGACGAGCTCAACCTGCTGCTCTACCCGGTGGTCGTGGGCAGCGGGAAACGGCTGTTCCCCGCCGACGGCCCGCAGTTCCCGCTGCGGCTGCGTAAATCCGCCGAGTTCTCCAACGGCGTCCTGCACCTGGTCTACGGCCCGAGCTAGTTGACCTGGCGGTTGTGGCCCTTCCAGAACGGCTCACGCAGCTTGAACTTCTGGATCTTCCCGGTGGCCGTGCGCGGCAGTTCGTCGAGGAATTCCACGCGCTTGGGGCACTTGTAGCCCGCGAGGTACTCGCGGCAGTGCGCGATCAGCTCCTCGGCGGTGACTTCAGTGCCGTCGGTGACCACTAGCGCGGTCACCAGCTCGCCCCACTTCTCGTCCGGGATGCCGATCACCGCGGCCTCGCGGACCGCCGGGTGCGAGATGAGCGCGTCCTCCACCTCGATCGACGTCACGTTCTCACCGCCGGAGATGATCACGTCCTTCTTGCGGTCGGCGATGGTGAGGTAGCCGTCGGTGAACGATCCGCCGTCGCCGGTGTGGAACCAGTTGCCCGCCTGCACGCGGGCGGTCTCGTCCGGGTTTTCCCAGTAGCCGTCCAGGTTGTGGTTCGACTGGGCGAGCACCTCGCCGTCGGCGTCGATGTCGATCCGGACACCGAGCGCCGGCGTGCCCGCCCGGCCCAGCAGCTTCGCCTGCTCGTGTGGGTCGAGGCCGTCCCATTCGCTGCGGTACCGGTTGATCGTGAGCAGCGGCGCGGTCTCGGTGAGGCCGTAGATCTGGATGAACTCCCAGCCGAGCTCGGCCCGGACCCGCTCGATCGTGCGGGTCGGCGGAGGTGCTCCGGCGACCACGATCCGGACGCGGTCTCGGCCGGGGATCTCACCTTCCCACGTCTGAGCGGCGTCCAGCGCGGCGGTGACGACGGCGGGTGCGGCGCAGAGGATCGTCACGCCGTGGGCCTCGATGCGCCGCAGGATCTCGCCGCCGTCGACCTTGCGCAGCACGATGTGCCGCCCACCGAGGCCGGTCACCGCATACGGCATCCCCCAGCCATTGCAGTGGAACATCGGCAGGGTGTGCAGCAGGACGTCGTGGTCGCTCAACGTCGTGTGCAGCCCGAACACCGCTGCGTTGAGCCAGATGTTGCGCTGGGTCAGCTGGACGCCCTTGGGGCGCGCGGTGGTGCCCGAGGTGTAGTTGATGGTCGCGGTGGCCGACTCGTCGCCGGCCCACGGCCGCGGCTCGCCGGATCCGGCACTGTCGCCCCAGATGGCTTCGTCGTCGCGGCCCAGCACGAAGACGTGCTTGGCGGTGACGGTGTCGAGCAGGTGCTCGAGCTCGGGGTCGACGATGAGCACCTCGGCGCCGGAGTGCTCGACGATGTAGCGGACCTCGGCGGCGGCCAGCCGGAAGTTCACCGGCACCAGGATCCGGCCCCAGCCGGAGACGCCGAAGAACGAAACGAGCAGGCGGGCGGCGTTGTGCGAGACCATCGCGACCCGCCCGCCGACCGGGACGCCGAGTGCGTCGAGGTTGGCCGCCTGGGCCCTGGCCCGCCGCGCCACCTCGCGGTAGGTCAGCTCGCCCCAGCTCGGCGCGGGCTGGTCCGGCTCGTCGACCACCGCCACGCGATCGGGGTAAACCTGCTCGGCGCGGTCGAGAAAGTCGCGGACACCCAGATCGAAGAACACGAGCCTTCCCTTCGTCGTCCTGCCCCGATGATGACCGTTTCCCGATGCCCGCACCAGTCCGATGTGGTTCGCTGGGAGACGATGGACTTCGACACGGTGGCCGATGAGCTGTACGCGGGGGAGCCCGCGGAGTTCATCAGCGCGCGCAACGCGGCGGTCAAAGCGGCCAAGAAGGACGGCGACAAGGAGCTCGCGGCGCGTCTCGGCGGGCTGCGCAGGCCCACCGCGGCCGCGGCGGCGCTGAACCGGCTCGCCCGCGAGGACGCGAAGTCGCTGGCCGAGCTGGCATCGCTGGGCGAGCGGCTGCGCGACGCGCACACCCGGCTGGCCGGGGACGATCTGCGGGCGCTGGCGCGTGAGCGTGCCGAGCTGGTCCGGGCGGTGCTGCGGGAGCTGCCATCGCTGAGCGACCCGGTCGCGCGCGAGGTCGAAGCCACGTTGGAGGCGGTGACGACGGATCCGGACGTCGCGGCGCTGACCCTGGCCGGCCGGCTGACGTCGATGGCGCACCAGGACGTCGACCAGTGGCTGAGCATGCCGGTCGCGGCCAAGCCCGCCGAGCGGCGTCCGGCCTCATCGAAGCTGGTGGAGAAGGCGGAGCCGGCGCGGCCTCGGCGTGACGAGACCCGCGAGAAGGCCGAGGCCAAGCGAGCCGAGCAGCAGCGCCTGCACCACGTCGCGTCCCAGCTGGAAAAGGAACGGTCGGTGGCCGAGCGGGAGCTGACCACGGCGAAGCGGGTCGCCGAACAGTTCACCGCGCGGGTCGACGACCTCCGTCAACGCCTCGAGGAAGCCGAGGAACGCGCGGCCCGCGCGACCGCGGACCTCGAATCGGCGCAGGCGCGTTTCGAGGAGCTGGACAAGTCGGCGACCAAGGCGCGAAAGGCCTCGGACCGCGCTTCCTGAATTGTGCTACCGTGATCGTGCGCCCCAGATGGGCCTATGCACGGAGGTAGCGGCTACTCAGCCACTTTTCGAGATCGACACAAGGTGTCTCTCGCGTTCATGTCGTCCTTTCCCGGGGCGGACGTGTGCCTTTCGTGCGGCTCCTTCGTGTCGGCTCGTCCTCCGAAACCACGTTCGGAAAGGACTTCATGACCGACGCTTTCCAGCAGCACCTCATCAGCGAATTCCGCGCCAGCCAAGGAAAACTGGGCGGGATGTTCGAGGGATGGTCGCTGCTCGTGCTGACCACCACCGGTGCCCGAACCGGCCTGCGCCGCGCCGGCCTGCTCGGCTACCTGGACTTCGACGGCGACCTGGTCGTCGTCGCGTCCGCGATGGGCTCGCCGAAGCATCCCGGCTGGTACCACAACATCCTGCGCGACCCGCTGGTCACGGTGGAGACCGGCACCGAGACTTTCGAGGCCATGGCGGCGATTCCGCCGGACCGCGACGAGCTGTTCGCCCGGGTGCTCGAGCAGGCACCCGGGTTCGCCGAGTACCAGGCGCAGACGACCCGGGTGCTCCCGGTGGTGGTGCTGCACCGCCTGGACCGCGTCAAGCGGATGGGCGACTGGCTGATCGAGGTGCACGACTGGTTGCGCGGCCAGCTCGCCGAGGTGCGCCGTCAGGTCGATGCCGGTGTCGCGCCCACGCTCGGGGCAGCCGACCTGCGGATGCACTGCCTGAACTTCTGCACCGCGTTGAAGCGGCACCACACCGGTGAGGACATGGGTGTGTTTCCCATGCTGGCGAAGCAGTTTCCGGCGCTCGCACCCGCGTTGGCGAAGCTGGGCGAGGAGCACGCGGTGGTGGCGCGGCTTCAGGAGGAGATCCAGCGGCTGGTCGACGACGAGGGTGACCCGGTGCGGCTGCGGGCGGAGCTGGAGCGGCTGAGTGGTGAACTGGAGGCACATTTCGCTTACGAGGAGCGGACCGTGGTGAACGCGCTCAACGCAGTCGCCCCGGCCCCGGTCTAGGGCTCGTGAGTGGTAAGTGTCGTTAGAACGACACTTACCACTCACGAGCCCTCTAGCCGCCCCACGCCTTCCTCGACCACTTCGCGCCAGCTCTCCCGCCACGGCGGCTGGTCCCGATGCTCAAGCGCCCACACAATCAGCTGCACCCGCCGCAGCCCGACAAACGCGTCGATCACCCCGGCATCCACCGACGTCGGCCGCACCGACAGATACCCGGCCAGCAACGCCTCCCGCAGTTCCTCGCGCTGCGGCAGATGCCCGAGTTCCTTGACGGTCACCGCGAGGTCGTAGGCGTAGTGCCCGAAACCGCAGTCGTCGAAGTCGATGGCCCGCACCTGACCACGATGGAACAGGTAGTTCTCCTGGTGCAGATCCCCATGCACCAGGCCGAAAACGTCGGCGCTGAACCCGAGCGACGTCCGGGCCGCCCGCGCGCGCTCCAAAGCGGCCCGGACCCGCTCCCCGCCCTCCTCCGAATGCGCCGACGCCACCAGCGTTGCCGCGCGATCGACCACAGTGGACGAAAATCCGTCCACTTGGGACCGGCCGAACGCGCTCACGTCGTCGACTCGGGGACGGTCGAGGCCGCTCATCCGGCCGCCGTGGCGGTGCAGGTGCGCGGTGAACTCGCCGAGCCGCGTCAGCTGCGGCGCGCTCAGCCGCTCGTCGGTGAACCTTCCGTCGACCCAGTGGTACAGCACGCACGTCCGCGGTTCCGGGATGGCCGGATCCGCCACCACGGTCAGCTTTTCTCCGGTCAGTGTGGCGACCGGCCGCGGCACGACGAGGTCGGTGTCGCGCCCAAGCGCGGCCAGCCAGTCCATTTCGGACCGTACTTGCGCCGTGCTCGGACCATCGGGGCGCTGCACCCGCAGGACGTACCGGTTGCCGTCGGCACCGTCCACCCGGAACGTCGTGTTGAGTCCGCGCGTGAGCGGGGTCAACCGGGCCACCGGGATGTCGTAGGCGGTCAGCGCGACGTTCGCCAGCCGGCGCAGCCGCCGGGTCCGGCCCGCGCGGTCGAGTTCCGCGAACGGCCGGGTGTTCGCCTGGAAGTCGGCCATGGACCAGAGATGCGGCGACGTCAGCTGATCGACCGCTCGACGTCGCGGGAGTGCGAGACCAGCTCCATGGTCGGCGCGGTGTGGTGCCCGCCGCCGGAGCCGAGCCGCTCGACCCCGCGCAGGCCCTCGACCAGCCGGTCCACTTCGGTGTCCGGCCGCACCCCGAAGCGCATGAACTGACTGGTCATGCCGATTTTGTTGCCGCACTGGCGGACCAGCAACTGGTGCTCGGCCAGCAGGTACTCGCAGAGCTCGGCGCCGTCGAGGTGGCCGGGCAGCTTGACCAGCAGGAAGTTCGCCTGCGACGGATACACCGTCAGCTCGGGGAAACGCGCGAGCTGGGAGTTCATCATGAACCGGTCGAGCGCGAGCTTCTTGAGGCTGTCCGTGTACTCGGCGCGGTGCTCGGCGAGCATGAAGATCACCGTCTCGGCGATCGAGTTGAGGTTCCATTTCGGCAGTGCCGCCGAGATTTTGCGGGTCAGCGCCGGGTTCGCGATCTGGTAGCCGAACCGGATGCCGTGCAGCCCGAAGTTCTTGCCGAGGCTCTTGAGCACGATGACGTTCGGCCGGACGACCGCCTCCGCGGCGACCGACGGATTCATTTCCACCTCGACGAAGTCGATGAACGACTCGTCGATCACCACGAGATCGAGGTCCTCCAGGGCGTCCATGAACCGGATGACCTCGCGCTTGGGCAGGTACCCGCCGTCGGGGTTGTTCGGGTTGCACAGCACCGCGACGCGCGAGCCGCGCCGCTTGATGAACTCGATGTACTCGTCGATCCGCAGCTCGAAGTTGCCGGCTTCCTTGAGCAGGAACATGTCGACGCGCTTGCCGGTCTCCATCGGCTGGTCGGTCCACCGGCCGAAGGTCGGGATCGGCACCGCGACGCTCGAGTCGACGAGCAGCCGGTCGATCCAGGTGATCAGCTCGGTGGAGCCGTTGGCCAGCGAAATGGTCGACGGGTTGAGCCGCAGCACGCTCGCCAGCTGGGCGGTGATCGCGCTCGCGTCGCTGGGATAGAACTTGAGGATCGTGCGGAGGTTGCGCTGGAGGGTTTCGAACATCTCGTCGGTCGGGAAGTACGGGTTGCACGGGATGCAGAAGTCGGCGAGGTCACCGGCGTTCTGGCCCATAGCCCGCATGACCGAGAAGAAGGAAGGACTGTGCGCTTGGCTCTGTTTGAAAAGGCTTGCCGTGGTCATCCCGTGCCGCACGCGTGTTCTCCGTCCGCCGCTTTACCGACCCCTTGCCTTCCCATCGGAGACACGTACGAATGGTCGACGTGGTTCAGCGATACCGGCGAGCGCGTAAACCCCGGTGCCCGCCAGGACAACGGCGGCGATCGCGGACAGTCCGAGTAGCGGTAGGGGCGCGGTGAGCGGGGAGATGTCGGTGAACGACTCGACGCCGATCACCGCGGTCAGCACCGCGTCGGCGACGACGGCGATCCGGACGACGCGCAGCCGGTGCGTCTCGGGCCACGCGGTGAAGCGCAGCAGCCAGGCCAGCCCGGGCAGGACCAGGATCGCGTGCATCGCGACGGCGTGCAGCGGCTTGAGCGCGCCCGCGGTCGTGTAGGCGAGTTCGGGGGCGCCGCCACGGGAGAGCGTCACGCCGCGGGCGATCATCACGGCGCCCGTCGCGAGCGCCACCAGCAGCACGAACAGCCCGAACCGCACGGCCAGGCGCAGGCTCGGCGCGAGCGGCCCGGGGTCGCGCAGGGCCGCCACGGTGAAGCCGATGACGGTCACGATGATCACCCCGCCGCCTCCGGCGAGGGTCATCGACACCACGGTGTCGAAGGACGTCTCGAAGTTGAAGTGCGACGGCACGCCGCGCCAGGCCTGCATGCTGACCAGCACGGTCTCGGTGATGGAAGCGGCGGTCAAGGCGCTCAGCAGGAGCGTCCGGGTTCGGGGTCCCATGCGCACGAAGGACGTCGCCCAGGCGACCGACGCCAGCGTCAGCCCGAAGGAGAGGCCGAAGGTGACGGCCTTGCGCATCGACAGGGGCCCGAGCCACGAGCCGCCTTCGGCAAGCAGGACCGCCGCGTGGACGAGTCCGCTGGCGAACAGGAACGCGCCGATGGCATAGGCGGTCCGTTCGATGCGCCTGCCGTCGTGCCAGATCTGGGTGACCGGGTTCATGGGGCCGAGTGTGCGGCGTGGCGCCCGGCAAGTCGTCGTACTGGCTACGACACCCACGTACGCAGATTTACGTAGCGCGGGTGACGTCGCTGTGCGGACGCGCTCGCCTCGGTGGACGGCCATCGTGATGGGCGTACTGGAACCCGTCGAGGAGGAAACATGAACATGCTTCGAGTTGTCACGATCGCCGGTTTGCTGGCCGGCACGATCGGGATCGGCGTGCTGTGGGCGTCCGGGATCGTGTTCCCGTTCTATCCGCCGCCCGGGATGTTGATCCTGACCGCCGGGGCGATTCTGGTGGCCGCGTTCCGCTTCCGGTGGACGCCGTTGGTGGGCACGGCGCTGGGGTTGTTCATCGTGATCGGGTTCCTGCTCAGCCCGTCCGGGATCGGCAATCTGGCCGGGGACGCGGGCGTCGGCGCCTCGGTCGGGACGGTGATCCAGCTGGTCGGTGTGCTGGTCGCGACGGTGGCCGGCGCGGCCGCGGTCGCCCGGCCGCGGGTCGTCAATACGTAATGGGTACGTAAAAGGTGTTGCAGCGAATTGCGAAGTCAGGCGTAAATAATTCGTTTAGATCCTTGACGCCGATATCGCGGATGTTCGTGTTCCGCGCCACTCGGCAGATGGATGCGCCGGGGCGCGCGGAGTTCTACTATTGCGTCATGTACATCGCACTGCTGACCTACACGGCGCCCCCGGAAGAAGTCGACTACGCGCTACCTGATCATTGTGAATGGTTGCGCAAACAATTCACGCGAGGTCTGTTCCTGGTTTCCGGAAAGGGGACCGACAAAGCGAACCATGTGATCCTGACCAGGCCGGTGCTGCGCGGCAAACTGGACGCGGTGCTCGCCACCGACCCGTTCGTCGTGCAGCGCCTGGCCCGCTACGAGGTCATCGAGTTCACCGCCACCCGGACCGCCAGCGAACTCCTGACGATCAACGAGGCACTCGCCTCCTGACGTGTACGCCCTGGCCAGGTGGCCCGGCGACGTTGCCTCGCCACCTGCCGGCAAAGACGGCTCCCCGCTCCCGTGCTTATGATCGCTTGGCACGTGATGTCCAGCAGGGAGAGCCGATGAAGACCCCCGACCTCGTTTTCCGAGGCCGCCGGTTGAGCAGTGACCGCGCCCTGGTGCTGGCGAAGGTACAACCGCTCCCGTCGGCCGGCGCGCGTGAGACGATCCGCCGCGCCGAAGGGGAAGGCGCCGATCTGGTCGTGATCGACGATGGTCTCCCTGCCCTGGTCGAGTGGGCTCGCTCGACTTTTCCCGGTTTGGTGGTCGGCGTGGCGACCGACCAGGTCGAAGTGGCGCTCGCGGCGTGTGCGGCGGGGGCCGAGCTGATCGACGCGCGCGGGCCCTTGTCCCAGGTTGCGGTGAAATTCGGCGCCGGATATGTCGGGTCCGACGTCGCGGATGCGGCCGCGCTCGGCGTGTCTCGCGACGGGTTGGTCCTCGACGGTGGTGTGGTGAGTTCGTTGCCCTTGGCGGACGGCGGGCCGGTGGCGGTCGACGTGCCTGGGGACGGGACGCCGGGCGGGCTCGCGGTGGCGGCGCTGGCGGCGTCCGCGGGAGTGACGATCATCCGGACGTCGCACGTGCGGTCGACCAGGCACGCGGTGGAGATGGCGGCAAGTATCGCGGGCACCCGCCCGCCGGCGAAGGCGGTCCGATGGGAATGATCCGGCAGATCTGGCCCGAAGCGCGTGAGATGGACTCGGGTGCGCTGGAGGAGATGTACCGGTACCGGGCCGACCCGAAGTGGCTGGCGGTCAACTTCGTGTCGAGCGCGGACGGCGCCGTGACGGTCGAAGGCCGCTCCGCGAGCCTGTCGACCCCGCCGGACCGGATCGTGTACCGGCTGGGCAACACCCTCGCCGACGTCGTGCTGGTCGGCGCCGGGACGGCGATGGCAGAGGGCTTCGAGGGCATGGACCCGGACGAGGAGACGGCTGAGATCCGCGCCCGCCACGGCCTGGCGCCGATCCCGCCGGTCGCGGTGGTGACGTCCGGCCGCTCGCTCCCGCCCACGGCGCCGGTGATCACCAAGGCGAAGGTCCCGACGATCGTGATCACCTGCACCCGCGCCCCGGCTTCGCTGCGCGATGCCTGGGCGGAGGCGGGCGCGAAGGTGATGGTGGCCGGCGACGACGAGGTGGCCATGGAGCTGGCCGTGGCTTCCCTGGTGGCCGAAGGTCTGGGCCGCGTCGACTGCGAGGGCGGGCCCCGCCTGTTCGGCTCGCTGATCGCGGCTGGGGTGGTGGACGAGTTCCGTCTGACGGTGGCGCCCTACTTGGTAGCGGGTGAAGCAAGCCGGGTCGCGTTGGGGGGTACGTCGGTGTTGGAGGAGCTCCAGTTGGCTTCGGTGCTGACGGACGGCGCGAGTCTGCTGCTCCGATACCTGGTGTGATACCCCGCCAATCACACGAGTTACGCCCCCAATCACGCGAGTTCCGGATTCCGTCCGACCCTCCAGGTACGCGAGCCGACTCTCTGGGTACGCGTCTTCGCCGTCTGGGTACGTGAGTTCGCCGTTGCGTAGGAAATCGACGCGCCCTGTGGTCACCTCGCGCTGGGGGCGGCAGACGTCGATTCCCCACGCCTCGGATTCTCTGCCGACAGTTTGTCGGTGGTCATCGGTAGCGTGGACTTCGGGGGCTTCTCACCTCGCGTTGTTGGTCACCTTGCTTACGCTGCAACAAAAAACTATATGTCCACAATGGATAGACACGCTCGGTGAGTCACACTTTGCGGTGATGATTTCCCGAACAACCGGGCGTAGCGTTGTCGCTATGGGGATCAGCACGGTCTCGTCTGAAAATCAGGGCACGGTAAGGGTCTTCCGGATGTAGTCGAGGAGATCCAGCTCCGCCGCCTCCCCAGGGCTCAGCCACGCGAAGGCGTCGTGCTCCTCCGGGTTCAGCACGACCTCGCCCGATCCGTCCTCGACGGCCTCGTACACCCGGGCGTGGATGCGCAGGGGGCGGCCTGCGGTGTCGGGCCAGGAGTCGCGGCTGCGTTCGGTCGTGATGCGGACCGTCAGGCCCGTTTCCTCGGCGGTCTCGCGGGCTGCGGCTTGCTCCGAGGGTTCGCCGGGTTCGACTGTGCCGCCGGGGAGTTCCCAGCGGCCGCCGTTGAACGTCGACGGGCTGCGGCGGAGGAACAGGGTGGTGTGCGCGCGGGTGATCCAGCAGTACGCCAGGTGCTTCTCCGCGGTGTCGGTCATGGCGGGATTGTGGCTCACCGGGTCAGTTGGTCTTCGACGTGGGCAGGTGCGCGCCGAGGTACCCGACGTAGACGTGGCCGGTGCGGTCGGTGTCGTCGAGGAAGTGCAGGCGGGGCGCCGGGGACTTGAAGCGCTCGATCGCTATGTGCGCGCCGAAGTAGTCGCGGCCGGCGGGGTTCGTCTCCGGCTGGACGCGGAACGTGCGGGCCTGGCGCAGGCGTTCGTTGGTGGTCACCGTGTCCGACTCCGCCAGCGCGATGATGTTGGCGCTGATCAGGGAGCCGGGCTGGCCGGTGCGGGCGAACGCGAGGACGTCCGAGAGCTCTGGGCCCGGGTCGCGGCCTTCGTTCAGCAGCGACGTGCGGGCGCTTGCGTAGGCGTCGAGCGTGCGGAGGGCGTCCCAGGCCTTGCGGCGCCATGCCGCCGCCTTCGGGTGGTGGTCGAGGATCGCCGTCGCGGCGGGCTCGGCCGTGATTTCGAGGTGGGTGAGCTTCTCGCTCGCGGTGCCGAGGAGGTCCGCGAAGCTCGGGAAGTCGTCCGGCGGGGTTTCGGCTTCCTCGACGGCTCTGGCGTTGTGCTGGGCGAGCGTGGCCGCGAGGAGGCCGTTGGCGCGTCTCAGTTCGTCGCGCTCGGCTTCCAGCTCCTCGAACGTTCTCGTGTAGTCGTCGAGCTGCGTCTGCAGCTGCACGACCTGGGAGTGCAGGCAAGCGGCGTCGACGGCCGACAGCTCGTCGACGCGTTCGCGCAGCTCCCTGGCTTCGGCGATCGCGCGGGCGTGTTCGCTCGCGTCCGCGCTGGACTTCTTGCGCAGGATCGCGATCACGCCGCGCGCTTCGGCGAGTTCGCGTTCCACGCGGCCCAGCTTTTCCGCCAGGCCCGAATCGGGCGCGGAGTCGGGCGTGACGAACGGGTCGCCGGCGTACCACGCCTTGACGCTGGGGATGTCGGCCCACTCCTCGGGCAGCGGCGTCTGGCCGCGGGCTTGGATGAACCGGGTGATGGCGCCTTCCAGCGCTTCGCCCGGCACGGGGTTGTTGGTGTCGACGAAGTCCGGCAGCTGGTCGCACGGCGGCACGAACAGGCGCGCGCCATGGGGCACGGCGCAGCCGAGCGGCAGTTTGCCGTTGAGCGTGCGGCGGAAGCGATCGTCGACGTCGAAGACGTTGACCAGGCCCGGCCAGCCGGTGACCGGGACCGTCGGGGCCTCGGTGAGCACCAGCACGGCCGACGTGCGCCAGTCGGCGACCAGCGCCTCGCCGAGGAGGTCGGCGACCCGCTCGCACTCCTTGCGGGACCAGCCGCGCATCGCCAGCACGGGCTCGTCGATCGGGATTTCGTCGCTCCCGCTGGCGCCGAGCTCCTCGAGCCCGATGCGCTTGGCCGGGGCTTCGTGGCTGCTGCGCCACGGCCGCGTGCACGCCGCCGCGAGCAACCACGAGACCCGGTCGTCGCCCGCGTGATAGCAGAGCGACAGGTGCACCTGGACGCTGTAGCGGCCGTTCTGACACGACCACGTGAACCTCAGGTCGCACCGACGCGAGCCACCGTCGTCGGACGAGCCGAGATCTGCGACCGTGTAGTCGTCGCGCTGTCGTTGACGCGCGAGAAGCCTGCTGCGTAAGGCGTCCAGGGGGCGTTTCCCCTCGACGGGGATGAGTCCGTGGTGCCAGATCCGGTGCACCCCCACAGGACAAACTCCGTTCGCCGGGAACAGGAACCTCTGGCGAAGATAGCGGATCCCGTGACCGCGCGGACGCGGGGAGTCACGTCCAACCGGGTGGTCGAAGTTATCGAAGCCCGTCCCGGATTTTCACTCGCTGTGAGCGCTAGCGGCCGGTCGTGGAGTCGAAGTACGCAACCGGCGGACCGACCCGGGCGAATGATGTAGTGGCGAACGCCGCTGCGCCCAACAATGCGAGCAGAAGGGTGAGTACGGCCAATCCGGCACCGATCCGGCCGGGCCCGGTCACCGTGCGGACACCGGCGTACCCCGAGAAGACCAGGCCGACTGCGCTGAGTGGCAGCAGCGCGAACCACAGCGCGCCCAGTACCAGCAGAAAGGCCTGCGTGACCCAGGAGTACGTCCAGGCCGAAACCAGGTTCGGGCGGATGAGCAGCCACGCCGCCCACGTCCCCACGGCGAGTGTCAAGCCGAATGTGCCGATCGCCACGGCGGCGATGCCGAGCCCGCGCGACCGGCCGTTGCCTGCATCCTCAGGTTCCCCCATGCCGCGCGACCTTACCGATCTGCACGAGTGTGGTCAGTCTCGTTACCAGGTTCACTCGTTGAGACGATTAGGTGCGCTCATTCGTCCTGTTCAGCGGGAATTGACTGACGTTGGGTAGTGAAAACTCTCCCGATCATTGCTCCGTTGTGGGAGTATTGGGCCGTTCGCGGGGAAGAGGGCCCCGCGGCGGGGGACCCAGAGTCACGGCGAAGAGCTGGAACCAGCCCACGCGGTGCGCGGTCGGAGTCCCATCAAGATCCCCAGGGGAGAGGAGATCGTCATGTCGACGTCGACTGACACCACCACCGGAGCCACCCAGGAGGACCCGACGCCGGGCCCCGTTCCGACGCCGGAGCTGCCGCCGGTCGGATGGACCGACAAGGACGGGAACGTCCACAACCACGAGGTCCACACGGACTGCCCCGGGGGCTGCTACCAGACGGTGCCGTGAGCTTGATCGTGTTGTGATCGCCCGTCCGCCGATCTTCATTCGGTGGGCGGGCTCCTTTCTGCCAGGGACTGTGCTGTCATAGTGGAGTGGCTGTGACAAACCTCGACCCGTCGGACGTGATCGAGAGTGTCCGCACACTCCAGCAGGCAGCCGCGGACGCCTCGTGCGTGGCCCGCTTCCACGAGGGTGTGCGCCTGCTGCGGCGCGGAATGGGCTTACTGGATTCGATTCACCCGGTGGCCGCCGAATACCGCACCGACTGGCTGGTGACCCGGATCAAGCTGTCGAGCCTCATGGTCGCGCTGTCCTCGGAGATCACCGGTGACATCGCCGGCGGGCTGGCCGGGCTGGACGATGTCCGCCTGCTGATCAACGCGGTGGAGGATCCGGTCCTGCGGGCCGGGCTCGACGGCGTCCTCAACCACAACTACGCGACCCGGCTCATGACGGTCGGGCGTAACGAGGACAGCATCGCGTCCTTCGATCAGGCGATCAGCCACAAGGAATTCCATCTCGCGCATGTCGAGGATCCGGAATCGGCGATGGCCGGATTCGCGGTGACGCTCTCCTCCCGGGGCTGGGTGCACACCCTGCTCGGCAACGTCCGCGCGGCGCGGGCGGATCTCGACCGGGCGTTGGAGCTTTCGGAAAAGTACGAACTCCGGATCCAGGCCGCCGATGTCCGGCGGGTTCTCGGAATGCTGGCAACGAGGATCGGTGACATTCCGGAGGCACTCCGCCTCTACGAGGAGAGCATCCGCACGTACCGGGCGATGGATACCGACGTGCCGACGCTGCTGCTGCGCGATCTGGCTCAGGCCCTGCTGGCCGCCGGGCTGGCCGACGAGGCCGGAAGCCAGCTCGACGAGGTCCTGGCGATGATGGCGGAGCAGGGCAGCGTGTCGCGCGAGCTCGGCCACGCGGAGCTGCTCCGCGCCCAGGCCGCCTTGATGAGCGACGACGTCGAATCGGCTCGGCGGACCGCGGCCGCCGCGCGGCAGCGCCTGGTGAAGGTGGGCTGCCAGACGTGTGTCGCCAACGCGACGCTCCTCGGGCTGCACGCCGACGCGCGCGACGCGCTCAGCTCCGGCACGATCCCGCCGGCACTCGCGACGCGGGCGATCCGGGCCGCGGAGAAGATGCCCGTGCCGCGGCTGACCGGTCAGGCCGCCACGGCGCGGATGTTGGCCGTGCGCCTGGACATCCGGCGGGGCAACCTCAAACGGGCGGTCGAAACACTTCAGCAGGTTCCGCGTCCCGGGCAGCTCACCCCGATCGACTACCGGATGCTTCGCCGGCTCTGCCGCGCGGAACTCTTCGTCGCACAAGGGAATCGGAGCCGCGCGCTCAGCGAGATCCGGTCGGGGCTGACCGAGCTCGAGGCGGTCCGGAACCGGATGGGCGGGCTCGATCTGGTGTCCGGGACCGCTTTGCACGGCGAGGAACTCGCCGACCTGGCACTGAAGCTGGTCCTGGAACGCAATGACGCCCGGCGGATGTTCACGTGGCTGGAACGCACTCGGGCGCAGAGCTACCGGTACGAGCCGCTCGCGGCCGGAACGGACCCGGAACTCGCTGTCCGGGTCGCCGAGGTGCGCGGTCTTGGTCAGGCGATTCACCAGGCACAGCACGACGGGCACCCGATAGCCGCATTGCGGGTGAAGTACAACGAACGTCTTCGCGAAGCGCAGCGGCTCGGGTGGCACACCGGGCGGTGGGGGCGGCCGCGGCCCGTTGCCGGACTCAACGAAGTCGCCGCGCAGCTCGGCGAACGCGCCATGGTCAGCTTCGCCGCATCGGGTGAGGAGCTGGTCGCCGTGGTTGTGGCCGGCGGTGACTGCACGCTCGTTCGGCTGGGGTCGGCCGAGCAGGCCGCGGAGGCCGCGCGCCGGCTGAACGTCGACCTGGACGCGCTTGCCCCGGACAACCTGCCGGAGCGGCTGGTCGAGGTCGTCATGACCTCCGCGCGCAAGCAGGCCGACCTGCTCGACACCCAGGTGATCGAGCCGCTGGCCAAGCTCGATCGACGATCGCGAGCTGGTCGTCGTGCCGACCGGGCCGCTCTACGCCGTGCCCTGGGGCGTGTTGCCCGGGCTGCGGGGGCGGCCGACTGTCGTGGCGCCGTCGGCGACGGCGTGGATGGCCGCGGAGCTCGCGAAGTCGCCGCGGGCGCGCAAGATCGTGCTTGTACGCGGGCCTGGGCTGGCCGGCGCGCGCGGTGAGCTCGAGAAGCTGACCACGCACTATCGGACCGCGACCGCGCTGGCCGGGACCAAGGCGACGGTGAAGTCGGTGTTGCGCGCGATGGACGGCGCCAAGCTGGCGCACTTCGCCGCGCATGGTGCGCACGAGCCGGAGAACGCGCTGTTCTCCCGGCTCGAACTGGCCGACGGCGCGTTGTTCGGGCACGAGATGGCCGGGCTGCGGCAGCCGCCGAGCCAGGTCGTGTTCGCCGCGTGCGAGCTCGCGCTCAACCGGATCCGGCCGGGCGACGAGGCTCTCGGCTTCGCCAGCGCGCTGCTCGCCAGCGGGTCGAGGACGGTCATCGCGCCGCTGAGCCGGGTCGGCGACCTCGCCTCGGCGGCCGCGATGGACGACTACTACCGCGCGCTCGCCGTCCGGGAGAGCCCGGCGCTCGCCCTCGCGGACGCCATCGCCGTCGACCCGTTCCGGCGGCCTTTCGTCTGCCTCGGCGCCGGTTAACCGGCCGGAACACTCACGAGATGGGGTCGGCCTCTGGCGGGCTGTTCGCTGGGGTGAGTCGGTGAGGTAAGGCCGTGAATGCCACATTGAGGGTCCAAGACGCCGTGAATGTGGCATTCACGGCCAACGCCACCACACCTGCCCCACAAGCATCGATTCACGAGTCCTTGCACCTTGGGGCAGACCCGGGGTGAACCGGGTGCGCGGGAGCCACCCGCGCGGTACAACGACCCGTATGGAGGAACAACTGGCCGGCGGCAAGACCGTCGGCGCGGTCCGGATCGACGGCGCGGTGCACCGGGTGAACCAGCCGTGGACCCCGGCGGTGCACGCGGTGCTGGGGCACCTGGAGGCGATCGGTTTCGCGGGGGCGCCCCGCGTGCTCGGCTTCGACGAACAGGGCCGCGAGCGGTTGACGTACCTGGAGGGGGAGACAGTCGGGACCACGCTGCCGTGGCCGGCCTGGGTGTTCTCCGACGACGCGCTCGTCCAGGTGGGCCGCTGGCTGCGCGGACTGCACGACGCCACGGCCGATTTCGTGCCGGCGCCGGACCTGCCCTGGCTGTCGGGCCGCCCGTGGCGACCCGGTCTCGTGATCGGGCACCAGGACGCCGGGCCGTACAACGCGGTGTGGCGGGACGGGCGCCTGGTCGGGTTCGTCGACTGGGACACCACCGGTCCGTCCAGCAGGGAAGTGGATTTGGCGTTCGTCGCGTTGACGTGGGTTCCCCTGCACGCCAAGGAGTTCGTCGCCCAGCTGGGATTCTCCGCGTTCGAGGACCGCTCGCGCCGGCTGCATCTCTTGCTCGACGCGTACGGCTACGAGGGCGATCGTTCGGCGTTCGGGACGGCGGTGGCCGCGCGGGCGCGGATCAACGCGCACACGATCCGGCAGCTCGCCGCGAGCGGCGACCCCGTCTACGCGGGCCTGCTCCCGATGGCGGAGAGCTACGAGCAGGCCGCCGTCGAGACCGAGGCGCTGCCCGCGGAGTTCTGGGTCTCGTGAGCGTTGCGGGCGGTTAGAACCGCCCGCAACGCTCACGAGCCCGTCGGCAGGTCCCCCTCGCTTCACCACGCCACCTTTGACCTACCCCTCAATAGAACCCTACTTACCACTCACGAGAACCCGACCCCTCAGGACTTGAGGTAGCGCACCTGCTTGGGCTTGGCGCTGTCGAGCCCCTCCCGCCCGCTGAGGTGCTCGGGGACGCCGACCTCCCACCAGGCGCCGGCTTCGGTCCAGGTGGACGGCTGGGTCTTGACGACCACCACCGCCGGGCGCTTCTCCGCCACAGCGGCCTCGCGGGCCTTGGCGTAGGCCGCGCGGACGTCGTCCACAGTGGACGCCGAGAACACCAGGCAGCCCAGCGATTCCGCGTGCGCCGCGAAGTCCACCCGCGGCGGCGAGGTGTGCGAAGTCGTGCAGTCGGCGTAGAAGTTGTTGAACGGCTTGCCGCCCTGGCCTTCCTGGAGTCGTGCGATCACCGCGTAACCGTCGTTGTCGCAGACCACCGCGACGAACGGATGCCCGGCGAACGCCGCCGAGAACAGCTCCGAGTTCAGCATCAGGTACGAGCCGTCGCCCAGCAACGTCGTCACCAAGCCGGACGAAGCGATCGCCGCGCCCCACGCACCTGACAGCTCGTAGCCCATGCACGAGAAGCCGTACTCGACGTCCATCGAGATCACGCCGGAGCCGCGCCAGCCGCCGATGAGCTCACCCGGCATCCCGCCCGACGCCGTCATGACGTAGTCGTGCGCGTCCGACAGGTCGTTGACCACTCCGACGACCTGGGCATAGGAGGGCATCCCCGAGCCGGGCGTCCGCAGCGTGTCGATGTGCGCGTCCCAGGACGCACGCTCGGATGCGGCACGGGAGGTCCACTGTGGATCGACGCGCCAGCTTTCCAGCTGAGCGCCCAGATCCGCGAGACCCGCGTCGGCATCCCCGACGACGGACAAAGCGCCATGCTTCACCGCATCGAACCGCGCGGCATTCAAAGTCACCAGCCGGACGTCGGGGGAGAACACCGTCCAGGAGGCCGTGGTGAAGTCCTGCAGCCGGGTCCCGATCGCCAGCACGACGTCCGCCGCGGCGGCCATCGCGTTCGCCGACGTCGAGCCGGTGATGCCCAGTGGCCCGGCATACAGCGCGTGCGTGTGCGGGGCCAGTGTCCGGCCAGCGGTGGTCTCGGTGACCGGAATCCCGTGCCGCTCAGCGAAATCGAGGGCACGCCGTCCGGCGCCGGAGTACCGGACACCGCCACCGAGCACGAGCAGGGGACGGCGTGAAGCTCGTAGCACCCCGGCTGCTTCGGTCACCGAACGCCGGTCCGGGCGCGTCCGGAGTGGACGGTGAGTCACCGGCGCGAAGAGGGAATCCGGGAAGTCGAACGTCTCGGCCTGGACATCTTGGGGCAGCGCCAGCACCGCCGGGCCGGCGTCGGCCGGGTCGGTCAGCACCCGCGCGACCTGCGGCAACGTCGAGAGCAGCTGCTCGGGCCGGGTGATCCGGTCGAAGTAACGGCTGACCGCGCGGAACGCGTCGTTGACCGTCGCCGTGCCGTCGCCGAAGTGCTCGACCTGCTGCAGCACCGGGTCCGGCGCGCGGCTGGTGAACGTGTCGCCGGGCAGGAGCAGCACCGGCAGCCGGTTGGCGTGCGCGACCCCGGCCGCGGTGACCATGTTCAGCGCGCCCGGCCCGATCGACGACGTCACGACGCCGACCTGCCGCCGGTGCGTCGCCTTGGCGTACCCGATCGCCGCCAGCGCCATGCCTTGCTCGGTGTGCCCGCGCCAGACCGGCAGCTCGCGGTGTTCCTCTAAAGCCGTCCCCAGCCCGAGGACGTTGCCGTGCCCGAAGATCGCGAAAACCCCGGGGAACAACGGAACTTCGCGACCGTCCAAAGTCTCCGAACGTTGCGCCAGCAGCCACCGCACCAGCGCTTGTGCCGTCGTCAGCTTCACTGCACGAGCCCTTCGTGACTGGTCACCGGGCAGCGCGGATCGAGCTCCTGCGACTCCCAGGTGTCGCGGATCCAGGTGTGCGCCGGGTCGTCGCAGAACGCCATCGACCGCTCTTCAGCCGGCCCGGCCAGCACGTTCAGGTAGTACATCGGGTACCCGGGTGCGGCCACGCACGGGCCGTGAAAGCCGCGCGGGATCAGGAAGACGTCGTGGTCGCGCACGGCCACGTCCTCGTCGAACTCACCGTCCAAAGTGTACGTCCGATGCAGACCGAAGCCTTCGCGCGAGGGCGTCACGCCGTCCCGCCCGGCGATCCGGAAGTAGTAGATTTCCTCGTTGACCACTTCACACTCCGAGGCCACGTCGTGCTTGTGCGGCGGGTACGACGACCAGTTCCCGCCGGGCGTGATCAGCTCGCACGCGTTGAGCTTGTCCGCGTGGTCCCAGACGCCGGGGACGCCGAAGTTCGTCACCTGCCGCGTCGCCTGCCCGGCGCCGCGGACCTCCACCGGGACGTTCTCGGCCGGTCCGTAGCGCGCCTCCAGCCGCCGGGTGCACCGCGCCATCGGCAGCGCGACATCCAGGCCATCCACAGTGGACAGCTCGACTTCGGCGTCCCGCGGCACGTAAGCGAAGTCCGTCACGCGAGTGAACACGGACGAACGTCCGGCCAGCTCGAACACCTGGCCGTCCACGCGCACGGTCGCCGAGCCGGACAGCGGCAGCACGAACGCTTCGAACTCGCCGGTGTGCAGGATCCGGATCTCACCCGGCGCGAGCGTGAGCACTCGCAGCCCGGAGTACGTCCAGCCCGCCGTGTCCGGGGTCAGCCGGACCGGGTCGGCCTCGTCGGAGAGTGTCCCGAGTGGACGGTGCAGCTTGCTCATTTCGCGGCCTCCAGAACCTTCGCGGCGGCTTCGACGGCAGCGCCGACGTCTCCGTCGGGCGGGTAGAGCAGGGTGCGGCCGACGACCAGACCGCGTACGACGTCGTGGCGCAGCGTCCGGCCCCAGGACGCCAGATCGGCGGCCGGGTCGGCCGAAGGCACGCCACCCAGCACGACGACCGGCAGCGTGGTGGCGCCGAGGACCGCAGGGTCGTCGGTCGAGGGCAGCTTCAGCCAGGTGTACGCCGAGGTCGTGCCGATCCCGGAGGCCACCGTCACCGCCCGGGCGAGCGACGCGGAATCCTTCTGCAGCACCAGTTTCCCGTCGACCTGGGCGTACGGCAGTGGCTCGACCATCGCCATCAGGCCGTACGCGGCCAGCTCGGTCACCGCGGACGCGCACGCCTGCAGCGTCGGGATCGTGCCCGGGTCGGAGTCGACCAGCCGCAGCAGCATCTTGCCGCCGTCGAGCCCGCAGTCCACCAGCGACCGGGCGTCGTAGCCGGTGAACCGGTCGTCGATCTCCCAGTCCGCGCCGGCCAGCCCGCCGCGGTTCATCGAGCCGATGACGATCTTGTCGTGCAGCGCCCCGAGCAGCAAGAGCTCCTCGACGACGTCCGGGGTGCCGAGCAGGCCGTCGACCGCCGGGTTCTCCAGCGCCACCAGCAGGCGCTCCAGCAACGTCCGGCGGTCGGCCATCGCCAGCGGATCGCCGCCCACACCCAGCGCCCCTCGGGCTGGGTGGTCCGCGGCGACCAGGAACAGTGTCCCGCCCTCCGACAGCAACGACGACCGCCGTTTGCGCGCGGCGTAGGCCGTCCGCACCGCGCCCGGGTCGGTGGCACGGACCCGCAGCAGCTCGCGCCAGCGTTCGTCGGTCACCGCCGAGGCACTTTTTCCCGCCGAGACGGCGTCAGACACAGTCACAGCATCTCCTCGATTTCGGCGGGCGTCGGCATCGCGTCCGCGCAGGCCAGCCGGGACGCGACGAGCGCGCCCGCCGCGTTCGCGTACTCGGCGATCCGCACCGGGTCCCAGCCGGACAGCAGGCCGTGGATCAGCGCGCCGCCGAAGCCGTCGCCGGCGCCGAGCCCGCAGACGACGTCGATCCGCTGCGGCGGCACGGTCCAGCGGCCCTCAGGGGTGGCGACGAGCACGCCGTCCGCACCCTTCTTGATCACCGCGAGCCGCAGCCCGCGGGCCAGCATCCGGTCCGCGGCCTCGTCCGGGTCGGCCGTGCCGACGGCGACCTCGGCCTCGGTCCGGTTGCCGACCGCGACCGTGACGTGGTCCAGCATCCAGCCGATCTCGGCCCGCGCGGCGTCCACAGAGGACCAGAACATCGGACGGTAGTCGAGGTCCAACACAGTGTGCTCGCGTCGCCCGCGCGTCTCGAGGATCTTGCGCTGGGTGGCGCGGGCCGGTTCGACCGAGACGCCGGTGCCGGTGACCCACAGCAGCGGCACCGACTCGACGACGTCCCACGGCACGTCCGCCTCGGTGAGCGTGAGGTCGGGCGCGATCGGGGACCGGTAGAACAGCAGCGGCGGGTCCGCGGGCGGGTTGAGCTCGCAGAACACCACCGGCGTCTGCAGCTCCGGTGAAGTGCCCACATAGGACGGTGAGACGCCGAAGCCGTCCAGTGCCTGCCGGACGTAGTCGCCGAAACCGTCCGGGCCGACCTTGGTCAGGACCGCGGTGGACCGGCCGAGCCGCGCGGCGGCGACCGCGACGTTGGTCGCGGTGCCGCCGAGCGACTTGGCGAAGGTGCTGACCCCGGCCAGCGGCACGCCGCTCTGCTCGGGGTAGAGGTCCACCCCGACCCGGCCGATCGTCAGCGCTTCCAGGCTCATCAGGAGGACACCTGCCGCAGTTCGTGCTCGAGGGCTTCCAGTTCCGCACCGCCCGCCATCTGCCGGGTCAGCTCGTTGATGTCGATCTCGGACTTCTCGTACGAGCCGAGCGGCGCACCCCGCTTGAGCAGCAGGAACCGGTCCGCAACCGGGTAGGCGTGGTGCGGGTTGTGCGTGATCAGCACGACGCCGAGGCCCCTGTCGCGGGCCTGGGCGACGTACTTGAGCACCACGCCGGCCTGCTTGACGCCCAGCGCGGCGGTCGGCTCGTCCAGGATCAGCACCTTCGCTCCGAAGTAGACGGCCCGCGCGATCGCGACGCACTGCCGTTCGCCACCCGAGAGCGTGCCGACCGGCTGCTCGACGTTCCGCAGGTCGATGCCCATGTCGGACAACGCCTTTTTGGTCGTCTCACGGCCTTTCTTCCGGTCCAGCGCGCGGAACGGTCCAAACCCGACAGTCGGCTCCGAACCCAGGAAGAAGTTCCGCCACACGCTCATCAGCGGGACGACCGCCAGGTCCTGGTAGACCGTCGCGATGCCGTGGTCGAGCGCCTCGCGCGGGGAGGAGAACCGCACCGGCTCGCCCTCGACCAGGAACTCGCCGCGGTCGTGCTGGTGCACCCCGGCCAGGATCTTGATCAAAGTGGACTTTCCGGCGCCGTTGTCGCCCAGCACGCAGGTGACTTCGCCCGCGTTGACCACAGTGGACACCCCGCGCAGCGCGATGACGCTGCCGTAGGTCTTCCCGATGTCGCGTACTTCGATCAAGCTCATCGGCGTACCCTTTCCGCGCGCCGCCGGAAGGCGTTGTTGACCAGGACCGCGGCCAGCAACATCACGCCGAGGAACAGCATGAACCAGTCGCTGTTCCACTGCGCGAACACGATGCCCTGGCGCGCCATGCCGAAGATCAGCGCGCCGATCGCCGCGCCCACCGCCGAGCCGAAGCCGCCGGTGAGCAGGCAGCCGCCGATCACCGCGGCGATGATGTACTGGAACTCCAGCCCGATGCCCTGGTTCGCCTGCACGCTGGCGAAGCGCAGGATGTTGATCGAACCGACCAGCCATGCGCCGAGCGCGGTGCCCATGAACAGCAGGATCTTCGTCCGGGTCACCGGCACGCCGACCGCGCGGGCCGAGAGCTGCGAGCCGCCGACCGCGAAGATCCAGTTGCCGAACCTGGTCCGGACCAGCACCCAGGCGGCGATCGCGGCCACGACGATCCACCAGATGATCGACGACTGGAACTGCGTGCCGCCGATGTCGAAAGTGGACGCGAACAGCGAGCCCGCGGACTCGTAGCCGTCCGCGGCACGCATCCCGGATACCTGCACAGTGCCGGTGACCAGCCGCGTCACGCCGAGGTTCAATCCTTGCAGGGCTAGGAAAGACCCCAGCGTGACGATGAAGCTTGGCAGGCCGGTCTTCATCACCAGCCAGCCGTTGAACGCGCCGACGCCGAGCGCGAAGACGAGCGAGACCAGCAGTGCCAGCCACACGTTCCAGCCCGCCTGCGTCGCCAGCATCGCGGTGACCAGCGACGTCGACGCGGTCATCACGCCCGCCGACAGGTCGAACTCGCCGCCGACCATCAGCAGCGCGACCACCACGGCCATGATGCCGAGTGTCGACGAGTCGTCGAGCCAGGTCGCCACCCCGAGCGGGGACAGGAACTGCCCGGTGACGACCGAGAAGAAGACGAACACCAGTACCGCGCCGAGCAGTGCGCCGATCTCCGGGCGGACCACGAGCCGGTCGAGCAGCCGCGATTTCGCGATCCGCTCGTCCGGTTGTGACTGGATGTCCCGAGTCTTTGGGGGGTCCAGGGGGGCTTGCCCTCCGGCCGGGGTCTGGGGCTCGGCCCCAGAAGACGCAGTCATTTCATTCCCCTTATCGGGTACCGCGCGTGGCGTACGGGGCGACCGTGTCGATATTGGTCTTGTCCACGAAGCCCGGGCCGGTCTGCACCGGGTGCCCGCCGCCGATGGTGTTGCCGTTCTCCTTGTACAGCTTCAGGAACACGATCGGCAGGTAACCCTGCTCGTACTGCTGCTGGTCGACCGCGAAGAGGATGCTGCCGTCCTTGATGGCGGCGACGACGTCGGAGTTGAGGTCGAACGTCGCGACCTGCGCCTTCGAGCTTGCCTCCTTGGCCGCGGTCACCGCACGGGCCGCGACCTGCGAGTTCAGCGCCAGCACCGCGTCGATCGAGGGGTCGGACTGCAGCTGCGCGCGGATCCGCGACTGCGCGTCGGTCGGGTTGGAGATGTCGACCTGCAGGGTGGACACGTTGCCGAACGCCTGCTTGGCCCCGTCGCACCGCTGGTTCTGGCCGATGTTGCCTGCCTCGTGGATGACGCACAGCAGGTGCGTCTTGCCGGCCGCCTTGAGTCGCTGGCCCGCGCCCTGCCCGGCCAGGCCCTCGCTCTGCCCGACGTGCGCGATCGCGCCGAACGCCGCGCTGGAGTCCTCACCGGAGTTGATCGTGATCACCGGGATGCCCGCCTTGACGGCGTTCTGGATCGAGGTCTGCAACGCCGGCGGGTTGGCCATGGAGACGACCAGGCCGCTGACCTTCTGCGCGACCGCGTTGTCGATCAGCCGGGCCTGGTTGCCGGGGTCACCGTCGGAGGTGTAGTCGACGCTGATGCCGAGGTCCTTGCCGGCCTGCTCGGCGCCGTTCTTCACGACGTTCCAGAACGCGTCGCCCCCGGTACCGTGGGTGACCACGGCGATCTTCAGCGCGCCGGTGCTCGGCGCCGCGGCGGGGCCGCTGGACTCGGCGGGCTTGTCCGCGGTCGGGCCGCTGCACGCGGTGAGCACCAGCCCGGCGGTCAGTACCGCCGCCCCGGCCATCAGCTTGTTTCTGAAGGAAGGCCTGAACGAAGAAAACACAGTCACTCCTTTGGGACCAGTGAACCTGGGGTCATGCAGTGATCTTGGCAAGATGCGCGAGGCTGCGCTCGGTATCCCGACGGGGTGTGTCGTCCGGGCTCGCCTCGTCCAGGGCGGTGTCCTGTTCGAGGACGTACCACCCCTCGTACCCTGCCTGCTGAACGGAGCGCACCATCGACGCCACGTCCACGTCCCCCTCGCCGAGCGGCACGTACATGCCCCGCCCGACGGCGTCTGTGTAGCCCAGCCGGCCTGCGCGGACCTCCGCGGCCAGGTCCTCCCGGACGTCCTTCAGGTGAATGTGCCCGACCCGGTCCGGGAAGCGCTTCGCCAGCTCGACCGGGTCGGTGCCGCCGATCATCAAGTGCCCGGTGTCCAGGCAGAGGTCGAGATCGGAGTCGGCGAGGAAACGCTCCACCTCGGCCTGCTGCTCGACGTGCGTGCCGACGTGCGGGTGCAGCACCGTGCGCAGGCTGTGGGCCTGGGCGATGTCGCGGATCTTGCCCGCGGTGTCCACCAGCGTCGCCCATTCGGCGTCAGTGAGGGCCGGGCGTTCGTCGTAGCCGTCGAGGCCGGTCGCCGCCGCCAGCACCAGGACGTCGCCCCCGCACGCGGCGAACAGCGCGGCCGACTCCTCGGCCTCGGCGAGTGCCTTCTCCTGGTCCTGGTGCAGGACCACCGCGAGGAACCCGCCGACCAGTGTCAGGCCGTACTCGCCGAGGACGTCCCGCAACTGCTCCGGGTCACGGGGCAGATACCCGGGCGGGCCGAGCTCGGTGGCCTGGACGCCGAGGCCCGCCATCTCGCCGAGCACGGTCGCCGTGTCGAGCACCCGGCCCCAGCCCGGCACTTCGCACACACCCCAGGAGATCGGGGCGGCGGCGACGCGGATCTTCGCGGTCATAAGGAGGTCTCCGTTGCTGCGTTCGGGTGCGTTGGAGCGCTCTATTGATTAGAGCGCTCTAATCTTGTAGCGTCCGTCACAGCAAAGTCAAGGGCTCGTTTCCGGGCCGCGATCGCAGACAGGGGAGCGGGTCGATGGTGCGTCCGACCATGGAAGACGTCGCCGCTCGCGCGGGAGTTTCCCGCGCACTCGTGTCCCTGGTGATGAACAATTCACCGAAGGTCTCGGACGCGCGCCGCTCCGCGGTGTTGCAGGCCGCCGCGGAACTCGGTTATCAGCCGCATGTGATGGCCCGGTCGCTGGCCAGCCGGACGTCTACGGTGCTCGGCGTGATGGTCAACGACCTGCGCAACGCCTTCTTCGCCGACGTCGTGGAGGGGCTGGACGCGGCCGCGCAGGCCGCGGGCTTCGACCTCATCCTCAACACCGGCGGCCGCAGCCCGTCCCGCGAGGGAAATGCCTTGCGCAGCCTGCTTTCCTTCCGTCCGGCCGGGATCATCCTGCTCTCGCCGGTGGTGCCGGCGTCGGCGATCGAGGCCGCCGCCGAGCAGTGCCCGGTGGTGCTGGTTTCGCGCACTTCACGAGCGCCCAAAGTGGACACTGTGAACGACGACGGAGAGGCTGGTTCGGCGCTGGCCGTCGACCATCTGGTGAGCCTGGGACATCGACGGATCGCGCACCTCGACGGCGGTGGCGCGGCCGGCGCGGCGTCCCGGCGGCGCGGCTTCCAGACCGCGATGCGGCGCCACGGCCTCGAACCGATCGTCGTCCGCAGCGAGCACACCGACACCGCGGGCGAGAAGGCGGTCCGGGAGCTGCTCAGCACGTATTCGCGCGATGAGCTTCCGACGGCTTTGGTGTCGGGCAACGACTTCAACGCCGTCGGCGCGATCTCCGCGCTGGAGGAAGCCGGGCTGCGCGTGCCGGAGGACGTCTCCGTTGTCGGCTACGACAACACTTCACTGGCCGCGCTGCGGCATCTCTCATTGACCACAGTGGACCAGCCGCGCACCGAAATGGGGCGGCTGGCCTTCGAAGCCTTGGCCGAACGCGTGCGCGGGGAGCGCGGCGAGCCGGTCCGGCACCTGCTGCATCCGTCCCTGGTGGTCCGCTCGACCACCGCGCACCTCTAGGAGAACCGTGTCCGAACTCGTCCAGCACTGGATCGACGGGGCCGCCACGCCCGGCGTGTCGCCCCGCCGCGGCGACGTCTTCCAGCCGGCCACCGGCGAAGTCGCCCGTCAGGTCGTGCTCGCCGGTCAGTCCGATGTGGACACCGTGGTGGCGTCCGCGGTCAAGGCGGGTGCGGACTGGGCCGACAGCTCGCTGTCCACCCGGACGCGGATCCTGTTCAAGTTCCGCCAGCTCGTCGACGAACACCGCGGCGAGCTCGCGCAGCTGATCACCGCCGAGCACGGCAAGGTGCTTTCCGATGCCGCCGGGGAAGTCCAACGTGGACTCGAGGTCGTCGAGTTCGCCTGCGGGATCGCGCAGCTGCTCAAGGGTGAGCACTCCGACCAGGTCTCGCGCGGGGTCGACGCGTACTCGCTGCGGCAGCCGCTCGGCGTCGTCGCCGGGATCACGCCGTTCAACTTCCCGGTCATGGTCCCGATGTGGATGTTCCCGATCGCGATCGCCTGCGGGAACACGTTCGTGCTCAAGCCATCCGACCGCGACCCGTCGGCCTCGGTGCGTCTCGCCGAGCTGTTCAGCGAAGCCGGGTTGCCGCCGGGCGTGCTGAACGTCATCCAGGGTGACGCCGAGGCGGTCAACGCGCTGCTCGTGCATCCCGACGTCGCCGGAGTGTCCTTTGTGGGCTCGACGCCGATCGCAAAGCATGTCTACGCGACCGGAACCGCCGCCGGCAAGCGCGTCCAGGCGCTCGGCGGGGCGAAGAACCACATGATCGTGTTGCCGGACGCGGACATCGCGGTCGCGGCGGACGCGGCGGTGTCGGCCGGGTACGGCAGCGCGGGTGAGCGCTGCATGGCGATCTCGGTCGTGGTGGCAGTTGGCGACAGCGGTGACGAACTGGTCGACGCCATTGCTTCCCGCACTCGCGCTTTGAAGACCGGCCCGGGTGTCGACGCGGAATCGCAGATGGGGCCGGTCGTCACCGGGTTCGCGCGCGACCGGATCGTTTCCTATGTGGACGCAGGTGCGGCGGCGGGTGCGTCGCTGGTGGTCGACGGCCGGGAGTTTGCGGCTGAAGGACATGAGGACGGATTCTGGGTTGGGCCGACGCTGTTCGACCACGTCACCCCCGACATGTCCGTCTACACCGACGAAATCTTCGGCCCGGTACTGGTGATCGTCCGCGCGGACAGCTTCGAGGCGGCTTTGGAACTGGTCAACGCCAACCCGTACGGCAACGGCACCGCGATCTTCACCACCGACGGGCTGGCCGCGCGCGAGTTCGAACGGCGGGTGCAGGTAGGCATGGTCGGCATCAACGTGCCGATCCCGGTGCCGATGGCCTACTACTCCTTCGGCGGCTGGAAGGACTCGCTGTTCGGTGACACCCACGTGCACGGCGCCGAGGGCGTGCGGTTCTACACGCGCGCCAAGGCCGTCACCGCGCGCTGGCCGCGGCAGGAACACGGCGTCGACCTCGGCTTCCCGACGCACCGCTGAACGTTTCGACAGGAGGGCAATCACGATGAGGATCGGACTGGCGGGCACCGGCCGGATCGGCACGTCGCACGCGGAGACGCTGAAGAGCTTCGACGAGGTCGACTCGGTAGTCGTCGCGGACGTCGACACCGCGCGGGCCCAGGCGGCCGCGGCCAAGCTGGGCATCGAGGCGGCGGGGAGCATCGACGAGCTGTTCGGCGCGGGGCTGGACGGCTTGGTCGTCACTGCGGCCACCGACGCCCACCCGGCGTTGATCATCGCCGCAGTCGACGCGGGTATCCCGGTGTTCTGCGAGAAGCCGGTCGCCGCGGACATCCCGGGCACGTTGGCCGTCCTCGACCGGATCGAGGGCTCGGACGTCCCGGTGCAGATTGGCTTCCAGCGCCGGTTCGACGCCGGCTACGCGGCGGCGCGCGCGGCCGTGGCCTCGGGTGAGCTGGGCTGGCTGCACACGCTGCGCGCGACGACGTTCGACCCGGCCCCGCCGCCCGCGGAGTACGTCGCCCACTCCGGCGGGCTGTTCCGCGACTGCGGCGTCCACGACTTCGACATCATCCGGTGGGTCAGCGGCCGCGAGGTTTCCGAGGTCTACGCGATCGGCGCCAACCGCGGCGAGCAGTTCTTCGTGGACGCCGGTGACGTCGACACGGCGGCGGCGACGCTGACCCTGGACGACGGCACCCTCGCGACGGTCTCGCTGACCCGCTACAACGGCGCGGGCTACGACGTCCGCCTCGAAGCGCTCGGCTCGGTGGGCAACGTCGTGGTCGGCCTGGACGACCGGGCCCCGCTGCGCTCGGTGGAGCCGGACGTCCCGGCGTTGCCCGGCCCGGCCTACCCGGGCTTCATGGAGCGTTTCCGCCCGGCTTACACCGCTGAGCTGCGGGTGTTCCTGGACGTGGCCGCGGGCCGGGCGCCCTCGCCGTGCGGTGCGGGCGATGCCTTGGCGGCGTTCTACATCGCTGAAGCCTGCGAGGTTTCGCGCCGCGAACGCCGTCCGGTCCGGCTGGCGGAGGTGCGCCGCTGACCCGTTTCCCGTAACTCGCGTGATTGAGGCCGTAACTCGCGTGATTGAAGACGTTACGTCCCCAATCACGCGAGTTACGCCTCCAATCACGCGAGTTACGGCTCTGATCACGCGAGTTACGCCGTGACTCGCCAGTGCTCGACGATCTTGCCGCGCCGCAGCCGCTCCACCTGCATCTGCCGGACCGGCTCGGGGCCGAAGCCGTGGACCAGCAGGTGGGCGGTCACGAGGTCCTCGACGATCGGCTTCAGGTGGCGGTGTGGCGGAGCGGAGGTCCGTGAATGCCACATTGAGGGCCTAAGACGCTGTGAATGTGGCATTCACGGACTTGGGCTCGGTGCGTTCGCTTCACACGCCACGTTTGCCTTACCACTCACGAGTCCTTAACACCCGAGCTTGACTACCTCGACCCCCGCCATCAGAAACATCCCAGTCCCGTAATTACTGGTCGCCGTCGGACTAATCGGCTGGTACTGCGACGGATGCGAAGACGGCCCCTGCACATACCCCACGGTCCCGTCCGACCGCAGCGCCTTCGTGCTCAGCCACGTCCAGGCCGCGTGAGCCACCGGCAGGTAGGACGCATCGAGATACCCAAGCTGAAGCCCCCGCGCCAACCCGTAAGTGAACAACGAAGTCCCGCTCGACTCCGGCGCCGGATACGCCGACGGGTGATCCACGTCCGCCGTCCAGTACCCGCCCGCCTGCTGCGCTGACTTCAGCTTCGCGAACATCGCCTGCAGCAGCGCGATGTAGTGGTCCCGGGATGCGTTACCCGCAGGCAGCGCGGCCACGGTGTCCGTCAGCGCCGCGACGATCCAGCCGTTGCCGCGCGACCAGTGCTGCGTGGTTCCCTCCCATCGGGAATCCCGCCACCACAACGCGTTCTTCTTGTCGTAGATGTGGCTTTCGGTGTACGCGAACATCTTCGCCATCGCGTCGAGCGGCCCGGCGCCGCCGATCCGGGCGAACGCCGACAGCGCGCCGAGCCGGACCGCGTCCACGTAGTCGAGGTCGCTCACCTTGCCGCCTTGCACCCGCGCGGTCTGCTTCTTCACGTACGCCTGGGCGTCGGCGATGTCCTTGGCGGGATGCGCCGGGTCGAGGTCGTAGAGGTCCAGGTACTCCTGGCTGGCCTCGGGGCCGTCGTAGTTGGGGGCGTTGGTCGGCAGCTTCCACTTGTTGTGGTTCGCCCAGTCGGTCGCGTACTTGAGGTACTTCGGGTCGGAGGTGAGCCGGTAGGCATCGATGTCGCCCTTGATGAACAGGGCGTTGAACCACGTCGAATCACTGGGCTTGGCGTGCTTGGCGATCCAGTGGTCGGCCGCGGCGCGGATCGGGGCGTCGCACGCCGCGGCCGCCTGGGCGGGGGCGGGCGCTGTGAGCAAACCGGCGACGATCGCCGCCGTGAGGATGAACTTCACGTGTTCCTCCTGCTGGGACAACGGAAGCCCGCGGCGGACCGGGCGAGGCTGAAAGCGGTTTCCAGCCTCGCCGTCGGTACCGTCGGATGTCAACGGCCGTCCCGCTCACCGGACTCAGTCCAGCTGGAGCTCCGGCTGGTACATGTCCAGCCAGTGGTGCAGGTCGAGGAAGCGGTCCAGGCTGGTCCGCTGCGAAGGCTGCATCGCCGACGAGTCCACTTCGGACACTTGCTCGATCCAGGAGCGGTTCACCAGATCGAACACCGCCGCGCCCGGCTCGTGCAGGACCTCCTTGACCTGCTGCTGCAACGCCGCCGCGTAGCCCGGGTCCTGTGTGGACGGATACGGGCTCTTCACGCGCTGGGCCACCGACTCCGGCAGCACATGGGAAGTCGCGTGCCGCAGCAACGACTTCTCCCGGCCGTCGAACGTCTTCAGCGACCACGGCGTGTTGTAGACGTACTCGACGAGCCGGTGGTCGCAGAACGGCACCCGCACCTCCAGTCCGACCGCCATCGACGCCCGGTCCTTGCGGTCGAGCAGCATCCGGACGAACCGGGTGAGGTGCAGGTTGCAGATCGTCCGCATCCTCGCTTCCCGCTCGGACTCGCCGTCGAGGTGGTCGACCGCCGCGACCGCGGTCGCGTACTGGTCGGAGATGTAGGACGGGAGATCCAGTTTCCGCATCAGCGAAGGCGTGTACGCCGACGTCCGATCCGACATGAGGGAGCTGCGGAAAGCCAGCCAGGGGAACGTATCCGCATTGACGACGTTCTCGTCGTGGAACCACCGGTAGCCACCGAACACCTCGTCGGCCGACTCGCCGGACAGTGCCACCGTCGACTCGCCGCGGATCGCCTTGAACAGCAGGTACAGCGAGGTGTCCATGTCGCCGAGCCCGGCCGGGATGTCCCGCGCCCGCAGCACCGCCCGTCGCACCGAGGGGTCGCTCAGCTCCGCCGGATTCAGCACGACGTCCTGGTGCGCCGAGCCCACCAGCGCGGCGACGTCCCGGATGTAGGGCGAGTCCGCGGTGTCGCGCATCTCGTCCGGCTTGAAGTTCTCCTCCTGGCCGAAGAAGTCCACCGAGAACGTCCGCAGCTGCTCACCCTGCGACGCGAGATGCGCCGCCGCGAGGCCGGTGACCGCGCTGGAGTCCAGGCCGCCCGAAAGCAGCACGCACCGCGGGACGTCGGCGACGAGCTGACGGTGCACGATGTCGGTCATCAGCTCGCGCACCCGCGCGACCGTGGTCTCCTGGTCGTCGGTGTGCGGCCGCGCGTCGAGCTGCCAGTACGTCCGCGTGCGGACGCCGTCACGCGACACGGTCACGATCGTGCCCGGCTCGACCTCGGACATCCCCTTCCACAGAGACCAGCCCGGCCGCTTCGTGAACGCCATCAGCTCGCGCAGCCCGTCGGCGTCGACCACCTTCCGCGCCAAGGGGTTCGCCAGGATCGCCTTCGGCTCCGAGCCGAACAGCACGCCGTCGGGCGTCGGGTAGAAGTAGAACGGCTTGATGCCCATCCGGTCGCGGATCATCACCAGCCGCTCGTCGCGCTCGTCCCAGATCGCGAACGCGTACATGCCGTTGAGGTGGTCGGCGACGGCGTCGCCCCACTGCAGGTAACCGTGCAGCACGACCTCGGTGTCGGAGTCGGTCTCGAAGACGTGCCCCAGCCCCGCGAGCTCCGCGCGCAGCTCGGTGAAGTTGTAGGCCTCACCGCTGTAGACCATCGCGACGTCCCCGCGCGGCGTGGTCACCGTCATCGGCTGGCGGCCGCCAGGGAGGTCGATGATCGCCAGCCGCCGGTGGCCCAGCGCGGCGTGCGTGCGGATGAACGTGCCGGTGTCGTCCGGCCCGCGGCAGGACATGGTGGCGGTCATGGCGTCGACGACATCGGGCCGTCGGGCGAGGTCGGAGTCGTAGGAAACCCAGCCGGTGATGCCGCACATGGTCTGCCCTCCAAGTTGCTTAGCTCATACAACTATCGGTAACACCGGTGTAACACGGTCTGTCCGGCTTGTCTGCCCGAATTGCACGCTCCGTCCGCGATCAGTCACGTGGTGTGAGACAAGTCACCGAGGGCAGTGGCGGGCGTCACGAGCCGTCAAGACGCCGTAAATGCCCACTTCCGGGGCGTCAAGGACGTATCAGCCGAGGTCGATCCCCTTGATGAGCGCCGCACAGTGGGCGTCGTGCGGTCACCGAAGGGGGTGACCCGTCCTGAGAGGTGCCTTGTGGCCGACTTGCTCTACGCCGTTCTGCTGATCGGCATCTTCGTGGTCCTCGCGCTCGCGCTTCGCGGCATGGAAAAGCTGTGAGCGGCGCGGGCACCGTGGCCAACGTCGTCGGCGGTCTGCTGGCGCTGGGGCTGCTCGTCTACCTGTTCGTCGCGCTGATCAGGCCGGAGAAATTCTGATGTCCGACACCACGGCCGGGCTGCTTCAGCTCGGCCTTCTCATCGTCGCGCTCGCCGTGGTCTACAAGCCACTCGGCGACTACATGGCGCGCGTCTTCTCGAGCGAGAAGCACACTCGCGTGGAGAAGGGCCTGTACAAGCTCTTCCGCGTCAACCCCGACTCCGAGCAGCACTGGAAGACGTACGCCGCCGGCGTGCTCGGCTTCTCCTTCGTCTCGGTGGTGCTGCTCTACCTGCTGCAGCGCCTCCAGCCGATCCTGCCGTGGAGCCTCGGCCGCGGTTCGGTGAGCCCGAGCGTGGCGTTCAACACCGCGATCAGCTTCGTCACCAACACGAACTGGCAGTCCTACGTCCCCGAGACGACCATGGGCCACTTCGTGCAGATGGCCGGGCTCACCGTGCAGAACTTCCTGTCCGCGGGCGTCGGCCTCGCCGTCGCCATCGCGCTGACCAGGGGGTTCATTCGCTCGAAGACGGACCGGCTCGGCAACTTCTGGGTCGACCTGACCCGCGGCACGGTCCGCGTCCTGCTGCCGATGGCGTTCGTCTTCGCCATCGTGCTGATGGCGCTCGGGGTCATCCAGAGCCTCAAGGCCGGCATTCCGGTGACCAACCCGGACGGCAGCCAGAGCACCATCGCGCTCGCCCCGGCGGCGAGCCAGGAGGCGATCAAGGAACTCGGCACCAACGGCGGCGGCATCCTCAACGCCAACTCCGCGCATCCCTTCGAGAACCCCACCGCCTGGACCAACCTGGTCGAGCTGTTCCTGATCCTGGTGATCCCGGTCAGCCTGACCCGCACGTTCGGCAAGCTCGTCGGGACCAAGCGCCAGGGGTACGTCCTGCTCGGCGTGATGGGCCTGCTCTGGGCCGCCATGCTGGCGGTCACCTGGCTGTCGGAGGTCTACACGAAGAGCCCGGCCGCGCTCGCCGCCGGCGCGAACATGGAGGGCAAGGAACAGCGCTTCGGCCTGAGCCTGACGTCCATTTTCGCCGACACCACAACGGGAACGTCGACCGGCGCGGTCAACGGCGCGCACGACAGCCTGTCCGGGCTCGGTGGCGGCGGTCCGTTGCTCAACATGCTCTTCGGCGAGATTTCGCCGGGCGGCGTCGGCACCGGGCTCTACGGGATCCTCGTGATGGCGATCATCGCGATGTTCCTGGCCGGCCTGATGGTCGGGCGCACGCCGGAGTACCTGGGCAAGAAGCTCGGCAAGCGCGAGGTCACCTGCGCGGCGATCTCCATGCTGGCCATGCCGACTGTGGTCCTGCTGGGCAGCGGCATCGCGCTGATGATGCCGGACACCCTGGGCGCGCTGGGCAACAGCGGCGCGCACGGCCTGTCCGAGGTGCTCTACGGCTACGCATCCACCGGCAACAACAACGGCAGCGCGTTCGGCGGCCTGACCGCGACCAGCGACTGGTTCCAGTCCTCGTTCGGCGTGGCCATGGCGCTCGGCCGGTTCATCCCGATCCTCGCCGTGCTCTGCCTGGCCGGATCCCTGGCCGCGCAACGGAAGGTGCCCGAGACCGCGGGCACGCTGCCGACCACCGGGCCGCTGTTCGCCACGATGCTCACCGGCACCGTGGTGCTCGTCGCGGCCCTCACGTTCATCCCGGCGCTGGCGCTCGGGCCCATCGCAGAGGCACTGGCATGAGGACGGCTGACGTGACGCGCGCTACGCGAGGCGACCACAGAGCGCGCCCCGGCCGCCAGACCCCGCTATCGGGGCGCCAGGGCGCCCCGCAGACCAACCCGATGTTCGTACGAATGTCGCGCCCTGTCGACACGATCGCGGACGCGCGCAGACTCGCGAAGGACACAGCATGACCGTCACCGAAGAGCGGACTCCTTCCGAGACCACGCAGCACCACGTCGAGAACGCGGGCCGGGTCGGCGCGGGGATCTTCAGCCCGCGCCAGCTCTGGACGTCGCTGCCGGAGGCGTTGCGCAAGCTCAACCCGAAGCACCAGCTGGCCAACCCGGTCATGTTCGTGGTGTGGGTCGGCTCCGCGCTGACCACCGTCTTCGCGGTCACCGACCCGAGCGTGTTCACCATCCTCATCGCCATCTGGCTGTGGTTCACGGTCCTGTTCGCGAACCTCGCCGAGGCCGTCGCCGAAGGCCGTGGCAAGGCACAGGCGGAATCCCTGCGCCGGTCCAAGAAGGAGACCGTCGCCCGGCGCCTCAACGAGGACGGCGGCGAGGAGCAGGTCCCCGGCGCCGAGCTGCGGGTCGGCGACCTCGTCGTGGTCGAGGCCGGGCAGGTCATCCCGGGTGACGGCGATGTCGTCGAGGGCATCGCGACCGTCGACGAGTCGGCCATCACCGGCGAGTCCGCCCCGGTCATCCGCGAGTCCGGCGGCGACCGCAGCGCGGTCACCGGCGGCACCACGGTGCTGTCGGACCGGGTCGTCGTGAAGATCACCACCAAGCCCGGCGAGTCCTTTGTGGACCGCATGATCGCCTTGGTGGAGGGCGCCTCCCGGCAGAAGACGCCGAACGAGATCGCGCTGACCATCCTGCTGTCGACGTTGACGATCATCTTCCTGCTCGCCGTGGTGGCGCTGCAGCCGATGGCCGGGTACTCCGGCTCCCAGCAGTCCGTGATCGTGCTGACCGCGCTGCTGGTCTGCCTGATCCCGACCACGATCGGCGCGCTGCTGTCCGCGATCGGCATCGCGGGCATGGACCGGCTGGTGCAGCGCAACGTCCTGGCCACGTCCGGCCGCGCGGTCGAGGCCGCCGGCGACGTCTCGACGTTGCTGCTTGACAAGACCGGCACGATCACCTTCGGCAACCGCAAAGCCACCGAGTTCATCCCGGTTGGACAGTCCACATCGGACGAACTGGCGCGCGCGGCCCGGCTGTCCAGCCTCGCCGACGGCACGCCCGAAGGCCGCAGCATTCTCGAGCTCGCCACCCGCGAGCACGGCCTGCCGGAGGCGGCGGACGAGGACGAGAAGCTCGCCGAGTTCGTCCCGTTCACCGCGCAGACGCGGATGTCCGGCATCGACATCGGCGTGCGGCTGGTCCGCAAGGGCGCTACTTCCTCGGTGCGCGAATGGGTCCGCGAGCGCGGCGGCGAAATGCCCGATGAGACCGAGCGGGTCGTCGACGAGATCAGCCAGCAGGGCGGCACGCCGCTGGTGGTCGCCGAGTTCGACGGCGCGAAAGCGTTCGTGCGCGGCGTGATCCGGCTGTCCGATGTGGTCAAGCCGGGCATGAAGGAGCGCTTCGTCGAGCTCCGGACGATGGGCATCAAGACGGTGATGATCACCGGCGACAACCCGCTCACCGCGCGGGCCATCGCCGAGGACGCCGGCGTCGACGACTACCTCGCCGAGGCCAAGCCCGAAGACAAGATGGCGCTGATCCGCAAGGAGCAGGAGGGCGGGCGGCTGGTCGCGATGACCGGCGACGGCACCAACGACGCGCCCGCGCTGGCGCAGTCCGACGTCGGCGTCGCGATGAACACCGGCACCTCGGCCGCCAAGGAGGCCGGGAACATGGTGGACCTGGACTCCGACCCGACCAAGCTGATCGAGATCGTCGAGATCGGCAAGCAGCTGCTGATCACCCGCGGTGCGCTGACGACGTTCAGCGTGGCCAACGACCTGGCGAAGTACTTCGCGATCCTGCCCGCGATGTTCTCCGGCATCTTCGTCCAGCTCGGCGCGCTCAACATCATGCACCTGGCGACGCCGAAGTCGGCGATCCTGTCCGCGGTCATCTTCAACGCGCTGATCATCGTCGCGCTGATCCCGCTCGCGCTGCGCGGCGTGCGGTACCGGCCGTCCTCGGCGTCGGCGCTGCTGCGCCGCAACCTGCTGATCTACGGCCTCGGCGGGATCGTCAGCCCCTTCCTCGGGATCTGGCTGATCGACCTCGTCGTCCGACTCATCCCGGGAATGTGATCATGAAGTCCTTGCTCAAGCAGACCGCGGCCGGCCTGCGCGTGCTGATCGTGCTGACCGTGCTGCTGGGGGTCATCTACCCCCTTGCCGTGTGGGCGGTCGGGCGCATCCCCGGCCTGAACGCCAACGCCGAGGGTTCGGTGATCACCCAGAACGGCCAGGCCGTCGGGTCATCGCTGATCGGCATCGACCCTGTCGCGGCCGACCCGGCTCGCGACCCCTGGTTCCACAACCGGCCTTCGGCCACCGCGAAGGACGTCCTCGGCCCGGGTGACCCGTCGACCTCCGGCGCGTCCAACAAGGGTCCGTACAACGAGGACCTGGTCAAGGCCATCGCGGCCCGGAAGGACGCCATCGCCCAGCGCGAAGGCGTCCGCCCGGACCAGGTGCCCGCGGACGCGGTCACGGCGTCGGGTTCCGGCCTGGACCCCTCGATCAGCGTCGCCTACGCCGACCTGCAAATCGCCCGGGTCGCGAGGGTCACCGGCCTGCCCGTGGAGAAGGTGAAGCAGCTGGTCGAGGCCAACACGTCCGGGGGGATCGGCGTCCCCGGGGTGAACGTGCTGAAGCTCAATCTGGCCGTGCAGGGAGCACACTGAGCCCGTGAGCACTGATGACATGGCGAAGCCGCGCCGAGGAGAACTGAGGATCTACCTCGGCGCGGCTCCGGGCGTCGGCAAGACCTTCGCGATGCTCGGCGAGGCGCGGCGGCGGCTGGACCGTGGCACCGACGTCGTCGTCGGGCTGGTCGAGACGCACGGCCGCGAGAAGACCGCCGAGCTGCTCGAGGGTCTCGACATCGTGCCGCGCCGGACCGCGGAGCACCGCGGGCGCGAGTTCGAGGAGATGGACGTCGACGCCATCCTCGATCGCCGCCCGGAGGTCGCGGTGATCGACGAGCTGGCCCACACCAACATCCCGGGCTCCCGCAACGCCAAGCGCTGGCAGGACATCGAGGAGCTCCTCGAAGCCGGGATCGACGTCCTGTCCACGGTCAACGTCCAGCACCTGCAGAGCCTCAACGACGTCGTCGAGCGGATCACCGGTGTCGCGCAGCAGGAGACGGTGCCCGACGAGGTCGTCCGCCGCGCCGAGCAGCTGGAGCTGGTCGACATCACCCCGGAGGCGCTGCGGCGGCGCCTGGCGCACGGCAACGTCTACCCGGCCGAGCGGATCGACGCCGCGCTCGGCAACTACTTCCGGCCCGGCAACCTCACCGCTTTGCGCGAGCTGGCGCTGCTGTGGGTCGCCGACCAGGTCGACGTCGCGCTGCAGCGGTACCGCGCCGAGCAGAAGATCACCGACACGTGGGAAGCGCGCGAGCGCGTGGTCGTGTCGATCACCGGCGGGCCGGAGAGCGAGACGGTGATCCGCCGTGCCAGCCGGATCGCCACCCGCGCCGGCGCGGAGCTGCAGGTGGTGCACATCCTGCGTGGCGACGGCCTGTCCGGCGTAGGCCCGGCCGCGATCAACCGCTGCCGCAAGCTCGCCGAGGAGGTCGGGGCCACGTTCCACACCGTCGTCGGCGACGACGTCCCGCAGGCGATGCTCGATTTCGCCCGCGGCGTCAACGCGACCCAGCTGGTGATCGGCACCTCGCGGCGCTCGCGGTTCGCGCGGCTCTTCGACGAAGGGATCGGCGCCAGCGTCGTCCAGCATTCCGGGCCGATCGACGTGCACATGGTCACCCACCCCCAGGCGGGCGGGCGGCTGCGCGCGCGGCTGGGCGCGAGCCCGCTGGCACGCGGCAGGCTGATCGCGGGCTGGCTGCTGAGTCTCGTGCTGCCGGCCGGGGTGACGCTGCTGGGTGTGTTCGTCCGGGATGGGCTGGACTTCGCGACGGACGTCATTTCCTACGTCCTGGCGACGGTCGTCGTCGCGCTCGTCGGCGGGCTCGGGCCGGCGCTGCTCGCCGCCGTGTTCGGCGCCGGATTGCTCAACTTCTTTTTCACGCCACCGCTTTACACGCTGAACGTGCACACGCCGCAGAACCTGGTGACGCTGATCGCGATGGTCGTGGTCGCGGTGCTGGTCGCGCTGGTCGTGGACAGCGCGGCGCGGCGGGCGACGCAGGCGGCGCGGGCGCGGACCGAGGCGGCGCTGCTGGCGTCGTACGCCAAGACCGTGCTGACGCACGAGAACCCGATCGAGCGGTTGCTGGCGAAGGTGCGGGAGAACTTCGGGCTGACTTCGGTGACGCTGCTGGAAAAACGCGGCGGCACCTGGGAAAAGGTCGTGGTCGTGGGGGAGCAGCCCTGCGCCGATCCGGACGAGGCCGACGTCGACATCGCCGTCACGGCTGACGTCCACCTGACGTTGCGCGGGCGCGCTTTGCCCGCGGCGGACCGGCGGGTGCTGGAGGCGGTCGCGGGGCAGGCGCTGCTGGCGCTGCGCCAGCAGCGGACCGCGGCGGCCGCGGCGAAGGCCGAGCGCAAGGCGGAGGCGACCGAGCTGCGCACGACGTTGCTCTCGGCGGTCGGGCACGACCTGCGGACGCCGCTGACGTCGATCAAGGCGTCCATCGGCAGCCTGCGCGCGCCGGACCTGCGGCTTTCCGAGTCCGACACCGCGGAGCTGATGGAGGCGATCGAGGTCTCCGCGGACCGGCTGGCCGGGCTGATCGACAACCTGCTCGACTCCTCGCGCCTGGCCACCGGCGCGGTCCGGCCGCACCTGCGTCCGGTGGGTTACGACGAGGTCGTCGCGCACGCCCTGTCCACTGTGGACGGATCGGACGAGGTTGTGGTGGCGGTGGACGACCGGCTGCCCTCGGTGCTCGCGGACCCAGGCCTGCTGGAACGGGTGGTGGCGAACGTTCTGGACAACGCGCTGCGGCACGGCGGTGCGCCGGTTTCGGCGCGGGCGAGCGCGCACTCGGAGCACGTCGAGCTGCGGATCGTCGACCATGGACGCGGGCTGCGCAAGGGGACGGCGGAGTCGGCGTTCGCGCCGTTCCAGCGGCTGGGCGGCGACCGGGACACGACCCCCGGCGTCGGGCTGGGGCTTTCGGTGGCTCGCGGGTTCACCGAGGCGATGGGTGGCACGATCCGGGCCGAGGACACGCCGGGCGGCGGGCTCACCGTCGTCGTCTCGCTGCCCGCCTACCGTGGGCAAGATCCGGAGAAGGACCTCCTCGCGATCGATGAGGGTGTGGAAGAGGGGGTGCGATGAGCGACAACGCGACCGTGCTGGTGGTCGACGACGAGCCGCAGATCGTGCGGGCGCTGCGGATCAACCTGTCCGCGCGCGGCTACAAGGTGATCACCGCGCACGACGGGACGGCCGCGCTGAAGGCGGTCGCCGAGACCAAGCCCGACGTCGTCGTGCTCGACCTGGGCCTGCCCGACCTCGACGGCACCGAGGTGATCGCCGGCCTGCGCGGCTGGACGACGGTGCCGATCATCGTGCTGTCCGCCCGCGGCGACTCGGCGGACAAGGTCCAGGCGTTGGACGCGGGCGCCGACGACTACGTCACCAAGCCGTTCGGCATGGACGAGCTGCTGGCCCGGCTGCGCGCCGCGGTCCGCCGCTCGGCGGTGTCCGGTGTGGACGGTGCGGATGCCGTGGTGGAGACGGGTTCCTTCACCATCGACCTGCTGGCGAAGAAGGTCATCCGGGACGGTGCCGAGGTGCACCTGACCAAGACCGAGTGGGGAGTGCTGGAGCTGCTGGTGCGCAACCGCGGCCGGCTGGTGGCGCAGAAGCAGATCCTGCACGACGTGTGGGGGCCGTCGTACGAGACGGAGTCGCACTACCTGCGGGTCTACCTGGCGCAGCTGCGGCGGAAGCTGGAGCCGGAACCCTCGCGGCCGCGGCACCTGCTGACCGAGCCGGGGATGGGGTACCGCTTCGAGGTGTAGGGACTCGTGAGTGTTGCGGCCGGTTAGAACCGGCCGCAACACTCACGAGTCCTGGCCCGCCGTCACCTTCGGCGAGCGGACGAGGCCGCGCTCGGGCCGGATCCACTTGCGCGCCACCGCCCACACGAGCGCGCCCAGGACGAAGCCGTACACCGAGACGAGGCCGTGGCCGTTCTCCTGGACGAGCCACATCGCCAGGCCCAGCACCACGATCGCAGCCGCGACGAGCCGTTCCTTCACCACGCGCGTGCGGACCAGCAGCGGTGCCGCCAGTGTCGCGCCGAGGAAGTACGTCGCGCCGGAACTGCCCGCGAAGTTGCGCGGGTCGACCGGGCCGGACGCCATGCCCAGCAGCGCGTCGATGTGCTGCGGCAGCAGGATCCCGGCGACGAACAGGCCGAGCGTGAGCGTGCGGCCCCAGAACCACTCGGCACACGCGGCGACGAGCGCCAGCGTCGCGATGTTCCACACCGCGCCGCTCACGCCGCCGTTCTGCATGAACACCGAGGTCAGCACCCGCCACCAGCCGGACTTCGCCGGGTCGTCGTCGAGCGCGTCCATCGCCCCCGGCCAGCAGAGCTGGAGCACCACGCCGGCGACGGCCAGTGTGGTCAGCCCGACCGCGACCCACGGGATCGGGCGCTGCCGGATCGTGTCCCGCCCGACCAGCGCCAGGCCGCTCGAGGCGATCAGGACCATCAGCAGCGCCGTGGTCAGGAAGAAGATGATCGCGTCCATCGTGTACCCCAGTTTTGAACAGTGTTTGACTTCGTTGCCGACGACTGTAACCTGAGGTGGACACGAATTCAAACACTGTTTGAAAGAGGACGACGTGGCGAAGCTCACCCGGGACCGGATCGTCGACGCCGGAATGGCCGTATTCGCGGAGGCGGGCTATCAGGGGCTCTCGATGCGCCAGGTGGCCGACCGCCTCGACGTGCACGCGGGCAGCCTCTACTACCACGTCCGCGACAAGAACGCGCTGCTCGCGCTGCTCGCCGACCAGGTCACCCAGCGCGCATACGACGCGGGCACCGAAGCGCTCGCCGCGTTGCCCGCGGGCGCGACGTGGCAGGATCGCGTTTACGCCCAGGCCGCCGCGCTGCGCCGGACAATCCTCGCCCACCCCGGCGGCGCGGAGCTGCTGGCGGGCAGTCCGCGCACGCTCAGCGGCGGAGCGCTCGGGCTGATGGAACGTCTGCTGGGGACGTTGGAGGAGGCAGGCGTGCCCGCGTCCGCGCGAGGCGTCGCGGCGGACACTGTGCTCAGCCACCTCACCGGGTTCGTGCTGCAGGAGCAGAGCGATTCGGCGCCACCGGACGTCCGGGCGGAGGACATCGCCGAGCTCGCCGCGCGCTTCCCGCTCACCTTCGCCGAAGCGGCCGCCGGTGACCAGGACGAGCGGTTCGCCGCGAGCGTCCGCCTGCTCTGCGCCGGGATCCGGACGCCGGCCTGAGAAAACCGATGCACTGTCCACTCTGGATCCCCTACACTCCGTTGGAAACCGCGACGAGTGAAGGGAGACGGGCCATGCGCTGCCGCCATGCCGTCGTCTCCCGCTCGCGGTACGAGGTGATCCTCGTGTCTTCGGCCTTTCGGTCCCGGCTGCGCGGCCGGTACCGGACCCCGTGACGACCTGACGTACCGACGTTTCGTCGCGGGCATCGCGCTGCCATGTGCTGAACCATCCCGAAAGGGCCATGTGCTGTGCGTACCACCCGAAATCTCGGCATCCTCGCTCACGTCGACGCCGGCAAGACCACGATCACCGAACGGATCCTCTTCGCGACCGGAACGACCCACAAACGCGGCGAGGTCCACGACGGCACCACCGTCACCGACTTCGACTCCCAGGAACGCGACCGCGGCATCACGATCTTCGCCGCGGCCGTGAGCTTCGGCTGGGACGGCCATCGCGTCACCGTCATCGACACGCCCGGGCACGTCGACTTCTCCGACGAGGTCGAGCGTTCGCTGCGGATCCTCGACGGCGCCATCGCGGTGTTCGACGCCGTGGCGGGCGTCGAGCCGCAGAGCGAGTCGGTGTGGCGTGCCGCCGACCGCTACGGCGTGCCGCGGATCGCGTTCGTCAACAAGCTCGACCGCGCGGGCGCCGACCTGGACACGGCCGTGGCGTCGATCCGTGCGCGGCTGCATCCGGCGCCACTGGTGGTCCAGCTGCCGATCGGCGCCGAGGGCGAGTTCACCGGCGTCGTGGATCTCCTGCGGATGCGCGCGCTGGTGTGGACCGACGATATCTGTGAGGAGGGACCGATTCCGGAGGCGCTGCAGGCCGAGGCGCAGCGGCGTCGCCGTCTCCTGGAGGAGTCGGTGGCGGAGCTTCACCCTGGGGCGCTTGAGGAATTCTGCGCGGAGTCGGCCATTTCGGCTCCGACACTGGCTTCCGCGCTGCGCGAGCTGACCCTCAGTGGTGCGGGCCTGGTGGTGTTGTGCGGATCGGCCTACCGCAACCGCGGGATCGAGCCGCTGCTCGACGCCATGGTCGCGTATCTGCCTTCTCCGGCGGACGCCGATCCGGCGGAACCGTTGGCGGCCTTGGTGTTCAAGGTCGCCGCGACCGCCACCGGGCGGCTGACGTACCTGCGGATCTATTCGGGAACGCTGAGGAAGGGAACGGAGGTGCTGGACGTGGGCGCCGGGCGCAAGGAACGCGTCGCGCGGATCCTGCGGGTGCAGGCCGACCGGCACACCGAACTCGACCACGCGGTGGCCGGGGACATCGTGGCCGTGGTCGGCCCGAAAGCCGCGCGAGCCGGGGCGAGCCTGTGCGCGCCGACGGCGCCGCGGCTGCTGGAGCCGCCGGTCGTGGCGGATCCGGTCGTCTCGGTGGCGGTCGAGCCGCGCCGGTCCGCCGACACCGAACGGCTGGTGACGGCGCTGGCGCAGCTGGTCGAGGAGGACCCGTCGCTGGTGGTGCGGACCGACCGGGAGACCGGCCAGACCGTGCTGTCCGGCCTGGGCGAGCTGCACCTGCAGGTCGCGGTGGAGAAGATCCGCCGCAGCGGGGCGTCGAGGTCGCCGTCGGCAGGCCGAAGGTGGCCTACCGCGAGACGGTCGCGCGCGGGGTGTCGGGGCTGGTCTACCGCCACGTCAAGCAGGACGGCGGCGCGGGCCAGTTCGCGCACGTCGTACTGGACGTCGAACCCGGCGAGGGCTTCGAGTTCCACTCGACCGTGGTCGGCGGCCGCGTACCGCGCGAGTACGTCCGCGCGGTGGAGGCGGGCTGCCGGGACGCGCTGTCCGACGGTCCGCTCGGCGGTTACCCGGTGACGGGCCTGAAGGTCACCTTGACCGACGGGGCGACCCACTCGAAGGACTCGTCGGAGCCGGCGTTCCGGGCGGCGGGCCGCTTCGGCCTCCGTGAAGCCCTGCGGGCCAGTGTGCTCGAACTGCTGGAGCCGGTGGTCGAGGTGACGGTCACCGCGCCGGAAGACGCGGTGGGCGGCGTCCTCGGCGACCTGGCGGCCCGCCGCGGCCGGGTCTCGGCCTCGGTCGCGCGCGCCGGGACGATGGTGGTCACGGCGACGGTGCCGCTGGCCGAGCTGTTCGGCTACGCGGACCGCCTGCGCGGCCGCACCCAGGGCCGGGGCACCTACACGGCCCGGCCGACGGGTTATGCCCCGGCGGCGTAGAAAGACTCGTGAGCGTTCCGGGCGGTTCTAACCGCCCGGAACGCTCACGAGCCCTAAAACCAAAACTCCTGCTGCTGAATCCCGAACCTCCCCTTGGCGTACCGCTTCGACGCCGCAGGCGAGAAGTAGATGTGCTGGGCCGCGGCGTGGATGTCCCGGAAGCACCGCTGCATCGGGTGATCCGCGTGGATCGCCGACGCCCCGGCGAAGCCGAACGCGATGTTCACCGCGCTGACCGACGCCCGCATCGCCTGCTGCGTGGACAGCAGGAACTTCCCGCGCTGCTTGGCATCCGGGACGTCGCCGCGCTGCGCGGTGTCCCAGAGCTCGCCGAGAGCGTCGAAGACGAACGCGCGCGAGGACTGCAGGCGGCCTTCGGCGCGGGTCAGCGCGACCTGGACGTCGTCCTCCTCGGCCAGGCTTCCCGTGCTGCCCGGACGGAACTTCTTCGGCGCGGCCACGGTGAACTCGTCGAGCGAACGGCGCGCGACGCCGAGCGGGAACCCGGCCATGAGCGTCCCGACGAACGTGAAGAACGGGAGCCGCCACATCGGGCCGTCGTGCCGGGCGGGCTCGAAGAACGGCGAGGCTGTGTACTCCTCGCGCACCACCGTGTCCACCGTGACGTCGTGGCTGCCGGTGCCGCGCAGGCCGCTGACGTCCCAGTTGTCGATCACCTGAACCTCGGCGGCGGGGACGGCGGTGAGCCGCCAGTCCGGCCCGCGGCCCGGCAGCATCCGCGGCCGGTCGCCGTCGAAGACGAAGGCACCGTTGAAGAAGAGGTCGGAGTGCGGGCTGCCGCTGCAGAACGACCAGAGCCCGTTCAGCGCGAACTTCCCGGCGCCGTCCGGTGTGAGCCGTCCCATCGGCGCGAAGACGCCGCCACCGATCAGGTCGCGCCCGGCCAGCAGTTCCTTGGCGACCGAGGGCTCGAGCCAGGCGGCGAACGCCGAGCCGTTGCCGATCAGGATCGTCCAGCCCGCGGAGCCGTCGGCCCGGCACAGCTCCTCGATGACTTCGACCATCGTGGCCGGCGGCAGTTCGAGGCCGCCGAGGTCGCGGGGCAGCGCCAGCCGGAACAGCCCGGCGTGGCGAGCGCGTTCGACCAGGTCCGGCGCCATCGTCTTGAGCTGCTCGGCCTCCTGGGCCCGCGCGCTCAACTCGGGCGCGATCTCCCGCGCGGCTGTCACGGTGTCGATCGTGGCGTGCTCCATCATGGTCAGCGCCCCCTCAGGGTGTCATGATAGATGGACATCTATTTGATAGAGGAGTCTCTACCCAAATGGCTGAGCCTGTCAAACCGGTACGCCGGTACGACGTGTCCCGACGCCAGGAACAGGCGCGGGAGAACCGCCGCCGGATCCTCGCGGCGGCCTCGGGGCTGTTTCGGGAGAAGGGGTACGCGGGCGCGGCGATGCCCGAGGTCGCGAAGCTGGCCGCAGTGTCGGTGCAGACCGTCTACAAGGTGTTCGCGAACAAGGCGACGCTGCTCAAGGCCGTCTTCGACGTCTTGGTGGCCGGCGACGACGAGGACGTCCCGATCGCCGATCGTGACTTCATCGCCGCGATCCAGGCCGAGCCGTCGGCGGCGCGGAAGATCGAAATGTACTTCTCGCACCTCGCGGCGATCTCATCGCGCGTGTGCCCGGTGCAGCTGCTGGCGCGCGACGCGGCGGCGTCGGACCCGGCGGCGGCCGAGGTGTGGGCGCAGATGCGCGCGGAGATGCTGACGGCGATGGGATTCTTCGCGGCCGACCTCGCCCAGACCGGCCAGGTCCGGGCCGGTCTGTCCGTCGAGGACGTCCGCGATGTGCTGTGGGCGTACCACGGGCCGGAGCTGTACGAGCTGATCGTCGTAGAGCGGGGGTGGGGCGCCGTCCGCTACGGCGAGTTCCTCCGCGATGCCGTGGTGGCGGCGGTGCTGAGCTGAAAGTCCGTGAAGGCCACATTCAGGGAAACTATTATAAGTCCCCGAATGTGGCCTTCACGGACTTGGTGCCTAGTGGTGGCCCGTCGGGGTTGTGGAGTCCGAGGTGGTCGTCGGGGCGCCCGCGGAGCTGGAGCCGCCGCCCGGTGGGGTCGAGGTGTCCGGCGGGGTCGACGGAGTCGTCGTGGTCGGCGGCGGGTTCGACTTGGTCGTCGTCGTGGGCACCGTGTTCGTCTTGGTGGTCGTCACCGGCGGCGGGGTGTTGCCGGGCGGCGGGTCCTCGCGCGGCTGGGTCGCCGGCGGCGGGGTGACGACCGTGGTCGTGATCTGGCCGTCCGGGCCGACCGAGACCACCGTCGTCGGGGAGCTGGACGTGGTCGGCGCGCTGGAATCGGCGCCGGTCGGCGCGGTTGGCGTGCCCGTCTCCGAGGAGCTGTTCGGCACGGTCTGCTGGATCCCGGCCGAGGTGCCCTGCCCGCCAGGGGTACCGGTACTGCCCGCGCTGCTCGCGCCCGGCCCGGCCAGCTCGGCGACGGCGGCGAACGCGGTCGCGATGACCAGCCCGGCCACGCCGACCACGAGGTACCCGGTGCGGTTCAGTGGTCCATTGGCGCTCTTCGGCGGCGCGACCGACACGCGCGTGCTCGAATCTGACCCGTCGGGGCGGGACATGGAGGCTCCTTGGGGGACTCTGGGAAGCGCGGCTTGAGGTGGTGAATCGTGCACTGCTTACCTGGGCGGGGAGGGTCCCAGGAGGCTGACCTCGGCGGGCACGTTATCACCGTCGGTGCCGTGTTCGCCCAGGTGATGGACGTCTCCGGTGACGCAGCGCAGTCGGCCGGACTAGGAAGGATGAACGAGTGGGTGAAGAAGAAACGTACTCCCGGTTGACCGCATGGGTGCACGGCCGCGTCCAGGGCGTCGGTTTCCGCTGGTGGACTCGCAGCCGGGCGCTGGAACTGGGCCTCGTCGGGTGGGCGCGCAACCAGGCCGACGGGCGTGTTGAGGTGGTAGCGGAGGGTGTCCGGGACCACTGTGAGCGGTTGCTGGCCGCGCTGAGGTCGGGAGAATCACCCGGAAGTGTGGATCACGTCGTCGAGCGCTGGTCTCACCCGAAAGGGGACCTGACGGGGTTCGTCGAGCGCTGAACCAGTGGGGCGAATGTGGCCGGAGAGGTTGCTGGGGCGACTCGCCCTGTGCTAAGGCGCGCCGAGAGAGGGCGCATCCGGCGGAGCCCGGGAACCCCCGGGTAACCTGGCTCGATCGAACAGCCAGTTTCCCCGACAGGAGTCACAGCCGGAGAGGTCAGCACCACGTGCACCTGAAAAGCCTGACGCTCAAGGGCTTCAAGTCCTTCGCCTCGGCCACCACGCTGCGGTTCGAACCCGGTATCACCTGCGTGGTCGGCCCGAACGGCTCGGGCAAGTCGAACGTGCTCGACGCGCTGCGCTGGGTCATGGGCACCCAGGGCGCGAAGGACCTGCGTGGCGGCAAGATGGAGGACGTCATCTTCGCCGGCACCGCCGGCCGCGCCCCCCTCGGCCGCGCCGAGGTCACGCTGACCATCGACAACGCCGACGGCGCCCTGCCGATCGAGTACGCCGAGGTCTCCATCACCCGCCGGATGTTCCGCGACGGCGCCAGCGAGTACGAGATCAACGGCGACCGCTGCCGCCTGATGGACGTCCAGGAACTGCTGTCCGACTCCGGCATCGGCCGCGAGATGCACGTCATCGTCGGCCAGGGCCAGCTCGCGGCCATCCTCGAGTCCAAGCCCGAAGAGCGCCGCGCCTTCATCGAAGAGGCCGCCGGCGTGCTCAAGCACCGCAAGCGCAAGGAACAGACCCTGCGCAAGCTGGCCAACATGCAGGGCAACCTCGACCGCCTCGGCGACCTCACCACCGAGCTCCGCCGCCAGCTCAAGCCGCTGGGCAAGCAGGCCGAGATCGCCCGCAAGGCCCAGTCCGTGCAGTCCGAGCTGCGCGACTCGCGCCTGCGCCTGTTCGCCGACGACCTGGTCACCCAGCGCACCTCGATCGCGCAGGAAGAGGCCGACGAGCGCGTCGCCCGCCAGCGCCGCGCCGAGGTCGAGCAGACCCTCGAGGTCGTCTCCGCCGAGGAGACCGAGCTGGAGGCCTCGCTCGCCGAGGACGCTCCGCTGCTCCAGACCGCGCAGGAGACCTGGTACAAGCTCTCCGCGCTGGCCGAACGCCTGCGTGGCACGGTCCGGCTGGCCATCGAGCGTCAGCGTCACCTCTCCGCCGACGTCGCCGGGCACACCGGCGGCCGCGACCCCGAGGAGCTCCTCGAGGAGGCCGCGCACGTCGCCGAGCAGGAGGAAGAGCTCAACGAGGCCGTCATGGAGGCCCGCGAGCTGCTGGCCCAGACGGTCCTGCGTCGCGAGGAGCTCGAGCAGCGTGTCCAGGCCGCCGAGCGGGCGCACTGGGCCGCGGTCCGCGCGATCGCCGACCGCCGTGAGGGCCTGGCCAAGCTCACCGGCCAGGTCGACGCGCTGCGCAGCAAGGACGGCGCCACCGCCGACGAGATCGACCGCCTCACCGTCTCCCTCGAGGAAGCCGCCGAGCGCGCCGAGATCGCCGTCGAGGAGCTCGAAGTCGCGAAGGCCGAGGGCGGTGTCGAGGAGTCCGACGACGCCGACCTGATGCAGCGCCACGACCACGCGGTCGAGGCCAACAACGCGGCCAAGGCGCGCGTCGAGGAGCTGGTCAAGGCCGAGCGCACCGCTGAGCGCGAGATCGCTTCGGAAAAGGCACGCGTCGAAGCGCTGTCGATGGGCCTGAAGCGCAAGGACGGCGCGGGCGCGCTGCTCGGCGCGTCGCACGAGCTGCCGGGCCTGCTCGGTTCGGTCGCCGCGCTGCTCACGGTCCAGCCCGGCCACGAGGTCGCGCTCGCCGCGGCGCTCGGCCCGGTGGCCGACGCGGTCGCGATCGCGGGCGGCGAGAACGCCCTGCGCGCCCTGAAGTACTTGAAGGACAACGACTCCGGCCGCGCGGGCATCCTGCTCGGCGGCTCGCAGTACACAGTGGACACTGCTGGCTGGCCGTCGCTGCCGTATGGCGCGCGCTGGGCCCGCGAGGTCGTCGCGGCGCCGGAGCAGTTGCGTCCCGCGGTCGAGCAGGCGCTGGAAAAGCTGGCTCTGGTCAACGATTTGGAATCGGCCCGTCAGCTGGTCGCGGCGCACCCGGACGTCCGTGCGGTGACGTCGGCCGGTGACGTCGTCGGCGCCCGCTGGATGGCGGGCGGGTCCGCGGCGCGCGAGAGCGTGATCGAGGTCCAGGCCGCGGTCGACGAAGCCGGTGAGCGGCTGCGCACCGCGGAGCGTCAGCTGGAGCGCTTCGCCGCCGAGCTGGAAGGCGCGCGCGCGGAGCAGCAGGCGCGGCGCGAAGAGGTCGGGCAGGCGAAGGACGCGCTGGGTGACGCCAAGGTGCGGCGCGCGCGGTCCTCGGAGCGGCTCAACCGCATGCAGCAGGCCGCGCGTGCCGCGCAGGCCGAGGTCGAGCGGTTGAGCGGTCAGCGCGCGAAGGTCGAGCAGTCCCGCGCGCAGGCCCACGTCCAGCTCGCCGAGCTGGAGGAACGCCTCGCCGCGGTCGCCGAGCAGCCGGTCGAGGACGACCCGGACACCGCCGAGCGCGACATCGCCGTCGAGCAGCTCGGGGTGGTGCGGCAGGAAGAGGTCGAGGCGCGGCTCGCGCAGCGCACTGCCGAAGAGCGTGCCCGCAGCATCGCCGGCCGGGCCGAGGGCCTGCGCCGCGCCGCGCGCGCCGAGCAGGAAGCCCGCGAACGCGCGGAGAAGGCCCGCACGGCTCGTAAGCGCGGCGCCGAGATCGCGAACGCCGTGGTCAACGGTGGTGAGCTCGCGCTGGAGCGCATCGAGCACTCGGTGCAGCGCGCCGCCGTCGAACGTGACCAGGTCCAGGCCCGCCGCCAGAGCCGTGAGGCTGCTTTGACCGGGGTCCGCGCGAGGGTCCGCGAGCTGACCGGCGAACTCGAGAAGCTCACCGACGCCGTGCACCGCGACGAGGTGCAGCGGGCCGAGCAGCGGCTGCGGCTGGAGACCCTCGAAGCCAAGATCGCCGAGGACTTCGGCATGGGCCTGGAGGACCTGGTCGGCGAGTACGGCCCCGACGTCCCGGTGCCGCCGAGCGCGGGCGAGATGGCCGAGTACGAGGCGGCCAAGGAGCGTGGCGAGGACGTCACGCCGCCGCCGCCGATGCCGTTCGACCGCGACACCCAGGCCCGCCGTGCCAAGCGCGCGGAGAAGGACCTCACCCTGCTCGGCAAGGTGAACCCCTTGGCGCTGGAGGAGTTCGCGGCGCTGGAGGAGCGCTACAAGTTCCTCTCGACGCAGCTCGAGGACCTCAAGGACACCCGCAAGGACCTTGAAGCGGTGATCAGGCAGGTCGACGAGAAGATCCTCGAGGTCTTCGCCTCGGCGTACGCCGACGTCGCCCGCGAGTTCGAGACCGTGTTCAGCGTGTTGTTCCCGGGCGGCGAGGGCCGGATGGTCCTCACCGAGCCGAACGACCTGCTCTCCACCGGCGTCGACGTCGAAGCGCGCCCGCCGGGCAAGAAGGTCAAGCGGCTGTCGCTGCTGTCCGGTGGCGAGAAGTCGCTGGTCGCGGTCGGCATGCTGGTCGCGATCTTCCGCGCCCGGCCTTCGCCCTTCTACGTGATGGACGAGGTCGAAGCGGCGTTGGACGACACCAACATGCGTCGCCTGATCGGCCTGCTGGAGCAGCTGCGTGACTCGTCGCAGCTGATCATCATCACGCACCAGAAGCCGACCATGGAGATCGCGGACGCGCTCTACGGCGTGAGCATGCAGGGCGACGGCATCACGAAGGTGATCTCGCAGCGCCTGCGCACCGCCGAAGAAGAGCCGGTCCCCGTCAGCTGAGGTCAGGACTCACGAGTCCGAGTAGTGAAGGGGACGTTCACCGCGGGGCATGCGGCGAACGTCCCCTTCGGTCCAGGGCTCGTGAGCGTTGCGGGCGGTTCTAACCGCCCGCAACGCTCACGAGTCTTACTTGGCGGCCCAGAACGCGTAGTCGGCCGTGTAGTGCACACCCACCTGCGGGCACCCGCCACAGACACGGGTCCCCGCCGGGCGCGGTTCAGATGAGGTGGCGCACCACTCGAATGGACTATGCGGCCGTGACTTCTTCCTGGTGCGGGGTCTCCGCTTCCCCGGCGTTCGGATCAGGTGTGTTGTGCCGCAAGGAAAGCAGGCCTCCGACAATCAGCGTAATGAGTACACCCGCAAGGGTGTACCAGAACGTCGCGAGCGGGACGAGCGTCTTGATGTCGCTGCCGAAATGAAGGTGAACGGCAGTGGTCGTTTTGTCGAACTTGACGAACAGGATGATGAACGCCATTCCGATCACCGAGCACGCGAATGCGATCACCGCGTCCAGTTGCCGCGCGCGTTTGATCATCAGGCCGAGGAAGAACGAGCCCAGCAGCGCGCCATAGGTGTAGCCGACGATGCCGAGGCCCTGCTGGATCACCGGGTCCTTCGAGTTGGTGAACAGCGAGGCGAACACCGCGAACACCGCAGCCCAGATGAGTGTCCACATGCGACCGTGGCGCAGCAGCTTCGAGTCCTCCACGGATTTGTGCGTGAAGCGCTGGTAGAGGTCGGCGATGGTGGACGTCGAGAGCGCGTTGAGCGCGGAGGCGAGCGCTCCCATGGTGGAGGCGAGGATGCCGGCGATGAGCAGCCCGGCCAGGCCCACCGGCAGGTCGTTGACGATGAAGTTGGAGAACACGTCGTCGGGCGACATCTTCCCGGCCGCGACCGCGGTGGCCGTCGCGCCGGTCTTGCCGCCGGTGAACACCCAGAGCATCGCGCCGACCATCAGGAACAGCCCGAACTGGATGAACACGATGATGCCCGAGCCGATCAGCGCGCGCTGGCTGTCACGCAGGTTGCGGCACGACAGCAGCCGCCCGACGATCAGCTGGTCCGCGCCGTGCGAGGCCATCGACAGGAACGCGCCGCCGATCAGCGCGCAGAAGAACCCATACGGCTGGGTGATCAGGTTCGCGCCGAAGTTGGTGAGCTGGAAGCGGCCCTGGTCGGCGGCCAGCGACGTCCAGCCGTCCGGCAGCTTGGTGGTGAGGAAGATGATCGCGCCGATCGCGCCCAGGACGTAGAGCGACCACTGGATGACGTCCACCCAGATCACCGACTTGATCCCGCCGACGAAGGCGTAGATCACGGTGAGCGCGGTGAGCAGCACCACGATGTGCCAGTACTCGGTGTGGATGCCGTAGTGCCCGAGGATCGCCTTGATCGGGATCGCGCCCGCGAACAGCCGCAGGCCCTCCGCGAGCAGGCGCGTGAAGACGAACGTCACCGACGCCGTCCCCTGGAGACCGCGGCCGAAGCGCTTGCCGAGGTACTCGTAGGCGCTGACGTAGTTTCCCTTGAAGTAGCGGGGAAGCAGCACGAACGCGGCGACCGTGCGCCCGACGATGTAGCCCAGTGCCAGTTGCAGGAACAGGAACCCGTTGCCGAAGACCAGACCGGGGGTGGAGATCACGGTGAGGGTGGACGTCTCGGTGGCGACCACCGACAGCGTGACCGCCCACCACGGCATGCTGCGCTCGCCGACGAAGTAGTCGTTCGCGGACTTCTGTCTGCGCCCGACCAGGACGCCGATGATCGGCATCGCGGCCAGATACGCGATGACGATCACCAGATCGACTGGGTTCATGGATCTCTCCCTACCGTTCTGCGGCCTTCTCCGCCACCCGCATCCGGGTCACGGCGCCCCCCAGCGGGGCGGGAAGGGTCAGGGGCCCGGCGCCCGGGGTGAGGGTGCCGAGCAGCCGCGGTCCGCGCGCGCCGGTCGCCGACGGCACGGTCCCGGGCACGCCGCACCAGCTCAGCCAGCCGAGCAGCGCGGTCAGGTACGCCTCCTTGCCCGCGCCGGGAAGGCCGAGGTCGTCGCTGGTCTTGACGGCCGCGTCCGGCAGATTCCGGTGCAGCGCGGCCATCATCGCCGGGTTGCGCACACCGCCGCCGGAGGCGATCACCGTCCGGACGTTGTGGCGCCGGCACTCGGCGGCGACGGTCTCGGCGGTGAACTCGGTCAGCGTCGCGAGCAGGTCACCCGGTTGCAGCAGCGGGAGACCGTCGATCGCGGCGTCGAGAAAGGTGTCGTTGAAGTACTCCTTGCCGGTCGACTTCGGGGGCGGCGCGGCGAAATAGGGGTCGGCGAGCAGCCGGTCCAGCAGGTCGCGCCGGACCGAACCGCTCTGCGCCAGCCGCCCGCCGACGTCCGCGCGCTGCCCGCTCACGCGGTCGGCGGCGAGGTCGAGCAGGGCGTTGGCCGGGCCGGTGTCGTAGGCGACGACGGGACTCGAGCCGTCGACGACGGTGATGTTCGCGATCCCGCCGAGGTTCAGCGCGGCGACCGGCTGCCCGGTGCTGTGCGCCAGATCCTGCAGCCAGAGCGTGTCGAGGGTGCTGGCCAGCGGCGCGCCGTGACCGCCCGCGGCGACATCGCGAACGCGCAGGTCGGCGACCACCGGCAGGCCGGTGCGTTCGGCGATCCAGGCGGGCTGGCCGAGTTGCAGCGTCCCGTGGACGCGGCCCTGCTCGACCCAGTGGAAGACGGTCTGGCCGAGCGACGCGATCAGATCGGCGCCGCCCGCGAGCTCGCGGTACGCGCGGATGGCCGCGTCGGCGAAGGCCTGGCCAACCCCGGTGTCCAGCTTCGTGAGTTCGCCCGCGCTGCACGGGTTCGGCGGCAGCGCGGCGAGTAGTCCCGCGCGCAGCGGCTCCGGGTAGGGCACCTCGAGCTCGCCCAGCGGCGTCAGGACCACCACGTCTTCCTCGGCGTACAGGTCGGCGGCCGCGACGTCGATGCCGTCGACCGACGTGCCCGAGATCAGCCCGATCACCCGGAAGCCGTGGCTGGCGCGCATCCCCATCCGGAGGGGTCTAGTGCAGGAGCGGGTGTGACGCAAGCCACTTCGTGAAATCTTGGCTCAGCTGTTGGCTACATCGTTATCGGTTGGCTCCCGGGCGGGGCATCAGGTGTGTGCCCGACCCGGATGAAAGGATGTGAGCGTGTCGAGCACCTGGTTCCTGTACGTAGTCCTGGCCGTCGTCGTGCTGGTCGCCATTCTGGTGACCGGCCTGCTGGTCGCGCGCCGCCGGCGGATCAAGCTGGACGCCGCCCGCGAGGTCGAGGAGAAGCCGCGCGGCGGCTCGTATTCGGCGAGCGGCGGGATCGCGCTGGCGCCCGGCGGGGTCGAGCACCCGGTGGAAGAGCGGCCCGAGGTCGACGGCCAGCCGGCGGTCGGCGACGACGCCGCCGTGCCGCGGGATTCCGACCAGCGCACGGTCCGCGACGTCAAGCTCCCCGAAGCGCCCGAGCCGGAGCCGGTCACCGAGGAGATCGACCCGGCGACCGGGCGGCTGGAGCGGCTGCGCGGGCGGCTGGCGAAGTCGCGCACGATGTTCGGCACCAGCCTGCTCGGCCTGCTCGGTGCGGGCGACCTCGACGAGGACTCCTGGCAGGACGTCGAGGACACCCTGCTGATGGCCGACCTCGGCGCGGCCACCACGACCCAGATCGTCGAGCGCCTGCGCGACGAGCTTTCGCGCCGCGCCGTGCGGACGTCCGGGGAAGCGCGCGCGGTTTTGCACGAGGTCCTGACGGCGGAGCTGTCCACCGACGCCGTTCGCGCGGTCCGGGCGTTGCCGCATGTCGTCGACGGCAAGAAGCAGCCCGCGGTGGTGCTGGTGGCCGGGGTCAACGGCACCGGCAAGACGACCACCACGGGCAAGCTCGCGCGGGTGCTCGTCGCGCAGGGTTCGACGGTGGTGCTGGGCGCGGCCGACACGTTCCGCGCGGCCGCCGCCGACCAGCTCCAGACGTGGGCCGAGCGCGTGGGCGCCGAAGTGGTGCGCGGCAAGGAAGGCGCCGACCCGGCCGCGGTCGCGTTCGACGCCGTCAAGCGCGGCGTGGACACCGGTGTGGACGCCGTCCTGGTCGACACCGCGGGCCGGCTGCACACCAAGACCGGCCTGATGGACGAGCTGGGCAAGGTCAAGCGCGTGGTCGAGAAGCAGGCGAAGGTCGACGAGGTGCTGCTGGTCCTCGACGCGACCACCGGCCAGAACGGCCTCACCCAGGCGCGAGTGTTCGCCGAGGTCATCGACGTCACCGGGATCGTGCTGACCAAGCTCGACGGCACCGCCAAGGGCGGCATCGTGTTCCAGGTGCAGCGCGAACTGGGCGTGCCGGTCAAGCTGGTCGGCCTCGGCGAGGGCCCGGACGACCTGGCGCCGTTCGAGCCGGGCGCGTTCGTGGACGCACTGCTCGGCTGATGAAGCGTCTCTTGTGGACGGTGGCGCTGCTGGTACTGGCCGGGTGTTCGGCGAAGGTCAGCAGCACCACCGAGCCGATGGTCACCGAGGATTCGCTGGAGCGCGGGATCGCTGAGGTGCTGCAGCAGAAGGTCGGGCAGCGGCCGGACTCGGTGACCTGCCCCGGGCCGGTGAAGGCGGTGACCGGGCAGAGCATTCGCTGTGAGCTGGCCTCGGGTGGGGTGAAGTACGGGCTGACGGCGACGGTGAATTCGTACCAGGGCGGCAAAGCGAACTACTCGGTGCAGGTGGACGAGAAGCCGATCACCTAGGGCAGGTGACCACGCGAGTTACGCCTTCAATCACGCGAGTTACGTGCCCAATCACGTGAGGTCCGTGTTCGAGCCCGGCGAGCCGACAGTGCAGGTACACGGATCTCGCGTGATCAGACACGGATCTCACGTGATCAGAGGCGTAACTCGCGTGATTGGGCGCGTATCTCACGTGATGGGCGGACGACTCCAGCGCTAGACGGTGACCGCGGTCTGGGAAAGGCTCTCGCCCAGCGCCGCCGCGACCCGTTGCACCGCCGGGGCGATGTGTGCCACCGCCTCGGCGGTCAGCCGTCCCGACGGCCCGGAAACCGACACCGCCGCGGGCACGGGAGCACCAGGCACAGCCACCGCGACACACCGCACCCCGAGCTCCTGCTCTGCTTCGTCGAGCGCGTAACCCTGCGATGCGATCTTCGCCAGCTCCACGGCGAGGGCATCCGCGTCGGTAAAGGTGTGCTCGGTGTAGGCGGGCATGCCGGTCCGGCCCAGCAGCTCCTGGACGTCCGACGTGGGTAGATGGGCGAGCATCGCCTTGCCGACGCCGGTGCCGTGCGGCAGCAAGCGCCGTCCGACCTCGGTGAACATCCGCATGGAGTGCTTCGAGGGCACCTGAGCCACGTAGACGACCTCGTCGCGCTCCAGCACCGCCAGGTTGGCCGTCTCGCCGACCTCGTCCACCAGTTCGGCCAGCAGTGGCCGGGCCCAGGCGCCGAACTGCATGCTCGCGTTCTCGCCGAGCCGGATCAGCCGCGCGCCCAGCGCGTACCGCCGGTTGGTGTTCTGGCGGACGTAGCCCAGGTCGACCAGGGTGCGGATCAGCCGGTGGATGGTCGGCATCGGCAGCCCGGACAGGGTCGCGAGCTCGGACAGACTGGCCTCCCCGCCGGTGTCCGCGAGGTGTTCGAGCAGCTCGAAGGCACGCTGCAGGGACTGGACGCCGCCGTCGCGACCGTTCTTCTCCGCCGGCACCGGTGGCCCTCCTTACGTCGGCGTTGAGCTTCCGCTATGCAGAAACTATAGTCCGGCTGGTAGAAAACCGTAGGGGCGTTATCTATCGCGAGGTGTTCCGCATGTCTTCAGAAGTCCAGGTGCTGGGCGAGCAGGTCGAGCGAGGCGACGAGATCCTCACGCCGGAGGCGCTGGCCTTCGTGGCCGGCCTGCACGACGCCTTCGCCGCCCGCCGCGACGAGCTGCTCGAGGCCCGCGGCAAGCGGCGTGAGCAGGCGCGCACCACCGGCCGGCTCGACTTCCTGCCGGAGACCCAGGAGATCCGCGACGGCGACTGGCGCGTCGCCGAGGCGCCACCCGCGCTGCGCGACCGCCGCGTCGAGATCACCGGCCCGACCGACCGCAAGATGACGATCAACGCGCTGAACTCCGGCGCCAAGGTCTGGCTGGCCGACCTGGAGGACGCCAACACCCCGCACTGGGCGAACGTCGTTTCCGGCCAGGTCAACCTGCGCGACGCCATCCGCGGCTCGATCACCCTCGACGCCGGCGGCAAGCACTACGAGCTGCGTGGCGACGTCGAGCACGCGACCATCGTGGTCCGCCCGCGCGGCTGGCACCTGCCGGAGCGGAACCTGACCTTCGGCGGTCGTGAGGGTGTCGGCGCGCTGGTCGACTTCGGCCTGCACTTCTTCCACAACGCCGCCGAGCTGATCGAGCGCGGCAAGGGCCCGTACTTCTACCTGGCGAAGATGGAGAGCCACCTCGAGGCGCGGCTCTGGAACGACGTCTTCACGCATGCCGAAAAGACGCTCGGCATCGAGCACGGCACGGTCCGCGCGACGGTGCTGATCGAGACCATCCCGGCCGCGTTCGAGATGGAGGAGATCCTCTACGAGCTGCGTGAGCACGCGTCCGGCCTCAACGCGGGCCGCTGGGACTACCTGTTCAGCGTGATCAAGTACTTCCGCGACGCGGGCGAGAAGTTCGTCCTGCCGGACCGCAACTCGGTCACCATGACCGCGCCGTTCATGCGCGCGTACACCGAACTCCTGGTCCGCACGTGCCACAAGCGCGGCGCGTTCGCGATCGGCGGCATGGCGGCGTTCATCCCGAACCGCAACGATCCCGACGTCACCGCTGCGGCGCTGGACAAGGTCCGCGCGGACAAGAGCCGCGAGGCCGGCGACGGTTTCGACGGCTCGTGGGTGGCGCACCCGGGCATGGTGGACATCTGCCGCGAGGAGTTCGACAAGGTCCTCGGCACGAACCCGAACCAGCTCTTCCGCACCCGCGACGAGGTGAGCGTCACGGCCGACCAGCTCCTCGATGTGGCCTCGACCCCGGGCGGCGCGACAGCGGCCGGCCTGCGCGCGGCGGTCGACGTCGGTATCCGCTACATCGCGTCCTGGCTGAGCGGCAACGGAGCGGCGGCCATCCACAACCTGATGGAGGACGCGGCGACCGCGGAGATCTCGCGCTCGCAGATCTGGCAGTGGGTGAAGAACGGGACCACTTTGGACACCGGCGACGTCGTGACGTCCGAGCTGGTCCGCGGCGTGCTGGCCGAGGTCCGCGGCACCCTGGCGGCGGAGATCAAGTCCGACCTGCTGGAGCCCGCGGTGGAGCTGTTCGAGCAGGTCGCGCTGGCCGCCGACTTCCCGGACTTCCTCACGCTGCCCGCGTACGAGCGGATCAAGTAGTGCCGGGACGCCTCCCGGAGGAGGTCTACACCGCCGCCGACGCGCGCTTGGCCCAGGCCGACGCGCGCGTCGCGGCGCTGTACCCGGGCACTCGCCCCGGCCGCCAGCCGGTGCACACGGTGTACGTCCCGGCGTCGCGGTACCGCACCCGTTTGGTGGCGGACTGGGGCAAACAGGCGATGCGCGTCTTCATCGAGCACGGCTCGCTGCTCGACCTGGATGCCTCGGTGACTGAGCGCGTTCGCCTCAAGTTGTTGACGGAGCCTATTGAGGACCTCCGCATCGACTTCGAAGACGGCTACGGCCGTGTCGCGGATGACGTCGAGGACGCGGCTGCGTCGGCCGCGGGCCAGACCTTGGCTTTGACCGGCGGTGCACCGTTTTGCGGGATCCGCTTCAAGAGCTTCGAGGCTTTGACGCGCCGGCGGGGGATCCGGACGCTGGACCTGTTCCTGTCCGCGTTGCTGGAGAACGGCCCGCTGCCGCCGGGTTTCGTGGTCACCCTGCCGAAGGTGACCGCGGTGGAGCAGGTCTCGGTGGCGGCCGAGGTTTTGGCACACCTGGAGTCCGCTTATGGGCTCGCTGCCGGTGTGCTGCGCTTCGAGGTCCAGATCGAGACCGCTCAGTCCATTGTGGACGCTGATGGGACGCTCGCGGTGGCGCGGATCATTCAGGCCGCTGAGGGTCGGTGTTCCGGCCTGCACTACGGGACCTACGACTACAGCGCGGGTCTGGGGATCGCGGCGGCGTACCAGAGCATGGAGCATCCGGTCGCGGATCTGGCCAAGCAGCTGATGCAGGTCGCGGCCGCCGGGACCGGGGTGCGGCTTTCCGATGGCTCCACGAACCGGCTGCCGATCGGGGACGCGCTGCCCTCGGCTTGGGCCGAGCACCTGCGGTTGGTGCGGCGGTCGCTGGAGCGGGGCTTCTACCAGGGCTGGGACCTGCACCCGCACCAGCTGCCGACCCGGTTCGCCGCGACTTATTCGTTCTACCGCGCGGGTTTCTCCGATGCGGTGGCTCGGCTGCGGGCCTATGCGGACAAGGTGGCCGGGGGAGTCCTCGACGAACCGGCGACCGCGGAGGCCTTGGCGGTGTACCTCCTGCGGGGGCTGGACTGCGGGGCGCTCGACGAGGCCGAGGTGACCTTCGGCCGGGCGGAGCTGGAGAAGTTCGCCCTGCGCCAGGCCTCGTGAGTGGTAAGTGTCGTTAGAACGACACTTACCACTCACGAGGCCCAACCCGAGCGACCGGTATGCTCCGGCCCGTCTGTGGCGGCAGACGGCGGTACGGAGGTCTCGATGGCGCACAAGGAAGAACCCGGCGAACTCCCCACAGTCGCCGACCTGCTCCAACGCTCCCAGACCAAACCCCTGCTCATCCGGGAAGACCTCGACGAGCTCCTCGAAGCCCACCCGGTCAAAACGGAGCCGCCGCCGGAGCCCGCCCGCCGCGTCCGTCCCCTCTGGCTGGCCCTCGGCGCGGCAGCCGTCCTGGCCGGAGCCCTCTTCCTGTTCCTCCCCTCAGCCGACGGGGGCGGCACCGCCGTCACGCCGCCCCGCACGCCGTACACCCCGCCGGAGACCTCCTCCGAAGCAGTCGCGACGATCAGCGCCTCCGCGGGCCCGACCACGGCGACGGCCGGGATTCGCCAGGAGCCGGTGAAGACCACGTCGGCGCCGCCCAGCACGCGCAAACAGCCGAGCGCCGAGCCCGCCGACCCCGAAGAAACCTGGCGCGACCTCATCAGCTCGATCGTCAGCTCTTATCAGCACAGCCAGGGACACCACGGCCCACCGCGCTGAACCGAGGTTGTCGATTCCGGCGCACCTCGCGTGACGAAGGTGTACAAGGATTACGACCACGGAGGAACGACATGGCCCAGTACGCAGTACTCATCTACGACCGGGTGCCCGCCGACGAGCTGCCGCCGGAGATCATGGACGGGCACATGAACCTGCCCGCACGGATCGCCGAGCGCGGCGGCAAGGTGACCGCGGGCCTTGCCCTGCTGCCGAACGAGACCGCCACCTCGATCCGCGGCGGCCTGGTGACCGACGGCCCGTTCGTCGAGACCAAGGAAGTGCTGGCCGGGGTGTACGTCCTCGAGGCACGCGACCTCGATCACGCGCTCGCGCTGGCGAAACTGACGCCGATCGCCGAAGGCGGGGTCGAGGTCCGGCCGTTGCTCGACTTCCAGGTGGTCACGGACTGAACGTCGAAGAGGCGGTCGCGGACGCGCACCGTCGCGAGTGGGCTTACGTGCTCGCCGCGACGGTGCGCGTCACACGCGACATCGACGAGGCCGAGGAGATCGTCCAGGACGCCTACGTCCAGGCCCTCCAGAAATGGGCGGCCGACGGCGTGCCCGCGCGGCCCGGCGCCTGGCTGACCACCGTCGCCCGGCGCACCGCGATCAACGGCATCCGGCACCGGGAAGTCCTCCAGCGCAAGCTGCCTCTGCTGGTCGAGCCGGACGTCGACGAGCCGCCCGAGCCGCTGGGAGCGATTCCGGACGACCGGCTGCGGCTGATCTTCACCTGCTGCCACCCGGCGCTGGCGCAGGAGGCCCAGATCGCGCTCACGCTCAGGCTGGTCTGCGGGGTCGCGACACCGGACATCGCGCACGCCTTCCTCGTCTCGGAGCCGACGATGGCCGCGCGGATCACCCGCGCCAAGAAGAAGATCACGGCCGCGCGGATCCCGTACGCGGTGCCGTCAAAAGAAGAACTGCCAGAGCGCGTATCCGCCGTACTGACCGTGCTGCACCTGCTCTATTCCACCGGCCACACCGCGCATTCGGGCCAGGACCTCGTGCGTGACGAACTCACCGGCCGCGCGCTCGATCTGGCGCGGATGCTCCGGGAACTGCTGCCCGTGGACGGCGAAGTCGCCGGACTGCTGGCGTTGCTGCTGTGCCACCAGGCGCGCCGCGCCACCCGCACCGACAGCGCGGGACGGTTGCTGCGACTGGAGGAACAGGACCGGTCGCAGTGGGACCAAAAGCTGATCGCCGAGGCCGACACGCTGGTCGTCGGCGCGCTGAAGGGCGGTCCGCCTGGCCGGTTCAGCGTCCAGGCGGCGATCGCGGCCCTGCACGCCCAGGCACCGAGCTACGCCGAGACCGACTGGCCGCAGATCCTCACGCTCTACGACGTCCTGCTGCGGGTCTGGCCGTCGCCGGTGGTCGCGCTGAACCGGGCGGTAGCACTGTCCATGGTGGACGGCCCGGCCGCGGCCCTGCCCGAGATCGAGCGGCTCGAGGCCGACGGGCGCCTGGACGGGTACCGCTATCTGCCCGCGACGAAGGCCGATCTGCTCCACCGGCTGGGCCGGGACGCAGAGGCCGCGCAGGCCTACCAGGCGGCGCTGGCGCTGAGCGACAACGCGGTCGAGCAGGAGTTTCTCAAGGGCCGCGTGTCGTAGTTCCGCGGACACAACTGGCGATAGGGTGACTGTGGTTGAGCACACAGCCCTGAAACATCCTCCGTCCCCGCCGCGACCCCGACCGGGGTGCCGGGGAGTGACGGGCAGGCGCGAGGAGAGGCCGTGCGGGTGAATCCAGCGAAGACGCCGGTGGCGGGCAGTCCACCGGCCGGGTGGGATCCGGACACCCGCCTGCGCGTGCTCCTCATCGAGGACGACGACGGCGACGCGCTGCTCGTCGACGAGATGCTCGCCGACACCCCCGCGCCAGCCGGCCTCGAACGGGTCGACACCCTCGCCGCGGCGCTGTCCGGGCCGATCACCGCCGACTGCATCCTGCTCGACCTCCAGCTGCCCGACGCGATGGGCCTGACCGGGCTCACCCGGCTGCGCCAGCACGCGCCCGCCGTCGCCGTGGTGGTGCTGACCGGCCAGCACGACCAGGCGACCGGTGTCGCGGCGGTCGCCGCGGGCGCGCAGGACTACCTGGTCAAGGACCAGGTAGACGGGCCGCTGCTGGTCAAGGCGCTGCGCTTCGCCCGCGAACGCAAGCGCGCCGAGCTCGTCGAGCAGCAGTATCCTCCAGCAGCAGCTGCTGGCCAGCGAAAACGCGCGCCTCGAACGCGGGCTGCTGCCGACGCCGCTGGTCCGCGACTCGCACGTCAGCCTGGCCTCGCGCTACCGGCCCGGCCGCAACGGTTCGCTGCTCGGCGGCGACTTCTGGGACGCGATCGAGCTGTCCGACGGCGCGATCCAGGCGATCATCGGCGACGTCTGCGGCCACGGCCCCGACGAGGCCGCACTCGGTGTCGCGCTGCGCATCGCCTGGCGCTCGCTCGTGCTGGCCGGGCTGTCCACCGGCGAAGTGCTGGCCACCGTGCAGCGGGTCCTCGAACACGAGCGGATCAAGCCGGTGTTCGCGACGCTCTGCATGGTCGTCATCGCGCCGGACCGCCGGTCCCTGCGGCTCTGGCTGGCCGGGCACCCGCCGCCGTTGCTGCTCACCCGCGACGGCGGCCACCTGCTCTCCGGCGAACGCCTCGGCGTCCCGCTCGGCATCACGCCGGACGCGAAGTGGGAGGCGCTGGACGTCTCGCTGGAGCCCGGCTGGTCGCTGCTGCTCTACACCGACGGCGTGTACGAAGGCCGGGTCGGCGCCGGTGCCGAACGCCTCGGCCACGACCGGATGGCCGCGCTGGTGCTGGACATCCGGCGCGAGCTCGGTGCCGTCGACGACCGCGAAGTGCTCGACGAGCTGATCGCCAGGGCCGAACGGCTCAACTCCGGCCCGCTCGACGACGACCTCGCGCTCGCCATGCTCACCCACACCCAGGAGGACGACCGGCGATGAGCAAGGTCTGGCCGATCCGCCGCTGGCTGACCCTGCTCGCGGCGATCGAGATCACGCTCCTGCTGGCCGCGGTGATCGGCGGCGGGATCGCGGTCCGCAACCTCGCCGACGCCCGGTCCCGGCTGCTCGACCAGGTCGGGCCGCAGCGGCTGTCGGCGTTCGCGTTGTCCACGGCGTTGCTCAACCAGCAGGCCGGGATCCGCGGTTACCAGTTGTCCCGCAAGAACGACCTTCTCACGCCGTATCGCGACGGGCTGACGGCCGAGCGGCAGGCGGTGGCGGACCTCCGGGCGTCCGGCGCTGTGACGGGAACGCCGGTGGGGAACGACCTCGACGAGGTCGAGCGCGCGGCGGCCGGCTGGCAGCAGATCTCCGAAACGGCGATCGCGCCCGGAACGCCGGCGCCCTCGGACGCCCAGGTCGCGCAGGGGAACACCCGCTTCGACGCCGTCCGCGGCGCCCTCGACGACCTCCAGGCTCGGCTGTCCGCGGACCGCGATCGGGCCCGCACGGACTTCGACAACGCCAGTGACACGCTCACGACGTTGCTCACGATCATCGTCGTGCTCATCATGCTGCTGTTCCTGCTGTTGTTCTTCGGCCTGCGCGGGGTCGTCATCCGGCCGATCCGGCGGCTGGCCGCCGAGGTCAGGGCGGTGGAGGCCGACATCCACCGGCCGGTGCGTGGCGGCGGGCCGGCCGAGCTGGTCCAGCTCGGCGAGGACGTCGAGGCCATGCGCCGACGCATCATCAACGAGCTCACCGAGCTGGAACGCGCCCAGATCGCCCTCGACGCCCGGACGGCCGAGCTGGAGCGGTCCAACAGCGACCTCGAGCAGTTCGCGTACGTCGCTTCGCACGACCTGCAGGAGCCGCTGCGCAAGGTGGCGAGTTTCTGTCAGCTGCTTCAGCGCCGCTACGAGGGCCTGCTCGACGAACGCGGCCAGCAGTACATCGAGTTCGCCGTCGACGGCGCCAAGCGGATGCAGACCCTGATCAACGACCTGCTGGCCTTCGCGCGGGTCGGCAGGCAGGCCGGCGAGCACGTCGTGGTCGACACCGACCAGCTGCTCGACGACGCGCTGGCCAACCTGGAGGTCGCGCTGTCGCTGTCCGGCGCCCAGGTCGTCCGCACGGAGCTGCCCGAGGTCCGCGGTGAGCCGACGCTGCTGACGATGGTGTTCCAGAACCTGGTCGGCAACGCGCTGAAGTTCCGCGGCGACGGCAAGGCGGAGGTCCGGATCGGCGCCGAGTGCGAGGACGGCGAGTGGGTGTTTTCGGTGGCGGACAACGGGATCGGCATCGACGACGAGTACGCCGAGCGGATCTTCACGATCTTCCAGCGCCTGCACAGCCGTAGTGCGTACCCGGGCACCGGGATCGGGCTGGCGATGGCTCGCAAGATCGTCGAGTACCACGGCGGCAAGATCTGGCTGGACACCGCTGCCGACGGCACGATCTTCCGGTTTACGCTGCCGGCTTTGCCCACGAGCGTCGCCGCCGAGGAGAATGAGCCCGCATGACGACCGCCCTGCCGCCGATCGACATCCTGCTGGTCGAGGACGACCCCGGCGACGTGCTGATGACCCGCGAGGCCTTCGAGCACCACAAGATCCGCAACCCGCTGCATGTCGCCACCGACGGCGTCGAGGCGCTCGAATTCCTCAACCGCGAGGGCCGCTTCGAGCAGGCGCCGCGGCCGGGGCTGATCCTGCTGGACCTCAACCTGCCCCGCAAGGACGGTCGCGAGGTGCTCGACGAGATCAAGCGCACGCCCGAGCTCCGGTCGATCCCGGTGGTCGTGCTCACCACGTCGGAGGCGGAGGAGGACATCCTGCGCAGCTACGACCTGCACGCGAACGCCTACGTCACCAAACCGGTCGATTTCGACACCTTCGCCGAGGTCGTCCGCAAGATCGACGACTTCTGGGTGAGCCTGGTCCAGTTGCCGACCCGGTACGGCGGGTGATGGCGCGCTTCGGCCGTTTGCGGCACCATTGGGGGCCGTGACCTCTTCTTCCCGGGATCTTCCCGCCTCCGAGCTGCTGGTCACGCTCGAATGGCGGGACAAGGCCGCGGTACTGCGCGTCGAGGGTGAGATCGACCTGCTCAGCGCGCCGGAGTTCGAGGACGTCGTGACCGGTGTGGTGGCCGACCGGCCGGACCTGCTGGTGGTCGACCTTCGGTCGGTGACGTTCCTGTGCTCGGCCGGGCTGCAGGTGCTCGCCGGGGCCCACCGGTCCCTGAGCACCGCGGCACTGAGGGTGGTGTCGGACTCGACGGTGACCACCCGGCCGTTCACCAGCACCGGCCTGGACACCTGGATCGGCGTCTTCCCGACGTTGGAACAGGCCTTGGCTTCACCCGCGACGTGACGGCGCGAAAGGGCAGCTGAATGCAGAACTCGGCAGGGTTACCCGGGGAGGCGGACGACGTCCGCGCCACGGTGGCTCCGCTGCGCTGCCACGGCGTCGCCGCGGCTCCGGAAGCGCTGCGTGCCCTCCGGCACCAACTGACCGGCTGGGTGCTCGACGCCGGCCTGGACACCGACCGCGCACAGGACGTCGCGCTGGCCTCCTACGAAGCATTGGCGAACGTCGCCGACCACGCCTACGACAGCGGAAGCGGCACCGTCGACCTCGACGCGTACCTGCACCCCGATCGGGTGGAGGTGGTGATCACCGACCACGGCCGCTGGCGGACGCCGGTGCCGGACCCCCGCCCGGTCTCGCTGCGCGGCCGCGGGCTCATGCTGCTGCACGCCAGCGCGGACCAGGCCGACATCCGGACCACCGACGACGGCACCGTGGTAGTGCTGAGCTGGGCCATAGACTCGTGAGCGTTCCGGGCGGTTCTAACCGCCCGGAACGCTCACGAGTCCTAACGGTGAGCCACCGCGCCCGTCTTCGGGTCCAGCGTCAGCCGCCCCCCTTGCGGCCACCAGAAACTGAACATGTTCCACAGCCCGCCCGCGCGGGTGTCGAACGAAGCGTCGCCGATCCGGCCGGTGAACCAGTTGTCCTCGATGAACTGCAGCACCGAGGTCTGGTCGGTCAGCGAGTGGTCGACGTAGTTCACCTTGCTGTACGGCGAGATCACCACCAGCGGAAGCCGCGGGCCGTAGCCGCAGCGGTCGGCGTAGGTCGCCAGCTTCGTCGGCTTCCCGGTGCAGGCGGCCTGGTCCTGCGCGGCGTCGTGCGAGCCGTTGACGATCTTCGAGCTGACGTGGTCGTACCAGCCGTCGGAGTCGTCGTAGGCGAGCACGATCGCGGTCGAGCGCCACTCCGGGGACTGCTGGATCTTGTTGACCTCGTCGACCACGAACTGCTGCTCGTCGAGCGGGTCGGAGTACCCGGCGTGGCCGTCCTGGTATTCGGGCGCCTTGAGGAAGCTCACCGCGGGCATCGAGCCGGCCTGCAGCGAAGCGTCGAAGTCGGTGATGTCGTACTGGTGGTTCGCCCGGTCCGTCTGGCCGATGGCCTGCACCGACGACGGCGCGAGGTGCTTCGGGTTGGCCGTCGACTTGTAGTACTGGAACGGCTGGTGGTGCGGGCTGTAGTCGACGGAGGAGTTGCCGCCGATGTTGGCGTGGGTCTGGCCGCAGACCGCGTACCCTCCTGCCTCACCGGTCGGCTTGAAGCCACCCTGGAACCAGCCCCAGGTGACACGGCGCTGGTTGAGCAGGTCGCCGATGTTGCGGCCCTGCAGGGCGGCGAGGTTGTCCTTGCTCGTGTGGTTCTTGCCCGAGCAGTCGTCCCAGGCCGGGTCCGGGTCGTTGATGACCGTGCCGATGCCGTTGGCGTCGGGGGAGACCACGGCGTAGGCGTCGCTGGTCGGCTCGTGCGTGGCCGGGGTGAGCGCCTGCGCGCCGTGCGTCTGGCCGGAGATCAGGTTCAGCGCGCCCGGGGTGGAGGGGCCGAACACGGTGTTGAACGAGTTGTCGCTCATCGCGTAGTGCTGGGCGTAGTTCCACATGCCGGTGACGGTGTTGCCGTCGTAGTAGTCCATGACCAGGCCCGGCTCGCCGAACAGGATCGGCTGCCCGGTGCACTTGTCGGTCTCGGTCTTCTCGACGAACTTGTCCATCTTGCCGCCGTTGAAGGCGGCCTGCTCCGCGCCGTAGTTGTGGTTCTGGTCGCAGGTCAGGGCCTGCTCGTGGGTGAGGCGCTTCGGGTTGTACGCGTTGGGGTTGTCGGTCAGCAGCTTGTGGTCGAGGCCGTTGACCTTCGGGGTGTTGCGCGCGGCCTGGAACGGCGTGCCGTCGGTGTTGGCCGCCTTCGGGTAGGTGCCGAAGTAGTGGTCGAAGGAGATGTTCTCGCCGAAGATGACGACGACGTGCTTGATCGGCGTCGCGGTGGGCAGCCACTGCGCGGGCAGCGTGTGCAGGGGCTGTGCCGGGGCCGCGCTCGCGGCGGAGCCGGTGGCGACGGCGAGCACGGCGACGGACGCGAGCGCGCCGGCGCCGAGCAGCCGTCGTCGGCGGCCGGTTCCTGTGTCCACTGTGGATCCTCCTGGTGGTGGGGTTAGGTGAGCAGTGTTCGGGCGTAGTGGTCGTCGGGGCTCCTCACGCCAGGCAGCGCGAAGAAGTAGCCGCCGCCGAACGGAGAGATGTAGTCGGTCAGGGGTTCGTCGGCCAGCCGCTTCTGGACCGTCTCGAACTGGCGCTCGAGATCCTGCTGGTAGCAGGCGAAGATCAGGCCCATGTCGAGGTTGCCGTTGACGTCCACGCCGCGGTCGTAGTTCACGCCGCGCCGCAGGATCCGGCTGGAGTCGGTCTCCGGGGTACGGGGATTCGCCTTGCGGATGTGGCTGGTCAGCGGGATCACCGTGCCGATCGGGTCCTCGGCGTAGCGCGGGACATCGAACTCGCCGGTGCCGTCCAGCGGGGCGCCGGTGTCACGGCGGCGGCCGAACATGTTCTCCTGCTCGGCCAGCGAAACCCGGTCCCAGAACTCGACGAGCATCCGGATCAGCCGGATCACCTGGTAGCTGCCGCCGGCGGTCCAGCCGGGCTCGGTCGTCCACACCAGACTGTCTATTTCGGACTCGGGTGGGTTCGCGGTGCCGTCCTTGAAGCCCAGCAGGTTGCGCGGGGTGCCGGACGGGCGCGGCTGCGAGGTGAAGCCGTTGAGCTTCCAGCGCAGCTGCATGCCGCCGCGGGTGGCGCGGGCGATGTCGCGCAGGGCGTGCAGCACGGTGTCCGTGTCACCGGCGGACAGCGACAGCGAGAGGTCGCCGTGGCACTGGGCCGGGTCCAGCGCGTCGTTCGGGAACATCGTCATCGGCTTGAGCTTGGCCGGTTTCTTCTGCGCCAGCCCGAATCGGTCGTCGAACAGCGACGAGCCGACGCCGACGATCACGCCGAGGTCGCCACCGGGCACGACCGGGCCGAGCACGCCGGAGTCGGCGGGCGGCGCGGTGATCCCGAGCGTGGCCGGGGCGCCGCCGCCGGTGAGGAAGCGCGCCCGGTCGGTGATCGCCTTGAAGAGGTCGGTCAGCTCGGCCTTGTTCGCCGCGACGACGTCGAACGAAGCCACGATGTGCTGCGCGGGCGGGGTGCGCAGGATGGCGGCCTGGTGCGGGCCGTGGAAAGCCAGGGGGCTTTCGGTTTTGGCGGCGGACGCGCCGAGCCCGGCGCCCGCGGCGGCGGTGAGTCCCGCGCCCATCGCGGCGCGGCGGAGGAAGGACCGGCGGGGGAGGTTCACGAGACCCTCCTCGGCTCGGCGATGGCCGCGATCGGGGCAAGCAGCTCGGTCAGCTCGCCGACGTCGGCGTTGAGCTTCTGGCGCTGCGGCTGGGTGAGCTGCCCGACCGGCGTCCAGTTGCCGTCCGGACGCTTCATGGCGTCCAAAGCGGACTGGGTGCGGTTCAGCCAGTCATCCACTTTGGACAGTCCGGGATAGCGTGGCGTCAGCAGGGGGCGCAGGACGTCCAGGACCGCGCGGGTGCCGTCCACATTGGCCCGCGCGGTGGCGAGGTTCGTGCCGCTGCCGTAGTCGGTCTTGGCGGTGAGTTCGAACTGCAGGGTGTTCTCCATGATCTCGTGCGCGCGCAGGCCGAGGTCGTTGCCGTCGACCTGGCTGTCGCCGAAGGACTGCTGAAGGCTGTGCGCGTCGGCGTCCAGCTGGTCGGCGACCGCGGTCAGCGCGCCCAGATCCTCGTTGTGCCAGAGCCCGTACTCGAGGCGGTGGAAGCCGGTGAAGCCCGCGTCCGCGGTGCCGTCGGGCAGGCCGTCGGTGGTCCCGTTGAGCGCGCCGTCGGAGTCGCCGAAGGCGTCGTAAGCCGCGCCGAGCCGCTCGTAGGTGAGGTGCGCGGTGAGCCAGGCCGCGCGACTGGCGTTGCGGTCACCGCCGTGGACGGTGTTCTTCAGGACGCCGGTGTCCGTGACCAGCTGCACGAGCCCGGCCGTGACGTGCTGCTCGTAGGTCTTCAGCGGGCCCAGCAGGTCGTCGTGGGTGACCGGCGCGACCCCGGGCGAGCGCTCCGCACCGCCGCTGACCTGCGAAGCCGGGCCGACGATGGCGGAGGCGTCCTCGGGCAGACAGCGGAAGGCGTAGCTGCCGTTGCCGAGGTTGACCGGCATCGGCCGGGTGGTGCCCGCGCCGAGGCCCTCGATCTCGCCGTAGATGACACCCGTGGCGGGGTCGATCAGGTCGACCTCGGCGGTCACCGAGCCGGTGTTGTGCACCCGGAACGTCTGCTGGCCCGGCTTCGGCTCGCTCCAGCCGGCGCCGCAGGCCGAGCGGGAAACCTCGATCTCGGGGTCCTGCGCGCTCGCGCCGTCCGGCCACAGGAGAACGGCGCCACCCACGAGGACGACGAGCCCCACAGCACCCGCGATCAACCAGCGGGTACGGATCGACCCCGGCACACACACTCCACTCACTCGAACGGACCAGCTCCGGACGAATTATGCGAGCGTAGCGTGCTGATTTCCGCATCCACTGCCCTCTTTGGCAGGGAAATTCACCTGGACTTCAGCCGCGCGGACCGGGAATCGGAGAAAGCGGACCAACGTTGCTGGGCGATTCACCCGATTAGGGACTCGTGAGCATTCCGGGCGATTCCCGGCCCCGCCGGCATCGGGCCGGCCGAGTCCTCAGTGGACGGTGTGCCGGAACTCACTGGGGTTGCTCCCCCGGACCCGTTTGAACGCCGCGCTGAAGCCGAACGGGTCGGCATACCCCACTGTGCGGGCGACATCCGCGACTGTCGCGGTCTTCTGCTCGATCAGGAGGTCCGCCGCGAGCGTCATCCGCCAGCGGGTGAGATAGGTCAGCGGCGGTTCGCCGACCAGATCCGCGAACCGCTTGGCCAGCGTCGAACGCGACACCCCGGTGTTCTCGGCCAGCGCGGCGACCGTCCATGGCGCGGCCGGTTCGGCGTGCAGCAGGCGTAATGCGTGGCCGACCACCGGGTCGCGTTGGGCGGCCCACCAGGGGTGGGGGTTCGCCGCCCGGCCGGTCGAACCACTCGCGCAGGGTGCAGACCAGCATCCAGTCCAGCAGCCGGTCGAGCACCACCTGCTGGCCCGGCGTGTCGACGGCGACCTCGGCGGCGAGATGGTCCAGCACGCCCTCGGCCGGGCCGCCGCCGTCCACGCGCAGCACGACGGGCAGCGCGTCCAGCAGCTGGCGGCTGATCTCGCCGCGCACGGGAGAGGCGCCGACGATCAGCGTCGTCGCGCCGGGGCCGTCCGCGGCGCTGTCGTTCCAGCCGCGCCGGTGCCGCATCCCGCCCTGCTCCGGCGTCGCGCAGTACTCGCCGCATGCGATCGGTTCGGCCAGGGTGCCGACCTCGTCGACGAAGGTGAACGTCGCGGGCCCACGCACGATGACCGTCTCGCGGCGCGAAGCGGTTCGGGCGGAAGGTGCTCCGGCACGATCCAGCCCGCCCCGGTCAGGACGGTGCACAGGGTGAGCGGCGCGCCGTCCACGAAGTGCAGCGACCAGGGCGGAGACAGCGTCGAGCTGCTGAACAGCGAGCCGTGCGCCCGCACCCCGCGGATCAGGTCACCGAAGACGTCCACCTCACCGAGATTAGACGAATACGCAGGCACTCCGGCTTCTCATCTATGGGATCGTCCGAGCCGGCCCTGTTGAATCGGAGTCATGAGCAGTTCGCTGACCACAGAAGACCTCGAGTTCCTCCGACGCCCGTTGCACGGATTCCTGTCCGTGGCCGGCGGGCCGGTTCCGCCGCAGCCCCGGCCGGTGTGGTTCGAGGCCACCCCCGAGGGGGCGATCCACCTGTTCACGCCCCCGGACTCGGGCAAGATCCGGTACCTGCGCCGGGATCCCCGTGCCTCGATCGTCGTCGCCGCCCCGGTGGGGGAACGGGAGCGCTGGCTGTCGATCGCGGGCCGCATCACGGTGGAACCCGAAGGGGCGCACGAACTGGCCGCCCGCTTGGCCGCTCGTTACTGGGACCTCGACGACCCGGTCCGCGCCGGCGACCTCGCCGGAATCATGGCCACGGACCAGGTTCGTCTCGTCATTCACCCGGAAACGGTGAATCGCTACCGGTATTGATTTCTGTGCTCAGGGGAAACGGAGGACAGTAATTCCGGCCAGGACGAAGAACACCAGAACGACCAGGGTTCCGCTGTGCCCGCCAGAAGAACTGGTGACGACCTGTTCGACCGAACCGGTCAGCCGGATTCCGCAATCCGCGACCACCGTGTGCCGGCCCGCTTCGATTCGGGTGAATTCCACCGGCGCGGTGAACGTGCCGGTGGAATCGGCCATGCCCCGACCGACCTCATCGCCGTCCGAGGTGAGGGTGACCTCGTGCCACGGCTCGCAGCCCTTGCCCTTCGCCGAGAGGTTTTCACCGGGCTGGATGCTCGGGTGGTCGAGGACCAGGTCGCCCGGGCCCGGCTCGGTCGAGGAAGTGGTCGGCGGGGGCGGGGTGTCCGTAGTGGACGGTGGGGTCGTGGTGGTCGTCGGCGGGGTGGTGGTCGTGGTGCTGGGACGAGTCGGTGTGGTCACCGGGATCGTGGGCTTCGACGCCGGAGTGGTCGGCACGGTCGTCGGCGTGACCGGTGTGGTGGTGGTCACCCCGGTGACCGTGAACCGCGAGCTCCCGCTCAGCGGCAGCTTCGTCCTGGCGTTGGTGCAGGTGCCGGTCACCGTGTAGGTGCCGGGCTTCGCGCCGCCGGGAACGGTGGCCGTCACGCTTCCGCTGGTGGTCCTCAGGTCGGCGTTGGCCGTCGCGATCGCGCTGCCTGCCCAGGTGAACGTAATGGCGGTGCCGCAGGGATAGAAATCCCAGGAAATGGTGAAAGAGCTGCCCGCCGGTCCGCTAGCCGGTTTCAAACTAACTGCGGACCGGTATGGAGATGTCTGCGCCTCGGCCATGCTCACCAAAAGCAACAGCCCGGCCACGACGCCGAATATCAGCCGAACCACGATACGCATTGGGACGTCCCTCTCCGGTCAGTGCTCGCTGTAGCATTCCGGACCAGTCGGATTACGCAAGTAGGGGATGCCCAAATGGGACGTGTCATCGCGGCAGGGGTTGCGTTGGGTCTGGCCGCCGTTCTGCTCGGCGGTCCACCCGCGAGCGCGGCGAGTGGTGAGCTGGTGCTGACGGCCTCGATCAACGACCGTCCGATCGTGAACTCGACCGTCGAGGTCGACCCGGCCACGCAGGTCAAGCTCACGGTCACCGCGCAGAACGCCGCGTCGAGCCCGGTGAAGGTCCGCAGCGTGCGAGTGTCCGGTGTGGCCTTGGCGCTGACCTTCTTCGCCTACGACACCACGGCTCCGTTCGAGGTCCCCGCCCACGGCCAGGCCACCCGGACGTTCATCCTCGACCTCGGTGACCTGTCCGGCCAGGCCATCGGGCTGCTGCCGTCCTCCGTGGAACTGCTCGACGCCCAGCGCGTCAGCCTCGGCGAAGCCACCACGGTCGCCGACGTCCGCGGCTCCTTCTGGTCGGTCTACGGCGTCTTCGGGCTCGCGATGCTGGTGCTCACCGTCCTCGCCTGGCTGACCGCGCTGGTCGCGCTGGCGCGTCACCGCCTCCCGGCCAACCGCTGGCGCCGCGGCCTGCGGTTCCTGCCCGCCGGGTTCGGCACCGGGCTGGTCGCGGTCATCTCGCTGTCCGTGCTCCGGCTGGTCCCGCCGGAACCCGCCGATCGAGATCCCGGTCGTGCTCGGCGTCGCCGCGATCGCGTTCCTGCTCGGCTACCTGACCCCGCACCCGGTGCCCGCGCGGATCGAACCGGACGAGGGCGACACGGTCCGCTTCCACGACGTCACCCAGGAATTCACTCGATGAGCGCGCCCGCCGAGGTGATCGCCGCGCTGCCGCAGTACGAGATCGGCGCGGAGATCGGCGAGGGCGGGATGGGCCGCGTGTTCGCCGGCCTGCACCGCACGCTGCACCGCGACGTCGCCATCAAGCAGCTCCCGTGGGACATTCTCAACCACGCCGCGAGCGCAGAGCTTTTCGACCGCGAGGCCCGCGTGCTCGCCAGCCTCGACCACCCGCACATCGTGCCGGTGTACGACTACGTCCGCACCGGCCGCGAGCACCTCCTGGTCATGGAGCGCCTCGACGGCGGCACGGTCCACAGTCGCTTCCACGGCGAGGGCGTCAGCGGCGAGCAGGCCTGCGCGATCGGCCTGGCGATGCTCGCCGGGCTCCACGCCGCGCACGACGCGGGCGTCCTGCACCTCGACGTCAAGCCGAAGAACCTGCTCTTCACCACCCAAGGCGTGATGAAGGTGGCCGACTTCGGCATCGCGCGCGTGATCAGCGAGGGCGCCACCCTCGTCACGCACGGCGGCGAAATCCTCGGCACGCCCGCCTACATCGCGCCCGAGCAGGCCATGGGCAACGCCTTGAGCCCGGCGGCGGACGTCTACGCGGCGGGCACCGTCCTTTACGAACTGCTCTCCGGGCAGCTCCCGTTCGACAACACCCGCGGCGCGATCAGCATGATGCGCCAGCACATGTTCACCGACCCGCGGCCGATCGCCGGCGTGCCGATGCCGGTCGCCGGGGTCATCATGCGCAGCCTCGCGCGTGAGCTCGACTCGCGCTACCGCGAGGCAGAGAGCTTCGCCGCCGACCTCGCGGCGGCCGCCAGCACGGTCTACGGCCCCGGCTGGCTGGAGCGCTCCCGCGTCCCGGTGCGCCACCTGACCCCGCGTGTGATCGCCGCGCTCAGCACCCCCGCGAAGCCGGTGCCGATCGGTGACATGCCGACACGGCCGGTCTCCCGTCGCGACACCCCGGACCCGACGCTCTCGGCCACGCGCGCGACACTCCCGCCGTCGTCTCCCACCGAGGCACCGGTCTCCGTGCTCTGGTTCCGGCTCGGCGCGGCGCTCGCCGTGGCCGCGCTAGTCGTGCTCGCGCTGCTCACCCCGGAACAGTTGTCGCATCAGGCGTCCAACGCGCTGAAGCTCAACGGCGCCGCGGTCACCGCACCGGTCGAAGTGGACCTCAGCAAGACCTTCACGCTCACCGGGACCGGCAGCCCGGCCCAGGTGACCATGGACCTCTCGGCCGCCGGGATCCCGCTCGGCTCGGCCGCCGCGGCGGTGAAGCCCGACGGCACCGGCTTCCGCGCCGACCTCGAATTCCCCGGAATCTCACGCTGGATCGTCGGCGGCGCGGTCACCGCGACCGTCCGCGCCGAGGGCGCGCCGCAGACGTTCACCCTGCTCACCCAGCAGCATCCGCTGGCGAGCGCGATGGGCGCGGGCAGCCTCATCCTGGCGCTGTTCGCGTTGGCGTACCTGGAATCCGGGCTGCGCACGATCCGCAACGGCTACCGCTGGCGCGGCGCGCTCGTGGCCGGCCCGATCCTCGGCATTCTGTTCGGCGTGGCCGTCTGGCTGTGCGTTTCCGTGTTGCGCATCCACGAGCCGTCACCGTTGTTCGGCGCCGGATGCGCCGTCGCCGGAGCTGTCGCCGCCGGGTGCGTTGTGGCGGCGACGCGCCGGCGTAAAGCGGCTAGTGTCGCGTGATCCCACTTGCGGAATCACGCGACACTAGTCGACCATCCTGATGGTGACGTGCGGGCTGAACGTCTTGCGGCGCGTCCAGCCGGACTCCGCGCCGATGCTGAGCTGGATCGAGCGGTCCGCCGGTGCCCAGTAGCCGGTGCGGATGAAGTAGGAGTCCATCGCGCACAGGCTGTCCAGCGTCTTGCGTGAGGAGCAGTTCTCCCAGCCCCACTGGCGGCCGCTGGCCTCGACGCCGTTGCGGCGGATGAAGAGCCGCGGATTCCCGACCTCGCGGACGTGCTCGCTGCCTCCGGTCAGGTACAGCACGCCGTCGATCTTGTAGAACCGCCGATTGTCGAAGAGGGTCACCTGCCCGGAGATGGTGACTCCCACCCGGCCGCCTTCGTCGCCGGACAGCGTCCATTCGAGGCAGAATTCCTGGACCGGGACTTCCACTGATTGGGTCATGGCGCCGTTTCCCCGTTTCGAGCTCGTGCTTCGGCGTCCACGATAAGGAAATGCCGTGCGGCCAAGAAGTCCGGCGGCCGAACTTCACCCGAATCGGGTCGCGGCGAAGAAATGCCTTGATATGCATGGGTTTTCAGGCGAACGGGTGAGCGTGGACACGTGGGGTGAGAACCGGCCGGTTTTCGTTTCCCGGCGGACCCGGATGGACACTTTCGTTACGGCTTCGGAGTCGTCGAGTGGTCACGGTGCGGGAATGATCCGCCACCCGGCGCTTGCCTGGTGAAGAACTTTCACGAAAGACTGGTCGACGCCCGATCGTCGAGACGGGTCTCGCGAGTGGTAAGTCGGGTTCTAGCCCTATCGGGTTCTAACCCTACTTACCACTCACGAGAGTCGGGGATCACGAATACTTGAAGGCTCAGACATCTGATGTCTTGCGCTGCGGAACGCGCTCCTGACCGACTCCACGGCGACCGGCGGGGTCAACGCACTGCCCCGTGTGGACCGGGTACCGGGAGATCTTCGAGGCGAACCGTCAGAAGGTCAACGAGTTCATCCGCACCGGCAAGGTCTTCGACGGCTACGTCGACTTCGACGCGGCGCTCCGGGACCCGCGGATCCGCAGGCGCTGCGGGCCGAGTTCGACTCCGGCGACCACCTGCACCCCGGGCCCGCCGGCTACCGGGCCATGGGGGAGGCGGAGGATCTGTCCCTGCTGTGACCGGCCTTCCGGCAAGTAAAGGAACCTTTACCTTCGCTGGGCCGTTGGGTGAGCATGAGCGAGCCCACCATCATCGACCTCGGCCGCCGTGACCTGCTCGTCGTCGCCGGCCTACCCGGCGCGGGCAAGACCACCATGCTCCGGCACGCCGCGGGCGCGCTGCCTGTGCTCGACTCCGACGAGGTCCGTGAGCGGCTCACGGCGGTGCTGCCCAAGGCGACGCCGTACCGCTACTACCGGCCGTTCGTCCATGCCCTGCACCGGTCCCGGGTGCTCGCGCGCGCGGTGTCGCGGTGCGGCCCGCTCGTCGTGCACGAGCCGTCCACCAGGGCGTCCACCCGTGCGCTGCTGGCCGCCGTCGGCAGAATCACCGGACGCCGGCTCCGGCTGCTCTACCTCGACGTGACGCCGGAGCAAGCACTCGCGGGGCAGCGCAGTCGCGGCCGGATGATCCGGCCGAGGTCGTTCGCGCGGCACGTCCGGCGGGCCGAGAGCTGGCGTGAGGAGCTGCTCGCCGAGCGCGTCCCGCCGGGCTGGCACAGCGTGCAGGTGATCACCCGCACGACCGCCGAGAGCGCGGTGCTGGTCCCGGATACCCCCGTAAGGGGGTGGACACCAGGCCCATTGGTCTAGACAATAAAGGGTCTAGACCAAAGAGGGGTGCCGTCACGCCCCGGCTGGAGGATCCGCAATGAGGCGTTCCAGACTTTTCGCATCCTTGGCCGCACTCGTGGTCACCGCCGCCGGCCTGGTGGCGGCCGGTGGTTCGGCGAACGCGGCCAACCTGCTGACCAACCCCGGCTTCGAAGCGGGTTCGACGTCCGGCTGGTCCTGCGTCACGGCCTCCGCCGTCAGCACGCCCGTGCACTCCGGCAGCTTCGCGCTCTCCGCGACAGCCGGGCGGGGGTGACACCGGCCAGTGCACCCAGACCGTGTCGGTCCTGCCGAACACCACCTACTCGGTCTCGGCCTGGGTGCGCGGCAACCCGGTCTACCTCGGCATCACCGGCGGCGCCTCGACCTGGACGAACTCGTCGTCGAGCTACGCCCAGCTCTCGCTTTCCTTCACCACCACCGCATCGCAGACGTCGGTGCAGCTCTACCTGCACGGCTGGTACGGCGCCGGCACCTACTACGCCGACGACGTCTCGCTCGATGGTCCAGGTGGGGGAACCCCCGGCGCGCCGGGTACTCCGGGCAACCCGTCCGTCGGCACGGTGACCGGCAGCTCGATCGCGCTGAGCTGGGGCGCGGCCGCGGGCACGATCACCGGCTACCGCGTCTACGAGGGCAGCACGCTCCGGGCGACGGTCACCGGCACCTCGACCACGATCAGCGGGCTCACCGCGTGCACGACGCACAGTTACTCGGTCGCCGCGTACAACACCGCCGGTGAGTCGGCCAAGACCAGCGAGGCCACCGGTACGACCACCGGCTGCACCAACACCGGCCTGCCGAAGCACTCCCTGATCGGCTATCTGCATCGAGCTTCGCCAACGGCTCCGGCTACGTGAAGATGGCCGACGTCCCGGCCGCCTGGGACATCATCGACCTGGCCTTCGGCGAGCCCACCTCGATCACCTCGGGGGACATCCGCTTCAACCGCTGCTCGGCCGCCGAGTGCGCGGGAGTGGAGAGCGACGCCGACTTCATTGCCGCGATCCGCGCCAAGCAGGCGCAGGGCAAGAAGGTGCTGCTGTCCATCGGCGGGCAGAACGGCGAGGTCCAGCTGACCACGACCGCCGCGCGCGACACGTTCGTCAGCTCCGTCGCGTCGATCATCGACCAGTGGGGGCTCAACGGCCTCGACGTCGACTTCGAGGGGCACTCGCTCTCGCTCAACGCCGGCGACACCGACTTCCGCAACCCGACCACGCCGGTGATCGTCAACCTGATCTCCGCGCTGAAGTCGCTCAAGGCCCGCTACGGCTCCGGCTTCGTGCTGACCATGGCGCCCGAGACGTTCTTCGTGCAGGTCGGCTACCAGTTCTACGGCGGAGTCGGCGGCGGGGACAACCGTACCGGCGCCTTCCTGCCGGTGATCCACGCGCTGCGGGACTCCCTGACCGTGCTGCACGTCCAGGACTACAACTCCGGCCCGGTGATGGGCCTGGACAACCAGTACCACTTCATGGGCGGCGCGGACTTCCACATCGCGATGACCGACATGCTCAAGTCCGGGTTCACCGTGTCCAGCACCGGGCTGTTCTTCCCGGGCCTGCGTGACGACCAGATCGCGGTCGGCGTGCCCGCCGCGGTCAGCGCCGGGAACGGCTACACCTCGCCCGGCGACGTCCAGACGGCGGTGAACTGCCTGGTGCGGAACTCCGGCTGCGGCTCGTACACGCTCCGCGGCGGTGCTCAGCCGGCCATGCGCGGGCTGATGACCTGGTCCATCAACTGGGACAAGTACTACGGGTGGGCGTTCCAGAACGCCCACGAGCCGTTCCTCAACGCACTTCCCTGAGTCCATTCGCCGGTTTCCGGGGGCCGTCCGCCCGGGGCGGCCCCCGGATCTAATCAGCCGCTAATTGTGGTCTCATCGACAGGTCCGTCCCGGATCGCGAACTGGTCCGGTCCATTGACTCTGTTTCATGAATTGTCTTTCATGGTGAGAAATCCCCCCAGGCAGCTGTGAGGTCCCCAATGTTCGGAATAATGCGTAGTTCGGCCGGGCAGGCCGGGGGCTGATCGCGGTCGCTTATGGAAACCTCACTGGTGTGCGCGATGTGCGGGAAGGACATCGCGGGCACGAAACGCGGTCGTCCCGCCAAGTACTGCGGTAACGCCTGCCGCCAGCGGGCGTTCCGGCAGCGCTCGCGCCCGGACGAGCCCGACTCCCTGCCCGGCGCCGGCCTGCCCGAGGTGCTCGACGAGTTCGTCGGCCGGGTCGCTGAGCTGCGGCGATTGCGCGCCCTGCGGCGTTCGGCGCGGCTGCTCACGCTGGTCGGGCCCGGTGGCGCGGGCAAAACGCGGCTCGCGCTGCGGCTCGCGGCCGGGGTGCGGGGCGGCGGCGCCCGGTTGGTCGAGCTCGACTCGATCGGCCCGCACGACCTGATCCCGCACGTCGTCGCGGCGCTCGGCATCCGCGAGCGCCACGGCGAGCCGCTGCTGGACACGCTGGTCTCGACGTTGCGGGGCAATGGGGTGTGGCTCGTCCTCGACAACTGCGAACACGTCGTCGACAAGGCCGCGTACCTGGTGGACACGCTGCTGAGGCGCTGCCCCGGCCTGCGGGTGCTGGCGACCAGCCGCGAGGCGCTGCGCGTGCCCGGCGAGGTCGTCTACCGGGTCGGCGCGCTGACCCTGCCCGAGCCCGGCGCGGAGCACGACCTGAGCATGCTCCAGCGCTCCGACGCCATCCAACTGTTCGTCGCACGGGCCCAGACCAGCACCCCCGAGTTCGTCCTGAGCAGGGAAAACGCCGGGGCGATCGCCGAACTGTGCCGCTGGCTCGATGGGTTGCCGCTGGCCATCGAGCTGGCGGCGCGCCGGGCCGGCCAGCTGCCGCTGGAGCGGATCTCGGCCTGGCTGAACGAGCACCCGACGCTGCTCGCCGACGGCAACCGCGACCGGTCCGGTCCGCCAGCGCGACCTGCGCGCCACGCTCGAGTGGAGCTACCGCCTGCTCGACGCGGACGAGCAGCGCGCTCTTCCGACGGCTCTCGGTGTTCCCCGGCGGGTTCGACCTGGACGCCGCCGTCGCGGTGAGTCAGGATCCCGACGTCGCGCGGTTGGTGTACGCGCTCGAGGCGAAGTCGCTGATCGAGCGGACGACCGAGCCGGAGATCGTCCGGTTCCGGCAGCTCAACGCCGTACGCGGGTTCGGGCTGGAGCGGCTCGCCGAGGCCGGCGAGTCGGGGACGACACGGGCCCGGGCGATCGCCTGGCTGGCCGGGCTTGCCGAGACGATGGTGCGCAAGGGCGCCGACGACTTCATCACCCGACGCCTGCACCAGGAGCGGGAGAACCTCGCGGCCGCGGTCGAGCGGACCTCGCCGGGGTCGGACCAGTTCGTGCTGGTCGCGCTCGGGCTGGCCCAGGTCTGGTACCGGCTCGGCCAGCTGACCCGCTGCCGGACCCTGCTCGCCGAGGCGCTGCACAGCGCGCCGGACTCGGTCTATCGCGGGTTCGTGCTGGCCCAAGCCGCCCGCGCGGCCTGCGTGCAGGGCGCGCTGGCCGAGGGGATGGAGTTCGCGGAGGAGGCGGTGCGCCTCGGGCGGGCCGACGAGTCGGACACCGTGCGTCTGTCCAGCGCGCTGGACGCGCTCGGGTTCTCCCTGCTCTCGCGGACCAAGTTCGCCGACTCGGTCGCGGTGTACCGCGAGTGCCTCGAGGTGTCGATGCGGACCGGCCGGATCGAGGAGGTGGCGATGCACCGCCACAATCTCGCGTGGGCGCTGCTGTCCGCCGGCGAGGCGGACGAGGCCGCGGCGGTGCTCGAGGAGTGCCTGCCGGTGCTGCGCTCGTCGGGTTCGCCGTGGCGCCAGGCCGCCGTACTGCACACCTACGGGGCCATCCAGCTGGCGAAACGCGACTTCACGGGCGCCGAGACGACGTTCACCGAGGTGCTTCGCACGGCCTCCGCGGACGGCCGGGCCATGGCCTACGCCGTGGAGGGGGTGGCACTGACCGAGCGAAGCGACCCACGTCGGGTGCTGCGGCTGCTCGGCGCGGCCGGGGAGCTCCGGCGCCGGATCGGGCTGCCCGCCGAGCCGCAGTGGCGGCGGCAGGTCGAGCGGGCCGTGACCGGCGCGGAAGAGGCCGTCGGGGCGTCCGACGCGGGCGCGCTGCTGGCCGCGGGGCGGGCGATCCCGGCCGATCGGCTGCCGGCGTTCGCCACCGCCGGCCAATCCCGGCCGGATCCGCTGTCGATGCGGGAATTCGAGGTGGCCAAGCTGGTGGCCGAGGGGCTGACAAATCGGCAGATCGCGCTCGATCTGCACGTTTCCGCCGGGACTGTGGCAGCGCATTTGGACCGTATTCGCGATAAAGTCGGACTGCGTTCCCGGACTCAGATCGCATTGTGGTTCGCGGCGCGTTCGCCTCGCTGATTTCCGAAGAATACGCTTTCGGCATTCGAATCAAGTGAAGTGTGCCGACGCTTCCGGTCAACTATGCCTGGTGCGCAAGGCATCCAGCCGGCTGAGACGGGGGTGACGAACTGAGCCGAGTTGCCTGATCGCTCAGTGAGATTTCCTTCCGCTGGGTGGAATCGCCGCCGGTTACCGGGGATGCCGGACCGCATCATCGGGGATGTCTTCCACGGAAAGGATCTCTCTGTGCGTACTCGTGTCGCGATCATCGGCGCCGGCCCGGCCGGGCTCCTGCTGTCCCATCTCCTCGGCCTGGAGGGGATCGACTCGGTGCTGATCGAGCGGCAGAGCGAGGAGTACGTCGGCGCCCGCATCCGCGCCGGGATTCTCGAGGCGGGCACGGTCGACCTGCTCAAGAGCGCCGGGCTGGGCGACCGGCTGAGCACCGAAGGGCTGGAGCACCGCGGGATCTACCTGCGCTGGCCGGGCCGTCGCGAGCACCTGGACTTCGTGAAGCTGGCCGGGCGCTCGGTCACGGTGTACGGGCAGACCGAGGTGACGAAGGACCTGATGGCCGCTCGGGCGCGCGCGGGCCGTGCCGCGTTCTACGAAGCTTCCGACGTCGTGCCGCACGACATCGACACCGCTTCGCCGTACGTGACCTTCGTCGACGCGGACGGCCGCCCGGTGCGGGTCGACGCCAACGTCGTCGTCGGCTGCGACGGCTTTCACGGGCCGAGCCGCGCGGCGATCCCGGGCGCGAAGGCGTGGGAGCGCACGTATCCGTTCGCTTGGCTGGGCGTGCTGGCCGACGTCGCGCCGTCGACGGACGAGCTGATCTACGCCTGGCATCCGGACGGTTTCGCCATGCACAGCATGCGCTCGCCCCGCGTGAGCCGCTTCTACCTGCAGGTGCGGCCGGAGGAAGACATCGCGGAGTGGAGCGACGACCGGATCTGGACCGCGCTGGCCGAGCGGCTCGGTGCCGCCGAGGACGGCTGGACGTTGCGGACGGGGCCGATCACCGAGAAGAGCGTCCTGCCGATGCGCAGCTTCGTGAACACGCCGATGCGGCACGGGCGGCTGTTCCTCGCCGGGGACGCGGCCCACATCGTCCCGCCGACCGGTGCGAAGGGGCTCAACCTGGCGGTGGCCGACGTGGCCCTGCTCGCGACGGCGTTGACGGCATGGCTGCGCGACGGCACGGAGCTACTGGCGGACGCGTACTCCGAGACGGCGTTGCGCCGGGTCTGGCGGTGCACGCACTTCTCCTGGTGGATGACGACGATGCTGCACCGGCACGGCGACGACTTCGACGCCCAGCTCCAGCAGTCGCAACTGCTGCGCACGGTGACCTCCGAGGCGGCCGCGACCGAGCTCGCCCAGAACTACGCGGGGCTGCCGCTCGCGGCCTGAGGCCGATCAAGAAAACGGTTTCAGCGAGGCCGTCGAGGGACAGCATCGCGGCGCCGAAGTCTTGTTCCCGGTTGCGGTCCGCCGGGTATTTATTCGCCGTTCTCGCGCGATTAATCGAATTCGCTCGGCAATTCATGATCGTTGCGGGCCGACGCAAGACGGAAGAAGACCCTCTTTCCTTTTCTGGTCATGCTGAGTTTCGACCGGGGCATGTTCGTGTGCCGCCTCTTTCCGCGGTCCCGAGAGGAACTTCAGCAGCATGATCATCGTGATCGAGCCGGACGCGACGGCGGCCGACATTATGGAGATCGTCGCGCGAGTGGAATCGGCGGGCGCGGAAGCATTCGTGGCCCGTGGTGGCGAACGGGTGGTGATCGGGCTTTCCGGTGCCGCCGACGCGTTCGCCACCTCGGACTTCGCCGGACTGCCCGGGGTGCAACGGGTCGCGCGGGTGTCCGCCAAGTTCAAGCTGGTGAGCCGGGAACACCATGCGCCACGCTCGGTGGTGCACGTCGGCGGCGTGCCGATCGGGCCCGGCACGGTCACCCTGATCGCCGGGCCGTGCGCGGTGGAAACACCGGAACAAACGCTGGCCGCGGCCTGGATGGCGAAGAGCGCCGGCGCCACACTATTGCGCGGAGGTGCATTCAAACCGAGGACTTCGCCTTATGCGTTCCAGGGATTGGGACGCCGGGGTTTGGAAATCCTCGCCGAAGTCGGAGCCGAGACCGGGCTGCCCGTGGTCACCGAGGTGGTCGCGGCCGCGGACGTCGACCTGGTCGCCGAGCACGCGGACATGCTGCAGGTCGGCACCCGCAACATGCAGAACTTCCCGCTGCTGCGCGCGGTCGGCGCGGCCGGGCGGCCGGTGATGCTCAAGCGTGGGATGAACGCGACCATCGAGGAATGGCTGATGGCGGCGGAATACGTTGCCCAGCGGGGAAACCTGGACATCGTGCTGTGCGAGCGTGGGATCCGCACATTCGAAACGGCGACTCGCAACACCCTCGACATTTCCGCGGTGCCGGTGGCGCAACGGCTTTCACACCTGCCGGTGATCGTCGACCCGTCGCACTCCGGCGGACGGCGGGATCTCGTGCTGCCGCTGACCAAGGCCGCGCTCGCCGCGGGCGCCGACGGCGTGATCGTCGACGTCCACCCGGCACCGGAGACCGCGCTCTGCGACGGCCCGCAGGCCCTGGTCGCCGACGACCTCGCGGGCCTCGCCGACGTCGTCGACGGGCTGGCGGCCTTCACCGGCCGCACCCGGCCGGTCCTGCGCCGTCTCCAAGCGAGCTGAAGGGAACTCTCATGCTGTTGTTGCGGGACAAGAACTTCCGGGAGCGGAACGAGCGACTGCTCGAAGCGCACCTGGCGACCATTCAGGACGTCCACAATGGCCGGTGCGACCTGACCGCGCATCACGCGGCGAAGCTCGTCGAAACCCTCGCCGTCGCGGCACGGTCCAAACTGTACTCGGAGACGCTCGCACGGTGGCGCGACGAGGAGCTCGTGGCGGCAGCCCGGCTGGCCGATCCCCGGACCGTGCTGACGCAGACGTTGGCTTCGGTTCCACTGCTGGAGAAACACCGTCTGCGCGACCACTCGCGCGAGGCCTTCACCCGCTCCGCGGACGATTTCCTGCACTACTACGAGTCTTCCGGCACGACCGGCGACCCGGTGGCGGCCCCGAAGTCCGTCGACGACCTGGTGGTCAACACCACCAACATCGGCGAGATGTGGGGCAGGCTGCTCGGCCGCGGCGACCGCGCGGTGAACCTGATCAACGGCCCGTTCGCGCCGGCCGGGTACCAGCTGGAGAAGGTGCTCGAGTACCTCGGCGTGCTGTCGCTGCGGCTGTGGGTCGACAACGTCACCGGGGACTACACCCGTGTACTCCGCCTGCTCGACGAGCTGTCGGTGAACATCTACGTCGGCTCACCGTCCCGGCTGCTGGAGATGCTGCACTTCGCGCTACGCAGCGGCGAACCGTTCCCGCGCTTCGACAAGCTGCTCCTGCTCGCCGAGCAGACCGGCCCGGCGTTCCTGCGCCAGCTGGAGCGCGTGACCGGCGCGCAGGCCTATGTCGCGTGCTACGGCTCGTCCGAGACCGGCACGCTCGCGGTGACCTGCGAACGCGGCCGGATGCATCTGCAGACCCAGAGCTATCTGTGCGAACTGCTCGACGATTCGGGCGCGCGCCTGGTCTCCGGCGAGGCCGATACCGGCGAGCTCGTCGTCACCACGCTCGACCTCCCGGCCCGGCCGCTGGTTCGCTATCGCACCGGTGACCTGGTCGAAATCACCGGTGAACCCTGCGATTGCGGGCTGACCCCGCCGGTGGTCCGCACGCTGGGCCGCGCGCAGGACGTCGTCGCGATGTCCGAAGGCGGCGTGCGGCAGGACGTCTTCGAGGATGCGCTGTGGGGCGGGGAAGTGCCCTCGCCGACGGTGCTGAGCTACATGCTGGTGCTGCGGGGCACCGAGGTCGTCTGCCTGGCCACCACCGACGGTCCGCCGGGGGAGGGCTGGGCCGAGGCGATCTCGGCGCGGCTGGGCCCGCTGTTCACCGGACGCAACTTCGCCGTGCAGGAGGTCGACGCGTTGCCGCCACTGGCTTCCCTCGGTTCGTACGTCGGCTGGAAGCTCTCGCGGGTGCTCGACCTCAACGACCCGCGGATGTGGGAGCGGCTGCCCGCGCCGATCGGCGAGGTCGTGCAACGGACGCTGGCCGAGATCGAGGCGAAGACCGGCCTGCGGGCCGCGTGAGGAGGAGTCAGACATGGAGATGACCGACGCGGAGAAGGCCCAGTTCGTGCTGGGGGTGTACTTCCGCACCCAGGCGGCCATCGAGAAGTACATGGGCCGCGAGAACCTTCCACAGTGGACGGAGCACGTCGCCTCGATCAACGCCAACGCGATGCGCAAGCGCGTGCCCGGCAAGCGGGACCAGGCCAGGGACGTGCTCAGCGGGCTGGCCTCGATGCTCGCCGTCTACGGCTCGGACACCACCGCGACCGAGGACGAGCAGCAGGTCACCCTCGAGGTCCGCCGTTGCGGCATCTACGACTATCGCGAGCGCGCGCAGGAACAGGGCGTCGAGCTGACCTTGAAGCGGCCGTGCGAATTCTGTGTCGACCTGCATCACCGGACGGCCGCGCAGCTCGGGCTTTCGGTCGAGAACGAGCTCGGGAACCGCGGCTGCCGCTGGGTTTCGCACCTGCCGGAGGCCGCGGATGACTGAGGAACTCCCGCTTCCGTACCGCCGCGCGGCGGGCTGCCCGTTCGACCCCGATCCGGAATTCGCCCGGCTGCGTGCCGCCGAGCCGATCGTCAAGATTCCCTTGAACGCCGGGGACAAGGTCTGGCTCGTCACGCGGTTCGCCGATGCTCGGCAGGTGCTTTCGGACGATCGGTTCTCCAGCGAGCTGACGCCGATGGGCGTCGTGCTGCCGGAGCCGGAGAACCGGACGCTGGCCGAAGAGCTGAAGTCGCGCCAGCCCGGCGCGTTCATCGAGTACGACCCGCCGGAGCACACGCGGCTGCGGCAGCTGGTGGCGCCGGAGTTCTCGAACCGCCGCATGGAATTGCTGCGACCGCGGATCGAGGAGATCGTCGCGTCGCACCTGGACGCGATGGCCGAAGCGGGTCCGCCCGCCGACCTGGTCACCGCGTTCGCGCTGCCGGTACCGACGACGATCATCGGCGAACTGCTGGGGCTGCCGCCGGAGGCGTTCTTCGACTTCCCCGGCCTGACCCAGATCATGACCGACGTGATGGCCCCGATCGAGACGCTCATCCCGGCACGCGACGAAATGCGTGCCGAGATGAGCGCTCTCGTTGCCGCGCAACGGAAGAACCCCGGCGACAACATGCTCGGCCGGATCATCCGCACGCACGGCACCGAGGTCGCCGACGACGAGCTCGCCGGGATCGCGTTGCTGTTTCTCATCGCCGGGCACGAGACGACGGCGAACATGCTGGGCATCGGGACCGCCGCGTTGCTGCAGAACCCGGACCAGCTGGAGTTGCTGCGGGATCGGGACGACCTCGTCGAGAACGCGGTCGACGAGCTGGTGCGGTACGTGTCGATCCCGAACCACGGTGAGGTGCGGACCGCGGTTTCCGATGTCCGGATCGGGGATACGCTGATCGCGCAAGGTGAGCAGGTCGTGATTTCGCTGCCTTCGGCGAATCGCGACGCGGACCGGTTCCCGGACCCGGACCGACTGGATTTCCTGCGCCGCCCGCGCACGCATCTGGCGTACGGGCACGGGATCCACTACTGCGTGGGGCGTTCGCTCGCGCGCCTCGAGATGCACGTCGCGTTCCCCGCGCTGCTGCGGCGTTTCCCGGCGTTGCGGCTCGCGGTGCCGTTCGAGGAAGTCCCGTTCCGCGTTTCCAATGTCACCTACGGCGTGCGATCGCTGCCGGTCACCTGGTGAGGAGCCAGCCATGTCCAACATCACCGGCGTGATCGCCCGGGTCGTGGTCGACGACCTCGACCGCGCGATCCCGTTGTACCAGGGGCTTTCCGGCTCGGCCGAGGTCCAGCGGTTCGGGTTCGGGGAGGTCGAGCTGGCGAGCGTAGGCCCGTTCCTGCTGCTCGCCGGCAACACCGCGCCGTACGCGAACCGGGTGGCGACGCTGCTCGTCCGTTCGCTGACTCCGGTCGTGCGGGAGATCGAGCAGGCGGGCGGGGAGATCCTCGACGGCCCTTCCCCCGGCCCCAACGGCGCCCGCCTCATCGCACGGAATCCCGACGGGGCGGTGTTCGAGTACATCGAAAAGGGGCCTGCGGTATAGCGTGGGCTCAGGTCTCGTGAGTGGTAAGTGTCGTTCTAACGACACTTACCACTCACGAGGGCCGGGACGTGGGTGCCGGAGGTCACCGCGCGGGCCTGGGTTGCGGCACGGCGACCTCCGGCGGGCGCGGCCCGCTCGGGGGCCGGGCGCGGGCCGCGGGTTCAGGCGGCGGTGACGCCGCGCGCGGCCAAGGCGTTGCGCAGCGCGACGATCGCGTAGTAGCTGCGGGACCGTGCGGTGCCCGCCGGGATGCCGAGCACCAGCGCGGCCTGGCTGGTGGTGCGGCCGTGGAAGTACATCTCCGCCAGGATCTCGCGGTGCTCGGGCGAAAGGCCGCGGAAGGCCTGCCGGATCAGCTCCGCGCTGAGCACCCCCTCGGTGCGGTCCGGCGTCGGCAGCAGCTCGGGCGGAGCCTGCCCGACCTCGCGCGGGCGGGTCATCCGCTTGCGGTGGGTGTCGATGACCAGCCGCTTCGCGACGGTGTACAGCCAGGGCCGGACGGCGTCCGGGTCGAGCCGGTCCGCGTTCTGCCAGGCCCGCAGCAGCACCTCCTGCAGGACGTCCTCGGCGAGCGCGTGGTCGCCCCAGGTCAGCTGGCTGGCGTAGCGCAGCAGTGCGGTGCGGTGCTCGGCGTAGAGCCGGTCGATCGTCAGCATCCCGTCCAACCCCTTCGGCTGGCTTGTCGCTCTTCACCGTCACACGCACCGGCCGCCCGGAACATCCGTCACCTGGCTTATGTCTGAGTGCTCACCAGGTGACGGGCAGACTCGCCGGCCCGCGCACGATCCCGCCGGCCTTCCAGCTCAGCTGGGACTCGGGCAGCGCGAGGCGGAGGTCCGGGAAGCGGACGACCAGCCGTTCGAGCGCGACGTTCAGCTCCATCCTGGCCAGCTGCGCACCGAGGCAGAAGTGCGGCCCGGCCGCGAACGCCAGGTGCGCGGCGACGTCGGTGCGGGCCAGGTCGAGCCGGTCCGGGTCGCGGAACACCGCCGGGTCACGGTTGGCGGTGTGCTGTACCGGGATCACGCCCTCGCCCGCCTTGATCAGGCTCCCGCCCAGCTCGATGTCCTCGGTGGCGATCCGCACGAGCGCGCCCGCGGGGGTGAGCACGAGGTAGCGCAGCAGCTCCTCGGTCGCGTTGGGCACCAGGCTCGGGTCTTCGGCCAGCCGGACGTACTGGGAGCGTTCGCCGAGCAGCGCGATCAGGCTGTTGGACAGCTGGTTCTGCGTCGTTTCGTGGCCGGCGACCAGCAGCAGTAAGACGTTGTCGATCACCTGGTCGTGGCTGAGCTCGCCGAGCTTCGCCAGCGCGCTGATCAGGTCTGCGGCCGGGTGCTCGCGCTTGAGGTCGACGAGCCGCGCGAGGTAGGTCCGCAGCTGCTCCATCGCGACCTGGGACGTGTTCAGCAGCGCCTCGATCCAGCTCCGGAACAGGTCCTGGTCCTGATACGGCACGCCGAGCAGCTGGCAGATCACTTGCACCGGCAGCGGCATCGTGAGGTGCTCGACGAGGTCGGCGGGCTGCGGTTGGCGAGCGAGGTCGTCGAGCAGGTCCTCCACCAGCATTTCGAGCCACGGCCGCAGTCCCTCGACCATCTGCGGGGTGAACGCCTTGAGCATCAGACGGCGGGTTCGCGCGTGCTCGGGGTCGTCCATGCTGATCAACATGCCCGGCATCGACACCGGGGGGACTTGCGGCGCGCTGGGTTCGAGCGCCGCGCGCCGGCTGAACCGCGGGTCGGCGAACACCTGGCACACCGCGGCGTGGCTGAGCGCCACCCAGATCTCCGTGCCGTGCGGGAGCCGGGCCCGCACCACCGGGGAGCCGCGCATCAAGGCCATGCCGCCGGGGTCGTCGGGCGTGCTCGGCGAGCGGATGAAGGGGAACTCGACGGGCGCGGACGGCTCGGGCATCCGGTGCCTCCCTCGGTCCACCTGGGGGTTAGCCGGACAAGCGAAGCGCAGCCTCAGCGGACTAACATCCGCCAACTGGCTTAGTGGTCACCATCGGAAGTCCGCCGAATACCCCCGAAGGACTTCCGACGGCACTTAGGTAGCGCGTGCGCACGCATCACCCGCGGCCGATCGGGTGAATGTTTGAGTAATTTCGCCGCTCGGGCCCGTCTTCCCTCTCGCCACCGGATGCTGGTTCAGGGGATTGGGGAGTTTCTCATGCACACCAACGGTTTTCCCGGGGCGCCCGAGCGGGTGGACCTGCTGGCGACGGCAGGCGGGCCGGACCACATCTACGCGCTGGCACTCGGTTTCTGGCAGGCGAAGGTGGTGCTTTCGGCGGTGGAGCTCGGCGTGTTCACCGAGCTGGCGAAGCAGCCGATGGACGCGCGCGAGCTCGCCACCCGGCTGCACCTGCCGGGCCGCGGCACGCGGGACTTCTTCGACGCGCTGGTCGCGCTGCGGCTGCTCGACCGCGAGGACGGCGTCTACCGCAACACGCCGATTACCGCCGTCCACCTGGACCGGGCCAAGCCTGGCACGTACCTCGGCGAACTGCTGGAGTTCGCGAACGACACCTGGTACCGCAACTGGGGAAACCTGACCGCGGCGCTGCGAACCGGCTTGCAGCAGAACGGCCTCGGCGAGCACGGGACGATTCCGCTGGGCATGGTCTACTCCGATCCGGAGCGGGTGCGGAAGTTCCATCGCGCCGTCGCCGCGGGCTCGCTCGCTGCCATCCCGGACATCGCCGAGCGGCTGCCCTGGGCCCGCTTCCGGACCGTGCTCGATGTCGGGTGTTCGTCGGGGACGCTGTTGTCCGCGCTGCTCCAGCGTTGGCCGCAGCTGCACGGTGTCGGGTACGACCTGCCCGCGATCGGCACGTTCTTCGCCGACACCGTAAAGGAAACCGGCCTGGCCGACCGGATGCGGTTCGTCGCCGGGAGCTTCTTCACCGGGCCGCTGCCGCATGCCGACGTCGTCGTGCTCGGGCACCTGCTGCACGCGTGGGAACTCGAGACGCAGCGGATGCTGTTGCGCAAGGCGTACCAGGCAATGCCGCCGGGCGGGATGGTGCTGATCCAGGAGCCGCTGATCGACGATGAACGCCGGGAGAACACTTTCGGCCTGCTGCTGAGCCTGCATCTGCTGCTGCAGTCGCCGGGCGGGTCCGGCGGCACCGGTACGGACTACCTCGGCAGGCTCGGCGAAGCCGGGTTCCGGGACTGCCGGATCGAGCGGCTCAGCGGGCCGGAGTCGTTGGTCGTGGGGTTCCGTTGAGCAGGAACCCGTGGTGGGAAAGGATCTCACGGCGTCGTGACCCTGGGTATGACGGCGCTGGCCCAGGGTGTTGAGGCCGTCGGTGGCGGCACGTAGTGTCGGCTGGTGCACGCAATCGAGGGCGGCCGGCCGATCTTGGTCGGCAGGGACGGGGAGATCGCGCGGCTGATCGACCTCGCGGAGCGGGCACGTCAGGGCAGCGGCGGGTTGGTCGTCATCGAGGGTGAGGCGGGCGTCGGCAAGAGCACGCTGCTCGCCGCGGTCGGTGCGGAGCTCGAACGCCGGGGGATGCGGGTGCTGCTCGGGACGGCCGAGGAGCTCGACCGCCGGATCCCCTTCGCAGCCATCAGCACGTGCTGGGCCGCGCAGTCCGACGAGGGCACGGAGAAGGTCTCCAGCCTGTTGCGCGGCGAGGGCTCGAGCAACCTCGTGGGCGCCGAGTACACCGAGTACGCGGTCCTGGAATGCGTGCTGGCGCTGGTCGAACGCTGGTGCGCGGGCACGCCGGTCGCGCTGGTGCTGGACGACCTGCAGTGGGCGGATCCGGCGACGCTCGTGGTGCTGAACCGGCTGATCCGGATGAGTTCCCAGCTGCCGCTGCTGCTCGTGCTGGCGCACCGGCCGGTGCACCCGGGTGAGGAGGCCGCCCGGCTGCTGCACGTCCGGCAGCGGACAGCGATCCGGCTGGCGCCGCTGTCCGGCGACGCCGTGGCGCGACTGGTGGAGCAGACGCTGCGCGCGTGTCCGGATGAGACCTTGCTCGGGCTGCTGGCGGTCACGGCCGGGAATCCGTTGTACGTCACCACGTTGCTGGATTCGCTGGTCCAGGAGGGCCGGATCGTGGTCGAGGGCGCGGTGGCCACGGTGACCGGGGAGACGTCCGAGCTGCCATCCTCGCTGACCGCGGTGATCACGCGGCAGCTGGACTTCCTGTCCATCCGGACTCGCAAGGTGCTGCACGTGGCCGCGCTGATCGGGCCGACGTTCGATGCCGCCGAGCTGTCCACGATGCTCGGTATGACGGCGCTGGAGCTGCTGGAGGTGTCCGAGCACGCCATCCACGTCGGACTGATCTCGGGCGACGGGCCGCAGCTGGCGTTCCGGCACGAGCTGATCCGCCGCGTGCTGCACGACGAGGTCGTGCCGTCGGTGCGGGCCGCGCTGCACCTGCAGGCCGGGCACGCGCTCGCGGCGGCGGGCGCGCCGGTCGAGCGGGTGGCCAGCCACTTCGTCTCCGCCGGGTTTCTCGGCACGGTGACCGTCGAATGGCTCGTCGGTGTGGCGGAGTCGCTGACGGTCCGGGCGCCGGAGCTGGCGGTCATTCTCATCGGGCGGGCGGTCGAACGGCTGGACGCCGGGGACCCGAAACGCCGGACGCTGCTCGTCACGCGAGCGCGGTCGCTGTTGTGGGCCGGCGAGCTGACCGAGGCGCTTTCCTCGGCGCAGCAAGCGATTCCCGGAATCGGCGACCCGGCGGCGGAGTGCGAGCTGCGCTGGGTGCTCGTCCAGGCGAACTGGCGGCTGGGGAGACTGGAGCGGGCGGCCGAGGAGGCGCGCGCGGCCGAGCCGGTCGCGGCGACCGTGTCGCGGGACTGGGCGGACCGGTACCGCGGGCTGGTCGCGCACTGCCTGTTCCTGTCCGGGCGGATCGCTGACGCGGAGGTCATCGCGGAGGAGGTCCTCGAAACCGCCGCCGACCTGCGGGGACAGTCGTACGCGCGGCTCGCGCTGTGCATGATCCGGCTGAACGAGGGGCAGGCCGCGGAGGCGCTGGGGCTGGCCGAGCGGCTGCTGGCGGACCTCGGCCGGGAGAGCGGGCGGCCGGACCTGCAGATCGCGCCGCACATCGGGCTGGCACGCGCGTACCTGCAGCTCGACAGGCTGGCCGACGCGGAGAAGGCGTTCGAGCTGGGGCGGCAGCTGGAGGAGCGGCACGCCGGGATGCACCTCGCGCTGTACCACTCGGGCAAGGGCCTGGCGACGTTCTGGCAGGGCCACTGGGACGACACGCTCGCCGAGGTCACGGCGTCCGCCGACATCGGCGACAGCACGGGGCTGAACCAGAACAACGCGGCGCTGGCCCGGCTGATCGAGCTGCACCGGCACGGCCCGAACGGCCTGCCCGCCGAGGAGCCGAACGCGAACATCGGCGGGTTCTACTACCTGCTGTTCCATGCCTGGGGCGAGGCACTCGTCCAGGAGGGGCGCGCGGAACCGGAGAGTGCGCTGGAGCTGCTGGCCGGGACGTGGGAAAAGCTGGGGAAGGGCTACGGGAGTTACGACCGGATGTGGCTCTGTCCCGATCTGGCGCGGCTGGCCGCGCTGTGCGGGAGGTCGGATCTACTGGCGGCGATGCTGGACGACCTGGGCACGCGGGTCGAGACGCCGAATGTCCGTGGCACGAAGGCATTGTGCGCGGCTTACGCGTCCGGAGACGCCGCTCTTGCCGCCACTGCGGCCGAGGAGTTTCGGCAGGCGGGTCGGCCGCTGTTCGAGGGATATGCGCACGAACACGCGGCGGTGCTGCTCGCGCGGGCAGCGGACGTGGTCGAGGCGCGGGCGCGATTCGAGCAGGCGCGGCAGCTCTACCTGCAGTTGGACGCGGCTTGGGACGTCTCGCGGGCGGAGGCTCGGCTGCGCCAGGAGGGCGTGCGGCCGGGGGTGCAGGGACGGCGTCAGCGGCCGAAGTCGGGCTGGGCGGCGTTGACGAATGCCGAGCACAAGGTCGCGGCGCTGGTGGGGCAGGGGTGTTCGAACCCGGACATCGCGACGCAGCTGTTCCTGTCTCGGCGGACCGTGCAGGCGCACGTGTCGAGCATCTTCACGAAGCTGGGGCTCTCGACGCGGGTGGAGCTGGCGGTGCTGGTGTCCGCGCGGCAATCAGACAGTTGAGTCCTTTTTGGACACCGCGAGGCTCCAGGTGCCGATGACCAGCACGGTCAAGACCTCGGCGAGGAGCAGGCCGCGCTCGACGTAGCCGATCGGGAGGACGCGCCACCAAGCCGTGCCGGTGACCGCGCCGACGATGATCGAGTAGACCAGCGGCGAGAACATCACGACGGAAACCGCGCCGAGGATCCGGGTGCGGCGGCCGAAGGCGGCCCATTCTTCCTGGTGTGAGGCAGCTTTCGCGAGCAGGAACGCGGCGACCGGCAGGCTGAGGAACGCGAGCAGGCTGGCCATGCGGTGGACCTGGCCGCTCATGCTGGCGGGCAGCGAATGGTCCTGCTTCGGGAAGATCGCGATGACGACCATGCCGAGTGTCCACAGTGTCAACGCGATCGAGGCGCCGGAGAAGGGTTTCAGCAGGCGGTGCCGGATGAACGTGACGAGTGCCGCGATGGAGCCTGCCGCGAGCAGCAGGACGGCGGCGGTGAACACCCAGGCTTGCGGGCCGAGGCCGTATTCGCTGATGGTGCGGCGGAGTTCGTCGGGTTCGGTGAGGGCGGTGCCGGTGTCCAGGCCCGCGACCAGCACGATGGTGAGGACGACGGCGAGCACGCCGCCGGCGGCCAGGGTGCGGCCCGGCCGCACCGGGGTCTCGACGACGCTCGACATTTTCGCCTCCATCACACGGAATCGACAGCTTGGGCTTGTTCTCTTTCGTAGGCGGTGCGTTGCCAGATCTGGCGCCAGCGGAACTGGGTTCGCCCGCTGGTGGGGACGCGGCGGGCGGCGACTCCGCAGGTGGGGCAAGGCTCGGCGATCGCGCGTTCCTGCCCGCAGACCGCGCATCGGTGCTCTTCCGGTGACGCATCCAGAATTTTTCGGACGACGACGACCAGCCGTTCGGTCGGGTGCCGGTCCGGATCGGGACAGTAGGCGATGACCTCGCTGGTCCCTGGTTCATCCGGAACTCTTCGACCTCTGGCCTTTTCTTGTCTTCGCCGCTCGGCATACGCTTTCCGGTGTTCCAGCAGCGGCTCGCGCGCTTCCTCGAGCTCGGCGACCGCGCGCACGATGGCGGCAGGATCGTCCTCAAGCCGCTTCGGAATCCCGGCATTGACCACCAGATGGTGCCAGGTGGCCCGGAAACCGTAAGGGCAGAACCGCAGCACGCATTCCCGCAGGGCGAGGAGTCGCTCGGCCGGCGAGAGTGCGGAGTCGCGAGCCCGCCTGGCCGAGGCCGGAAAGCTGGTCACCCCGCCCAGCATACCGGCAGCCGGGGTACGCCTTCAATCACGTGAAATCCGTGTCTGATCACGCGAGTCCCGTCCCCAATCACGTGAGTTACGCCTTCAATCACGTGAGTTCCGGGTTCCGTCCGACCCTCCAGGTACGCGAGCCGACTCTCTGGGTACGCGAGCCGACTCTCTGGGTGCGTGAGTCGTCCATCTGGGTACGTGTGTTCGCCGTTGCGTAGGAAATCGACGCGTCCTGTGGCCACCTCGCGCCGGGGGTGGGAGGCGTCGATTCCCCACGCATCGGATTCTCTGCCGACAGTTTTGTCGGTGGTCACCAGTAGCATGGACTTCGGGGGCTTCTCGCCTCGCGCCGTGGGTCACCTTGCTTGTGTGGCAACAAAAATCTGTATGTCCACAATGGATGAACACGCTCGGTGAGTCACACTTTGCGGTGATGATTTCTCGAACGTCTGGGCGTAGCGTCGTTGGCATGGGGATCAGCACGGTTCTCGATGACATCACCGACATCCACTCCCACATCTCCCGACTACAAGCCGGTTACCTGCGGAAGGTCGCCGAACTCTCCCGCCTGGGTGGGAGCAAACGATCCGTCAAAGCCGAACTCACCCTCGCCCTCAAACTCGGCAAAAGACAGGTAGATAGAGAGATCGCGCATGCCCGGATCCTGACCACCCTGCTTCCGCATACGCTGGCGGCGTTGGAGAACGGCGTCATCGACCGGTACAAGGCCGACATGGTCGTCTCCGCCCTGGCTGTCCTGTCCGACGACAACGCCCGCCGGGCGCACCTACACCAGCACACCCGAACCCTTCCACGAACCACGCCCCCCGGAGGAGGCGCCACCGTTCTAAAGAGACTTCTCAAACCAATGGTGCGCATACGTTTCGTCATTGAACGCCGACGTTTCCTGATACCCGGCCGAGCGGTAAAGGCTGATCGCCTCGTCCAGCGAGCGGTTGGTCTCCAATCGGACCGCGCGAGCACCGGCGGCCGAAGCCTCGGACTCGAGCGCCGCCAGCAGGCGGCGGCCGAGGCCAAGACCTCGGACCGTCGGGGCCACCCACATGCGCTTCAGTTCGGCAGGGGCGTCGGGGTGGAACTTCAGCGCGCCGCAGCCCACCGGCTCGGCGTGCAGGGTGGCGACCAGGAGGAGGCCGGCCGGTGGGGTCAGTTCCGCGTCCTCGGCCGAGATGCTCAAGGCCGGGTCGAAGCCGGAGTCGAAGCGGCGGGACAGTTCGGCGAAGTACTCGCGGAGGGCCGTGCGGGCGTCCGGGTGCTGGGGGTCGCAGATGCGGACCTGCACCATCGACGCCAACAGCAGGCGCTCGACCTCCGCCATCGCAGTCACCAGGCGGTCCTTCTGGGACGTGCTCAGCGGTGTGAGGATCGAGACCGCAGCCTCGTCGGAGCGGTCGTCGAGCAAGGCGCGCTCGGTCAGGCCCTCGGGCGTGAGGTGCGCGGTGCGGATGCGGGCGTCCGATTCGGACTGCGAGACCGTGACCAGGCCGTCGGTCTCCAGGGCGCGCAGGAGGCGGCTCAGGTAACCGGAGTCCAGGTCGAGGCGAGCGCGCAGCAGGCGGACGTCGCAGCCCGACGTGCCGATCTCCCACAACACGCGTGCCTGGCCGAGCGGGCGCGAGCGCGACAGGAAGGCGTCGTTGAGGGCGCCGATGCGCTGGGTCACCGTGCGGTTGAAGCGGCGGACCGTGCCGACCTGGTGGGCATCCATTCTCTGACAATAGTCAGAGACCGATCCAGGCGCGAACGACGGCCTCCAGCACCCCCAGCGGGAGCGGGCCGCCGTCGAGGACCACGTCGTGGAAGTCCTTCACGTCGAATGCCGGGCCCAGCGCCGACGCCGCGAGCGAGCGCAGGCGTTGGATCTCGAGGCGGCCGACCATGTACGCGAGCGCCTGGCCAGGGCATTCGATGTACCGATCGGTCTCGGTCTGGATCTCGACCTCGCTCATCGCCGTGTGCGTCCGGAGGTAGTCGACGCACTGGGAGCGCGGCCAGCCCAGCGCGTGCAGGCCCGTGTCGACCACCAGGCGGGCCGCGCGGACCGAGTCCTCCGCGAGCATGCCGAGGCGCATCACGTCGTCGGAGAACAGGCCCATCTCGTCGGCCAGCCGCTCGGTGTAGAGCGCCCAGCCCTCGTTGTAGGCCGTCACGTCGGCGACCGTGCGGAGCTTCGGCACGTCGGTCAACGTCTGCGCCAGCGAGACCTGGAAGTGGTGGCCGGGCACGGCTTCGTGGAACGCCACCGTCTCCGCGATGAAGCGGTCCCGGGAGGAGGCTTCGTGAGTGTTGAGGAAGTAGATGCCGGGGCGGCTGCCATCCGGCGCCGGATCGAGGTAGTACGCCGCCGACGCGACCGGGGCGTCGGCCGCGGGGACCGCGCGCACCTCGCAGGCGGCCGAGGGAATGCGGTGGAACCAGCCGGGCGCGGCCGCCGTCGCGCGCGAGACGGCCGCGCGTGCCGCCGCCAGCATCTCCTCGCCGTCGCGCCAGCGCATCGACTCGTCGGTCCGCAGCCGATGCCGGACGGCCGCCGGGTCGGAGATACCGAAGGCGCGGGCGCCGATTGTGGCGTACTCGGACGAAAGCGCCGAAATCAGGTCGAGGCCCATCTGGTGCAGCTCACGCGGGGTGTGCGCGGTTGTCGTATGCATACCGGCGAGAGCCGCGTACGTCGCTTCACCGCCCTCGAGCCAGCACAGACCGGGCTGAGCGTCGGGACGTCCGTGTCCCAGGACTTCGGTAGCCAGCACTTCCCGGTAGCGCACCAGGGCAGGGCGGATCTCCGACGCGACGAGCCGGTCGCGCGCGGCGGCGTGGGGCGCGCTCAGCGGCTGCGCGAAGATCGCGTCCTGGCCGAGGAAACGGTCGATGAAGCCGAGCGCGTTGCGCGCCATCCGATCCACCGGCGTCCACCCGGTGCTGATGCCCAACCGATGGCGCGAGGCCACGGTCGCGTAGTAAGCGGGCAGCACGGCGAGACGGCGTACGTAATCCGCCTCCGCCTCCGGGTTCGCGAAAGTCTGCTGGGGCAGCCAGGTCAGGATCGACACCCCGGCCGCCTCGATCGGGGCGGCCAGGACGAATTCCGGGAGGCGCGCGTCGAGGCGGGTGCGGATCGCCGCCGCCTGCTGGACGACCAGGCCCAGCGTCACGTGGTCCTGGTCGTCCGAAGCGGTGGCTGCCGCTTCGATCCGCGAGGCGCGCTCGCGCAGCTGGTCCGCGGCGGCCAAAGAGAGGTCCGGCAGTTCGTGATCGTGGCCTGGAATGCCCTGAAACGTGGCCAGCAGCGGGTTTTCCCCGGCCAGGGCGTCGAGCAGGTCGTCGGCGAGCTCGGCAGCAGTCATGCCACCAAGTTAGGCGGATTCCCGGGACAGCGCGTGCACGATCGCCGATCGCGTGGACACCTCCAGCTTCGCGAGCACCTTCGCGACGTGCGATTCCACCGTTCGCGCGCTGAGGAAGAGCTGTTCGGCGATAGCGCGGTTCGTCAAGCCGGCCGCGACCAGATCGGCGATCTCGCGCTCCCGTCGCGTCAGGCCCGCGAACGCGCCGTTGCGGGACTGGCGGGCGTTCAGGCGGCGTTGGGCCTTGTCGGCGAAGCGGAGGAACAGCAGCGCTTCGGCCTTCTCGAACAGCTCGCGCGCCCGCCCGATCCGGGCGCGGGCCGCCACGATGTCGTCGCCGAGCGAACGGCTCGCGGCCAGGTGCGCGCAGCCGAGGAAGGTCAGATCGCCGGTGCGGGTGAACGCCGCGACCGCCGTCTCGGCGTGGGCCAGGGCCGTCACGGGGTCGCGGTCGGACAACGCCGTGCTCATCGCCATGTTTGCCACGCCGATGTTGTTCGACGACGGCGCCGTGGCCAGCCCCGCCATCGCGCGCTCGGCCCACGAAAGGGCCTCCTCGCCGAGGCCGAGGTCGACCGCGCACGCGGTCAGGATCGAGTAGCCGTTGAGGCGGCTCAAGGGATCCAGCAGCGTGAGGTCCGGTCCGCCGCAGCCTGCCAGCAGCAACCGCGTGCAGGCTTCGGAATCGCCTGCGTAGTAACGGACGTAGGCCTGCCGGTACCGCGTGGTCACCGAGAAGTAGCCCGGCAGCGAGCCGGCGATCTCCGCCGCCGCGTCCGCCGTCGACAGGGCGCCCTCGATGTCGCCCATCCAGGCCATGATCCACGACCGGCAGGCCTGGCTCAGGCTCAGCTGTTCGGTGCTGCCGGTCAGCAGCGCGGAGTCACGGGCGTCGTCGAAGTGCGCCAGCGCTTGGCGCATCCGGCCGGTCCGCCCGCAGAGACTGCCCAGCCCGAGCGCCACATTGGTCTGCAGGTGGACGCGGCCGGACGCCCTCGCGACCCGCAGGATCCGCGACAGGTGCCGCTCGGCGGCGGGATAGTGCTCCACCATGAACTCCGCCGAGCCGAGCACGGCGTAGGCGTCGATGTGCTCCACCAGCTCGGGGTCGGTCAGCCGGTCGGCGATCGCGCCCGCCTCGGCCAAGCAGGCCAGCACGACCTCGCGCGTCCCGCTGCCACTGGCCGTGCGCAGGCCCATCATGATGCCGAGGGCGTGCACGGTCAGCGCGGAGCCGAGCAGCAGCGGGTCGCCCAGCGCGCGGGCCGTCGACACGGCCTCGTCGGTCCAGTCGCGCTCCGCGGTGAAGTCGCCGCGCAGCATGTAGCCGAACGCCAGGCCGGTCTTGATGATGATCGCGGTGGCGCCCTCGGTGTCGGCGAGGTCGTCCAGCTCGGCGAGCAACATCGCGTTGGCCTCGGCGTAGCGGCCCAGCAGGCGTTCGATCATCGCGCAGAAGCACGCCGCGTGCGCGCGCCGCTCGCTCGAGCGCGGCAGCGACGTGAGCAGCTCGTGCATCACCTCGCGGCTTTCGACGAGGTGGCCGCTCATGCCCAAAGCGCGCGCCAGCCGGTCGAGCACCGCGTGCCGGCACGCCGACGCGGGCAGCAACCGCAGCGTGGCCCGGAACCAGTGCGCGGCAACCGCGGGCGCGGTGTAGAGCGCGGTGTCGGCGGCCTCGACCAGGATGTCGATCGCCGCCTGGTCGCTGCGTCCGGACTGTTCGACGTGGTGGGCCTGGTCGGCGGCGGGCGCGCCACGGCTGCTCAGCGCCGCCGCGGCCCGGCCGTGCGCGGCGATCCGCCAGCCGGCGCCGGTGCCCTGGTACGCCGCGTGCCGCACCAGCGGATGGCGGAACTGGTGCCGGTCACCGGCCCCGGCGGGACGGACCAGATCACGCGCGGCCAGGCAGTCCAGGGCGTCGAGCACGACGCCGGGGCTGACCTGCGCGACCTCGGCGACGACGGCGGGTTCGAAGACGTCGCCGACGATCGCCGCCGCACGCGCCACCAGCAGCGGGACCGGGTCGAGCCCGGCGATCTCGGAACCCAGCACCAGCTGCACCGGTTCGGACGGGTCGGTGGCCGCCAGGCCGTTGGTCGCGCGCCGGGACAGCGCCTCCAGATAGAGCGGATTTCCTTCGCTCTGCTCATAAAGCTGTTTGCGCGCGGGTTCGTCGAAGCCTGGCAGCAGAGGCGAAACCTCGTCGAAGCGCAGCGGGCGGAGCTCGATCGCGGTGGCCGTGCCGACGTCGACCGCGGCCCGGATCGCCGCGCGCAGCCGGGCCGGCGCCTGGCGGGGCCGGTACGCGACCGCGATGGTCAGCGCGGCCTGGGGTGGGTGGCGCAGGAGGTGCTGGACCAGTTCGAGCGTGCCGTCGTCGGCCCAGTGGAGGTCGTCGAGCACGAGCAGCAGCGGCCCGTCCACGGCGACGCACTCCAGCAGCGCGCGGACCGCGCGGTGCAGGCGGAACCGGTCGGCCGGTGGTTCGGTGCCGGCGTCCCCGGAACCGGGCAGGGAAGGGAAGATCGACCGCAGCAGTGTCAGCTGGGCGGGATCGAGACCGTCGAGACGGGCGGGGTCGACACCGGGGAGGAAGTCCTCGAACGCGGTGCGGAACACGGCGAACGCGAGCTGGCTTTCGTACTCGGTCGCGCCACCCCAGAGCACGACGGCGCTGGTCGCGGTGGCCGCTTCGCGCAGCAGCCTGGTCTTGCCGATGCCGGGTTCGCCGACGATCTCGACCAGGTGGCCGGTCGTGCCGGAGAACAGCTCCAGCAGCCGCCGGAACTCCTCCGTGCGGCCGGTGAGCGCGGGACAGCCCCCACCGGCCGGCGTCGCGGCGGGTGGGGGCTGTCGTCTGGTACGCGTCCGCGCCATTCGCTGGGTCCTTACCCCTCGGTTCCCGGCCTGCCCGCCGGGAACGAAGGCGCAAGGCTAGCGGTTCAGGCGCCCTTGCGGGCGTTCGCGTACCGCTTCGACGCGGGCAGCAGCGCCAGGACGATCGCGATCAGGCCGAGCAGCGGCGTGATCGCGGCGATGATGATCGACGCGCTGGGCAGCACCTCGCGGTCGCCCAGCTGCAGGCCGCTGGCCGCACCCATGCCCACGAAGAGCACGATGACGAGCCCGATCCGCGGTCCGGTCGCGGCGTTGCGGGCCAGGAACGCGAACAGCACGACCAGCAGCGACGCCACGATGCCGATCACGGCCTTGACGACGAGCTTGTTGTACGCGTCCGCGAGCACTGCGTCGAGCAGGGCGGAGCCGTCGGCCGAGCCGAGCGTGTCCCCGAACGTGCCGTCGACGAACTTCCGGATCGACGCGTGCCCGCCGGTGATCATGACGATTCCGCCGATCAGGCCCAGCAGGCCCACGGCGAGCGACAGCCACATCGTGAGCGTCACGGTGAGCGGCTTGGCCGGCGCGGCAGGCGCGGTGCCCGCGTAGGCGGAATCTTGGTAGGTACTCATTCGGTGTTTCTCCCCACTGGAATTCACAAGGTGATGCGCGCCGATGAGGCGCTGTCACCGGCAGGGCGAAATCCTGGCGGGGCGCGAACCTGCTTAGCGTCTGCAGAACTACCGAACAACGGACCGTGCCGGAGCCGGTGAGCTCAGTCACCCCGTCCCGGGTGGACACCGGCCATCGCGGAACGCCCGTGCTAGCTTCGGTTCGCGGTTCGATGCTGCCCGAAGATTGAGGACGTCCGATGGAGATCTTCTTTACGATCCTGCTGACTCTGGCCATCGTGGCAGGAACCTGGGTCGCGGGCTACGTCGTCTACCGCCTTTACAACGACCGCAGTTCCGGGAACTGATTCCCCCGGCCGGGGCGCATCTGCGAGACGCACCGGCCATGTTGGCGTGTCGTGACGGCCGTCGCACTTAAAGTGGTGGGGTGACCACTGCGGCCCAGCACGAGCGCGACCAGGCGATCGCCAAGGTGAGCAGGCTCCAGAAGGAGCTGCTCGCGCAGCTGACGGCGAACAACGCGCTCGCCGAGGTCGAGCGCGTCGCGGCGATGGACAAGCTGATCGGCACCGCCGAGGAGCTGGTGAGCACCGAAGTCGTCGCCGAGCAGGCGGAACGACGGCTGGTGCGCGCGCAGCTCGAGGCGCGGCACGCGGCGGTGCAGCGGTCGGCGGTGCAGTTCGCCGCGGCGCCGGTGCTGGTCGCCATGATCGCCGGGGCGCTGGTGCTGTTCGAGGCGGTCGGCCCGGCGTGGCTGGCGCCCGCGATCCCGCTGTTCGGCGCCGGGCTGCGGGTCGCGTTCGGCCCGGTCCGGTTCACCGACGACGCCATCCGCGCGCGCAAGCGAGCGGCCGCGGCCGGGGTCGGCGCGGCCGCGCTGACCGGGATGGCGCTGATCCCGTGGCCGTCGCAACCGGCGTCGATCGTGCTGATCGTGCTCGCCGTGCTGGCCGTCGCGGGCACGATCTTCCTGCTGGTGTCCGAAAACCGGGTTCCCGGGGAGAGCGCATGACCTATGCGACCTACGGCGACGATCCGGATTTCGCCGCCGAGTACGAAGAGCCGGTCGACGAAACACGCCGCGACCTGGACGACCTGTTCCACCTCGTCGAGGGCCTGCGGTACGCCGTCGAGGAGGCCGATGCCCGTGACCAGGGGCTGCGCCGCGAGCTGACCGACCTGAACGAGAAGGTCGAGCGGCACACCGGCGGCGTGCGCCGGTACGAGTCACGGATGGACCTCGTGACGCGCCAGATCGAGCGCGTCCAGCAGCAGCTCCAGGCCCTGGAACGCGCGGTGCGGCTGTCCGACGGCATCCCGGTCGTCGACCTGGACGCGGTCGGGCCCGAGACCCGCGAGCTCGCCACCGAGGCCGCGCGCTGGGACACGCTGGAGAAGCAGCTCGTCCCGAAGCAGCAGCGCGCCCGGTACGAGGAGCAGCTGGAGCGGCACACGCAGCTGCGGCTCGCACTCACCTCGTGCGACGCGGACCTGATCCGGACGATCACCACGCTCGCCAAGACCGGCCGCGGTTCGTCCGCCCGCGGTGACGCCGACGCCGAGCTGACCATGCTCACCCGCCGTCGCCGCACGCTGCTGGACGAGGAAATCCCCACCGCGGCGACGGTCGCGGAGGCCGCCAAGCACGCGCTCGACGAGGCCGACGTCATCGAGGCGAAGATCCTGCCGCAGCTGGAACGCGCCGAGCGCGCGTGGGCCGACCTGCAGACCCGGCTGCGCACCAGCATCACCGACGCGATCGGCTCCAGCGCGTTGCTGCCGGTGTGGTTCAGCCACGCGTTCGGCGTCGCGCCACCGCCCGGTGCGGCGGGGGACGAGTGGATCCGTGTGGCGGCTTCGGTGCTGGCGTACCGGGTGAGCTACGGCGTGGACGACCAGGCACTGCCGCTCGGCCCGGCGCCGGGCAAGGACGCCGACCCGGCCGAACGCCGCTGGAGCTGGCGCGCCCTGCTGGAGACTCAGCTGGACGACCTCGCCCTCGGCTGACGCTTCCCCGGCCCTCGTGAGTGGTAAGTAGGGTTAGGACCCTACTTACCACTCACGAGAGCCCTAGCCCCGCTAAACCGCAGCGGGCTTACGAAGCGCTTGCCGGCGCAGGCGGTTGAAGAGCTTCGCGTTGTTCATCGCGAACACGCCCACCGTCTCGCCGTCCCGCAGGTAGGTGGCCACGAAAGCGCCGTCCGACGGCGATCCGTCCACAAAGGACACCGAGTCGCCCGGCCGGGGGTGCCCGGCCAGCTGCAGTCGCGCCGAGTACTGGTCCGACCAGACGTACCCGCTCGGCACGTACGGCTGGACCGTCGACCCGGCCAGCAGGTTCGCCACGGCCACGGGGGCCTGCTCGCTCGCGTTCGTCCAGTGCTCGTGGCGCGAACCGCCGTAGCGGGCGACATCGCCCACCGCGACGACGTTCGCGAGCGACGTGACCAGGCCGTTATCACACACGACGCCGTTGTCCACGGTGAGCCCGGAACCGACCAGCCAGTCCGTCGCCGGGATCATGCCGACGCCGACCACCACCACGTCCGCCGGGAGTTCGGCGCCATCCGCGAGCCGGACCGCCACCACCCGTCCGGCCGCCGTGACCAGGCTGTCGACCATGGCACCGCACCGCAGCGAAGTGCCGCCGGAGGCGTGCAGGCCGGCGCACACCGCGGCCAGCTCGGGGCCCAGAACCGGGGCCAGGGGAGCGGGAAGTGCTTCCAGCACGGTGACTTCCAGGCCCAGCCCGCGGCAGGTCGAAGCCACCTCCGCGCCGATGAATCCGGCGCCGACGATGACCACCCGCGGCGACCCCTCGAGCGAAGAGCGCAGCGCGAGGGCGTCGTCCAGGGTTCGCAGCGTGTGGACGCCGGCGATGTCGGCGAAGCCGGGCAGGGTCCGGGCCCGGCCGCCGGTGGCGATGACGACACCGTCGGGGTGCAGCTGGCGGCCGTCCGAGAGCAGGATCCGGCCGTGGTCCAGCCGTTCCGCGCGGACGCCGAGCCGGAATGTCAGCGAGAGAGCGTCCAGATCGGCAGCATCGAGAAGGTCCAGCGAAGCGCGCGAAGCCGTCCCGGCCAGGAAAGCCTTCGACAGCGGCGGCCGGTCGTACGGCTGGTGCAGCTCTTCGCCGACGAGGACGACTTCGCCGTCGTAACCCTGCGCGCGCAGCTCCTGCGCCGAGCGCAGCCCGGCGAGCGAAGCGCCGATGATCGCGACGCTCTTCACGCCGCGTCCTCGGCCGCCGTCTGGACGTAGATCACGCCGTCCTCGACGTACACCGGGTACGTGCGTACGGGCTGCTTCGCGGGCAGGCACGACGGCATGCCGGTGCGGAGGTCGAACAGTGCCGCGTGCAGCGGGCATTCGACGAAGCAGCCTTCCAGCCAGCCATCGGCGAGCGAGGCGTCCTGGTGGCTGCAGGTGTCCCCGATGGCATAGAGCTCGCCCTCCTCGGTGCGGAACACCGCGATGGGCTCGACCCCGGGAATCCGGACGGATTCGCCGGGGGGCAGCTCGTCCACCGTGCACGCGCGGATCATCACTACCTCCGGGGTGAGTTGCGCATTGGGGAACTTCGACTGCGATACGCAACAAGTCTGCGACGCGAAAAGCCGCACGTCAAGGGGTGATTTCCAAAAGAAAAAGACGCCGCGAAAACCCCCTCACCGGCGGGGATGGAGTACCGGTGAGGGGGCCGTCACGGCCGGCGCGGCGGGCCTATCCCGGCGTCAGGGGCGATTCCCCGTGCCGGTAGAAGGGCAGCTTGATCGGGGCCAGCGGGGTGTTGCCGAGGATCAGGTCGGCGGCCTTCTCGGCGGCCATCATCACCGGGGCGTAGATGTTCCCGTTGGTCACGTACGGCATCACCGAAGCGTCGACGACGCGCAGGCCCTGCAGCCCGTGCACGCCCATCGTCTGCGGGTCGACGACGGACATGTCGTCAACGCCCATCTTCGCCGTGCACGACGGGTGCAGCGCGGTTTCGGCGTCCTTGGCGACCCAGTCGAGGATCTCCTCGTCCGTCTCGACCGAGGGCCCCGGCGAGATCTCGCCGTCGTTGTACTCGGCCATCGCGGGCTGGTTGAGGATCTTCCGGGCGACCCGGACGGCCTCCACCCACTCCTTGCGGTCGTTCTCGGTGGACAGGTAGTTGAACTTGCATCGCCGGGTGCTCGCGCGGGTCGGTCGAGGTGACCTTCACCGTGCCGCGCGTGTCGGCGTACATCGGCCCGACGTGTACCTGGTACCCGTGGCCCGCGGTCGGCGCCGAGCCGTCGTAGCGGATCGCCACCGGCAGGAAGTGGAACATCAGGTTCGGGTACTTGACCTCGTCGTTGCCGCGGACGAACCCGCCGCCCTCGAAGTGGTTCGTGGCGGCCGGACCCGACCGCAGGAACAGCCACTGCGCGCCGATGAACGGCCGCTTCCACTTCGCCAGCGACGGCATCATCGACACCGGTTTCTTGCAGGCGTACTGGATGTACACCTCCAGGTGGTCCTGCAGGTTCTCGCCGACGCCCGGCAGATCCTTCACGACGTCGATGCCGAGCGCCCGCAGTTCCGTCGCGTTGCCGACGCCGGAGAGCTGCAGCAGTTGCGGCGTGTTGATGGCGCCGCCGCAGAGGATGATCTCCTTGCCGTACACCTCGGTAGGCGTGCCGCGGCCTTGCGCGTACTCGACGCCGACCGCGCGGTCGCCATCGAACAGGATCTGCGACACGAACGCTCGCGTGTGGACAGTCAGATTAGGACGGTCCATCACCGGGTGCAGGTACGCACCGGCCGCCGAAAGCCGCCGCCCACGGCGCACATTGCGGTCGAAGGGCGCGAAACCCTCCTGCCGGTAGCCGTTGACGTCGTCGGTGCGCGGGTAGCCGGCCTGCTCGGCGGCGTCGAAGAACGCGCCGAACAACGGGTTCGTCGCCGGGCCGCGCTCCAGTTCCAGCGGCCCGTCGTGCCCGCGCCACTGCCCGTCCGGCGGGTCGGCGAGACAGTTCTCCATACGCTGGAAGTAGGGCAGGCAGTGCGCGTAGTCCCATGTGGACATTCCGGGGTCGGCGCCCCAGCGTTCGTAGTCCATCGGGTTGCCGCGCTGGAAGATCATCCCGTTGATGCTGGACGAACCGCCGAGCACCTTGCCACGGGCGTGGTAGATCCGGCGCCGGTTCATGAACGGCTCGGGCTCGCTCCGGTACATCCAGTCGTAGTACTTCCACCCGATCGGGAACGTCAGCGCCGCGGGCATGTGGATGAAGACGTCCCACTTGTAGTCCGAGCGCCCGGCCTCGAGCACCAGGACCTTGTTCGCAGGGTCGGCCGAGAGACGGTTGGCCAGCGCGCTGCCCGCCGAACCGCCGCCGACGATGATGAAGTCGTACTGGCCGGCACTCACAGTGACTCTCCTCCTTGCGGTTCGGGCATGTGCTCCGGACTGGTGTGGGCACTGCCCCAGGTGCTGCGGCGGACGAGGAGCAGTATGCCGCCGACCACGACGATCAGCCCGGTGACGATCATGGCGCCCCACTGGAAGTACCAGTGGTCTTCGCCGTAGACCTCGGCGCGCGGCCAGATCAGGTTGATCGTCATCGCGGCGCCGTAGAGCACCGCGACGAAGTTGATCACGACGCCCCAGCGGCCCAGCTTGAAGTACGGGCCGTGCTCCGGGCGCGGCCACTGCCCGCGCAGGCGGCGCACCAGCATTGGCACGGTGACCATCAGGTACGGGATGTAGAACAGGATGATCGCGGTCGAGGTCAGGATGAAGAACGCCCGCTGGTTGCCGAGGTTGATCAGCAGCACGACCACGGTGAGCCCGCCGGTGATCAGCGCGGGCAGGACCGGCGTCTTCGAGCGAGGCGACACCTTGGCCAGCGCCTTGCTGAAGGGCAGGCGTCCGTCGCGGGCCATCGCGAAGGTCATCCGGATCGCTGCGGTCTGCACGGCCAGGCAGCACACCGTGATCGCGATCGCCGAGCAGATCAGGAACGCGTCACCCAATCCGGTGCCCAGCGTGCTCTTCAGCAGGTACGGCATGCCGGACGTCGAGAGCTCCTCGGCGTTGAGGTCGCCGACCGCCATCATGCCGACGAGCATCATCAGCCCGCCGACGAGGAACGCGGCGGTGATCGCCCGGATGATCGCGCGCGGGGCGTGCTTGCGCGGCTCCAGCGTCTCTTCGGCGAGCGCACCCGCGGTGTCGAAGCCGTAGAAGACATACGCACTCATCAGCGACGCCACCAGGAACGCGCCGAGGTAGCCCAGCGACGTGCCCTCGCCCGCGCCGTGCGTGTCGAACACCAGCCCCGGACCGCGCTTGATGTGGATGGCCAGCGCGATGATCAGCAGGACGCTGGCGCCGAGCTCGACCGCGACGCCGAAGTTGTTGATCCGCGCCATCAGCTTGACCCCGATGACGTTCACGATCGTGGCGAACACGACCAGCACCAGCGCCAGGATGATCGCGTTCTGCGCGCCGCCCGGGGTGGACGTCAGGCCTGCGTCGGCGTCGCTGCCGACGATCTGGAACGCGGTCGACACCTGCGGCAGGATGATCTGGTAGGCCACCGCGACGGCCGCGGCCGTGACGATCGCGCCGATGATCATGATCCAGCCGGCCAGCCAGGACGTCGCCGGTTTCGCGATCTGCTTGGCCCACTGGTACACCGAGCCGGCGAGCGGGAACTGGCCGGCCAGCTCGGCGAAGCACAGCGCGACCGCGAGCTGGCCGAGGAACACCAGCGGCCAGGTCCAGATGAAGGCCGGTCCCCCCGAACCGAAGCCGAAGAAGAACAGCTGGAAGACGCCGGTCAGGATGGAGATGTAGCTGAACCCGGCGGCGAAGCTGGAGAATGAGCCCAGCGAGCGTTCGAGTTCCTGGCGGTAGCCGAACTTCGCGAGCTCGGAGGAGTCATCGGCAGCAGGCCCCCCGCCGGCCGGCTTGGAATCTATCGTCATGACCTCGTCCTTAAATGTTTCAGCCTCGTGGTGGGGAGCAGGGAATCCTCAGCCCTTGAACCAGCGCTGCGGTGCGGGATCGGTGTTCTGATAGATGTGTTTCGCCTCGCGGTACTCGGCGAGCCCCGACGGTCCGAGCTCGCGCCCGATGCCGGACTTGCCGAAACCACCCCATTCGGCCTGGGGCAGGTAGGGGTGGTAGTCGTTGATCCACACGGTGCCGTGGCGCAGGGCCCCGGCGACCCGCTGGGCGCGTGACGCGTCCGACGTCCACACCGCCCCGGCGAGCCCGTACTCGGTATCGTTGGCCAGTCTGACCGCTTCGGCCTCGTCCGTGAAGCTTTCCACGGTGACAACCGGGCCGAAAACCTCTTCGCGCACGACGGCCATTTCGGCCGTGCAGTCACTGAACACCGTGGGGCGCAAGAAGAATCCGTGCGGCAGATCTTCCGGACGGTGTCCGCCCGCGCGCAGGGTCGCCCCCGCCTCGATGGCGCCGGCGATGTAAGCCTCCACCTTGGCGCGGTGCTGCGCGCTGACGAGCGGCCCCGTCTCGGTGGCGGGGTCGAGCCCATCGCCGACCCGGATCCGGTCGGCGCGCGCGGCGAGGTCCGCGACGAACCGGTCATGGATTCCATCTTGGACGATCAGGCGCGCCCCCGCAGAACACACCTGTCCTGAATGGACGAACGCCGCCATCAGCGCGTAGTCGAGCGCGGTGTCGTAATCGGCGTCGTCGAACACCACGTTCGGGTTCTTTCCGCCCAGCTCCAGAGCCACTCGCCGGACGCCCTTGGCTGCGGCGGTCATGATCTTCTCGCCGGTCGCGTAGCCGCCGGTGAAGGACACCAGGTCGACGCCGGGGTGCTCGACGATCGCCGCGCCGACGTGGCCCGGCCCGAGCAGGAGGTTGACCACGCCGGCCGGGACGCCGGCCTCTTCGGCGAGCGTGACCAGCCGGATCGTGGTGAGCGGGGTGACCTCGCTGGGCTTGAGCACGGTGGTGTTGCCCGCGGCCAGCGCCGGGGCGAGCTTCCAGGACATCTGCAGCAGCGGGTAGTTCCACGGCGCGATCAGCGCGCACACGCCGACGGGCTCGTGCACGATCCGGCTGACGACGTTCGAGCTGCCCGCGTCGACCATCCGCCCGGCGTCCTTGTCGGCGAGGCCGGCGTAGTAGCGGAAGACGTTGGTGACGTCGTCGATGTCGATGCGGCCCTCGCCGAGGGTCTTGCCGGTGTCCAGGCTCTCGATGCGGGCGAGCTCCTCGCGGTCGCGGACCAGCAGGTCGGCGATGCGGTCGAGCAGGACCCCGCGGCCGGCGGCGGACGTCTGGCGCCACGGTCCTTCGAACGCTCTCCGTGCCGCTCCGACGGCGGCCTCGACTTCTTCGGGGCCGGCTTCGGCCACTTGGGTCAGTGCTTCGCCGGTGGCGGGATTCAGCACGTCGAAAGCGGTTCCGGTGGAGGCGTCCACCCAGATACCGTCGATGTGGAGGTCCTTCATGGGGCCCTTCCCGTGTCGTTCGATGTGACGCCGGGCACGTGGAGTGCGTACATTTGTACGCGAAGCATGTACAGATGTCCACAACTAGGCATCCGGCAGCTGGCATGCGACGATCCACTTCGAACGCAGTGCAGGACGAAGGGGGCTGTCGGCAGCGATGTCGAAGATCGAAACCGCCGCGACGAAGCGTCGTGGTCCCAACGACCCGGAACGGCGGACGCGGATCGCGAAGGCGGCGATCGAGGTCGTCGCCCAGCGCGGGATCGACGGCCTCACCCACCGCGCGGTCGCGGCCGCGGCGGGGGTCCCGCTCGGGTCGACGACCTACCATTTCGCCACGCTGGACGACCTGCTCGAGGTGGCCCTGCACGAGGCCGCGGAGAAGAACGTCCACGCGCTGAAGGAGTGGGAGCAGGCCCTGCCGGCCGACGCCGACTTCGCGGCGGCGCTGGCCGACCTGGTGATGGGCTACATCACCGAGCAGTACCGCGACACGGTGGTCGAGTACGACCTGTACGTGGCCGCGCTGCACCGCCCCCGGCTCCGGAAGGCGAGCGCGGCCTGGGACGACGCCCTCGTCGAGCTCTACAGCATCCGCACCGACCCGCTCACGGGCCGCCTCCTGGCCGGCCTGTTCTGCGGCCTCCTGATGCAGGCGGCCCTGGCCGACCCCCAGCCGACCCGCGAAGAGATCGAGACCCTCTTCCGCCGAGCCATCGAAGGCCCCCCGGCCAACTGACGTACCCAGAGGGTCGGCTCGCGTACCTGGAGAGTCGGCTCGCGTACCTGGACGGTCGTCGACCCTCTGGGTACGCGAGCCGACCGTCTGGGTACGCGAGTTCGCCGGAATTCGTTACCGGGCGGTAGAAAATCGCTGCTTGACAGGGGTCCGTGGCGGAGTCACGCTGTTTCGGAACAAGCAACGCGGCGCGCGATGCGCAACTCCCGCCAGCGAGAGGAACCGCCGGTGACCACCACCGATCTGCCGCCGAGCCTGATGGCGACGCTGTCCGGCACCTACTACACCGATCCGGCGATCTTCGCGCTGGAGCAGGCGAAGATCTTCGAGGCCGACTGGTTCTGCGCGGTGCGCAGCGCGGACCTCGCGACCCCCGGGGCGTTCCAGACCGTGCAGATCGGCCGGGAGAGCGTGCTGGTCGCGCGGGGGCGGGACGGGAAGCTCAACGCGTTCCTCAACGTCTGCCGCCACCGCGGCGCGCGGATCTGCACCGACGAGAGCGGCAGCGTCAAGCGCGCGTTCCAGTGTCCGTACCACGCCTGGACCTACGGGCTCGACGGCAAGCTGATCGCCGCGCCCAACCTCACCGGCATGCCGGACGTCGACCGCACCGAGTTCGGCCTCGTCAAGCTCCACCTGCGCGAGTGGCAGGGCTACGCCTGGGTGTGCCTGGCCGACGAGCCGCCGTCGTTCGAGGAGACCGTGATGGGCGCGGTCACCGAGCGGCTCGGCGCGCTGGAGGAGATCGACGGCTACACCGTCGCGGACCTCGCCGTCGGCAAGCGCATCTCCTACGACGTGAAGGCGAACTGGAAACAGATCATCGAGAACTTCATGGAGTGCTACCACTGCGCGACGATCCACCCGGAGCTCACCGAGGTCCTCCCGGAGTTCGCCGACGGGTACGCCGCGCAGTACTACGTCGGCCACGGCGCCGAGTTCGGCGAAGGCGTCCAGGGCTTCACCGTCGACGGCAGCGCGGGCGTGGACCGGCTGCCCGGGGTGTCCGACGACCATGACCGGCGCTACTACGCCATCACGATCCGGCCGGGCGTGTTCGTCAACCTGGTGCCCGATCACGTGATCTGGCACCGGATGTATCCGCTGGCACCGGACCGGACCCGGGTGATCTGCGACTGGCTGTACCTGCCGAGCGTGGTCGAGTCCGGCAAGGACCTCAGCCGCTCGGTCGAGCTGTTCCACCGGGTCAACCTGCAGGACTTCGAGGCGTGCGAACGTTGTCAGCTCGCCATGGGCTCCCGCTCGTACGCGGGAGGCGGCGTCCTGGTGCCCAGCGAGCACCACATCGGCGAGTTCCACGACTGGGTCAAGCGGCGTCTTGACCTCAAATGAGCGCCCGGATCGCCGCCTCGAAGCCGGTGACGTGCTCGAGCGTCAGCGCGGCGGCCTTCTCGGCGTCGCCCTCGATGATCGCGGTCAGCAGCGGGACGTGCTCGTCGACGTGGCCGGCCATCCCGGACAGCCGCGGCACGAACACGCACCAGATCCGCGTCGCCAGGTTGTCGTAGCGGATCAGCGTGTCCTCGAGGAACGGGTTATGCACGCAGCGGTAGATCGCCCGGTGCAGGGCGAGGTCGGTGCGGAGCAGTTCCGCGTTGTCGCCGCCCGGTTCGGTGGATTCGAGGCCGGCGCGCAGCTCGGTGAGCGCTTCGCGGTCGGCCGCGGTGGCCCGGTTCGCCGCGGCCGCCGTGGCCATCGGCTCCAGCGTGCGCCGGACCTCGGAGATGTGCGCGAGGTCGGAGATATTGACGTCGGTGGCGAACGTCCCGCGCCGCGGGTAGGCGACCACCAGGCGCTCGCCCTCCAGGCGTTTGAGCGCTTCGCGGATCGGCGTGCGGCCCATGCCGAGTGTCGAGCCCAGCCACTCCTCGTTGATCGGATCGCCGGGCCGGATGTCCAGCATGACCAGCCGATCCCGGATGAAGAGGTAGGCCTGCTCCGCGAGGGAGGGGCTGACCGGTGGGTTGACCTGTGCGTTCACCCGACCTACTCTACATCGACGATTGATATATTAGAAGTCGACCAGCTGTCTCGGAGGGTTAGATGCCCAGCACTCCCGGCGCCGAACTGCCGGAGCACCCCGACTTCCTCTGGGCCGACCCCGAGCCGAAGCCGGCGTACGACGTCGTGATCGTCGGTGGCGGCGGCCACGGCCTCGCCACCGCGTACTACCTGGCGAAGGTCCACGGCATCACGAACGTGGCCGTGCTGGAGAAGGGCTGGCTCGCGGGCGGGAACATGGCCCGCAACACCACGATCATCCGGTCCAACTACCTCTGGGACGAGAGTTCCGGCATCTACGAGCACGCGCTCAAGCTGTGGGAAGGCCTGGAGGAGGATCTCGGCTACCCGATCCTGTTCAGCCAGCGCGGGGTGCTGAACCTGGCGCACAGCCTGCAGGACGTCCGCGACAGCGTGCGCCGGGTCGAGGCCAACAAGCTCAACGGGATCGACGCCGAATGGGTGGACGCGGCCGGGGTCAAGGAGATCTGCCCGATCGTCAACATCTCGCCGGACGTCCGGTACCCGGTGCTCGGGGCGACGTTCCAGCCGCGCGCCGGGATCGCCAAGCACGACTACGTGGCCTGGGGTTTCGCCCGCGCGGCGGCCGCGATGGGCGTCGACCTCATCCAGAACTGTGAGGTCACCGGCATTCGGACGACCGGTGGCCGGGTGAGCGCCGTCGAGACCTCGCGGGGCCGGATCGCTGCCGGGAAGGTCGCGCTGTGCGCGGCCGGGCACTCGTCGGTGCTGGCCCGGATGGTCGGGCTGGACCTGCCGCTGGTGTCACATCCGTTGCAGGCCTTGGTTTCCGAGCTGCTGGAGCCGATCCACCCGACCGTCGTGATGTCGAACGCGGTGCACGTCTATGTTTCCCAGGCGCACAAGGGTGAACTCGTGATGGGTGCCGGGATCGACAGCTACAACGGCTACGGCCAGCGCGGTTCGTTCCACATCATCGAGCAGCAGATGGCCGCCGCGCTGGAGCTGTTCCCGGTGTTCGCGCGGGCGCACCTGCTGCGGAGCTGGGCGGGCATCGTGGACGTCAGCCCGGACGCCTCGCCGATCATCGGGCTCACCCCGGTCGAGAACCTGTTCCTCAACTGTGGCTGGGGAACCGGCGGGTTCAAGGCCACGCCGGGCGTCGGCGACGTCTTCGCGGACACCATCGCGAAAGGCAAGCCGCACCCGTACGCCGAACCGTTCACTTTGGACCGGTTCACCACCGGTGCCCTCGTCGACGAGCACGGCGCCGCCGCCGTCGCGCATTAGGAGTCCCTGTGCAGCTCATCAAATGCCCGTGGTGCGGGCCGCGCGAAGAGGTCGAGTTCCACTACGGCGGACAGGCCCACGTCGCCTACCCGGCCGACCCGTCGGCATCCTCCGATGAGGACTGGGCGAAGTTCGTGTTCTTCCGCGACAACCCGAGCGGCCCGTTCGCCGAGCGGTGGAGCCACTCCGCGGGATGCCGCCGCTGGTTCAACGCCGTCCGCGACACCCGCACCCACGACCTCCTCGCGGTGTACCGCGCGGGCGAACCCCGGCCGGTGATCTCGTGAACTTCCGACTGTCCACTCACGACAGTGAGCCGGTGCACTTCACCTTCGACGGCCGCGAGCTGGTGGGTCAGCGCGGGGACACGCTGGCCTCGGCGCTGCTCGCCAACGGCGTCCACCAGGTCGCGACCAGTATCAAGTACGGCCGCCCGCGCGGCATCATGGCGGCCGGTGTCGAGGACCCGAACGCGCTTGTGCAGGTGGAAGAACCGTTCCCCGAGCCGATGCTGAGCGCGACGACACTGGAGCTGTTCGACGGCCTGGTCGCGCGCGGCCTGCCGGGCCAGGGACGGCTCGCCGCCGAGCCCGACCCGGCGCGCTACGACGCCAAGCACGTGCACTGCGACGTCCTCGTGGTCGGCGCCGGACCTTCCGGGCTGGCGGCCGCGCTGGAGGCCGCTCGCGACGGTGCCCGGGTGGTGCTGGCCGACGACCAGCCAGAGCCGGGCGGCTCGTCGCTGAACAGGGCTTGGGCCGCGCGAGTCGTCGACGAGTTGCGGAGCTTGGATGTTCTGGTGCTGCGGCGGACGACGGCGTTCGGGGCGTACGACGACGGGTTCGTTTTGGCGCTTCAACACCGCACTGAAGGTGTTGCGCGGCAGCGGGTATGGCGAATTCGGGCCAAGCAGACCGTCGTCGCGACCGGCGCGCACGAGCGGCCCATCGTGTTCCCGGACAACGACCGGCCAGGCATCATGCTCGCCGGGGCCGCGCGGACGTACCTGCACCGCCACGGTGTGCTGGCCGGGAGCCGGGCGGTCGTGTTCACCACGAACGACACGGCGTATCAGGCCGCGCTCGATCTCGCCGATGCCGGGGTCGCGATCTCGCTGATCGTCGACGCACGGCCGGAGATTCCCGTCAGGCTCGCGTTCGCTGCCGCGGAGCGGGACATCGAAGTCCGCGCGGGGCACGGTGTTGTCGGTACCGAGGGGGACGCGCGGATCAGCGCGGCTTTCGTGGCGCCGCTGGGCTCGACTTCGGGGGAGCGCGTCGCATGCGACCTGTTGCTGGTCTCGGGTGGCTGGAATCCGGTGGTGCACCTGTTCAGCCAGGCCCGCGGCAAGCTGCGGTACGCCGCTGAGCTCGGTGCCTACGTCCCCGACGGCGACCTGCCGAACATGCGGGTCGTCGGGGCCGCGGCGGGCGAGGTGCCGCCGTCCGCCGTGCTCTGGCTGGTGCCGACCGACGAGTCCACTGAGGACAATCGATTTGTCGACTTGCAGCGCGACGCCACGGTGTCCGACGTACTGCGCGCGACCGGCGCCGGGCTGCGTTCGCTGGAGCACATCAAGCGCTACACCACCATCGGCACCGCGCACGACCAGGGCAAAACGTCCGGCATACTCGCCGCTGGGATCACCGCCGACGCGCTCGGGACGGCGCTGGAGGACATGCGCCCGACGACGTTCCGCCCGCCCTACACCCCGGTTTCGTTCGCTGCTTTGGCCGGCCGCAACCGCGGGGAGCTGCACGATCCCGTCCGCGTCACCGCGATCCACCCGTGGCACGTCGAGCACGGCGCGGAGTTCGAGAACGTCGGCCAGTGGAAACGGCCGTGGTACTACCCGCGGCCCGGCGAGAGCATGCACGACGCCGTGCTGCGCGAATGCCGGGCCGCGCGGACCGGCGTGGCCATGATGGACGGATCCACCCTGGGCAAGATCGACGTCCAGGGGCCGGACGCCGGCGCGTTCCTCGACATGCTCTACACGAACATGATGAGCACCCTCAAGCCCGGCCGGATCCGCTACGGCGTGATGTGCGGTGTCGACGGGATGGTGATCGACGACGGCACTGTCATCCGCGTCGCGGAGGATCGGTTCCTCATCACCACGACCACCGGCAACGCGGCGAAGATCCTGGAGTGGATGGAGGAGTGGCTGCAGACGGAATGGCCGCACCTGGCCGTTTTCGCCACTTCGGTCACCGAACACTGGGCGACGATCCCGCTCGTCGGCCCGCGCTCGCGCAACGTCCTCGGTGCGCTGGCGCCGGGCCTCGACGTGTCCAATGCGGCCTTCGGGTTCATGACCTGGCACGACACCGAGGTCGCCGGGATCCCGGCGCGGGTGTGCCGGATCAGCTTCTCCGGCGAACTGGCGTACGAGATCAACGTCAACTCCTGTTACGGGCTGGCGTTGTGGGAGTCCTTGATGGACGCCGGCGCCGAGTACGGGATCACCCCGTACGGCACCGAAACCATGCACGTCCTGCGGGCCGAGAAGGGGTACCCGATCATCGGCCAGGAAACTGATGCCACGGTGACCCCGCAGGATCTCGGGATGGCGTGGGCGGTTTCGAAGAAGAAAGCCGACTTCATCGGCAAGCGATCGTTCGCCCGGGCGGAGAACAACCGGCCCGACCGCAAGCAGCTGGTCGGCCTGCTGCCGCAGGATCCGGATGTGCTGCTGCCCGAGGGTTCGCAGATCATCGAGTCCGAAGTGGTCCCTGAGCCGCCGGTGCGGATGCTCGGGCACGTCACGTCGAGCTACCCGAGCGCCGCTTTGGCTCGGACGTTCGCGCTGGCGCTGGTGCGCTCCGGGCGCGAGCGGATCGGTGAAACCCTTTACGTGCCAGTCGGTTCCGACGTGGTCCCGGTGACGGTGACCGACTCGGTCCTGTTCGACAAGGAAGGAGCCCGTCGTGACGGCTGAAGTCCTGCGACGCTCCCCGCTCGCCGCCTGGACGCTCCCCGGCTTCGCCGTCGAGCGTCCATTCCAGACCCACCTGACCCTCCGGCTGCGTGGCGCTCACACCCTGGGCTTCCCGCTGCCCGAGGCCTGCACATTCACCTCCGGCTCCGGCTTGGACGTGCTCTGGATGGGCCCTGACGAATACCTCATCCTCGCCGCGCCGGACCGGCAGGACGAACTGGAAACCACGCTGCGGCGGGCAGTCGATGTCGGGGCCGTGTGTGACGTGTCGGCGCAACGGACCACTGTGGACTTGTCCGGGCCGGTCGTGCGGGACGTGCTCGCGCACGGGTGCTCGATCGACCTGCACCCCAGTGTGTCACCGCCGGGAACCTGCGTGCAGACACTGTTGGCCCGCACCGGAATCGTGTTGATGGTTCGGGAGAACGACGAGTTCACCATCCTCGTGCGCTCGTCGTTCGCGGACTACTTCGCGGCCTGGCTGGTGGACGCGAGCCTCGAATACGTCCGGGAGCGCTGATGGCCCGCCACTTCACGCTGACGCTGAACTGCCCGGAGACCACCGGGATCGTGCACGCGGTGACCACGTTCCTCCTCGGCCGCGGCTGCGACATCGTCGAGCACCAGCAGTTCGACGACGACGTCCGCAGCTCGCTGTTCCTGCGCACCGCGTTCACCTGCGCCAACGAGTCCGCTGTGGAAGATCTGATCCACGACTTCACGCCGGTGGCCGGGGATTTCGGGATGGAATTCGCGTTCGCCGACGGCACTCCGGACCGGATCATGGTGATGGTGTCCAAGTTCGGGCACTGCCTCAACGACCTGCTCTTCCGCTGGCGCGCGGGCAGCCTCGGCGCGGACATCGCGCTGGTCGTGTCCAACCACGAGGACCTGCGGCCGATGGCCGAAGCCGCGGGTGTGCCGTACCTCCACGTCCCGGTGACGGCGGAGACCAAACCCGAGGCGGAACAACGGCTTCTCGACCTGGTCAGTGAGTACGATGTGGACCTCGTCGTGCTCGCCCGGTACATGCAGGTGCTGTCCAACGACCTCTGCGGCAAGCTGCAGGGCCGCGCGATCAACATCCACCACTCGTTCCTGCCGGGCTTCAAGGGCGCGAAGCCGTACCACCAGGCCTACGACCGGGGTGTGAAGTACGTCGGCGCCACTGCCCACTACGTCACCCCGGACCTCGACGAGGGCCCGATCATCGAGCAGGAGGTCCAGCGCGTGGACCACACCTACTCGCCGCGCGAGCTGGTGACCGTCGGCCGTGACGCCGAGGCCCTCGCGCTCTCGCGGGCGGTGCGCTGGCACTGCGAACGCCGCGTCCTGCTCAACGGCAACAGCACCGTCGTCTTCCGTTAGGAGTTCCGCCATGACCGCACCGCGAGTCGTGATCATCGGCGCCGGCATCGTCGGCGCGAACCTCGCCGACGAGCTGGCCACGCGCGGCTGGACCGACGTGACCGTGCTCGACCAGGGCCCGCTGCCGCGCACCGGCGGGTCGACCTCGCACGCGCCGGGCCTGGTGTTCCAGACCAACCCGTCCAAGACGATGACCGAGTTCGCGCGCTACACCGTCGAGAAGTTCCTCGGTCTCGAGGTCGACGGCCTGCCGTGCTTCAACCAGGTCGGCGGCATGGAGGTCGCGACCACCCCGGCGCGCTGGGAGGACCTCAAACGCAAGCGCGGCTGGGCGACATCCTGGGGTATCGAGGCTTCGCTGATCGACGCCGACGAGTGCGTCAGCCGTTGGCCGTTGCTCGACGGCTCGCGGATCTTCGGCGCACTGCACGTCCCGACCGACGGGCTGGCGCGGGCTGCCAAGGCTGTGGTCGCCCTCGCTTCACGCGCGACAGCTCAGGGTGTTCGTTTCGTGGGGTCCACAAAGGTCACCGGAGTGCTCCAGTCCGGCGGGCGCGTCACGGGTGTGGTGACCGACCAGGGCGAGTTCCCGGCGGACATCGTGGTGTCCTGCGCCGGGTTCTGGGGCCGCGAGATCGGCGCGATGGTCGGTATGGATGTCCCGCTGCTGCCGCTGGCACACCAGTACGCGAAGACCGGGCAGGTCTCGGAACTGGTGGGGCGTAACACCGAGGCGGCCGAGGCCGGCCTGCCGATCCTGCGTCACCAGGACCAGGACCTGTACTTCCGCGAGCACGTCGACCGGCTCGGCATCGGCTCGTATGCGCACCGCCCGATGCCGGTGGATTCGTCCACTTTGGACTCGGAGGTCACCGAAACGTCGATGCCGTCGATGCTTCCGTTCACCGAGGAGGACTTCGCGCCATCGTGGGAGCAGAGCAAGCTGCTGCTCCCGGCGCTGGGACAGACCAAAGTGGAGGAAGGGTTCAACGGGATCTTCTCCTTCACCCCGGACGGGCAGTCGCTGGTCGGGGAGTCCGCGGACGTGCGCGGGTTCTGGCTCGCCGAAGCCGTGTGGGTCACGCACTCGGCGGGCATCGCCAAGGCCGTCGCCGAGGTTCTGGTGCACGGGCAGTCGGAAACGGACCTGCACGAGGTGGACGTCCACCGTTTCGAGGACGTCCAGCTCTCGCCGTCGTATGTCAGTGAGACCGCGCAGCAGAACTTCGTGGAGGTCTACGACATCCTGCATCCGTTGCAGCCCAAGCTTTCCCCGCGCGACCTGCGGGTGACGCCGTTCCACGCGCGGCAACGTGAACTTGGCGCAGTGTTCCTGGAGGCCGGTGGCTGGGAACGTCCACAATGGTACGAAGCCAACGCGCCACTGCTGAAGAAACTGCCTTTCGATTGGCTGCCGCCCGCGCGGGACAGCTGGTCGGCGCAGTTCCATTCGCCGATCGCCGCGGCCGAAGCGTGGCACACGCGCAACGGCGTTGCGCTGTATGACATGACGCCGTTGAAGCGGGTGGAGATCAGCGGACCGGGCTCGCTGGAATTCCTGCAGTCGCTGACCACCAACCAGCTCGACAAGTCGGTCGGCTCGGTCACGTACACGCTGATGCTGGACGCCGCGGGCGGGGTCCGCAGCGACGTCACGGTGGCGCGGCTGGAGCCGGAGGTGTTCCAGGTCGGCATCAACGGCAATCTCGACGTCGACCACTTCCTCCGGTACAAGCCCGCGGGAGTGCAGGTCCGGGACATCACCGGCGGGACGTGCTGCATCGGCGTGTGGGGACCGCTGGCGCGGGACCTCGTGCAGCCGTTGAGTCGCGAGGACTTCTCTCACGCCGGCCTGAAGTACTTCCGGGCCCGCAAAGCGCGGATCGCCGGGGTGCCGGTGACCGCGATGCGACTGTCCTATGTGGGCGAACTCGGCTGGGAGATCTACACCAGCGCCGACAACGGTCTTCGTTTGTGGGACGCGCTGTGGGCGGCCGGGCAGCCGCTGGGCGTCATCGCGGCGGGGCGGGCGGCGTTCAACAGCCTGCGGCTGGAGAAGGGTTACCGGCTGTGGGGCACGGACATGACCACCGAACACGACCCGTACGAAGCGGGCGTGGGGTTTGCCGTGCGTCCGGCCAAGGGACCGTTTATGGGTTCCGCGGCTATCGAGGGGCGGTCCGAGGAGACGGCGGCGCGGCGCCTGCGGTGTCTCACGATCGACGACGGTGCCACTGTGGTGCTGGGCAAGGAGCCGGTGTTCGTCGACGGCGTCCCCGCCGGTTACGTGACGAGCGCGGCGTACGGCTACACGATCTCGCGGCCGATCGCCTACGCGTGGCTGCCCGGTTCGGTGGCGATCGGCAGCGGGGTCGAAATCGAGTACTTCGGGCGGCGGGTGGCAGCCACCGTCGCGGCCGAACCCCTCGTGGACCCCGGGATGGAGCGGATCCGGCGCTGAGGAAGGACTCCTGAGTGGCGCGGCCGGTTCTCACCGGCCGCGCACTCACGAGCCCTTTCCACAGGATTTACACGGAATCGGACCCAGGTTCCTCTCAGGATCGAGGTGTCTCCTGGATGGGCCAGGGATTCGCCGAGGGCCGGGAGCACGCAGTGAGTGAACACGACCAGTACGGATACCCCGGTGACCAGCGGCGATACGACCCCTGGGCCCAGCAGCAGCCGTACCAGCAGCCCTACGAGCAGTACACCCAGCCCCAGTACTATCCGCCACCACCCCCGTACCAGCCGTCACCGCCGCCCCGGCGCCATCCGGTGCGGGCCGCTTTCGTGGTGCTGGTCTCACTCGGGCTCGCGGTGATCGTCGGCCTGGGCATCGGGCACCTCGTGTGGCCGGAGACGTCGCAGAGCGGGAACCAGAACTTCGGATCCGTCGGTGCCCAGAGCACGACGAACAAGACCCTCGACGCCGACGCGGTGACGCAGAAGGTCAGCCCGGCCATCGTCAACATCACCACCCAGCTGGGGCTGCAGGGCGCGGCCGCGGCGGGCACCGGCGTCGTGCTGACCCCCGACGGCGAGGTGCTCACCAACAACCATGTCGTCGAGGGCGCCACCAGCATCAGGGCGGCCGACATCGGCAACGGCAAGTCCTACACCGGGACCGTGCTGGGTTACGACCGCAGCCACGACATCGCCGTGATCAAGCTGACCGGCGCGTCGGGGCTGACCACCGCCACCCTCGGCGACTCCGCCAGCGTGAAGGTCGGCGACCCGATCCTCGGCCTGGGCAACGCGGGCGGCAAGGGCGGCGACCCGGTGCCCGCGCCCGGCAAGGTCAGCGCGTTGAACCAGTCCATCACCGCCTCCGACGAGTCCAGCGGGTCCTCCGAGCAGCTCACCGGGCTGATCCAGGTCGAGGCGAACATCGAGTCCGGCGACTCCGGCGGCCCGCTCGTGAACGCGGACGGCCAGGTGATCGGCGTCGACACCGCCGCGTCCACCGGCTACCAGCTCAACGGCCGCCGGGGTGGGAACAGCGGGGCGCAGGGCTTCGCGATCCCGATCAACCAGGCGATCACGCTGGCGCACCAGATCGTGGCGGGCACCGCGTCCGGCACCGTCCACATCGGACAGACGGCGTTCATGGGCGTGTCGGTGGTCGACTCGCAGGGCGCGGGCGCGCAGGTCCGCAGCGTCGTGCCGAGCAGCCCGGCGGAGAAGGCCGGCCTCGGCCAGGGTGACGTCATCACGGCCATCAACGGCAAACCGGTCGACTCGGCGACGACGTTGACCACGGTGATGGACACCCACCATCCCGGCGATCGGCTGACCCTGACCGTCGCGGGCGCGGGCGGAGACACTCAGTCGGTGACCGTGGTGCCGGTCAAGGGACCTGTCGGGTAAGCGCGGGTAGGTCAAAGGTGGCGTGGTGAAGCGAGGGGGACCTGCCGACGGCTCTGAGCGTTGCGGGCGGTTCGAACCGCCCGCAACGCTCACGAGTCCCTACCCACGCCCACTAAGCCGCACCCACCGCCGAGGCCAGGTCGGCGAGGACCTCCGCCTCCAGGTGCTTGTTGCACAGCTCCCGGGTCAGGGCAAGCGCTTCCTCGTGCGCCGCAACGGCTTCCTCTTCGCGGCCGCGGTCCGAGAGGACCCGGCCCAGTGAGGACAACGCCAGCCGCAGCCCCCAGCGGTCGCCCGTTTCGCGCGCCAACGCCACTGCTTCGCGGAGCGTCTCCAACGCCGACGCCCCGCTCAGGTGGTCGCAGATGCCGAGGCCGGTCAGCGCCAGGCATTCGCTCCACTTGTCGCCGATCGCGTGCGTCAGCGCCAGTGCCTTTTCCAGCAGCGGACGGCCGTCCTCGCCGAGCGCGAAGCCGAAGCCGATCAACGCCAGCCCTTCGCCCCAGCGGTCCGACGTGCGCTGGGCGAGCTCGACGGCCCGGGTGAACCACGCGCAGCTCGCCTCGATCTCCCCGGCGTGGAAGTACGCCGTGCCCAGGCCCATCTGCGCCCGTCCCTGGCCGCATTCGTCGCGGGCCTCGTGGTACAGCATCACGGCCTGCTGCTGATGGTGGATGGCCTCGGCGTGGTGGCCCATCCGCGCGTGGATGAAGCCGAGGTGGTTGTGCGTCTTGGCCTGACCCCAGACGTCGCCGTCGCGCTCGTCGAGAGTCAGCGCCCGATGGTGGTGATCGAGCGCCTCGGTGAAGTCGGCGCGCCGCCAGTGCGCCAGGCCCAGGTTCTTGTGCGTTTCCGCGCGGGCCCGGACGTCGCCATCGCGCAACGTCGCCGCGAGCGCGAGCTTGTGCGTGAAGATCCAGTCCTGCAGCAGCCCGCGCACGAAGAAGAACCGCCAGAGGCACTGCGCCAGCCGCCAGCACCGGTTCCACGACCCCAGCGCGGACGCCGCCGCGACGCCGGCGACCAGGTTCTCGCACTCGGTCGTCAGCCAGGCGACGGCTTCGGCCTGCCCCGCGAACGGTGGCAGCTCCCGGTCGGTCGGGCCCAGGTCCCACCGCCGCCGGGTCGGCTCCACCAGGTCCGCGGCCTTCGCGGCGCCGTGCAGGTAGTAGTCGATCAGCCGTTCCTGCGCGGCCGCGGTGTCCTCGTCCTCGCGGATCGCGGCGTTGCGCGCGTGCTGGCGCAGCAGGTTGTGGAACCGGAACCGGCCGGGCGCGGGCTCGAGCAGCAGATGCCCGTCGAGCAGGTCGTCCAGCAGCTGCTCGGCCTCGGCGTGCCCGATGCCCGCGAGCGCGGCCGCCGCGTACGCGTCGAAGTCGGTGCCCGGGCACTCGCCGAGGAGCCGGAACATCCGGCGCTGCGCCGGGCCGAGCAGGTCGTACGAGAGCGCGAAGGCGGCTTCGACACTGCGGTCGCCGACCTGCAGCTCGCTCAGCCGCCGGTGTTCGTCGCGGAGGCGGTCGGCCAGGTGCCCGACCGGCCAGGACGGATGCGCCCGCGCCTTGGCCGCGGCGATCCGCACCGCCAGCGGCAGGAATCCGCACAGCCGCAGCACTTCCTCGACGGCGGCGACCTCTCCGGTGACCGGCCGGTCGAGCACGCGCGTGAACAGCATGGCCGCGTCGGCCGCGGGGAGGACGTCCAGGGAGAGCCGGTGCACGCCCTCGATGCTGGTCAGCCGGCGACGGCTGGTCACCACGGTCCAGCTCCGCCGTCCGTTCGGCAGGAGCGGGCGCAGCTGGGCCGCGTCGGCGACGTTGTCGAGCACCACGAGCAATCGCCGCTCCGCCGCGAGCGCCCGCCACAGTGCCGCGCAGTCCTCGACACTCTCCGGGATCCGCGTGCCCTCCACGCCGAACTGGCGCAGCAGGCTCTCCAGCGCGTCCCGCGCCGAAAGCGGTTCCTGGCCCGCCGAATGCGCGCGCAGGTCGAGGAACAGCTGGCCGTCGGGGTACTCCGGGGCGAGCCGGTGTGCCATGTGGACGGCCAGGGCGGTCTTGCCGACGCCCGCCATCCCGTCGATCGCGGTGATCAGCCCGGTCGGCAGGTGGCGGCACTCTTCGTCGCGCCCGGTGAAGTCCGGGAGGTCCCGCGGCAGGCAGTTCCGCTCGTCCTGGGCCCGCGCCGGCACCTGGCCGCGCAGCACCTTCAGCTGCGCCGTGCGCAGTTCCGCACCCGGCTCGACGCCCAGCTCCCGGTCGAGCGCCGAGCTCAGCCTGTCGAACACCTCGAGCGCGGCCACCTGCTGCCCGGATCCGGCCAGCGCGAGCATCATCCGCGCGTGCAGGCCCTCGTGCATCGACTCGCCGGTGAGCAGCGGCCGCAGCCGGGCGGCGACGTCGGCGCTCTGCCCGAACTCGAGGGCGAGGTCGGCGTAGCGCAACGCCGAGGCGACCCGGCGCGCGGTGAACGCCACGGCCGCGGGGTGCTGACGCAGCCGCTCGTCGACGCCGGTCAGCAGCGGCCCGCGCCAGAGCTCCAGCGCCGCCGCGTACAGCTCGGCCGCTTCGGCTCCGTCGGCCTGCGCCGCGCGATCGGTCAGCGCGGTGAACCGCAGGAGGTCCAACTGCTGTTCGTCCGCCGCGAGCACGTAACCGCCACGCGCCACCGCCGCGAGCCGGGGGCCGGGCGGCGGCCCGAGCAGCCGCCGCAGCCGTCCGACATAGGTATGGACCAGGTGCGCGTGCGACGCCGGCGGCACGTCGCCCCACAGCATGTCCACGATTTCGTCCCGCGAAACGACCGAATTCGGCTGTAACGCGAGCAACCCCAGCAACGCGGCGATCTTCGCGCCGCCGACCTCGACCGGCTCGCCGCCGACTCGCAGCCCGAGCGGGCCGAGGACGTCGATGACGGCCGTCGGCGGCGGTTCCGGCTGTCCCGCCCCGTCCAGTGCCAGCTCGAGCTGGCGCAAAGAAGCCGAGCGCGGTGACCGGGTTCGCCCGCTCTCCAGGTACCGCACCGCCCGTACGCTCATCCCCGCGCGATCCGCCAGCTGGCGCTGGGTCAGCCCCACCGCCTGCCGCCGTGATCGCAGACCTCTGCCCAAGTCGTCGATCGTCGTGCCCCCTGATCATCGCCCGCCTGCCCCAAGGCGTTCCGAGCCTATTGTTCCAGAACCTGGGGGTACAGGGCTGAATGTCTGAATGATCGTCAACGGTCGGTGAGCGGCACAATTGCCGCCTCCGCAGCAGTTTTTCGATCGTCCGACAGGTACGCCTGTCCAGGTCAACCGGCAGGTGGCCGCGGGCCGTCGAATACAGCCGGACGCACACTCGCGCTCGTTAGAATTCGCCGGTGAGGTGGGGCGCTTTTCCTTTTGCCCGAGGGAAGGGTGGCTCGCCGATCGAGCAGGGGGAGCGTGACCCGGCGTGACGCCCCGCGGCAGCGGGAGTCCGGTAGTCCAGTCCGCCGGGGCCCGTGCGGGTCCCCGCGCCGCATTCCCAGTTGTGGTGCGGGGATCTCCACGGCCGTCAGTCGCGGCCCAGCGTCTCCTCGAGCACGGCCCGGTGGGTCGGCTTCGCTTCGTGGTAGCGCTTGCGGCCGTCCTCGGTCAGAGTCACGAAGATCCCGCGGCGGTCCATTTCGCACATCGCGCGCTCGACCAGGCCTTCGCGCTCCAGCCTGCCGACGAGCCGGGACGTGGCACTCTGGCTCAGGTGCACGGCCTCGGTGAGGTCGGCCGAACGGCACTTGCTCGCCTCGTGCGTCGCGAGCTGCTCCAGCGCCTCGAACTCGTTGACGCCGATGCCGTGCCGCTCCTGGAGCGCGCATTCCAGCGCGTTGGACACCATCGAGTAGCGGGCCAGCAGTTCGTGCCACTGCTGCACCAGGACTCGTTCAGCGACGTCGCTCACGGCGGCCACCGTAGCATGCACGGACATCAGATGCAAATGCATTAAATGCGTTGGCATTAGATGCAGATGCATGTAGTGTCTCGATCATGAGCTCTTCTGTGCAGCTGTCCACCACCTCCACGCGGTGGGACGCACGTCTCTGGGGTGTCCTGCTCACCGTGTCCATCGTCATCGGCCTGGACGCGCTCGACGTGTCCATGGTCGGTGTCGCCCTCCCGTCCATCCGGGCCGAGCTCGGCCTGTCCACCAGCGCCCTGCAGTGGGTCGTCAGTGGCTACGTCCTCGGCTACGGCGGGCTGCTCCTGCTCGGCGGGCGCACCGCCGACCTGCTCGGCCGCCGCCGGGTCTTCCTGGTCGCGGTCTCGGTCTTCGCGGCCGCGTCGCTGCTCGGCGGCCTGGTCGACGACGGCGCCCTGCTGATCGCGACCCGCTTCATCAAGGGCCTGGCCGCCGCGTTCACGGCGCCGGCCGCGCTGTCCATCATCACCACGACGTTCCAGGAAGGCCCGGCACGCAACAAGGCGATCAGCATCTTCGCCGTGTTCGGTGCCAGCGGGTACTCCGCCGGCCTGGTGTTCTCCGGCCTGCTGACCGAGGTCGGCTGGCGCTGGACGTTCCTGCTCCCGGTGCCGATCGCGCTCGTCGCGCTGACCTTCGCGATCAAGCTGATCCCGAGCTACCGCCCGGACGACTCCGGCGCGGGCTATGACTTCCCGGGTGCGATCACCGGTGCGCTCGGCTCGCTGCTGCTGGTCTTCGGCGTGGTCGAAGCGCCGACGGTCGGCTGGGCCGCGCCGCGCACGCTGATCACCTTCGCGGTGGCGCTGGCGCTGCTCGTGGGGTTCGTCGTGATCGAGAAGCGGAGCAAGCACCCGTTGCTGCGCCTGGGAATCCTGCGGTCGGGGCCGCTGGCCAGGGCCAACATCGGCGGCGCGCTGTTCCTCGGCGGCTACATCTCGTTCCAGTTCGTGGTGATGCTGTTCCTGCAGCAGGTGCGCGGCTGGTCGGCGCTGGAGACGGCGTTCGGCTTCCTGCCCGCGGCGCTGATCGTCGCCTTCGGCTCGCCGCGGATCGAGCCGCTCATCGAGCGGATCGGCAACGCCCGCACGATCCTCGGCGGCACGCTGGCGCACGTCATCGGGTACGTCCTGTTCCTGCGCGTCGACGAGCACTCCAGCTACATCTGGACGGTGTTCCCGAGCATGGTGCTGCTCGGTGTCGGCTTCACGCTGGCGTTCACCTCGCTCAACATCCAGGCCACGGCCGGGATCCCGGACAACGAGCAGGGGCTGGCCGGCGGTCTGCTGAACACGTCGCTGCAGGTCGGCGGCGCGATCGGGCTCGCGGTCGTGACCGCGGTGCTCACTGCGAACGGCGGCGGTGACGCCTCGGCGTCGGCGATGCTCGCCGGGCTGACCCCGGCGTTGAGCGTGGTCGCGGGGATCGCGGTGCTCGGCGTGCTGGTGGCGCTGACCGGCGTGATCGGTCACCGCCGCGAGGTCGCGGCCGAGCCGGAACTGGTCGGCGCGGCCGACTGACGGGGGGACCCGTGCCCCGCCGGCGGTCAACGCCGGCGGGGCTCGCGGTCGTAGTACACGGTCATGGTGAGGTCGTCTTCGCCGCCGGTGACTTCCGAGGCGAAGGTGATGTCGTGGACCTGGACGTCGCCGAGGTTCTCGACCGCGTCGGCGACGCGCCGCAGCAGCGCGGCGACGTCGCCCTGGCCCGGCCCTTCCGGGTTGCTGTGGGAGAAACGGAAAGAACGCCATGGGTCACGCGGGTCGGTCATGCCGCCCAGCCTGCCAGGACTTTGCCGCTTTCCGAGATCAAGCGGCAGGCCAGGATGCTCGGCAAGAACCTGACCCAGGCGGAGCGCGACAAGTGGCATAATGCGATCACCGGGAAGGGCTGGGGCTACCAGAGAATCCTGGAAGAAGGCCGGAAATCGTTCCGCGGAGAGGGCTGAGTCCGATTTCGACGATCGAGGCACTGCGTGTCGGTGTTGCCGGCCTCGTAGGGACCAGTGTTGTGGAATTCTCGAGGTCGGTCGACATCGCCATGGTCGAATTCAGCAAGGACGAGGTCTCGACGCACCTGCACGCGCAATGCCCGTTCCGGGTGACCCGCGGTGAGTCGACCTGGTTCGGCTCGGTCGACATGGCCTACCCCGGAACACCCGATGCCGATCCGGATGAGGCATACCGGACGAACGCGACCATGTTCGACAAGCGTGCGCGGCGGGTCACCGAGCGGTTCCAGGATGTCGAGTACCTGGTCGAATCGGCGGAGCTCGGCAGGGCGGGATCGATGACCCTGGTGCTCACCGATTCCGTCGTGATCGAGGTGTTCCCGGCTTGCGGCGGCCCGATCGAGCAGTGGCGTCTGTTCGACAAGGACATTCCTGGCCACTACGTGTTCCCGCACTCCGCGGTCCAGTGAGGCTTTAGTGGACGAATGGTACGGCGTGCGGTGTCTGTTCCAGTGGACGCACGCCGAGGGCACCCCGTTCGAGGAGCGGATCACGCTGTGGCGCGCGGACAGTCTCGACGCTGCGATCGAGCTGGCCGAGCGTGAGGCCCGGGAGTATGCGGAGGACAACGACCTGACGTATCTCCGCTTCTCCCAGGCCTACGCTACCGGGGAAACCGAGATCACCGCCGGTGCCGAGGTGTTCTCCTTGCTGCGCGATAGTTCCTTGCCTGCGGCGGAGTACCTGGACACGCACTTCGACACCGGGGGAGAACACCAAAGCACGGTCGCCGACCCGGGGTAACTCCGCTGTGGACTATCCGAAGCTGTTCGCCGAGATCCACCGCCGGCCCGGGATGTACGGGCTGGACGGTGGCTATCGCGACTACTGCACGTTCCTGCTCGGGGTGGACTTCGGCAACGACGGGATGTTGCTGACCGGATTCAAGGAGATGCTGGTGGTCCGGGCCGGGGCGGGGGACAACCTGGTCTGGTCCGCGCTCGTCCTGCACCTGGCCTTCCCAGGCCTGACCTCGGGGTGGCGCGAGGAGGCCGCGGGTGCCGGTCGGGACACGGCGGTGGACACCTTGTTCTCGCTGCTGGCGGAGTTCTTCGAGCGGCGATCCGCACACGGGGGTACGGCCGCGATCTTCGACGAGTACCTCACCTGGCTGAAAGCGCAGTCCTGGTATCAGCCATGACGGAGGAAGGGCAGGCGCGGGAGGACCGACGCCGGACGCGCTCGGCGTTCGGCGCCTTCGGGCTGCTGGCGCTGTCCGCTGCCCTCGGTGCCGAGGAGCGTTCGATCGTCCCGCTCATCGGGCTCGTGGTGCTGCTTTTCCTGGTGTGGTGCGGTTTCGCGTTCTTCGTCGCGCGTGACGGGCGGGCTGAGGCGCGGCGGCGGGCGGATGGGGCGGCGCCGTCGTGGCCCGCGCAGCTGCCGGTCGCGGCGGCACGACTCATGGGGGCATCGGGACGGCATTCCCGGCAGCCGGAGAATGGCGAGCTGTTCGGCCGGGTTTCGCTGGTGGACGGGGGATTCCGCTGGGAGCCGCGGGCCGGTGACCGCAAACGGGGGGTGCGCGCGCTCGAGTGGGATCGGTCGTGGTCGGCCGAGGTCGTACCGGTCTGGGGGCCGGGCCGTCAGGGGTGTCTCACGTTGACCCGGGCCGACGGGCTCGCGGTCGATCTCTGGGTCCGGCACCCCGAGGATCTGCGTCGCGCGCTCCGCTGAGCGGGTGAGCGCTTACCTGACATCGTTGACAGCGGTGGAGATTTTGCCACCTTCAAGGTGTCGAGTGTGGATGAAAGTTACCTGCTGAGCCAGGCTTTTCGTTGCTGGATCACCAATCCGTGGTCGGAACGGACCAGTGAAGCCGCTACGCCGCCCGGTGGGATCAACCGATCGGCCGTATGGCGAACACTCTTCGTAAAGCATCTTCCCCTATTGGTCCAGACCACGTACCGTCTGGGCAAACGCCACAAAAACACCATGTGTACCGATGGAGCCGTACGACTTTTCCAAGATCCTCGCGCAGTACCAGTAAGGAGCGGAATGTCCAGGAAGAGATGGCATCTCCTCGGTCTGCTGACCGCGGCGGGCGCGCTCGCGGTCGGCATCGTCACGGTGCCCGCGAACGCGGCCGGTGGCGTCGGCGCGACCTTCACGAAGGGCTCCGACTGGGGTACCGGGTACGAGGGCAAGTACACGATCGCGAACAACTCCGGTTCGACGTTGGCGACGTGGACGGTCGAGTTCGACCTGGCCGCGGGCCAGAGCATCGCGTCACTGTGGGACGGCAGCTACACCGCGTCCGGCCGGCACGTCACGGTCAAGAACAGCTGGAACGGCAACGTCGGCAACGGTGCGAGTGCGAGTTTCGGTTTCAACGTCAGCTATTCAGGCACCTTCTCGGCTCCGGGTGGCTGCAAGCTCAACGGCGCTTCCTGCGACGCGGGCGGCACGAACCCGACCACGCCGACCACGCCCACGACGCAACCGACGACCCCCACTACGCCGACGGTCCCGACGACTACGACGCAGCCCCCGCCGGGCGGTCGCAAGAACGTCGGCTACTTCGTCGAGTGGGGTGTCTACCAGCGCAATTACCACGTCAAGAACATCGAGACGTCCGGCTCGGCCGCGAAGCTGACGCATATCAACTACGCCTTCGGCAACGTGACCGGTGGCAGTTGCGCGATCGGTGACTCCTATGCGGACTACGACCGATTCTACGATGCCGCGTCCAGTGTGGACGGTGTCGCGGACACCTGGGACGCCGGTGCGCTGCGGGGCAGCTTCAACCAGCTCAAGAAGCTGAAGGCGAAGCACCCCGGGCTCAAGGTGATCTGGTCCTTCGGCGGCTGGACCTGGTCCGGTGGCTTCGGACAGGCCGCCGCCAATCCGACCGCGTTCGCGAACTCCTGCTACAACCTCGTGAACGACCCACGCTGGGCCGGTGTCTTCGACGGCATCGACATCGACTGGGAGTACCCGAACGCCTGTGGTCTCAGCTGTGATACCAGCGGCGCGGCGTCCTACAAGAACCTGATGTCGGCGTTGCGGGCGAAGTTCGGTTCGTCGAAGCTGGTCACCGCGGCGATCACCGCAGACGGGACGTCGGGTGGCAAGATCGACGCCGCCGACTACGCGGGCGCTGCCCAGTACGTCGACTGGTACAACGTGATGACGTACGACTACTTCGGCGCGTGGGCGGCGCAGGGGCCGACGGCTCCGCACTCGCCGCTGACGTCGTACTCGGGCATCCCGATCACCGGCTTCTACGCTGACGCCGCGATCCAGAAGCTGAAGAGCAAGGGCATCTCGTCGAACAAGCTGTTGCTGGGTATCGGTTTCTACGGCCGCGGCTGGACCGGTGTCTCGCAGTCGACGCCGGGTGGCACGGCGACCGGTGCCGCGCCGGGCACGTACGAGGCGGGCATCGAGGACTACAAGGTGCTCAAGAACAGCTGTCCCAGCACCGGAACCATCGCGGGCACGGCGTACGCCAAGTGCGGCAGCAACTGGTGGAGCTACGACACCCCCGCGACCATCGGCGGAAAGATGAGTTACGTGAAGTCGCAGGGTCTCGGCGGCGCGTTCTTCTGGGAGCTGACCGGGGACACCACCGGCGGCGAGCTCATCACGGCGATCAAGAACGGTCTGTCCTGAAAGGACTTTTCACCGGTTGTGAGAGCCGGTAAGGGGGCCTTCACGGCTCAAGCGGCGGGGCTTGGGCCTCGTGAGTGGTGAGTCGGGTTATTTGAGCGGTAAGGCAAACGTGGCGTGGTGAAGCGAGAGGGCCGCCGAGTGCCGTGAGTGTTGCGGCCGGTTAGAACCGGCCGCGCCACTCACGAGTCCTTGGCGCGCAAAGAGTGGGCCGTGCTCGTGAGCGTTGCGGGCGGTTCTAACCGCCCGCAACGCTCGCGAGTCCTCAATGCCGCAGCACGACACATTTGCCTTACCCCTTAATAGAACCCTACTTGCCACTCACGAGGCCCGACCCCTCGAGACCGCAGCCCTTCATGACACTGAGGCTGCGGTCTCGGGGCCTTTACGAAGGGGACTTTCAGCGCGTCCGGCGGGGTGAAGGGCCCCTTCGTCCCGCCCAGCGGATGGCGTGGCCGATCTCCCGGCGGAAGCTCAGCGGTGTTGAAGGCGGCGGCGTTCCAGGGCCTGGCGTTGGACGGCCTGTCCGCCTTCCGCCACCCCGGCGCGCCGATGTCCACAGTGGATGGTCTGGTCGTCGGCTACGCGACCCCGTCCGACCGCGCTTACCCCGCGGCCCTGGACGCTCTCCGCCGCGCGCTACCGTGAGCCCGCGTTGGTCCAGGTCAACGAAACCGAGGTGGCCGCGCGTTCGGTGCGGATCTCGATGAGCTCGCCCAGGATCGTCGCCCGGTCGAACACCACCGCCCGATCACCCGCGTCATACGTGACGCGGTCGCTGAGGAACACCGGGTCGCCTGTGGGCCGCGAAAGCAACGCCGAAAGCCGCGACGAAAGCAATGCCGGGCTCAGCCGTTCGCTCGCCCGCTGCGCGATCACGCCATCCGCCGCCAAAGCCCCGTACAGCGACGACGAAGCGAAGTCCACAGTGGCCACGATCTCCGCGAAGGGCTCAGGGATCCACGAAACCTGATGGATCGCCGGAACCCCGCCGACTTCCCGAAGCCGTTCGACCCGCACGGCGGAACCGACCTCGAGCCCCAGCCGCGCGGCGACCCACCCGGGCAGCCGCCGCCGCGAACGTCCGAGCACGGTCGTGTCGACGATGTGGCCCTGCGCGCGCAGGTCGTCCGACAGGCTCCGCAGGGAACCCATGCTGTACACGGCTTTCGGCGCCGAAACGAATGTGCCGCGGCCTGCTTCCTGAGTGACCAGTCCACGTTCGCCGAGCATGCTCAACGCCTGCCGCAACGTCATGAGCGTGACGCCGTAAGCCGTGCTGAGGTCCCGCTGCGAGGGCAACGCCGAGCCCGCGGCGTAGTGCCCGCTGCGGATCTTCGCCTCCAGGTCGGCGGCGATCACCGCGTACTTCGGCTGCCGTCGCTCCTCGCCCATGCGTCCTGCTCCCGCCCGTCCAGCGCCGCGCGCATCCGCGCCAGGAACGCCCCGATCTCCTCGGGCCCGGCACCGTCGAGCACTCTACGCATCAGCGCGGACCCGATGACCACGCCGTCGGTGTACCGCGCGGCCTCGGCCGCGTGCTCCGGCCGCGACACCCCGAACCCGACCTGCACCGGCAGGTCCGTCAGCGCGGCCAGGGAAGTCGCCAGCGTGCGCCCGGATTCCGGCAGCGAGCGCTGCTCCCCGGTGGTCCCCATCAGGCTGACCGCGTACAGGAACCCGCGGCTGCGCTCGGCGATCACGGCCAGCCGCGACGCCGTGGACGACGGCGCGGCCATCAGCACAAGGTCGAGGCCATGCTGCGAAGCCGTCGCGGACAGTGTGTCGACCTCGTCGACCGGGACGTCCGGCACGATCAGCCCGCTGACCCCGGCTTCGGCCAGAGCCGCGCAGAAGCCCTCGCGCAGCGCCAGATTCGCGTAGGTCATCGCGACCAGCGGGACGTCGAGGCGCACCGAAGCGAGGTCGGCGAGGATTCCGTCCACTGTGGTCCCGCGGCGCAGCGCGCGGTCGGAGGCCTGCTGGACGGTCGGGCCGTCGAGCGTCGGGTCGGAGAACGGCAGCCCGATCTCGAAGACGTCGGCGCCGGCATTCGCGCCGGCCCGCAGGTAGTCCGTCCAGTCCGCGGTGATCCCGCCGGTGACGTACGGCGTCAGCAGCTTCCGTCCGGCCGCGCGGGCCTCCCGCGTCCGGGTCTCGAGGACGTTCACGACAGCTCCATCAGGGTCGGCATGTCCTTGTCGCCACGGCCCGAAAGGGTGAGCAGCACGGTCGAGCCGGCCGGAATCTCCCCGTCGGAGACCGCCCGCAGCACCCACGCGACGGCGTGCGCGGACTCGAGCGCGCACAGGATTCCTTCGGCACGGCCAAGCCGTCGCAGCGCCTCGACCACCTCGGCGTCGTTCACCGTCACGTACCGGGCGCGCCCGAGATCGGCGAGATAGGCATGCTCCGGGCCGACGCCGGGGTAGTCCAGGCCCGCCGCGATCGAGTGGGCTTCGGTGATCTGGCCGTGTTCGTCCTGCAGCACCTTGGTCCGGAAGCCGTGCAGGATGCCGGTCGAGCCGGACGTGATCGCCGCGCCGCCCTCGGGTTCGACGCCGATCAGCTGCGCGGGAGTCCCGACGAATCCGGCGAACGTCCCGGCCGCGTTCGAGCCGCCGCCGACGCACGCGACCACGAAGTCCGGGGTGGCGGCGGGCAATTCGGCCGCGCATTGCGTCCGGGCCTCGTCGCCGATCACACGCTGGAACTCGCGCACCATCCACGGATACGGGTGCGGGCCCATCACCGAACCGAGGCAGTAGTAGCCGTCCTCGACCGAGGACACCCAGTGCCGCAAGGCTTCGCTGCAGGCGTCCTTGAGCGTGCGGCTGCCCGCGGTCACCGGGACCACCTCGGCGCCGAGCATCCGCATCCGGAAGACGTTGAGCTCCTGGCGCTCGATGTCCTTCTCGCCCATGAACACCGTGGCGGACATGCCGAGCAGCGCGGCCGCGGTGGCCGTGGCGACGCCGTGCTGGCCCGCGCCGGTCTCGGCGATCAGCCGCCGCTTGCCCATCCGCTTCGCGAGCAACGCCTGGCCCAGCACATTGTTGATCTTGTGGGAGCCGGTGTGCGCGAGGTCCTCCCGCTTGAGCAGTAGCGTGATGCCCAGCTCGGCGGACAGCCGCCAGGCCGGCGTCACCGGCGTCGGCCGTCCGGCGTAGACCTGCAGCAGACGGTCGAGCTGGCTGTGGAAGACCGGGTCGGCCCAGGCGGCACGGAACGCCGTCTCGACCTCCTCGCAGGCCGCGACCAGCGACTCCGGCACGAACCGGCCGCCGTACTCGCCGAACCGGCCGAGCGCCGCCGGAGCTCGGACGTCCACCTCAACTGTTCTAGAACTCATGACTCCAGGTGTACCACACCGCGGCCGATAGTTCTAGAACAGTTTGAGTTACGCGAGCCGGGCCACGGCTGCGAGCGCGGCGCCGATCTGCAGCGCGACCAGTGCCCTGAGCGAGAACGTCTCGGTGGCCAGTTCGCGTTCGGCCGCCTCGCACCAGCCGCGGAACAGGTCGTCGAGACGCCGTCGCGCGGCACGCAGCTCGGGCGGCTGATTCCCGGCGTCGCGCTCCACCGCGAGCTGCCGTCGCAACACCCCGGCGGTGCGCAGCCGCATCATGTGCACCGCGCTCGCCAACCCGAAAACCTCGCCGTGGTTGGCATTTCTGTCGAACAACGCGGCCATCCGTTCGTGCCCGGTGGCGATCGTGCGCGCGCTGCGCAGGAAGTCCTCCGCGGCGACCCGCAACGGGCTGGGCACCCGCAGCTTCGGTTCCATCGCGGTCCGGATGTCGTCCAGCGTGTCGGCGTCCGCGGTCAGCTGCTTGGCCGTGGTCAGCAGCACGTCCCGGTACGGCTGGCCGGAGTCGCGCGGGTCGGCGGCGCGCGCGTCCTGCCAGAACGGGACCTCGGTGATGAGCGTGGTGGTGCCGTGGCGCTGGGCGTAGTGCGCGCTCGACCCGCCGTGGCGCGGCACGCCGCCGCCGGTGTCCGCCCGGATCACGTCCTCGACCGGCGGGATCAGGTAGACCGCCGGGCCCGACTCCGGCCAGCCCAGCGCGTCGACCGGGCCGAGGGAGAGCGGGACACCCTGACGTGCGGCGAGCGCGGAGAAGTCGTCGGCGACGCCGGGGATGTCCTGGCTGAGCAGGAAGAACACGCCGCCGAAGTCGGAGTTGTGCAGGGAGTACTGGAACCGCGGCCGCAGCTCGTCGATCACCCGGGCCAGTGCCTCGGTCTCGGGCAGGGTGCGGTCGAAGAACGCCCGCTCATCCAGCACCGGGAAGGTCCACTCCGGCTGATCGGTGAAGGCCGGGCGGTAGAAGTGTTCGTGGTAGTTCCGGACGGTGTACGGGCCGCCGAACCAGCGCTCGTTGAGCCGGGTGCCGTCCGGGTCGAGGCAGCCGATGAAGTTCCAGGTGAAGTCGAGACCCTCGCGCAGCGCCGGGGTCTCGGCGACGAGCTCGGCGAGGGCGAGCACGGTGAGCATCCCGATCGGCTCGTTGGGGTGCGGGCCGCCGACGATCAGCGCCTGGCGGCTGCCGCTGCCGATCGAGAGCAGGTGCAGCGGATCGCCGGCGCGCGAGGTCCCGACGCGACGGCGGCGGCAGAGGCCGGGGTGGTCCCCGGCGATCCGGGCGAGCCCGGCGTCGAGTTCGTCGACCGTGCGGAGGATGGGGAAGCCGGGCAGGTCATCGAGGAGGACCGCGATGTCGGAGAGTTCCACTGGACCTCCACAAGTGGGCAGGCTGGACTGACGAGGGGTACGGCGTGCAGGAGGCAGCTTCTCGCCACTCCGATACGACACGCCGGGCGCGCCGGGAGATTTCTGCGCGCCCACTTGCCTGCTCCCAGATGGTGGACGTCCGGGCACGACAACCGAGGGCCGTGCGTGATAGAGGTCTGACCTACTATCCGCGCAGCTCGGAATCGAAAGCAGTGATGATGGACGGACAGCTCGATCTCGCCGTGATCCCAGGAGATGGGATCGGCCAGGAAGTCGTCGCCGAAGGGCTGAAGGTGCTCGCGGCGGTGGTCCCCGACCTGAAGGTCAACACCACCGAGTACGACCTCGGCGCCCGCCGCTACCACGCGACCGGCGAGATCCTCACCGACGGCACGCTCGAGGAGCTCAAGACCGCGGACGCGATCCTGCTCGGCGCGATCGGCGACCCGTCCGTGCCGTCGGGCGTGCTGGAGCGCGGCCTGCTGCTGAAGCTGCGGTTCGCCTTCGACCACTGCGTGAACCTGCGCCCGGCCAAGCTGTTCCCCGGCGTCGCGCCGGCCGTCACCGCCCCGGGCGAGATCGACTTCGTCGTGGTCCGCGAAGGCACCGAAGGGCTGTACGTCGGCAACGGCGGCACGGTCCGCACGGGCACCCGCCACGAGATGGCCACCGAGGTCAGCGTCAACACGGCGTTCGGCATCGAGCGCGTCGTGCGGGACGCCTTCGCCCGCGCGCAGGCACGTCCGCGCAAGAAGCTCACGCTGGTGCACAAGAACAACGTGCTGGTCAACGCGGGCGCGCTGTGGTCGCGGATCGTGGCCGAGGTGGCGCCCGAGTTCCCCGACGTCACCACCGACTACCTGCACGTCGACGCGGCGACGATCTTCCTGGTCACCCAGCCGGAGCGGTTCGACGTGATCGTCACGGACAACCTCTTCGGCGACATCCTCACCGACCTCGCCGCCGCGATCACCGGCGGCATCGGGCTGGCGGCGTCGGCCAACATCAACCCGAGCCGGGAGTTTCCGTCGATGTTCGAGCCGGTGCACGGGTCGGCGCCGGACATCGCGGGCCAGGGCAAGGCCGACCCGACGGCGACGGTGCTCTCGGTCGCGCTGATGCTGCGTCACCTCGGGTTGGCCGAGGAGGCCGCGCGGGTGGAGGCCGCCGTGGCGGCGGACTTGGCCGAGCGGAGCGGGGCACGGTCGACGAGTGAGGTCGGGGACGCGCTGGTGGCCCGGATCTAGGGCTCGTGAGCGTTTAGGGCGGTTAGAACCGCGCGGAACGCTCACGAGTCTTTCACCATGTGGGAGCGGCGGCACGCTCGTCCGCTTCACGGCCATGATGGGGATCGTGGCTTCCCCGCTGGACAATCCCGTCTGGGCCGCCCTGACCGGTCCGCACGCGCACTTCGCCGAGCGGCACGGCCAGGCCCTGCGCTACCCGGCCGACGTCTCGCCGTTCTTCGCGCTGCCCGACGACCCCGCGCCCGAGGTGTGGGACGACCTCGCCGCGCTCGCCGGGCCAGGGGAGACCGTGGTGATCGGGGCCACCGGTATCGCCCCGCCCGCGGAGTGGGAGGTGGTCAATCGCATCGCCGGCGTCCAGCTGGTCCACGCCGGGATTGCCGCAATGGAACCGAGCACCGCCGTCCGGCTTGGCTCCGCCGACGTGCCGGAGATGCTCGACCTGGTCGCGCGCACCCAGCCGGGCCCGTTCCTGAAGCGGACCGTGGAACTGGGCACCTACCTGGGGATCCGCCGCGACGGACGGCTGATCGCGATGGCGGGCGAGCGGCTGCACCCGCCGGGCTTCACCGAGATCAGCGCGGTCTGCACCGACCCGGATTTCCGCGGCGAGGGGCTGGCCACCCGGCTCGTGCTCGCGATCGCGGCCGGGATCCGCGCCCGCGGCGAGACGCCGTTCCTGCATGCGGCCGCGGCCAACACCTCGGCGATCCGGCTCTACCTCTCGCTCGGGTTCGAGCTGCGCTGGGAGCCGCTGTTCACCGCCGTCCGCGTCCCACCGGCCGGCTGACCCGGCGTCTGCGAGACTGGCGGCCGTGTGTGCCGCCCTCGCTCGCCGGTTTCTCGACGAGCACCAGCCGCCGACGCCGTGCCTGGTCGTCGACACCGACGTCGTCGCCGCTCGCGCGGCCGCGTTCCGGGCGGCCTTCCCGCGCGCGCTGATCCGGTACGCGGTCAAGGCGAATCCGGCGCCGCCGGTGCTCGACACGCTGGTCGCGGCCGGGTTCGGCTTCGACGTCGCCGGCCCCGCCGAGCTGACGCTGTGCCTGGAGCGCGGCGCCGACCCGGCCGATCTGGCCTACGGCAACACGATCAAGAAACCGGCGGACATCGCCTTCGCGTACGCCCAGGGCGTGCGGGAGTTCACCTCGGACGCCGAGGACGACGTCGACAACCTCGCCCGGCACGCCCCGGGCGCGCTCGTGTCGATCCGGATCCTGGCCGACACCCCGGACTCCGTCACGCCGTTCGGCCGCAAGTTCGGCTGCGACCCCGCCCAGGCGCTCGAGCTGGTCCGCCGGGCCGCCGCGCAGGGGTTACGTCCTGGCCTCGCCTTCCACGTCGGCTCGCAGCAGCCGGACCTCCGGGCTTGGGACACGGCGATCGCGACGGCGGCGAAGGTCGCGGCGGACGCGGGCGGAGTCGCCCGGCTCAATCTCGGTGGCGGCTTCGCGACGGCGTACCGCGAGGACGTGCCGCCGCTTTCGGACTACGCGTCGACGATCGCCGACGCGCTCGAAGCGCACTTTCCCGGCCATCCCGAGCTGCTGCTCGAGCCCGGACGCGCGATCGTCGCCGACGCCGGGCTGTTGCGGACCGAGGTCGTGCTGGTCGCGTGGCGGGGGAGCCGGCGCTGGGTGTACCTCGACATCGGCCGGTACAACGGCCTCGCCGAGGCGGAAAACGAAGCGATCGCCTACCGCTTCGAACCGGTCGACGACCGCGGCGGCCCGGCCGGCCCGGTCGTGCTCGCCGGGCCGACCTGCGACGGCGACGACGTCCTCTATCAGCGCACGCCTTATGACCTGCCGCTGTCCGCGCGCGCGGGCGACCGGTTCGACCTGCCCGGCACCGGGGCGTACACCGCGAGCTACGCCTCGGTCGGGTTCAACGGGATCGAGCCGCTGCGGGTGTACTGCGTCGGGAGGTTCGGAGATGCCTGACTTCGCCGGCAGGCACGTCCTCGCGGAGCTGCACGGGGTTGACGCCGATGTGCTCAACGACCCTCGGCGGTTGAGTGAACTGCTCACCGCGGCGGTGACCGAGGCGGGCGCGACCGTCTGCGACGTCGTGGCGAAGCAGTTCGAGCCGCACGGCGTCACAGTGGTCGCGGTGCTGGCCGAGTCGCACGCCACCGTCCATACCTATCCGGAGCTCGGGTCGCTGTTCGTGGACGTGTTCACCTGCGGCGAGCAGGCCGACCCCGAGCTCGCCGTCCGGCTGCTGGCGCGTTCGCTGGGCGCCGGGTCGGTCGAGCTGTCCACCATCCGACGAGGAGCGCACCGATGACGTCGATCGCCGAACCGGTCGGGCCCGGCCTGACCCGGCACTGGGAGCTCGGCGAGGAGCTTTTCCACGCGCGATCGCCGTTCCAGGACGTGCTGATCGCGCGGACCGCGCAGGGGATCTCGCTGTTCTGCGACGGCGAACGGCAGAGCACCGAGGCCAGCCAGCTCGTCTACCACGAGGCCCTGATGATCCCGGCGATGCTGCTCGCCGACCAGGTCCGCCGGGTGCTGGTGATCGGGTCGAGCGAGGGCGTCGCCTCGCAGCTGGCCGTCACCGCTGGCGCCGAGCGCGTCGATCACGTCGATATCGACAAGCTGGCGGTTGCCGCCTGCGCCGAGCATTTGCCGTACGGCTATACCACCGCCGAGCTCGAAAGCGCGGAGCGTGGTGAGGGGCCGATCCAGGTGTCCTATCAGGATGGCTGGGAATTCCTTGCGCAAGCGAAGGAACGCTACGACGTCGTCGTGATCGATCTGCCGGACGAGAACGACGATCCCGCGGGACAGCACAATCGCCTGTACGGCACGGACTTCCTGACCCGATGTGCCGCGTTGCTCGCCGAGGGCGGGGTCGTCACCTGCCAGGCCGGCTGCCCGACGCTCTGGCGCAACGAGACCCTGCGGGCCGCCTGGCACCGGTTCCACGAAGTCTTCGGCACGGTCCTCTATTTCGGCTCTGACGAGCACGAATGGGCTTTCCTCGCCGGCCGGGCCGGGCGGGTGGCGGATCCGGGCGCGCTCGTCACCGCCCGGTTCGCCGAGCGGGGGTGCCGGGCGGAGACCTTGGACGCCGAGACGCTGCGCGGCGGGGTGGTGCCGCCGTTTTCGCTGCGCCGCGGATTGGTCGAGTCCGGTTTTCCTGGGCCGTCCCCGAAATAGCATCGGCTGATCCCGGTTTTACCCGAACGAAACCGGCATGCCTTTTTCATTTCGGGCCGAATGCGGTGCCGTAAGTGGAGAACCCGTCTCGGGAAATGGATTTCCCGAGTTTGCCGTAGGTGTTACTCCGTTCAGTGGCCGTCGTAAAGGTTTCGTTTGCGCTACGATCTCTGCGCGCGCGCCCAAACATACTGTGACCCATTTGGAGGAGCACAATGCTCGGTATGTTGGCCGTAGCCGGTCTGGTCCTGTCCGCGGTTACGGCGCCGGCGGTTTCGGTGGCCGTGCCACCGCCTACGGACCAGATCACCCTCGACATCAAGACCATCAACGGTTCCGGCTGCCCGGCCGGAACCGCCGACGCCGCGGCGGTCGTCGCCGAGGACAACACGTCGTTCAAGGTGACGTACAAGAACTTCCTCGCCAAGGACGGGGCCGGTACCAACCCGCTCGACGTGCGGAAGAACTGCCAGATCAACGTGCTGGTACATGTGCCGCAGGGCTTCACCTACGCGATCGCCCAAGTGGACTACCGTGGATTTGCGCACGTGGAGTCCGGGGCGACCGCATTGGAACAGGCGAACTACTACTTCACGGGTACTTCGCCGACGGCCCGGATCCGGCACACGCTTCCCGGTCCATTCAACGGATTCTGGCACGCGACCGACACGGCCGACGTCGCGACATTGGTCTTCGCCCCTTGCGGCGAGGACCGCAACCTCAATATCAACGCCGAGTTGCGAGCTGACTCGGGCACCTCGACCGGCACCTCCTTCATCGAAATGGACTCCGAGCGCGGAAGTGTCGAAACGCTCTACCATTTCGCATGGAAGAAGTGCTGACCCGGAGTAGCTGAACTGCGGGTCCGCGGACAGTGGTAGCGGTGGAGGGCGGTGTTCGCGGCCCGTCGGTCCCGGTCATCGGGATCGTGACATTACCGCTGTGGCCGGGTCTCGTGAGTGGTAAGTCGGGTTAGAACCCGACTTACCACTCACGAGGGCCGGGTGGCACCCGCTGGACGTCGCGCGGGTGATCACCGAGGATGGCGGGATGGATGTCGAGCGCCCTGCCCGGATCACCCAGGCTTACGAGGACTTCTTCGCCGGTGAGCGGCTCCCGGCGCCGGAGTGGCCCGCCGAGTTGTTCGCGCGGACGGTGGCCACCGTCCCGGCCTACGGGAAGTTCCTCACCGAGCACGGGGTCGACCCGGCGTCGGTCACGACGGCCGACGACTTCCGCGCGTTACCCTTGCTGGACAAGGATTCCTACCACCGCCGCTATCCGCTGCCCGAGCTCTGCCGCGACGGGCGGCTCGACGCCTGCGACATGATCGCGGTGTCCTCGGGCTCCAGCGGCACCCCGACGATCTGGCCGCGCTCGACGGCCGACGAACTGCACATCGCGCGCCGCTTCGAGCAGGTCTTCCGCGATGGGTTCACCGCGCACGAGCGCAGCACGCTGGCGGTGGTGTGCTTCCCGCTCGGCACCTGGGTCGGCGGGCTGTTCACCACGGCCTGCGTGCGCCACCTCGCGGCCAAGGGCTACCCGCTCACCGTCGTCGCGCCGGGCAACAACAAGGCCGAGATCCTGCGGGTGATCCCCGAACTGGCGCCGCATTTCGACCAGCTCGTCCTGCTCGGCTACCCGCCCTTCCTCAAGGACGTCGTGGACACCGGGGTCGCGGCCGGGCTCGACTGGAGCCGGCACGCGGTCAAGATGGTGCTCGCGGGCGAGGTGTTCAGTGAGCAGTGGCGCGACCTCGTCGCCGGGCGCACCGGGATGGCGGATCCGGTGCGGGACACGGCATCGCTGTACGGCACGGCCGACGCCGGGGTGCTGGGCACCGAGACCGCGCTGTCGGTGTCGATCCGCCGCTTCCTCGCCGGACGCCCGGAGCTCGCGCGCGAGCTGTTCGGCGACTCCCGGCTGCCGACGCTGGTGCAGTACGACCCGGCGAGCCGGTTCTTCGAGGAGCGGGACGGCACGCTGCTTTTCTCCGGTGACAACGGAATTCCGCTCATCCGCTACCATATCGCCGACGAGGGCGGCGTTCTCACCCACGAGGCGCTGCTGGATTTCTGTACTGCATATGGGTTTCAGCCGTCCGTGCCGGGACCGGAGCTGCCGTTCGTGTACGTCTTCGGCCGGTCGCTGTTCACGGTTTCGTTCTTCGGCGCCAACATCTATCCGGAAAACGTCACGGTCGCGCTGGAGCGGGCGCCGATCAGCGGCTGGGTCAGCGGAAAGTTCGTCCTCGAGACACCGGAGGACGCCGACCGTGATCGTTTCCTGCGGGTGACCGTCGAGCTGGCCCCAGGGCGGGACGCTGACGAGGCCGAAGAGCGGGCGATCGCCGAGGCCGTCCGCGCCGAGCTGCTGCGGCTCAACAGCGAATTCGCGCACTACGTCCCGGCGGACCGGCAGCTGCCGCGGGTGGAACTGCGGCCGGCGGGGGACCCGGAGTATTTCCCGGTCGGGGTAAAGCACCGGTACACCCGGCCGAGCTCGTGAATTCCGAACCCGCTACCCGGACGTGCCGAAATTCGGTGCCCTGACAGGAAAGTCGCCCTGGGCTGAGTGGTCTGGACCTGTTAGCCTGCTTCGGTCGTTATTCTTGCTTTCGAAGGGAAGATCGTGTCCCGACTGAGAAAGCGCGTTCCCCTCGTGGTCTCCGCGCTGGCGCTGTCCCTCGCATCCCTGGCCGCGCCACCCGCGGACGCCGCCCAGGTCCAGACCCATTCCGACCAGTCGAAGGTGATGGCCTACTTCATCGACTGGGGCGTCTACGGCCGCAACTACCACGTCAAGGACATCGAGACGTCCGGCTCGGCGGCGAAGCTGACGCACATCAACTTCGCGTTCGGCAACGTGGTCGGGGGCCAGTGCACCGCCGGTGACCCGTGGGCCGACTTCGACCAGCCTTACGACGCCGCGGCCAGCGTCAGCGGCCAGGCCGACAGCGCCGAGCCCGGCGCCCTGCACGGCAGCTTCAACCAGCTGCTCGAACTGAAGAAGCTGCACCCGAAGCTGAAGGTGCTCTGGTCGTTCGGCGGCTTCAGCTGGTCGGCCGGCTTCACCGAGGCCGCGAAGAACCCGGCCGCGTTCGCCGACTCGTGCTACAAGCTGGTCAACGACCCGCGCTGGGCGGGGCTCTTCGACGGCATCGACGTCGACTGGGAGTACCCGAACGCGTGCGGCCTGGTCTGCGACACCAGCGGGCCGAAGGCGTTCGCGGGCCTGACCAAGGCGCTGCGCGAGCGGTTCGGCCGCAAGCAGCTGGTCACCGCGGCGATCACCGCGGACGGCACGCCCGGCGGCAAGATCGACGCCACCGACTACGCGGCGGCCAGCCGCCACCTCGACTGGTACAACGTGATGACCTACGACTTCTTCGGCACCTGGGCGGCGAAGGGCCCGACGGCGCCCCACTCGCCGCTGCGCTCCTACGCGGGCATCCCGACGGCGGGCTTCTACGCCGACGCAGCGATCCAGCGACTGCGCCATTCGGGCGTACCTTCGTCGAAGATGCTGCTCGGCCTCGGCTTCTACGGCCGCGGCTGGGACGGCGTCACCCAGAAGAAGCCCGGCGGCACCGCGACCGGCCCGGCGCCGGGCACGTGGGAAGCCGGGGTGGAGGACTACAAGGTCCTGAAGACGAGCTGCCCGTCCAACGGCCAGATCGCGGGCACGGCGTACGCGTACTGCGGCACGCAGTGGTGGAGCTACGACACCCCGGCGACCGCGTCGGCCAAGGCAGGCTACGCGCGCTCGCAGGGCCTGGGCGGTGTGTTCGCTTGGGAACTGTCCGGTGACACCACGAACGGGGAGCTGGTGCGGGCGATCTCGTCCCGCTGCTGATTCCCCCGGCCTCGTGAGTGGTAAGTGTCGTTAGAACGACACTTACCACTCACGAGGGCCTTTGCTAGACGTGCGTGACGAGCAGGGTCACCCCGGCCTCGCCGCCGCAGTCGACGAACACCGGACCGACCCCGTTCCCGATGTTCGGGGCCAGATTCGCCTTGGCGAGGAAGCCGCCAGGGCTGTCCTTCAGGATCCGGATGTTCACCAGCGCCGGCTTGTCGGGGAACCCGCCGAGCACGGACTTCAGGCCGGTGCCGCCGCCGCAGTTCCCGGTGATGGTCACCTCCTGGCCGCGCTGGGTGGTCGGGTTGGGGCTGACGTGGACGATCGCCCGCGCGCCCTTGGGCGGTGTGGTGTGTGCTTCGGTCATGACGCTCCCTGTGGTGTCCGCCGGGTCCGCGGCCGCGCTGCTCGCGCCGAGGACGCCGATCGTGCCCGCTGTGATCAGGCCTGCCGCCGCGACCACTCCGGTCGCCAGACGTGTCCTCCGGTTGTTCAACATCGTGGTTCTCCCCTCCGCAAAGTCCTATATGGACATTCGAGCCGGCCTCGGGTCTCGGGGCCTTCTTCCGGCTAGTCGTCCGGGTGACCGGCACGGGTTCTCGGTGTGACCGGGGTCACTCGACAGTCGGTCCCGCTGGACAAATCGTGGACATCGGCGGTGAAACGCCTCTCGGCCGGTGTAGGTATTGGTGGACCTTTTGCTGCCAAGGAGTAGGCCGTCCGGTTGAGATCGCATCTCAGCGGTTGTCCCGCCGGGCACGCCTGGGATATCCCCTAGGTCCGGTGAGGGTGAGGGGAGGCGTGCGATGACGTCCTGGACCGGGCCGAACTCCGCGGCCGACCCGCTCGGCGCGCTGGTCGACTGCCTGGCCGAGATCCCGTGGATGCGCGACCCCGGCAGCCGCCGCCTCTGCCTCGACCTGCTGAACGACCGGCTCGGCGTCAGCCTCGTCGTCGAAGACCTGCCGACCGTGCGGACCCATCTGCTCGGCATCGTGCGGGCTTGCCGCCGGCAGCATCCGCGAGGGCTGAGCGCGCTCGTCGAAGTGCTCCAGCAGATGGAACCCGGTTCCCAGTCGGTGGTGCGGGCGCACGAAGCGGTCGAGGAGCTGATCGCGGCTGAACTGGTCACCGAGCCGGACCGGCGCGAGCTCCTCACCTTGCTGGGCGAGAGCGCGGGCGACCGGTTCGCCGAGGCGGTGCGGTTCGCCGCCGGGCCGACGGTGGAACCCGCACCGCGCCAGCGTTTCCCGTCCGAGGCGCTGGCGACGCTCGAGCGGATGAATGCCCGGCCCGACGGTGTGCCGCCGCTGCTGATCTTCGTCGAGTACCTGGCCGCGTACTTCGGTGGCGAGCGGGCAGCGCAGCTGCGGTACTGGAACGACCGTCAGGCTCAGCAGATGGGGCTCACCGAGAAACTGCTCGCTGTCCGGCAGAGCCAGACCGACGAGCCGCGGCCACCGCAGGACGTCGTGGCCTACTTGGTGATCCGGATCGAGCCGGACCATCTCGACCCGGACCTGTTCACGGTGGTGCACTGGCGCCAGTGCGATCCGACGGGCTGGCGGCCCCATCGCGGTGACGCCCGCAGCGGCGACCTGACGGTGGTCCGCACGCATGTCGCCGAGCTGGTGGCCAAGGCGGAGGCGGGCTGGGCCAAGGACGCTTCCGCCATCCGGATCGAGTTCCTGTTGCCGTATTCGCTGTTGAATCTCCCTGTCGATCAATGGGATCTCGAGGAGGAGAGCGCGGTTCCGCGTCCGGTCGGCCTGCATTACCAGGTTGTCGTGCGCAGCCTGGACCGCGCGCGTTCCCCGCAGTGGCACCGGGAATGGAAGCGGCGCTGGGACCTGCTCAAGCAGGTGCCCAGCGGGTTGGCGGCGCCCGAGGAGCTCTGGATGTGGAGCGAGGGCGCGAAGACCCGCCAGCTGTCCGCTCTCGACGCGAAGCTGGCGGTGAGCAAGGAAGTCGTGTCACTGGTGCTGCGGTCGGTGCCCGAGGGTGCTGAGCCCGGTGAGGTCGTGGTGGGAGTGCGCACCGGAGTACCGGTGATGATCTGGCATCGCATCGACTCCGCGCGCCCGGCGTTCGAGTCCGCGATCAACGCGATGCGAGACGCCCTGCCCGACCTCGCCGAAGGCCTGCGGAAACTGCGTAGCGAGGCAAAACAGTCATCGCGGCCCGATTCACATGTCGGCAGCCGGGTGTCCCTGCTCTGGGACGACCCCGACCGCCCAGTCGAGCCGCAGGAGCCTCCCGCGGCCCCGAGCGAGGAGGTGCCCGCCTGATGAGCAGTACCGAAAAGCCGGCGTGGTGGATCTACCACGGTCATGGCCCTGCCACCGAGCGAGCAGGCCGGACCGGTCGAGCTGCCCGATCCGCCGAGCTGGCGCACGTTCGACGGTGGTCCGCCGATCCCGCCGCCGACCCCGAACGATGCCGAGTTCGTCCGCAGACTCGGCGTCCCCTCGGTGGCTTCGGCCGCGGAAGCCTCGCTCACCGAGATCATGATGGTGAACGCTTCGCTCTATTTGAGGCGGCCGCTGCTGGTCACCGGTAAACCGGGCACGGGGAAGTCGAGCCTCGCCTACAAGATCGCCCGCGAGCTCGGCCTCGGCCCGGTGCTGCGGTGGGCGATCAGCAGCCGCACCGGTTTCAAGGACGGGCTCTGGGAGTACGACGCCATCGGCCGCGTCCAGGCCGCGGCGGCGAAGGAGGGCCCGGACATCGGCGGGTTCGTGCGACTCGGTCCGCTGGGCACCGCGCTGCTGCCGTACGACCGGCCGCGCGTTCTGCTGATCGACGAGCTGGACAAATCGACGATCGACCTTCCGAACGATCTTCTTTCCGTCTTCGAGGACGGCGACTACGAAATCCAGCCGCTGGCCCGGATCGCGGCCACCCAGCCCGAAGTCACCGTCTTCACCCACGACCGAGGCGGAAAAGCGGTGGTGCGCGAGGGACACGTGCGAGCTCGCAGCTTCCCGGTGGTAGTGGTGACCAGCAACGGAGAGCGCGAGTTCCCGCCGGCCTTCCTCCGCCGCTGCCTGCGGCTCGAGCTGCCGGAGCCGAACCTGGACCAGCTGGTGGGTGTGGTCGCCGCGCATTTCCGGGGCCGTGCCGTGCCCTCCCGCGGCCCGGATCTGATTCGCGAGTTCCTCGAGGCGAGCGAACGTGCGGACGGCCTGGCCAATGACCAATTACTCAATGCCATGCACCTTGCGACATCCGGGGCGTATGGAGAAGACCCTGACTGGAATCTGTTGCGTAATGCACTGTGGCGGCGATTGAGCGTAGGAGGGCCGGACTGAACGGATGACGGACGTGGCCGCACGGCTCAGCACGGCGGCGCTGAGCGCCGAAGAGATCGCCGACGGGCTCTGGCTGGCGAGCCGGATGACGTCGGCCGTGCCGTCGCGTCCCGAGCCGGAGCCCGCCCAGGAGCCTTCAGTACCGCCTAAGCCGTCGCCGGTAGCTTCCTCCCCACCGGAGCCTCAGTCATCGGAGACGCTTGTGGTGGTGGAAGAAACCGGCGAGGAGCCGGCCCGGCGGACCGAGCCGCCCGCCCCGCGCGTGCTGGTCGCTCCGCTGCGGCCCGAGTCGATGCCCGCTCCCGAGCCGTTGCCGCATCCGGGTGGGCACGACCTGCCGCCGGGGCTGGACAAGGCACTGCGACCGTTGAACCGCCGGGTCGCCTCACTGCGCGAGCGAGAGCTGGCCGAGGAGGAGACGGCCGTCGCGGCGGCCGAGTCGGGTGTCTGGCTTCCGGTCCACCGTGCTTCGACCGAACATCCCTACGAGGTCGTCCTGGTGGTCGACAACGGTTCGTCCATGCGGATCTGGCAGCGGACGGCGGAGGCATTCCTGCTGATGCTGACCCGCCAAGGCGCGTTCAGTGACGTCAAATGCGTTTCGATCGACACGGACGCGGAAAAGGATCTCCTGATAGATACCGCGCACGGGACGCAATGCCACCCGGCCCAGCTCGCCGATCCGACCGGACATCGGATCATCCTGACGCTTACCGACGGTGTCGGCCGTGCCTGGCGGAATGGCGCGATGTTCCGGGTGATCACTTCGTGGAGCCGGGTGAACCCGGTGAGCGTGATCCATGTCGGACCACCCGAAAGATGGGCGTGGACGGGATTCAGAGTCGAGCCGCGAACGGTGCACCATCTTCGGCCCGGATCGGCCAATTCCATTCCCGTTCTCGCGTTGGAACGTCGCTACCTGCGCAGATGGGCGGAATTGCTGGCGGGTCGGCGAGACGTACGACTGCCCGTATTGTTACCGCCCGAAGAGGCGGGTGAGGAGGTGGACGGTGGTGACGTCCTGTCCGCCGAAGAACGGTTCCAGCAGTTCCGCGCCACGGCCTTGCCGCAGACCGTCCGGTTGGCAGGCCTGCTCGCCGCCGCGCCGCTGACTCTGCGTGTCATGCAGGCGGTGCAAGGGGTTTGCCTGCCGGATTCACGGACGTGGCATTTGGCCGAAGTGCTGCTCAGCCGATTGGTGCACCTTGTCCCAGGGTCGGAACGGGCGCCCGAGCCGGAGCCGCGGTACCGGTTCGCGCCAGGAATACGTCCCCAGTTGCTGGCCACCGCGTCGCGTAACGATACGGCCAGAGTGTTACGCGTGGTCGGCGACGTTTTGGGTGGGCAGGTGCCTGCGTTCGCGAACTTACGGCGAGTGTTGAGGTCGCCTGAGCAGGGACAACACCCGACCGGTGGTAACACCGGACAACGAGTCGTACTTAGCTGATTTGCGTGAAGTTCTGACCGCCTTGTCCGGGCCTTATGCGCCATGGGCGAATCGATTGGGTGAGGCCTTGGAGACGCACGGCGAGACTGGAGGCGGTACGATCGCCGCGGGGGAGACCCCCGTCACACAGGATGCACGTCGACCGGTAGTGTTCGGGCCCGTCCGAACCGATTCAGTCGAAGCAAGGGAATTCGTTGACCGTCACGAGTTCGGAGCCGGCCACCGATGTCCGCCGCTCCTCTGTGCAGCCTGCCGTCTGGGGCGGCGTCCCCTTGCGCAATGTCAACTTCATCGGGCGTAAGGAACTCCTCGAATCGCTGCGCAGTCAGCTTTCCCGCTCGACGCCCACCGCTATTCTCCCTGGTGCGCTGCACGGTATGGGCGGCATCGGCAAGTCGCAGATCGCGGTGGAGTACGTATACCGCCACGCCGAGGACTACGACCTCATCTGGTGGATCCCGTCGGAGAACCCCTCGGAGATCCAGGCGTCGCTGGTTCAACTGGCGCAGCGGCTCGACCTGCCGGTGGAGCAGTCGATCTACACCGCGATCCCGGCGGTTCTCGAGGAACTGCGCGTCGGCGGCCGGTTCCAGCGCTGGCTGTTGATCTTCGACAACGCGAACCGGCCCGAGCACGTCCGGGACTTCTGGCCGCGCGGCGGTGAGGGCCACATCCTGGTCACGTCGCGGAACCCGCAGTGGTCGGAGGTCGCCCAGGCGCTGGAGGTCGACGTCTTTCAGCGCGAGGAGAGCCGTCAGTTGCTCCAGCGGCGCAACGCCGACCTCGCCGACGCGGATGCCGACCGGATGGCAGGGGTGCTGGGAGACCTGCCGCTCGCGGTGGAGCAGGCGGCGGCCTGGCGTGCCGAAACCGGCATGACCACCACCGAATATCTGGAACTGTTCGAGGAAAAACGCACCGAGCTCCTCGAGTCGAGGCCGCCTGCCGATTACGAGGTCGCGGTCGAAGCGGCATGGAACGTATCGATCGACCAATTGCGTGAGGACAATCCCGGCGCGCTCGAATTGCTCGAAGTGTGCGCATTTTTCTCGCCGGAGCCGATTTCGCGGGCGACGTTCAGCGGCGTGCGCAATGTCCCGGTCTCGGAGGCGCTCGAGCGCACGCTCGCCGACCCGATCCGGCTCAGCAGGGCGATTCGCGAGATCACGCGCTACAGCCTGGCCAAGATCGACCACCGCAGTGACACCCTCCAGTTGCACCGCCTCGTGCAACTGGTGCTGCGCAACAAACTCAGCCCCGACGACCAGGTCAGGGTGCGGCACACGGCGCACCTGCTGCTGGCCAACCGCGACCCGAAGAAGCCCGACTCGGTCGAGTACTGGCCGCGTTATGCGGAACTGCTGCCGCATATTCGTGCCGTCGGTGCGGAGAACTGCACCGATGAATGGGTGCGCCGGATGGCCATCAACGCGGTCAACTACTTGTTCGCTTTCGGTGACCCGGCGGGTGCGCTGGAAATGGCGAGGAAGTACAGTCTTTACTGGGCCGAGAAGCTGGGCGCGAAACACCAGGATACTTTGGTCGTCTCACGGTGGTGGGGCCGGTCGTTGCGTCAGCTCGGCCAGTTCGAGGAGGGCCGGGCGGTCGCCCAGCAGACCCTGAAATTGATGCGCGAAACCCTCGGTGACACGCACGAAGAGACGCTGCTGACCATGCACGGTGTCGCTTCCGACCTGCGGGCCAAGGGCGACTTCACGGCGGCGCGCGACATGAACAAACTCGCCTACGACGCCGCGGTGGACCGATTCGGTGTCGACGACCCCGACACGTTGGCCGCGGCCAACAACTACGCACTCAGCCTGCGCCTGGTCGGTGACTTCGTCGCGGCTCGCAACCTCGACGAGCTGACCTGGCAGCGCAAACGAGTCGTACTGGGTGAGGACCACCGCCACACGCTGCTGACCCTGGACAACTGGTCGGTCGATCTGCGCGAGACCGGGGAATACCTGAAGGCCCGTATCGAGCAGGAGGACACCGTCCGCCGGATGCGGGCCCAGCTGGGTGACCTGCACCCGATGACACTGGCCGCGATCAAGAACCTCGCGGTCGCCTATCGCAAGGCCGGTCAGCACGACGACAAGAAGGCGTTGGAGCTGGCCGAGGAGGCCACCGACGGATTCGTGGCCCGATACGAGGAAGACCACCCGGACGCGATGTCGGCGGCGCTGGATCTGTCGATCGAGCACCGCCAAGCAGGCAACCTGCCGGAAGCGCACCGGCTCGGTGCGCGCGTGATGAACCTCTACGAGCGAACCTGGGGCGCCCGGCATCCGTTCACGCTCGCCGCGGCGACCAACCTCGCGGTGACGTTGCGGGAGAGGGGGATTCTCGAAGAGGCCCGCACGCTCAACGAGCGGGCGCTGGCGGACATGCGTGAGGTGCTCGGCGAGGATCATCCGTTCACGTTGGTCTGTGCCACCAACTACGCCAGCGACATGGCGGCGACGGATGATTACGAGTCCGCGTACTCACTCGACAAGGAGACCCTCGACCGATCCACCCTGGCGCTGGGTTCCGAGCACCCGTCGACGTTGGCGCTGGTGGTCAACCTGGCGCTGGACCTGCAGGGCCTGGGACGGCTCCAAGAGGCCGACAGCATGCAGCTCACCGCCGTCCAGCGGCTGCGTGCCGTGCTCGGCTCGGACCATCCGGCGACGATGAACGTCCCGCTGAACCGGCGGGCGAACTGCGACATCGACACGATGCAGATCTAGTGTCCTGAGTCGTTAATTCGTCGTGTGCAGTAGGCGGCGAGGGTGTCGAGGATGTCGTCGGCGGTCTTGGTCCAGACGAAGGGTTTGGGGTCGTCGTTCCACTCGTTGATCCAGCGGCGGACGTCGGCTTCGAGTTCGGTGACGCTGCGGTGGGCGGAGCGGCGGAGTTTGCGGTTGGTCAGTTCGGCGAACCAGCGCTCGACGAGGTTGAGCCAGGAGCCGTTGGTGGGGGTGAAGTGCAGGTGGAAGCGGGGGTGGCGGCAGCAGCCACGTCTTGATCGCCGGGGTCTTGTGGGTGGCGTAGTTGTCCAGGACCAGGTGCAGGTCCAGGTCGCTGGGGACGGCGGCGTCGATGGTCTTCAGGAACCGCAGGAACTCCTGGTGGCGGTGGCGGCGGTAGTGCTGGGCGATGACCTTGCCGGTGGCGATGTCGAGGGCGGCGAACAGGCTGGTCGTGCCGTGGCGGACGTAGTCGTGGGTCATCCGCGCCGGGCGTGGCCGGGCATCATCGGCAGCATCGGCGCGGTGCGGTCCAGCGCCTGCATCTGCGACTTCTCGTCCACGCCAGCACCAGCGCGTTCTCGGGCGGGGCGAGGTAGAGCCCGACGACGTCGCGGACCTTGTCGACGAACTGCGGGTCGGTCGACAGCTTCCAGGTCTCCACCAGGTGCGGCTTGAGGCCGAACGCCCGCCAGATCCGCGAGACCGCCGTCTGCGACATGCCCGGTCGCGCGGCCATCGACCGGGTCGACCAGTGCGTGTCCCCATCTGGCCGGCGTCTCCTCCAGCGTCTTGACGATCACCGCCTCGACCTGCTCGTCGGTGATCGTGCGCGGCCGCGCCCGGCCGCGGCTCGTCAGACAGGCCCTCCAGCCGGTCGCGCACGAACCGGCCACGCCACTTCGCCACCGTCTGCGGGCGCACCCGAACCGCGCAGCGACCTCCTGATTCGTCGCGCCGTCCGCGCACGCCAGCACGATCCTCGACCGCAACGCCAACGCCTGCGCCGTCGTCGCCCGACGCGACCACCGCACCAGCGTGTCACGCTCCACATCGGACAAAACAAGCTCCGCCTTCGGGCGGCCAGTACGTGCCATCCCACCACAATACAACTTAGGGCGCAAATTAACGACTCACGACACTAGTGTCCCGCGTCAGAAATTCGTGGCCTTCTCGGCGGCCCGGCTTCCCGCTGGACGCGCGGCCGAAAGCGCAGGTACAACCAGTACAGGCCGCTTCCGGCCGCACGCCCAGCG
>CAVXMR010000027.1:0-102181 GCA_963762765.1 uncultured Actinomycetota bacterium
GGGCGCAGGTTCTGGTAGATGTGCTTGGCCTCGCGGTACTCGGCCAGCCCGGCCGGGCCCAGCTCGCGGCCGACGCCGGACTGCCGAAGCCGCCCCACTCGGCCTGCGGCAGGTACGGGTGGAAGTCGTTGATCCAGACGGTGCCGTGGCGCAGCCGGCCGGCCACCCGCTGCGCGCGCGCCGCGTCGCCGGTCCAGACCGCCCCGGCCAGGCCGTAGTCGGTGTCGTTGGCGAGCGGGACGGCCTCGTCCTCGTCGCGGAACGTCTCGACGGTGAGCACCGGGCCGAACGACTCCTCGCGGACGACGCGCATGCCCGGTGGCACTGGTCGAGGACGGTCGGCAGGTAGAAGAAGCCGTCGGCCAGCGCCGGGTCGTCCGGGCGCTTGCCGCCGGAGCGCAGCACCGCGCCCTCGGCCAGCGCCGCGGCCACGTACGCCTCGATCTTCGCGCGGTGCGCCGCGGAGACCAGCGGCCCGCACTCGGCGCCGCTCGTCGAAGCGGGCCGCCGAGCCGGATCCGCTCCGCGCGCCGCGGCGAGTTCGGCGACGAAGCGGTCGTGCGACCGACTCCTCGACGATCAGCCGGGCGCCCGCCGAGCAGACCTGGCCGGAGTGGAGGAAGGCGGCGTTCAGCGCCTGGTCGACGGCGGTGTCGAAGTCGGCGTCGGCGAAGACGACGTTGGGGTTCTTGCCGCCGAGTTCCAGCGCGACCTTCTTCACCGTGGCGGCGGCGCCGCGGCGATGATCGCCGGCCGGTCGCCAGGCCGCCGGTGAAGGAGACCAGGTCGACGTCGCGGGTGCTCGGCCAGCGGCGCGCCGACCGGTGGCCCGGCGCCGATCACGAGGTTGGCGACGCCGGCCGGGCAGCCCGGCCTCGGTCGAGCAGCTTCATGAGCAGGATCGACGGTGTGCGGGGTGATCTCGCTGGGCTTGAGCACGAAGGTGTTGCCGGCGGCGAGCGCCGGGGCGATCTTCCACACGGCCTGCAGCAGCGGGTAGTTCCAGGGCGTGATCAGCGCGCAGACGCCGACCGGCTCGTGCACGATCGGCTGAACGGCGTCCGGGCTGCCGGCGTCGACGACCCGGCCCGCGTCGTTGGCCGCGAGCTTGCCGAAGTAGCGCAGGCAGGCGGCGATGTCGGCCATGTCGTAGCGGCTCTCGACCAGCCGCTTGCCGGTGTCCAGCGACTCGGCGCGGGCGAACGCCTCCGCGTCGCGGTCCAGCAGGTCCGCGGTGCGCAGCAGCAGGTCACCGCGGGTCGCGGCCGGGGTGCCGGGCCACGGGCCGGTGTCGAACGCGCGGCGCGCGGCGGCGATCGCGGCTTCGGTGTCCGCGCGGGTGCCCTCCGCGACCGCGGCGACCAGCGTCCCGTCCGCCGGGCAGCGGATCTCCCGCCGTCCGCCGTCGATCGCGTCGACCCATTCGCCCCCGATGAAGAAATCCGCCATTCGCCCATTCTCACGGCCACGCGGCGTGACCGCCACAGCGGCGGGACGAGATGAGGTTCACCCCGCGTGATGACGCCTGGTCGCGCTGCGGCTGTGACGCACGACGCGGCCGGGGCAGGCGCCGTAGCGGTTCTCCGTAGACTGGCCGGAACCAGACAGGGGACTAGTGAGGTGGAGCAGGTGACGAAGCTGGAGTCCATAACCGGACCGGCGGACCTGAAACGGATGACCGTCGAGGAGCTCGGCGAGCTCGCCTCGGAGATCCGGGATTTCCTCGTCGACAAGGTGCGCCGCGCCGGCGGGCACCTCGGCCCCAACCTCGGCGTGGTCGAGCTCACCCTGGCCCTGCACCGGGTGTTCGACTCGCCCCGCGACGCCATCGTCTGGGACGTGGGGCACCAGTCCTACGTGCACAAGATCGTCACCGGCCGCGCCGCCGGGTTCGACCTGCTCCGCCAGACCGGCGGCGTCACCGGCTACCCGTCGCGCGCCGAAAGCGAGCACGACTGGTCCGAGAGCAGTCACGCCTCCGCCGGTCTGTCCTATGTGGACGGTCTGGCGAAGGCCTTCGCGCTGGCCGGCGGGCCGCGACGGCACGCGATCGCGGTCGTCGGCGACGGCGCGCTCACCGGCGGGATGTGCTGGGAGGCGCTCAACAACATCGCCGCCCACCCCGAGCGCCCGGTGGTCGTCGTGATCAACGACAACGGCCGCTCCTACTCGCCGACCATCGGCGGCGTCGCCGATCACCTCGCCTCGCTGCGCCTCAAACCCGGCTACGAGCACTTCCTCGACCGCGGCCGCGAAATCCTGCGCAAGACCCCCATCGTCGGCAAGACGATCTACGCCGCGCTGCACGCCGCCAAGGCGGGCCTGAAGGACGCGCTGAGCCCGCAGGCGATGTTCTCAGACCTCGGCCTCAAGTACCTCGGCCCGGTCGACGGGCACGACCAGGCCGCGCTGGAGAAGGCGTTCCACGCCGCGAAGGCGTTCGGCGGCGCGGTGATCGTGCACGTGGTGACCGAGAAGGGCCACGGCTACGAGCCCGCGGTCAACCACCAGGCCGACCAGATGCACCAGACCGACCCGATCGACCCCGAAACCGGCGAGCCGCCGGTGAAGGGCCCGAGCTGGACCGGCGTCTTCGGCGACGAACTCGCGAAGATCGGCGCCGAGCGCGAGGACGTCGTCGCGATCACCGCGGCCATGCTGCGCTCGACCGGGCTGGACAAGTTCGCCGACGCCTACCCGGACCGCTGGTACGACGTCGGCATCGCCGAGCAGCACGCGGTCGCCTCGGCGGCCGGGCTCGCGCTGGGTGGGCTGCACCCGGTGGTCGCGGTCTACTCGACCTTCCTCAACCGCGCCTTCGACCAGCTGCTGATGGACGTCGCGCTGCACCGCCTGCCGGTGACGCTGGTGCTGGACCGGGCCGGGATCACCGGGCCGGACGGGCCGAGCCACCACGGCATGTGGGACCTCTCGCTGCTGGGCATGGTGCCCGGCATGCGGGTGGCCGCGCCGCGCGATCCGGCGACCCTGCGCGAGGAGCTGCGCGAGGCGATCGCGATCTCCGACGGCCCGACCGCGCTGCGCTTCTCGAAGGGCAAGGTCGGCGCGGACGTCACCGCGGTCGAGCGGGTGGGCACGGTCGACGTGCTGCGCCGCCCGGCCGACGGGGCCGACGTCCTGCTGGTGGCCGTCGGCGCCTTCGCCACGCTGGGGCTGGCGGCCGCGGACCGGCTGGCGGATCAGGGGATCGGCGTGACCGTGGTGGACCCGCGCTGGGTGCTGCCGGTGCCCGGCGAGCTGGTCGCGCTGGCCGAGCAGCACAAGCTGGTCGTCACGGTCGAGGACAGCGGCCGCCACGGCGGCTTCGGCTCGGCGCTGGCGGCGATGTTCCGCGACGCCGACTGCGACGTCCCGCTGCGCGACCTGGCCGTGCCGCAGAACTTCCACGACCTCGGCTCGCGCGACGAGGTGCTGGCCCGCCTCGGCCTCACCGCCCAGGACGTCGCCCGCCGGGTGACCGAGTGGGTCGCGGGGCGGCTGGGCTCACCGGCCGAGCACGCGTCCGAAAAGGACCGCACGCCCTGAGGCCGGTGGCCCTCAGGCCTTCAGCTGGCCGAGCAGGCCGCGGTCGTCGCGGACGGCCCAGTGCTCGGTGAGCCGTCCGCCGCCGGCTCGGAAGATGTGCGTCTGCGTCCAGGTGACCTGCCGTCCGGCAGGCTCGCCTGCCGAGCGCAGCATCGGGAACGCGTTGCCGATGTGCCGGCCGCGCGCGCTGAGCCAGACCATGACCAGGCCGTCGTCGCCGGCGGTGACGCCGTGCACCTCGAAGTCACGCTCGGCGAAGCTGGCTTCGTACCAGGCCTGGACGGTCCGGTAGATCTCGCGCCCGCGCTGGCCGCTGACGTGGTCGTGGTGGTCGTCGCTGAACACCTTCTCCAGCAGCGCGTCCTCGCTCGTGGCCAGGTACCGCACCCAGTCGAGGGCCAGCTGCTTCGCCTCCAAGGTCATGATCACAGGCTAGGCGAGAACCGTTCGGCCAAGCGGGCGAAGTTTCGGAGGTGCGAAACCCGCTCCGGCCGTGAGCCGATCCCCGGTAATCTCGCGACGTGACCGACCCTTTGCTCGAAAGCCTGCGTGCGGCCGTCGCGGCCGCGCCCGGTGATGTCCCGCTGCGGCTGCACCTCGCCGGGCTGCTGCTGGAACGCGGGCTGCGCGAGGAGGCCGTCGCCCAGCTGGGCGCGGTGCTCGGCCAGGACCCGGGGAACGCCGACGCCGCCGCGCTGATGTCCCGCGCGCTGGGCGGCCCGGCGTCGCAAAAGCCCGAACCGGAGAAGCCGAAGCCCGCGTTCGACTGGAAGGCCGCCGAGGGCGAGCTGAAGGACGTCGTGCCGCCACGGTTCCTCGACGACGCCGCGAGCGTGACCGCCGGCGAGCCGCCCGCCGAGCCGCTGGCCGAGATCGAGAAGCCGCGCGTCACGCTGGCCGACGTCGGCGGCATGGCCGACGTGAAGAAGCGGCTCAATGCGGCGTTCCTGGCGCCGATGCGCAACCCCGAGCTGCGCAAGCTCTACGGCAAGAGCCTGCGCGGCGGACTGCTGCTCTACGGCCCGCCGGGCAACGGCAAGACGTTCCTCGCCAAGGCCGTCGCGGGCGAGCTGGGCGCGCAGTTCATGGCGGTCGGGCTCAACGACGTCCTCGACATGTGGCTGGGCAACTCCGAGCGGAACCTGCACGAGATCTTCAAGGCGGCACAACGGGAAGCGCCGTGCGTGCTGTTCTTCGACGAGCTCGACGCCGTCGGCCAGAAACGCTCGCGGCTCGGCGGCTCCGCGGCGCGCAACGTGGTCGCGCAGCTGCTCATCGAGCTGGACGGCGTGTCGGACGTCAACGAGGGCGTCTTCGTGCTCGCCGCGACGAACGCGCCGTGGGACGTCGACACCGCGCTGCTGCGGCCCGGCCGGTTCGACCGGACGCTGCTCGTGCTGCCGCCCGACGAGGCCGCGCGCGCCACGATCCTGGAGTACCACCTGCGGGACCGGCCGATCGCCGGGATCGATCTCAAGCAGCTGGCCAAGCGCACCGACGGGCTCTCCGGCGCCGACCTGGCGCACCTGTGCGAGTCGGCGTCCGAGCGGGCGCTGCTCGACTCGGTGGAGACCGGGGTCCCACGCCTGATCGGCATGGACGACCTGACGGGCGCGCTCGAGGAGGTCAAGCCGTCGGTGGCCGGCTGGTTCGCCGCCGCGCGCAACGTCGTCCTGTACGGCAACGCCGACGGCACCTACAACGAGCTGGGCACCTACCTCAAGAAGAAAAAGCTGTTGTGACGGCGGTGCGGCGCGTCTCCGCGCTCGTCCAGGCCCGGCAGTTCGACCGGGCGGTCCGGGAGGCGAACGCCGCGCTGGCCACCGACCCGGAGTCGCAAGGGCTGTGGCACATGCTCGCGCTGGCGGAGTACGGCCGGGGCAACAGTCCCGACGCGCTGCCCGCGATCGAGCACGCGCTCGCCGCCGGCGAGGCCGGCGCCATCGTGATCCGGACCCACGGCATGATCCTGTCCGCGCTGGGCCGCCACGGCGACGCGATCGACGCCTTCGTCCGGGCACTGGCGGTCGAGCCGGACAAGGCGGACGTGCACGTCTCCCTGGCCTCGGCGTTGACCGCGGGGGGCACGGAAACGCCACCGGACGTGCGACAGCGGGCGCTGGGGCACGCACACCGGGCGCGCGAACTGGCACCGGAGGTTCCGGGCACACATCTCGCGGTGGCTTCCGTGCTGATGGACGCACCGGGACGTGAGGGCTACGCCGCGGCCGCCGTGGCGATCGACGCGGCGCTCGCGCTCGAGCCGGACAACACCCGGGCGCTGCGGATGAAGGCGGTGGTGCAGCGCCGGTCCGTGCGGGCGATCCGCACCTACGCCGGCGTTCTCGCGCTCGACCCGCACGACGCGGTCGCGGCCCGGAATCTGGCCCTGAGCACCTGGGTCCTGTTCGCCCGCCTGCACTGGGTGGTGCTGGCGCTGGTGCTCGGTTCGTGGGCCGGCGGCTTCGTGGCGACCCGGCTCGACGGCGGCGCGGCGGTCGCCGGGCATGTCGTCCTCGCGGCCGTGGTCGCCGTGGTCACGTGGTTCGTCCTGGTCGGCCGTCCCGCGAGCGCGTTCCCCCGGCCGATGCGCCGCGCCGCCATGGTGCTGATCCGCCGCGACGACTTGCTGCGCCCGCACGCGCGGGGGATCGCCTCGGCCACCCTGGGGTGCTTGGCCGCGGTCGCCGTGCCGTGGCCGTGGGCGATGGGTGTCCACCTCTGCATCGCGTTGGGGTGTCTGGGCTACGGAGCCGGCGTGATGATCGCCCGCCGCAGGCTGCGCGTGATGAGCGACGACATCGACGTGAAACGCCGGGACGCCTGGCTCGCGGTCGCCGCGAGCGTCCGGCGGCCTTGAGCGCCGCCCGATCGGGCTGGGTGGTTCGCCGACGCGACCGGATCCGTTGGTCCGACCGGGCGAAGTTCCCCGCGCTCAGGGCACTCGCTATGGTGTCTGGCGTTCCGGACGGTTCCCAGCCGTTCGTGCGAGGGGGAAGTCAACGTGTCGGACACCCAGCTGCTCGTTTCCGAGCAGGAGAAAACCCCGGCGGCCGCGGTCTGGCACCGGCGGCCGGAGGTCTGGACCTGGATCTTCATCGGGGTGACCGCGCTGGTCTACGCCGAGCTGGCCTGGCGCCGCCGGTGGATGAGCGACGACGGGCTCATCGTGCTCCGGACCGTCCGCAACCTGCTCGAGGGCAACGGCCCGGTCTTCAACGCCGGTGAACGCGTCGAAGCGAACACGAGCACGCTGTGGACCGTCATCGTTTCCGTGGCCGGCCTGATCCCGGGCGTCTCGCTCGAGTGGGCCGCCGTGCTGTCCGGCCTGGTCTGCGCGGTCGGCGGGCTGGTGCTCGCGATGGACGGCGCGCGCAGGCTGTACCGCCCGCGGTCCTTCGTGCTGCCCGCCGGCGCGCTGCTCGTGTGCGCGCTCTCGCCGTTCCGCGACTTCGCGACGTCCGGGCTGGAAACCGGGCTGATCACGCTCTGGCTCGGCGGCACCTGGTGGCTGCTCGTGCGCCGGGCGACCGGTGACACCGGGCGGTCCTGGCCGGTGGCGCTCGTGCTCGGGCTCGGCCCGCTCGTGCGGCCGGACATGGCGCTGTTCAGCGCGATCGCGTTCGTGGTGCTGCTGTTCGTCGCGTGGCGCGGCTGGCTGCGCACGCTCGGGCTGTTCGCCGTGGCGGGGGCGCTGCCGCTGGCGTACCAGATCTTCCGGATGGGCTACTACGGCCTGATCACGCCGAACACCGCGGTCGCCAAGGAAGCCTCGGCGGTGCACTGGGACCGCGGCTGGCGTTACCTGACCGACTTCGTCTCGCCGTACCTGCTGTGGGTGCCGGTGCTGCTGCTGGCCGCGCTGTTCGCGTTGCTGCTGCGCCGGTCCGGGCAGTTCCTCGTGCTGGCCGGGTTCCCGCTGCTGGCCGGGGCGGTGATGGCGCTGTACGTCATCCGCATCGGCGGCGACTTCATGCACGGCCGGATGCTGCTCCCGGCGTTGTTCGCGGCGATGCTGCCGGTGATGGCCGTGCCGGTCACCCGCTGGACGGCGTTGGCGGTGGCCGGTGTCGCGGCCTGGTCGGTGGCCGCGCTGGGCTGGCTGCGCGTGCCGTACGACGACATCGCGGCGCACTACGACGCGGCTACGGGCATCGCCGACGAGCGCGGCTACTGGTCCGCCCTGAGCGGGCGTGAGCACCCGATGCACGGCGAGGACTACGGCGACGTCATGGGCCTGCCGCAGGCGCTGGCGATGAACTCTTCGTCGCCGACGCTGCTGATCTTCCGCAACGGCGTCTGGCTGCAGTACCCGGCGGGGGACGGGCACAGCACGTTCGTCGTCGGCAGCATCGGCGCGCTGGGCATGATGGCTCCGCTCGACGTGCGCGTCCACGACGTCTACGGACTGGTGAGCCCGCTCGCCGCGCACTCGGAACTGACCGCCGGCGGCCGCAGCGGCCACGAGAAGGACCTCCCGTCCAGCTGGGACGTCGCCGACGCGCGGGTCACCGCGGGCCTGCCCGGCGGCTTGCCGGCGGACGCGATCGCGGCGGCCCGGGGCGCCCTCCGGTGCCCGGACGTTGTCGAGATGCTCGACTCGGTCCGGGCGCCGCTGACCGGGCATCGCTTCTGGGACAACCTGACCGGTGCCTTCTCGCGCAGCGCGATGCGGTACCCGGCGGATCCGCGCCAGGTCACCTGCCGCTGAGTAAGGACTCGTGAGCGTTGCGGGCGGTTAGAACCGCCCGCAACGCTCACGAGTCCTTCACGGACTCAAGCGAAACGGGTCATGACGTGCTTGACGCGGGTGTACTCGGCGAAGGCGTAGGCCGAGAGGTCCTTGCCGTGGCCGGAGTGGCCGAACCCGCCGTGCGGCATCTCCGAGACCAGCGGGCCGTGCGTGTTCACCCACACACAGCCGAAGTCCAGCTCGCCCGAAACCCGCGCCGCGCGGCCCAGGTCGTGCGTCCAGATCGAGGACGCCAGGCCGTACGGGACGCCGTTGGCCAGCGCCAAGGCTTCGGCCTCGTCCGCGAAGGGCTGAACGGTGATGACCGGGCCGAAGATCTCCTCCTGCACGATCTCGTCGTCCTGGCGCAGCCCCGAAACCACGGTGGGGGCGTAGAAGTAGCCGCGCTCGCCCGACGGCGTACCGCCGGTTTCGACGCGCGCGTGCGCCGGGAGCCGCTCGACCAGGCCCTTGACTCGAGAGAACTGCGCCGCACTGTTCAACGGGCCGTAGTCGACCCCGGGCGTCTGCGCGGCGGCGACCTTGGACAGTTCCGCCACGAACTCGTCGTGGATCGCCGCGTGCACCAGCACCCGGCTGCCCGCGGTGCAGTCCTGCCCGGCGTTGTAGAACGCCGCGCCCACAATGCCTTCCGCCGCCTCGGCGACGTCGACGTCGGGGAAGACCAGCAGCGGCGCGTTCCCGCCGAGCTCGAGGTGGGTGCGCTTGAGGTCGGCCGCCGCCACGGTCGCCACGTCGATGCCCGCGCGGGTCGACCCGGTGATCGAGACCAGCTTGGTGATCGGATGCTTGACCAGCGCTCGGCCGGTGTCGCGGTCGCCGCACAGCACGGTGAACGCGCCCTGCGGCAGGAATTCCGCCGCGACACGTGCCAGTAGCAGCGCGGTCGACGGCGTCGTCTCGGCGGGTTTGAGGACGACGGTGTTGCCCGCGGCCAGCGCCGGCGCGATCTTCCAGACGGCCATCATCAGCGGGTAGTTCCACGGCGCGATCTGCGCGCAGACGCCGATCGGCTCACGCCGGATCACCGACGTGTGGCCCGGCGCGTACTCTCCGGCCGCCGTGCCCTCCAGGTGCCGCGCGGCCCCGGCGAAGAACCGCAGCGCGCTCACGCACTCGGGGATCTCCTCGTCCAGGACGACGGAGCGGATCTTGCCGGTTTCGCGCACCTCGAGGTCGGCGAACTCCTCCGCGCGGGCTTCGACCGCGTCGGCGATCTTCAGCAGCGCCAGTTGCCGCTGGGCGGGGGTGCTCTTGCGCCACACCTCGAACGCGCGATCGGCGGCCTCCAGCGCGGCGTCCACATCGGACTGTTCGGCGATGACGCTGGTGCCGAACACCTCGCCGGTCGCCGGGTCGGTCAGGTCGAGTGTGCGAACGTGCGTCATGCCTTCTCCAGATGGGTCGGCGCGAACATCTTCAGCAGGGCCGGGACGACGACCACGGACGGACCCGGCGTGCGCAACGCCTCGGCGAGATCCGTGCCCACAGTGTCCAAAGTGGACAGCTGAGCCGGGACGCCGAAAGCCTGAGCCAGCGCGACGAAGTCCGGACGCGACAGCTCGGTCGCGGTCGAACGGCCGAACGTGTCGGTCAGGTACTCACGCAGGATGCCGTAGCCGCCGTCGTCGACGATCAGCCACGTGACGTCGAGATTGTGCTGCACCGCGGTGGCCAGCTCGGCGATGCCGTACATCGCGCCGCCGTCACCGGACACGGCCAGCGTGGGACGGCCGGCGGTCGCGCCGCCGAGCGCGCCGGGCAGGCCGTAGCCGAGCCCGCCCGCGCCCTGGGCGGTGTGGATCGGCGCGCCCTCGGGGTTCCAGACCGACCAGGCCCAGTACGCCGCGATCGTCATGTCCCAGAACGTCTGCGTGCCCTCGGGCACGGCCGCGCGGATGTCGTCGATCAGCTTGCGTTCCTGCGCCAGCGGCTGACCGTCCAGACGCGACTTGACCTTCTCGAGCAGCGACGCGACGGCGGTCTCGGCGCGGCCGTCGGACTGCCGGATCGGCACCCACTCCAGCAGCGCCTGCAGCGCGAGGCGGACGTCGGCGTGGATGCCGAGGCCCGGGTAGTTCGACTCGAGCTTGCCGAGGTCGGCCTCGACCTGGATGACCCGGCCGCGCGGCGCGAACTCCCGGTAGTTGCTGGACAACTCGCCCAGCCCGGACCCGAGCACCAGCAGCACATCGGCGTTCGCGAGGAACTCCGTGCTGTGCCAGTCCTCCATCCAGGATTGCCCGGACAGTTCGTGGTCCCAGTCGAACACGCCCTTGCCGCCGAAGGTCGACAGCACCGGCGCGCGCAGCGCCTCGGCGAGCGCTTTCAGCTCCGCGTGCGAACCCGAGCGCAGCGCGCCGCCCCCGGCGAGGATCACCGGGTTCCGCGCCGCGCCAAGGAGATTCGCGGCTTCGGTGATCAGCTCCGGCAGGGGCTCCAACGGCGCCGGGGACGCCGAAACCGACGTGATCGGCGGGACCCCGGCCGGTCCGAGCAGGACGTCTTGCGGGATCTCCACCCACACCGGGCCATAGGGCGCGGTCGAGGCAGACGTCCAGGCCTCGCGCAGCGCGGTCGGGATCTGGCTGGCGCGCCGCACGACGTGCACCGACTTCACGATGTCGCGAAAGCTCGCCTGCTGGTCGGGCAGCTCGTGCAGGTAACCGTGCCGCCCGCCACCGAGCCCGGCCACCGGGATCTGGCTGGAGATACCGAGCACCGGCACCGACGCGGCGCGGGATTCCTGCAGGGAAGCCAAAGTCAGCAACGCACCCGGGCCTGTCGAGACCACGAGAGGCGTCACCGGGACCGGTCCGTCGGGGTTCGCCGCGAGCCGCGCGCGGGCGTGCCCATCCGCGGCGAAGGCGAGGTTGTTCTCCACACGCGAGCTGATCACGCGGAGGTCGTCCGCGCGCCGCAGCGCTTCGAACAGCCCGAGCGCGTGCTGGCCCGGAAGCCCGAACACCGTGTCGGCGCCCAGCGCGCGGAGGGTCTCGACGACGACGTCGCCGCCGATGCGTTCCTGATCCGTCATTCGCTCTTCCCCAAGGACAGCAGGCTCACCAGGTCGTAGGCGACGTGCGAGGCTGCGATGGCCGTGATCTCCGCGTGATCGTAAGCCGGGGCGAGCTCGACGACATCTCCGCCGATCAGGTTCAGGTCACGGAGCCCGCGCAGGATTTCCAGCAGCTCACGGCTGGTCATCCCGCCGGCCTCGGGCGTGCCGGTGCCGGGCGCGTGGGCCGGGTCGAGCACGTCGATGTCGACGGAGATGTAGAGCGGCCGGTCGCCGATGCGCTGGCGCAGCGCGTCCACGGTCTCGTCGATCCCGCGGCGCAGGACGTCCCCGGAGGTGACGATGCCGAAGCCGAGCCGGCGGTCTTCTTCGAGGTCGCGCTTGCCGTACAGCGGGCCGCGGGTGCCGACGTGGCTGAGTGCGCTCGTGTCGAGGATGCCTTCCTCCGACGCCCGCCGGAACGGGGTGCCGTGGGTGTACGGCTCGCCGAAGTAGGTGTCCCAGGTGTCGAGGTGCGCGTCGAAGTGAAGCAGCGCAACGGGTCCGTGCTTCTTCGCGGCGGCCCGCAGCAGCGGCAGCGCGATGGTGTGGTCGCCGCCGATGGTCACCAGCCGGGTGCCGTTCGCGGTCAGCGCCTCGGCCTCCTGCCCCACGGTCTCGATCGCCTCGCCGATGTTGAACGGGTTGACGGCGATGTCACCGGCGTCCACGACCTGCTTGGCCTCGAACGGCGAGACGTCGAGGTCGGGGTGGTAGGGGCGCAGCAGCCGGCTCGCCTCGCGGACGGCCGCCGGGCCGAACCGCGCGCCGGGCCGGTAGGACACGCCGGAGTCGAACGGCACCCCGACCACGGCGACGTCGGCGCGTTCGACCTGGTCGATCCGGGGGAGCCGGGCGAAGGTCGCGAAGCCGGCGAAGCGGGGGATCCGCGACGAGTCCAGCGGGCCGACCGGGGGCATGTCGTTCACTGCTGCTGCTCCTGTTCTGGTGGTCAGACCGTGGCCGGGGTTTCGGCGACGGGTTCTTCGATGGCCGCACTGCCGTTCAGGCGGTTCGTCCAGACCGAGAGGATGGATTCGGGCGTGCGCGGGGTGAAGAAGCTGACCGCGAGGTAGACGACCAGGCTCGCGCCGAGGCCCCAGTAGATCGGGGTGTTGGCTTCCACCCCGTCGATGATCATGAACGTGATCACGAAGACGGTGCCCGCGATCATCGAGGCGTAGGCGCCCTGGCGCGTGCCGCGCTTCCAGACCAGCGCGCCGATGATCGCCACCAGCAGGCCGCCGACCAGGATGTCGTAGGAGATGGTCAACGCGTTGACGACGTCGTCGACGATCATCGCGACGCCGATCGTGAGCAGACCCAGCACCAGCGTGGTGATCCGGTTGCGGTGCACGTCGCCGTCACTCTTGCGCAGGCCCAGCTTGGACAGCAGGTCCGAGGTGGTGGTCGTGGAACACGCGATCAGCGCGCCGCTGGCGGTCGACATCATCGCCGAGAGCGCGGCGGCCAGCACGAGGCCGCGGACACCGGTCGGCAGCAGGCGCTCCACGATGGTCGCGAAGGCGTCCTGCGCGCTGGCGATGTCCGGGTAGAGCGCCTTGGCCGCGGTGCCGATGAGCGCGCCGGCGAGGCCGTAGACCAGGCAGTAGACGCCGGAGGTGATGCCGCCGGCGGTGGCGATGCCCGGGGTGCGGGCGGTGAACACGCGCTGCCAGATGTCCTGGCCGATGAGCAGGCCGAAGGTGTAGATGACGAAGTAGGTGACGATCGTGTCGCCGCCGATGGCGGTGAAGCTGAAGTAGCTCTCGTCCAGCTTCGCGGCCATGCCGCTGAAACCGCCCGCGGAGCTGATCGCGACCGGCAGCAGGATGGCGAGGATGCCGATCGTCTTGATGACGAACTGGACGATGTCGGTCAGCGTGATCGACCACATGCCGCCGAGCACCGAGTACAGCACCACGATCGCGCCGCCGATGGCGATGCCCGCCCAGTTCGGCAGGGCGAACAGCACCTTGAAGATGGTGGCGAAGGCCAGCGTCGAGGTGACCGCGAGCATGAGCGTGTAGCCCCACATCACGATGCCGGACACGGCGCTGGTGTGGCCGCCGTAGCGCAGGTCGAGCATTTCGCCGACGGTGTAGACACGCAGCTTCACCAGCCGTCGCGCGAACAGCGTGTGCAGCACCAGGATGCCGACGCCGATGCTGACGACCAGCCACATGCCGGAGATGCCGAACTTGTAGCCGAGCTTCACCCCGCCGACGGTCGAGGCGCCGCCGAGGACGACCGCCGACATCGTGCCGGAGTACATGGAGAAGCCCAGCCGCCGCCCGGCGACGAGGTAGTCCGACTTGGTCTTGGCCAGCCGGAGGCCGTACCAGCCGACCCCGAGCATCCCGGCTATGTACAGCGCGATCACCGCGTAGTCCCCGGTCACGGCGTCCTCCTTTGGCTCCGTCGACGGCTTGTTCGGGTCACCGTAGGTTCGGCGGACAGCAGATCGGCATGGGACGATCCGTCTCTACTAGGTGGATCGGAGGATGGAATGACCCAAAACCTCGATCCGCTGTCCACGGAGGTGAATGTCCCGTTACGGGCGGTCGTCGGCAACCGGGAGCTCGCGCTCGACGTCGTCCGCGAAACGCTGCGGCCGGGCGCGCTCGACCAGCCCGTGCGCTGGGCGCACGTCAGCGAACTGCGGGATCCCGCGCCGTACCTGCTGGGCGCCGAACTGATCCTCAGCGCCGGGGTGAACCTGCCGACTTCGTCGCACGAGGTGGAGCTGTATGTGCGCGGGCTGCGCCGGTCCGGCGTTACGGCGCTGGGCTTCGGGCTGACGCCTTCGGTGCACGAGACGCTGCCGGAGTCGCTGCGGCGGGCGTGCGCGCTGCACGGGCTGCCGCTGCTGGTGGTGCCGCCGCGGACGCCGTTCCTGGCGATCAACCGGGCGGTTTCGGTCGCGCTGACCGAGGCGAGCCAGCGGGAACAACGCCGGATCACGGCCGCGCGGGAGGCGCTGACCCGCGCTGCGGGCGGTGGACTCGGTGAGCTGACGTCTTCGCTGGCTTCGCGCCTTCGGGGCTGGGTCGCGCTGGTCGGCGCGGGGGGCGTGCTCGCGGCGGCCCACGACGCGCCCTCGCCGTTGCCGGCTCCCGTGCTGGAGCTGCTGGAGACCGTGCGCGCGGGCAGCGGTATCCGTAGCGCGACGACCGAGCTGGACGACGGCTATGTCGTGGTGCAGCCGGTGTATCCGCAGGCCACGGCGTCGCACCTGGTCGTGGCCGGACGTTCGCGGCGCTTCGACGGCGCCGATCGCGCCATCCTCGCGGTGGGTGCCGCGCTGCTCGGGCTGGTCGGCAGGGCCGGTTCGGACGCCGCCGAGCTGGGCGCGGCGGCCACCGGCCTCCTGCTTGAGCGGGCTTCGCCGGCCGGGGTCGCGCAAGCTCTGCTCGGTGACGACGTCTGCGTGCTGGTGGCCGGGGCGCCCTATCGGCGTGGCCCGGACGAGGTGGCTTTGCGGCCGGACTGGCTGCGGGCGCGGCTCGACACACCGCTGGTGGAGGTCTTCGCCGGGCCGCGGTTCTTGGCTATCTCGGGCACGGCGCCGGGCCTGCCGGTCCTGGAGGACCTGCGCGCGCACGGCTGGCTGGCGGTGACGGGCACCCCGGTGGCCGCCGGCCGGCTGCCGGACGCGGTCGCGGAGGCCGATCTGCTGCTCGACCGGGCGCGGGTGCTGGGCCGCCCGGTCATCGCCGGGACCGGGACCTTGGACTTCGACGCGTTGCTCACTCCAGGTGCCGCGAGCGGCTTCGCGGCGAAGGTGCTGGAGCCGTTGTACGCGCTCGATCGCGCGGGGGACCGGGAGCTCGTGGTGACGTTGCGGACGTGGCTCGCCCACCACGGCGGCTGGGAGCCGACCGCGGCCGAGCTGGGTGTGCACCGGAACTCCGTCCGGCACCGGATCGCGCAGGTGGAGCGCGCCCTCGACGTGGACCTGGCGGACCCCGAAACCCGGATGCGGCTGTGGTTCGCCCTGCGCTGGGCCCCGCAGTGAAGCACTCACAGGTTGTACACGGTCCTTAAAGGGCACTCTCAGGAAATTGTGCGATTGTGGGCTGGTGCGAGTTTTGGTAGTCGAGGACGAAGAACCCCTGGCCGACGCGATCGCCCGCGGGCTGCGTCGTGAGGGCATGGCGGTCGATGTCGCGCTCACGGGCGACGACGGGCACGAGAAGGCCGCCGTCACGCGGTACGACGTCGTGTTGCTGGACCGCGACCTGCCCGGGATGTCCGGGGACGAGCTGTGCCGCGAGATCGTCGCGTCCGGCGAGCTGACCCGGGTGCTCATGCTCACCGCGAGCAGCTCGGTGTCGGACCGGGTCGACGGCCTGTCTCTGGGTGCCGACGACTACCTCGCGAAGCCGTTCGCCTTCCCGGAGCTGGTCGCGCGGGTGCGCGCGCTCGGCCGTCGCGCCACCCCGGCCGCGCCGCCGCTGCTCACCGCCGGTGACGTCGAGCTGGACCCGGCCAAGCGGACCGTCCGGCGCGCGAGCGGGCCGGTCGAGCTGACCCGCAAGGAGTTCGGCGTGCTGGAGGTGCTGCTCTCGGCCGCCGGGTCGGTGGTCAGCAGCGAGGAGCTGCTCGAGCGCGTCTGGGACGAGAACGCCGATCCCTTCACCACGACCGTCCGGGTCACCGTGATGACGTTGCGGAAGAAGCTCGGCGAGCCGGGGATCATCGAGACCGTGGTCGGTTCCGGCTACCGGGTGCCGGAGCCGGGCGCGACCCGCGCGTGAACCTGCCGGGCACCCGCAGCCTCCGCGCCCGGATCACCCTGCTGGCGACCGTGCTGGTGGCCGCGGTCAGCCTGCTGCTGCTGTGGCTGGCCTGGACGTTGATCCGGGATTCGCTCGACGCCGTCCCGCAGCTGCCGCCGGGCACCACCGTCGAGGTCGACGGCGTCATCGTCGACGCGACGACGGTGGCCGAGCACCTTCGCGCGCACGCCCGTGACCGGGTGCTGCTGTTCGGCTCGCTGTCGTTCCTGCTGGTCGTGTCCGCCGCGGCGATTCTCGCCTGGACGCTCACTTCGCGCGTGCTGCTGCCGCTGCGCGAGATCACCGGGACCGCGCGGCGGCTTTCGGTGGAGTCGCTGGGGGAGCGGATCGGCGAGGTCCGCTCGCGCGACGAGCTCGCCGAGCTGGCCGGCACGTTCGACGACATGCTCGACAGGCTCCAGGCCGCTTTCGACGCGCAACGCCACTTCGTCGCCAACGCGAGTCACGAGCTGCGTACGCCGCTTTCGGTGATCCGCACCGAGCTCGACGTCACCCTCGCCGACGAGGACGCCGATGTAGCCGAGCTGCGGCGCATGGCCGGAGTGGTCCGCGACGCCACCGAGCGCGCCGGGCAGCTCGTCAACTCCTTGCTGCTGCTGGCTCGGACCGACGGTGCCGGGCTGTATCAGCGCGAGCCGGTCGACCTGGCGGTGGTGATCGACCGGGCGTGGCGCGCTGTTCGCGGTGAAGCGGAGAAGCGGGGGATCCGCGCGAAGTTCGCTGTCGAGCCGATGGCCGCGTTCGGCGACCCCGCGCTGCTGGAGCGGATCGCCGGGAATCTGCTGGAGAATGCCGTGCGGCACAACGTCGACGGCGGCTGGCTGGAGGTCGTGACCCGCCCGGGTCCACAGTGGTCGGTCCTGCAGGTGCGCTCGTCCGGCGGCCTCCTCGACCCGGCCGCGGTACCTGAGCTGTTCGAGCCGTTCCGGCGTGCCGGGGTGGCCCGGACCGCGCGCTCCGGCGCCGGGCTGGGGCTGTCCATCGTGCGCGCGGCCGTGCAGGCACACGGCGGGACCGTCACGGCCGAGCCGATCGTGGGCGGCGGCCTGGGGGTCACCGTGCACCTGCCTGCGGTTGCGTAAGGACTCTGTCCTTCACCCCAGGGCCAGTCCCGCGCGGAGAACGGCGGCTGCGTAGAGGAGCGCGGAGTAGGCGTCCGGGTCGATGCCGACCCGGTTGGTGAAGCCGTGCAGCTGGCCTTCGTGCCGTCGATGCACCACCGGCACGCCCGCCTCGGCGAGCTTCAAGGCGTACGCCTCGCCTTCGTCGCGCAGCAGATCGAAGCCGCAGGTCGCGATGTAGGTCGGGGGGAGACCGTCGAGCTGGTCGTCGTACAGCACCGACGCGCGCGGATCGGTGTAGTCGGCCGGATTTCGGATGTACTGGCCGCGGTACCAGGCCCATTCGTCCCGGTCCAGCCGGAAGCCCTTGCCGAACTCCCGGTGCGAATCCGACTCGCCGAGCGCGTCGGTCGCCGGGGTGAGCAGCAGGCTGAACGCCGGCCGCGGACCTTCCCCTCGCGCTCCGGCGTGGGCTACGCCGGCGGCGAGATTGCCGCCGCTGCTGTCCCCGCCGACCGCGAGCCGGTCCGGATCGACGCCGAACTTCGCCGCGTTCTCGTGGATGTACCGGAAAGCCGCGACCGCGTCCTCGGCCGCCGCGGGAAACGGGTGCTCCGGCGCGAGCCGGTACCCGACGGACACGACCCGGACCCCGGCCTCCTCCGCGAGCAGGCGGCACGCGCCTTCATGCGTTTCGATGCCGCCCAGCACGAATCCGCCGCCGTGCAGGAAAACCAGCCCGGGACCCGGCGCCAGCAGCCCCGGCGGCTCGTACAACCGCAGCCGCAGCGGCGCGCCGGGGCCCGGGAAGAACCGGTCCCTGGTGCGGACGCCGGGGCAGACCCCGGCACCCGCGAGCATCCCGGCCAGCTCCAGCTCACGACGTGCGCGGCGGACGCTCCCGTTGAGATGCGGCGCGTCGAACGGCGCGAACCGGGACACCCGCATGAGCACCTGCGCGGTGAGCACCGGGCGCCGTCCATCGACCTCGATGGGGCGCCCGGCGAGCACGCGCAGGACCGGATCCGGAAGCCGCAGCAGCACGCGCAGCCCGGTCATCACCGAACGCACGAGCAGTTGCCTGGCGAGTCCATTCACGACAGTCGAGTCTTGTCGTACCCGGGCCCGCTGGCAAACGAGGGCCGGATCCTCGTGAGTGGTAAGTGTCGTTCTAACGACACTTACCACTCACGAGCCCGGCCTCAGCAGACGTCGACGAAGATCGGGTTCGCGTAGAGCCAGAGGTCCTCGAACGGGTTGGACTGGCCGATGACGTCCGGCGTCGGCTCGATGCCGCCGTCGACGTGCTCCTTGCCGTCGGTGCCGCGCACGCGCACGTAGAACGGCTCCCGCACGTTGCGGAACGTGTGCTGGAAGGTCACCTGGCGGCCCGGCGCCCAGCGCGGCTCGAACGACTGCACCACCCGCGTACCCGGCGCAATCATCGTCTCGGGGTCCTTCACCCGCCCCGTGACCGGCCCGGCGATGACGTCCAGCCGGCGCAGCCGCGGCACCGCGCCGCCGCTGTTCGGCCGCGCCGCCAGCCGCGCGCTCACCACGACGGTGACGTTCGAGCCGCGCCGCACCCGCAGCCGCCCGCCGAGCGTCTGGGCGTCCCCGCCGCCGTGCACGCCGACCTCGAGCTCCTGGACGAGCCCGCCGTGGGACAGCCAGATCCGCCCCGCGCGAAGCCCTTCGAGGACGCCTTCGTAGCTTCGCCGCGTCACGCCGACATGCGTGCGGCTGAACTCACCGGGGTAGAAGTCCGCGTAGGGGGCCAGCAGCTGCGGGACGCCGGTGTCGACCGGGTCCGGGAACTTGCCGGTGGTGTCGTACCAGTCTCCCGGCACCGACGGGCGGACCAGCGTGTCGCCGCGGTTGTAGTGCGAGTCCGAGTTGGTGGTGATCCACCACGGCTTGCCCTCGGCGAGCATCGAATCCCAGAGCCCGCCGACCTTCGCGGTCATCCAGTCCCAGCCGCCGAACGTGCGGTAGGCCTCGGCCGGGTAGCCCGGCCACGAGTTCGGGCCGGGGGCGTTGGCGTAACCGCCGCGCGCGCCGCCGTTGCCCAGCGGCTTGGGGAAGCCGTCGGCCTGGGCGCCGGGCGCGCCCTCCATGCCGATCACGATGTTCGGCGCGGTGTCGCGGTAGGCGCGCATCTCGTGCGGGGCGATCCGGCCGTTGCGCAGGGGGTGGTTGATCAGCACGACCGGCGTGTGGATCTGGCGCTTGCGCTCCTGGTCGGCTAGCCACGTGAGCGCCTTCAGCGCCAACGCCTCGTTCTCCGGGCTCGAGCCTTCGGAGTTCGTCAGCTGCCAGTCGAAGTTCCGCTCGAACTCGCGCAGTTTCGCCGACTGCTGGTCGCCGGCCTGGAAGAAGAGCGTGGCGTGCTCGGAGCCCGGGACGTTCCACTCCATGCCGTGCCACAGCAGCAGCTCGGGGTAGCGCCGGCGGGCGGCGAGGTAGTCCTTTTCGGTCGGCTCGACCGAGGCCTTCTCGTGCTCGGCGTGGCCGTGGTCGGTGAACACGACCCAGCTCGCGCCGTGCTTGCGGGCACCGGCGGCGATCTCGTCGAGGGTGTACATCGCGTCGTAGGAGTACTGGCTGTGCGTGTGGTGGTCGCCCACCAGCCACTGGTACCTGCCGCGGCCGAACAGCCCGCGAAGGTCGACATCGATGTCAACGTCCAGGTCGAGGCTCTCGGCGCTCGCCTGCCCCGGTGCCGGCATCGGCACGCTCGCGGCCGCGGCGCCGATCAGGCCCGCTCGCTTGAAGAAGCCGCGTCTGTCGGTGGTGTCCATCCTGCTCCTGCCTTCTGCTGAGTCGGCAGGACGCTAGGCGATGTGGGTGAACGGCCGGTGTCACGCCCGTCAACGACCGTGGTGCGTGTGGTGTGATCGTCGGCATGATCGAACCGCCGCCGCCACGCTCGCGGAAGAAGCTGCTCCTGGTGGTGGGCGCGGTGCTGCTCGTCGTGCTGGCCGGAGCGGTGGCCGCGGTGATCTGGGCCATGCGTGTGCTCGCGCTGCCGCCGCAGGCCGCACCGCCGCCCGCCGACACCGTGCCCGCGCCGCTGGCCGGGCACTCGCCGTGCCGGGCCGTGCAGCTGTACTTCGAGCAGGACGCCGACATGCAAGCGGCTTCGGGGACCTTCCGCGACGATCCGCGCGTGCTTCGGGTGTTCACGGAGACGAAGGCGGAGTCCTACGAGCAGTTCAAGGTGCTCTACAAGGACAATAAGGAGCTGCTGCGGCTGGTACACCCCGAGACGCTGCCCGCGACGGTCCAGCTGACCGTGAAACCCGGGACCGACCTCGACGGGCTCGCCGCCGAACTGCGCCCGCGGTACCCGAAGGCGAAGGACGTAAGGGCGCAGGACGGCGACAAGCTGATCGACAAGGTGGCCCCGGAGTCGCGGCCGTCCTGGGCCCAACGCTGTCCGGCTTCCGGCGAGTACTGACTCGTGAGTGTCGCGGCCGGTTAGAACCGGCCGCAACACTCACGAGTCCTGCTACGCCACAGGCACCGAGGCCACGCCCGGCGCGAGGAACGCCTTCCCGTTCACCTTCTCGGACACGCCACTGCGGTCCAGGTACGGCGTGATGCCGCCGTTCCAGAACGGCCAGCCGGCGCCCAGGATCAGGCACAGGTCGATGTCCTGAGCTTCCGCGACCACGCCCTCGTCGAGCATGATCCGGATCTCCTGCGCGATCGCGGTCAGCGCCCGCTCGCGCACCTGCTCCGAAGTGGACGGTTTGTCGCCCTGGGTCCACAGTGCCGCGACCTCGGGATCGACCGAGGCGTTGCCCTGCGCGTCCCACAGCCAGACGCCCTTCTTGCCCGCCTTGACGAACTTCGCGAGGTTGTCGCTGACCGTGAACCGGTCCGGGTAAGCCTCGTGCAGCGTCTCGCCGACGTGCAGCGCGATGGCCGGGCCGACCAGCTGCATCAGCGTCAGCGGGGTCATCGGCAGGCCGAGCGGGTCGAGTGCCTTGTCGGCCACCTCGAACGGCGTGCCCTCGTCGACGGTCACCAGCACCTCGCCGAGGAAGCGCAGCAGCAGCCGGTTGACGACGAACGCAGAAGCGTCCTTCACCAGCACGCTGGACTTCTTCAGTTGCTTGCCGACCGAGAACGCCGTCGCGAGCGAAGCGTCGTCGGTCTTCTCGCCGCGGACGATCTCCAGCAGCGGCAGCACGGCCACCGGGTTGAAGAAGTGGAAGCCGACCACGCGCTCGGGGTGCTGCAGCTTCGACGCCATCGCGGTGATCGACAGCGACGAGGTGTTCGTCGCGAGGATCGCCTCGGGGGAGACGTGCTGCTCCAGCTCGGCGAACACCTGCTGCTTGACGCCGAGTTCCTCGAAGACGGCTTCGATGACGAAGTCGGCGTCGGAGAAGGCGGCCTTGTCGAGCGAGCCGGAGACGAGCGCCTTGAGCCGGTTGGCGCCGTCGGGGGAGACGCGCTTCTTCGCGAGGAGCTTGTCGATCTCGGCGTGGACGTAGCCGACGCCCTTGTCGATGCGCTCGGAGTCGATGTCAGTCAGCACGACCGGGACCTTGAGGCGGCGGACGAACAGCAGCGCGAGCTGGCTGGCCATCAGGCCGGCGCCGACGATGCCGACCTTGTTCACCTTGCGGGCCAACGACTTGTCCGGCGCGCCGGCCGGTCGCTTGGCGCGCTTGTTGACCAGGTTGAACGAGTACAGCCCGGCGCGCAGGACGTCGGACATGAGCAGCTCGGCCAGGCCGTCGGTCTCGGCCGCGTAGCCGCGGTCGAGATCGTTCTCCCGAGCCAGTTCCAGCAGCTCGACGGCCTTGGCCGCGCCCGGCGAGGCACCGTGCGTCCGGCCGTCCACAATGGACTTGGCACGCGCGATGGCGGCGTCCCACTCGGAGCCGCGGTTGATCTCGCGGCGCTCCGGCGTGATCTCACCGTTCACCACCCGAGCCAGCCACAGCAACGACTGCTCGAGGTAGTCCGCCGAGCCGAAGACGGCGTCGACGATGCCGAGTTCGGCCGTCTGCTTGACGTTGAGCATCTTGTTCTGCGCCAGCGCGTTCTCGATGATCACGGTGACCGCGGCGTCCGGGCCGATCAGGTTCGGCAGCAGCTGCGTGCCGCCCCAGCCGGGGAACAGGCCGAGGAAGACCTCGGGGAACGCGATCGCGGCGGTGTTCTCCGAGAGCGTCCGGTAGTGGCAGGACAGCGCGAGCTCGAGCCCGCCGCCCATGACCGCGCCGTTGATGAACCCGAACGTCGGGATCTCGGTCTCGGTGAGCCGGCGGAACACGTCGTGCCCGGTCTGCGCGATCTCACGCGCCAGCGCCGGGTCCGACACCGCCTCGACGCCGGAAAGGTCGGCGCCCACAGCGAAGATGAACGGCTTGCCGGTGACGGCGATCGCGGCCGGTTCGGCGGCGAAAGCGACGTCCAGCGCGGCGTTCAGGGACACGAGACCCTGCGGGCCGAAGGTGTTCGGCCGGGTGTGGTCGTGGCCGTTGTCGAGCGTGATCAGCGCGACCGGCTTCGCCAGCCCGGGCACCTTGACCAGCCGCGTGACGGCGTTGGTCACGACCTCGTCGGGGAAGGCGGCCTTCGCCTCTTCAGCGGTGAAAGTCACTTCGCGCTCCCGGTGTAAGCAGGGTTCTCCCAGATCACGGTGCCACCCATGCCGATGCCGATGCACATGGTGGTCATCCCGTACTGCACGTCCGGCCGCTCGGCGAACTGGCGAGCCAGCTGCGTCATCAGCCGCACGCCGGACGAGGCCAGCGGGTGGCCGCACGCGATGGCGCCGCCCCACTGGTTGACGCGCGGGTCGTCGTCGGCGATGCCGAAGTGGTCGAGGAAGGCCAGCACCTGCACGGCGAAGGCCTCGTTGATCTCGAACAGGCCGATGTCGTCGATGCTCAGGCCGGTGCGCTTGAACAGCTTCTCGGTGGCCGGCACCGGGCCGATGCCCATGACCTCGGGCTCGACGCCGACGAACGAGTAGCCGACGAGCCGCATCGCGACCGGCAGGCCCAGCTCGTTCGCGGTGTCCTCGTCGGCGAGGATGGCCGCCGTGGCGCCGTCGTTGAGGCCCGCGGCGTTGCCGGCGGTGACCCGGCCGTGCGGGCGGAACGGCGTCTTCAGCCCGGCGAGCTGCTCGATCGTGGTACCCGGGCGGGGCGGCTCGTCCTCGGTGGCGAGGCCCCAGCCGAGCTCCTTCGAGCGCGTCGCGACCGGGACCAGCTCGGGCCCGATCTTGCCGGTCTTCACGGCCTCGGCGTACTTCTCCTGGCTGCGCGCGGCGAAGGCGTCGGTGCGCTGCTTGGTGATCGCCGGGAACCGGTCGTGCAGGTTCTCCGCGGTCTGGCCCATCACCAGCGCGGTCGGGTCGACGAGCTTGTCGGCGATGATCCGCGGGTTCGGGTCGACGCCCTCGCCCATCGGGTGGCGGCCCATGTGCTCGACGCCGCCGGCGATGGCGATGTCGTAGGCGCCGAAGCCGATCCCGGACGCGACGGTGGTGACGGCGGTCATGGCGCCGGCGCACATCCGGTCGATGGCGAAGCCGGGCACCGACTTGGGCAGCCCGGACAGCAGCGCGGCGGTGCGCCCGATGGTCAGGCCCTGGTCGCCGATCTGGGTGGTGGCCGCGATGGCGACCTCGTCGACGCGCTCGGGCGGCAGCTCGGGATGCCGCCGCAGCAGCTCACGGATGGCGTTGACGACCAGGTCGTCGGCGCGGGTCCCGGCGTAGATGCCCTTGTCGCCGGCCTTGCCGAAGGGGGTCCGTACCCCCTCGACGAACACGACGTTGCGTACCCCTCGCGCGTTCGGCGCAAGCGGCGTTGCTGGTGCGGACACGAGTGCTCCATGGAAGTAGACAGAGAATCCTGCCCGCACGATAGCCCTGGTTACCCGTCGGTAACCAGGGCTATGGCCCGGTCGAGTGGGCTACGGCACACTCGCGGGTGCTAGTTGCGCAGCATGCTCTGTCCCTTGACCAGCCAGGCGACACCGAAGGCCACCACGGCGAGGCACTCCAGCCACAACGCCGGGTGCAGCGCGGCGGCCAGCCCGAGCCACTTCGCCAGCGTGATGAGCACCAGGCAGGCGAGGATCACCAGCCCGCACGCGCGGTAGACGACGTTGCGCTGGTCCTTGCGCCCGGTCGGCTGCTCGCCGTCGCGGCGGGTGAACAGCTGCAGGCAGATGTAGGCGAGCATCAGGAAGAACAGTCCGGCGAACACCAGGTGCAGGGTGCCGGAGGTCTTGTCCCACGCCGTCACGTCATGATCCGGGGTGGTGGGGAACAGCGCGAGCCCGATCGCCCCGATCCCGGCCAGCGTGCTCGCGATGTTGTCGAGCCGGTCGTGGCCGTAGTAGGCGATGAGGAACACCCCGGCCGCGCACATCGAGCCGACGAGGACGTCCCGCATGCTCGTGTAGTAGTAGCCGGACAGCGAACCGCCGAGGTCGCCGCCGTCGACGAGCAGCTTGCCGATGATGAGCACGAACGGCAGGGCGAGCCCGATGATCCCGATGGCGCGCCGCAGGAACAGGTAGGAATGCACGAGCGTGGTCTGCGGGGATGTGGTCGCCGTGGTCATGGCCGCCTCCAGAAAGTGCCGTTACGTCATTGATCGGCATTTCGGCCGTGATTTCTGAGGCTTGTTACCACGCGGATGCCCTGATCCGCAGCAGACCGTTACCGAGTCCGCAGGATCCGCCAGCTCAGATAGGCGCAGGCGCCGAGCGCAGGCGTGCTCAGCAGGGTGCTGGCGACGCCGAGGGCGACCACCTGCCCGGCCAGGTAGAGCGGGACCAGCACCGCGAGCTCGATGACGAGCTTCGCGAGGAACATCGCCGTGCACGCCTGATAGAGCCGCCGTTTCGCCCGGTCCTTCCGCCAGGCGAACCGTTCGCCGCGCGCCGCTTCCACCGCCAGGCCGACCAGCGGCCACCGCGCGAGCATGGACCCCAGGAGCACCACCCCGCCGATCACCGGCAGCAGCAGGCTCGTGAGGTAGAAGTCGACCCCGTGCCCGGTCTTCCCGGCCAGCAGCGCGGACACCCCCACCATGACCAGCCCGACCACCGGCTGCCAGAACTTCCGATCGGTCCACGCCCGGACCACCGCGAGCACCGCCACGCCGCCGACCGCCACCAGCGCGGAGGTCACCACCCGGCCGGTGAGGAGATAGGCGACGAGGAACAACGTCCGCGACGCGATGGCTTCGGCGACCGTGCGCCACCCGCCCATGGCGGCATACCAGGACAGCGACTTCTGGGTCAGCACAGTGAAGTTCACGCGCTCGCCCCTACGAGGTCGTCCCGGCGCATCGCGTCCTCGTAGGCGCCGATCGCGGCGAGCAGGTCGCCTCCGGCGGCCAAGGCGTCACGCAGGCGGTGCGCGTCCTGCATCGCGAGGTTGCCGCCGAATCCCGGGGCCGCGTGGATGGCGTCGCCGAGGACCGTCACCGGGGTGGCCGGCCAGGGGAGTACCGGCGGGATCAGCCCGATCCGCAGCGCGACCGTGTGATCCGGCCAGGCTTCGTCGACGATCAGCCGCAACGTCGGCGGCAGGTCCTCCTGGGCGGTGGGCAGCGCCCACATCACGTAGTCCTCGACGTCGGGGATGGCACAGGCGGGGAGCCACCGATCCCGCGCGGCGACGGGGCATTCGGTGAATCGCAGGACACCCAGCGCCATCATCGTGCCGCGAACGTGGGCGGCGGTGGCGTTGTGGCCGATCAATTCGGGCAGCCCGGTGTGGGCCACCGCCCGCAGCGGGGTCGCGCCCATCAGCATGCGCTTTCCGGTGTCGAGCACCTCTACCTGCGGGAGGTACTGGCGGCGGACCGCCGACCCGACGCCGTCCGCGCCGACGAGGACGTCCGCGATGTCCGTGCTGCCATCGGCGAACCACGCCTGGACGGTGCCGTCCGGCCGGAGTTCGAAGCGCGTGAACTCCATTCCGAACCGCACCGCGTCCGCCAGCCCGGTCAGCAACACCGCGCGCAGTAGTGGCCGGTGCACCTGACGTCCGGGTCTCGGGCCCGTCGTACCGGTGACCGCGAGCTCTCCGTCCACTTCGGACATGACCAGGGTTTGCTCCCGTGGCCCGCCCATGGTGGCTTCGGCCATCGCGAGGTGCTCCGGCGGCAAGCACGCCCGCAGCGCCGTCATCGCCCGGTCGTCGAAATGCAGGCTCACGCCCTGGCGGCGCCCCTGTGCGCCGTCCCGTTCGTAGACCACGACGTCGATGCCCTCCCGGCGTAACCCCTGGGCCAGCGTCAAGCCCCCGAGACCCGCGCCGATGACGATCACTCTCATCCCCCACCCCGTTTCTTCACCACTCGATGAAGTTCACTGTAGGGCGGGTTCGGCCAAAACTCCACCAATCGATGAAGAAAGCTTCGCTAGACTCTCCGGGGTCATGACAGAGCACAGTTCCGCCGGCCGGCCCGGGCGCTGGCGATCCGGCGCGGAGAGCAAGCAGCGGATCCTGGAGACCGCCCGGGTGCTGTTCCGCCAGCACGGCTACGGCGGCACGACGGTGCGCGCGGTGGCCGCCGAGGCCGGCGTCGACCCGGCGATGGTGTTCTACTTCTTCGGCACCAAGCAGGGGCTGTTCGGCGCGGCGATCGAGATGTCCGCGACCCTGCCGACGGCGATCGAAGCGATCTTCACCGGCGGCCTCGACGGGATCGGCGAGCGTGTCGTCCGGACGCTGCTGGAGAACATGGACCGCTCCGACCGGACGCCACTGGCGATGCTGACGCGGTCAGCGCCGACCCATGACCAGTCGGAGACGCTGCTGCGCGAGTTCATCGACCGGGAGATCACCGGCCGGCTGACGGCGATGCTCGACACGCCGGACGCCGCCTTGCGGGCCGGCATGGTGAACGTGCAGCTGCTGGGCCTCACGGTGGCGCGGTACATCGTCCGGATCGAGCCGATCGCGTCCGCCTCCGCCGACGAACTGGTGGCGCGGTTCGGCCCGGTCGTGCAGCACTGCCTGACCGGGCCGTAGTCCTTCAGGACCCGGCGGTCCAGATCCGCAGCAAACCGTTGCCCAGCGCGGCGTCCGCCGTGGCCCCACACGGCGCCGAGCGCAAGCACATTTCGAGCTGGGGTCGGGTCTCGTGAGTGGTAAGTGGGGTTAGAACCTTCTGAACACTCACGACCCCTGGTGTCACACCCCTGCGCCGGGCGCTGCGGACATGCCGGCACCGGCTCGCCGATGGCGACTGGAGCGAGGGGGACTTTCCTGTCACCAGGCGCTGGCAAAGTCCCTCTCGCTCCAGAACCCAGTGGAGAAGGTCGTGAATGACCCGTTCAGGACGTCGCACGTCCTGAACGCGTCATTCACGACCTTCTCCACCACGCCACGTTTGCCTTACCCCTCAAATAGAACCGCCCGGAACGCTCACGAGACCCTGGCCGCTCACTGCTTCAGGTAGGAGCGCCAGCCACCGGTCGCGGAGATGTCCTTTGCCTCCGTGAGCGCGGTTTCCTCGCAGAGGAAGCCCGAGACGTGGGAGCCGTCGGACAGGCGGATCTTGCCGATTCCCAAGGGGGACGGGATCCCGGCGACGAAGGTGCCGAAGCCGGCGGCCGGGACGTCCCAGACTTCGGCTTCGATCGTCACCCCGCCGGAGCCGACCCGGACCAGGCCGGGCTTCGGCGGCACGGTGTCCAAAGCGAACAGCTGGTACTCCGGCGCCGTCGAGACCGACGAGACGAACCGGCCGCCGCGGGAGGTCAGCTCGTGGTTCAGCGGCTGGCCGCGCAGGTGCGCGCCCACCACGACGATCTGCAGGCGGTCCGGGATGGAGGACGCGATCGCGGCCAGCAGGGCGTCGTCGTACGGCTTTCCCAGCAGCATGACGCCGAACGGGAGCCCGCCGAACGTGCCCGCGGGGACCGCCAGCGCCGAGAGACCGAAGAGGTTCGTCGAGTTCGTGAATCGGCCGAGCCGGGCGTTCACGCCCAGCGGGTCCGCCGCGACGGCCGCCAAGGTTGGATGCTCGGTCGTGGTCGGCAGCAGGAGGGCGTCCACATCGGACAGGACGGCGAGACCGGCCTCCCGCAGCGTGGCGAGCCTGGCTTGATCGGCGAACACCTGGTGGGCCGGGATGTCCCGGGCCGCGGTGATGATCTGCCGGACCGTCGGGTCCACTTCGGACGGATGTGCGTCGACGAACTCGCCGACCGCCGTGTACCGCTCGGCCACGAAGGCGCCCTCGTACAACAGCCTGGCCGCTTCGAGGAAAGCCGAGATGTCGGCAGTGACCACGGTGGCACCGGCATCGGCGTACGCGGCCACCGCGTCGGCGAAAGCCTCGGACCAGCCGTCCTGCAGAGGACCCAAGGACGACGGCACACCGATCGTGAAACCCCCGCCGCGCGCGGAAAGCGGGTGCGAGGACAGGCAGCCCAACGCCAGCGACGCCTCGGAGACGGTCCGCGCGAACACCGAAACGCAGTCGATGCTCGCGCACGCGGGCACGACACCCTCGGTCGGCAGGAGACCTGGCGTCGGCTTCAGCCCGACGATCCCGTTGAACGCCGCCGGAACCCGCCCCGAACCGGCGGTGTCCGTCCCCAGCGCGAGGTCGGCGATCCCCAGCGCGACCGCCACCGCGGACCCCGAACTCGACCCACCCGAGACGAACGAAGGGTCCACGGAGTTCCGCACCGCGCCGTAGGGACTCCGGGTCCCGACCAGCCCGGTCGCGAACTGGTCGAGGTTGGTCGTGCCCAGCACCAGCGCCCCGGCCGCCCGCAGCCGCGCCACCACCGGCGCGTCCGCGTCCGGCTGGTACGCGTACGCCGGGCAGCCCGCGGTCGTCGGCAACCCGGCCACGTCGATGTTGCCCTTGACCGCCACCAATCGGCCGAACAACGGCAGTCCCGCCGGCCCACGTTCGTCCAAAGAGGACGCTTCGGCCAGCAGCTCCGATTCGGGCCGCAGGTCGATCCAGATCTCCGGCCGGTCCACCCGCTCGATCCGCCGGTACGCCGCCCGCACCCGCTCGACGACGCTCATGCCAGCACCACCAGCGGCGTCCCCGGCGCGACCTGGTCTCCCGGCGACACCAGCACCTGCACCACCTCACCCGCCGCGGGCGCCGGAATCCGCGCCTCGGTCTTCATCGCTTCCAAGGTCACCAACGACTGCGCGTCCTCGACGCGCTCGCCCACGGCGACGTCCACCCGCCATACGGTCGCCGCGAACGGCGCCTCCACGACGTGCCCGCCCGGCGGCGCGGTCACCCGCACCGGCGGCACGGTCACCGGTTCCGGCTTCGGGTCGAACTCGCCCGCCGCCGCCCACGCCTGCCGCTCGGCCTCGAACGCCGCCGACTGCCGCGCCCGGAACTCCGCGATGCTCGACGCGTTGTCCGCCAGGAACCGCTGGTAGTCGGCCAAAGCGAACGTGCCGTCGGTGATGTCCAGCTCCAGCTGGCCCGCCGAACTCTGCGCGCGCAGGTCCAGAAGTTCCTCCGCCGAAACGGGATACCACGAGATCCGGTCGAAGAACCGGAGCAGCCACGGCGATCCCGGCTCGAAGGACCCGCGCTGGTGCCAGCCGCTCCACACCTGCACGGTCCGGCCGACGAACTGGTACCCGCCCGGCCCTTCCATGCCGTAGATGCAGAGGTACGCGCCGCCGATGCCGACCGAGTTCTCCGCGGTCCACGTCCGCGCCGGGTTGTACTTTGTCGTCACCAGCCGGTGCCGCGGGTCGACCGGCGTCGCCACCGGCGCACCCAAGTACACGTCTCCCAGGCCCAGCACCAGGTATTCGGCGTCGAAGACTGTCCGGTAGACGTCGTCCACACTGGACAGTCCGTTGACCCGCCGGATGAACTCGATGTTCCACGGGCACCACGGCGCGTCGTCGCGCACGCCGGTCATGTACCGCTCGATCGCCTCGCGCGTGGCCGGGTCGTCCCACGACAGTGGCAGCCGCACGTGCCGGCTCGGCACGACCAGGTCCGCCGTCGGCGGCAGGTCCTTCTCCAGCTCCCGCACCAGCCCGAGCGCCTTGCCGACCGGCAGCGCGTCCGGATCGACGTGCACCTGCAGCGACCGGATCCCCGGCGTCAGGTCGACGATCCCCGGCACGCCCTCGGCCGCCAGCCGTTCGGCGAGCGCGTGCACCCGCATCCGCAGCGCCAGGTCGAGCTTCATCTCGCCGTACTCGACGAGCAGGTTGTCGTCGCCGCTGCGCCGGTACGTCACCGACAGATCGTCGGTGGACGTCCGCGCGAGCACCCCGCCGTCCGCCAGCGCCGTGCGGCTCGCGGCCACCGCAGTACCCGGGCTTTGCCGCAGCGCCGCCGCGTGATCGGCGTCGATCGGCGCGAACCGCACGGTGTCACCCGGGCGCAGCTGCCCGAGCTTCCACCGCTCGCCGGTCGCCACCGTGGCCGGGCAGACGAACCCGCCCAGGCTCGGCCCGTCCGGCCCCAGCAGGATCGGCAGGTCGCCGGTGTAGTCCACGGCGCCGACGGCGTACGGCGTGTCGTGGATGTTCGACGGGTGCAGTCCCGCGTCGCCGCCGTCGGAGCGGGTCCACTTCGGTCGCGGCCCGACCAGCCGGACGCCGGTGCGCGCCGAGTTGAAGTGGACCTCCCAGGCTGTGGCGTAGAACGTCTCGATGTCCTCGGGCGTGAAGAATTCCGGTGCCGCGTGCGGACCTTCGAGCGCGCCCACCGTCCACTCGGTACTGAACGCCGGACGCTCGTTCTCGGGGACCGGCCCGGTGGCCGTGTCCGCGGGAGCCGGCCCCGGCTGCAGGACGTCGCCCGCCGCCAGCGCGCGGCCGCCGTGTCCGCCGAACTTGCCCAGTGTGAACGTCGCCGCACTGCCCAGGAACGGGGGGACGTCGATGCCGCCGCGCACCAGCACGTAGCTCCGCAGCCCGGCAGTGCAGGAGCCGACGTCGAGCGTCCCACCCGCGGGCACCTCAACGGGCGTCCACAGGGGGACTTCCTCGCCGTCGAGGCGCACAGTCGCCGGAGCACCCGTGACGCAAACCTGCGTGGCGTGCGAGAACCGCAGCGCCACACCGTCCACAGTGCACTCGAGCCCGGCCGCACCCTCGGGGTTGCCGAGCGCGAGGTTGCCGAGCCTCAACGACCGGTCGTCCATCGGCCCGCTCGGCGGCACCCCGACGTGCCAGAACCCGGTGCGGCCCGGCCATTCCTGCACAGTGGTCATGGTGCCGCCGCGCACGACGTCGATCCGTGGCTCGTCGTCTTCGATGTCGTCCAAAGTGGACGTGTCATGCGTGACGGCGGCGAACTCGGCGTTCGAGGCCGCTGCCCGGAGCTGCCCGAGGTTGGTCCGGACACCGTCCACACGGGTCGCCGCGAGCGCCGCGCGGAGGTTCGCCAGCGCGTGCTCCCGGTCGGTGCCGGTGCAGATCACCTTGGCCAGCAAGGGATCGTAATGCGTGGTCACCGTCGTGCCCGGCTCGATCCAGGTGTCGACCCGGACGCCGGCGGGGAACTCCGCCCGCGTCACCAGACCGGCGCTCGGGCGGTGCCCGGCACTCGGATCCTCGGCGTACACCCGCGCCTCCACGGCGTGGCCGCGCGCGACCGGCGTGGCCGTGAACATCCCGCGATCGCCCTGGGTGAGCCGAAGCATCCAGGCCACCAGGTCGACCCCGTACACCGCCTCGGTGACCGGATGCTCGACCTGCAGCCGGGTGTTGACCTCGAGAAACGCCGCCTCGGCGCGCTCGGCGTCGTAGACGAACTCGACCGTGCCCGCCGAGCGATACTTCACCGACGAGCACAACGCGACGGCGGCGTCGGTCAGCTGCCGTCGTACCTCGTCCGGCAGGCCGGGCGCCGGGCATTCCTCGACGACCTTCTGGTTCCGTCGCTGCAGCGAACAGTCCCGGGTGCCGAGCGCGCGCACTTCGCCCGCGCCGTCGCCGAAGACCTGCACCTCGACGTGCCGGGCGTGCCGCACCAGCCGTTCCAGGAACACACCTGAACTCGCGAAGCTCTTCGCGGCCACGCTGCGCACGGTTTCCCAAGCGGCGCTTAGTTCCGAGGGGGACGCGCAGGCGCGCATCCCGATCCCGCCGCCCCCGCCGGTCGCCTTGAGCATGACGGGGTAACCGATTTCCTCGGCACGCGCGAGTGCCTCGTCCACATCGGACAGCAGCCCGGTGCCCGCCAGCAGCGGCACGCTCGCTGCGATCGCCGCTTCCCGGGCGGTGTGCTTGCTGCCGAAGACCTCCAGGTGGCCCGGCGTCGGGCCGACGAACGCGATCGTCGCGTCCTCGCAGGCCCGCGCGAACCCGGCGTCCTCCGACAGGAATCCGTAGCCCGGATGGATCGCGTCGCAGCTCGTTTCCACGGCTGCCTGGATGATCGCGTCGGCCCGCAGGTAACTCTCCCCGGCGGGCGCGGGGCCGAGCCGGACGGCCCGGTCCGCGAGCCGCGCGTGCGGGGAAAGCCGGTCCGCGTCGGAATACACCGCCACCGTCTCGATGCCCAGATCCCGGGCGGTGCGCAGGATCCGGACCGCGATCTCGCCCCGGTTCGCGACGAGCAGTCTCACTCGCCGCCTCCGGTCACGACCATCCGCACCGGCGTCGGATCGAACCCGTTGCACGGGTTGTTGATCTGCGGGCAGTTCGACACCAGGACCAGCACGTCGGTCTCCGCCCGCAGCCGGACCTCCAGGCCCGGCGAGGAGATTCCGTCGACGATGCCGAGTGTCCCGTCCGCCTCCACCGGCACGTTCATGTACCAGTTGACGTTGCTGACCAGGTCCCGCTTGCCCAGCCCCCATTTCGCGCCCTCGATGAGGAAGTTCTCCACGCAGGCGTGCTGGAATCGCGTGTGCTGGCCGTAACGCAGGCTGTTGGACTCCTTGCTGCACGCCCCGCCGATAGTGTCGTGCCGCCCGCAGGTGTCGGCGACGACGGTCAGCAGCGGCGCACCCTCCTGGGTCCGCAGCACGCTCCCGGTGGTGAGGAAGATGTTGCGCTGCGCGGCGATCGTCGCCGCCGCGCTGTACCGCTTGGCCGTGTCGGCTGCGTCATAGCAGAGGAAGTCGACGGCCTGGTTGCCGCCGGTGTCGATGATCGTCAGCTCCTGGCCCTCGAGCAGCACCGCGGAGAACGGCGCTCGCGCGGCGACGTCGAACGTGAGCTCGAGAGTGGATTCGTACGCCCCGCTCACGCGATCCCCCTTGCGGTCAGGTAATCGGCGGTGTTCTCGAACGCGCGCTGCGCCTCCGGCGTGTGCGTCCACTCCGGACTGTCTGGTGTGGACGGATGGTCCTTCCACGCCAGCACCTGCAACGGCGTCACCGTGTAGTCCTCGCGAGGATCCACCGGGTGGGCCACGTTCGCGATCAGCACGATCGACGGGATCTCGATGCGCAGGTCGACCGACTTCCCGGCACCGGCGGACCCGGTGAACTCCAGGCCCGCCGTCGGTCTGCACGCGTACGCCCTGGAAGAACGACAGGCTCGGCGGCAGGTCTCGCGGCCCGAGCCCGTTCTTCGCCGCGGCCAAGGTGAACAGCGGAATTCCGGCGGGGGAGGGCCCTTCCGGCGCGCCGTCACCGTACAGTTCGACATTTCCGTCCACAGTGGACGTTCCGCACAGTGCGTCGTGCGAGCCGCTGGAGTCGGCGACGATGGTGGCCAGCACCCGCGCCTGATCCGAGAGCAGGGCCACCTTCTCGCCGAGGTAGGCGTTCCACTGCACCTTCACCGTGTCGGCCACGTTCAACCGCTCCCAAGGCGCGTCGGCGTTGAACAGCAGCAGATGCGCGCAGGCGTCGCCGTCGACATCGGTCAGCCGCAGCCGGGTGCCGCGGGCCAGCACCTTGTGCGTGTACCCGCCGCCGGCCACGGTTTCGGCCCACGTCAGCGCCTCGGCGCCGACGCCGTCGGGCGGGGACGGCCAGCCGCTCGCCGGGATCGACGGCATGGTGTCCACGACCGTGCCCGCTTGGGCCCTGGCGTGGTCGCGCGCGCCGTAGGTCGTCGCGGTGGTGCTCATGAGACGTCCTCTCAGGTTGCCGGTTCGAGGGCGGGAGCGGGACGCAGCCGCAGCCAGCAGAGCCAGCCGATCACCAGCGCCCCGCCGACGAACTCTAGCGGGAACAAGAGCATCCAGGGGGAGCCCGAACCCGCGAGATCGTAGATCTCCCCACGCGGCCAAGCGATGTTGACGATCATGATCACGCCGTAGGCCACGGCGGCGATGTTGACCGGCAGCGCCCACCGTCCCAGCGAGAACAACCCCGGCTCGGCGGGGAAGCGCCCACGCAGCCGCGCGGCCAGCAGCGGGCCCGTGACCAGCAGGTATGCCAGGTAGACGACCACGACCGAGGTTCCGGTGATCGTGCTGAACAGCGTCGGGTTGCCGACGTTGAGCAGCAGCAGCCCGATCGCGAGCGCGCCCGAGAGCAGCGCGGGCCCGACCGGTGTCCCGGTGCGCGGGTTGACGCCGGCGAGCTTGGCGGACCCGGGCAGCGCGCCGTCGCGGGCCATCGCGTAGATCAGCCGGATCGTCCCGGTCTGGATCGTGAGGGTGCAGACCACGACGGCGATGGCGACGTCGGCGAGGAAGATCCGGCCGAGGGTGTCGCCGAAGACCGCGGTGATCACGTACGGCAGGCCCTTCCCGGCGAGCTGGCCGTCGCTCAGGCTCGGCGCGGCCATCAGCGCGGTGAGCACGACAGCGAGTCCACCGATCCCGGACACGAGCACGGCGCGAAGCACCGCGCGTGGCGCTGTGCGTCGAGCATCCTTCGTCTCCTCCGCAACCGAAGCGGCGGTGTCGAAGCCGTAGAGGACGTACGCAGCCATGAGCGCCGAAGCGAGCACGCCGCCGATCCCGGCGCCGGTCTCGGGGACGTCGTGCAGCACGACCTGCGGGCCGCGGACGGCGAACAGGCCGAGCCCGGCGATCAGCACCACGACGCCGATCAGCTCCGCGGCGACGCCGACGTCGTTGATCCGCGCCATCAGCCGGACGCCCCCGGCGTTGACGAGCGTGGTGAACAGGAGCAGCAGCGTGCCGAGCAGGACGGCGTTGGTCGCGCCGGTCGGCGACGTCACCGACGGATCGCCGCCGACGAGCTGGAAGCCGTCCCACACCGAAGGCAGGACGACCTGGAGCGCGATCGCCGCGGCGGCGAGGGCGACGACGCAGCCGAGCAGCATCATCCAGCCGGCGAGCCAGCCGAGAAAGCCGCGGCTGAGCTGTTTCGCCCACTGGTACACCGATCCCGCGAGGGGATAGCGGGCGGCGAGCTCGGCGAACATCAGCGCGACCAGGAGCTGGCCGCCGAGGACGAACGGCCAGGTCCAGAAGAACTGGGGGCCGCCGAAGGTGTAGCCGAAACCGAAGAGCTGGAAGACCGTGGTGAGGATGGAGACGAAGGAGAATCCGGCCGCGAAGGCGGAGAACCCGCCCAGCGAGCGGCGTAGTTCCTGGCGGTATCCGAAAGGGGCGAGGTCGTCGGCCATGGTGGCTCCCGGGGAGAGGATTTCGATCGACTGATCGAAATTAAGCCCGGCTCGGGTCGTGGTGATCTCGACCTTGTAAGCAGACGGTTAACTACGCAGGCCGGCAGGGGTTGACTTGCGACATCCGGACGTAACATCCGCTCGTTCCGTGACCTTGATCGTCCGGACCTGGCAGGATCGGCGAGGTGGTCAAGGGGACAGGGGTCGGCAGACCCCGAGCGAGTGGCGCGGCGGCGAGCAGGCCTGACGCGAGACAGGCTGTGCTGGACGCGGCGGGCGAGCTGTTCACCGGCGCCGGCTACGCGGCGACGACGACGCGCGCGATAGCCGAGCGCGCGGGTCTGCGGCAGGCGTCGCTCTACTACCACTTCCCGGCCAAGGAGGACATCCTCGCGGCGCTGCTGGCCGGGACCGTCCGGCCCTCGCTCGAGCTGGCCGCGGGCCTGGTCGGCGGGGACGCGCCGGTGGCCGTCCGGCTGTGGGCGCTGGCGTACGCGGACATCCGGCTGCTCGGCGGCGCGCGGCACAACCTGGGCGCGCTGTACCTGCTGCCCGAGGTGGCTTCACCGAACCTGGCGCGGTTCCGCGCCGAACGGGCGGAGCTGAAGGCGGCCTACGGCGAGCTGGTCGCGGCTTCGGGGGTGCTTCCGGAATCCGTCGGGGTTCGCACGGACCTGGTGTTCGGCCTGGTGGAGAGCATCGCGGTGACCCGGCGCGACAACCCGGGCCTGGACGTCGAGGCGCATTCGAGCGAGGGAGCCGACGGCGTCGTCCGCCTGGCGGGCCTCTCGATCGGCCCCACCCTCCACCTCGAAGCCCGCACCCTGCTGACGGCGGTCACGGCCTAGGTCTCGAACACCCCATGCCACATGGGGTGCATGGGGCCGGGGAGAGCGTCAGCCGGCGGTGGACTGCAGGGCTTTGGCCAGGGCTGTGACGGTGAGGTCGACTTGCCAGGGGCGGGCGCCGCCGGCGCGCAGGATCTCGGCGATCGTGTCCTCGTCCACCGGCGTCGGGGGACGCCAGCAGGTGCGGCGCACCAGGTCCGGCAGGAGCAGGTTTTCGACGGGCAGGCGCCGGTCTTCGGCGATGCCGTTCAGCGCGGCCCGGGCCGCGGACAGCCGGGCCGCCGCGTCCGGGTCCTTGTCCGCCCAGCGGTTCACCGGGGGCGGGCCGTCGGTCGGCTGCGACGGCGAAGGCAGCTCACTGGCCGGGAGCGCGCGGGCGGCCTGCAGGTGCCGCAGCCAGCTCGCGGTGTACTTGCGCTGCACGCGGCCGCTGAACACCGGCAGCGCCTGCAGCTCCTCGACCGTCTTCGGCTCCGCCGTGACGGCGTTGATGATCGCGCTGTCCGGCAGGATCCGGCTCGGCGCGCGGTCGCGTTTGCGGGCGAGCTCGTCGCGCGCCTGCCACAGTTCGCGGACCGCGGCCAGCCCGCGCGGGCTGCGGATCTTGTGCACGCCCGACGTCCGGCGCCACGGCTCGGCGCGCGGGGCGGGCGGGGGAGCGGTGCGGACGGCTTCGAACTCCTGGCGTGCCCACTCGCGCTTGCCCTGCGCGTCGAGCTCGGCTTCGAGCTTCTCGCGCAGCTGGATCAGCAGTTCGACGTCGAGGGCGGCGTAGTTCAGCCAGTCGACGGGCAGCGGGCGCTTGGACCAGTCGGCGGCGCTGTGTCCCTTTTCGAGGGTGTAGCCGAGCAGCAGCTCGACCAGCGTGCCCAGCGCGACCCGGTCGTAGCCCGCAAGGCGGCCGGCCAGTTCGGTGTCGAAGAGTGTCGCCGGGTGCAGCTCGAGTTCGGCCAGGCACGGCAGGTCCTGCGACGCCGCGTGCAGCACCCACTCGAGGGGATTGAGGGTCTCGCGCAGCGGGGCGAGGTCGTCGGCCAGCGCGATCGGATCGATCAGCACCGTGCCGGAACCTTCGCGGCGCAGCTGGACGAGATAGGCCTTGGGCCAGTACCGGTAGCCGGACGCGCGTTCGGTGTCGACGGCGACCGCGCCGGTGCCCGCGGCGAGTTTCGCGCACGCCTCGGCGAGCGCGGAAGGGTCGGTGATGACCGGTGGTGTGCCCTCGGCGGGCTCACGTAGCAGCACAGGCCCGTGGGCAGGTTCGATTCCGATCCCGGCGTCCTCGGCCTGTGTGCTTTCCATAAGTGACGACCCTACGGGACGGGCGTACCGCGCCTGGTCCGCCCGCCCCGCAGGAAGGTTCGTCTTCGTCAGCGGATCACGCCGGCACGCATGGCCAGCGCAACCATCTGAGCCCGGTCACCCGTGCCGAGCTTGCGCCCGATGCGGGAGAGGTGGGACTTGACGGTGAGAGCGGAGAGCGAAAGCTCCTCGCCGATCTCCTTGTTGGACTGCCCGTCGGCCACCAGCTGAAGCACCTCCACCTCACGAGCGGAGAGCTCGCGCGGGGTGTTGTCGGTGCCCGCGACGCGGGTCCCGGTGGCCAGCACCGGAGCCACGCTCGGGTCGGCATAGACGCCGCCCTCGAGCACGCGCCGCACGCCATCGGTCACTACGACCGGCGACGCCGACTTCAGCAAGTACGCCTGGGCCCCGGCCTGGAAGGCCGAGCGGACCGCGTACGGGTCGTCCGAAGATGCGAGAACCACCACGCGCGGCCATCCGTGGCTACGGAGTTCCGTAACCAGCTCGATGCCGCTGCCGTCCGGCAGTCCGAGATCGAGGATCGCCAGATCACATGGCCCAGTGGCCTGTGCTCGCGCCCTCGCCTCGGCCACCGTCGCGGCCTCGTGGACAGTGCCCGCACCCATTTGTACGAGCCGTGCTGCGATTGCCTCCCTAAGCAGCGGGTGGTCATCGACCACCAACACGGAAAAAAGCTCTTCCCGCGGATGCGGAACCATGCTCGCCGGCAATGCACCGGCTGGCGTGGATCGAACGGCCTGAGATAAGCCGACGGTAGCCACGTCACTACCTCCCTGGAGTCGGTCGTGCCCCCCGACCGGCACCGGGACCTTCGGCCGTTCAGCCGCGCCAGCTTTAGACCGAAAGTGGTGTCGTCGAAGGCACTGTAGCCGCCCTGAGCCTGTTGCGGGGGGATCGAATGGGTATCTATCTCAATCGAACAGTCACTCAGAGGGTTCGTTGTAACACGATCGGGCTAGTGCACGGCCGGTCGCTAACGGATCGCCCAGCGAACACGATGCAGTAGAGTTACCGGCGCCCAAATGGCCGTGCAGACGGCGCGTGCACCTTCCGGTGCGCCTGGTCGGAGGGGTCGGAACCAGGGTGCGCCCCCTCCCGAATCGGCCCCCGGCCGGGGCATGATCAACTTCACGGCGGGAGTCTCGTGGACCGCTGGACGGGACCCGGTGAAGGTCAACGAGGGCCTCCGTGTCGCCTGCCGGGACACCATTGGACGCAGGTGCGCGAAGATGATCTTGTTGCGCTGCGTGATGCGCCGCGTCCACGAACGGGGTGGCCTCGCGCGAGACGTGAAACGGCCTCAGGAACGCTCCGGCTGGTCCGCCGATGTCCGGTGTTGTCTGAACCACTCAGGGCCCACAGGGGTGCTCTCAGGCCGCCGTTCGGGGGCCTTGCACGGCGTTCGTCAGACCTGAGAATTGCTCACATTCGTACAAGGCAGTCGTGCGCGGGTGCGTGAAATCCGTTTCCCGGAGACGGGCCGGGGCGCGTCGTTGCCTTACTGTTGCCTTTGTCCCCCGGATGGCGGCGTCTAGGAGCTCTGACGCTGGCCGAACAGCGTGACGCCGACCGGCGGCAGCCCCACCACGCTGGCCATGACCTGGCAGAACGCCTGGCCGTGCGGCAGCAGCGCCGCGTCCGTCGGCGTCCAGGACGCCCGGAGCTCCAGATCGTCGGTGCGCGCCGGGCCCGATATATCGCCGAAGCGCGCCGAGGACGTCTCGGTGACCGTGCCGCCCAGCGCCGTCCACTGTGCGCCGGAGACCTCCAGCGCGTCGGTCAGCCAGGACCAGCCCACCGCGGGCAGGAACGGATCGGTCGCCAGCTCGCGATCCAGCTCCGCGCGGACGTACATGACCAGGCGGAGCACGCCGTCCCAGCCGTCCTGGCCGTCCGGGTCGTGCAGCAGCACCAGCCGCCCCGACGCCAGCACGTCCGCCGGGCCCTCGACCTCACAGCTCACCGCGTAGGAATACGGCGCCAGCCGCTGCGGCGGGCGCATCGGCTCGAGCAGGACCTCGCGGCGGGGCCGGACGGACTGCAGCGCCGCGACTGCTTCGCGGAAGAGTTCAGGCACTGGAGTCATCGCGGTCACCAGACCGACTTTAGGGCGGGCACGGCCCGTTGCGGGCGCAGGCGCGCCGAAGGAAAGGCCCCGCCGGACGCGTGGCACCATGAGGACACCATGTCTGGACTGCCTCAGCAGGCCGCCCGGCCCCGTCGCCGCGAGCTGCCCCAAGCCCCGTTCCTCGTCGCCGCCCGTGGGGGACACCCGGCCCGCACGCCGGTCTGGTTCATGCGCCAGGCCGGGCGTTCGCTGCCCGAGTACCGCGAGTTGCGCGAAGGCGTGCCGATGCTCGACGCCTGCTTCGACCCGGAGATGCTCGCCGAGATCACCCTGCAGCCGGTCCGGCGGCACGGCGTCGACGCGGCGATCCTCTTCAGCGACATCGTCGTCCCGCTCAAGGCGGCCGGGGTGGACATCGACATCGTGCCGGGCACCGGCCCCGTCGTGGCCTCGCCGATCCGCGATCTCGACGCCGTGAAGGCGCTGCCCGAGCTGGAGCTCGAGCAGGTCTCGAAGGTCGCCGACGGCGTCTCGCTGCTCGTCGAACGGCTGGGCCAGACCCCGCTGATCGGCTTCGCCGGCGCGCCGTTCACGCTGGCCAGCTACCTGATCGAAGGTGGCCCGAGCCGCAACCACGAGCACACCAAGGCGCTCATGCACTCCGAGCCGGCGGTCTGGCACGAGCTCGCCGGGCGCCTGGCCGACATCGCGCTGACTTTCCTGCGCGCGCAGCTCGACGCCGGGGTCGACGCGATCCAGCTGTTCGACTCCTGGGCCGGCGCGCTGTCCGAGCGCGACTACCGCGAATTCGTGCTGCCCCACTCGGCGAAGGTCCTGGAAGGCGTCGCGGAGTACGGCGTGCCGCGGATCCACTTCGGCGTCGGCACCGGCGAGCTGCTGGTGGCGATGCGCGACGCGGGCGCCGACGTGGTCGGCGTCGACTGGCGCATCCCGCTCGACGAGGCCGTCCGCCGGCTCGGCGGGCACGCCGTCGTCCAGGGCAACCTGGACCCGGCGCTGCTGCACGCGTCCTGGCCGGTGCTCGAGGCGGAGGTCCGCCGCATCGTCGAGGAGGGCCGCGCGGCCGGCGGGCACATCTTCAACCTGGGCCACGGGGTGCTTCCCGGCGTCGACCCGGAGGTGCTGACCCGGGTCGTGGCGCTGGTGCACGAGCTGTGACCCGCGTTGCCGTCATCGGTGGCGGGATCTCCGGGCTCACCGCGGCCTACCGGCTGCGGCAGCTGCTCGGGGAGGACGCCGAGATCGTCGTCTTCGAGAAGACGACGGAGATCGGCGGCAAGCTGCGGACGGTCGAGCTCGCCGGCGTCGGCTACGACGTCGGCGCCGAGGCGTTCCTCGCCCGCCGTCCCGAGATGACCGCGCTGGTCCGCGAGCTGGGCCTGCCGCTGGTCCACCCGACGAAGGCGCGCGCGAAGATCCACGCCGGTGGCACGGTCACCGCGCTGCCGCCCGGCACCGTGATGGGCGTCCCGGCCTCGGCCGACGCGGTGTCTCAGGTGTTGTCGGAGGCGGGGCGCCGAGCGGTCGAAGCCGAGGCCTCGCTGCCGGAGATCCGGCTGCCCGGCGGCGACGTCCCGCTCGGCCCGCTGCTGCGCTCGCGCTTCGGCGACGAGCTCGTCGACAGGCTGGTCGACCCGCTGCTCGGCGGCGTCTACGCCGGGGGAGCGGACGGGCTCGGCCTGCGCGCGACCATGCCGGGGCTGGCCTCGGCGGTGGCCGCGGGCGCGGGTTCGCTGACCGCGGCGGCCGCGGCGCAGCTGCCCGCCTCCAGCACCGCGCCGGTGTTCGGCACGGTGACCGGCGGGCTCGGCACGGTGATCGACCGGCTCGAAGAGCTCTCCGGCGCCGAGGTCCGGACCGGGTTCCCGGTGTGCGTGCTGCAACGGCGTGGCCGCGGCTGGCGGCTGGAGATCGGCGCGTCGCCGACCGCGCACGCGCCCGCGAACTACCGGGTGGACGCCGACGCGGTGGTCCTCGCCGCGCCCGCGCCGTCGGCGCGGCGGCTCCTCGAAGGCGTCGTCCCGGCCGCGTCGGCCGCGTTCGCCGAGGTCGAGCTGGCCTCGATGGCCGTGGTCGCGTTGGCCCTCCCGCGGGGGACCGAGCTGCCGGAAGCTTCCGGGATCCTCATCGGCGCGGGGGAGACGGACGCTGACGGCGAGCCGTACGCGGCGAAGGCGTTCACCTTCTCTTCGCGCAAGTGGGCGCACTACGCGGATGGGCCGGTGCTTGTGCGCGGGTCCGTCGGGCGCTTCGGCGACCTGGGCGCGCTGCGCGCCGACGACATCGAGCTGGTGCGGGTCGTGCGCGACGACCTCGCGCGCCTCACCGGCGTGACCGCGGAGCCGATCGAGACACTGGTGACGCGCTGGGGTGGCGGGCTGCCGCAGTACGGCACCGGGCACCTCGAGCGGGTCGAGCGGATCGAGAAGGCCGTGGCCGAGGTGCCGGGGCTGGCGGTCGCGGGCGCGACGCTGCACGGCGTCGGGCTGCCCGCGTGCGTCGCGACCGCGGACGCCGCGGCGCACCGGATCGTGGCGCACCTCTCCTGAAGGACGCCGGGTGAATGCTGGGGCTGGCGTGTCGGCAGAGGCAAACGGGCCGCTGAGGCAGGGGTCACGAGCGCTTAGAAGGGTTATCGACGCGGCAGGCCGGCGTGGCGTGCTGGGGCTGAGGACCGTGAGCGTGCGGGCGGTTAGAACCGCCGGGGCGCTACGAGCCGCAGGTCGTCGCTTCGCCACGTGCCTTTAGACCTAGGCTCAATGGAACCCTCTTTTCCGCTCACGACCGTTGCCAGTGTGGTTGGTGAGGCATGGATGGACGCACGCGCGAGGTCTGTCGAGACGAGAGGCTCGTGAGCGTTTAGGGCGGTTTGATTGGCGGGACGCTCACGAGTCCCTTCTCACGCCACCCACCGGCGGCGCGCCCGGCGGCGCGGTGACAGGATGGATGCATGGCGCGGGTCAATTTCTCCGAACTCAACGACACCATCCGGTACACGACGTGGTCGGTCTTCCGGATCGAGCCCGGGCGGCTCGGCGAGGACCGCGGGGCCGCCGGCCGCGAGACCACCGAGTACCTGGACGGCCTCGAGGCCAAGGGTGTCGTGGTCCGCGGCGTCTACGACCTCTCCGGCCTGCGTGCCGACGCCGACTTCATGATCTGGTGGCACGCCGAGGAGATCGAGCAGATCCAGGCCGCCTACACCGGGTTCCGGCACACGCCGCTGGGCCGCGCGTCGACGCCGGTGTGGAGCCAGACCGCGCTGCACCGGCCCGCCGAGTTCAACAAGAGCCACATCCCGGCGTTCCTGGCCGGCGAAGAGGCGCGCAAGTTCATCTGCGTTTATCCCTTCGTGCGCTCTTACGAGTGGTACCTGCTGCCCGAGGCCGACCGTCGCAGGATGCTCGCCGACCACGGCAAGGAGGCCCGCGACTACCCGGACGTGCGGGCCAACACCGTCGCGTCGTTCGCGCTGGGCGACTACGAGTGGATCCTCGCCTTCGAAGCCGACGAGCTGCATCGGATCGTCGACCTGATGCGTCACCTGCGGGCCACCGAGGCGCGCCGGCACGTGCGCGAGGAGGTCCCGTTCTACACCGGCACCCGCGTGCCGCCCGCCGAGCTCGTCGCGGCCCTTCCGTGACCGACGTCCTCGACGACGTCTGGGTGACCCTCACCGGCGAAACCCCCGCCGAAGTCTCGATCACCGGCCTCGAGTCCGTGCTGCCCGGGCCGTTCCGGGTGGCCGCCGCGGCCACGGCCAGCATCGCGGCCGCGACCTTGGCCGCCGGGGAAATGCTGAAGCTGCGCGGGATCGAACCCGGCGTCGCCGGGATCGACACCCGGCACGCGGCGGCCGCGTTCCACTCCGAACAGTTCGTGCGGGTCGACGGCGAGCTGCCGCCGAACCCGTGGGCGGCGCTCTCGGGCGACTACCGGGCCGAGGACGGCTGGGTCAAGCTGCACTGCAACTACCCGCGCCACGAAGCCGCCGTCTGCTGGGGTCTCGGCACGCCGGCGACGCGCGAAGCCGTGGAGAAGACCGTCGCCGGGAAGACCGCGCGCGAGGTCGAGTCCGCTGTGGTCACGGCCGGGGGAGCGGCGGCGAAGTTCCGGTCCCGTGAGGAATGGCTGGAGCACCCGCAGGGCCAGGCTGTCGCCGAGCTTCCGCTGGCTTCGCTCGCCCCGATCGGCGAAGCGTCGAAGCGGACACTGTTGTATTCGGACCGGCCGCTGGGCGGGCTCCGGGTCGTCGACCTGACGCACGTCATCGCCGGCCCGGTGGCGGGCCGCGTGCTCGCCGCGCACGGCGCGGACGTCCTGCACGTCGGCGCCGCGCACCTGCCGCGGATCCCGGTGCTGAGCATGGACACCGCGCACGGCAAGCGGTCGGCGTACATCGCGCTGGACACCGAAGGCGGGCGCGCGAAGCTCAAGAAGCTGATCAGCCGGGCCGACGTCGTGCTGCAGTCGTTCCGGCCGGGAGCGTTGGCACGGCTGGGTTTCGGGCCCGACCAGCTGGCGGAGCTGAATCCCGGCCTGGTCATCGCGGACCTCTCCGCGTACGGATGGCTCGGGCCGTGGGCGCGCAGGCGCGGGTTCGACAGTCTGGTGCAGACGACGTCCGGGATCGCGTACGAGACCGCGTCGGCTTTCGGGGTGGACGGGCCGAAGCACCTGCCGGTACAGGCGCTCGACCACGCGACCGGCTGGCTGACCGCGGCGGCGATCATGACGGCCGTGCGGCGGCAGGTTCTCGCGGGTGGCACCTGGCACGTCCGGCTGTCGCTGGCCGGGACCGGCCGGTGGCTGGAGTCGTTGGGGCGCAAGGAACTCTCAGCCGAGGACGTCGACTACAGTGACGTCCTGGAGGACGTCGACAGCGAGTTCGGCCGCCTCACCCGCGTCCGCATGGCGGGCTCTCTCCCCGGCGCCCAGCCCTCCTGGACCCACCCCTCGCACCTTCCCGGCGCCGACAAGGCCACCTGGAGCTGATTGTCCGTGAAGGACTCTTACCGGCTGTGAGAGCCGGTAAGAGTCCTTCACGGCTTATGGGGGATCAGCGGCGCCGGAAGGGAAAGCGGCGCCGCGGGCGCGGGAGGTCGCCGCGGGAGATGAGCCAGGTTTCGAAGGATTCGGCGTACTCGCGGGCGCGGACGCCGTCGGTTTTCGGCGTGGCTGTGGTGAATTCGGCGAACAGCGGGGCGAACCGGTCGCCGAGCGCGTCCGCCAGGTCCGGGCGCAGGTAGGCGATCAGGCGGCCGTGCTTGCGGCGCAGGACATCCGCCTCGATCCGCAGGCGCTCGGCCGAGAAGCCCGCCGGCGCCGGGCCGTCCGCGAGCAGTGCCCGCAGCAACGCGGCCTGCTGCGAGGCCAGCGAGTTCACGACGTCACCGCCGCACGCAACGCCGCCAGCTCGGCCGCGAGTTCGCTGTCGGGCGGGTAGTCGTCGTCGCGTTCCAGCAGCACCCCGGGCGGCTCGGTGCGGCGGCGCAGTTCGGTCAGCAGGTCGAGGACTTCCGGGAGCACCGGGTGCGCGTGCGTGTCGTGGTAGACGCCGTCGCGCTCGACGCCGCCGGCCATGTGCACGTAAGCCAGGCGCTCCCAAGGGATTCCGTCGAGGAACGCAGCCGGGTCGGTGCCGAGGTTGCGGGCGTTGGCGTACAGGTTGGCGACGTCGATGATCAGCTTGCAGCCGGTGCGCTCGGTCAGCTCGGTGAGGAACTGCTCCTCGGTCAGCTCCGCGTCCGGCCACTCCAGCAGCGCCGCGATGTTCTCCAGCGCGAATTCCGTGTCCACAATGGACATCGTGAGCTTGACGTTGGCCACCAGCACATCCAGTGCCTCGCGAGTGCGGGGGAGCGGCATCAGGTGGCCCGAGTCGAGGCCGCCCGCGCGCACGAAACAGACGTGGTCGCTGGCCAGCGGCGCGTCGAGCGCCCGCGCGATCTCGGCCAGGTGCTCCACGCGCGTGGTGTCGAGGGGTTCGGCGCCGCCGAGCGACAGCGAAACCGCGTGCGGCAGCACCGGCATCCCCCGCGAGCGCAGCGCCACGAGCGGCTCCGGGAGGTGCGAGGCGTGGAGGTTCTCCGCCACGACCTCCACCCAGTCGACGCCGGGCAGCCGCGCGATCGACAGGTCGAGCTCCTGGCGCCAGCCGATGCCGATCCCGAGTTCAGCCACCGCACCCACCTCCCCCACACGAAGAACCACCGCCGCAGGACGATCCGCTGCTGCACGAGGAACCACCGCCGCACGACGAGCCGGACGAACCGCCGCCACCGTAGACCCGCGGGTCCGTCGGCATGAGCGCCGCGCTCAGCTCCTGGTCCGGGTACATCGCCAGCCCGCCGAGTGCCACCAGCGTAGCCGCGCCGATCAGCAGCGGCCCGTACGGCGAAGGGGCGTGCCCCGCACTCGCGTGCGCCTGCCGGACGTTGTTGAGCAGCGACTTCCCGGCCGCGCTCGGCCCCCACTCGGGCGTGCGCTTGCGGACCGTCCACGCCCGGAGGGTGATGAAGAAGGCCGGGATCAGCAGCAGCCCCAGGTAGGTGACCGGGCGGTGCTGCTGGAGGCCGTTGACCAGCCGCGCGACCCCCAGCGCGAGCACGCCGAGCTGCAGCAGGAAGCCGAACGTCCGAGCCGCGCGGACCCCGCTCTGCGACACCAGCAGACCGCGCTGCTCCAGCTCCGAGGCGAGGTTCCGCAGCGCCGGCGAGGGGACGACCATGCTGTGGATCTTCGACGTCGTCCGGCCCTGCGGCCGGTTCGCCGCGTCGCCGACCGCGCGCTCGAGCGGGTCGGCGGGCATGGCACCGGTCGCGGTGACCGTCCGGGCGGTGCTCACCCGCAGCCCGCCGCGCTCGACCAGCGCGGCGATCGCGGTGTCGATCGCCCGGTGCGGGCCGCCGGCGAGGTAGGCCAGCTGGTACACCGTGGGAGTGCTGCCGGGGTACTGGCCGCCGCGGCCGGTCGACAGCCGCGCCAGCCCGGTCAGCAGCGGCCGGACGACCAGCCAGACCCCCACGACCAGGCCGCCGAAGAGCCACAGGAACGCCGGCCCGGAAATGCCCCATGGGTCGCTCATGGCGCCCCCTCTCCCTCGAATGCGCTGACCGTAGTCGTGAGCTAGGACGTCGAAAGTGGACTCGCCGTTTCACCCGCCGCCGTAGGTGTCGCCGAGATTGCCCGACCCGCCGCCGGTCGGGCCGCGGAGCATCTCCTTCTGGGTGCGCCGCGCCCCGGCCATCGGATCCGCGGCCGTGCGCTGCGCGGCCCGGGCGACCGCGGAATCGGGGTGGGCGCCCAGCCCGCCGAGCGCGACCGTGCCGAGCACACCGTGGACCTCGGCCACGCGCAACGCGGCCTGCCCCGTGACCGTCGGCCGGGTCGGCCGACGGCGCAGCGCCAGCACCACGCAGACGACCGCCGCGGTGCCGGACACCGCGAGCAGCACGGCCGCCGGCGCCCCGGCGCCCTTGGCCACGTATCCGGCGCCCAGGCCGGTGAGCACGGCGTAACCCAGGAACGGGACCACCCACGGCCGTCGCGGGTCGAGCAGCAGGCCACGCCCGGCCAGATCCGCCACGAGCGCCCGGAGCTCCGGGTGCCGCGCGACCGCCCGCCGGGCGGCGGCCGGGGTGGTGGCCGCCCAAGCGGCCTGGCTCAGCTCGTCACCCGGGCGCCGCGCTGTGCCAGAGAGCCGGCCGAGGCTGTTGAGCCGGGTCTGCCCGCGGGCCAGCATGCGCGCGATGACCACGTCGCCGACCCGGTCCGGGCCACCGGCGAGCAGCGCCACCTCCTCGATGCTGCTCACCGAGCCAGGGCGCCCCGCCCGCAGCCGGCGCCGGGAGACCAGCGCCAGCGCGGCCGGGATCAGGAGCGCGACCGCGTAAAGCCCGTCGAACATCGCTGACTGGATCATGACCGTTCCTCCCTCAGCCGCCGCACCCGCCGCCACCGCCACCACCACATCCCCCGCCGCCGCCTCCGCACGAGGCGCCGCCGCCACCGCCGCAGGACGAGCCGCCGTAGAAGCCGCCGGCCGCGATCCAGCCCGAGCCGGAACCCGACCTGGACCTCGCGGGCTTGGTCGGGGTCACGCTGGTTACGGCGAGCCGGATGTGCTGGGTCGGGTGGTGCTCGAGCCCTTCCAGCGCGACTTCGCCGACCTCGCCGTCGACGAGCGTTCCGTTCAGCCGGGCACCGGCCAGTGCGGACTTGCCGGCCCTGGTCGGGGCCGGTGCCGGCGTGGCCGCGGCCCTCACGCAGGTGAGGACCAGCAGCACGACCGTCGCCAGGAGCAGCCCCATCAGGTAGCCGACCGGGTGGTTCCCCGAGCTGGCCAGCCGCGCGATCCCGAGGACGAGCAGGACGCCGTAAGCGAGGGCGGCGACTCGCCAGGGCTGCCGCACCCGCCGCGGGTCGACCATCAGGCCGCGTTCGGTCAGCTCGTCGACCAGTGCGACCACCGCCGAGTTCTCGCGCAGGCCCCAGCGCATGCCGTCCGGCGAGGAGCCGTGGCGGCGAACGAACTCGGCCGCGGCGCGGCCCAGCTCGTCGGCCGGCTCCAGGGTGGTCCGGTGCAGCCTGCCGGCGCTGTCCATCCGGAGTTGCTCGCGCTGGAGCAGCTGCGCGATGACGGTGTCGACGACCCGGACCGGCCCGCCCGCCAGCAGCGCGACCTCGGCGATGCGGCTCAGCGGCGCGTCGACCGGTTTCCCGGCGCGCGCCCGGTGGAGCTGGATGGCCGCCAGCGCGATCGGGGTAAGGATCAGGAACAGGTAGATCCCGGCGAACGCCGGTCCGGGAATGCCCCAGGTGTCGGTCATGACTCCGCCTCCCTCGTCCGTGTTCGGGGAGCACGTACGGGGGAGGGCGGGCGGTTGCCTGCTTGAGCTGGATTTAGGCTTCGGGCACCAGTTTCAGGGAAATCGAGTTGATGCAGTAGCGCTGGTCGGTCGGCGTTCCGTAGCCCTCGCCCTCGAAGACGTGGCCGAGGTGGCTGTGGCAGGAGCCGCAGAGGACCTCGATGCGCTTCATGCCCATGGCGCGGTCCTCGCGCAGGAGGACGGCGTCGGAGTCGGCCGGGTCGAAGAACGACGGCCAGCCGCAATGGCTCTCGAACTTGGTGTCGCTGCGGAAGAGCTCGGCACCGCACGCGCGGCACTCGTAGACGCCGGTCGTCTTGGTGTCGGTGTACTCACCGGTGAACGGCCGTTCGGTGCCCGCCTGCCGGAGCACGGCGTACTCCTCCGGGCTGAGCTTCTCCCGCCATTCCTGTTCGGACTTCACGACCCGCGGGGTCGCGCCGACAACGGGTTTCATACCTTTCACGTGCTCCACGCTACCCGGCGAGCCAAGCCAGGGCATGCGTGACGATGTCCCACGCGGTGACGATCACACCGAGCACGATCAGCACCACGACCAGGGCGGAAACCCAGTACCGGAGGCCGCCGAGGCGGTTGCTGGACTCGGCGAAGTCCGCGACGCCGTCCAGCGCGGCCTCGACGGTGTAGTTGGGGCCGCAGCGCTCGATCCGGTCGAGGTGCTCGGCGAACGCGCGCGCTTCAGGGTCGTACGGATCCAGGCCGACCAGGTCCTCGTGGAACCGAGGATGCTGGCCCGCCGACGAAGCACCGTTCTCGGCCATGCGACCACGGTATGCCATCTGGACCGTTCAGCCCACTATCGACGCGTTACGTCTCAGTTGCCGAGGGGCTCGAGCTTGGTGTTGGAGTCGATGAGCATCGTGCCCCCGCTCAGCACGATGTGGAAAGGCTTGCGGCTGACCCCGCCCACATCCATGTTGATGATCAGCGATTGGTCGTCCTCAAGACTTCTTTTGTCGTTGAAAGCCTTCCCGAATGTGCCAATTTCCTTCGCGTGCTCGCCCCAGTAGGTCTGGAATTCCTGCTCGGAGCCGTATACCTGCTGCGCGGCCGGGGTGAGCTTGTTCCAGTTCGATGCCGGGCTGCTGTAGAAGTCGACCACCAGCTGGCCTGCCGCTCCGACGTTGCTGACTTTGCCGTCGGTCGGGCTCTTGTCGAGCGCACCTGCGGGGGCGGAGCTGGAGGTGCCGCTCTTCGGCGTCGTCCCCGTCGCGCTCGGGCGGTTCGACACCGACTGACCGGCCTGGTTGGTGTTCCCGGACCCGCCGTTACCCGAGCTCAGCACCAGGTACACCACCACCGCGACCACGACGACCGCGGCGCCGACCCCGGCGAACAGCGCGAACTTGCGCTTGTTGTCCTGCTTGGGCTGCGAGTACTGGGGCGCCCTGGCCGTCGGCGCGGCGGCCGCGGGCATGGGTCTGGGCGGGGTGTTGGGCGTCGTCGCCGGGGACCGCATCGGCATGAACGCCGCGGTCGGGGCGGGCGGGTTGGAAGGGGCTTTCGCCGCGGGCACCGGGGTGCCGATCGGCGGCGAGGACGGCGGGCCACTACGGCGCCACGGCGCGGCCTCGTTGCCCCTGGGCGGCGTCTCGGGGGTGGCCGCGGGCTGGCGGCCACCGGTGCCCCCGGCCAGCAGCGGCGGGGACGCCGGCGTCCCGCTCGGCTCGGACTTCGCCAGCGCGGCGAGGCGCTCGCGGGCCTCGGCCATGCTCGGGCGCTCGTTCGGCTCGCTGCGCAGCAGGCTCATCAGCAGCGCGGTGCCCGGGCCGGCCTGCACCGGCGGGTTGATCTGGCCGTTGGCCGCGGCGTACAGCAGCGCGAGCTGGTTGGCCGAGTTGCCGTAGGGCGTGGTGCCCTCGATCGCCTGGTAGAGCGTCGCGCCCAGGGCGAAGACGTCGGAGCTGGGCACCGGGTCGGAGCCGCGCGCCAGCTCGGGCGCCAGATACGCCGGGGTGCCGCCGATCAGGCCGGTCTGGGTCAACGTCATGTCGCCGGCCGCGCGCGAGATGCCGAAGTCGGTGATCTTCGCGGTGCCGGTCTCGTCGATCAGGATGTTGCCGGGCTTGACGTCGCGGTGCACGATCCCCGCGCGGTGCGCCGCGACCAGCGCGGACGCCACCTGCTCGCCGATCCGCGCCACTCGCCCGAGCGGCAGCGTGCCCTCCTGGGACAGGATCGCGGACAGGCTCGGGCCGTTCAGGTACTCCATCACCAGGCAGGGGTCGCCGCCGTGCTCGGCGATGTCGAACACGACGATCGCGTTCGGGTGCTGGAAGCGGGCGGCGTTCTTGGCCTCGCGCATCGCGCGCTGGCGCATGTTGTCGCGCTCGGTTTCGGAAACACCCGGCTGGGGGAGGATCTGCTTGATCGCGACGGAGCGCTCGAGGCGCACGTCGATGGCGCGCCACACGACCCCCATGGCACCGCTACCAATGTGCTCGACGAGGCGATAGTGCCCCGCGATCAGCTGACCGGTGTCGATGGCGACTGCTCCTGACGAAATTCCCGGTGGGTGGTGGTCTTGCTCGGCGCGTAACCGCCTCGCGCACCCGATCGAGTGTAGCGGTCGGCCGACCGCGGTTCCGGTCAGCCAGCCGGTATGGACGGCTCGGGTTCCGGCTCCGCGACCTCGGGTGCTCGCTTTTTGAACACCCTGACCAGGCCGATCGTCCCGGCGGCGGCGAAGACCCCGTAACAGGCGAGCAACGCGGGCGGCGTGTCGCCGGTCAGGGCGTCCCCGAGGATCACCACGGCGACCGTGCCGGGCACGCTACCGAGCAGCGTACCGGTCAGATACGGGATCAACCGCACGGACGACACCCCGCAGAGGTAGCTGAGCGGGGCGAACGGGACGAGCGGGATCAACCGCAGCGACGTGATCGCGAGCACACCGCCGTCGGCGATGCGGTCGTTGACCGCCCGGACCGACTGCCGCTCGAGGTGGCGCGTGACCAGGTCCCGGCCGAGCACGCGGGCGAGGCCGAAGGAGAGCCCGGCGGCGATCGTGGTGGCGACCAGGCCGATCGCGATCCCGGCCACGGTGCCCACGAGCAGCCCGGCGGCCAGGTTGAACACCGTGCGCGGGATCGGGGCCACGGTGAGCAGCGAATAGGCCACGAGCAGGACCAGCGGGGTGGCCGGTCCGGTCGCTTTCGCCCAGGCTCGCAGGTCCGCCGGGCCGGGGATCGGCAGCAGCACCGCGGCCGCCACGAAGGCGGCGAGCAGGGTGAGCGCGAGGATCAGCTTGGCACGGCCGGACACCGGTTCGAGGGTACCGGGGGCCGAAATCGGGATGCCCCGCAGCGTGGGGCTGTGGTGTGCTCGGGCCATGATCGACACTGAGACGCTGCGCGTGCAGCCCGAGCTCACCGGCGAGCGGGTCGTGCTCGTCCAGATGGATTCCTCGCACGTCGAGGGTGCGTGGCAGGCGTTGCAGCATCCCGAGGTCCTGCGGTTCACCGGCACGCACACGAAGTTCACCCGCGACCAGGTCGAGGCCTGGACCTCGAAGCTGCCGGGCCGCGCCGACCGCGCCGACTACGCGATCCTGCGGGCGTCCGACCGCGCGTACGTGGGCGATGCCTCGCTCACCCACCTCGACGAGGGCAACCGCTCGATCGCCTTCCGCATCGCGCTGATCGAGCCCGGTCGCGGCTACGGCACCGAGGCCCTCCGGCTGCTGCTCGGCTACGCCTTCGACGTCGTCGGCGTGCACCGCGTGACCCTGGAGGTCTTCGACTTCAACACGCGCGCCCAGCGCGTCTACGAGAAGTGCGGCTTCGTCCGCGAAGGCGTTCAGCGGGAGGCGTTGTACTGGGACGGGCAGTGGCACGACACGATCGTCATGGCCGTTCTGGCGGGCGACCCGCGGGGCTGAGCCGGGCTACGGTGGCCGCATGCCCAAACACGGCGAGCCGGTCGAGTACCAGGTGGGCGCGCGCACGGTGCGCGTGTCGAGTCCGGACAAGGTCTACTTCCCGCAGCGCGGCATCACCAAGCGCCAGGTCGTGGAGCACTACATCGCGGTGGGCGAGCCGCTGCTGCGCGCGATCGGCGAGCGGCCGACGACGCTGAAGCGCTACGTCGACGGCGTCGAGGGGGAGTGGTTCTACGCCAAGCGAGTGCCCAAGGGCGCGCCCGACTGGCTGGAGACCGCCGAGATCACCTTCCCGTCAGGGCGCAAGGCCGCCGAGGTCTGCCCGACCGAGCCCGCGGTGTTCGCCTGGGCGGCGAACCTGGGCACCTTCGATTTCCACCCGTGGCCGGTGCGGCGCCCCGACGTCGACCACCCGGACGAGCTGCGGATCGACGTCGACCCGCCGGACCGGGCGGGCTTCGCCGACGCGGTGGAGGTCGCGCTCGTGGTCCGGGAGGTGCTCGACGCCGCCGGGCTCGTCGGCTACCCGAAGACCTCCGGCGGGCGCGGTGTGCACGTGCTGGTGCGGATCCGGCCGGAGTGGGACTTCATCGCCGTGCGGCACGCGGTGATCGCGCTGGGGCGTGAGGTGGAACGGCGGATTCCGGACAAGGCGACCATCGCGTGGTGGAAGGAGGAACGCGGCGGGCGCGTCTTCCTCGACTACAACCAGGCGGCGCGCGACCGAACGGTCGCGTCGAGCTGGTCCGTTCGCGGAACCCCGCGCGCGACTGTGTCCACTCCGGTCACCTGGGATCTGCTGCCCACTGTGGACGCCGACGATTTCGACGTGCTGACGATCCCGGATTTCCTTGCCGAGCACGGAGATCTGCACGCGCCGATGGACGAGAAGCCGTTCGGCCTAGAGACTTTGCTCGAATGGTACGAACGCGACGCGCGCGATCGGGGGCTCGGCGACATGCCGTATCCGCCCGACTACCCGAAGATGCCCGGCGAGCCGAAACGCGTCCAGCCGAGCAAGGCCCGGGACGAGAACACGGAGTGAGGATCCGGGCGCGCAGAGTCGCCCGGTGGTGTAACAAATATTGCACGCTGCGCAGCGAGCTCACGATCTTGGCCCGGTACCGCGTAACGTGCGGTCCCTGATCGGCGACACCCCGGCGACATCAACGGGGGCGGGTTCGAGGAGGGAGGCCCTTCGTGGACGACCTGATCGCTTTCCTCGCCGCGCGCGTGGGCCAGCGCCAGGCGATGATCATGCAGGCCGTCAACAAGGCGAAAGCCGGGGAGACGCTGAACCGGGGTGAGACGAAGGTCGCGGTGGAGCAGCGCATCCGCGGGCTCGCCGACCTCGAGCTCGACGTGGTCAACCAGATGATCAACGAGATCGAGGCAACCCGCCGGATCCTGCTCGCGCACCGGACCACGGTCGCCGAGAAGGTCCCGGGTTTCCCGCTGTACGGCAGCGAATACTGGTGTGAGACGTGCAACGTCCCCGCCGACGAGGCCGGCGCGAACTGGTGCATGACCTTGCGGCTGCTGGCGTTGCCCTATGCGGAGCACCCGGACTACAGCGAACGGTGGCGTCCGTAACGGGAATCCCGGGGCGCGCCGGGCGTTGCACACTTCGTGAGACTTTCGGTGCTGGACCGTTCGCCGGTGCGGCGCGGCGAGAGCGGCGCGCGTGCGCTGCGCGACACCGTCGCGTTCGCCGCGTCGATCGAGCGGCTGGGCTACCACCGGTTCTGGGTCTCCGAGCACCACAGCGTGCCCGGGGTGGCGGGATCCGCGCCGACCGTGCTCGCGGGCGCGGTCGCCGCTGCGACGTCGCGTATCCGCGTCGGTACCGGCGGTGTGATGCTGCCCAACCACCGGCCGCTGGTGGTCGCTGAACAGTTCGGCGTCCTCGAGGCGCTGTACCCGGGGCGGATCGACATGGGGCTCGGCCGGTCGGTCGGGTTCACCGGCGGGGTGCGGGCCGCGCTCGGCCAGTCGTCGGCGGACGCCTTCGAGGAGCAGGTCCGCGAGCTGCTGGCGTTCTTCACCGGCTCCGCGGGCTACCCGGGCGTGCACGCGGTGCCGTCCGAAGGGCTGCGGGTGCCGCCGTTCCTGCTGGCGACCGGGTCGGGCGCCGATCTGGCCGCTGCGCTGGGCCTGCCGCTGGTGATCGCTCCGGTGCGGGGTGAGTCCGCGCTGGCTTCGGCCGTGGCGCGGTACCGGGACGGGTTCCAGCCCTCTGCATGGGCTGCTGCGCCGTACGTCATCGTGTCGACGGCGGTGGCGGTGGCTTCTTCCGCTGCTGAGGCTCGGCGGCTGCTGGTTTCCGAAGCCTGGGCGACGGTGTATTCCCGCTCGCACGGCGTGTTCCCGCCGTTGTCACCGCCGTCGGAGATCCTTGCGCTGCCGATGACTTCTCGCGAACGCGCCCGGCTCGAGGAGGTTCTCTCGGGCCAGATCTTCGGCACTGCGGCGGAAGTCGCCGACCGCCTGGGTGCGCTGGTGGCTTTGACCGGCGCCGACGAGATCTTGGCGACGACGGCGGCCTACGACCAGTCGGCCCGTCTGGATTCTTACGCCGCGCTGGGGTCGGGTTCTCGTGAGTGGTAAGTAGGGTTCTATTGAGGGGTAGGGCAAACGTGGCACGTTGTGTGTTGCGGGCGTGTGGTCGGGTCTCGTGAGTGGTAAGTGGGGTTAGAACCCTTCTAAACACTCACGACCCCTGGTGTCACACCCTGCGCCGGGCGCTACGGACGTACGCCGGCACCGGCTCGCCGATGGCGACTGGAGCGAGGGGGACCTTCCTGTCACCAGGCGCTGGCAAAGTCCCTCTCGCTCCAGAACCCAGTGGAGAAGGTCGTGAATGACCCGTTCAGGACGTCGCACGTCCTGAACGCGTCATTCACGACCTTCTCCACTGGGCCATGTTTGCCTTACCCCTCAATAGAACCGCCCGGAACGCTCACGAGTCCTTCAACCGCAGCTGCAATTGAGTGAGGAGACGCTGAGCCGGGTCCCCGAAGTCCACTCCGGACACCTCGCCCGCGCGCTTCACCCGGTACCGCACCGTATTCGGATGAATGTTCAGCGAGCGCGCCGCCGCACGGACGTCGCCGAAGGCGTCGAGGTAAGCCAGCACCGCGGGAACGAGGATCCCGCCGTGCTCAAGATCGTGCTCCACGAGCGAAGTCAGCCGAGGGTCACGGATCCGCGGCTGGTCGCCCAGAAACGCCAGCACCTCCGACAGCAGCACCTCGGCCCGGACGTCCGCCAGCGAAGCGATGTCCGACGGCCAGTGCCCGCGCGCCATCGTCGCCAGCACCCGGTCGGCGTCCCCCCGCGACGCCGCCGCGTCCGACAGCCGAGGCACCACGCCACCCAACGCCGCCCGCACCGGGACGTCCAGGTGCCGCCGTGCCGTGCCGACGATTTCCCGCGCCAGCGCCAAAACCGCGGCGTCGGAGTTCTCCGGGAGGTCCGGCAGCAGCGCGTAGACGCGACCGCTGATCACGCTCACCAAGGCAGAGCGCCGGTAGGCCGCGGTGTGGACGGCGATCAGGTGCACCAGCTCGGCTCGCCGCAGCTGCCGGTCCGCGGACCGGTCGAGTGAGAACGCCAGGACCTGTGCCGGACGCGCCGGGTCGGCGCCGATGTCGTCGGCCACGGACTCCGCGTCCAGCCGTCCCTCCAGCAGGCTGACCAGCAGATCCTCTCGCAGCCGCAGCTCCGGGCTCGGCAGCGTCCGGGCGCGGATCAGCTGCGGCGCCAAAGCACGCGACGCGCCCAGCAGCGCCACCTCGGCCTGCTCGGTCAGGGGCTGAGCACCCTCCTGGACCCAGATCACGCCGAGCGGCTGCGTCCCGGCGTGGATCCCGGCGGCGATCCGCCGCCGGATGCCGAGCTCGGGCCGCTCGTCGATGCGCACGATCCCCTCGCCAGCGCGCAACCGCTGGTAGACGCCCCATTCGCGCAGCATCGCGAGGTAGCGCTCCGGCCCTTCGCGGCCCAGGATCGACAGCCGCCGCAGCTCGTCGACCTCGTCGCCGGCGCGCGAGTATGCGAGCACGCGGTTGCCGGTGTCCTCGATCGAGACGAGACCGCCGGTGAGCGTCGCAATCGTCTGCGCCAGGGAAAACAGGTCGCCGAGCACCTCGCCGCTGGCCGCTTCGCCACCCGCTCGCGCCGCCTCGACGACGCCGCGGGCCAGCGCTTCCACCTGCTCCCACCGGGCTTCGGCACCGACCGACAGCAGCGCGACGCCCGCGTCCGCGGCGACATCGGCCCCACCGGTGCCCTTGATCGCGACTGCCGCCGCGCCGCCCCGCCCGGCCGCGCGGATGGCCGGCGCCGCGGACCGGCCGCGCGCGCCGATGACCAGCACGAGGTCGCCCTTGCCGGCCTCCGGGGGGTCCTCCGGGTCGAGGATCACGACGTCCTCGACCGGCACGCCCAGCCCGTGCGGCGCCACCACGACCTCGACCAGCGGCTCGCCGAGGGTGGCCAGCACATGCCGCAACGAGGTGCTCACGGATTCAGCCGATAGGACAAGAACACGACCCTGATTCTAGCCGTTCGGACAAACCCCGCGAACGTGTCCGGAGTTACCGTTCGGGGCATCAGGACTAGTGAGCGAAGGAGCCGCCCGTGGACGCCGTGACCCAGACCCCCGCCCCGAAGAACGAGCCGGTGCTGACCTACGCGCCGGGCAGCGCGGAGCGCGCCGAACTCGAGGGTGCGCTCAAGCGGCTGGGCCAGGCGGAGCCGGTGGAGCTGACCGCCACGATCGGCGGTGAGCAGCGCAGGGGCGGCGGCGAGCCGATCGAGGTCGTCCAGCCGCACAACCACCGCCACGTGCTCGGCACCATCCACGCCGCGACCGCCGAAGACGCCGAGGACGCCATCGCCGCGGCCGGCGCGGCGGCGCCGGGCTGGCGTTCGCTGTCCTTCGACGACCGCGCCGCCATCCTCCTGCGGGCCGCCGACCTGCTGACCGGCCCGTGGCGCGCCACGCTCAACGCCGCCACCATGCTCGGCCAGTCCAAGACCGCGACCCAGGCCGAGATCGACTCCGCCTGCGAGCTCGCCGACTTCTGGCGCTTCAACGTCGAGTTCGGCCGCCGCATCCTCGCTGAGCAGCCGATCAGCTCCCCGGGCATCTGGAACCGGATGGAGCACCGCCCCCTGGAAGGCTTCGTCTACGCGATCACGCCGTTCAACTTCACCGCGATCGCCGGCAACCTGCCCACCGCGCCGGCGCTGATGGGTAACACCGTGCTGTGGAAGCCGTCGCCCACGCAGTCCTTCGCCGCGCACCTGACCATGCGGCTGCTGGAGGAGGCGGGCATGCCGCCGGGCGTGATCAACCTGCTCCCGGGCCACGGCAAGGCGATCTCCGAGGTCGCGCTGACCCACCGCGACCTCGCGGGCATCCACTTCACCGGTTCGACCGCGACGTTCCAGCACCTCTGGGGCACCGTCGGCACCCACATCTCCGGCTACCGCAGCTACCCGCGGCTGGTCGGCGAGACCGGCGGCAAGGACTTCGTGCTCGCGCACCCGTCGGCCGACGTCGACGTGCTGCGGACCGCGCTGGTGCGTGGCGCCTTCGAGTACCAGGGCCAGAAGTGCTCCGCGGCTTCGCGCGCGTACGTCCCGCGAAGCGTGTGGACGCGGCTGAAGGACAGCCTCGTCGCCGAGACCGAGGCGCTGTCCTACGGCGACGTCACCGACCTGCACCACTTCGGCGGCGCGGTGATCGACCGTCGGGCGTTCGACAAGCACGTGGCCGTGTTCGAGCAGGCGAAGGCCGACCCGGAGGTCGAGATCCTCGTCGGCGGCACGGCCGACGACACCGACGGTTACTTCGTCCAGCCGACGGTCCTCGTCTCGGACAACCCGAAGCACGAGATCTTCCGCACCGAGTACTTCGGCCCGATCCTGTCGATCCACGTCTACGAGGACAGGGATGACGCTGCCTTCGACTCCGTTTTGCGGCTCGTCGACGAGACCGCCGACTACGCGCTGACCGGCGCGATCATCGCCAACGACCGCGCCGCGGTGGCCAAGGCGTCCGAGGCGCTGCGGTTCGCCGCGGGCAACTTCTACGTCAACGACAAGCCGACCGGTGCGGTCGTCGGCCAGCAGCCGTTCGGCGGTGCGCGGGCCTCGGGCACCAACGACAAGGCGGGCTCGATCTTCAACCTGCTCCGCTGGACGAGCACCCGCTCGATCAAGGAGACGTTCGTGCCGCCGACCAGCGTGCGTTACCCGCACCAGGGCTGAGGAGGTCCCGTCATGTTGCGCGCCCCGCTGCTCGCCGCCGCCCGATCCCGGGGTATCCGGCGGCTCGTCGAAGCCGTGCCCGCCACGCGATCCGTGGTGCGCCGGTTCGTCGCCGGGTCCGAAACCGCCGAAGCCGTCCGCGTCGCTCGTGAACTGGCCGCGGACGGCCGGAAGATCACCCTCGACCACCTCGGTGAGGACACCACCGACGCCGCTCAGGCGGCCTCGACCGTGCGCGCGTACGAAGCGATCCTCTCCGCGCTTGCCGCGGAAGGGCTCGCTGCCGGTGCCGATGTTTCGGTGAAGCTGTCCGCGGTGGGGCAGTTCCTGCCCGCGGACGGCGAGGGTGTCGCGCTGGAGAACGCGCGCAAGATCTGCGCGGCGGCGGAAGCGGTGGGCGCCACCGTGACGCTCGACATGGAGGACCACACCACCACGGACTCGACGCTCGGCATCCTGCGGAAGCTGCGTGGCGAGTACCCGTGGGTGGGGGCGGTGCTGCAGGCCTACCTGCGCCGCACCGAGGCGGACTGCCGGGAGCTGTCCGGGCCGGGCTCGCGGGTGCGGCTGTGCAAGGGCGCCTACGCCGAGCCCGAGTCGGTCGCGTTCCAGGACAAGGCCGAGGTCGACAAGTCGTACGTGCGCTGCTTGCGCGTGCTGATGGAGGGCTCGGGCTATCCGATGGTCGCTTCGCACGACCCGCGGATGATCGAGATCGCGGAGGCACTGGTCGTGTCGACGGAGCGGTCGGCGGACGATCACGAGTTCCAGATGCTCTACGGCATCCGGCCGGAGGAGCAGCGGCGGATCGCGGCTTCGGGCGCGTCGATGCGCGTCTACGTGCCCTACGGCGACGAGTGGTACGGCTACTTCATGCGCCGGCTCGCCGAGCGCCCGGCCAACCTCGCGTTCTTCCTGCGCGGCCTGGCCACTCGCTCCTGATAAGCCGTGAAGGCCGCCTTACCGGCTCTCACAGCCGGTAAGGGCCTTCACGGACATTCGGATCAGGCCTGCTCGGCCTCTGCTTCGGCGGCCTTCTTCTTGACCTCGGCCATGTCGACCTCGCGAGCCTGCTTGATGAGCTCTTCGAGGGCCGGCTCGGGCAACGCGCCGGGCTGGGCGTAGATCAGCGTCTTGTCGCGGATGATGGCCAGCGTCGGGATCGAGCGGACGTCGAACGCGGCCGCCAGCTGCTGCTGGGCCTCGGTGTCCACGCTCGCGAACACGATGTCCTCGTGCTTCTCGGAGGCCTTTTCGTAGACCGGAGCGAACTGGCGGCACGGCCCGCACCAGCTCGCCCAGAAGTCGATGAGGACGAACTCGTTGTCCGCCAGGGTCTGGTCGAAGTTCTCGGCTGTCAGCTCGACGGTGCTCATGGTGTGTCCAACGAGCTTCGCGCGGCGGGAATTCCCGGGCCGGGGGTAGCGTCTCGACCTGCGAAGGTCGGCAAGAGGAGGCAGACGATGGCAAACGGCGAGATCATGTCGCGGATCGACGAGCTCATCGCGGAGGAGCACGAGCTCCGCACCCGTTCGGTCGGGGTGGGCCTGTCCGGCGCGGATCGCGACCGGCTCACCGGGCTCGAGCAGCAGCTGGACCAGTGCTGGGACCTGCTCCGGCAGCGCCGCGCGAAAGCCGAGTTCGCCGAGAACCCGGACGACGCCCAGGCCCGCCCCATCTCGGAGGTCGAGTCCTACCGCCAGTGATCAGGCGGGGCAGAGGGTGCCGTCGGCCGGGATCTTGCCGTCGATCAGGAACGCGCGTGCCGCTTCCGTGACGCAGGGGGACAGGCCGACGGCGCCGTGCCCCGCGCCCTGCCAGCTCAGCGTCACCGCGCTCGGCATCTGCTCGGCCGCGCGGCGGGTGCCCGCCTCCGGCGTGATCGGGTCGGCCGCCGTGGTCGCCACCAGGATCGGCGGCGCGCCCGGCGCCCCGGCCGCGGGCAGTGGCTCGGTGCGGGTCGGCCACGGCGCGCACCACGCCAGCTGGGCCGCCAGGACCGCGCCGAACTGCGGATACTTGGCGCGCATCCCGGCCACGAGCTGGCTGAGCTGATCCGCGGGCAGCCGGGCCTCGCTGTCGTTGCAGCGGGTGGCGATCGCCGCGTCGAGCCGGGACGGCTGAGCCCGCGTGTCGTGCAGGACCGGCGCCGCGAACGCCGAAAGCGGGTTCACGTCCCCGTTGCGCGCAGCCGCGATCGCGTCCGCCAGCTCGGGCCACCGCGCCCGCTGGGACAGTCCCGAGTACACCGCGAACATCGCGATCCCCGGTCCGACCTGCACACCGTCGCTGTTCACAGCCGGCGCGCGACGCAGCTGGTCGGTCACCGCCGTCAGCGCGCCCTTGGCGTCGCCGAGCGAGCACTTCCGGGTCACGCAATCGGCAGCGAAGGCGTCCAAAGTGGACTGAGCGCCGGCCGCGACCGCGTCGAGCACCGCCGCGGTGTCCGCGCCCGGGTCCGGCAGGCCGTCCAGCACCATCCGCCCGACCTGGCCGGGGTAGCGCACGGCGTAGGCGGACAGGACCTTCGAGCCGTCGCCGATGCCGAGCGCGTTCAGCCGGTCCATGCCGAGCTGGCTGCGGATCTCCTCGAGGTCGGCCGCGGTGCGCCAGCTGTCGTAGCCGGTCTGGGCGTCGTCGAGGTCGATCGCGCACTGCTGACCGGCCTTGCGGGCTGCGTCGAGCACCGCCTCCAAGTCGCCGTGCCCGGGGTCGACGCCGATCAGCTGCTCACGTACCGGCGGCGGGACGCACTGCGCGGCGCCGGAGAGGCCGGTGCCGCGCCGGTCGACGCCGATCAGCGAAAACTTGTCCAGGAACGCCGGGCCGAGCGTGGCCGCGAGCCGGGCCGCGTGGACCGTGCCGGGTTCGCCGTCGACGTCGTTCACCACGAGCAGCGGGATCGGCCCATTGCCGACCTTGAGCACCAGCATCCGCACCAGCGTGTGCTTCGGCTCGTTCGGCGCGTCCATCTGCGTGATGATCCGGGTGCAGGTGAAGTGCAATGAATCCGGCGCGCCCGCGCCCATCCGCTGGCGGGTGTCGTCGTCGCAGTCGGTCCAGCGCAGGGCGGAGGACTGCGGCGCGACCAGCGGCGGCAGCGGCACCGGGGGCGCGCTCGTCGACGTCGCTCCTGCCTTCTTGTTTCCGTCGTTCTCGACGACGGCCGGGCGGGTCGACGGCCCGGCCGTGCACCCCGCCAAGAACGCCGTGGCCAGCAGCGCCACCAGGACTCGGGTACGGCTGGCGGAACGGCGGCGCACGGGCGGGATCCTCACGTGATCAGGGCAGGGCTCGGCGTGAGCTTGGCACGCCGGGTGTGGGGCCGGGGTTAGCGGGTCCGGACGACTTGCCCGCGGAACACCGCGTCGAGGTCGTAGCGCGCCGGCTCGTCGAGCTGGTTGTAGTCGCACGACGCGGGTTCGCGGTCGGGACGCCAGCGGACGAACCGCGCGTTGTGCCGGAACCGCGAAGGCGCGCCGCCCTCGGTGTTCTCGTAGGCGACTTCGACGACGCGCTCGGGCCGCAGCGGCACCCATTCGTGCTCGGTGGCGCGCCAGCGGGTGATCCCGCCGGGGATGCGCTGGCCCTCGCCGGTCGCCTTCCCACCCCACGGGTGGTCCTCGCCGTCGGTGATCAACGGCGCCAGCTCGGCGGCGAGCTCACGGCGTTTCGGCACCGGGAACGAGCCGACCGTGCCGACGTGGTGCAGCACGCCGGCATCGTCATGCAACCCCAGCAACAGCGATCCGACCAGGTCGCCTTCAGCGCCGTCGACGTGCCAGCGCAGCCCGGCCAGCACGCAGTCGGCCGTGCGCAGGTGCTTGTACTTGAACAGCACGCGCTTTCCCGGGGTGTACGGCTCGTCCAGGGGTTTGCCGATGACGCCGTCGAGCCCGGCGCCCTCGAACAGCTCGAACCAGTGGCGCGCGGTGTCCGCGTCGGTGGTGGCCGGTGTCAGCGAGATCTTGTCGCCGCACAACGCCACCAGCCGCTCGCGGCGCTTCGCCGTCGGCTCGTCGAGGAAGGACTCCTCGCCCAGCGACAGGACATCGAACGCGACGAACTCGGCGGGCTGCTCGGCCGAGAGCAGGGTGATCCGGCTTTCGGCCGGGTGGATCCGCTCGGTCAGGGCGTCGAAATCGAGCTTGCCCTCGCGCGCGACGACGAGCTCGCCGTCCAGCACCACCTGCGGCGGCAGGATGTCCAGCAGCCGCGCGACCACCTCCGGGAAGTACCGGTTCAACGGCTTTTCGGCGCGGGACTGCAGGTACAGCTCGTCGCCGTCGCGGAAGACGATGCAGCGGAAGCCGTCCCACTTCGGCTCGAACAGCAGCCCGCCCGAGTCCGGGATGGCCTTGGCCGGTTTGGCGAGCATCGGCTTGAGCGGCGGGGTCAGCATGCCTGCATTCTGCTACCTGAGCCGCCGGTAGCGCAGGAAGGTGTAGCCGTCCTCGGTGAGGATCGAGGCGAGTTCCAGCCGCCGGGGCACCGACGGCGGCCCGGCGGCGATCCGCCCGGCGCCGCCGCCGGTGAGCAGCGGCGCGACGGTCAGGCAGAGCTGGTCGACCAGGTCGGCGGCGATCAGCTCGGCGAACAGGCCCGGCCCGCCCTCGCAGTCGATCCGGTACAGGCCTCGGTCGGCCAGCTTTTCCAGCGCGTCGGACAGGTCCTCGACCCGGATGACCTCGGCGTCGAGGCCGGTCGTGTCCGCGGTGGGCGTGGTGATGACGATCGGCGGCACGTGGGTGTCGGTGAACAGCGGCGAGGCCGGGTCGATGTCCGCGGTCCGCGTGACGACGGCGATCGGTGGGACGTCGGCGAGGCCCAGGCGTCGCCGACGTTCGACGCGTTTCGCGCTCGCCCGTACGCCGCGGTAGTTCTCGGCGCGGGCGGTCCCGGCGCCGACCAGGACGACGTCGCACAGGTCCCGGCCGAGCAGGAACACCTCACGGTCGGCGGCATGCGACAGCCCGGCCGAAGTCGCGTCGATCTCGACGGCGCCGTCGGCGGACGCGACGAAGTTGACCTGTACCCAGGGCCTGGTCAGGCCGTCCGGATAGGCGTAGATCGCTTCGAGGTCCGGGCGCCCCGGTGATGGTGGCCACACGCTCTGCACGCGCCCATCCCAGCACGAACCACCCCGAATAGGCTCTCCGACCATGCCCGCGCACCTGACCGACCGCCGACCCGTAGTCGGCGCCGACGAGCTGATCACCGCGCTGGTGCCGCCGCCGCGGTTCGGCGCGGTGCGGTTCGACACCTACCTTCCCAACCCCGACGAGCCCAGCCAGGCCGCCGCGGTCACGGCGTGCTCGGCGTTCGCGGCGCGGATCTCCGCCCGTGTGGAGAAGAAGCGCTTCCGGCTCTTCGGCGGCACTCCGGCGCCGAGCGGCCCGATGGGGCTCTACCTCGACGGCGGCTTCGGCGTCGGCAAGACCCACCTGCTGGCGTCGACCTGGCACGCGGCGCCCTCGCCCAAGGCGTACGGGACGTTCGTGGAGCTGACCCACCTGGTCGGCGCGCTGGGGTTCGCCGAGGCCGTGCGGCGGCTGGCGGAGCACCGGTTCCTGGCGATCGACGAGTTCGAGCTGGACGACCCGGGCGACACCACGCTGGTCACGCGGCTGCTGTCCGAGCTGATGGACGCCGGGGTGTACATCGCCGCGACGTCGAACACGCTGCCGGAGAAGCTCGGCGAAGGACGCTTCGCCGCTGAGGACTTCCTCCGCGAGATTCAGGCGCTTTCGGCGCGCTTCGGCGTCGTCCGCGTCGACGGTCCGGACTACCGCCATCGCGGCCTGCCCGACGCGCCGCCCCCGGCCTCGCCTTCGGAGCTGGAAGCCTCGGCCTTGGCGATCGAGGGGTCCACTGTGGACGATTTCGACGCGCTGTGCGCGCACCTCGGCGAGTTGCACCCGTCGCGCTATGGGCGGCTGCTGGACGGCGTCACCCGCGTGCATCTGCGGGACATCCACCCGGCGCCGGACCAGAACGTGGCGCTGCGGCTGGTGGCGTTCGCCGACCGGCTCTACGACCGGGCGATCCCGGTGATGGTGTCCGGCTCGCCGCTGCCGGCGTTGTTCACCGACGAGATGATCAACGGGGGATATCGGAAGAAGTACCTGCGGGCGGTGAGCCGGCTGACGGCGCTGGCGCGTGACGCGGCACAGACCACGTGAGCAGGCTGACGGCGGCGCCGAAGAGCGCGCCGCCGATGACGTCGGTGAGGTAGTGGTAGCCGAGGCCGACCAGCCCGGCCGCGGCGGCGAGCACGACGACGTCGGCGATGACCAGCGCGATCAGCTTGCGGGTGAGCAGGACGAGCACGGTGAGCGTGGCGACCAGGCTGACCGTGTGGCCGCTGGGGTAGACGAGGGTGTCGTTCTTCCAGCGGCCGTACAGCGGCTTGAGCACCCATCCGGTGAGCGCGATGGCCGCGGCCGGGGCGATGACGACGAGCGCCGCTTCGGTGTGGCGTCTTTGCTTGAGGCAGTAAAGGACGGCCAGGACGATGGCCGGGAGCAGGACGTACGGCTCGGTCGGCAGGACGAGGACGTCCAGCACGCCCGGGCCGAGGTGCCCGACGGCGTCCGCGGCGGCGGTGTCGAAGCCGCTCGGTGCGCGGGTTCCGGCGAAGGGGATGCCGAGGACCAGCGCGAGTAGCGCGCACACGGCCGCCAGGGGCAAGGTCACCTTCACGAGGCAGAGTATTCACGACGGGAGGGCACATGCGGATCACGGTGGTCGGGGGCGGCATCGTCGGGCTGAGCGCGGCGGACCGGCTGGCCTCGGCGGGCCATGACGTGACGGTCGTGACCGCGGGCAAACCGGAGGAGTCGACGTCGGCGGTCGCGGGCGGGCTGATCTACCCGCCGATGGCCCGCCTCGACGAGCGGATCCTGCGCTGGACCGCGGCCGGGCTCGCGGAGTTCCGGCGGCAGGACGCGCCCGGCGTCCGCTCGCTGCGCGGCTGGATCGACGTCGCTCCGGATTCCCCGGATCCGGCCTGGTTTTCGGTGATGGAGCGGCCGGTGCGGACCGGCTCGCGGCTGGAGTTCACCACGATGCTGGTCCACACGCCGGTGTACCTGGCCTGGCTCGCCGATCGGGTGGCCGCCCGCGGGGTCCGCACCGAGTACCGCGCGGTTTCATCGTTGAGCGAGTTCGACGGCCTGGTCGTCAACGCCGCCGGGCTCGCCGGGGGCGCGCTGGCCGGGGACGACTCGGTGGTGCCGGTCGGCGGCCAGGTCGTGCACGTGGCCGACCCGGGCCTGACCGGTTTCGCGGTCGACGAGTCCGGGCCAGGAGTGACGTACGTGATCCCGCACGGGCGGCATGTGGTGTGCGGCGGGACCGAAGAGCCCGGGCGCGCCGATGTCGAGCCGAATCCGGCGGTGGCTTCGGACATCCTGCGGCGGTGCCGTTCGCTGGTACCGGAGCTGGCTTCGGCCGAGGTGCTCGGGACCAAGGTCGGGCTGCGGCCTTACCGGCCCTCGGTGCGGCTGGAGCGGGCGGGGGACGTCATCCACTGCTATGGGCACGGGGGAGCGGGGATCACGTTGGCCTGGGGGTGTGCGGAGGAGGTGGAAGGACTCGTGAGCGTTCCGGGCGGTTAGAACCGCCCGGAACGCTCACGAGTCCTCGGACTTCAGGCGGGGCGGATGACCTGGGCGATGGCGTCGATGCCGCGGTCCAGCTCGGCGCGGGTGATCACCAGCGGCGGGGCCACGCGCAGGGTGCGCTCGTGTGTCTCCTTGCACAGGACGCCCAGGCCGGCCAGCGTTTCCGACGCCGTGCGGCCGGACGGGCCGCCGGGGGCGATGTCGATGCCCGCCCACAGGCCGCGGCCGCGGACCTCGGCCAGGCCGTTGCCGATCAGCGCGGTCAGCCGGTCGTGCAGGTGCGCGCCCAGCTCCGCCGAGCGCTGCTGGAACTCGCCGGTCTTCAAAAGCCCGATCACCGCACGCCCCACCGCGCACGCCAGGGGGTTGCCGCCGAACGTCGAGCCGTGCTCGCCCGGGCGAAGCACCCCCAGCACCGCCTGGCTGCCGACCACCGCCGACACCGGCATGATGCCGCCGCCGAGCGCCTTGCCCAGGGTGTAGAGGTCGGCGCGGACGCCCTCGTGGTCCAGCGCCAGCACCGTCCCGGTCCGGGCGAGGCCGGACTGGATCTCGTCGGCGACCAGCAGCACGTCGGCATCGTCACAAGCAGCGCGGACCTCGGCGAAGTAACCGTCCGGCGGCACGATCACGCCCGCCTCGCCCTGCACCGGCTCCAGCAGCACCGCCGCCGTGCGCGGCGTGATCGCGTCGCGCAGGGCGGCAGCGTCGCCGTACTTCACCGTGACGAACCCCGGCGTGAACGGGCCGAAGTCCGCCCGCGCGGTCTCGTCGGTGGAGAACGAGACGATCGTGGTGGTGCGGCCGTGGAAGTTGGACCCGGCCACCACGATCTCCGCGGTGCCGTCCGGCACGCCCTTGATCTTGTGTGCCCACTTGCGGGCGATCTTCACCGCGGACTCGACGGCCTCCGCGCCGGAGTTCATCGGCAGCACCATCTCGGTGCCGGTCAGCTCGGCCAGCTCCCGGCAGAACAGCCCCAGCTGGTCGTGGTGGAACGCCCGCGACGTCAGCGTGACGCGCCCGAGCTGCTCGACCGCGGCCGCGATCAGGGCCGGGTGGCGGTGCCCGAAGTTCAGCGCCGAGTAGCCGGAGAGGAAGTCCAGATACGACTTGCCCTCGACGTCGGTCACGGTGGCGCCCGAAGCCTCGGCGATCACCACCGGCAGCGGGTGGTAGTTGTGCGTGCTCCACTGTTCGTCGAGCGCGATGAAGCCGGCGGCGGTCGTCGTCATGTGTTCAGGCTAGATGCTGCTCACGCAGAGTTCAGCCGGGAAACGTTGCTTTAACCCGTCGTTCGTTGCGCCTTCGCGCGGCAAGACCCCCGAAATGCTGCAACGGTCTTGACGGCCGCATTGGTAAGTTCTAACTTACCGTTCGTGGCGACTTACGGAAGCGACCAGCTGGCCGCGCTGGCCGACCCGTCGCGGCGCGCGATCTTCGAAGCGCTGCGCGACGGGCCGCGCGCGGTCGGCGAGCTGGCCGCGGCCCTGCCGATCAGCCGCCCGGCCGTTTCCCAGCACCTCAAGGTGCTCAAGGAGGCCGGGCTGGTGATCGACCAGGCGGCCGGGACGAGGCGGCTCTACCGCCTCCAGCCCGACGGCATCGCCGCGTTGCGCGCGTATCTCGACCGGATGTGGTCGGACGCGCTCAGCTCTTTCGCCCAGGTAGCCGAGGAAAGCGAGGAATCATGACTCTCGAGCCGATCCGCAAGACGATCACCGTGGCCTGCTCGCGCGAGCACGCGTTCAAGACCTATACCGAGGCCTTCGACAGCTGGTGGCCGCGCGAGCACCACCTCGGCGACGCCGACCTGGCCGAGGCTGTCATCGAGCCGCGCGAAGGCGGGCGCTGGTACGAGCGCACCGTCGACGGGGCCGAGTGCCAGTGGGGCGAGGTGCTCGTCTGGGAGCCACCCGCCCGAGTGGTTCTGTCGTGGCGCATCGACGGGAACTGGAAGGTCGACCCGGACCCCGCGCACGCCAGCGAGATCGAGGTCCGGTTCGTCGAGGAGGGGCCGCGCTCGACCCGCGTCGAGCTGGAACACCGCGCCTTCGAACGCCACGGCGAGACCGCGGCGAAGGTCCGCGACGGCGTCTCCACCGACGGCGGACACGGCGGACTGCTGAAACTCTTCGCCGAGAAAGCCGCTGCTTGAGGCGATATCGTCACGGGATGGCGAAGAAGCTCGGGGTCCGGGAAGCACTGCGCGTGACCGGGACGCTGCCGGATCCCGGCTCGTCCCCGGTCGGGCCCGGTAAGAAGCCCAAGGCCAAGGCCGAACTCGACACCGCGGGAGAGCGGCTGTCCACGCTGCAGGAGGCGCTGTTCGCCGAGGGTGTCGGCGGGGGCGGCCGCAGCGTGCTGCTCGTGCTGCAGGGCATGGACACCTCCGGCAAGGGCGGCACCGTCGGGCACGTCGTCGGCCTGGTCAACCCGATGGGCGTCAAGTACACGGCGTTCAAGAAGCCCACCGCGGCCGAACGGCGGCACCACTACCTGTGGCGCGTCCAGCGCCAGCTGCCCACTCCCGGCCACCTCGGCGTCTTCGACCGCTCGCACTACGAGGACATCCTGGTCCCGCGGGTGTCCGGGCTGCTCACCGTCGACGAGCGGCGCCGGCGTTACCGCGAGATCAACGACTTCGAGAGCGAGCTCGTCGCCACCGGCACCACGATCGTCAAGGTCTTCCTGCACATCTCGCCGCAGGAGCAGGCCGAGCGGCTCAAGGCCCGGCTGCTCACCCCGGAGAAGCACTGGAAGTACAACCCGGCCGACCTCGAGGCTCGTGCGAAGTGGGCGGACTACCAGGCCGCCTACGCCGACATCTTCAAGCGCACGAACACCGACCACGCGCCCTGGTACGCCGTCCCGGCCGACCGCAAGTGGTACCGCAACTGGGCCGTCGCGGAGCTGCTGATCGAGGCCATGACCGAGCTGGCCCCGCAGTTCCCCGAGGCGGACTTCGACCCCGAGGCCGAGCTGGCGAAACTCGAGGGTGTTGGCGTACCGGGCTGAAGTGATGAAAGAGTGCGGGCGTGACCGATAGCGCTCTCGACGATCTTCCGTTCCTCCGCAAGCAGGCCCGCACCCAGCGGTTCACCCTCGGCGCGCCCAAGGAGTTCCGCGCCTCCCCGGACGGGCGCCGCGTGCTGTTCCTGCGCTCGGAGTCCGGCACCGACCCGCGCCACAGCCTCTGGTCCGCCGACCTCGAGACCGGCGCGGAGACGAAGCTGGTCGACGCCGCCGAGCTGCTGCCCGGCGAGGAGGACCTGCCCGCCGAGGAACGCGCGCGCCGCGAACGCAGCCGCGAGACCGGCGGTGGCGTGCTGCACTACGGCGTCGACAGCGCGTTCACGGTCGTCACGTTCTCGCTCTCGGGCAAGCTGCACACCCTCGACCTGGCCACCGGCAAGGTGCGGGTGCTGGTCGAGGGCGCGGTCATCGACCCCCGCCCCAACCCCACCGGCACGCACGTCGCCTACGTCGCGAACCGCCGGCTGCGCGTGATCGAGCTGGCCACCGGCGAGGACCGGGCGCTGGTGGAGGAGGAGGGCGAGGACATCGCCTGGGGCCTCGCCGAGTTCATCGCGGCCGAAGAGATGGACCGCAGCCGCGGCTACTGGTGGTCCCCGGACGGGGAGAAACTGCTGGTGGAGCGCTCGGACCGCGGCCCGGTGCCGCGCTGGACGATCGCCGACCCGGCCAACCCCGCGAATCCCGCCAACGTCGTCGCCTACCCGGCGGCGGGCACGGTCAACGCCTTGGTCTCGCTGTCGGTACTGGGTCTCGACGGCAGCCGCGTCGACGTCGAGCAGGGCGATTGGGAGTATCTGGCCTCGGTGCACTGGTCGGCCGGCGGCGCGCCGCTGCTCGGCGTGCAGCCGCGCGACCAGAAGCGGATGGACGTCCTGGCGCTGGACGTCGCCGACGGCTCGACGAGCGTCGTGCACAGCGCGTCCGACGAGCACTGGATCGACATCGTGCCCGGCTCGCCCGCGTGGACCGCCGACGGCCGGCTGGTCACCGAGGGCCTGGTGGACGGCGACCACCGGCTGCTCGTCGGCGGCGTCCCGGTCACTCCGGCGGGGCTGCAGCTGCGGTCGGTGCTGGACGTCGGGGACGAGATCCTGTTCAGCGCGTCCGACGAGGACCCGACCCAGATCCACGTCTACCGCACCGAAGGCGGCTCGGTCCGTCGTCTGTCCACTGAGGACGGTGTGCACGTCGGCTCCGGATCCGCGGCGCTGACCGTGGTTTCCTCGTGGAGCCTCACGTACAGCGGACCGGTGGTCTCGGTGCTGCGGGACGGGGTCGCGGTCGCGTCGATCACGTCGTCCACAGTGGACCCGGAGATCGAACCGAACCTGACCTGGCTCACGCTGGGGGAGCGCGGCCTGCGCGCCGCACTGGTGCTGCCGCGCGGCTACGAGCCCAGCGAGGGCAAGCTGCCGGTGCTGCTCGACCCCTACGGCGGGCCGCACGCCCAGCGCGTGCTGCAGAGCCGCAACGCGTTCCTCACTTCGCAGTGGCTGGCCGACCAGGGTTTCGCGGTGCTCGTCGCCGACGGCCGCGGCACGCCGGGGCGCGGCGCCGAGTGGGAGCGGTCGATTCACGGACAGCCTCGCCGACGTCACGCTGCAGGACCAGGTCGATGCGCTGCAGGCCGCGGCCGCGCAGTTCCCGGAGCTGGACACTGAGCGGGTCGCGATCCGCGGCTGGTCCTACGGCGGGTACCTCTCGGCGCTCGCGGTGCTGCGTCGCCCCGACGTCTTCCATGCCGCGGTCGGCGGGCGCGCCGGTCACCGACTGGTCGTTGTACGACACGCACTACACCGAGCGCTACCTCGGAAAACCCCAGGACGAGCCGGAAAGCTACTCGCACAACTCGCTGATCGACGGCGCCGGCGAGCTGAGCCGCGCGCTGCTGATCGTGCATGGGCTGGCCGACGACAACGTCTTCCCCGCGCACGCGCTGCGGCTGTCCTCGGCGCTGCTCGCGAAGGGCCGCCAGCACGTGTTCCTGCCGCTGGCCGGGGCGACCCACATGACGCCGCAGGCCGAAGAGGTCGCGGAGAACCTGATGCGCACCCAGGTGGACTGGCTGCACCGCGAGCTGTCCACTGTGGACAAGGAGGTCCCATGAGCCGCTGGGGTATCACGATTCCCCTGACCGGAGTGCCGCTGGCGGCGCACCGCGAGCTGATCGAGCAGTTGCCGGATCTCGGCTACACCGACGCGTGGACGGCCGAGACGGCGGGCGCGGACGCGTTCACCCCGCTGGTGCTGGCCTCGCAGTGGGCGCCGCAGCTGCGGCTGGGCACCGCGATCGTGCCGGTCTACACCCGCGGCCCCGGCCTGCTCGCGATGAGCGCGGCCGCGCTGGCCGAGCTCGCGCCGGGGCGGTTCGTGCTCGGCATCGGCGCGTCGTCGCCGGTGATCGTGGAGAACTGGAACGCGGCCGCGTTCGAGGCGCCGTTCGCGCGTTCGCGGGACACCCTGCGGTTCCTGCGCGCGGCGCTGGCGGGGGAGAAGGTCAGCGAGAAGTACGAGACGTTCGCGGTGGGCAAGTTCCGCCTCGAGCGCCCGGCCGACCCGCCGCCGTCGATCATGCTGGCTGCTTTGCGTCCGGGCATGCTGCGGCTGGCCGCGAAGGAGGGCGACGGCGCCATCACGAACTGGCTGGCAGCCACGGACGTCCCGAAGATTCGTGACGTGATCGGCCCGGACGTCGAGCTGGCGGCCCGGATCTTCGTCTGTCCTACCGAGGACGCCGCGGCGGCTCGGGGCCTCGGCCGGATGCTGATCTCTTCGTACCTGACCGTCCCGGTATACGCCGAGTTCCACAACTGGCTCGGCCGCCGCGAGCTGCTGGCCCCGATGCACGAGGCGTGGGCGGCGGGCGACCGGCAGAAGGCCAACCAGGTCATCCCCGACTCGGTGGTCGACGAGCTGGTCATCCACGGCAGCCTGGACTCCTGCCGCGAGCAGATCCAGTCCTATGTGGACAACGGCCTCACGACGCCGATCATCGCGCTGCTTCCCACCGGCGCGGACCCCTTCGAGCAGGTCCGCGCCCTCGCTCCCCGCTAAACCCGGCCTCCAAACACCCCAATGTGGCATTGGGTGCGTTCTACGCACCCAATGTGGCATTGGGTGCGTCTGACGCACCCAATGTCACATTGGGGTGCTCGGGCCGGGGTCAGCGGAGCAGGGCCGTGGCGAGGAGGAGGCCCAGGGCACCCGAGGCCAGCCCGGCCACCGTCGTCACAAGCACGTTGAGGACCGCGTACAGGCGCGTCTTTTCGAGGAACAGGCGGACGGTTTCGTAGCCGAACGTCGAGAATGTCGTGAGGCCGCCGCAGAATCCCACCGCCAGCAGCGCGTGCAGGCCGCCGCTGACCGCCCAGCCGCTCAGGAACCCCAGGATGAACGAGCCCACGACGTTCACCGTCAACGTGCCCCACGGGAACACCGACGAGCGCCACGCCTGGACCCGCCGGTCGGTGAGATAGCGCAGGATCGACCCGGCCGCGCCGCCCAGGCCCACGAACAGCAGCGTCACTCGTGACGTCCCACATACCGGATGACCTCGACCTGGTCCAGCGTCACCAGGCCTTCGCCGATCAGCTCGTCGAGCTGCGGCAGGAACGCCCGCAGTTTCTCCTCGCGGTCGATGATCACGATCACCATCGGCAGATCCTCCGACAGCGACAGGATCCGCGTGGTGTGGATCAGTGACGAAGCGCCGTAGCCCTCGACGCCGCGAAGCACCGACGCCCCGGCCAGCCCCGCGTCACGCGCCCGGCGGACGATCTCGTGGTAGAGCGGCTTGTGGTGCCAGTGGTCGTCCTCGCCGAGATAGATCGTCAGCCGCGTCGCCGGACCCTCCATCAGCGCCCCTTCCGTACCGCGCGTGTCGCCGTCAGCCCCGCCGCCACCGCGCCAAGGCACAGCACCAGCGACGCCGCGACGTACGCCAGCGAAGTCAGTATCGACGCCGCGTCGAGCGTGTCGACCACGAACGTCGAGAACGTCGTGAACCCGCCCAGGATCCCGACCCCGAGGAACGGCCGCAGCAGATGGTGCGGCCGCGCGGTGGTGGTCAGCACGGCCATCAGCACGCCGATCAGCAGGCAGCCGAGCGCATTGGTGAGCAAGGTCGCGACGGCGAATTCGCCCCGATCGTGTGGCATCGCCACCGACAGGCCATAGCGCGCGAGGCTGCCCAGCGCGCCGCCGGCGCCGATCGCGAGCAGCACGTCCCACCTGGTCGCCGGGGTTCCGCGGGTCATCGCCTGAACCTACCCCCGATGGCCGACGCGTCGCCCGCGCCCGGTCGACCATGCTGAAGGCCGGATACAGTGCGGGGGTAAGGCAACCCTAAGGAAGGGCGGGTACATGCGCGCAGACGGGCTGGCCGGCGGTAGTGGCGGCGCGGAGCGGCTCGGCGAGCTGATCCCGGCGGCACTGCGGGGGATGGCGGCCGGGGTGGCCGAACGCGGTGGCCCGATCCCGGCCGGCGGACCCGCGGCCGTAGCCGCGTCCCTGGCTGCGGCCGGAGGCGCGTTGCCCCGCGCCGGGGTCGGCGCTGAGCAGGCTTTGGAGGAGTTCGCCCAGCTGCTCGCCGCGGGCTCGGCCGACCCGGCGGACCCGGCGTGCGCGGCCCACCTGCACTGCCCGCCGCTGGCCGTCTCGGTGGCGGCGGACGTCGTGGCGAGCGCGCTCAACCCCTCCATGGATTCCTGGGACCAGGCCCCGGTGGCGAGCGAGCTGGAGCGCGAGTTCACCGCCGGAATCGCCCGGCTGTGTTACCCCGGCGCGGCCGAGCCGGACGCCGTGGTCACCTCCGGCGGCACCGAGTCCAACCTGCTCGGCCTCCTGCTCGCGCGGGAGAACGCCGAGGTCCAGCCGGTGTGCGGGGCCAACGCGCACCACAGCGTCGCGCGGGCCGCGTGGCTGCTCGGCCTGCCCGCGCCGATCGTCGTACCGTGCGAGGACGACCGGATGCTCACCGGCGCGCTTGCCGAGGCCCTGGCGCCGCTGGGTGCCTCCGCCGTGGTGGTCGCGACCGCGGGGACGACCAACACCGGCACGATCGACCCGCTGCCGGAGATCGCCGAGGTCTGCCGCCGCACCGGCGCGCGCCTGCACGTCGACGCCTCCTACGGCGGGATGACGTTGTGCAGCAACGCCTTGAGCCCGCTGATGGCCGGGCTGGAGCTCGCCGACTCGGTCGCGCTCGACCTCCACAAGTTCGGCTGGCAGCCCGTCGCCGCGGGGATCCTGGTGGCGCGTGAGGCGCGCGACCTCGCGGCGCTGACCGTGCGCGCCGAGTACCTCAACGCCGACGACGACACCGAAGCCGGACTCCCGGACCTGCTCGGGCGCTCGATCCGGACCTCGCGGCGCCCGGACGCGTTCCGGATGGCCGTGACCGTGCGCGCGCTGGGCGTCGACGGCCTCGGCGCGCTCGTCGAACGCTGCTGTGCCACCGCCGCCGAGGTCGCCGCGCTCGTCGAGGCGCACCCGGGGCTGCGGTGCTGGGATTCGCCGTCACTGTCCACTGTGGTCTTCCGGCCGGTGCTCGCGGATGATCTGGGTGACGCGCTGGTCGCGCGTGTCCGGCGTGCGCTGCTGGAGGCCGGGACGGCGGTCGTGGGCCGGGGCATGCTGCCTACCGGTCCCGACGGCTCCGGGCAGCTCTGGCTCAAGCTGACCCTGCTCCACCCGGGGACGACCGGCGAGGACTACCGCGCGCTGCTGGAGCAGGTGGTGGCCACCGCGAGCGCGGAAGCCGTGGCGGCGCAGGAAAGCCCGGTCGCCTCGTGAGGCGCTGCGATCTCGCCGGGGTCGGGATCGGGCCCTTCAACCTGTCGCTGGCCGCGCTGGCCGCGCCGCTCGACGGTATCGACGTCGCGCTGTTCGACGCGCGCCCGGAATTCCGGTGGCATCCCGGGTTGCTGGTCGAGGGCGCGACCCTGCAGGTGCCGTTCCTCGCCGACCTGGTGTCGCTGGTCGATCCGACGAGCGAACTGTCCTTTTTGAACTATCTGCGCGAACGCGGGCGGCTGCTGCCGTTCTACTTCGCCGAACGCTTCCACATGCCTCGCGCGGAATACGACGACTACGGCCGCTGGGCGGCAGCTCGACTGCCCTCGTGCCACTTCGGGCACGAGGTGACCGGCATCCGCTGGGACGATTCCGAAGAAGCTTTTGAACTCGCCGGGCCGGAACCGGTGCTGGCGCGGTCGGTCGTGCTCGGCGTCGGCACGGTGCCGTCGGTGCCAATGCCGTTGCAGGACTTGGTTTCCGACTCCTCTGTGCTCGCGCTGCATTCCGCCGATTACCTCACCCATCGGCCCGCGCTGCTGGAGGCCGAGACCGTCACGGTGGTCGGGTCCGGGCAGTCGGGTGCGGAGGTATTCCTCGACCTGTTGCGTTCGAGGTCCACATTGGATGGACTGCGGTGGATCGCGCGCACGCCCGCGTTCGCGCCCATGGAGTATTCGAAGCTGGGGCTGGAGCAGTTCACCCCGGACTACACGGCCTACTTCCGCAGCCTGCCCGAACCGGTGCGTGATCGGCTGCTGCCCACGCAATGGCAGCTGTACAAGGGGATCGACACCGAGACGATCGGCGCGATCCACGACGAGCTGTACCGCCGGAGCATCGGTGGCGGCTGGCCCGGCGCGACGCTGACACCGGGTGTCGAGGTCACGTCGGCGTCCCTTGTGGACGGTGCGATCGAGCTGGGCTTGCGGCAGACACAGCAGGAGCGGACCGCGATCGTGCGCACCGCCGCCGTGGTCGCCGCCACCGGCTACCGCGAGACGCCGACCGGGCCGCTGCTGGCCGGGCTCGGCGACGCCGTCCGCCGGGACGGCCTCGGGCGGCTTGTGGTCGGCGCCGACTACCGGCTCGACCTCGACGTCCCCGGTGCGGTCTACGTGCAGAACGCCGAGCGGCACACCCACGGCCCCGGCGCACCCGACCTCGGCCTCGGCGCCTGGCGCGCCGCGGCGATCCTCAACGCGGTGTGGGGGAAGGCCGTCTACGAGCTGCCCGAGCGCACCGCTTTCACCACGTTCGGCCTGGAGGACTGACCATGGATCACGCGGAGGCCTGGCGCGCGGCCGGCTCGCTCATCACGCACAAGATGCTCGGCGAGCTGTCCTACGAACACATGCTGGAGCCCGTCGCGGAGGGGGACGGTTACCGGCTCGAGCTGCCGGACGCCGTCTATACATTCCAGGCCCGGCGAGGCGCCTTCGAGGCCTGGACCGTCGTGGCCGGCAGCGCTTTCCGGTCCGGCGAGCCGGTCTCGGACCCGCGCACGCTCGTCGTCGATGCCCGGAAAGTCCTGGGACTGACCGGGTTGCGGCTCGCGGACGTCCTGGCCGAGTTGACCGCGACCGTGACCAACGAGGCTGCGCGCCTGCACCGGGCGCCGGGCGCGGCCGAGCTGGTCGCCATGGACTACAACCTGGCCGACGGGCACCTCACCGGGCATCCGCGGCTGGTGCTCAACAAGGGCCGCGTCGGGTTCTCGGCGCAGGACCGTGCTCGTTACGCGCCGGAGGCGGGGGAGGACGTCCGGCTGCGCTGGTTCGCCGTGCACCCGGACCACGCCGAGTTCCGGTCCGTCGAAGGCCTCGATGCCGGGACGTTGCTGGACGCCGAACTCGGTGCGTTGCGGGCGGAATTCGCCGCGCGGGTCCCGGAGGATTACGTCTGGGTGCCCGTACATCCTTGGCAGGCGGACGAAATCCTGGGCACGCTCTATGCAGCGGAGCTCGCGACCGGCTCGGTGATCGATCTCGGCGAAAGCCGCGACGGCTACCGGCCGCACCAGACGATCCGGACGCTGGCCAACCTGAGCACTCCCGGCCGCCACGACGTCAAGACCGCGCTGTCGGTGCGGAACACGCTGGTGTACCGCGGGCTCGACTCGGCGGCGACGCTGGCCGGGCCGTCGGTCACGGCGTGGCTGCGGCGGACCAGTGCGGCGGACCCGCTGCTCACCGAGAAATACCGGTTCGGGTTGCTCGGCGAGGTCGCCAGCGTCTCGGTGAAGCATCCGCTTTTCGGCTCTCTGGAAGAACTTCCGTACCGGTTCCACGAGACGCTCGGGGCGCTCTGGCGCGAGCCACTGACGTCTCGGCTGGCCGAGGGCGAGCGAGCGCTGTCGTTCGCCGCGTTGCCTTATCGTGGCCCGGACGGTGTTTCCGTGCTCGCGCACTTGGTCTCCGGTGATCCCGAGGCGTGGCTGGCGCGGCTGTTCGACCTGGTCCTGACACCGCTGCTGCAATGGCTGCTGCGGCACGGCGTCGGATTCTGCCCGCACGGCCAGAACCTCATCCTGGTGACCGACGCCGACGGCTTCCCTCAGCGGGTGCTGATCAAGGACTTCGCCCAGGGCGTCGACCTGCTGGACGAAACCCTTGACAGCTATGCGGACCTGCCTGCCGAAGCGTCGGCGCACATGCTGCGCTGGCCCGCGCACCTGCTGGCGCAGTCGCTGTTCAGCTCGGTGTTCTCCGGGCAGTTCCGGTTCTGGGCCGAGATCCTCCTCGACGAGTGCGGTCTGCCTCGGGCGCGGTTCTGGGCGTTGGTGCGGGAGGTGGTCGGCCGCTACCGCGACGAAAACCCCGATGTGGCAACGAGGTTCGACGCCTGCCGGTTGTTCGCGCCGGACGTCGAACGGGTGACGCTGAACCGCGAGCACTTCGCCGGGCAGGGCTTCGACAAGGTCGAGCGGGACGACGAGTTCGACGTCCGCTTCGGCCGCGTGCCGAATCCCTTGCACGCGCCGGATCCGGGAGGTGCGTGGTGACGCCGTTCGCGCGGCCGGTCGGAGCGCGCTCCCTGGATGACCGCCGCTCGGCTGCCCTGGCGTCCGCGCCGGTGTTGCACGGTCTGCTGGACGGCGACGCGCGCCTGCTCCTGCTGGTCCCGGACGCGCACGCGCGGTTCGCCGCGGTCGAGCTGTCGGGCGCGTTCGCCGCGGAGGTGCTGGCCGAGGGCTACGGCGTCTGCAGCTACGTGTTCGCGTGGACCCCGGACCGGCAGCCGCTGCCCGCGTCCGGCGTGCTCGGCGGCTATCTCGAGGACTTCGGTGACCTGCGGATGCGGCCGGACCCGGCGACCGCGATCCCGCTCGGCGACGGGAAGTGGGCGGTGGTGTGCGACGCGGAATGGCCGTCCGGCGTGCTCGCCGAGCTGGCGCCACGGGAGGTGTTGCGCGGGCAGCTGGAGGCCCTCGAACAGCTGGGCCTGGTGCCGTCGGTCGGGATCGAGCACGAGGTCGTCTTCCGCGACGATGCGGGCGTGCCCTTGACCGCGCACGGCGTCGACTACGCGGTCGGCGGGACCGAGCGGCTGACGCCCATGCTGGCGGATCTGCGGTCCACTTTGGACAATGCCGGTCTTGGTGTCGAGTCGGCGCGGGCGGAGTGTCATCCCGGCCAGTACGAGATCGTGCTGCGTCACCGGGACGCCCTGGCGGCGTGCGACGACGTCCTGCTGCAGCAGCTGATCGTCCGCCGGGTGGCGGCGCGCCACGGCATCACCGCCGACTACCTCGCCGCGCCGGTGCCGGGGCAGGGCAGCTCCGGCCACGTCCACCTGTCCCTCGCGGCGCTGGACGGCGGCGAACCCGACCTGCTCGGCGGCTTCCTCGCGGGCGTCCTGCGCGACGCCCGCGCGTTGACGGCGATCTGGGCGCCGACGTGGAACAGCTACGTGCGGCTGCGGACGGCGCCGTTCTCGCCGCGCTCGATTCGGTGGGGGCACGACGATCGGACGGCTTCGATCCGGGTGGCGGGTTCGGATTCCTCTCGGCGTCTCGAATTCCGCTTCGCCGGGGCGGACGCCCAGCCGCACCTGGTGGTCGCCGCGCTGCTGGCCGCCGGGCGGCGAGGGCTGGAGAACACGCTCCGGCCGACCGCCGCGGGGACCGAGGTGGGTTCGCTGGCGGGGTCGCCGTGGGAGGCGCTGGAGCTGCTGCGGGAAGGGCGGGCGGCGAAGCTGCTGGGCGCCGACGTGGCCGCGCTGCTGGAGTCGATGCTGGCCGAGGAGATCGAGGCCGGGCTGGAAGCGGTGACCGACTTCCAGCGCACCCGAGGCAGGCTGCGGTCCTGAGGGGTGGGGTCCTCGTGAGTGGTAAGTCGGGTTATTGAGGGGTAAGGCAAACATGGCGTGGTGGAGAAGGTCGTGAATGACGCGTTCAGGACGTGCGAGGTCCTGAACGGGTCATTCACGACCTTCTCCACGGGGTTCTGGAGCGAGAGGGACTTTGCCAGCGCCTGGTGACAGGAAGGTCCCCCTCGCTCCAGTCGCCATCGGCGAGCCGGTGCCGGCGTGTCCCGTAGCGCCCGGCGCAGGGGTGTGACACCAGGGGTCGTGAGTGTTTAGAAGGTTCTAACGACACTTACCACTCACGAGACCCGACCCCCGCGCAGCCGGGCCCTTACCCCTCGGGCCGGATGTTCTGGTTGACGTGGAAGACGTTCTCCGGGTCGTACCGCCGCTTCACCTGGGCCAGCCGGTCGTAGTTGCCGCGGTAGGACGCCCGAACCCGGTCCTGTCCCTCGTCCATCATGAAGTTGACGTACGCGCCTCCGGCCGACGTGGGATGCAGGTCCTCCCAGTAGTTCTTCGTCCACTCGGTGATCATCGGCGCGTTCGCCGGGTCCGGGTCGACGCCCACGATCACGCCGGACCAGCCGCCGTCGCGGTAGGCGAAGGCCGTTCCGTCGGCGGCGACACGGGCGGCCGCGCCGTCGATCGGGTAGAGGTGCATGCTCGACTGGCCGGTCGGCAGCTGCTCGCCGTACTTCACGTGGATGTCGATCGCCGCGTCGGTGATCTCGTCGAAGAAGTCCGCGCGCCAGTACCACTGGTGGCCGGGCGGGTAGATGGCGTCGAACGCGCCCTGCAACGCCGAGAACGGCATCGCGCCCAGGCCGACCACCCACGGCGAACCGAACGACCGCACCGGTTCGAGGACTTCGTCGGCCTTGTCGTGGGCGCCGGTGTAGCACCAGACGATCGCGCAGGCCTTGCGGCCCCACAATTCCTCGGGGAACGGCGGGCCTGGCGGAATCGTGATCAGGCCGAGCCAGCCGTTCAGCTCCTCCGGCAGCGACGGCAACAGCTCGCGGTACCAGCGCATCACGTCGGGAGTGTCGGCGAGGTCGTAAAGCACCGGGCCGCCGATGATCGTCCCGTGCTCGCCGATTTCGTGACAGCGGTAGGTGAACGACGTGACGACGCCGAAGTTCCCGCCACCGCCGCGCAGCGCCCACAGCAGGTCGCTGTGCTCGGTTTCGCTCGCGTGCACGAACGAGCCGTCGGCGAGCACGACGTCGGCGCCGAGCAGGTTGTCGACGGTCAGGCCGAAGCGGCGCGCCAGGTAGCCGATGCCGCCGCCGAGGGTCAGGCCCGCGACGCCGGTGGACGAGAGGATGCCGGACGGCGTGGCCATGCCGAACGCGACCGTGGCGTGGTCGACGTCGGCCCAGGTGCAGCCCGCGTCGGCGCGGACGGTGTGGTTCACCGGGTCGACGGTGGTGCTGCGCAGCGACGCGAGGTCGATGACCAGCGCTTCGTCCCAGACGCCGAGGCCGCCGGCGTTGTGGCCGCCGCCGCGGATCGCGATCTCCAGGCCTTGGGCCCGGGCGTAACGGACGCACTCGACGACGTCGGCGGCGTCGCGGACGCGGGCGATCGCGGCCGGGCGCCGGTCGATCATGGCGTTGTAGACGGCGCGGGCCCGGTCGTAGCCGGCGTCGTCCGGGGTGATGAGCTCGCCGCGCAGGGCGGCCGCGAGTTCGGTGTGCGGTGCGGTGGTCGCGGTCATGAGATTCCTCCAGGGACATGAGTCCCGTTGAACCTAGGAAGCCGGCGTTCGCGCAGCGTTCGGCCGTGCCGAACGCTCAAAGTGGGGGATTCACCGGCCGAACGCCTTGCGCGGCAAGGTCTTTCTGGCAACGCCGGAGCAGCGCCACGCTGCCGTGGGCGCGCGCCATCGCCGCGGCCGTCCGCAACCGGGGGACGGCGTCGTCGTCGTGCGCGGCGCGCAACCGCAGCACTTCGGGCAGCCACCAGACGTCGTCGTGCGCCTGGCCGGTGACGAGCGCGGCGTCGAGGGTCGCCACGGCGGCCGCCGGTTCGGAGACTTCGGCGAGCAGCGAAAGCCAGTACGGCATGCGCGCGAACGAGCCCTCGGCCTTGAGGTTCGCGATGCCGCGCCGCGCCGGTTCACGCCCGGCCGGACCGGCCGCCCAGCCGCCCAGGACCAGCGCCCACTCGCGGTAGTAAGCGAAGTCGTACCCGTCGCACAGTGCCCGCAGCTCGGCGACGACGGCCTCGAGCGCGGGCCGGTCGTGGCGCATCTGGTGGGTGATTCCCGCGTAGGCCAGCGCGATGGCGAGGCTGTACGGATGGTCGAGCGTGCGCGCGAGGTCGATGGCGTCCCGGCTGCAGGCCGTGGCGGCGGCGTCGTCCCCGAGCAGCCAGTGGGCATGCGCGGCCCAAGCCCGGCCGTGCACGTCCGGCCGGGTGCCGATGGGCCAGCTCCGCGAGCCCGGGGTCAGTTCGGCGCCGAGTTCGAAGTGGCGCAGCCCTTCGGCCGGGCGGCCGAGGCTCACCGATGAGCCCGCGACGACGAAGTGTGCCGCGCCGGTCTGCTCGGGGCCGGCGTCGGCATCCGCCAGCCCGAGCGCCCGCACTGCCGCTTCGTGCGCGTATGCCGTCTTGCCCTGGACGAACCGCGACGACCAGAGTTCCATCAGCGCGGTGCGGATGGAGTGCTTGCGGCCCAAGGATTCCGCGAGTTCGAGGGAGCGTTCCAGGACGTGCTGAAGCTGGGTCGACGCGTAGCCGTGACGCGCGTTGGTGGGCCCGGCGAGCGCTTCCAGCACGGCCAGCTCCTGACGGTCCCGGTCGCGTCCGGCGGGCCGGGCGCGCACCAGCTTCAGCGCCTCGGTGAGCAGGCGGATCGCCTCGGCGTGCGCGAACGTCCCGGCCGCGACGTCGGCGGCCTGCCGGTAGTACGCGACAGCCCGGTCCGGCCGCCCGCCCCGTGCGTACTGCTGGGCGAGCTGCGCGGCATAGGCGTCGACGTCGTCGGCGTGGAGCAGCTCGATGCCCTGGGCGAGCCGCCGGTGCAGCAGCCACCGTTTCGGCGGGCTGACCTGCTGATACGCGGTGTCGCGGAGCAGGTCGTGGGCGAAGTCGTAGCCGTCGCGGAACTCGCGGACGATCCGGCGCCGCCACAGCTCGTCCACCGCGCGCACGACGGTGTCGGCGTCGAGGTCGCTCGCCTCGGTGAGCAGGCCCAGGGTGAAGTCGCGGCCGACAGCGGCGGCGAGCCCGGCGACCTCCCGCGCGGCCGGCTCGGCCTGGCTCAACCGCGCGCGCAGCACCGCACTCAAGTCGCCGGTCGGGAGGAAAGCGTTGGCGCGCAGGGCTTCCACGATGTAGAGCGGGAAACCGCCGGTCGCCGCGTGCAGTAGCGCGCGCTCGGCGTCGGCCAGGGCCCGGCCGGAGATCTTCTCGGCGAGCGCGGCGGTGTCGCCGGCGCCCAGCGGGTGCAGGGCGAGCACGGGCGCTCGCATCCGCGCGATCCATTCCTCCAGCTCGGGTTCCAGCGTCTCGTCACGGACGGTCGCGGCGATCAGCAGCGGCGCCTCCGGTGTCAGGCTGAGGCAGAATCCCAGGAACAACAACGTTTCCTGGTCGCACCACTGCAGGTTGTCGAGGACGAGCAGGGTCGGGCGCGTGCTGGTCAAAGCGCGAGCCAGTCCCTCGAAGAAGCGAAGCCGTTGCCAGGCATCGGTCATGACATGGGAGTTCCTGCCCCGCCCGGACGGCACCAGCCGGTCGACCTCGGTGCGCCACACCGGATCCAGCCCGGCGGCCGCGGCCTGGACCGCGGGTGTTCTCAGCCAGTCGGCCACCGGCGCGAGCGCGAGCCGCCCCGACGTCCCAAAGCACTGTGTCGCCGCGACGACGGCGCCTTGCCGCCGGGCGAGCGCGGCGATCTCGGCGACCAGGCGCGTCTTGCCGACCCCAGCCCCGCCCCTGACCAGCACCATCCCGGCGCGCCCGGCCGCGGCGGCCTCCCACCGCCGATGCAACTGCCCGAGTTCGGCGGCCCGCCCGATCAGCGCGGCCCCGCCGGCCTGGCGAGGTTCGGCGGGCTGGGCCAGCAGGCGCCGCAACGCCTCCCGCGTCGCCTGATCCGGGACGACGCCGAGTTCGCGCTCCAGCACCGACGCGCATTGGTGGTACGTGCTCACCGCGCCCGCCCGGTCACCCTGGTCGGCCTGCAGCTCCATGAGCGTCCGGTAGCCGATTTCCTCCAGCGGGCGCAGCCGGATGCGGCGCCGGGCGGCGTCCAGCGCGGCCGCGGGCTCGGCGGCAGCGGCGCGGGCGAGCAGGTCGCACAGCTCGACGCACCGGTTCTCCAGGTCGGCGCGGGCGTCGAGCAGCCAGTCGTCGTGCATGCCCGGCAGGAGTTCGCCGCGGTAGAGCGCGATCGCCGAGAGCAGTGCGGCGCCATCACCGGCGAGCGCGGCCCGGTGCGCGAGGTCGAAGTCGCGGACGTCGACCCGGCTGGTGTCGCTGTCCCGCCAGCACAGATCCTTCGACGTCACCGCGAGCGCGGTCTCCTCGCCGATGGCCTGGCGCAGGTGGTGCAGCTCGCGGCGCAGGTTGGTCAGCGCCTGCGCGTCCGTCGAATCCGGCCAGAACAGCTCCGCGATGCGCTGACGCGGCTGCGGCACGCCGGCGTGGGTGACCAGCAGGCCGACGAGCGCGATCGACCGTGGCGACCGGGTCAGCACCTCGCCGGTCGCGTCGTCGGTGATGGCCTGCTCGCCGAGCAGGGAGATCCGCAGCATCCTGGAAAAGCAGGCTAGTCCGCCGGGACGTCCTGAAGGGTCACTTCAAGTCGGATTTCGTTCCGAAGGGACCCTTCACGACCCCGAGGCCGCTCAGGAGACCTGGTAGCGAGCCTGCATGCCGGCCAGGATGTGGTCGTTCACGTGACAGTGGAACAGCCAGATCCCGGGGTCGTCCGGCTGCATGTCGGCGGTCACCATGCCGGCGGGCAGCAGGCTGACGACGTCCATGCGCATGCCGTTCACGGACACCGTGTTGCCGTGCCAGTGCGGGGTGTGCAGGTCGACCTCGGTGCCCATGCCCATCACGTACCAGCGCACGCGCTCGCCGGCCCGCATGGTGAACATCGGGCCGTTGCCGTAGACGAAGCCGTTGATGGAGTGCATGAGATTGGACTCCTCGAACCCCTCCTCGTCCCCGGGCGGCGGCCCGCCGCCCTCGGCGAACCGGGCGATGTTCTCGTCGAGGAACGGCGACTGGTTCTCGTCCGAGACCATGAACAGGGCGAACAGCTCGCGGTCGACGTCTGCGGGGCTGCCGTCGGCGCGGGCGGCTCCTCGCCGGGTCACGATGAGCGGGCCCATCAGCCCGGCGTAGGTGTCGGCGACCTCGTCGGTGTGCCCGTGGTACATCCACATCACCGAGCTGCCGTCCATCGAGCCGGGTCCGGCCCGCTCGGGCACCGCCCACTGGTAGGTGAACGTGGCACCGGTGGGCACCGCGTCGTCGGCCTTGTCCGCGCCGGAGGTGCCGTCGCTGTAGGGCGCCCCTTCGTCCGCCTTGGGGTAGAACACCCCGTGCGGATGAATGCCGGTGGGGAAGGGACAGGTGTTGCGGAAGACGACCCGGATGGTGTCTCCCACTGCCGCGCGAATGACCGGTCCGAGCAGGCCGTTCGACGGGTCCGCGGCGGTTTGCCGGATGAATCGCGCGTCCGTGTAGCCGCGGTAGAGACATTTCACGTATTGCGCGCCGATGCGGTGCGGGCCCCGTTTGACGAACACATTCTCGGTGTCGCCGAACGGTTGCCCGGTGATGACGTCGAAGCCCTGCGGGGCGTAGTTCCAGACCACTTTGTCGGCCGAGATGTAGTACGTCCGCGTGACCGCGGCGGTTTCGGCGGCCGGTTGGCCCGCGGGGGCCGGGCCGAGCCCGCCGCACGCCGTCATGAGCGCCGCCGCCGCCGTCCAGACGAGGGTGTTCGGTAAATATCTTCGCCGGTTCTTCCGGTGCATTTCGGCCACCTTCTTTCCTGCGTCGTGGTGGCCGATCAGAGTTTAGGGCGGCGGTAATTATCCGCCTAGGGTGGGAAACACTTAGGTAATGGGTAATACCTGGTGGAGTGCTCCGCCGGAATCGGCCCGCGACGGTCCGGCCCGGCGCCGGGGGTTGCGCGAGGGTGCCCGGGTGCGCAGGCTCAACCCTGTGAGCGACCACGAGTACGACCTCATCGTCATCGGTTCGGGCCCCGGCGGGCAGAAGGCCGCGATCGCCGCGGCCAAGCTCGGCAAGCGGGTGGCCGTAGTCGACAAGCACGACATGGTGGGCGGGGTGTGCGTCAACACCGGCACCATCCCCTCGAAGACCCTGCGCGAAGCCGTCCTCTACCTGACCGGCATGAACCAGCGAGAGCTCTACGGCGCGAGCTACCGGGTCAAACAGGACATCACGGTCGCCGACTTGCTCGCCCGCACCCATCACGTGGTGGGCCGCGAGGTCCAGGTCGTGCGGGCGCAGCTGCTGCGCAACCACGTCGACCTCGTCGTCGGCACGGCGAGCTTCGCCGACCCGCACACCATCGTCGTCGACGGCAAGCACGTGGGCGACCGGCGGACGCTGAGCGCGGACTTCGTCGTCATCGCCACCGGCACCAAACCCGCCCGGCCCCCGCAGATCGACTTCGACGCCGCGCGCGTGCTCGACTCCGACGAGATCCTGCGGCTGGAACAGATCCCGTCGTCGCTGGTCGTGGTCGGCGCAGGGGTGATCGGCATCGAGTACGCCTCGATGTTCGCCGCGCTCGGTTCGCGGGTGACCGTGGTCGAGCAGCGCGAGCACATGCTCGACTTCTGCGACCCGGAGATCGTGGAGTCGCTCAAGTTCCAGCTGCGCGATCTGGGCGTCACGTTCCGGTTCGGGGAGAAGGTCGCGAATGTCGCGGTGTCCGACGACGCCACGGTCACGACTTTGGTCAGTGGCAAGCGCATTCCGGCGGACGGCGTCATGTACTCGGCAGGCCGCCAGGGCATGACCACCGAGCTCGACCTCGGCAAGGCCGGCCTGACCGCCGACGACCGGGGCCGCCTGGTGGTCGACGAGAGCTACCGGACCGAGGTCGGCCACGTCTATGCGGTCGGTGACGTGATCGGCTTCCCGGCGCTCGCCGCGACCTCGATGGACCAGGGGCGGCTGGCGGCGTATCACGCGTTCGGCGAACCGGCGAACGGCCTGGGCGCGCTGCAGCCCATCGGCATCTACACCATCCCCGAGATCTCCTACGTCGGTTCGACGGAGGCGCAGCTGACGTCCTCGGCGGTGCCGTACGAGGTCGGCATCGCGCGCTACCGCGAGCTCGCGCGCGGCCAGATCACCGGTGACACCTACGGCATGCTCAAGCTCCTGGTGTCCACGACGGACCGGAAACTGCTGGGGGTGCACGTGTTCGGCACCGGCGCGACCGACCTCGTCCACATCGGACAGGCCGTGATGGGCTGCGGCGGCACGGTGGACTACCTGGTGGACGCGGTCTTCAACTACCCGACGCTGTCCGAGGCTTACAAAGTGGCCGCACTGGACGCGACCAACAAGATCCGGGCGCTCGATCGCTTCACCGCGTGAATCGGTTTGACACCCGGATAGAACATGTGTTCGACTGCGTGAGTGCGATGGGAGCGGCAACGAGCGGGGGAGGGTGAGCCTGCGCTGCCCGGGCTGGAAGGCCTGGTGCGGTCGGTACGGTCACCGGAGTTCGACGGCGTCACCTTTCACGAGGTGCACGCCAAATCCGTGCTGAACAAGGTGCCCGCGGGGTCCGGGGTGCCGTTCGGCTGGACGGTGAACCCGTACCGCGGCTGCTCGCACGCCTGCGTTTACTGCATGGAGGCGAGCACCCGGATCCTGATGGCCGACGGGCGCACCCGGGCGCTGTCCGAGCTCAAGCCTGGGGACCGGATCTACGGCACGCGCGGGCACGGCGTGTCCCGGCGGCTGGTGCCCACGACGGTGCTCGCGCACTGGTCGACCGTCCGCGCGGCTTATCGCGTGATCCTCGACGACGGCACCCGGCTGGTCGCCGGCGGTGATCACCGGTTCCTGTCCGAGCGGGGCTGGAAGTACGTCACCGGCACACGGCTGGGGGTCGCGCAGCGGCCGCACCTGGAGGCGGGCAGCGAGCTGGTCGGCGTCGGCCGGTTCGCCCCGCTGCCGGACGAAACGCTGGGCTATCGCGCGGGTTATCTGTGCGGGATGTTGCGGTCCGGTGGCTTCGCGACCGAGCCCGAGGCGGCCGAGCGCGCGTTGCGGTACCTGCCCGACTTCGGGTCCTCGGTGACCTTCCTGCAGGTCCCGCCGACGCCGGACGCGCACTGGCAGCGCGGGTTCCTGGCCGGGACGTTCGACATCGCGGGCGGCATCGGCAAATCCGGGCCGGCTCTGGCGCACGACGAGCCGGAGATCGTCGACGCGCTTCTCGAAGCGCTGAAACGGTTCGGGTTCGACTTCGCGGTCGACGACGTCCCGGAATTCCCGACGCGCCAAGAGGTCCGGCTGCCGGGTGGGCCCGGCGAGACGCTGCGGTTCCTGCATCTGACCGACCCGGCGGTGAGCGCGCGGCGGTCACTCGAGGGCACCGTGATCGGTGCCGCGCGGCGGACGGTGGTGGCGGTCGAGCCGCTCGGGCTGCAGCTGCCGCTGTTCGACATCACCACCGGCACCGGCGACTTCGTGGCCGACGGGATGGTGTCGCACAACTGCTTCGCCCGGAACACGCACACGTATCTGGACTTCGACGCGGGTCGCGACTTCGACACCCAGGTCGTGGTGAAGGTCAACGCGCCGCAGGTGCTGGCCGCGCAGCTGCGGCGGCCGAGCTGGACACGCGAGCACGTCGCGATGGGCACGAACACCGACCCGTATCAGCGCGCGGAGGGCCGGTACCAGCTGATGCCGGGCATCATCAAGGCGCTGGCGAGGTCGGGCACGCCGCTTTCGGTGCTGACCAAGGGCACGGTGCTCGCGCGTGATCTGCCGCTGCTTCGCGATGTTTCCGCCGACGTCCCGGTCGGGCTGGCCGTTTCGCTGGCGCTGCTCGACCGGGAGCTGCAGCACCGGCTGGAGCCGGGGACGCCGAGCCCGCAGGCGCGGCTGGAGCTGGTCCGCAAGGCGCGCGAGGCCGGGCTCGACTGCTCGGTGCTGGTGGCGCCGGTGCTGCCGTGGCTGACCGACTCGGTCGAGGCGCTCGACGCGATGTTCGCGCAGCTGGCCGACGTCGGCGTTTCGAGTGTGACGGTGTTCCCGCTGCATCTGCGTCCCGGCGCGCGCGAGTGGTTCGGCCGGTGGCTGGCGGGGACGTATCCGGCGCTGGTGCCGCGCTACCGGGAGCTGTACGCGCGGGGGAGTTACGTATCGAAGGCGTACCGCTCGCACCTGGCCGAGCGCGTGGCGCCGTTGCTGCGGCGGCACGGTCTCGCGCCGCGCACGGGCTACGACCCGCGCTCGCCCGAGGCGCCGCCTCCGCGGGCTGCGGTCCCGGACACCGCTGAGCAGCTCAAGCTGCTGTAAGCGGGGATCGGGTCGTCGTGAGTGTTGCGGCCGGTTAGAACCGGTCGCGCCACTCACGAGTCCTGTGGTGATGACATCGCGTCTCGCCCACTGGCGGATCAGGAGGCCTCACGACCACCCGTACCGCCCGGACCCACGAGGCGCGTGGTGAAAAAGTACCCGGATACCGCGACGGTCGGTGATGTCCTTTGTGGATGCGCCGGGGGCAAGATGCACGCGGCAAATTGTCCTGTCGTTTTCCTTTCTGTCATTGCCGCCCGGCGATCCCTGCGCATACCGTCGAAGAAGTCGACGCCCGATTGCGCCGGAGGGAGTAGTGATGACGACCCGAGCGGATCGCCTGGCGGCCGCCCGCCTGGCCTGGGCCGCCATCAAGCTCACCAAGGCGGGCCGGCACCCCGTGGCCGTCGACCGTCTCGCCGCGACCGTGGGCATGCCCCCGGCCGAAGCGCGCCGGCTGCTGGAGCTGGCCGGTTTCGGGATGCGTGGCGACCTCGTCGCGGTGGACCGGGCCCTGCGCGCCCGCCGTGAAGCGGGTGTGGGCCGCGGCTGCTCCACCGACCTTTTCCTGCTGGCCATCGCGACCGGCGAACGCCTGCACGCCGAGTCCCGCTGCCCGGCGACCGGCGTCCGGATTCACGTCGAGCTGTGCGCCGACACCGTGCTGCTGGTCGACCCGCCCACCGCGGTGGTCGCGATGACCGACAGCGAACTCGGCCCCGACCTGCTCGACGCGCTCTGCACCCAGCAGCCGTTCTTCGCCTCCGCGACCGCGGCCCAGGACTGGCTCGCCGCCAACCCCGGCGGCCGCGTGCACCCGGTGCCCGGCTTCCTCGCCGAGGCGCACCGTATGGCCGCGGCCATCGAAGCGAGCCTGTCCCACCTCTGACCCCCCGACCGGGCAGGGCGGAAGTCCGTGAAGGCCACCTTCACGGACGCTAGGTCCCTCAAAGTGGCCTTCACGGACATCGCACCCCGCCGGAACCGGCGGCGTCCTCACCCGGATGCGGGAACGGGTTCGTCCGGAGTGGCGGTGTTCCTCGGCATCCCCGGCCCCTAACGTCGGTCGGGCGCCGAAGGGAGCCGCGATGACCAGCCTCGCCGACCGTTCCGCGGCCGCCCGGCTCGCCTGGGCCGCGCTCAAGCTCTCCCGGGTCGGCCGGCATCCGGTCGCGGTCGGGCGGCTCGCCGCCGCGGTCGGGCTGGACCCGGCGGACGCGCGCCGGCTGGCCGGGATGATCGGCTTCACCGTCAAGGACGACCTGGTGCGGGTCGACGCGACGCCAGGCACCGCGTCGGGCCTGATGCGCGGCGGCGCGGTGGGGCCGTTCCTGCTGGCCATCGCCACCGGCGAGCGGGTGCACACGCGGGACACCTGCCCGGTCACCGGCGCGCACATCCGCGTCGAGCTCACGCCGGAACGGGTGCTGCTGGTCGACCCGCCCGCCGCGGTCATCGCGATCACCGACATGAACCTCGACTTCGACCGCCAGGAGTCGCTGTACTTCGCCTCCGCCGACGCGGCCGCCGGCTGGGCCGCCCGCAACCCCCGGTCCAGGGTGTACCCGGTGACCGAATACCTCGCACACGCGCGTCACCTCGTCGCTTCCCTGGAAAGCAGGCACTGAGCCCGCGCGGCGCTCGGATACCGTGGTTCGTTAGCCTTTCCTCTTGGCGATCCCGCCTCAGCACCGTCTATGACCGAGGAGAGCAGCCGCAGTGCTCCGCACCCACAACGCCGGCACCCTGCGTGCCGGGCAGGCCGGACAGACCGTCACCCTCACCGGATGGGTGGCCCGGCGGCGCGATCACGGCGGCGTCATCTTCATCGATCTCCGCGATGCCAGCGGCGTCGCGCAGGTCGTCTTCCGCGAGGGCGAGATGGCCGAGCGCGCGCACGCGCTGCGGTCGGAATTCTGCGTCAAGATCGTCGGCGAGGTCGCCAAGCGCCCCGAGGGCAACGCGAACTCCGAAATCCCCACCGGGGAGATCGAGGTCCTCGCGACCGAGCTCGAGGTGCTGTCCGAGTCCGCGCCGCTGCCGTTCCCGATCGACGACCGGGTGGACGTCGGCGAAGAGATCCGGCTCAAGCACCGCTACCTGGACCTGCGCCGCAGCGGCCCGGCCGCGGCCATGCGGCTGCGCAGCGAGGTCAGCCGCGCCGCGCGTGAGGTGCTGCACCAGCAGGACTTCGTCGAGATCGAGACGCCGACGATGACCCGCTCGACCCCCGAAGGCGCGCGCGACTTCGTGATCCCGGCCCGGCTCAAGCCCGGCTCCTGGTACGCGCTGCCGCAGTCGCCGCAGCTGTTCAAGCAGCTGCTCATGGTCGGCGGCATGGAGCGGTACTACCAGATCGCGCGCTGCTACCGGGACGAGGACTTCCGCGCCGACCGCCAGCCCGAGTTCACCCAGCTCGACATCGAGATGAGCTTCGTCGAGCAGGACGACGTCATCAAGGTCGGCGAGGACATCGTGTCCGCGCTGTGGAAGCTGATCGGCCACGAGATCCCGCGCCCGATCCCGCGCATCACCTACGCCGAGTCGATGGCGAAATACGGCTCCGACAAGCCGGACCTGCGCTTCGACCTCGAGATCACCGACATGACGGAGTTCTTCGCCGACACGCCGTTCCGCGTGTTCCAGGCGCCTTACGTCGGCGCGGTCGTGATGGCGGGCGGCGCCGACCAGCCGCGCCGTCAGCTCGACGCGTGGCAGGAATGGGCCAAGCAGCGCGGCGCCCGCGGTCTCGCCTACATCCTGGTCAACGAGGACGGCACGCTCGGCGGCCCGGTCGCGAAGAACCTGTCCGAGCAGGAGCGGGAAAACGTCGCCGCCGCCGCGGGCGCGAAGACCGGTGACTGCATCTTCTTCGCCGCCGGCAAGGCTTCTTCGACGCAGCCGCTGCTGGGCGCCGCGCGCGACGAGATCGGCAAGCGGCTCGGGCTGATCGACGAGAACGCCTGGTCGTTCGTGTGGGTCGTGGACGCGCCGCTGTTCGCGCCGGTCGAGGACATCGGCGACGACGTCGCGGTCGGCTCCGGCAAGTGGACCGCGGTGCACCACGCGTTCACCTCGCCGACCCCGGAGTGGATCGAGAAGTTCGAGTCCGACCCGGGCAACGCGCTGGCCTACGCCTACGACATCGTCTGCAACGGCAACGAGATCGGCGGCGGGTCGATCCGTATCCACCGCGGTGACGTGCAGAAGCGGGTGTTCAACCTGATGGGCCTGAGCGACGAGGAGGCGCAGGAGAAGTTCGGCTTCCTGCTCGACGCCTTCGCGTTCGGCCCGCCGCCGCACGGCGGCATCGCGTTCGGCTGGGACCGGATCGTCATGCTGCTGGCCAAGGCCGACTCGCTGCGTGACGTGATCGCGTTCCCGAAGACCGGTGGCGGCTACGACCCGCTGACCGCGGCCCCGGCGCCGATCACCGCGCAGCAGCGCAAGGAAGCCGGGATCGACGCGAAACCGGCGCCCGCTCCGCAGAACTAGTACCGGGTGCCCGCCGGGAACTCCGGCGGGCGCAAGGTGCATCCGGCAAGCGGGCAGCGCGGGGCGGCGGTGGCAGCCGGCGGGCGATGTCGTCGAGGCCGACGTCACCCGCGAGGCGGTCGACGACGGTGCTCGGAGCGTTGAGCGACCTAGGGCATCGACCGCACCGGCGGGGTCACGCTAGAGACGATCGACACCACCCTGTCCGACGCGGCCGACGCCGCCGAGGAGGCCGCGCCCGGGTGACCCCAGCGGACGCGGTCATCTGGGACGAGGTGCGTGGCGCGCACCGGCGAGGAGTCCCGGTTCTCGATCAGCTTCCAGGTGTTCCTGACGATCGCCTGCCTGCTCGCGGCCATCGGCGCGATCACCGACTCCTCGGTCACCGTCGTCGGCGCGATGGTCCTTGGGCCCGGAGTTCGGGCCGCTGGCCGCGATCGCCGTCGGCCTCGTCCTGCGCCGCGGCGATCTGGTCAAGCGCGGGGCCTTCGCGGTCGGGGCCGGGTTCCCGCTGGCGATGGTCGGTCACCGCGGGCGGCGTCCGCTGCTCGTTCGACGTGACCGGGCTGCTGTCCACACGTCCGCGCTGGACGACCTGGAGCAGGTGGACTTCATCTACGAGGTCGGCGTTCTGTCGTTCATCGTGGCGCTGCTCGCCGGGTGCGGCGGGGATGCTGGCGCTGACCTCGGCGAAGTCGGCGTCGCTGGTCGGGGTGTTCATCTCGGTGACCACGGTGCCGGCGGCGGCGTTCGCGTCGGTGGCAGCCGTGGCGGGGCAGTGAGCCGAAGCCTGGAGTCGGTCGGCAGCTGCTCATCAACCTTCTCGGAATCGTTGCAGCTGCTTCCATTGTGTTGATCCTGTGCCGTTCTGGGCAACGTAAACCGGCGGTGGGACGTCCGTTCCCACGCGGGTGATGTCGTGCCGGGCGGTTGCGCCTTCTTGTCCGGATGTCAGTAGTCATGGTTGCTCAGTCACGAGTAGGGTCGGGGACAATGACAGTCGACACCTCCTCCGCCGGCGACGCTGAAGTCGGGGCAGGAGCCGAAGACCTCGCTGTCGCCGCGGCGGTCGCGGCGGGCGAGTCGGTGCTTTCGCGCCGGTTCGGCAGCACGATCACGCTGGTGGCGCCCGAGGACCTCGCGGGAAGCGGTCCCGCGACGGTGGTCCGCGCGCGGGTGGTGTCGTCCTCGTTCTCCTTGCCGCGCACGCTGGTCATCAAGCACTACCCGATGGTGCCGCGCCAGGGCGAGGCGGATCCGTTCGCCCAGGAGGCGGTCAGCTACCAGCTGTTCACGGCGTTGTCCGCGGACGAGCGGATGTGCCCTGAGCTGCTGGCCCACGACGGGCGCATCCGGGTGCTGGTGCTCGAGGACCTCGGCCGCGTGCCGACGCTGGAGGACAAGCTCTACGCCCGCGATTCGCGCGGTGCGGAACGGGCGCTGCTGTCGTGGGCGCGGTCGCTGGGGCGGCTGCACGCGAGCACCGCCGACCGCGAGCCCGACTTCAACGCCCTGCTGCGCCGCCTCGGCGGCCCCGTCCACTCCGAGACCGTCTCGGCGGAGGAGTGCGAGGGCGTGGCCGAGGTGATCGAGTCGCGCCTCGGCGTGCCCACGCCGGCCGGCGTCCGCGCGCAAATCGACCAGGCCGCCGAGCAGTCGCGCTCGGCGGCGTACCGCGCGTTCAGCCCGGTCGAGCTGAGCCCGGAGAACAACCTGGTCACCGGCGCGGGGGTGCGCTATCTCGACTTCGAGCGCGGGTGCGTCCGCTCGGCGCTGGTGGACGCGGCGTACCTGCGCCTGCCGTTCGCGAGCTGCCCGGACGCGCTGGCACTGCCCGCCGGGATGAGCGAGGCGATGGTCGCGGCGTGGCGCGCGGAGGTCGTGGGCGTCTGGCCGGGCCTGGCCGACGACGAGGTGCTGGCCGCGCATCTGACGGCCAGCGAGCTGCTGCGCGTCTGGCTGATCACGGGGGACGAGCTGGGCGCGCTCGACCTGTCCCGCCACACCACCCCGGTCAGCCGCGAGGCCGCGTTCGTCACGTGGTGGCGCGACCTGGCCAAGCACGCGGGCTATGCGCGGCTCACCGAGCTCTCGGAGTTCGCGGCCCGGGTGTCCGCGGCCCTCGGTGCCCGCCTGGGCCCGCACGCCGATCTGGCGTTCTACCCGGCCTTCCGCTGAGATCGGCCGGTTGTCCACAGGCCGGCCGTGATGTGGGCAAGTCGGTCCGGCTTCGGCCTTTCCCGGCTGTTCGTCGGCCCGCCCGATACGCTGGAAGCGGGGCCGGCCCCCGGAGAGGGCGGGGGCTGCTTTGGGGCGGGTGCGGCTCTGCCGCCGGCAACGGATAGCTTGACTGCGCCGCGGTGCTGGCGGCGATCCGGACGTCTTGAATGACTCATTCATGTCGTCGGGCGAGGTGAATGAGTCATTCACGACATCGCAGCCGTGCGGCCACTCTCCTCGAGCCCCGCGGCGGCACTCCTGGGCACCGCCGGAGCCTGAGGTCGGCCGTGCGTAGCCGACCTCGCCGAAGCAGGGCATTTCCGGCACCGGTGAGCTGAGCGTCAAGAATTGGGCGCCCGTGTCGCCGGCGCGTTACCTCGGCCTCACCGCAAGTGAGCGTGCGTGGCCGATGGTCGTGGGCGTGACCGTGATGAGCGTCGAAGTCACCCCCGAACCCTGCCGCCCGAGCCGTCCCGCGCTCGCGCGCGCGTGCCGCCGTGTGGCCGCTCAAGCGGGCCCGGCGGCTGGTCGTGCTCGGCGACTCCACCGCCGTCGGGCTCGGCGATCCCCTGCCCCGGCGCGGGGGCTGGCGGGGCGTCGGCCCGCTGGTCGCCGCCGCGCTCGGGGTCGACGTCGGTGGCTACCTCAACCCCGCCTTCGCCGGGGCGCGGATGCGCTGCGTGCTCACCGAGCAGGTGCCCGCCGCCGTCGCGCACCGGCCCGATGTCGCGCTGCTCGTGGCCGGGATGAACGACACCCTGCGCCCGGACTTCGACGCCGCCCGCATCGCCGCCGACCTCACCGAGGTCATCCGCCGGCTCGCGCGAGGCCGGCACCACCGTCGTCCCGGTCCGGTTCCACGACCACAGCAAGGTGTTCCGCCTCCCGCCGTCGCTCAAGCGCGCCCTCAGCGCCCGCGTCGCCGAGCTGAACGCCGCCATCGACGAGGTCGTCGCCCGCGAAGGCGTGCCCTGCCTCGACCTCGACCGCCTGCCCGGCGCCTACGACCTCGCGGTCGTGGAGCGTCGACCGGCTGCACCCCTCGGAACTCGGTCACCGCATGCTCGCCGACGGCTTCACCGGCCTGCTCGCCGAAGCCGGGTTCGCCGTTCCCGAGCCGGTGAGCCTCACCTGCGGCGGCGGTGTCGAGCCCAGCACCACCGGGCACGTGGGGTGGCTGGTGCTCAAGGGAATCCCGTGGCTCTGGCGCCGCGGCCGCGAGTTCCTGCCCTACGCCGCGGTCATCATGTGGAACTCGTTCCGCGCCCGCTGAACACCCGCAACGCCTCCGCGTCCGAAGCCGGGTTGCGGACGAAGTAGTCCGCCCACGCCTCGATGTCGGGATAGGCCGACCGCGAAGCCAGGAGCCGGCACGCCGCCTCGACGTCGTACTCCGTGCGCCGCAGCTGGACGCCGTCGCCGAGCAGGGCCCAGTGCGCACCCCTTGTGCCGTAAGGCATTCCGACGCTGCCGGGGTTGACGACCAGCCGCCGGTCCGCGAGCCGGGCGAACGGCATGTGCGTGTGCCCGCAGACGACCGTCGACCGTCCGTGACGCCGTCGAGGACCTCGGCCCAGCGTTCCAGCGGGCTGTCGACGAGCACGATTTCCGTGTCGTCGCGCGGGGTCGCGTGGCAGAACAGCACGCCGTCGAGCGACACCGTAGCGGCAGGGCGTCGCAGCACCGGCAGGTCGGCGGGACGCAGCTGCCGCGCCGCCCAAGGGGAGATCGGGTCGGGGACGAACGTCCCGGTGCCGCGGGCCGAGCGGCCAGCTCGCGGTCGGCGTTGCCCCGCACCCAGACCGCCCGGGGGCCCAGCGCCACAGGCGGTCCAGGGTCTCCACCGGCATCGGTCCGGCCAGCATGTCGCCGAGCAGCACGATCCGGTCCGCCGCCACGACGTCCGGCTCGGCGAGCACGGCCTCCAGCGCGGGGAGGACGCCGTGGATGTCCGACAGCACCGCTACGTTCATCGGACCACCATCGGGCACGGCAGCGCCCCGGGCGAGGGATTTCGCCCAGGGCGCAACCGGGCACGCCGTGGTGAGCGGCAGCTCCCGCACGCCCGTCATGTTCGGGTTGACCTGGAACTTCGGCGGCTCACCCGGGATCGTCCGCAGTGCCGGGTAGCGGTCGAGGAGTACGTTCAGGGCGATCCGGGCTTCCAGCCGGGCCAGCGGCGCGCCGATGCAGAAGTGGATGCCGTGGCCGAAGGTCAGGTGCGGGTTGGGCGCGCGGGAGGTCGAACGGTCCGGGTTCGGGAAATCCGCTCGTCGCGGTTGCCGGCCGCCAGCCAGCACATCACCGGCACGTTCGCGGGCACGGTGACCCCGGCGAGTTCGGTCTCCCGCGGGTCGACGCGGGCCATGGAAGCCACCGGCGGCCGGTGCCGCAGCACCTCCTCCAGCGCGGCCGGCACCAGCACCGGTCCTCGCGCACCGCCTTCGCCTCCCGGGCTCGTCCGAAGCTCAGCAGGGTGTTGCCCAGCAGCATCGTCGTGGTGATGTCCCGGCCAGCAGCAGGAAGTTCAGGAAGCTGACGATCTCGCCGTCGGTCAGCGCGTCGTTGTCCACCTCGGCCGTCGACCAGCCGGTTATGAGGTCGTCGCGCGGGGTGGCTCCGGCGGTCCTGGACGTGGCCGAGCAGATAGGCGTGCATGTCCTTGAGCTGGCCGACGATGTTCTCGGGCATCGCGCCGTCGGGCACCGCGCCCTCCGGCAGTTCGTAGTTGGTCGACAGCGGACAGCTTGTCCCCCAGCTGCGGAACAGCTCGCGGTCGCCGCGCGGGATGCCCAGCATCTCCGCGATGACGATCACCGGCAGCGGGTAGGCCAGGTCTTCGACCAGCTCGACCGGCCGTCACCGCCCGACCGCGTCGAGCATCTCGTTGGTCACCGCGGCGATCCGCGGCTCGAGGTCGGCGACGACCTTCGGCGTGAACGCCCGGCTGACGAGCTTGCGCATCTTGTTGTGCAGCGGCGGGTCCAGCTGCAGCAGGTTGCCCGCTGAACGCCTCGAGGTCCGCGTCCGGCATCATCTCCTGGCACCAGCCGGGTGGTGTCGGACGAGAACGTCGCCGGGTCACGCAGGATCCCCTCGACCTCCGCGCGCCCGTAGACGCTCCACATCCCCAGATCCGCGGCGAATTCGACCAGCTCCGCCGGCCGCTTCCCCCCAGCCAGAACTGGAACTCGGGATTCCCGAGGTGTCGGCGAGTGTGGTGGTCATTTCCGCCCCTTTCCCCTTGTGGCCCCGGGGTCAGCCGGGTGCCCTGGTGGGATCGTGTGCGTAGATCCCGTTCCGGTAGCCCGAGACGAGCTCCTCGAGCGCCGAACTCAGTTCCGCCGCCACCTCCGCGACCGCGCGGGGTCGGGTTCCCCGGACGGCTCGAACGCGACGCGGACCATGTGCGCGAGGGCTTCCGCCTTCTCTTCCAGGGGGATCCCCTCGTACTTGTCGGAAAGGGTGTCGCTCAGGTAGAAGCCGAGGTTGCGGCGTTGAGCGCGTAGTTCAGGTTCGGGACGTCCGTGCGGATCAGCCCGTGCCGGCGCATCGTGGTTCTCGAACTGTGCCGCGCCGAGTTCCGCCTGCTGCTCGCGCAGGGCGAGGTCGCCGAGCGAGCCGAACATCTTCGGCGTTGCCGCGCAGCATGGCCATCACCAGCGGACGGCGGTGGGTGGTGAGGAACGACGCCGAGATCATCCGGTGCGGCAGGATCATCGCCGGGTCGGCCTTGATCGCGGCCAGGATCTCGTCGGTCAGGTCGGCCGACTCCCGCATCATCAGCGCCTGGAACAGCAGTTCCTTGTTGCGCCAGTGCAGGTAGACGGTGCCCTTGCCGATACCGACCGCGCGCGCGATGTCGTCGATCGCCACCTTGCGGTAGCCCATCCGCAGCAGCAGTTCGCCCGCCGCGTCCAGGATGCGGTCGGCGCGTTCGCGGTTGGGATGGCTCATGCGTCTCCACCTGCTGGTTTCGTTGAGCATTTGACCTGTTGACCAGAATCGCACTTTCGGTCAACCAGTCAACGCAACGGTAGCGCCGCTCCGGGTACCGGCGCAAGCGGTTCTGTCGGTGGCGTCGGTTAACGTCATCGGTGTGGCACAGGACGAGCTGTTTACCGTGAACGCCGACGTGGCCCCGCCGCCGGAGCCGACGACGTCGAACGCGGGGGAACCGCAGGCGGACCCGGCGAGCTCCCCGCTGGCGGTGCGGATGCGCCCGCGCACGCTCGACGAGGTCGTCGGCCAGGGGCACCTGCTGCGCGCCGGGCGCGCCGCTGCGCCGGCTGGTCGAGGGCGGCGCGGCGGCGTCGGTGCTGCTCTACGGCCCGCCCGGCACCGGCAAGACCACGCATCGCCCGGCTGCTCGCGGGCGCGGCGGGCGCGCCACTTCGTCGCGCTGTCGGCGCTGTCGTCGGGGGTCAAGGAGCTGCGCGCGGTGATCGACGACGCCCGCCGCCGCCGCGACTACCACGGCCAGCAGACCGTGCTGTTCATCGACGAGGTCCACCGCTTCTCCAAGACCCAGCAGGACGCGCTGCTCGGCGCGGTCGAGGACCGGGTCGTGCTGCTGGTCGCGGCGACCACCGAGAACCCGTCGTTCTCGGTGGTCGTCGCCGCTGCTGTCGCGCTCGCTGGTGCTGCAGCTGCAGTCGCTCACCGAGGACGACGTCCGCGCGCTGCTGCGCCGCGCCGTCGCCGACCGAGCGCGGGCTGGCCGGCGCCGTGCGGCTCGCCGAGGACGCCGAGGACGCGCTCGTCCGGCTGGCCGCGGGCGACGCGCGCCGGGCGCTGACCGCGCTGGAGGCGGCCGCGCGACGGGCGTCGGACGGCCGACCGGCGCCGGGACGACCGGATCGACCGTGTCGACCGCGCGTCGAGCGGGCCGTCACCGAGGTCGCCGTGCGCTACGACCGCGCACGGCGACCAGCACTACGACGTGATCAGCGCGTTCATCAAGTCCATCCGCGGCTCCGACCCGGACGCCGCGCTGCACTACCTGGCCCGGATGCTGGTGGCGGGGGAGGACCCGCGGTTCATCGCGCGCCGGCTGATGGTGCACGCCAGCGAGGACGTCGGGCTGGCCGATCCGACGGCGCTGCCGGCCGCGGCGGCCGCGGCGCAGGTCGTGCAGCTCGTCGGGCTGCCCGAGTGCCGGCTGGCGCTGGCCCAGGTCACCGTGCACCTGGCCACCGCGCCGAAGTCGAACGCGGTGATCACCGCGATCGACGCGGCGATGGCCGACGTGCGCGGCGGGCGCGGTCGGCGCGGTGCCGGCGCACCTGCGCGACGGGCACTACGCGGGCGCGCAGAAGCTGGGCAACGCGGTCGGCTACCGCTACCCGCACGACGTGCCCGGACGGCGTGCTCGCCCAGCAGTACCCGCCCGACGAGCTGGTCGGGCGCGACTACTACCGCCCGACCGACGCACGGCGCCGAGCGCGCGCTGGCCGAGCGGCTGCCCAAGCTGCGCCGGGCGGTCCGCGGGCAGTGAAGCGCACCTCACGGCCGCGTAGAACGGTGGCTGGTCACCCGGATAGGTGGCCGACGCGTGCGCCAAGATCATCGGGGTTCGTAAGCTCGCCGCCTCGAGGCGGCTACGAATCGGGGAGCCGCCGCGACGGCAGAGGCGTGCCCGTGCCCGCGACGCTGCAGTGCATCGTCCTGGACTGCCCCGACCGGCCGTGCTCTCGCGGTTCTACCGCGACGTGCTCGGCGGCGAGGTGGACCGGCCGGACGGGCAGTGGTCGCTCGACGCCCAGTGGTCGACGCTGCACCTGGACTCCGGGCAGGTGCTCGCGTCGGGCGGGCCAGCCGATCACCGCCCGCCCCGTCTGGGGTGATGGCGGCGCGGGGCCGCAGCAGAGCCATCTCGACGTCGCCGTCGACGATCTCGGCGTTGCGCACGATGCCGCCTCGCTGCGGGCGCCACGCTCCTCCACGACCCCGAGAACGGGGGTCTGGCGGGTGTACGCCGACCCGGCCGGCCACCCGTTCTGCCTGCTCGGCGACTACGACCCCGGTGGGGGGCTCTCGGGTCGGCGTGGGGTCGCGCTGACGACTCTAGACCCGGTCCTGAGGTCATACAAGATCCGCGCGCACCTATCGGCACGTCCCGGCCCGTTCGCGACGATGGCGGCATGATGTCGCGTTTCTGGAACCGGGATCATGGGCGCGCCGATGGCGGCCAACATCGCGAAGGCGGGCCTCGAGCGTCCGCGCGTCTGAGAACCGGGCCGGGGCGAAGGCCGAGCCCCTCGTCCGACGTCGCCACCGTCGTCGGACTCGGCGGCCGCCGCGGCCGAGGGCGCGGACATCCTGGTGACGATGCTGGCGGACGGCCCCGCGGTCGCTTCGGCGTTCGAAGCCGCTTCGCCCGGACTTCGGGGACGTTGCTGGGCGGCAGATGAGCACGGTCGGCCTCGGCTGGACCGACCGCCTCGCCGCGGCTGGCGGCGAAGGCGGGCGTGGTGTTCGTCGACGCAGCCGGCGCTCGGCGCCCGCGCAGCCGGCGGAGCAGGCGCGGCTGCAGGTGCTGGCGTCCGGGCCGGAGGAGGCCCGGCCCGCGGCGACGCCGGTGTTCGACGCGGTCGCCGTGAAGACGCAGTGGCTCGGGCCGGCCGGGCGGGGGCAGCCGGCTGAAGCTGGTGATGAACGCGTGGGTGCTCGCGCTGACCAACGGCGACGGCCGAGAAAGCCTCGGCCTGGCCGCCGCGCTGGACCTGGACCCGGCGCTGTTCCTGGAGACGATCGAGGGCGGCGGCCTCGACGTCGGCTACGCGCACGTGAAGGGCGGCGCGATGCTGGCGGGCGAGTACCCGCCGGCGTTCCGGCGGGCCTGGCGGCGAAGGACGCGCGGCTGGTGGTGGAGGCGGCGGGCGCCGACGGTGGACGTGGCGGGGGCGAGGGCGGTCCTCGCGCACCTGGAGGCGGCGGTGGAAGCGGGCCACGGCGACGAGGACATGGCCGCGCTGTACCGCGCGGTGGTGAGGGCTCCTGACCCAGGCCCCAGCGCCCCAAGGGGCCTCGGTGCGTTGCGGCCCAGGGTGGCCTTCGGTGCGCCGCCCACCACATTGCGGGTTCGGGGCCTCGGATGTGC
>CAVXMR010000028.1:0-361205 GCA_963762765.1 uncultured Actinomycetota bacterium
GATGGCTGGCAGCTGCCCGGCCTGGCCGTGCAGCGGCTGATGGCCGACGGCTACGGCTTCGGCGGCGAGGGCGACTGGAAGACGTCCGCGCTGCTGGCCGCGGTGAAGGCGATGGGTGCCGGCTCCGCGCTGGGGAACGTCCTTCATGGAGGACTACACCTACCACTTCGGACCCGGCGAGCCGAAGATCCTCGGCGCGCACATGCTGGAGGTCTGCCCGACGCATCGCCACCGCGCGGCCGTCGTGCGAGATCCACCCGCTCGGCATCGGCGGCCGCGAGGACCCGGTCCGCCTGGTCTTCGACGCCGCCCCGGGCGCCGGCGTCGTGCATCGGCCTGGCCGACCTCGGCGACCGGTTCCGCCTGGTGGCCAACGAGATCGACGTCGTCCCGCCGGACGAGCCGCTGCCGAACCTGCCGGTCGCGCGCGCGGTGTGGAAGCCGGCGCCGACGCTGTCGCACGTCGGCCGAATCGTGGCTCACCGCGGGCGGGCCGCACCACACCGTGCTCACCCAGGCGGTCGCACCGAGGCGCTGCGGGACTTCGCCGAAGATGCTCGGCGCCGAGCTCCTGGTCATCGACCGGGACACCACCACGCACGGCTTCGCCGACCGCGTCCGCTGGAACCAGGCGTACTACCGGCTCGCCCAGGGCTTCTAGGAAGGAAGAATCAATGAAGATGATCCGATGGGGCGCCGCTGTGACGGCCCTCGCGCTGACGCTGACCGCGTGCGGGTCGAGCGTCAAGACCGCCGACCAGGCGGCGTCGTCCAGTGCCACCGCCGCGGGTGGCCTGGTCGGTGTGACCATGCCGACCAAGTCGTCGGAGCGCTGGATCCACGACGGCGACAACATCAAGGCGGCGCTGGAGAAGCTGGGCTACACAGGTCGACCTGCAGTACGCAGAGAACGACATCCCCACCCAGGTCAACCAGATCGAGAACCAGATCACCAAGGGCGCGAAGCTGCTGGTCGTCGCCTCGATCGACGGCACCGCGATCACCACACAGCTGCAGGAGGCCGCGGACAAGAGGATCCCGGTCATCGCCTACGACCGCCTGATCCGCAACTCGCCGAACGTCGACTACTACGCCACCTTCGACAACTTCAAGGTCGGTGTCGAGCAGGCGAATTCACTGGTCAAGGGACGCTGGGCGACGGCGCGGGGCCGTTCAACGTCGAGCTGTTCGCCGGTTCGCCCGACGACAACAACGCGACCTTCTTCTTCAACGGCGCGATGTCCGTGCTGAAGCCGCTGATGGACAGCGGGAAGCTCGTGGTCAAGAGCGGCCAGACCGACTTCGCCCGCGCCGCGATCCTGCGCTGGGACCCGGCCACCGCGCAGCGGCGCATGGAGGACCTGCTCACCAAGACCTACACCGGCGGCGCGAAGGTCGCGGGCGTGCTTTCGCCGTACGACGGCCTGTCGATCGGTATCCTCTCGGCGCTGAAGAGCAACGGCTACGGCACCGCCGGCCAGCCGTACCCGGTGGTCACCGGGCAGGACGCCGAGGTCGCGTCGGTCAAGTCGATCATCGCCGGTGAGCAGTACTCGACGATCTTCAAGGACACCCGCAAGCTCGCCGACGTCACCGTGAAGATGGCCGACACCGTGCTCAAGGGCAACAAGCCCGAGGTCAACAACACCAAGGACTACGACAACGGCAAGAAGGTCGTCCCGTCCTACCTGCTGCAGCCGGTCATCGTGGACAAGACGAACTACCAGAAGGAGCTCGTCGACTCCGGCTACTATCAGGCAGGTCAGCTGAAATGACCGAGCTGCTCGGCATGCGCGGTATCACCAAGACCTTTCCCGGGGTCAAGGCGCTCGCCGATGTCACGCTTTCCGTGCGCCGCGGGGAGATCCACGCGATCTGTGGGGAGAACGGCGCCGGGAAGTCGACGTTGATGAAGGTCCTGTCCGGCGTGTATCCCCATGGGACCTACGACGGCGAGATCGTCTTCGACGGGCAGCGGTGTGAGTTCGGCTCGGTGCGGGACAGCGAGCGGCGCGGGATCGTGATCATCCATCAGGAACTCGCGCTGTGCGGTCAGCTGTCCATCGCGGAGAACATCTTTCTCGGCAATGAGCGGTCCCGCCGGGGCCTGATCGACTGGAACCGGACCAACCACGAGGCCGGCGCGCTGCTCGAGCGCGTCGGCCTGCGGGAGAACCCGGTGACGCCGGTGCGGGACCTCGGCGTGGGCAAGCAGCAGCTGGTCGAGATCGCCAAGGCACTGTCCAAAGAGGTCAGTCTGCTGATCCTCGACGAGCCGACCGCCGCGTTGAACGACGACGACTCCGCGCATCTGCTGGAGCTGTTGCGCGGCCTGCGTGACGAGGGCGTCACGTGTGTGATCATCTCGCACAAGCTGGGCGAGGTGACCGCGATCGCCGACACCGTCACGATCCTGCGTGACGGCAAGACGATCGAGACGCTCGACGCGGCCGGGCTCACCGAGGACCGGATCATCACGGGCATGGTCGGGCGCGACCTCGAACACCGGTTCCCGCCGCGGGAACCGGAGATCGGGGAAGAGGTGCTGCGGATCGAGGACTGGACCGTGCACAGCCCGACCCAGCCCGGCCGGGTCGTGGTCGATCGGGCGAGCTTGTCGTTGCGGCGCGGGGAAATCGTCGGGCTCGCCGGGCTGATGGGCGCGGGCCGCACGGAGCTCGCGATGAGCGTCTTCGGACGGTCGTACGGCACGAACATCTCCGGGCGGCTGTTCAAGCACGGTCAGGAGATCGACGTGCGGTCGGTCGGTGACGCCGTCCGGCACGGCATCGCCTACGCCACCGAGGACCGCAAGCGCTACGGCCTCAACTTGATCGAGGACATCCAGCGCAACGTCTCGGCGGCCGGGCTCGGCAAGCTCGCCCGCCGGGGCTGGGTCAACGAGCACGCCGAGCACGACACGGCCAAGCGGTACCACCGCGATCTGCGGATCAAGGCGCCGTCCGTGCAGAGCGTGACCGGGAAACTCTCGGGCGGTAACCAGCAGAAAGTCGTGCTGGCCAAGTGGATCTTCACCGATCCCGAGGTGCTGATCCTCGACGAACCGACCCGCGGCATCGATGTCGGCGCGAAGTTCGAGATCTACTCGATCGTCAACGAGCTGGCCGCGGCCGGCAAGGCCGTGCTCGTCATCTCGTCCGAGCTGCCGGAGCTGCTCGGGCTGTGCGACCGGATCTACGCGTTGTCGGCCGGGCGGATCACCGGCGAGGTCGCGCGCGCGGACGCCACGCAGGAAGTGCTGATGCAGTACATGACGAAGGAACGGGAATGACCACAACGGACACCGAGCGGCCGGTGTCGGCCCCGGTGGAGAAGAGCGCGCGGCGGATCTCGATCAACCCGCGCCAGAGCGGGATCTACGTCGCGTTCGCGCTGATCGTGGTGCTGTTCGAGATCCTCACCGGCGGTGCGCTGCTGGAGCCGCAGAACATCTCCAACATCATCGTGCAGAACTCCTACGTGCTGATCCTCGCGATCGGGATGATCCTGGTGATCATCTCCGGGCACATCGACCTCTCCGCGGGGTCGGTGGTCGCGATGACCGGCGCGGTGTCGGCCGTGCTGATGGTGAACTGGCACCTGCCCTGGCCGGTGGCGGTGCTGATCACGCTGGCGGTCGGCGCGGTGATCGGCGCGTGGCAGGGGTACTGGGTCGCCTACTTCGGGATCCCGGCGTTCATCGTGACGCTGGCGGGCATGCTCGCGTTCCGCGCGCTGACCCTGTCGGTGCTGGGCAACCAGGGCATCGGCCCGTTCCCGGACCAGATCCGCACGCTGTCGAACGGCTTCACCGACGGGTACCTGGGCAACATCGCGCTTGGTCCGTTGGGCGGCGCGGACCTGGTCAGCCTGCTCGCAGGGGTGGCCGCCGTCGCCGGGATCGCGTTCACGCAGTGGCGCAAGCGTTCGGCGCGGCTGGGCTACGGCCAGGACGTCGACCCGTTCGGAATCTTCGTGCTGAAGATCGCCGGGGTCGCGGTGGTGGTGCTCGCGCTGGTGGTGCAGCTCGCGCGGTTCAAGAACCTGCCGTGGGTGCTGATCCTGCTGGCGGCGCTGGTGCTCGGGTACTCGCTGGTGGCCGGGAAGTCGGTGTTCGGCCGGCACGTCTACGCGGTCGGCGGCAACCTGCAGGCGGCGACGCTGTCCGGCGTGAAGGTCAAGCCGGTGACGTTCTGGATCTTCGTCAACATGGGCGTTTTGGCGGCTTTGGCGGGGATCGTGTTCGCCGGCCGGCTCAACCAGGCGGGCCCGACCGCCGGCGTGAACTTCGAGCTGGACGCGATCGCGGCGGCCTTCATCGGCGGCGCGGCGGTCCAGGGTGGCGTCGGCAAGGTGGTCGGCGCGATCACCGGTGGCCTGATCATGGCCGTGATCAACAACGGCATGTCCCTGATCGGCGCGCCGAGCGAGCGGGTGATGCTCGTGAAGGGCGTGGTCCTGCTGGCCGCCGTGGCCTACGACGTGTGGACCAAGCGCCGCGCGGTCTCGTAGGGGTCGGGTCTCGTGAGTGGTAAGTAGGGTTCTAGCCCTACTTACCATTCACGAGCGCCGGGGAGCTCGCCAGCCGCAGCGTGCCTGGCCTCCTCCCGGGGGAGGGCCGTGAATGCCACATTCACGGCGTCTTGGGCCCTCAATGTGGCATTCACGGCCATCCGTGTCGTCGCTCGCCGCCGCGAAGGCGTCCTTCGGCGTCTTTCGAGGTAGGCCACCTCGGTGTCGGATCTTGACGGCTTGTGTGTGATTGTTTAGCGTTTATGTTTGATTCTGGGTAGAACCAGACTATCTCCCCGCCGGCTGGTTCAGTGCTGATCCAGGAGGATCCCGCATGCGCCGTGTTCTGTTCGTCCTGTTCTCATTCCTCTTCGCCGTGTCCGCGATAGCCGTCCCGGCGACAGCGGCGCCGCCCCCGAAGGCGACGCACACCGTGACCTACGACGGCTACTCGTTCATGGTCGACGGCAACCGGACCTATCTGTGGTCCGGTGAGTTCCACTCCTTCCGGCTGCCGAGCCCGGACCTGTGGCTCGACATCTTCCAGAAGATGAAGGCCGCCGGGTTCAACGCGACCTCGCTCTACTTCGACTGGGGCTACCACTCCCCGAAGCAGGGCGTCTACGACTTCAGCGGCATCCGCGACCTCGACCGCCTGCTCGACATGGCTCAGCAGGCCGGCCTCTACGTGATCGCGCGCCCCGGGCCGTACATCAACGCCGAGGTCGACGGCGGCGGGTTCCCGACCTGGCTGTCCACCACGCCCGGCCACACCCGCAGCGCGGACCCGGTGTACCTCAAGTACTCCGACGAGTGGCAGACGCAGATCGACAAGATCATCGCGCGCCACCAGCTGACCAACGGTACCGGCAGCATTCTGGCCTACCAGGTCGAGAACGAGTACTACAACGGCAACGCCGACGGCCGCAAGTACATGCAGCACCTCGAGGACAAGGCTCGCGCCGACGGGATCACGGTTCCGTTGGTGGGCAACAACAACGGCACCTTCAACGCCGGTGACGCCGCGCTCGACGTCGACGCCGCGGACTCCTACCCGCAGGGCTTCGACTGCTCGAATCCGACCAAGTGGAACGGCGTCCCGGACATCAGCTACGACCACGTCCCCGGCAAGCCGCTGATCACCGCGGAGTTCCAGGGCGGCGCGTTCGACCCGTGGGGCGGCCCCGGCTACGAGAAGTGCGCGCAGCTGATCAACGACCAGTTCGCGAACGTGTTCTACAAGAACAACATCGCGGTCGGCGCGACCGGACAGAGCTTCTACATGCTGCACGGCGGCACGTCGTGGGGCTGGAGCGCGATCCCGCAGAACTACACCTCCTACGACTACGGCGCGGCGATCACCGAAGCCCGCCAGTTCGACCCGAAGTACGCCGAGGACAAGCTGATCGGCTACTTCACCCAGTCCGTCGCGCCGCTGACCAAGACCGACGGTCTCGGCTCGGCGCCCCTGACCGACGCGGCGCTGACCGACACCGCGCGGATCAACCCGGACACCCGCACGCAGTTCCACACGCTGCGGCACGCGGATTCGACGTCGACCGCGGTGAACACCACGAGCGTCGCGCTCGACCTGGCCGCGCACGCGGGTTACACCTATGACGACCGCGACGCGACGCTCGCCTACACCGGCAACTGGTTCCACGCCGGGCCCGAGGAGAACTACACCGGCGGCGACTACCAGCACAGCGAGTCGTTCTCGCAGGTGGCCGGGGACAGCGTCAGTATTCCCTTCACCGGCACCGGAATCCGGTGGGTGACCTCGAAGGACCCGAGCCACGGCATCGCCGACGTCTACCTCGACGGGTCCAAAGTGGATTCGGTCGATCTGTACGCGCCGGGCAAGGTCAACCAGTTCACCGGCTACCAGGCCCGCGGGCTCGCGGCGGGTGCGCACACGCTGAAGATCGTGGTCACCGGGCAGAAGAACGCGAAGGCGAGCAGCCCGTTCGTCGTCGTGGACGCCGTCGACCTGCTCTCCGGCAGCAGCGACTACTACCCGGTCGTCCCGCAGCAGGCCGGCACCGGCATCACGCTGAACGGCCGCCAGTCGAAGATCCTCGTCGCCGGGTACAACCTCGGCCAGACGCGGATGCAGTACTCGACGTCGGAGATCATGACCAGCGCGACGACTGGCGGCCGCGACCTCGCGGTGCTGTACGGCGACAAGGGCCAGGCCGGGGAAACCGTGCTTCGGTTCGGTGCCCAGCCGTCGGTGAAGGTTCTCGATGGTGCTGCGACGAGCACGTGGGACGCCGCCCGCGGTGACCTGCGGCTGAACTACACCCACCAGGGCCTCACCCGGGTGCTGGTTTCGGCACCCGGCGCGCGGCCGCTGCTCCTGCTGCTCGCGGACAACGCCACGGCGGCGACGTTCTGGCGGATGGACACCGCGTCCGGCCCGGTACTGGTCCGTGGCACGCACCTGCTGCGCACGGCTGTGAACCGTTACGGGACCCTGGCGCTGACCGGCGACACGGGCACCGACGGCGCGTTCGAGGTCTTCGGTGGCTCTTCGAACGTGCTCTGGAACGGCGCGCCGGTGTTCACGCGGCCGACGTCCAGCGGGAGCAGGACCGGGAACCTGCAGACCGCCCGGCCGGTGACGCTGCCCGCGCTGACCGGCTGGAAACACCAGCAGGAATCGCCGGAAAGCCAGCCCGGCTTCGACGATTCGGCATGGCCGGTGGCCGACAAGACGACGTCCAACAGCAGCACCGCGCTGGGTACGCTGCCGGTGCTCTTCGCCGACGACTACGGCTTCCACACCGGGAACACGTGGTACCGCGGCCGGTTCACCGGCTCGACGTCGCAGACCGGGATCACGCTGTCCAGCCAAAGTGGTGGCCCGGCGGGCGCGTTCTCGGCGTGGCTCAACGGCGTCTTCCTCGGCAGTTCCACGACCCAGCAGCACAACTTCACGTTCCCGCCAGGGGCTTTGCGCACCGGTGAGAACGAGATCTCGGTGCTGACCGTCAACATGGGACACGAGGAGGACTACGGCTCCGCCAACGGCAACAAGGCCGCGCGCGGGCTGACCTCGGCCCGGCTCACCGGTGCCCCGCTGACGTCGGTCACCTGGCGGCTGCAGGGCGTCCGCGGTGGCGAGACCGGGCTGGACCCGGTGCGCGGGCCGCTGAACACCGGCGGCCTGTACGGCGAACGTGCCGGGTGGTCGCTGCCCGGGTTCCCCGACAGGTCGTGGAGCTCGGTTTCGTTGCCGTCGAAGGACACCACCCCGGGTGTCTCCTGGTACCGGACCACGGCGGCGCTCGACCTGCCGCGGGGCCAGGACACCTCGCTCGGCCTGACGATCACCGACGATCCGGCGCGGCAGTACCGTGCGCTGCTGTTCGTCAACGGGTGGCAGCTCGGCCAGTACGTCAACTACATGGGGCCGCAGCACAGCTTCCCCATTCCGAACGGGATCCTGAACCCCAACGGCCGCAACACGATCGCGGTCGCGGTGTGGAACCTCGACGGCAGCACGGGCGGCCTCGGCTCGATCGCGCTGACGAACTACGGCAGCTACCGCTCGCCGCTGGAGGTCCGGCAGAACTTCTCGCCGGGCTACGACGCCGATCGGTACGCTTTCCCGCCCGCGCCGGGTGGCTCGGTCTCGCTTTCGGTGCCCGACACCGCCTCGGCCGGACAGAAGTTCACCGCCACGGCGACGGTGCGGGTCGCGTCTCCGGCGTCGAACGTGGTGCCGACACTGACGGCTCCGCCCGGTTGGACCGTGGGTCCGCCGTCACCGGCTTCGGTGGGACGGGTCGACAAGACGGCGACGTTCACCTGGCCGGTCACCGCTCCCTCCACTATGGACACCTCCGCCTTGAAGGTGTCGGTGGCCTACCGGCAGTCGGGCCGGCAGACCCAGGTGTCCGACGAACGGATCGTGGGCGCTGTCCCGGCCGCGCCGCCGGCGGGCCAGGTCGCGGTGAGCTCGCTGCCGTTCCTGACCGCCACCAACGGCTGGGGCCCGGTCGAGCGCGACACCAGCAACGGTGAAGCGGCGGCGGGCGACGGCAAGCCGATGACCATCGGCGGGGTGTCGTACGCCAAGGGCCTCGGCGTCCACGCGGCGAGCGACGTCCAGGTGTACCTCGCCGGGGCGTGCACCCGCCTGACCGCTTCGGCCGGGGTGGACGGCGAGGTGGGCACCGGCGGCAGTGTCGCGTTCAGCGTCTCCGTCGACGGCACCACCCGCGTCACGACGCCGGTTGTCCGTGGCGGCCAAGCGGCGGTGCCGGTCGATCTCGACGTCACCGGCGCGCAGGTGGTGGACCTGATGGTGACCGACGGCGGGGACGGCAACGGTGCCGACCACGCCGACTGGGCCACCCCCACCCTCACCTGCGGCTGACGACTCGTGAGCGTTCCGGGCGGTTCTAACCGCCCGGAACGCTCACGAGTCCTTCCTACGCCTTACAGTTCTTGCCGCTGTTCACACAGCCGACGAGGGTGTTCATGATGCTCTGCGACATCACGTTCGCGAAGTCGTCGTGGTCCGAGAACGGGTTGTGCTTCTCCTCGGGGAAGGCGTCCACCTTGTACTGCTTCTTGACCTGGATGTCGTGCGGGATGTCGTAGACCAGCGTGATCTGCAACTGGGGGACGGCCACGAAGCCCTGGCCGCAGCGCCCGTTCGCATCGGGGAACACGACGTGCGTACGGTGGTTGGCGCTGTCGATGTTCTTGCCGTCCCAGCAGCTCGGGAAGTTGTGGATCCGCTCGACCTTGCTGCCTTCGGGGCAGATCGGGTACTTCTCGGTGATCCGGTTTTCGAAGCCGGTGCAGGTCCAGCTCGGCCGCGCGTTCTTCGGGCCGTTGATCGACACTTTCGCGTCGCCGTAGAGGATCCGCAGGAACTGCGGCATCGCCACGACCTTGCTCACCGGGCTGCCCAGGAAGGTGATCTTCGCCTGCTCCGGGCGCTGGATGACGCCGTCGTTGTCGGGCAGTTCGTTGTTCGCGTCCGGCCCCGGCAACGCCGTCGCGCCGCCGCCGCCCTGCTGGGCGCCGCTCAGCTGACACGGGGCCAGCGCGCCCAGGCCCTGCGGCTTGGCCGCGTTACGGCCGATGGCGATCGCCATCCGGTCGATCGTGGCGACCCGCTTGTCCTTGAGCGGGCCCAAGATCGCGTTCTGGACGAAGTTGGGGCCGCCCTGGCCCTGGGTGGAGACCAGCCGCTGGTTGGCCTCGTCGATCTGGGTCTTCAGCAGCGCCAGGTTCCGGTCGACCTCGGCACGGGCCTGTGCGGGCACCGCGGGCAGCTTCCCGGCGACGTCCGGGCAGGTGATCTGCTGCGCGGCCGCCGGGGCGCCGCCGCCGTTGCCGTTCGGGCTGCCGCCGCTACCCGCCTGATCCTTCAGCGCACACGGTGCCAGCGCGCCCAGGCCCTGCGGCTTGGCCGCGGTGCGGCCGATGGCGATCGCCATCCGGTCGATCGTGGCGACCCGCTTGTCCTTGAGCGGGCCGAGGATGGCGTTCTGGACGAAGTTGGGGCCGCCCTGGCCTTGCGTGGAGACCAGCCGCTTGTTGGCTTCGTCGACCTGCGTGTCGAGCAGGTCGAGGTTCCGGTTGACCTCGGCCGAGGCGGAGTCCGGGACCGAGGGCAGCTTGCTGGCGACGTCCGGGCAGACGATCTGCGGGCTCGCCGCGTCCTGGGCGGCCTGGTCGCGGTCGGGGTCCGCCGGCTTCGCCGGTTCGTTCTTCGCCTCGTCGCCGGTGTCGATCCGGACGACCGGCCAGAAGTACGCCGACTTGTCGCCGTTCTTGCAGGTCGTGCCCGCCTTCAGCAGGCTCTTGTTGTTCGAGTCCGCATTGGAGGAAAGGTTGCCGACGTAGTCGTGCAGGTGCTGGGCACCGTTGCGGATGCCGGGCTGGGCGATGAAGTTGTCCGGGTTGAAGTGGCCGTTCTCGTTACGTCCACAGTCGACGGTGAACGTGCCGGTGGACGCGTCGCGGCCGTTGGCGGCCTGGTTCGCGACCGGCTTGACCTTGAGGATGTCGATGTAGAGCGCCGGGTCGGCCGGGTCCGCGCTGGCACTGCTGGGCTGCCCTGCGGTGGTCACCACCACCAGCGCGCCCACCGCGACGGCCAGGCCGAGCGCGCCGGTCGCGATCTTGGTTCTCCGGGAGATGCGGTGCCGTCCTTGATTTCCGGGCATGAGGGAACTCCGTCGTTCGTGGCACCGGCCCGACCCGGACACCGAGTGGTTGAAGTGGTTAACGTGAACAATTCGCGACTGCTGCGGGTGGGACGTCAAGACGTCCCCAGGCGGGGGGTCAAGGGGGGCGGGAAGTGGCGGGCATGGTCGACATCGTGAGCCGGGACTTGTGCCTTTGTCCAGAAGAAAACCGTTGCAGGACAAAAGAAAGTGAGATTCTGAACCGAATCGAACCGGCATCCGTGTAGTGGAGTGAAGCGCTTCCTGTGACCTTGATCGAAAAACCCCCGGCGCGCCGCCAACCGGGGGATGTGAAGGTTATTCAGATCGCGGGTATGTTGCCGCTAACACAGGAGGTGTCCGTGAGTCGGTCGGGTCCGCCAGCCCTGCCTCATCGCGCCGTCCCGGTACTCCCGCCCGCGACCCGGGCGGCGACCCGGGCGCCGGTCATCGGCGTGCTCACGTCCGGCGAGCCGATGTACGGGCTGGTCCGTTCGTTGAGCGCGATCGAACAGGCCGCGAGGCAGTCACGCTGGGAACTCGCCGTGTCCACCGCTGCCGATCCCCAGACGATCTGGGCGGACGCGGTGATCGAATGGTCGCCGCTGGACCTGCGCGCGATCGTCGTGCTCGGCCGGACGCTGCCGCCACGGCTGGACCGCCTGGCCACCGGGTTGCCGATCGTGCTCGCGGGCGGGGACGGCGCCGCCGCGGTGCCGTTCGCCGCGATCGATCAGGTCGGCGGCGCGCGCCGCGCCACCGAGCACCTGCTCTCGTTCGGCAGCTGCACGGTCTGGCACGTCGGTGGCCCCGACGGCTGGCCGGAGTCCCGCGACCGGGAGCGCGGCTGGCGCGAGGCGCTCGAGCGAGCCGGGTCGTGGCAGCCGCCGGTGATCCGCGGTGACTGGACCCCGCGCTCCGGCTACGCGGCGGGGGAACTCCTGCGCGAGGAAAACGGGATCGACGCGATCTTCGTCGCCAACGACCGGATGGCGCTGGGCGTGTGCCGCGCGTTCGCCGAGGTCGGCCGGCCGGCGCCGGCCGACATCCGGATCGCCGGCTTCGACGACGTCCCCGAGGCGGCCTTCCTGACTCCGTCGCTGACGACCGTCCGGCACGACTTCGCCGAGCTCGGCCGGCAGGTGGTCGACCTGATCACCGAAAACGCGGGCGAGAGCCGGCTGATCTCGCCCGAGCTGATTCTCCGCGGCAGCACCTGTGGTTGAACTTCACGGCCGCTGGGCACCAGTCGGTCAGGAGGTGACCGATGGACGGCGAGGAGACGCCGAGTGCGCGCAGCTGGCGGTATCGAGGGTGGTTGTCGCCCGCCACGATCACCTCCGCCCGGCGCAGCCTCGACGAATGGCTACGCGCGCAGGGTGACGAGGAGCTAGCCTCCGACGTCGTACTCGCCTGCTGGGAGGCGATGTCCAACGTCCTGCGTCACGCCTACTACGGCGAGGGCGGCCCGTTCGACCTGCACGCCGAGGTCAGCGACCACCTGCTCACCGTCCGGATCACCGACGACGGGCACTGGCGCGACCCCGGCGCGCGCACCGGCACCGGCCGCGGGTTCTTGATGATCCAGGCGCTGGCGGACGCCGTCGACCTCACCTCACACGGCGACGGCACCTCGCTGACGCTGTCCTGGCCGCTGCGGCAGACCTCGAGCCACTAGTGTCGCGACACTAGAGGTCGCCGAGCGCGCGCACCGGCGACTCGACGCAGTCGGCCACGAACCGGAGGAAGCCGCCCGCCGTGCCGCCGTCGCAGACGCGGTGATCGAACGCCAGCGTCAGCTCGCACACCTTCCGCACGGTCAGCGCGCCGTCGACCACCCAGGGGCGGTCGATGATCCGGCCGACGCCGAGGATCGCCGCCTCGGGGTGGTTGATGATCGCCGCCGAGCCGTCGACGCCGAAGACGCCGTAGTTGTTCACCGTAAAGGTGCCCCCGGCGGAGGGGACCGTCCCTTCGCGAGCGGCCGTGGTCCGCTCGCTGATCGCGGCCGCGAGTTCCCGTGTGGACAGTGCGCCCGCGTTCCGCACCACCGGGACGATCAGCCCGCGGTCGGTCTGCGCGGCGAACCCGAGGTGGATGTCGCGCAGCTGCACGATTTCGTCGCCTTCGACGCGCGAGTTCAGCTCCGGGAACTTCTTCAGCCCAGCCACGACGAAGCGGGAGATCAGGCCGAGCAGGCTGACGTCGATCGCCTTCCGCGCGGCCATCAGGTCGGTCGCGTCGACGTCCACCCACACCGTGGCTTCGGGGATCTCACGCCGCGAGGTGGACAGCTTGTCGGCGACGGCCTTGCGCACGCCACGCAGCGGAATCCGCGTCTCGCCGTCGACCGGCTTGGTCAACGCCGCTTCGACGTCGGTGCGCCGGATGATTCCATCGGGGCCGGTCCCTGCCACCTGGCTGAGATCGATCCCCTTGTCCGAAGCCATCTTCCGGACGAACGGCGAGATCACCGCGGGTGCCTTGGTCACCACCGCGCTCGGGTTGCGCGTGCGGCGACGGCGTTCGGTGGTCGTCGTCCCGTAGCCGATGAGGACGTTGCCGCTGCCTTCCGGCACGGCGACGCCGGGTTCGCTGAAGCCGGGGCCGATGCTGAGCAACGGCGCGCCGACCGGGAGCGACTGGCCGGGCATGCCGTGCAGGCCGGTCACCACGCCGGCGAACGGCACGGGCACCTCTACCGCGGCCTTCGCCGTCTCCACCTCGACGACGACCTGGTCGACGGTGACCGTGTCGCCCTCCTTGACCAGCCAGTGCACGATCGACGCCTCGGTCAGGCCCTCGCCGAGGTCGGGGAGCAGGAAGTCAGGCACCGGCCACCACCGGTTCGTCGTGCCACTGCAGGCGGGCCATCGTGTCCAGGATCCGATCGACGTCGGGGAGCTGGTGACGCTCCAGTTTCGGGGGCGGGTAAGGGATGTCGAGCCCGGTCACGCGCAGCACCGGGGCGTGCAGGTGGTGGAAGCACTGCTCGGTGACGCGCGCGACGACCTCGGCGCCGTAGCCGCCGAACCCGGCCGCTTCGTGCACGACCACTGCGCGGCCGGTGCGTCGCACCGAAGCCGTCACGGTCTCGTCGTCGAACGGCGTCAGCGAGCGCAGGTCGACGACCTCGACGTCCCAGCCCTCGGCGGTGGCCGCTTCGGCGGTCTCCAGCGCCGTCGCGACCATCGGGCCGTAGGCGATCAGCGTGACGTCCTTGCCCTCGCGGCGGACGACGGCGCGGTCCATCGGCGCGCCGGTGCGGGTGAACGAGACGTCCTCTTTGGACCAGTAGCGGCACTTGGGTTCCAGGAACACCACCGGATCCGGCGAGTCGATGGCGTCGCGCAGCAGGTCGTAGGCGTCCTGCGGCGGTGCCCGGCGTGACGACCTTCAGGCCGGGGGTGTGGGTGTAGTAGGCCTCGCTGGAGTCGCAATGGTGCTCGACGCCGCCGATACCGCCGGCGTAGGGCACCCGGATGACCATCGGCAGCGACAGCGCGCCCTGGGTGCGGTTGCGCAGCTTGGCGACGTGGGAGGTGATCTGCTCGAACGCCGGGTAGGCGAAGGCGTCGAACTGCATCTCGACGACGGGGCGGAAGCCGCCCATCGCCATGCCGACCGCGAACCCGACGATGCCGGACTCGGCCAGTGGCGTGTCGAAGCAGCGTTCTTCGCCGAAGTCCGCGGTGATCCCGTCGGTCACCCGGAACACGCCGCCGAGTGCGCCGACGTCCTCGCCGAAGACCAGAACGCGCTCGTCGTCCTTCACCGCGTCGCGCAGGGCCGCGTTCAGGGCCTGCGCCATCGTGATCGGGGCCATCACGCCTCCTGAGCTTCGAGTTCGGCGGCGACGAGCGCGCGCTGGGCCTTGAGCTGGCGGGTCGGCTCGGCGTAGACGTGCTCGAACAGCGAGAGCGGGTCGAGCTCCGGCTCGGCGTTGAGCGTGTCGCGCACGCCTTGCGCGAAGGCGTCTGCCTCGGTCTGGAAACGCTCGATCTCTTCGCTGGACAACGCGTTCTTCGCCGTGAGGTAGGTCTGAAGGCGGCGTACGGGGTCGGCTTCGCGCCACTGCTCGACTTCGGCTGCTTCGCGGTAGCGGGTGGCGTCGTCGGCGTTGGTATGGGCGTCGATCCGGTAGGTGTGCGCTTCGACGAGGACCGGCCCATGCCCGGAGCGCGCGTATGCGACAGCGTCGTCCAGGACGGCGAGAACGGCGACGGCGTCGTTGCCGTCCACCTGCTCGGAGCGCATGCCGTAGCCGACGCCCTTGTACGCCAGCGCAGGCGCGGCGCTCTGCTTCTCGAAGGGGACGGAGATCGCGTAGCCGTTGTTCTGCACGAAGAAGACAACGGGCGCCTTGAAGACGGCGGCGAAGTTGAGCGCCTCGTGGAAGTCGCCTTCGCTGGTGGCGCCGTCTCCGATGAGCGCGAGCGCGACAGTGTCTTCGCCGCGACGCTGCATCGCGTGCGCAAGCCCCGTTGCGTGCAACGTCTGCGTAGCGAGCGGAGTGCACTGGGGCGCGACGCGCGTCGTAGCGGGGTTGTAGCCACAGTGCGCGTCGCCGCGAAGCAGCGTCAGGACTTCGCCGGGCTTAAGGCCGCGCGCGACCAGAGCCACGGAGTCCCTGTACGTCGGGAAAAGCCAGTCGGCTTCCTGCAGCGCGAGGGCGGTCGCGACCTGACAGGCCTCCTGCCCCGCGCTCGACGGGTACACCGCGAGGCGGCCCTGCTTGGTGAGCGCGGTCGCCTGGACGTCGAACCGGCGCCCGAGCACCATCAGCCGATAGGCCTCTTTCAGGCGTTCCACCGGCGGCTCGGCGTAGCCCTCGTGCCGGTCGACCGGGGTGCCGTCCTCGGCAAGGAAGCGCACCGGCGACGCGGACGGCAGCAACGCCTCAGGGGTCTCCCGCGGCATGTGCGACACCACCTCTCGCAGACATATGATGTCCAGATGGTGCTTTGCGAAGTCCGAGTGTTCAAGAGGTCGGCGAAATGAGCGACAAATTGCCTTCCAGCGCTGCTTCGGGCGACAAATCGTCCGAGAGTGGCGCGGCTCACGGCCCGCTGGCGGGACGAACGGTCCCGCCCCTCGACGACATCGACCACGCGATCCTCGCCGAGCTCGCCGCCGACGGCCGCCTCGCCGTCCGGGCGCTGGCGGAGCGTCTCCACATCTCCCGCACGAACGCGTACGCCCGGCTGGAGCGGCTGCTGTCGGAGGGCGTGATCACCGGCTTCGGCGCGAAGATCGACCCGCGGCTGGCGGGGCTGGGGACGAGCGCGTACATCCTGATCACGGTCGAGCAGACGTCCTGGCGCACGATGGCGGCTTCGCTGCGCGAGATTCCCTACGTCGAGCACGTGGCGCTGGTGGGCGGCGACTTCGACATCCTGCTGCTGGTGCGTACTCCCGACAACGCTTCGCTGCGGGACGTCGTCCTCGAGCGCCTGCAGGACCTGGACGGAGTGCGCTCGACTCGGACGTGGCTGATCTTCGAGGAGCAGGCCGGGGTGAGGACTCGTGAGCGTTCCGGGCGGTTCTAACCGCCCGGAACGCTCACGAGTCCTTGGGCCGGGGGATCTCCGCCGAGTCGGTGAGGCGCAGCTTCCGCCGCGCCCGCTGGTAGAAGGTCGTCTTCCCCAGCCGGACGACGCTCGCCGCACCCGGCCGGGCCCGCAGCTCGATGCAGTCACCAGCCTCGACGTACCCGGCGACCGGCCCGTCGACCTCGACGGCCAGCCGGCCGCTGGTCGGCAGGAGTTCGAGCGCCACCGTGTCCGAGACCGAGAGCACCACGCCCCGGTTGAACGCCGAGTGCGGCGCGGCCGGGGTCACGAGCAGCGCCTCGACGGACGGGCTGGTGATCGGCCCGCCCGCGGAGAAGCTGTACGCCGTGGAGCCGGTCGGGGTCGCGACGATCACCGCGTCGGCCGCGTAGCTCACGAACGGCTGCCCGGCCACGCGCACCGCGACCACCGCGCTGCCGTCGCCGGGCACGCGCACCACGGCGACGTCGTTGAACGCGGTCACCACCCGGTCGCCGAGCACGGCGTCGACCGCGAGGCGGGGCTCGATGCTGAATTCGTGGCGGTCGATCGCGGAGAGCGCTTCCGCCAGGTCGGGCACGTCGACCTCGGCCAGGAAGCCGAGCTTGCCCAGGTTCACCCCGAGCACCAGCGCGCGCTGCCGGTCGGCCAGCCGCATCGCGCGCAGCATGGTCCCGTCCCCGCCGAGGCTGACCAGCAGATCGGCGCGTTTGCCCAGCTCATCGGGGGTCACCCCGACCGCGGCGCAGTCCAGCCGCTCGATCTCGTCGGCGATGCCGAGGATCTCGATCTCGCGTTTGCGCGCCCAGTCCAGGACCGCGGCGACCGCCGTGGCCGAGTCGCGTTGCGGATGCAGGACCAGCCCCACCGAGTGCATGGCAGCCAGTGTGCCCGCCCTGGCCGTTCACCGCTGTTCACCCGGACGTGGGGTGGCTGTTCTTGATTGATTCCAGAAAATGGGGCAGACTCGTGGGCGTGCCAACCCCCACGGACTTCGAGCGCATGCTGCGCGGGGTGGAGCTGCGCGTGACGCGGCCCCGCCTGGCCGTGCTCGCCGCGGTGCACGACCACCCGCACGCCGACACCGACTCGATCATCGGAGTCGTGCGGGAGGACCTCGGTGACGTGTCCCATCAGGCCGTCTACGACGTGCTTCGGGTACTGACCACCGCACACCTGGTCCGGCGCATCCAGCCGCTGGGCTCCGTGGCCCGCTACGAGGCCCGGGTGGGGGACAACCACCACCATGTCGTTTGCCGGTCGTGCGGTGCCATCGCCGACGTGGACTGCGCCCTCGGCGCGGCCCCCTGCCTGACCGCATCCGACGACCACGGCTTCACCATCGACGAAGCCGAGGTCATCTACTGGGGCCTGTGCTCCAGCTGCAATGCCGCACATAGTTCCTGAGCACATGCAATCTCGGAAGGAATCCCGTGTCTGACAGTCCTGACGCCGTTGTTGGTGAGATGAACGAGGAGAGTGCCGGGGGATGTCCGGTCTCGGCCGGGCGGTTCAAGCACCCGACCGAGGGCGGCACCAACAGCGAGTGGTGGCCGAACCAGCTCAACCTGAAGATCCTCCGGAAGCACCCGGCCGTGGCCAACCCCATGGGCGAGGATTTCGACTACGCCGCCGAGTTCAAGACCGTCGACCTGGACGCACTGGCCAGGGACGTCGACGAGGTGCTGACCACGTCGCAGGAGTGGTGGCCGGCGGACTTCGGGCACTACGGACCGTTCATGATCCGCATGGCGTGGCACAGCGCGGGCACGTACCGCATCGAGGACGGCCGCGGCGGCGCCGGCGCCGGCATGCAGCGCTTCGCGCCGCTGAACAGCTGGCCGGACAACGGAAACCTCGACAAGGCGCGCCGGCTGCTCTGGCCGGTCAAGCAGAAGTACGGCCGCAAGGTCTCCTGGGCCGACCTGATGATCTTCGCGGGCAACCGCGCGCTGGAGACGATGGGCTTCAAGACCTTCGGCTTCGCCGGTGGCCGCGCCGACGTGTGGGAGCCGGACGAGGACGTCTACTGGGGCCCCGAGCGCACCTGGCTCGGCGACGAGCGCTACTCCGGTGACCGCGACCTCGAGAGCCCGCTCGCCGCGGTCCAGATGGGCCTCATCTACGTCAACCCCGAGGGCCCGAACGGCAACCCGGACCCGCTCGCCTCGGCGCGCGACATCCGCGAGACCTTCCGCCGCATGGCGATGAACGACGAGGAGACCGTCGCGCTGATCGCGGGCGGGCACACCTTCGGCAAGACCCACGGTGCCGCCGACCCCGACGAGTACGTCGGTGCCGAGCCCGAGGGCGCGGCGCTGGAGGAGCAGGGCCTGGGCTGGAAGAACAGCTTCGGCAGCGGCAAGGGCCGGGACGCCATCACCAGTGGCCTCGAGGTCACCTGGACGGCCACGCCCACCCAGTGGAGCAACGGCTTCTTCGACAACCTGTTCAACTACGAGTGGGAGCTCACCAAGAGCCCGGCCGGCGCGCACCAGTGGGTGGCGAAGGACGGCGCCGGGGCGAACACGTTCCCGGACCCCGAGGACGGCTCGCTCACCCGCCCGCCGACGATGCTGACCACGGACCTCGCGCTGCGCGTCGACCCGGTCTACGAGCAGATCTCCCGCCGCTTCCACGAGAACCCGGACCAGTTCGCGGACGCCTTCGCCCGTGCCTGGTACAAGCTGACCCACCGCGACATGGGCCCGATCCAGCGCTACCTCGGCCCGCTGGTGCCGCAGGAGACGCTGGTCTGGCAGGACCCGGTGCCCGCCCTCGACCACGAACTGGTCTCCGACGAGGACATCGTGGCCCTGAAGGCCAAGATCCTCGACTCGGGCCTGACCGTGGCCCAGCTCGTCTCGACCGCGTGGGCGTCGGCTTCGACGTTCCGCGCGAGTGACAAGCGCGGTGGCGCCAACGGTGCGCGCATCCGCCTGGAGCCGCAGCGCAACTGGGAGGTCAACGAGCCCGACGCGCTGGCCGTGGTGCTGCGCACCCTCGAAGGAATCCAGGCGGAGTTCAACGCCGGTGGCAAGAAGATCTCGCTCGCCGACCTGATCGTGCTGGCCGGTTCGGCCGGTGTCGAGCAGGCCGCCAGGACCGCCGGTCACGACGTCCGCGTGCCGTTCCTCGCGGGACGTACGGACGCTTCGCAGGACCAGACCGACGTGGAGTCCTTCGCCGCGCTCGAGCCGTCCTCCGACGGGTTCCGCAACTACCGCGGCAAGGGGAACCGGCTGCCCGCCGAGTACCTCCTGATCGACCGCGCGAACCTGCTGAACCTGAGCGCGCCCGAGCTGACCGTCCTCATCGGCGGTCTGCGCGTGCTGGGTGCGAACTTCCAGCAGTCCTCCCTCGGCGTGCTCACCACGACGCCGGGTTCGCTGACCAACGACTTCTTCGTCAACCTGCTCGACATGAGCACGACGTGGAAGCCGGTCAACGGCGACGGCGAGACCTTCGAGGCCACCGACGCCTCCGGCGCGGTCAAGTGGACCGGCAGCCGGGTGGACCTGGTCTTCGGCTCGAACTCCGAGCTGCGGGCGCTGGCCGAGGTCTACGCGAGCGACGACGCGCGCGAGAAGTTCGTGCGTGACTTCGTGGCGGCGTGGGTCAAGGTCATGAACTCCGACCGGTACGACATCGCCTGATCCCGACGTCCGGGCCGGCCGCTCACCGCGGCCGGCCCGGACACTGTTCAGGGAAAAGCCCCGATGCCCTTGGCGTCGGGGCTCTTTACCGTGGCCTGATGATCCGGAGGATGGCGCTGGTGTTCCTCGTCGGGGCGGCGGTCTGCCTCGTCCCGTGGACGCTCTACCTGGCGCACACGTTGCCGCAGCGCTACGACACCGGTCAGTGGCGGACCGCCTGGGTCGGTTTCGACGTGGCGCTGCTGCTGTGTTTCGCCGCCGCGGCCTGGCTGGGGATGCGCCGTCGTCCGGCCGCGGTGCCGCTGCTCGCCGCCACGGCGGCGTTGCTGTGCTGCGACGCCTGGTTCGACGTCATGCTCGACTGGGCGTCGCCGGACCGGTGGACCAGCGTCGTCCTCGCCGTGGCCGGTGAGCTGCCGGTCGCGGTGCTGCTGCTGGTTGTGGCGAAGCGGCTGCTGGCCGGGACCCCTCGCCGGGCCGTGCGTATCCGGGACATCGAGGTGTACGGCGATCCGGGGTGGCGTGCTCTGCCCGCCGGCGAACTGCCCGCGTCGTTCGAGATCCTGGCCGCGGAGGGGTACGTGCGGCAGCATCGAGACGGCCGGTGGCACGCGGTCCCACAGCACCTGCGTGAGCCCAGGCCCGATGACTTCGCCGAGCCGTACCGGACGCAGGTCGCGACCTACCTCGACGGGATGTACGAACAGGAGGGCCGGCTGCTGACCTGGGCAGCGGCGCACCGGGACGAGTTCGGTCCGTGGGGCGCGGCGCAGCGCGCGGCGGTCTGGCTGACCGAACCGCAGCTCCGGGAGCTGGAGGCGGCGTACCGGCAACTGCTCGTCCCGTACACGCACCTGCGACGGCCGCCCGGCCCGGCCGCCCGGCAGATCGCGACCCGTTTCTACGCGTTTCCGCGGCCGGAGGCTGAGACGTGGATCACGTCCGGGCCGCTGAGCGGGCCGGATGAACAACCGCCTGCCAGTCTGTGCCGTCTCAAGCAGTAGCAGGACGTTTTCGGGGAACGAGAGGACCGCACATGGGCGTCATCGGATGGATCGTGCTGGGCCTGATCGCGGGAGTGATCGCGAAGGCCCTCATGCCGGGCAAGGACCCCGGCGGCTGCATCATCACGATGCTGCTCGGCGTCGCCGGCGCGTTCGTGGGCGGCTGGGTCGGCAAGACGCTGTTCAAGGTCCAGCTCGGCACGTTCTTCGACCTGCGGACCTGGGGCCTGGCGATCCTGGGCGCGCTGATCATCCTCGCCGGGTACCGCCTGATCACCGGGGGCCGCCGCGACTGAGAACGGGTGAAGGAGAAGCTGCGGGTTGGGCTGGGGCCGGGTTGTCGTGAGTGGTAAATAGGGTTAGAGCCCGACTTACCACTCACGAGACCGGCGCCTCCAGCGCACTAGATCCACTGAAGGCGTCCTTCAGTGCACTCGGTCCATAAAGGACTTGCGAGCCACCGTCAGCCGCTGACGTGGGCGGTGTTGTCCAGCCAGTGCTGGACGAGGTCGGTGTCGCCTTCGACGCTGACCTCGGTGAGCGGGAGCCGCCGGGTCAACGTAAGCAGCAGCGATCGTGCCGGGCCGGTCACCGTCACCTCGGCCTGCCCGGTTCCCGGCCGCCACGTCGCGCCGTCGGGTCGCCGTTCGACCAGCCAGGCGTCCGCGGTGTCGGTGGCCTGCCACTGCAGGGTTTGCCCGGTGCCTCGGATGGCGTGCGCGGACTCGGACCGTTGCATCTCCCACGTCGGGGAGGTGAGCATCGCGAGGTGGTTGCCGATGAGCGCGGCCGCGATGTCGGCGTCGGCGTCGACGTCGTCCGGCCGGTCCGCCGCCTTGGCCGCGTCGAAGCCGTGGACGACCGTCTCGTTGAGGATGCTGGACAGCCAGAATCGCGCTCCGGACCGCTCGTCCCCCGCGGGGTTGAACACCGGCGCGTCGAGCGCGTCGTCGGAGCACGCACTCGCGACCCGCTGCGCGGCTTCCGACAGCCACGCCTGCCACTCGCGGGGGTCGGTGGGAAGTACGGCCATCGACGTGGGCAGCTGGGTGGGGTCGGCGATGCGCCGTTCGATGATCTCCGCGACCCAGTAGAGGGTCTGGCCCACGTGCTCGACCAGGTCGGTGACGGTCCACTTAGGAGCGGTCGGCACGGCGGCGTCCGGTCCGGCCGCGGCAGCTGATTCCGCCAGCCGCCGGGTGTGTTCGACGATCGCTTGCCGGGCGCGTTCCGTGTTCGGTTCGGTCATGGGACTCATCCTTCCCTAAAAGTGAACGCGGCCGCGCCGATCGACGCAGCGGCACCCAGCAACGCGAGCAGCATCGGGATGGCGGCGGGTCCCACGGCCAGGCGTCACCGGTGAGCTCGACGTCGAGTACCGGGTACTCCAAGGATTTCGCCGTCCAGCGGGGGAGCTGGGACGTCGTCCGTGCGAGCGATCGCGCAGCACCGGGTCGAACGCGAACTGCCTCCTGGCGGGCCTTGTGGTGCGGTGGGGTCCTACCGGCACCCGGCTCTCGATGACCCGAGCGACCACTCACGTGACTCGGGTTATGGAGGTCCGCCACATAGTGCGGCACCCGGAATCCCGCCTACCGTCCTGACCATGACGAGCGGGGAGCTGGACGGGCGGGTGGCGCTGGTGACCGGCGCCGGGAGCGGCATCGGCCACGCGTGCGCGCACGCCCTCGCCGCGTCCGGGGCGAAAGTGCACGTGGTCGACATCGACGGCGACGCCGCCGAGCAGACCGCCACCGAGGTGTCCGGCTGGGCGCACGTCGCCGACCTGGCCGATCCCGCCGCGGTCGAGGCGCTGCCTGCCGAGGTCGACATCATGGTCAACAACGCCGGTTTCCAGCATGTCGCGCCGCTGCCCGAGTTCCCGCCCGAGGTTTTCGCGCGGATGCAGCAGGTGATGGTGACGGCGCCGTTCCTGGCGATCCGGCGGGTGCTGCCGCACATGTACGCCGGGCGGTGGGGCCGGATTGTGAACATCTCCAGCGTGCACGGCCTGCGCGCCAGCCCGTTCAAATCCGCTTATGTCGCGGCGAAACACGCGCTGGAGGGACTGTCCAAAGTGGCCGCATTGGAAGGTGCGGAGCACGGCGTGACGAGCAATTGCGTGAGCCCCGGTTACGTCGACACGCCGTTGGTGCGCGGCCAGCTCGCCGCGCAAGCGGAGGCGCACGGACTTTCCGAGGACGAGGTCGCGGCCGAGGTGCTGCTGCGGCGCGCCGCGGTCAAGCGGCTGATCGACCCCGCGCAGGTGGCCGAGCTGGTCCGGTGGCTCTGCGGGGACCATGCCGCCCAGGTGACCGGTGCTTCGCTGTCGATGGACGGCGGCTGGACCGCGAGCTGAGGCTCAGATGTTCGGGTCCGGGCCCGGATCCCCGCCGCTCACGCGGACGGCGAGCCGGTCGAGGTACATGCTCCAGCCCTTGCGGTGATGCGCCCGCTCCACGACGTCTGGCAAGTCGTGGTGCCGCAGCACGACCCGGGTGCCGCCGTCGACGGGTTCGAGCGTGACGACCACCCGGGTGGAGCCGGGCGTGACGGGGTGGCCGTGGGTCCAGCCCCAGGTGAAGACGATCCGGCGCGGCGGGTCGATCTCGACGAATTCGCCCACCGCCGCCACGCCGTCTCGCAGGCCGACCCGGTAGGTCCCGCCGGGCACCGGCTCCAGGGTCGCTTCGCCGCCCATCCACCGGATGTACTGGGCTGGGTCGGTGAAGTAGGGGAAGACGGTCTCGGGTGGCGCGTCGATGTGGACGCTCACCTCGAGGACTTCGGTCACGTGCGGCCCTTCCTGCGCTGGTCGGCCTCGACGACGTCCTTGAGGCGGTCGAGGCTGCGCCGCCAGTGGTCCTCGACGACGGCGCGCAGCGGGCCGAGCGCGGCCTGGTCGGCCCGGTAGATCCGGCTGTTGCCGACGCGGCGTTCGGTGACGAACCCGGCGGTCTTGAGCACGGTCAGGTGCTGGCTGATCGCCGAGAAGGACACGTCGAACCGTGAAGCGATGTCTCCCGCGGTGAGCTCGCGGTCCCAGACCAGTTCGAGGATGCGCAGCCGGCGGGGTGCGGCGATCACCTGCAACGGCTCCACCACGGCACCTCCCGTCCGGCTTGACTCTACTGTAGCGAAGACTTAATTTAGAGCAATCTAAAATAGATGTTCCTGGTAGGAGGCGCATGAGTGTCGACGTCCGGCCGACGGTACTGGTGCGGCGGTCCCGCGCCGAGGTCGCCGCGTTCATGTTCGACCCGGCCAACGACCTGCGCTGGACCGGCGGGATCACCTCGAGCACTCCGGCCGTGCCCGGGCCGCTGGTCGCGGGAGCCACGGTCGAGCGGACCGCGAAGTTCCTCGGCCGGACCTTCGGCTACGGCTACGTCGTCACCGACCACGAGCCGGACCGGCTGGTCGAGCTGAAGGTGGAGCGGCCGTTCCCGATGACCGTGCGCTACGAACTGGCCGACGCCGACGGCGGCACCGAGGTCGCCATCCGCGCCAGCGGTTCGCCGGGCGGGTTCTTCGGCTGGGCGACCCCGCTGATGGCCCGGCAGGTCCGCCGGAGCATCGCGGCCGACCTCGACCGGCTGCGCGTCTGCCTGGAGAGTTATTGAGGCACCTTCCTCGCGTCTGCCGCGAGCAAAGTCCCCCTCACCCCACCGAACCACCGAGCCCAAGTCCGTGAATGCCACATTCACGGCGTCTTAGGCCCTCGATGATGGCATTCACGGACCTCCGCCTCGCCACACCAACCCCAGCAGCACCCCCACCTTTGCCTTCCCCGGCAATAGCTCTAGAGGTACGCGGTGAGCCGTTCGCGGACGACGGCGCGGGCTCTTCCTCGGCGCTGTGGTCGCCGACGTCGCGCAGGTTCAGCACCGCGCGCTGGCGGGCGGGGAGCTCCTCGAGGACGTCGGTGATCACCTGGCGGATCTCCAGGTCGGCCCGCGCGCGGACCTCGCCCTGCGCGCCACGGGCACCGTGCCCGACGATGAGCACCGGCCGCCGGGCGTCCCGGACCAGGGCCGCCGTCGTGGCCAACCGTGCTGTCCTCCGGGCGGATCCGGCAGTCGGCGGCGCGAGGTGCGGTGAGATGTACCGAAGTGGCCTTTCGGTGCGTCTGACGCACCGAAAGGCCCCTTCATGCCACAAGGTCCACAAAGGACGTGTGCGGTGGCCGGGTGTCAGCCGAACTTGTGCTCCCGGAGAGCGCGCCACCCTGAGGGTGGCGCTCACGACCTGGACCTAAAGGCTCTGCTCGGCCAGGAGGTCACGAGTCCTGAACCGCACCGATGAGTTTCGGGGAGCCGGCCGGTCGGTACTGGCAGAACCGAGACGAATGGAGAGTGCGATGGGCAAGGTGCGCTGGCATTTGATGATGTCGCTGGACGGGTTCGCGGCCGGTCCCGGCCATTCGATGGACTGGATGTCGGGGGTGAAGGTCAGCCAGGGCGTGCACGAGGAATCGATCGCGACGCTGGGCGCGGTCCTGGGTGGACGGAACGGCTACGACGCGCTCGCCGAGAAGTTTCCCGGTCAGGCCGGTCGGCAGCCGTACGGTGGCGCGTGGCATGGCCCGGTCTTCGTGCTGACTCACCATCCCGAGGACGTGGTGCCGGATCCCTCGGTCACCTTTCTCGACTGCGATCTGGCCGAGGCCGTCGAGATCGGGCTCGAGGCGGCGGAGGGCAAGGACCTCGAGATCCACAGCCAGGACATCGCCCGGCAGTGCCTCGAGCGGGGCCTGATCGACGAGTTCGCCGTGCATCTGGCGCCGGTCATGCTCGGCTCCGGGATACGGCTGTTCGACGCTCCGGGGATCGAGCCGGTGCGGTGGGCGCGGATTCACGACGGCGATCCCGCGCTGGCCGTGGACCTGCGGTACCGGCCGGTGTCGTAGCACCCAGCGCGGGAAAATCGATCGTCGGCGCGCGGGGCGGTCGTTAACCTCGGGCGGTATGAACGAGGAGCTCTTCGACCGGATCCATGGTGCGCGGCGGATCGCCGTGCTGACCGGTGCGGGCATCTCGACCGGGTCCGGGATTCCCGACTACCGCGGGCCGCAGGGCCTGTGGACGCGGGACCCGGCCGCGGTGAACGCGTTCACGCTCGAGAATTTCATGGCCGACCCGGGAGTGCGGCGTCAGTTCTGGCGCAGCTACGCCGGGCACGCCGCCTGGCGTGCCGAGCCGAACGCCGCACATCGCGCGCTGGCGGGGCTCGACCGCGAGGGCGTCGCCGTGCGCGTGCTCACGCAGAATGTCGACGGCCTGCACCAGCGTGCCGGGCTCGCCGCCCGGAAGGTGTTGGAGCTGCACGGAAGCATGCACACCTCGGTGTGCACCCGCTGTGCCAAGCAATTCCCGACGCCGGAGGTGCTGGCGCGGGTCGGAAGCGGCGACGAAGATCCGTCCTGCCCGGACTGCGGCGGCATCATCAAGCTCGGCGTAGTCCTTTTCGGACAGAAGCTCGACGCCGACCTGCTCAGCCATGCCCGGAACATCGCCGCCGCCAGCGGGCTTTTCCTTGCGGTGGGCAGTTCGCTACAGGTCGAGCCCGCCGCGTCGCTGTGCACGCTGGCCGTCCACGCCGGGGCGACGTTGGTGATCGTCAACCGTGATCCGACGCCGTACGACGCGGAAGCCCGTTATGTGGTGCGGGAGAACATCGAAGACGTCGTCCCGGAGCTCTGCGCGGCCGTGTGAGCCGGTCGCAGGGCCCGGCGCACGGCTGAGCGCAGCCAGCCGTGTCCGCCGTCGGCGGCGTGCCGGGGATGCCAGGCCATCCCGATCACCACCGGCGGCAGCGGCAGCGGGATTTCCAGCAGCCGCAGGCCATGGGCGTGCGCCACCGCGGTGATCGGGTCGCCGTCCCCGCCGGGCACCAGGCAGACCAGGTCGGTCTGTGCGGCCAGGGTCATCGCCGCGAGGTGGCTGGGCAGCACGGCCACCACGCGCCGGCGCAGGTCGTGCTCGGCCAGCGCGGCGTCGGCCGGGCCGCTGAACCGGCCGCGGCGGCTCACACCGACGTGCGCGGCCGCGGCGAACCGGGCCGGGGTCAGCCGTCCCTCGGTCAGCGGGTGCCCCGCCCGCACCCCGGCCACGATCGGCAGGGTGACCAGCTGCTCGGAGCGGGTTTCCGGGTCGATGTGGTCGATCGAGCCGACCTCCAGGTCGACGCGGCCGTCCCGCAGCGCCGGGCCGCCTTCGAGTTCCTCGGTCTGGAACCGGACCGACACCCCGGGTGCCTCCGCGGCCGCGAGGTCCAGCAACCCCGGGGCCAGTGCCGCCGTGACGATGTCGGCGGCCTGCAGGGTGAACGTCCGATTCAGCGTGACCGGGTCGACGTCCACGCCGGGGGAGAGCAGAGCGCCGCAGCGTCGGACGACGGCCGCCGCCTCGTCGCGCAGCGCCTCCGCGCGAGGGGTGGGCACCATGGCCTGCCCGGCCCGGACGAGCAGCGGGTCGCCCAGCAGCCGTCGCAGCCTGCCTAGGGTGCGGCTCATCGCCGCGGGCGAGGTGCGGAGGCGTTCCGCGGCCCGGGTGACACTGTGCTCGGCCAGCAGCGCGTCCAAAGCGACCACCAGATTGGCGTCAATCTGCCTGTTCACCAGCATCATTCCGATCTGAGCAACTATCCCGTGCCGACATTCCCATTGTGGCAATACGGCGGACGGCGGCACGGTGGGACCTGTCCGACCTACGCAAAAGGAGTCCCCGATGTCCTCGTATCCCCGGCCCGGCGACCGGCTGGCCGTGGTCAGCCAAAGCGGCCCGACCGTCACCCTGCTCGACGCCGTCGACCACCGGGTCCTGAAGGTGCTGGCCGTCCCGGCCGAGCCGCACGAACTGTGCTTCGACGCCGAACACCGGCTGCTCTACTGCACCGTTCCCTACGTCGGCGGCTACTACGGGCACCACGACGGTCCCAACCACCTGCTGACCGTGCTCGACCCGGACGAGGGCCGGGTGGTCGAGGTGCTCGACCTCGCGCCCGAGCACGGGCCGCACGGCTTGGCACTCGACCCGGCGCGCCGGCTGCTCTACGTCAGCGTGGAAGCCGGTCCGGCGGGTCCCGGCGGCGTGGTCGTCCTCGACACGACGACCCGGCGCGTGCTGCGCCGCATCGACACCTTCGCGCCCGGACCGCACTGGTTCGCCATAGACCCGGACGGCCGGCTCGGCTACGCGGCCAACAAGGAAGCCCCGTACGTCACCGTGGTCGAGCTGGCCACCGCCGCCCTTGTCGACAAGATCGCGGTGCGTGGCAGCGAAGGCATCGCGGTGAGCCCGGACGGCTCGACCGTGGCCCTCGCCGCGCCCAAGGCCGACGTCGGCCGCCCGGTTGCCGAGCCCGGCGTGGCACTGATCGACACGCGGTCCGGTGCGATCGTCCGGACTCTGCCGACCGGTCACGCCGTGATCCCGGTGCACTGGACCGCCACCGGCATGCTGCTGGCCGGCGAGGTGCCTGGCCCGCCCGCCGCGGGGCAGCTGACGGTGTGGGCAGGTTCGTCCCCTGCCGAGCTGGAACGGGTCGGCGAGGTGGCGGTCGGCGCGATGCCGCTGACGCTGACGTCCTCGCCCGACGGCGGCCGGGCCTACCTCTCGGCCGTCGTCGATTCGACCGTCAGCGTGGTCGACCTGGCTCGGCTGGAGGTGATCGACACCATCGCTGTGCCGCGTGGTGGGGAACCCGGCGCGCACGGTTTGGCCTACCTCCCGGGGCGGTGACAGCAGCGCCCAGGACGCGGTCGGCGATCTCACGCGTGGCGGCGGGTTCGGCTGGGTACCAGACCGGAGAGGTGGACCACGAACCGGAGGTGGCTGAGTGAGCACCGGCAGCAGAGAAGCCCCGACGAGCACGCGACCGGCACAGGACAGCGGGGACGTCGCGGTGCTGGACATCGAGCACGACGTCGACGAGCTGGGGCGGGTCCGGCGGTGGGCGCGCGCCGCGTTGCCGCACCTCGCACCCGCCGTGCTGGCCGACGTGCTGCTGGTACTCGGCGAACTCGTCGCGAACGCGCTGGTGCACGGCGCGCCGCCGGTGCGGGTGCGGCTGGTGCGCCGGACCGGATCGCTGCGGCTCGAGGTGGACGACGGCGGGGTGCTGCCCGCGCGGCCGCGGGCAGGCGGGCTCGACGGCGGCCGCGGGCTGACGCTCGTCGCGGCCTGCACCGCCGGCTGGGGGCAGCTGTGGCGGACCAAGGGCAAGACCGTCTGGGCGGAGATTTCGTTGTCTCCGGCGACCGTATGAGTGGTCGAACCGTGATCACGCGCGCGTAGTCTGTCCGGCGACAGGGTCGGCTCTCGACCTCTGGTGGGCGGAAGCGGGAGATCCGGCGCCATGACCGTTGCCTCCGAGACGCGTGGTGGTCCGCCGCCGTTCAGCGTCGACGTCGAGTCGCGTCCCGACGTCGCGGTCGTGGTCGTGACCGGCGAGCTGGACCTCGTCGCCGAGCCGCTGCTGACCGCCACCTTCGCCGCCGTCGTGCCCGGCCCGGTGCCGGTGATCGCCGACCTCGCCGCCGTGACGTTCTGCGGATCCGGCTGCCTCGGGCTGCTGTTCGCCGCGCACCGCCTCGCCGCCGCCGAGGAGCAGGGATTCGTGCTGGTGACCGCCCGGCGGGCGGTGCTCAAGCCGCTGGAGATCCTCGCCATGGCGCCGCTGATGACGATCCGCCCGGACCGCGAGGCGGCGATGCGCGCGCTCGGGCTGCCCGCTTAGTCCACAATGGACTATCAGCGCTGCCGGAACACCCTGGCGCTGCTACCGTCGCAAGTGCGGTTAAGACGGCAGCCGTGGCTTCGACGTGAGTGGCTGACGGAGGTATCCCTTGCCTGATGAGCTTCCCGTGGAGCATGACCGGCTGTCCGTGACGGTGACGGCGGAGGAGCCGCTCACCGTGGTGACCGTCGCCGGCGACGTCGACCTCGCGGTCACCGCGCACCTGCGGGCCGGATTCGACCGCGCGCTGGAGGGCGGCCCGCGTGCCTTGGTGGCGGACTTCTCGGCGGTGCCGTTCTGCGACTCCAGCGGCCTGACCGCATTGGTCGAGACGCACAAGCGCGCCGAAGCCGCCGGTGCGGCTTTCGTCGTCGTCACCCGGCAACGTGCGCTGCTTCGCCCGCTTTCCCTGCTGGGACTGGACAGTGTGCTGACGGTCCGCCCGACGCTTGAGGAGGCGCGGGCGCTGATCAGCGACGGATCGCGATGACCACGGTGTCGTCGGCGTGCAGGACGACGTCGTGCATGCCGGCGACCAGCCGGCCGGGCAGCTCCGCGGTGGGCAGCCCGGCAAGGCGGCGGGCCATCGCGAGCAGGCGCTCCTCGCCTTCGGTCAGGTCCTTGCGGCCCTCGATCAGGCCGTCGGTGTAGAGCAGCAGCGTTTCTCCGCGTCTCAGCGTCAGTCCGATGATGCTGGGCGTGCCAGGGGCCGGGAAGCCGACGCCCCGCCCGGTGACGGCGGCGGCGAGGAATTCGGCGTGCCCGTCGGCGGTGACCAGCACCGGACGTGGGTGGCTGCCGTTGGCCAGTCTCAGCTCGCCGGTCGCGGGATCGAGGCTGGCGAGCACCACCGTGGCCATCAGGTCCGGCTCGATCGACGCGAGCGTGCGGGAGGTACGCGCGACGAGGTCGCGGAACGGATGTCCCTCCAGCACCAGCGTCCGGATGGCGTGGGTGACGGTCAGCGCGTGCCGGGTCGAGGTGACGCCGTGGCCGACCGCGTCGACCAGCGTCACGTGCAGGCTGCCGTCCGGCAGCACGAACCAGTCGTAGAGGTCGCCGCCGGTGGGCGCGTCCTGGCCGGTGGCCGCGTAGTGCACGGCCAGCTCCAGCCCGGGAACGGCGGGCGGCCGCGGGCGCAGTGCGTCCTCCAGCTCGCGGAAGATCACCGCGTGGGCCCGCCGCAGCTGTTCGTCCCGCTGCTCGAGTTCGACATACATCGCGAGGACGCCGCTGTTGGTCTCGCCGAGTTCGTGCTTGAGGTCGCGCTGCTCCTGGACGAGGGCGTCGTTGCGCGCCACGAGCGCGAGCATCTCCTGGCGGCCCGCGGTTTCGTCGTCGGAGGCGGCCGGAACCGGTTCGGGGCCGGTGGGCAGGTGCCAGGTGAGGATGGCGCCGTCGCTCGTGTCGGGCAGCAGCGGCAAGGAATTCCGCTCGACCGGGCCGGGCAGCCGGAGCGTGACGACGAGCGCATCGTCCACTGTGGACGCCGTGAGGCCGGCGGCCGCGCCGTTGTCGAACACCGGCTCGGTGAGCAGCGAGACGGTCAGGACGAGCCGGGCGCGCCGCTCGGCGGCGACACCGGCTTCGGCGCAGATCTTGCGAAGGTGGGCGCGCAGCATGGGCGCATCGGTGTGGATCATGCGGGCCGGTCCTGACGGAGAGCCAGCATCGCCGCGTCGTCGCGCGGGATGCGGTGGCGGTGGACGAGGGTGGCGGCGAGCAGCGCGGGGTGCGGGAACGTGGGCGCGTGCGCGGACCAGGCCGGGTCGACGCCGTCGGTGTGGAGGACGACGAGCGCGCTCTCGGTGGTGAGCACGCGAACCGGGGCGGGCGGGAGCGTGAAGCCGACGACGCCGGGAACGCTGAGCAGCAGCCGCGGGCGTCCGCCGTCGAAGGTCGTGCCCGCGACGTTGCCGACGCCGCAGAACTCGACGCGGCCGGGGGTGGCGCGGGCCAGGGCGACCGCCGCGCCGCGCGTGCGGCGCAGCGCCTGGTGCATGGCCTTGAGGTGCTCGGGCAGCGGGCGTGCCGGATCGGCGCGGAACACGCGAAGCGCGGCTTCGGACGCTTCGGCAGCGGCAGGTCCGTGGCCGAGCCCGTCGGCGACCACGGCGGTCCAGCCACCGGCGCTCGCGGCGACGGCAACGGCGTCACCACAGTGGTCTTCGCCCTCGCGGGGCAGGCAGAAGTGCATGGCCCCACCGGCGACGGACAGCACGCGCGCGGCGGCGAGAGTGCCGACGCCGGGGATCGACTCGATGCGGAAGTCGGTGGCCATCCGGCTGACCGCGCCGAGCCCGGTGCCCAGCGTGCCGGTGGTGGTGTGGCCGTCGGTACGCCAGTGGTCGAGATCGGCCATGCCGGGACCGTCGTCGGCGGCGAGGATCTCGATCCCGGTGCCGGTGAGGGCTTGCTGGAGATAGACCACGCCGCCCTTGGCGTGCTTGTCGAGGTTTCCCGCGAGCTCGGCGGTGATCACGGCGGCGCGATCCACGAGCCCCTCCGGCAGGCCGGCGTCGCGCGCGAGGTTCCGGGTCGCGTGGACGGCGGCGTGCACGGCGCTGGGGTGGTCGATCCGCAGCTGCCGGGTCACGGCTTCCACCGCACGACGGTCACGGTGGTGCCGCGGCCTTCGGCGGTGTCGATGGTGAATTCGTCGACCAGCCGCCGGGTGCCGCCGAGGCCGTGGCCGAGCCCGGCACCGGTGCTGAAGCCGTCGCTCATCGCCTGGTCGACGTCGGAAATGCCGGGCCCGTCGTCGCGGACGTGCAGGCGCAGGCCGACGCGGCCGGTGCTGTCGCGCAGCGCGGTGATCCCCAGTGCCCCGCCGCCGCCGTGGATGTAGGCGTTGCGGACGAGCTCGCTGGCCGCGGTGACGATCTTGGTCTGGTCGACCAGGCTGAAGCCGACGGCCACCGCGGCCGCGCGCACGGCGTGGCGCGCGGTGAGGAGGTCTTCTTCGGCACGGACGTCGTGGATCTGCTCGCCCCGCGCGGTCACCGGCTCGGTGAGTTCGTCAGGAAGCATGGGACGCCTCTTCGGGCCGGCGCCAGCCCAGGCGTTCCATGGCCTGTTCCGCGTTCAGCGCGGTGTGCACGCCGGTGAGCTGAAGGCCCAGCTCGGACAGCGTGATGGCGACCGCGGGCCGCATGCCCGCGACGACCATCTCCGCGCCGAGCAGCCGCCCGGTGCCGGCGAGCTGCATGAGCACGCGGGCGACGAACGAGTCGATGATCTCCAGCCGCGAGATGTCGATGACGACACCGCGGATGCCGTCGGCGGAGATCCGGGTGGTGAGCTCGTCGGTGAACTTGAGCGCGGTCGCGTCGTCGAGATCGCTGAGCAGCCCGGTGAGCAGGACGTCGCCGAGGCGCAGGATCGGCAGCCCGGTGCTCATCTGGGCGCCGGCTCGTCGTCGAGCAGCCGGATCGCCGCGGCCAGCGCGTCGGCCAGCGAGGCCCGCGTGTCGATGTGCGACAGGTCGATCCCGAGCTGCGTGATCGTCTGGGCGATGGCCGGGCGGATGCCGCTGACCAGGCAATCGGCGCCCATCAGCCGGACCGCGCTGATGGTCTGGAGCAGGTGCTGCGCGACCGCGGTGTCGACGGTGGGGACGCCGGTGATGTCGATGATGGCGATCCGGGCCTCGTGCGCCTGGATGGCTTCGAGCAGGCCGTTCATCACGACCTGGGTGCGCGCGCTGTCGAGGGTGCCGATGAGCGGGACGGCCAGGACGTGGCGCCACAGCCGGATCACCGGGGTGGACAGCTCCAGCATCTGGTCATGCTGGCGCCGGATGATCTCTTCGCGGCCCTCGTTGAAGACGGTGAAAGTGAACACGCCCGCACTGTCGAGCAGCTCGCTGACCAGCAGCGCCGCGCGGTAACGCAGCTCGGGGTCGTCGGTCTGGCGCTCGATCGCGCCGAGCAGCGTGTGCTTGAAGGAGAGGATGGCCACCGCGGTGCCCGACGGGGAGGCACCCGCCCGGGCGCGGCGGGTGGAGAGCGCGCGCAGTGCGGAGCGGACGCCGTCATGGCGCTCGGCGATCAGGGAGATCGGGACGGTGCCGGCGAGAGCGTCCTTCAGGCATTCCACCAGCTCGACGGCTTCGCGGCGGAGATCGTTCTCGTCGAGTGGTTCGGGCCGCTGCTCGGTGACCCAGTCGGCCACCAGTCGGGCTTGATCGTCATCGAGGGTCCGGCTCAGCACGTCCCGGACCGCGGACTCGTCCGTGGTCAACACTTACGTCTTATTCCTCGTTCTGGCCTGGTTCAAACGCCGTGACCTGGATGCCCACCACGCAGGTGTCGTCGTCGGTGTCGGCGGTGCTGTACGTGAGCAGGGCGTCGAGCTGCTGCTCGAGACCACGAGGCCGGGTCGTGATCAGGGTCGCGAGCTGGTTGATGGAGTCCTGCACCGCACGGTCCCGGCGTTCGATCAGGCCGTCGGTGTAGATCAGCAGGATGTCGCCGTGGCCGAGCTCGAGTTCCTCTTCGTGGTAGGCGGCGTGCTGGACGGCGCCGAGCAGCGCGCCCGGAATCAGCGGCAGCACCGAGACCTCGCCGTTCCGGCGGACGATCGGGGGCAGGTGCCCGGCGCGCGCCCAGCGCAGCCGCCGGGTGCCGGGGTGGTAGATCGCGGTGACCGCGGTGGCGGTGACGTGGTCGGTGAGGTGGTAGGCGACCAGGTTGAGCCAGGTCAGCAGTTGCGCGGGGCCGGCGCCGGTGGCGGCGAGGCCGCGCAGCGCGTTGCGCAGCCCGACCATGCCGGTGGCGGCTTCGATGCCGTGCCCGGCGACGTCGCCGACGCACAGCAGGATCTCCCCGGTCGGCAGGGTGACCGCGTCGTACCAGTCGCCGCCGACCAGGTGCTCCTTCTCGGCGGGCCGGTAGCGGACGGCGACCTGCAGGCCCGGGATGTCGAGCGGGGACGGCGCGAGCGGCATGATCGCGTGCTGCAGCTGGAGAGTCAGCCGGCTGCGCTCGATCGCCTCCTGTTCGGTCTGGGCGAGGCGATCGCGAGTCGCGGCGAGAGCGACCTCGGTCCAGTGCTGCGCCGAAACGTCCTGGTAGGCACCGCGCACCCGGACGAGCCGGCCGGTGTCGTCGGTGACGGGTTCGGCGACCACCCGGATGTGGCGGGCGACGCCGTCGGAGCGGCGCAGCCGGAACGCGGTGGACGACGCGCGCTGGTGGTGCAGCACGGTACGGAGGAACCGGCCGATGGCGGCTTCGTCGTCGGCGTGCGCGTGCGCGGCGAGCTGGTCCAGCGAGAGCGGACGGTCGGCCGCGGTGAGGCCGTACAGCTTGAACAGCTCGTCGTTCCAGGCGATTTCGCCGGTGAGAAGGTTCTCCTCGAAGCCGCCGATCCGGCCGAGCCGCTGCGCGTGCTGGAGCAGCACGGCGAGCTTGGCGGTGTCGTCCTGGATCTTGAGGGTGAGCACGACATTGCCCGCGACTCGGTGGATCCCGAGATCGATGAGTGAGGTCAGCGGGATCTGGCCGACGAGCGCGGTCAGCGCGGTGTTCTCCGCGCGGAACGGCTCGCCGGTGGCGTGCACCCAGCGGATCTTGTCGAGCAGGCCGCTGGTTTCGGCCATCAGCGGATAGGTTTCGAGCAGCCGCGCGCCGACGATCCGCGTCCGCGGCCTGCCACCGGGATCGGCGAACCGGCTGTTGGCGTGGTGGATCCGGAAGTCGCCCGCCTCGCCGAGGTCGTCGACGCAGGGGGTGAGCAGCAGCGCCGGATCGTGCAGGCCGTCGATGAGGTCGATCAGCTCGGAAAGCACGGTTCCGGCGGGCGGTCCGTCCGCCGCGATGCCGTCCCAGGCGTCGAGCGTGTGCGCGCACAGTTCGGCCAGCGCCTCGAACTGCCGGCGCATCGCCAGCGACGCGGCCGGGGGCCGGCTGGGCCAGCACATCTCGACGACGCCGATGATCCGGCCGCCGGTGCCGGTCGGGACGGCGACGCGGCCGCCGCCGGCCAGCGCGTGCTGCCCGATCGAGGGCAGCCCGGAACCCGACAGCGTGGCGAACCACTTGGGTTCCCGTTCCAGCAGCGCGCTTCGGGCCGGAGTGGCGACGCCCGGCGGGACGTAGCGCCAGCGATTCGCTTCCTCCGCCGAGAAACCGGCGTGACCGGCGAGGGTGAGCGAGCCGTCGGGGCCGGCGCGCCACACGGCGACCGCGGTGGCGCCGAGCGGCAACAGGGCGTGGTTCAGGATCGACTCGGCGACGCGCTGGGTGTCGTCCGAGGCCAGGATCCCGCTTTCGGCCGTGCGCAGCCGCAGCCCGACGGACTCGCCGGTTTCGCTGGTCTGGGCGAGGAATTCCCGCGCGACCTCGCTGATCCGGTCGCGGGCGGCGTCGCCGACGACGTCCGCGGCGAACTCAAGCCGGGACAGGCCCGCGCGTTCGGCCAGGGTGTCCAGCTGCTGCGCGGCGTCCGTCGGCGCGCAGTGCAGGCGTTCCATCAGGACGCCCTTGGCGAGCTCGATCAGCGCTCGCCCGTCCGCGACGGCGTGCGCGCGGTCGATCTCGGCGCGCAGCCGCGCGACCGTTTCCGTCAGCTGGGCGGTGGTCGCGGTGACATCGGCGGGTCTGGCCGCCCGGTCGAGGGTCATCAGCGTGTCACGTGCCGCTTGATCCGGGCGATGAGATCGTCCGCGTCGACCGGCTTGGTGACGTAGTCGCTGGCACCCGCGGCGAGGCACTTCTCCCGGTCGCCCGGCATCGCCTTCGCCGTCACCGCGATGATCGGCAGGCCTGCCCGGTCCGGCATCGCGCGGACCGCCGCGGTGGCCGCGTAGCCGTCCATCTCGGGCATCATCACGTCCATCAGGACGAGGTCGATCCCCGGGTGCCCGACCACGGTTTCGACGCCCTTGCGGCCGTCTTCGGCGTGCAGCACCTGCATTCCGTACAGCTCGAGCATCCCGGTCAGCGCGTAGACGTTGCGCGGGTCGTCGTCGACGATCAGCACCGTGCGCCCGCTCAGCGACTCGTCGACGTCGGCGGGCCGCACCGGCGCGGCGGACATGTCCTGGCGCACCAGCGGAAGCACCGCGCCGGGTTCCTCCGCGGACAGGTGCAGGGCGATCCGCTCCCGCAGCTCGTCGAGGCCGGAGAGCACTTCGAGCGAGGCGCCGTCGGTGCTCGAGTGCAGCAGCCGCTCCTGCTCGTCGTCGAGGCGATGGCCGTTGTGGGCGAGCACCGGAACCGCACGCAACGCGCTGTCCCCCCGGATCGCGTCCAGGAAGTCGAACGCGGTCCGGCCGGGGAGATCGAGGTCGAGCACCACGCAGTGGTAGGCCTGCGCGGCGAGCGCGGCGGCGGCTTCTTGCGTGCCGACCGCGGTCACCACCTGGACGTCGGCCCGCGGGTCGCGCCGGTCCGCGAGGTCGGTCACCGCGCTTTCCGCGACGAGCGTCAGCAGGCCGCGGGAGCGTTCCTCCACGACGAGCAAGCGGCGCGGCGGCGCCGGTGTCGTCGTGACGACGGTGGCCGGCCCGAGGTCTTCCTGCGGTGGCAGCTCGGCGAAGTCCGGCCGCGCGACCGGGATGTAGAAGGTGAACGTGCTGCCTTCGCCCAGCGTGCTCTCCGCGGTGATGAAACCGCCGAGCAGCTGCGCGATCTCACGGCTGATCGACAGGCCGAGGCCGGTGCCGCCGTACTTGCGGCTGGTGGTGCCGTCGGCTTGCTGGAACGCGCCGAAGATCGACTCGAGCTGGTGCTCGGCGATGCCGACGCCGGTGTCGATGACGCGGAACGCGACCGCCGGGCCGTGCGCGCGCACCGGCCGGGGGAGCCGGGCGCGCTCGACCGGCTCGATGTGCAGTTCCACCCCGCCGACTTCGGTGAACTTCACGGCGTTGGACAACAGGTTGCGCAGCACCTGCCGCAGCCGGGAGTCGTCGGTCAGCAGCTCGTCGGGCGCGCCGGGGGCCACCGTGATCCGGAAGTCCAGGTTGCGCTGCGAGGTCATCGGCCGGAACGTCGCTTCGACGTAGTCCAGCAGCTGCCGCAGCGCGACCGGCTCCGGCATGACGTCCATCTTCCCCGCCTCCACTTTGGACAGGTCGAGGATGTCGTCGATCAGCTGGAGCAGATCCGAACCCGCCGAGTGGATGATCCCGGCGTACTCCACCTGCTTGGCGGAGAGGTTGCGCGACGGGTTCTGCGCCAGCAGCTGCGCCAGGATCAGCAGGCTGTTGAGCGGCGTCCGGAGTTCGTGGCTCATGTTGGCGAGAAACTCGGACTTGTACTTCGAGGCCAGCGTCAGCTGCTGGGCACGGGCCTCCAGCTCCTGGCGCGCCTGCTCGATCTCGAGGTTCTTCTGTTCGATGTCACTGTTCTGCGTCGCCAGCAGCGCGGCCTTTTCCTCCAGCTCGGCGTTGGAACTCTGCAGTTCCTCTTGCCGCGCCTGGAGTTCCTCCGAGCGGGTCTGCAGTTCGGCGGTCAGCCGCTGCGACTCGCCCAGCAGCTCGTCGGTGCGGGCGCTGGCCACGATGCTGTTGACGTTGACGCCGATCTGCTCCATCAGCAGCTCGAGGAACGAGCGGTGCACCTGGGTGAATCCGCGCACCGACGCGAGTTCGATGACGCCGAGGACCTGGTCCTCGACCACGATGGGCAGCACGATCAGGCTCGTCGGCGCCGTCGCGCCGAGTCCCGAGGAGATGGTCGCGTAGCCCGGCGGGACGTCGTCGACGACGATCGCGCGCCGGCTGCGCGCCGCCTGGCCGACCAGCGACTGCCCGATCCGGAAGCGGGTGGAAGGGCTGTCGCCGTCCGGGTGACCGTAGGCCCCGACCAGCCGCAGCTCCAGCGGTACGGCCGTCTCGTCGGCGAGGTAGAAGGCGCCGTACTGGGCGGCCACCAGCGGGACGAGCTCGTCCATCACCGCCGCGGCGACCACGGCGAGGTCGCGGCGGCCCTGCATCAGCCCGGTGATCCGGGCCAGGTTGGACTTCAGCCAGTCCTGTTCCTGGTTCGCCCGCGTGGTTTCGCGCAGCGACTCGACCATCGAGTTGATGTTGTCCTTCAGCTCGGCCACCTCGCCCGAGGCGTCCACGGTGATCGAGCGGGTCAGGTCGCCCTCGGCCACCGCGCTGGTGACCTCCGCGATCGCCCGTACCTGCCGGGTCAGGTTGCCGGCCAGCTCGTTGACGTTCTCGGTGAGCCGCTTCCAGGTGCCCGACACGCCTTCGACCTCGGCCTGGCCGCCCAGCTTGCCGTCGCTGCCGACCTCGCGGGCGACGCGCGTGACCTCTGCGGCGAACGCGGAGAGCTGGTCCACCATCGTGTTGATCGTGGTCTTGAGCTCGAGGATCTCGCCGCGCGCGTCGACGTCGATCTTCTTGGTCAGGTCGCCGCGGGCGACGGCGGTGGTCACCTGCGCGATGTTGCGGACCTGGCCGGTGAGGTTGTTCGCCATCGAGTTGACGTTGTCGGTGAGGTCTTTCCACGTCCCGGCGACGTTGGGCACGCGCGCCTGGCCGCCGAGCATGCCTTCGGTGCCGACCTCGCGGGCGACGCGGGTGACTTCGTCGGCGAAGGCGGAAAGCGTGTCGACCATCGTGTTGATGGTGTCGGCGAGCGCGGCGACCTCGCCCTTGGCCTCCACAGTGATCTTGCCCGAAAGGTCGCCGCGGGCGACCGCGGTGGCGACCTGCGCGATCGAGCGGACCTGCCCGGTGAGGTTGGACGCCATCACGTTGACGTTGTCGGTGAGGTCCTTCCACGTCCCCGAAACCCCGCGCACGGTGGCCTGCCCGCCCAGGTTGCCCTCGGTGCCGACCTCGCGCGCAACACGCGTGACTTCGTCGGCGAACGCGGAAAGCTGGTCCACCATCGTGTTGATGGTGTCCTTCAGCTCGAGGATCTCGCCGCGCGCGTCGACGCGGATCTTCTGCGACAGGTCGCCGCGGGCGACGGCGGTGGTCACCTGCGCGATGGACCGCACCTGCGCGGTGAGGTTGTCGCCCATGACGTTGACCGACTCGGTGAGGTCCTTCCAGGTGCCGGAGACGCCCTTCACGTCGGCTTGGCCGCCGAGCCGGCCTTCGGTGCCGACCTCGCGGGCGACGCGGGTGACTTCGTCGGCGAACGCGGAAAGCTGGTCGACCATCGTGTTGATGGTGTCCTTGAGCTCCAGCACCTCGCCGCGGGCGGTGACGTTGATCTTCTGCGACAGGTCGCCCTCGGCCACCGCCGTGGCGACCTGGGCGATGTTGCGGACCTGGTCGGTGAGGTTGCCCGCCATGAAGTTCACGGAGTCGGTCAGGTCGCGCCAGGTGCCGGAGACACCCTTCACGTCGGCCTGGCCGCCGAGCCGGCCTTCGGTACCGACCTCGCGGGCGACGCGGGTGACTTCGTCGGCGAACGACGAAAGCTGGTCGACCATGATGTTGATGGTGTTCTTGAGCTCGAGGATCTCGCCTCGGGCGTCGACGGTGATCTTCTGGGACAGATCGCCCTTCGCGACCGCGGTCGTCACCTGAGCGACGTTGCGGACCTGGTCGGTGAGGTTGCCGGCCATGAAGTTCACCGAATCGGTGAGGTCGCGCCACACCCCGCCGACGCCGGGCACCTGCGCCTGCCCGCCGAGCCGGCCCTCGCTGCCGACCTCGCGGGCGACGCGCGTGACCTCGTCGGCGAAGGCGGAAAGCTGGTCCACCATGGTGTTGACGGTGTTCTTCAGCTCGAGGATCTCGCCGCGCGCGTCGACGTCGATCTTCTGGGACAGGTCGCCGCGCGCCACCGCTGTGGCCACCTGGGCGATGTCCCGCACCTGGGTGGTCAGGTTGCCGGCCATGACGTTGACCGACTCGGTCAGGTCCTGCCAGCTCCCGGACACGCCCGGCACCTCGGTCTGGCCGCCGAGCCTGCCCTCACTACCGACCTCGCGCGCCACCCGCGTCACCTCGGAGGTGAACACCGAGAGCTGGTCGGCCATCCCGTTGAAGACGGTGGCGATCTCGCCCAGCAGCCCGTCGGCACCATCCGGCAGCCGGGCCCCGAAGTCGCCGTCGCGAACGGCGGTCAGGCCCGCCAGCAGCTGACGCAGCTCGGCTTCCCCGGCGTTGTCCACAGCCTCCGGACGCGCCCCATCGACTCTTGCCCTGCTCATGAGCCACCCGTTGTTGGTCGTCGACACCCATGGAGTACGTCTGCCGACTTCTTGACCGACGCCGTCGAGAGCATAGTGCAATTGCACTAGGTCGCGACAACGGTTCGCGCGCCACCACCGTTCCGGGGCCTGGTCGGGCCTCGTGAGTGGTAAGTGTCGTTCTAACGACACTTACCACTCACGAGGGAGGACGAGTGCGCCCCTGGCCTGGATCGCCCTACCCGCTGGGGGCCACCTACGACGGGGTGGGCACGAACTTCGCGCTCTTCTCGGAGGTGGCCCAAGCCGTCGAGCTGTGCCTGTTCTCGTCATCCGGTGAGGAGACCCGGGTGCGGCTGTCCGAGGTCGAGGGGTTCGTGCACCACTGCTACCTGCCGGGGATCGGGCCCGGTCAGCAGTACGGCTACCGGGTGCACGGGCCGTACGACCCAGCGCGGGGACCTCGGTGCAACCCCGCCAAGTTGCTGCTCGACCCGTATGCGAAGGCGGTCAGCGGCAGGCTGGAGTGGGACGAAGCGGTGTTCGGCCACCACTTCACCGACCCGGACACGCGGAACGACTTGGATTCGGCGCCGTACGTGCCACTCGGCGTGGTGATCAACCCGTTCTTCGATTGGGGTGCCGACCGGGCGCCTCGCACGCCGTACCACGAGACGGTCATCTACGAGGCGCACGTGCGGGGGCTGACCCGGTCGCACCCGGATATTCCCGAAGAACTGCGCGGAACGTATACGGGCTTGGCGCATCCGGTGATGATCGACCACTTGGTCCGGCTCGGGGTGACCGCGGTCGAGCTGATGCCGGTGCAGGAGTTCATCCACGACGCCCGGTTGCTCGAACGCGGACTGCGCAACTACTGGGGTTACAACACGATCGCTTTTTTCGCGCCCCACAACGAATATGCTTCGAACCCGGCCGTCGGTCAGGTGCAGGAATTCAAGTCCATGGTGCGGACGTTGCACTCCGCCGGTATCGAGGTCATTCTGGACGTGGTGTACAACCACACCGCGGAAGGTGACCATTTCGGGCCGACCCTGTCCATGCGGGGAATCGACAACGGGGCCTACTACCGGCTCGTCGATGACGATCAGCGTTACTACATGGACTACACCGGCACCGGAAACTCGCTCAATGTCCGTAATCCGCACACCTTGCAGTTGATCATGGACTCGCTCCGATACTGGGTGCTGGAAATGCGAGTGGACGGGTTCCGGTTCGATCTGGCCGCCACGCTCGCCCGGGAGTTCTACGACGTGGACCGGCTGTCGGCGTTCTTCGACATCGTGCAGCAGGATCCGGTGATCAGTCAGGTGAAGTTGATCGCCGAGCCGTGGGACATCGGACCGGGTGGTTACCAGGTGGGCAACTTCCCGCCACTGTGGACGGAGTGGAACGGGAAGTATCGGGACACGGTGAGGGATTTCTGGCGCGGCGAACCGAACGTGCTCGGTGAGCTGGCCTACCGTATCGCGGGCTCGTCCGACCTGTACCAGAACGATGGCCGCCGCCCGGTCGCTTCGATCAACTTCGCGACCGCGCACGACGGTTTCACGCTGACAGATCTGGTTTCCTACAACGAAAAGCACAACGACGCCAACGGCGAGTCCAACCGGGACGGAGAAAACCACAACCGCTCCTGGAACTGCGGCATCGAGGGGCCGACCGACGATCCCGCGATCGGCGAACTGCGTGCCCGTCAACGCCGCAACATCATCGCCACCGTGCTGCTTTCCCAGGGCGTGCCCATGCTGCTCTACGGCGACGAACTCGGTCGCACGCAGCACGGCAACAATAATGGTTTCTGTCAGGACAACGAACTGTCCTGGGTGGACTGGTACGCCTCGGACGGGAACCTGCTCGTCTTCACCCGCGCAGTGGCACAACTGCGTCGCGCCCATCCGGTCTTCCGTCGCCGCCGGCACTTCTCCGGTCGCCCCGTCCGGTATGGCGACGCGCTGCCTGACATCGCCTGGTTCACCCCTGGCGGCAAGGAGATGTCCGAGCGCGACTGGCACTCCAGCCTCGCCCCTTGCCTGACGGTCTTTCTCAATGGCGATGGCATCCTCGAACCCGATCCCCGCGGTGAGCGCATAGTGGACGATTCGTTCCTGCTCTGCTTCAACGCCCACCATTCGCCGGTCGAAGTGACCGTTCCGCCGGACCTCGACGGCGCATGGACGATCATCCTGAACACCGAAACCGGGCAGGCCGGCGACGCCGAAGGGGTGATCGTGCGAGGCGGCGAACAGGTCGTCATCGGCGATCACGCCCTGCTGTTGCTGCGCCACAGGGGCTAGCGCCCAGAACGCTCGAGGCGTGGGAAAGGTTGCCCTACCGCTCTCGCGGAACGTTCCGTCCTCCCCGGACGTCCGGGCTGGTTCTAGATTCGCCTGGACAACCCGAAGGGGGAAGAAATCCATGCCTACTGGCAGATTCATGCGGTCGGCCTGCGTGCTGGCCGCCGCACTCGTCATGGCGGGGATGGCCGCGACACCCGCGTCGGCCGGCTCCGGCCCGAACATCAAGGTCACCGCCATCGCGCAGGAGGGCCACTGGCTGTCCGGCGACGTCGTCGGGCTCGACGTGACGGTGAGCAACATCGGTGACACCGCCGCCTTCGGCGTGTTCGGAACCGCCTACTCGGAGTCCGGGACGGCCTTCTGGGGCGACCGGAACCAATGGGGAGACCTCTCGGACGGCGGCCATGGCACGACCATCGCGCAGGGGGAGACCCGGCAGGTCCACCTGACCGGGCAGCTGGGCACGTTCGGCGGCGACTCCGTCGTGCACATCGAGGTGTACGCCGGGAACGACGCCGACTACAGCGACAACATCCAGCGTGTCACGGTGCCGATGGCGCAGGGCACCGATCGGGTCGCGGGCGTGCTGTACGGGGACGGGAACGGCGATGGCAAGCCGTCGCCTGGTGAGGGTCTGGCCGGCGCCGAGGCGCACTTCATCGGCGTCGGGACGACGTTGGACATGGTCGCCATCACCGACGCGACGGGCCACTTCGCCTTCAACGGCCTCCCGCTCAGTCACCACGCCAGCCTGTCCTTCCAGAAGGTGCCCGGCGGCTGGGTCGACCAGCCCGTGGGCGACATGCGGTTGGACGGCCGAGGGGCCTACTCGGCACTCGAAGTGCGAGCCGTCCGGCCGCTGTCCGACGTGCTGCACGAGACACTCGCGTTGGACAAGACGAGCTACGCTCCGGGCGCCACCGCCAAAGTGTCGGTCACGCTCTCGAACTCCAGCGACAAGCCGATGACCGGTCTCTCCTTGGGCTGCGGCATGTCCGGCGCCGGCACGGACCTGGCCGTGACGGACGACCAATGGGGCGCGTTCAGTTCTCAGCGTCACGAGGGAACTCTGGCCCCGGGGCAGCAGATCGTGCTCACGGCGCAGGGCAAGGTGGCCGACAACGCGGCCTACATGGGCGCGGTCGGGCTCGCCTGCGGCGCCGGCGACGGCCACAGCGGCGGCGCCCCGTATGTCACCGTCATCGCCAAGGTGCCCGGCATGCGTGCCGACTCCACGGGACACGTCTGGGCCGACAAGAACGGCGACGGCAACCCGGAAGCCGACGAGGGCCTGGCGAACGTGACCGTGGCGCTAGTCGAGGACGGGAAGTTCATCCGGTCCTACGCCAGGACCGACGCCAACGGCGACTTGACCTTCAAGAACGTCGCGGTCGGCAAGTACCAGCTGCGGGTGCTCGGGCCGTGGAAGCCCGCCCCGTTCGAGGGTGCCCTCGACGTCTTCGCGCCGCCGTACGGCGGCGGCCAGTGGTACGCGAAGTTCGTCGCGAGCTGACCCGATGTCTACGCTCGAAGCATATACCGCGCGATGGTATATGCTTCGGGCGTGGACTCACTGAGTGAACAGTCGTTCCTGATCCTCGCGGCGCTCGCCGACCAGCCCCGGCACGGGTACGGGTTGGTGACGGAGGTCGCGGCCATGTCCGAAAACCGCGTTCAGCTCCGGGCGAGCACGCTCTACGCGGCGCTGGAGCGACTCGCCACGCGCGGGCTCGTCCAGCCTGAACGCGACGAGGTGGAGAACGGCAGGCTGCGCCGCTACTACCGGCTGACCGACGCGGGTGCGGCCGCGGTGGAGGCCGAGACGCAGCGGATGACCACCCAGGCCCGTGCGGCCAAGCGCCGCCTCGCCCGGCGTGCCCGGCCGGGGCTGATCTGATGGAGCCGCTGGAACGGCGCTACCGCCTCCTGCTGCGGCTGCTGCCCGCCGACCACCGGGCCGCCCGCGGTGAGGAACTCCTCGGGCTGCTGCTCGACCTCGACTCGGGTCGCGCCCGGCCCAGCCTCCGGCAGGCCGGCGGCGTGTGCGCTCTCGCGCTGCGGCTTCGCCTGCGCGGCGCGGTATCGGTGCTGCTGACCGCGTTCCTCGTCGCGGTCAGCACAGAGATCGCCGCCACCGCCTACCAGATCGGCACCGGCGCGATGACGGTCGGTCTCGACAGCCGATTTCCCATCCGGAACGTGGCCCTCGCGCTGCTGATCCCCGCTCTGCTCCGGCTCGGCATCACGGTCGCTTGGATCCTCGGCGCGCGTCGCACCACGTTGGCCGGTTGCGCCGCGCTGCTCGCCTATTCACTGGCCACCGGCGGGCTTCTGAGAGTCGACCTCGTGATCTGTGCCGGGCTGGGAACCGCCGTGGCATTGCGGTGGCGGCCTGGACAACGTCCGCGGGTGCTACTGCTGGCGACGATCCCGTTCGCGATGCTGTTGTGGACTCTCGGCGCGGCCTGGAACCTCTACCTCGGCTTCGGCTTCCTGGCCGTGACCGCCGTCGTCGCCCTGCTCGGCGCGGTCGGCGGCCGCGGTGGTCACAGGCGTTCGGCCAGTGCGGCGTAGACCTTGCGCCAGGCGTCCGCGCCGGCCTTCGGGTCGTAGTCGGCCGGTCGGTCCACGCAGGCGAAGCCGTGCCGCGCTCCGGGGTAGGTCACCAGCTCGTGCGGCACATTGGCGTCCGTGAGCCGCTGCTCGGCCTCCGACCATTCCTGCTCGGTGATGATGTGGTCCAGCTCGCCGCGGAAGCCGAGCAGATACCCGCCGTTCGCTGCGATCAGCTCGCTGGTCTCCAGCGGGGGCACGGGGCCGGCCAGCGGGAAGCCGGTGTTGAGCAACCAGCCCGGGTAGAACACCGCGGCCAGCTCGAAACGCAGCTCGGTCGCCGCCCGGACCGCGATGTGCCCGCCCATGCTCAGCCCGAGAAACGCGACGCCACGCTCCTTTGCTTCGGCGCGCGCCACCGTGAGCGCCGCGGCCGCGTCGGCGACGAGTTCGTCGCGGCTCAACGCGCGCATCAACACCAAACCGGTCTCGCGCTCGGCGGCTGAGTAGCCGAGTTCGGTACGCCGGGCGCTGCGCCAGTAGTAGTCCGGCGCCAGCGCCACGTACCCGGCCGCCGCCAGCTCGGCGCACGTGTCGCGCAAGTAGGCGTTCACCCCGTACAACTCCGAGCAGACCACCACCGCGCCGCGCACCGGGCCGTCCGGGCGGTGCACGTACGCCTCGATACCGTCCGCCGCTCCGAGCGCCTGCCACTGTCCGGCCATCAGATCCCCCAAGATCGTTCGTAAAATGCCGATCGCATCCTATCGGCTGTCGACGCCGCGCTGACTGCTTATTGCCGGGGAAGGCAAAGGTGGCGTAGTCGTCCTCTGTGGATGGAGCCGGGTCTTGGGGTGGCGAGGCGGAGGTCCGTGAAGGCCACATTGAGGGCCTAAGATGCCGTGAATGTGGCTTTCATGGACTGGGCTCGGTGGGTCGGTGGAGTGAGGGGCACGCCTGCCTTCCCCGGTACTAGAACAGGGTCGCGGGCTCAACCGGCTCGGGCTCGGGCAACGCGTCGAGGCCGGGCACCAGCGTTCGCACTTCGTCGTGGAACCGGCGGGCGAGCGCCGGCGCGTCGTGGTTGTCGGGAGTGTGCAGGAAAACCGTCGGCGTCCGGCCCTCGCGCAGCCAGCCGGCGACCATCGTGGTCCACGGCTGCCATCCCTGCGCCGTCTCCTGGACCGAGTCCCGGCCCAGGTAGCGGACGATCGGCCGGTCGGTCAGGGCCCGTGTCCGTCGCGGCAGCCGCGGTTTCTTGGCCCAGGCGTCCTGTTCGGCCTCGCTGGTCGGCGGGCTTTGGAAGAAGACCGTGGTGTCAAAGGGAACCCACTCGGCGTCTGCGTCGGCGAGCGCCTTCTCCAGCAGCGACGTCGAGCGGGCTTCGGTGAAGAACGCGGGGTGCCGGACCTCCACGGCGCGTCGGCGGTCGGCGGGGAGCCGGCGCAGGAAGCGGCCGAGGGCATCGACTTCCGACGGGCCGAACGAGCCGGGCAACTGGGTCCACAGGACCGCCCGCTCGCCGAGGGGTTCGATGGCGTCCAGGAACGCCCGCATCTCGGCCTCGACGCCGGCGAACCGGCGCTCGTGCGTGACGACCTTGGGCAGCTTGAGCACCAACCGGAAGTCGGGGTCGGTCTGCTGCGCCCAGGTCTCGACGGTGGTCCGGGCGGGCGTGGCGTAGAAGGTGGTGTTGCCCTCGACCGCGTTGCACCAGCCGGCGTAGGCCCGCAGGCGCTCGTTGACCGGCAGCGACTGCGGCAGGAACCGCCCGAGCCACGCCTTGTGGGTCCACATCGCGCAGCCGACGTGAAGACGTGCCACTCCGTCAGCTCCCCTCGATCACGTTCAGCGGCGTCTTGTGAGGTGGGCGTATATCTCGCGGGGTTTCTTTCCCCAACGCCAGATTTTGGTGGCAAAGATGGCATCCAGTTCGACTCTGAGGCTGTCGCGTTCGGCGGTGACGCGGGTGAGTTCGTGCTGGAGGCGCTTGGCCTGGCTGTCGGCTGCTTCGGCGGTCTTTCGGGCTTCGGTCAGTGCCGAGTTGGCCGCGGCGAGGTCGTATTCGGTTTCGCCGAAGAAGGAGTCGCGGTAGCGGGCGTGGCTGACGGGGACGGTGAAGTCCTTGTCGCGCGGATCGAAGGAGACGGCGATGAGGCCGTCGCCGCTGACGGATTCGCCGACGGCGTGTTCGGCGATGACGTGGGCGCCGGCGTCGAGCAGGTGCTGGAGGGCGTGTTGGTGGGTGAGTGGGTCGCCGGAGATGGAGTGGTGGTGGGTCGAGACGATGAGGAAACGCACGTGGCCGGCTGCGAAGTCGCCGCGGGCCCGGTCGATCAGGATGGTTTCGGCGCCTTGGACGTCGGCCAGGACGAGGTCGGCGTGGGTCAGGTCGGTCGCGGCCATCAGCGAGGCGAGGTCGTACTGGGGGAGGTGGTAGGTCCGGGCGTCGCTTTCGGCTTCGAAGGCCAGCAGTTCGCCGGGTTCGGCGCCGATGACGGCTTGGACGAAGCGGGTGCGGTCGCGGTAGCCGTTGAGGTCGGCGTTGCGGCGACCGACCTCGATCCAGGCCGGGTCGGGTTCGAGTCCGACGACGTGGCCGGTGGGGATGGCGTGGCAGAACCAGAGGCCGTAGTACATCCAGAAGCTGCCGAACTCGATCATGGCCGGTGTGCCGCCGTCGGCGGCGAGGCGTTCGAGGATGCGGTGGAAGACGATCTCTTCCTGGGGTTCGTGGTGCCCACGCAGCGCACGGATGACCTCGGCCATCCACGCGCCGTAGTAGCCGCCCTCCTCCACAAGCAGCCCGTTGTGCATGACCTGCACGCGCCCGCCCTCGTGGTCGCGTGCCTCCCCGGCGCCCTCGACCTTCGGGATCGTGTCGGCGTCTTCGCATGCCACGGTCGCGAGCATTCGCTTGGCCAGCGCAGGTTCGTAACCTGTCACCTCGGGAACCAGTCGCTCCACAACACCTCCGCTACGGAAAGCCAACGAGCTAAGCCTAGATCTTGTCGGCTGGATCGCGTGAGGTACCCGTTGAGTCGTCGGAACCCGCTACGACAAGGGGGCTGGCATCCGTACCCTGTCTCACAGTCCAAGGTCGCTGACGCGACCGGACAGACGAACCAGGAGGGAGGTATGACGGATACCACTGCTGAAGCTCCGGAATACCCGGTGGTGGAGGGGTTCGCCGTCCGGCTGGTCGATCAGGGCTACTACGGGATGCTGCCACGGTTCTTCGACGGCACCGGACGTGACCTGGGCGGGTTCGCGTGGGGCAACTGGATGGATGTGCAGATGCGCTTCTGGACCGCCGACGACATCCCGGTCGGGACGGTGGAGAAGCCGTTCTACGATGACGAAGAGGGCTGGTGGCTCAAGATCCGGTCGGACGACGGGTTCGTCTTCGTGCTGGAGGGCGAGCACGATCGTGATCCGGTGCAGATTCGGTTCCGGGTGCCGCGGGACGAATACTTCGACGCCTGGCTGAACGCGATCGGTGAAGCGCGGAAAACGTGCAGCACCTACATGAGCCTTGACGAGGCCGAAAAGGCTTCGGGGCCGGTGACCCGGTTGGTCCTCGGCGATCACAGTGCTGATTCCACCCTGGACGACGTCGGCCGGGTGCTGCGGTTTCCGGAGCTCGTCCAGCTCCGTCTGTGCCGGTTCGGATTGGCGGCCTTGCCCGCCAACATCGGACAGCTGTCGCGCTTGCGCTATCTCGACCTACGTTACAACCAGTTGACGAACCTCCCCGAGTCGGTCGGACAGCTGAGGCATCTGGTGCACTTGAACGTCATGGGTAATCGGCTCAGTGGCCTGCCGGAGTCGCTCTTCGATCTGCCGCGGCTGCGTTCGCTCAACCTGATCGCCAACGAGTTCTTTGCCGCGCCCGCGGGATTACGTCGTTTGCCTGCGTTGCGCGGCGTCCGGTTTGACGGCAACCCGTTTCCCGAGAGCGAGTTCGACCGGCTGCATAGTTGGTTCGATCACGTCGACGGCTTCGACCGTTACTTCGGCTGACAGTCGTTCCGCGACCACCCTCGGAGGCGCCTGATGGCGAAGATCAGATGTAAGTGTGGAGCGATCCTCCGGGACGACGATCCTCATGACCGTTGTCAGCCGTGTGGTCGGCTCTGGATTTTTTGGGACGACTACGGAGAGCCCTCCGAATATGTCGAAGTCAGGGAAAGCTGACGCTCGGGCCTTCACCGCCCTCAGCACGTCACGACGAAGCGATCCGGTGGCCTGCCAGGGAAGTCACAGCCGCGCTGGCGGCAAGGAGCAGTAAGGCAGCCGCCACGAAGACGCCGACCTGGGTGCGTGGCTTCGGGCGAGGGCGAGGATGAGGCAGGGTGAGGCCGGTCAGCAGTTGACCGGCCTCGGCCATCGTCGGCCGGGCCTGGGGAGCCAGGTGCATCAAGCGCAGCACCACGTCGAGGACGGGGCCGGACGCTCGCGGAGGAAGCTCGCTGGAAGGCGGATGTCCTTCGAGTGCGGTGTAGAGGGTGGCGCCCAGTGAGTAGACGTCCGCGGGGAAGCCGGGCGCGCCGAGAGCCACCTCGGGAGCGAGGTAGGTGTCGGAGCCGGAATTGCTTCGCAGGCCGAAGCCGGTGATTTTGACCGTTCCCGCTGGGGTGATCACCACGTTGTGCGGGGCGATCCGGCCGTGCCGGATGCCTTCGGCGTGCGCGGCGGCCAGTGCGGAGGCCAGCTGTGCGCCGAGTTCGGCCACCTCGCCGGGCTCGAGGCGGCCGCGCCGGCCGACCAGCTCGGCCAGGTTCGGAGCGACCGGGTATTCGGTGACGACGTACGGGATCATCTCCTGCTCGAAGACGTCGTGCACGGTGATCGCGTGCGGATGTCGCAGCCGGATGGCCACGCGCGCCTCGCGGATCACCCGCGCCCGGACCCGATCCGAATGGGCCACGTCGAACGGGCAGACCGGGAAGAGTTCCTTGACCGCGACCACGCGGTCGTGCAGCTCGTCCTGCGCCCGCCAGGTGTTGCCCGTCGGGCTGCTCGCCACGACGCCGAGCAGCCGATATCGCCCGGCCAGCACTGTGTTCTTCGCCGCCACCTCGAGTCCCTCCGGTGTCATTCGCCGTTACCGGAGATACGGCGTCGTGGCGGTTTCGGTTCGCCGAATCGGCCTATTGTTTCGGGCCGATCGGAGTATCGCGGTGAATTCGTCGAATTCGGTTCGCGCCGCGCGGATGCCGCTATGAGCCTGTGGAGTCGCGGACGAGCAGCCGGCAGGGGTGGGTGTGCCTGCCGGGGGAGGGCGTGCCGTTGATCGCGGCGAGCAGCAGTTCGGCCGCGGTCCGGCCGAGCGCCTGCAGGTCCATGTCGACGCTGGTGAGCGGTGGCTGGCAGGCCAGCGCCATCACGTCCCAGTTGTCGAAGCCGACCAGGGCGACATCGTCGGGGACGCGGCGGCCGGCGGCACGCAGCGTGTCGGCCACGCCCCGGGCGATCTGATCGCTGCCGCAGAACACCGCGTCGAAGTCGCCGCCGTTGCCGAGCAGGATCCGGGTGGCCTGCCGCCCCCATGCTTCGCTCCATTCGCCGAACAGCGGGGCGCTGACCGGTTCCAAGCCTGCTTCGGCAAGCCTGTCCACGGCGCCGGAAGCTCGCACGCTCGCCGAGTGATGATGTTCGGGACCGGTGATGTGCGCGATGCGCCGCCTGCCCGTGGCGAGAAGATGGTCGACGGCTTTGCGGGCGCCGTCCGCTTCGTCGGGCACCACCGAGCAGTCGCCCGGGTCGGTGGAGCTGATGAAGGCGTACACCACGGGAATGGGCAGCGCGATCCCGATCGGCGGGCGCGCCTGGGTGCGGCGGCCGGTGACGATGATGCCGTCGACGCGGCGGCTGAGCAGGGTGCGGAGGTGGTACTGCTCGCGGATGGGGTCGTCGCGGGCGTCGCACAGGAAGATCGCCATCTCGCCCGCGCCGAGCGCGTCCTCGGCGCCCATCAGCAGGGGGATCGAGAACCGGCCGATGGTGTCGGTGGTGATCATGCCGACGGTGTAGGTCCGCCCGGAGTTCAGCGCCACGGCGGCCTTGTTCGGGTGGAAGCCGAGCTGCTTGGCCGCGGACAGCACCCGGAGCCGGGTCTCCGGCCGGAGCGTCCCACGGCCGTTGAGGGCTTTCGACGCCGTGCCGTTCGACACCCCCGCAAGCTGGGCGACCTCGCTGATCGTGGCCGGCTTGGCAAGGTTTCCGGGAGTTTCCGAAAGTTTCCGAGGCGGCATGGTGACAACGGTACGCCTTTTCCTTGACACGCAGGGAACACCGCGCCTAACTTGGGTCGGCAACCGGTTTCCGAACTTTCCTCGCCTTCACTCGGTCCCTCGTTAGGAGAGTCGATGTTCGCGCGCATCCGGTCCAGAGCTCGGGGCGCGGCCGCCGTCGCCGGCGTGCTCGTCTTGGCAGCCTGTCAGAGTGGTCCGGCGGAGTCCTCGGGTGGCGATGTCGCGGCGGTCGACGATGGCACCACGATCACCATGTGGACCCGCTCGCCGACGTCCACCTTCAGCCAGACCCTGGTCGACGCCTACAACGCGAGTCACAAGAACAAAGTCCGGTTGACCGCTTTCCCTGCGGACTCCTACCAGCAGAAGGTCGGCACGGCCGCGGGCGCGAAGCAGCTGCCCGACGTCCTGGCCGCCGACGTGGTGTACGCGCCGAACTACGCGGCCAAAGGCGTCTACCTGGATCTCACGAGCCGCGTGAACCAGTTGCCCTTCAAGGGAACCCTCGCGCCCGCGCACATGAAGGCCGCCACCCACGACGGCAAGAACTACGCCGTCCCGCACGACATCGACCTGTCGGCCGTGTTCTACAACAAGGTCCTGTTCACCCGTGCCGGTCTCGACCCGGCCAAGCCGCCCGCCACCTTGCCCGAGTGGGCCGCCGCCGCGGGGAAGATCGCCGCGCTCGGCGGGGACGTCAAGGGCTACTTCTTCGGCGGGGCCTGCCCGGGCTGCCAGCTGTTCACCAGCTGGCCGATGATCTGGGCCTCGGGCGGCACGGTGCTGAACGAGCAGGGCACCGCCGCCACGATCGACAACCCGGTCGCCGCGCAGGTGTATTCGTTCCTGCGCAAGCTTTACGCCGACGGCGCCGTGCCCACGTCGGCGAAGAACGAATCCGGACCCACGTGGACGCAGCCGTTCAGCGAGGGCAAGATCGGCATCCAGCCGATGGGTGCCACCGCGTTGCAGGGCATGAAAGAAGGCCCGGGCCTTCAGGTCGGGGTCGCGCCGATCCCAGGCCTGACCGGCGGAAGCTCATCCTTCGTGGGCGGTGACGTCCTTGGTGTTAGCGCTAACAGCCAGCACGCCGCCGCGGCCTGGGACTTCATCTCCTGGACGCTCTCGGACGCGGCTCAGGTGGACGTCGTGGCGAAGAGCAAGAACATCACCGTCCGGTCCGATCTCGCCGACAACACCTACGCCAAGCAGGACCCGCGGCTGGGCGTGTTCAACCGGCTCGCGGGCGAAGGCCAGACGCCGATCTCGGTCAACTTCGGCAAGACCTTCAACGACGCCAACGGTCCGTGGACGTCGACGGTGATCGACGCCGTGTTCGGCGGCGGCGACGTGGCCTCCGTGCTGCGCCAGCACAACTCCGCCATCACCGAATCCCTGTCCAGCGGCGGCTGATCGTGGTGTCGGTGATACAGCTCGAGGCGACGGCGCCGGACACACCGGCGCCGCCGCCCCGCCGTCGCGGGACGATCAGCCGGGGCAGGCGCCGGCTGGGGATGCTGTACGCGGCCCCGATGGCGGTGCTGGTGACCGTGCTGTTCGTCGTCCCGCTCGGGCTGATGGTGTGGATGTCGCTCAACCACTGGCCGCTGGTCGGCGCGTCCGCGCCCAACGGTGTCGCGAACTACGACGCGCTGAGTGATCCGCTGTTCCTGCGGGCGATCTGGTTCACGGTCAAGTACACGGTGATCACCACGGTCGTGCTCGGCGTCGTCGCGTTCGGGCTGGCATTCCTGGTGCAGCACGACGGGCGCGGCGTCGGAGCGTTCCGCACGGTCTTCTTCCTGCCCAGCGCGGTCGGGATCGCCTCGACCAGCTTGCTGTTCTACGGCCTGTTCAACACCGACACGTCCCCGCTCAACAACCTCCTCGAGGCCCTCGGCGTCGGCCCGGTGGACTGGCTCGGCTCGACCGGCAACGCGCTCGGCTCGACCGTCGGCATGATCACCTGGCGGTTCGCCGGGTTCTACATGCTCATCCTGATGACGGGCCTGCAGAGCATCGATCCGGTGCTGTACGAAGCCGCGCGGATCGACGGCGCGAGCCGGTGGCAGATCCTGTGGCGGGTGACGCTGCCGCTGCTGCGGCCGACCCTCGCGCTGGCCATGGTGCTGTCGCTGACCGGTTCGCTGCTGGCCTTCGACCAGTTCTTCATCCTCACCGGCGGCCGCCACGACACCGCCACGGTCGTGATCGACATCTACCGCGAAGCGTTCCTGTCCCAGGATCTCGGCCGCGCGGCCGCGGTCTCGGTGGCGACGCTGGCCGTGCTGATCGTCCTGAACGTCGCGCAACTGCGGCTGATCCGCCGGGAGGACCGGTGAAAACCAGGTTCGTCACCGGCGCCGCCCTGGCCGTGCTGTTCCTGCTGCCGATGCTGTGGACGCTCTACTCGTCGCTCAGCGGCACGCAGGCCTCCAGCGGCAGCGAGGGCTGGGGCGTGGACAACTACCGGCGGCTCGCGGACTACGGCAGCGGGCTGGGCACGTACTTGCTCAACACGACGGTGGTCGCGGTCGTCGCGGTGTCGGTGACCGTCGTGACGACCACCCTCGGCGGCTACGCGATGGCCCGCCTGGCCTTTCCCGGGCGCACCCTGCTGTTCCTGGTCACCCTCGCCATCCTGATGGTGCCCTACACCACGATCCTGGTGCCGCTGTACATCCTGCTCGGCTGGCTCGGCCTGCAGAACTCGCTCGTCGGGCTCGGCCTGGTGATGGCCGTGCTCCAGCTGCCGTTCGGGTTGTTCATGATGCGCAACTCCTTCGAGGCGCTCCCGATCGAGCTGGAGGAGGCCGCGCTCATCGACGGCTGCACGATCGGCGGCGCGCTGCGGCGGGTGCTGCTGCGCGGGGTCCTGCCCGGCGTGGTCACCATCGCGTTGTTCTCGTTCCTGGCGGCGTGGAACGAGTTCGTCGCCCCGCTGATCTTCCTCACCGACGGCGAGAAGTTCACGCTGCCGCTCGCCCTGTTCAACCTCCAGTCCGGCAGCCTCGGCTCGGTCGACTACGGCGCACTGCAGGCGGGGGTGGTCACCTCGGCGCTGCCGTGCGTGGCCGTCTTCCTCGTGCTGCAGCGGTACTACGTACGCGGTTTCACCTCGGGAGCCCTGAAGGGCTGAAGGCGAAGGAGTCCCGTTGAACAACCCGATTCCCGGTCCCGTCCATCCCACGACCACCGCGGTTTCGGCACTGCGGCCGGTGTCCTTGACCGATGTCACCCTCGGCGGCTTCCTCGGCGCCTGGCAACTCCGCAACGCCGGCCACACGCTGCCGTACTGCATGGCCCAGCTCGAGGTGGCGGGGAACATCGACAACCTGCGCCGGGTCACCGGGGAAGCCGACGGCGACTACCGCAACATGTGGTTCGCCGATTCCGACGTCTACAAGACCCTCGAGGCGGTCGCCTGGCAACTCGCCATCACTCCGGATGACGCCGAGCTCCGCACCTTCCTGGACAGCACGTCGGCCCTGCTGGCCAAGGCCCAAGGCGAAGACGGCTATCTCAATTCGTACTTCACCGTCGCCGAGCCGGAGAAACGGTGGCAGCAGCTGCACCGGAGCCACGAGCTCTACTGCGCGGGCCACTTGATCCAGGCGGCGGTCGCCGCGGCTCGCGCCGGGGTCGGCGCGGAACTCGTCACGGTCGCGCGGCGCTTCGCGGACCTGATCGTCGAGCGGTTCAGCACGGTCGACGACGTCGACGGGCATCCGGAGATCGAGACCGCGCTCGTCGAGCTGTATCGCGTGACCGGGCACCGGCCGTATCTCGACCTGGCCGCACGGTTCGTCGACCTGCGCGGGCACGGCCTGCTCGACCCGGAGCACTTCGGTTCGACGTACCTGCAGGACCACGTCCCGGTGCGGCTGGCGAACGAGGCCGCCGGGCACGTCGTGCGCCAGCTGTACCTGCTCGCCGGTGTCGTGGACGTCGCCGTCGAGACCCATGACTCGGAGCTGCTGATGGCCGCTCGCCGGCTGTGGGCGGACGCGTTCGGCACCAAGACCTACCTCACCGGCGCGCAGGGATCCCGGCACCGTGACGAGGCGTTCGGCGACCCGTACGAGCTGCCACCGGACCGGGCGTACGGGGAAACCTGCGCCGGGATCGCGAGCTTCCAGTGGAACTGGCGGATGCTGCTGACCACCGGCATCGGCCAGTACGCCGACGAGATGGAACGCGCGCTGTACAACGTGATCGCGGGTTCGACCGCGCTCGACGGCGAGCATTTCTTCTACTCGAACCCCCTGCACCTGCGGACCGGCCACGACGGCTCGCACGAGGACGCGCCGTCGGGACGGCTGCCGTGGTATTCGTGTGCGTGCTGCCCGCCGAACCTCGCCCGGATGCTGGCGTCGCTGTCCGGCTACGCCGTCACCACCAGCTTCGGCGGGCTCGATGTGCACCTGTACTCGGCCGGGGAGATCCGGACCACTGTGGACGGTGCGGACGTGCTGCTCGTCGTGCGCACCGAGTATCCCTGGGACGGCCGGGTCGAACTGACCATGACCACCAGCGCGCGCATCGCGCTGTCGCTGCGGATTCCCGGCTGGGCGGCCGATGCCCGGATCGACGGCGTGCCGGTGAAGGTCAGCGGGGGTTACGCCGAGGTGCAGCGTGACTGGACCGCCGGCGTCACCGTGACGCTCGACCTGCCGATGCCCGCGCGCATCGTCGAGCCGCATCCGCGGCTCGACGCCGTCCGCGGCTGCGTCGCGGTCACCCGTGGGCCGCTCGTCTACTGCCTTGAGCAGGCCGACCTGCCCGATGACGTCGTGCTGGAGGACGTGCGGATCGACCCGGCCGCACCGATCTCCGCCGGAAGCGATGTCCCGGTCACGCTCACCGCGCGCGGCACCGTCGAGCGGCCTGCCTCGGCGGAGTTGTATCCGGCCGCGTCCGCCGGTCGCCGCGGCACGCCGGCCGAGCTGACCTTCGTCCCGTATTTCCTGTGGGGCAACCGGAAACCGGGTCCGATGCGGGTCTGGGTCCCGGTAGCGGCCCGGTAGTTCGTGGCACTTCAAGGCTGGGAGCACACGAGGTTGTAACTGTTAACGCTAACAAAATCGAAGATTGCGAGGACCCGATGATGTGTCCTGTGGTAATCCGGCAACCGCGGCGGCTGGCCGCACTGGTGGTGTCGTGCCTGGTGGCCGGCCTGCTTTCGGTGCTGGGCGCCGCTACTGCTTTCGCGGCGACCGCGTTCACCAGCACGGTGATCAACCAGGGCAACGGAAACTGCGCCACCGTGCCCAACGGGAACAGTGCGGTGCAGCTGATCCAGTCCGCCTGCGCCTCGAGCGCCGGCCAGAAGTTCACCTTCACCCCGGTCTCGGGTGACGTCTACACCATCGCCACGTTCACCGCGGGCAGTTGTGTCGACATCTATGGCGCGTCGAGCGCGGACAACGCCGCCGTGATCCAGTACGGCTGCCACTCCGGGACGAACCAGCAGTTCCGGCTGCAATCGGCGGCGACCGGCATCTTCACGATCGTGGCAGTCAGCTCGGGCAAGTGCATCGCCCCCTCCGGTGACAGCGCCACCACGGCCCTGGTGCAACTGCCCTGCACGAGCCAGACGAGCCGGGCCTGGCGGCTCCCGGGATACAGCGGCGGCTCGACGCCGGGGGACCCGCCGGCCAAGACCGTCCGGGTGTGGCTGCTGCGGCCGTCCGACGTGCCTTTCGACCAGCGGTATCCGGACGGCATCGCCGGGGTCATGCGCGAGGCGCAGCGGTACTACGGGCAGGAGCTGGGCAAGACGTTCCGGCTCAACGACCCCGTGGTGCAGGTCGTGACGGGCGAGCACGTGAAGAGCTGGTACGAGAACACGCCCAACGGCAGCGACCGCTACTGGTGGGCCGTGTTCAACATGCAGCAGGAGCTGCTGCGCCGGTTCGACGTCAAGGCGCCGGACAGCCGGTGGATCAACGTCGGCGAGGTCATCGCCGAGGGTCAGGGCGCGGGCGGCGGCGGTGGTGGCGGCTGGGTGATCCTCTGCCAGCACGACGCCGACGGCGCGGCCGGCATGGGCGGTCCGATGAACCGCTGGTACGGCGGGATGGTGCACGAGCTCGGCCACGCGTTCGGCTTGCCGGACTCGACCTCGACGGATGGCACGCCGATGTCGGCGTCGTTCTACGACTATCCGAACACGCATTTCAACCAGAGTCAGAAGACCTCGATCCTGAACGGCCCGTACGGCTCCTTCCTCTTCTGAACCCGGAGGTTCCGATGAGACGCCCAGCTTTGCTGATCGCCGCCGGCTTGGCGGCCGGATTCGTCGTGGCCGCCCCTGCCAGCGCCGCGACCACGTTCACCAGCACGATGGTCAACCAGGGCAACGGCAACTGCGCCACCGTGCCCAACGGAAACAGCGCGGCCCCCCTCACCCAGTCCACCTGCAATTCCGGTGCGGGGCAGACCTACACGTTCACCCCGCTGTCCGGGGACGCCTACAGCATCAGTACTTTCACCGCCGGCAGCTGTGTGGACATCTTCGGCGCGTCGACCGCGGACAACGCCGCGGTGATCCAATACGCGTGTCACGGCGAAACGAACCAGCAGTTCCGGCTGCAGGCGACGGGAACGAACACCTTCAACGTCGTCGCGGTCAGCTCCGGCAAGTGCATCGTCCCGTCGGGCGACAGCTCGGCGAACGGTGCGGCGCTGGTCCAGCTGCCGTGCTCCAGCGCGACGAGCCGCGTCTGGCGCCTGCCGGGTTTCGTCCCCGGCACTTCCGACGCCTATGAGGGGATCCCGAATCTGGCCCCGAACGCGTGCAAGAACTCCGGTCTGCCGCGGTCGTACGGCACCAACTTCCAGACGCCGAACGACCCGTACGGGCAAGGATTCCAGAACACCACGGCGATCGGCTGGGACGGCAATCACTGGCCCGTCTTCAGCTACCTGTCCGGTTCGTTCTTCGCCCGCGGCGTGAACACCACATACAACGGCCTGTGCGGCGGGATGTACTCCTTCAGCGCGTACAACAACGGCGGCGCGCCGGGTGCGCAGTCGGTGCAGTGGACCGAGGACAACGGCTACCTGCCCGCGATGACGACCAGCCGCACTTCCGGCGGTGTCGGAATCACGATCAAGAACTTCGCGGACAAGGTCACCATCAACGGTAGCGCGTTCATGCTCGTGTACACGCGCGTCTCGATCAAGAACAACGGCTCGTCGTCGGTCACGGTCCCGCCGGGCGGCTCCGGTCCGGGCCTCGTCCGGCTGACCGCGTCCACTTTGGACACCGTCGCGGCGGGCCAGACGAGCAACCACGATTTCGTGGTGGCGGTGGACAACTTCGGCAACGGCGCCGCGCTGCCGACCGGGTCCACGCTGTCGTCGAACGCGCCGAGCTACGACACGGCGTACAGCCAGATGACGTCGTACTGGAATTCGCGGCTGGCCGAGACGAACACCTTCAGCCTGCCGAACACGACGTTGCCCAACACCGGCGGCCTGGCGAACCCGGGCACCGCGATGACGAACGCCTACAAGGCCGGCACGATCTACAACCTGATCATGCAGGTGGGCAAGGCGCAGTTCTCCGGCGCCAACAACTACAACTGGATCCTCAACCACGACGTCCCCGGTGAGCTGACCGCCAAGTTCGAGACCGGTGACTTCCACGACGCCCGGAACCTGCTGCTCACCGCGCGGATCGCCCAGCAGGACGGCTGGGACGAGGTCGGCGCGAACTGGTACTGGGACGGCGTCTGGAAGACGATGGGCACGTGGGCGACCTACCTGGCGAAGACGAACGACACGGCGTTCGTCAGCCAGTACTTCCACGACGATCCGAGTCAGTGGGGTCCGAGCCTCTACACGATCGCCCGGGTGAAGTATCCCGCCCAGCTCGCCTCCGACGGGACGCTCGCGACGAACTTCGACAACGACTCGACCGGGCGCTGGCTGTTCAGCAACTTCTCGGCGTTGCAGATGCTGGCGTCCTACAAGTACATCGCGACGAAGATCGGCCAGACCTCCGAAGCGCAGTGGGCCGACGGCGCCTACACCAAGCTGCTGAACGCGCTGAACACCGTGGTCGGCCGCAACCAGTCCGCCAACGGCTTCAACTACCTGCCGTGCGAGGTGGACAAGCCGAACAGCGCCAACCGGTGCAACACGTTCAACGACGCCAACTGGGCCTCACCGGGCTGGGTCGGGCAGAACCAGTGGTCGACGATGCTGTCCGGCGGGACCCTGACCGGCATCATGGGCGACCCCGGCCAGATCGACCGGATGTACCAGTGGGGCTTCAACCGGTTGTCGGGCAACGGGTATCCGTATCCGACGTTCGGCGCGTTCAACGGGTACTCGACGGCATACAACACGTCCTACTCCTCCGACGGGCTGTTCTCGAACAACTACCGTGACCTGCCGATCACCAGCTATGCCTGGCAGCTCAAGACCACCACCGGCGGGCCGAACGCCTGGTGGGAGGCCAACGGCAGCGGGCCGAGCTCGGCCAACCCGTGGATCGGCAGTCACGCCGGCCCGCAGTTCGGCGCGTGCCCATACGCCTGGCCGATCGCCGGTCAGCAGCAGGGCCTGCTGGAGTCGCTGGTCGCCGAAGGCCTGGCGTCGAGCGGAACCACGTTCACCCGGCCGCTCTACATCGGACGCGGTGTGCCGAACAGCTGGGTCGCGCCCGGTCAGTCGATCTCGGTGGGCAACCTGACCAACACCTACGACGTGACCTCGGGAAGCCGGTCCACCTACGGGGTTTCCCTTGCGGTGAACGGATCCAGCGGGGCCCGGGTCGTCACGGTGACGTTGTCGGGCAGCCTGCCCGGTGGCGCGGTCGCGATCCAGCTGCCGATCTTCTTCACGGTCGGCGTCTCTTCGGTCAGTGGCGGCAGCTACAACGCCACGACGCACACGGTCACCGCCGGCGCGAACACGGTGACCATCAACCTCGCGGGCTGAAATTCCCGGTGTGCGCCACGTGCGTGGGGTCGTGGCGCACACCGGCCTACCCTCGGAAAGGCGCGATGATGCGCGAATCGTCCTTCGACCGTCGCCTGCTCTTCAAGGCCGCGGGTGCGCTCTCGGCGAGCGCGGCCCTGGCACCGGTATTCGGTGCCGAAGCCGCCGCCGCGGACGTCGGTGTCTCGGTGTTCCCGTTCCCGCTGAGCGCGGTCCGGCTCCAGGCCGGCCCGTTCCTGGACAACATGAACCGCCAGCTGGCGTACTTCCGGTTCGTCGACCCCGACCGCCTGCTGCACACGTTCCGGACCAACGTCGGGATCGCCAGCTCGGCGCAGCCGTGCGGGGGCTGGGAAAGCCCGGACACCGAACTGCGCGGGCACTCGACCGGCCACCTGCTGTCCGGGCTGGCGCAGGCTTACGCCAACACCGGTGACACCGCCTACAAGACCAAAGGCGACTACCTGGTCAACGCCCTGGCCGCCTGCCAGGCGGCCTCACCGGGGCGCGGCTTCCACACCGGTTACCTTTCGGCGTATCCGGAGAACTTCTTCGACCGGCTGGAAAGCGGCCAGTCCGTCTGGGCGCCGTACTACACGCTGCACAAGATCATGGCCGGGCTGCTCGACCAGTACCTCCTGGCGGGCAACCAGCAGGCCCTCGACGTGCTGCAGCGCAAGGCAGCCTGGGTGAAGACCCGGACCGATCCGTTGTCGTACAACCAGATGCAGCAGGCACTTCGGACGGAGTTCGGCGGCATGCCGGAGGTGCTGACCAACCTCCATCTGGTCACCGGCAACGCCGCCCACCTGACCACCGCGCAGCGGTTCGACCACGCCCAGATCCTGGATCCCCTGGCCGCGGGGCAGGACCGGCTGCCGGGGTTCCACGCCAACACCCAGATTCCGAAGATCCTCGGCGCGATCCGCGAGTACCACGCCACCGGGACCACCCGGTACCGGGACATCGCCACGAACTTCTGGCGGATCGTGCTCGACCATCACACGTACGTGATCGGCGGCAACTCCGACGGCGAGTACTTCCAGACCCCGGACGCGATCGCGAGCCAGCTGTCGGACACCACCTGCGAAGTGTGCAACACCTACAACATGCTGAAGCTCACCCGGCAGCTTTTCTTCACCAATCCCGACCCGGGCTATCTGGACTACTACGAGCTGGCCCTGTTCAACCAGATCCTCGGCGAGCAGGACCCGAACTCGGCGCACGGCTTCGTCACCTACTACACCCCGTTGCGCGCGGGCGGCATCAAGACCTACGCCAACGACTACAACGACTTCACCTGTGACCACGGCACCGGCATGGAGTCGCAGACGAAGTTCGCCGACAGCATCTACTTCTACGCCGGCGAAACCCTGTACGTGAACCTGTTCATCGCGTCGGTGCTGACCTGGCCGGGGCGGGGGATCACGGTCAAGCAGGACACGACGTTCCCCGCGGTCTCGGGTACTCGGTTGACGATCACCGGCTCCGGCCACATCGGACTGAAGCTCCGGATTCCTCGATGGACCTCGGGTGCCGTCGTCAAGGTCAACGGCGTCGCCCAGGGCACCACCACGCCGGGGACCTACTTCACGATCGACCGGAACTGGGCCTCCGGTGACGTCGTGGACGTGTCGGTCCCGGCGTCGCTGAGCTTCCCCCGGACCAACGACGACGCCGGGGTGGGTGCGGTGAAGTACGGCGCCATCGTGCTCGCCGGGCAATACGGCTCGAACAACCTGAGCGCGTTGCCGACGTTGCAGACGGGCACCCTGGTCCAGGATTCCGCGAACCCGCTGCGGTTCACCGGCACCGCCAGCACCGGAGCGGTCACGCTGTCGCCGTTCTACGCCACGCACCATCAGCGGTACACGGTGTACTGGCGGCTCAGCGGCTCGCCGCCGGCCGGGACTTCGTACGAGGCGGAGTCCGGCACACCTCGCCGGACAGGCCGCGGTGCGGAGTTCGTCCGGTGCGTCGGGTGGCGCGTTGGTCGGCTATGTCGGTGGTGGCGCTGCGAACTACGTGCAACTCAGTGTCAACGCGACGGCCGGTGCGCACGCGGTGACGATCTTCTATGCCTCCGGTGAGGCGCGGTCGTTGACGTTGAGCGTCAACGGTGGTGCCGGGACGACGGTGAACACGCCGAGTACGGGTGGCTGGGACACCGTCGGTTCGGTGTCGACGTCGCTGAGTCTGGCCGCGGGCGCCAACACGATCCGGATCGGCAACACCGGGGGCTGGGCGCCGGACATCGACCGCATCGTCGTGAGCTGAGGGGGCGCGATGACATCGAGATGCACTTGCCTGCTTGCCGCCGTCCTCGGCCTTCTATCCTTTGTAGACATACCGGTGGCTGCCGCGAGTGAGGTGGTGCCGGGAATTACCGGCCCGGCGGCGCTGCGCGCGGCGGGGGAGGCGGCGACGCACTTCCGCGACCTCACCGCGTCCCGGCTCGCCCGGGCCGCGGACCTGCACGACGCATGGGGAATCTTCTTCTCCGACAATGCGAGTACCGGTCTCCAGGCCACCCATACGGTCCTCGATGTGACGACCACCGGCGGCGATTTCGTCTACGCGCCGACCGCGCTGCCGCCCGGCAACGCGTGCATCGAGATGACCACGGCGTACACGCCATCAGGCCCCAAGCTGTGGGCTTGGGACTGGTGCGGCGGGCGTGACACGATCGGCAAGATCGTCGACATGGACGCGACGTTCCAGGCCACCTACACCACGGTGGTCAACGGGCGCCGGGTCTACACGATGGACGAGCATCGGACGTCGACCACCGCGAACACGTGGACCGCGTACCTGCGCAACTATCGGACCGGGGCGTGGGACGTCTTCTACACCAGCAGCGGGCAGAAGGACATCCCCGGCTCGACGTGGGATTTCTTCGAGATCTACACGACAGTGAACCCGTCGACGGGAGCGGGCTACTACTGCCGGGACCTGACCGGCAAGGCGATCGAGGCCACCGAGGTCAAGGTGCAGCAGGGCGGCACCTGGGTAGCGGCGAGCCCGGCCAACTCGTCCCTCGCGTCGCCGATCCCGGGCAGCCGGTTCGACTGCCCGTCCTTGACCTTCTCGATCACGCACGCCAACGATGCCTGGCGTGCGCAGGTCGGGGGACAGGGGCAGCCGGGGACGTCGTACGAAGCGGAGGCGGGAACTCTGGCCGGACAGGCGGCGGTGCGGAGTTCGTCCGGTGCGTCGGGGGGTGCGTTGGTGGGCTATGTCGGTGGTGGCGCGGCGAATTACCTTCAGCTCAGTGTCAACGCCACGGCCGGTGCGCACGCGGTGCAGCTTTACTACGCCTCGGGTGAGGCGCGGTCGTTGACGTTGAGCGTCAACGGTGGTGCCGTGACGACGGTGAACGCGCCGAGCACGGGCGGCTGGGACACCATCGGGTCCGTCACCACGACGCTGACCTTTGCCGCGGGGGCCAACACCCTCCGGCTGGGCAACGTCAACGGGTGGGCACCGGATATCGACCGCATCGTCGTGAGCTGAAGGACTCGTGAGCGTTCCGGGCGGTTCTAACCGCCCGGAACGCTCACGAGTCCTTACTCTCCTGAAGGTACGGGCAGAGGGGTGCCCAGGGCGGCGGGGGTGCCGAAGTTCGGCGTCCCGTCAGCGTTCCAGGTGAACTTCTGTGCCCTCGTCGTCCGGTTCAGGTCGCAACCACCACCGGCGGAATCGTTGGCGTGGTAGACGATCCAGTCCTCCGTGCCGTCAGGCGACTTGAAGAACCCGTTGTGCCCCGGTCCGAACACCCGGTTCCCGTCGTTGCGCTGGAAGACCGGTTGAGCGGACTTGACCCACGATGACTGCTGCAGCGGGTCGCCGCCGTTGTAGGTCAGGATGCCCAGCTTGTAGTCGGGAGTGGAACAATGACTCGCGGAGAACACGATGAACGTCTTCCCGTTGTGCTGCAGCACTTCCGCGCCCTCGTTGACCGCGCCGCCCACGGTTTCCCAGCTGTAGGCCGGCGAGGACAGGATGTGCCGGGTGCCGCTCGCGGTCCACGGGTTGGACAGCGGGCGGATGAAGTTGGGCTGCGATCCGTTGTAGAACGTGCCGAGCAGGTAGAGCTTGCCGTCGAGCTGCAGGATGCTCGGGTCGAGCTCCCAGGTGTTGTCCTGCGTCGGGTCGAGCAGATCCGCCTTGAAGCTGTAGGGCCCCATCGGGTCGGTGCCGGAGCTCTCCAGCACGTGGATCCGCTGCGTGCCGAGGTCGTACGGTTCCCGGCCGGCGACGTAGTACAGGTACCAGTGGCCGTTCAGCAGGTGGAACTCCGGCGCCCACATCGTCCCGGCGCCGTTGGGCCGGGTGAGGGTGAAGATGACGGTGTCCGGTGCGGTCGCCAGCCCACCCAGCGTGCGCGACTTGCGCATGGTGATCGTCGAGTTCCACGTGGTGGTCGCGAGGTAGTAGTAGCCGTTGTAGTACTGCAGCCAGGGATCCGGACCGTGCTGGTCGAGCGGGTTGGTGAACGTGCCGGTGCTCGGCCCGCCGCCGGCCCCGGGGATCCGCCACACCCGGCTCGTCGCGGTCGTGCACGGCAGCTGCACCAGCGCGGTGTTGCTCCCGGACCCGTCACCGGCCGGGGCAATGCACTTGCCGGAGCCGACCGACACGACGGTGAAGGTATCGGTCGCGACCGGCCGCAGGTGGAATTGCTGGTTCGTGCCGGAATGACAGCCGTACTGGATCACCGCGGCGTTGTCGGCGGTGGACGCGCCGGAGATGTCCACGCAGCTGCCCGCGGTGACCGTGCCGATCGTGTAGACGTCACCGGAAACCGGGCTGAACCTGAACGACTGGTTGGTCCCGGAATTGCAGGACCACTGGACGAGCTGCAACGCACTGGTGGGTGCTCCGTTGGGAACGTCGGCGCAATTCCCGTTGCCTTGGTCGATCATCGTGCTGGTGAACGCATCGGCGGCTTGGGCAACGCTCGCGGGCACCGCCACGAGCAGGCCCGCCATCAGGCAGGCGGCCGTCAAGAACCGTACTGGGGACTCGGCAAGACGCGTCATTGAGCCTCACATCCTCGAGAAGAAGGAGAGAAACAGGCGCCGGACGAACCTTACCCCGGGCTCACTCATTCGTACATGTTTCTTTTTCAGGGAATGAGAATGCGTGCTCGGCTATTCGTGATGCGCGAAATCTTGGGGCGGTTCGACCTGAGCGAAGAAAGCGCTGCGTTCGGCCTGGGCGTGGTAGCTCGCCCAGTCCCGGACGCAGTCCGGGCACCAGTGGCCGGCGGTGAGGATGAGCCGCGGACTCCCCGGGAAGACGTGCCCGAACGCGCAGCGCCACCGCAGCGGCGTGGCGACGTCACCGGGTTCGCCGGAGAGCAGTTCGCCACCGCGGAACCGCGCGGCCTCGGCCAGCTCCGCCCGGTTCCACGCGCTCTTCGATGCGTCGTAGCCGTGGTCGAGGCGGCTCGGCGCGCGGCTGGGATCCGGCGGCGTGAACGTCGACCAGTCGCCGATAGCCTGCCACGCCGCGAGCGAGCCGAAATAGGCGTCGATCCGCTCGGTGTCGTTGTCGCGGACGAACCGCATCGTGCCGCGTGGCCGCCGGGTGAGGGGCTTGAGCACGAGGTGCTTCACCAGCGGCGCCGGGATTCTGCCCGCGATGCGCAGGTGCCATGGCACGGCACGGCGCAGTGCGTCGTCGAAGGTGTCTTCGCGAAACGGCACGAGCTCCTCGAGCGCGTCGGAGTCGGTGTACCACTGCCCGTGAAAGTTCCGCGTGGCGAACCAATCGCGGTCGAACCACCGCCGCACGTCCCGGACGCCGAGCGCCGCGGCCATCCGGGTCTGCAGCTCCCAGTTGGTCAGCCGCCAGGACGGCCCGCCGCCGATATTGTGGACGCGGCCCCAGAAACCGGGTGGGATACCGGGTTCGCAGAGGCCGGCCATCAGGCGCGCCGCGTCCTCGACGGACACCCATTCCATGACGCCGTCGAGCGGAACATGGGTCATGATCGGATCGCGGATCCGCAGCACGCCGGGGTGGAAGATCCCGGTCTGCCGCAGCCATGCCCACTTCGGGAGCCCGGATTCGACGAGCTCCCGTTCCGCGATGATCTTGCTCTGACCGTACTCGTCGAAGCGCGAAACACGCAGCGGGTCGCCGACGCGGCCCCAGTGCCGAGGCGGGTTGCGGTCCCCGGTCTGGGCCACCGAACCCACCATGACGACGCCGATGGCGGCCGGGTCGGGCTGCGCGTGTACGGCACGGATGATGGCGCGGGCACCGCCGACGTTCACCCGGTGCGTGAGCTCGGGGTGCTCGTCCGCGAGAGGGGAGACGACCGCCCCGACGTGCAGCACCACGTCCGCGCCGCGGACACAGCGTTCGACGGCCGGGTAGTCGGTGAGGTCGCCGTACACGACCTCGATGTCGGGGAACTCGCGCATGACGGCGCGGTCGTGTGCGGTCGGCAGGACCAGCGCGACGACGTCGAACCGGTCCTCGTGCCGGGCCAGCTCACGGAGGATGTGCCGCCCCCAGTTACCGGACGCCCCGGTCAGGAACACCCGCCGACGCCGAGGTGTGACTGCCAACCAGGTCCTCCTCGCTAGGTGTGCGGATCGTATCGGGCCGGATGGTCATCAGCCGGAGGCCGCGAAGGTGCCTGTTGCCGGATTGTCGGATTGTCGGACAATATGGCAATCTGGACTGCGTCCAGACCGAGCTCGGCGTCTCCCGCAGTACCCTCCGCGAGGCCGCGCGGACCCTCGAGAGCGAAGGCCTGGTCCGCTATCAGATGAACCGCGGCATCGTCGTCGCGGACGTCACCGGGCCGGACGTCGCCGACATCTACGCTGCCCGCGCCGCCGTGGAACTGGCCGCGGTCGACGCCCTCACCGCGCACCGGGACCCGGCTGGGCCGGTGGCTACAGCAACTGCCAAAGGTGATCGGTGGATCCGTTGTCGGCCCACTGAAGACAGCGGGCGCCGGCGGTCGTGTCGGCGTTCGTGACGCCCAGTACCAGGTTGCTGTTGACGTTGAGCAGCCGGAACTGGGCACCGTTGCCGGTCGGCAGGAGCCGCCACAGGTGGTCCCGCGTTCCATTGTCGGTCCACTGCAGCGCGGCCGCGCCCTGGGCGGTGGAGCCGTCCCGGATGCCGAGCACCTTTCCGCTGTTCTGGTTGCGGATCCGGAACGCGTTGTCGTTGTCCGGGACGAACGTCCAGCCGTGATCGGCGGTACCCGAGTCGTACCACTGCAGCGCGGCCGCGCCGTCGGCGCCGCTGGCGTTCTGCACCCCCAGCAGGAGCCCGCTGCCGATGTTCTGGAGCCGGACCCACCCGTCGGGCACGATCTGCCAGAGGTGGTCGTCACCGCCGTTGTCGGCCGCCTGCACCAACGCGGCGCCCTGCGCGGTCGAAGCTCCCGCCACGCCGAGGACCTTGCCGCTGGCGCGGTTGACGAGCTTCGTCCAGCCGCCGCCCGCGTCGACGACCTTCCAGTCGTGATCGGCGGTTCCGTTGTCGGACCACTGCACCACCGCGGCACCGTCCACTTGCGACATGCCGGTCACGCCGAGCACCTTGCCGGTGGCGCGGTTGCGGATCCGGACGTAGCCACCGGCCGGGGCCAGCTCCCACTGATGGTCGGGCGTCCCGTTGTCGGCCCACTGGAGCGCGGCCGCGCCGTCCGCGCCCGACATGGACTGGACGCCCGCGATCAGACCGCTGTGGCGGTTGCGCAGCCGCAGGTAGGCCGACTTGGTGCTGTTCCGCCAGTAAACCGTGCCGAACTGGTTGTGGGTGTCGAAGTACGGTCGCATGGTCACGGTGGCGCCGTCGGCCCGGCCGGTGAAAGTGAGGGCCGTGCCGGTCGCGGCGATCGACGCCGGATCGAGCACCGGGAGCTGCTGCAGCGCCAGGGGGCTCGGGGCGGGCGGAGAGCCAGGGTTGGCGCCCTGGGAATACGCCCCGTACTGCCCGGCGAGCAGGACCGGTCCGTAGCTCATGGATTGCACGGCGGGGTCGTCCGGCGTCGACGTCAGGGCGAGCCGCATGGGCAGGGTGACGACGATCTTGTCGCCGTTGGCCCAGGTCCGGTCGAGCGATGCGTAGGTCCCCGGGGTGACGGGGTGCACGGTGCCGTTGACCGCGAGCGTCGGGTCGACCGCCCACTTCGGGATCCGGACTCCGATGTTCGCGGAACCACTGCCGCCGATGGTCAGTGTGCTCGTCGGCGACGCCGGGTAGCCGGTCGTCTGGGTGACGGTGAGCCCGGTCGCGGACCAGGTGAGCACGGACGGGATGAAGAGGTTGACGTAGAGCGTCCGGCCAGTGGAGAAATAGATCGAGTCGTTGAGCTTGGCGTAGGTCTCCAGGCTCGATCCCGTGTCGCACCAGAAAGTGCCGTAGTCGTCGTCGTACACCTTGGCCGCGCCGGGACGCATGTCGAGGTAGTAGGTGACGCGCCCGTGCGCGCTCGTCGGATCCTGCTGCGGCAGGATCTCGTTGTACAGCGCCCACTCGTAGTAGTCCATGTAATCGGCGCGAGTGGGATCGAGGAAGAACAGCTCCCGGCTGATCTTCAGCATGTTGTAGACGTTGCAGACTTCGCAGCTGGCGTGGGAGAGACGGTTGGAGATCTGATCGGCGCCGCGGTAGAGCTCACCGTCGCTGTTTCCGCCGGTGCAGTAGGTGTGGTGGCCGATCACGATGTCCCAGTAGTTGCGCGCGATGTCGTGGTATCTCGTGGTGCCGCCGGCTTCGTATTCCTTGACCGCGCCCAGCACCTTCGCCATCTGCGTGTTGGCGTGGAAACCCGCCAGCTCGTCACGGCCCGCCGCGAGCGGGTCGAACACGCGCGCGTGGTCGAACCGCTGGGCCACGGTGAGCCAGCGGCTGTTCCCGGTGAGCTGGGAGAGATTCGCCAGCACCTCGTTCATCCCGCCGAACTCGATGTCGAGGTCGCTCTGCATCTTGGCGTAGGACCGTTGCCCGGTCCACCAGTCCACCCAGCCGGCCAGGTTCAGCAGCACGGTGAGCGCTTGGTCGTTGCCCACCAGCCGATAGGCGTCCAGCAGGCCGGCCATCAGTTTGTGTGTCGTGTACCAGACGACGATGTATTCGCCGTTCTCCATGCGCGCGAACGAGCTGTCGGGAAAGCCCGCCAGATAGCCGGAGCGGAATCCGGCGTTGACCGCGTTGGCCTGGCAAGCAGCCAGTTCGGCGACGAGGTAGCCGACGTTGGCACGCAACATGCTGTCACCGGTGCCGGCGACGGCCATGGCGGCGCCCGACAGGTAGTGCCCCACCATGTGCCCGCGCCAGCCCCAGGTGGGGCTTTCCCAGCCGCCGCAGGGTTCAGCACCCCGCGTCGAGAGTCCGGCGGTGGCGCGGTAGTTGTAGAGCAACCGGTCCATGTTCAGGAACCGGAGGTAGGCAAGACGGCGGTTCTGCGCGTCGAGGAAGCGTCCGGCGGTCAGCCGCACCGCGCCGAGCGGGAACGGGAAGACGCGGACGCCGACGTCGGCCCGGGCGTTGGCCACCGGAGCCGTCGCCGCCAGCGCGGTACCCGGCGCCAGGACGTTGAGCGCGGGCGCCAGTGCCGCTGCCGCCACCGCGCCCGTCGCGGCTCGCAACACCGTACGGCGGTTCGGGTCCGGATGATTCATGGCATGCTCCTGGCAGCTTGGTTTCCGTGGGCGGAGTGGATGTCAGTACCCGACGCGGAACGTCGCGTCCTGCTTGTCCGTGCTCGCCGAACCGCTGGAGACCGGATCGATGCGCAATACGTAGTTCGCGTGCCGGATGTACCGGTCCGGGAAATTGTGCGAGCGGAACGACGACCACGAGGAGTCGGCGAAGCCCGCCGTGCGGTGGAAGGTGGCATCGGCCTTGAACAGGCTCGTGCCGTCGTCGGCGCGGAGCACGAGGGCGTAGTTTTCGTGGCGCAGGTACCTGGTGGGGAAGTTCACCGACCGGAATGACACGCCGGCCGGGTCGGCCAGGCCCGGGACGAGCGTCCACAGCTGGTCCTGGTACGGGTCGAACGGGTACGGGTCGATGCGGCCTGCGTTGTCCGCGTGCCGGACGTACCGGTCGGGGAAGTTGTACGACTTGATCCGGTTCCAGGCCGGGGTACCCCACCTGGCGGTCAGGTTGGCCAGTTCCGTGGCGGTGATCGGGGTGAGACCGGGGTGCTTGGAGTTCAGTGGCTGCGTGTAGGCGCGATCGTTGAGCAACGTCCAGGAACCGGCGGCCAGATCACCGGTCTGCCAGCAGAAGAAGCGGCCGTTGGGGCTCCAGGTGTCGCCCCACATCGACCACACGGCGGCGGTGTTCGACTTGACGATGTTGGGTGCCTCGACTCCCCGTCCGGGGGAGATCGCGCCCGTGTAGCCGCGGAAGCTGCCCGGGGTGAGCGAATTCGAGCGGGTGCCGAGCAGGGTGCTGTTGGTGTTGTTCTTGTAGTACAGGTAATTGACGCCGCCGACGCTGACCAAGGTGCCGTCGATGGCGTCGTAGCCGGGGTCGAAGAAGGTCTGCGGAGCGGAGGCCGTGACGAAGTCGTTCGTGTAGTTGACCATGAGGATGTTGTGGCCGCCGCTGACCGCCGAGTACACGACGGCGTACTGGCCGCGTGAGGCGTCCCAGTACGCCTCCGGTGCCCAGGCGTGCGTCGCGAGCGAATGCACCTTGAGCAGCCGGTAGCCGGTGAAGGTGCGCAGGTCGGCGGAATCCCAGACGTGCAGGTACTGGCTCTGGTAGTTCCAGTCGGTGCCCTTGAGGTCGGTGGCCAGCACCGTGAACGTGCCGTCCTGCTTGCGCAGGATGAACGGGTCGCGCAGGCCGGTGCTGCCCAGCGTCGGGGTGGCGACGGGGTTGTTCTGGTTGAGCGGCGTCCAGTTCAGGCCGTCGGAGCTGACGGCGAGGTGCAGCCCGTAGTTCGCGGCGGCCATCGTGGGCGACTCGGTGAAGTACGCCATCGCGTAAGCGGAATAGGTCGCCGCCGAGGCGGCGCCGGGACGGAGCAGGGCACCTGCCGATCCCGCGCCGATCACCACCGCTGCCTTGCCCGCGGCCGAGAGAAGTTGCCGACGCTTCATCGCGTTATCCAATCTGGTCAACGTTCTCGATCTTGTGCGCACTTCGGCGGGCTCGGCTCGTGCACGGTGGCGGCATGCTGAGTGCGACCGAGTTATCGGTCAGATGTGTAGCCGGTCCAGTGAGACGATGTCAACGTTCAGCCGGAAAACCGGGCTGGCTCGAATGTTAGCGCTAACAGTGCCATTTTCGGGATTCTACGTGGGTGTTCGTGCTTGCCGGACGTGAATTTCTGTTATCCGGAGTGTTCGACTGTTCACGGCGAACACCGGGCGAGGATAGCTCCCGTGTTGCGCTGGCCGGGGAATTCACTGAAATCGATCATTGCGCTTCGGGTTCGGTCGAGTTATGTTCACGCTCACATCTCGAAGGCTTCGCGTGGACACACCGTGGTGGTCGCGCCGGTCGCGCTGGGCGCGAGACCGTCGACGGCGTCTCGGTGAGGCATGCCAGGCGACGGTTCGGCGGTTGTCCCCATCGCAACGGGAGATCAGCAATGACACGACAGTCGAGGTATCCACGGCTGCAGGCCACCATCCTGAAACTCACGGCGGCGGGTGCGCTCGTCGCGGGGCTCTTGGTGAACGGCGGCACATCACAGGCGGCCACGCAGGGGCCGTGCGACATCTACGCGGCCGGCGGTACTCCGTGCGTGGCCGCGCACAGCACCACCAGGGCGTTGTACGGCAGCTACACGGGTCCGCTGTACCAGGTCCGGCGCTCGTCGGACAACAGCACCCGGGACATCGCCCCGCTGGCCGCCGGCGGGGTCGCCAACGCCGCGGCGCAGGATTCCTTCTGTGCCGGAACCACCTGCCTGATCACGATCATCTACGACCAGTCCGGCCGGAACAACCGCCTCACGCAGGCGCCGCCGGGCGGTTTCAACGGCCCGGCCGCGGGCGGGTTCGACAACCTCGCCAACGCCACCGCGGCGCCGATCACCGTCGGCGGCCACAAGGCCTACGGCGTCTACGTCGCTCCCGGTACCGGCTACCGCAACAACAACACCAACGGCGTCGCGACCGGCGACCAGCCGGAAGGAATGTACGCGGTCTTCGACGGCACCCACTACAACGGCGGCTGCTGCTTCGACTACGGCAACGCCGAGCGCAACAGCCGGGACAACGGCAACGGCACCATGGAGGCCATCTACTTCGGCAACAGCAAGTCGTGGGGGTACGGCGCCGGAAACGGGCCGTGGATCATGGCCGACCTGGAGAACGGCCTGTTCTCCGGGGTGAACACCCGATACAACGCCAACGATCCGAGCATCAGCCACCGTTTCCTGACGGCGATCGTCAAGGGTGGGCCCAACCACTGGGCGATCCGCGGCGGCAACGCCCAGTCCGGGGGCCTGTCGACGTTCTACAACGGCGCGCGTCCCAACGCGTCCGGCTACAACCCGATGAAGAAGGAAGGCGCCATCATCCTGGGCATCGGCGGCGACAACAGCGTCGGCGCCCGCGGCACCTTCTACGAAGGCGTGATGACCTCCGGCTATCCCTCGGACGCCACGGAGAACTCGGTGCAGGCCAACATCACCGCGGCCGGCTACGCCACCAGTTCGGCAGGGACCGGCCTGACGCCGGGCTCGACCGTTTCCCTGCGGGCCACCACCGGCGTGCTGCACCGACCGCTACATCCACCACAACGGGTCCACAGTGGACATCGCGGTCGTCACCGGTGGCAGCTCCGCCACCGAGAAGGGCAACGCGTCCTGGACCGTACGAGCCGGGCTGGCCAACAGCTCGTGCGTCTCGTTCGAGTCCCGTAACACCTCGGGGCAGTACCTGCGGCACCAGAACTTCCAGCTCCTCCTGCAGGCCAACGACGGCAGCTCGCTGTTCGGCCAGGACGCGACGTTCTGCCCGGAGGCCGGCCGCAGTGGCCAGGGCACCTCGCTCAGATCGCTCAACTACTCCGACCGGTACGTCCGCCATTACAGCTACAAGGTCTACATCGCGTCATCCGGCGGTCCCAACAGCTTCGACAGCGCCACCTCCTATGAAGACGACGTGAGCTGGCAAGTCAGCGCACCCTGGACCCCCTGATCCGGGCCAAACCTCACCCGCCACGTCCACCGGGCGTGGCGGGTGACCGCTGTCCACCCGCCACCTCGCCCGCCGCACCTCCCCTGGCCGACCTCCAGCAGTAGCGCCGAGACCTCCGGCTTGGGCTTGACGAAGGGGACTTTCCTCCCGCGCGACGGGAGGAAAGTCCCCTTCATCGATCTGGCTATCGCTGCATCTGGAGCCGAATTCGATCTCGTGCTAGGAGATCGTGAACGGCGCTGACACGTCTACGTCGTAGGGCGTCGTGCTGTTCTTGTCGAGCTGTAACACGTAGTTGCCCGGCATTACCGCCGGCGGGCCGGACGAGTTGATGTCCGGCGCACTCTCCGCCAGCGTCGACGTCGGGAACGACACGTGCACGACCTGGGACCGTCCCGGATCGAGGGTCACCCGCGCGAAGCCGACGAGGCGTTGCGGCGGGACGATCACCGTGCTCACCGGTTGCGCCACGTACAGCGGCACGATGTCCGTGCCTGCGCGGGTCCCGGTGTTGGTGACCGTGAACGTCGCGGAGGCCGTGCCGTTGCGGTTGACTCTCGGCGTCACCGACAGGTTCGTGTGCGTGAACGTCGTGTACGACAGGCCGAAGCCGAAGGGGTACAGCGGGTTGTATGCGTGCCCCTGGCCGGATCCGGTTCCCGGCAGCTGGTCGAAGAACTTCGGCTGGTCGCCCAGCGGGGACGGAGCTGTCCCGTCGAAGTCGCTGCCGACGGCCGGGGCGTCGGACGGCCAGCTGATCGGCAGCTTGCCTGCCGGGTTGACCTTGCCGAACAGGACGTCTGCCACCGCCGTGCCCGCCTCGGTGCTGCCCTGGTACGCCATCAGCACCGCATTCGCCTTCTCGGCCGGGCCCAGCCCGACCGGGCGGCCCGCGATGACCACGACGATCACCGGCTTTCCGGTCGCCTCCAGCGCGCTGATGAGGGCTTGCTGGTCAGGCGCCAGCGACGGCGCGGGGTTGTCACCCAGCCCCTCCGCGTAGGCCTTCTCGCCAACCGCCACGACGTACGCGCTGGTGTCGGGCGCGGCGGCGACGGCGCTGGCTTGGTCCGGTGCGAAGACGGCGGCCGGGTCGGCCGCCTTGATGCCGCCCAGCACGGTGGTGCCCGGCGGGATCTGGTCGGCCGGGCCCATGCAGCAGACGTGCCCGGCACCGAACACGCCCTGCCAGCTCACGCTCCAGCCGCCGAGCTGGTTGGTCATCGAGTCGGCACTCGGGCCGGTGACCACGATCTTGGCGCCTGCCGGAAGCGGCAACGCGTTGTTCTGGTTGCGCAGCAGTGTCATCGACTCCCGCGCGGCCTTGAGTGTCTGATCCCGGCCCGCGGTGACGGCGGCGTTGGCGGCGTTCGCGTCGACGCACGGCTTACCCGGGTCGGCCACGCAGGGCTGGTCGAACAGGCCGAGCTGGAACTTCATCGTGAGGATGCGGCGGACGGCCTGGTCGATCCTGGCGCGCGAGATCTTGCCGGTGTTGACGTCCTGCAGGATCGCCGTCTGCCACCCGGCCGGGTCGAAGACCTGCATGCTCATGTCGACGCCCGCGTTGACCGCCGCGGCGATCGCACCCGGCAGGTCGGCGGCGATGTGATAGGCGGTCTGTAGTGCGGTGACGTCCTGGTAGTCGCTGATCACGACACCCTGGAAGTGCATCTGGTCGCGCAGGACGTCGGTCAGCAGGTAGTGCGACGCGGTCGCGGGGTAGCCGTTGATGGAACCGGAGTTGACCATCACGGAGCCGGCACCCGCGTCGATCCCGGCCGCGTAGGACGGCAGGATCGTCGACTGCAGGTAGTTCAGCGGGAGCAGGGCCTCGTTGCGGTCGTGGCCGTTGACCGACTGCGAGTAGCCGGCGAAGTGCTTGACGGTCGCGCTGACGTTCAGCTCGTTCCGTTTGCCGGGCGCCTGCATGCCCTTGATGTTGGCGGCGCCCAACGCGCTCGACAGGACCGGTTGCTCGGCCCAGGTCTCATACGTCCGGCCCCACCGGTTGTCCCGCGCGAGGTCCTGGACCGGCGCGAAGTCCCAGTTCCAGCCGGTGGCGCGCAGCGCGTCCGCGGTCATCTTCCCGCCGGCCTGCGCGGCGGCGGGGTTCCACGTGGCGCCCATGCCGATGGACTGCGGGAACAGCGGCGCCTGCCACGGGTGACCGAAGCCGTGTACCGCGTCGACGCCGAACAGGACCGGGAGATGCAGGCGCGAGTTCTTGATCGCGAACTGCTGGATCATGTTGTACTCGTTGGCCCAGTCGAACCCGGTGTTGCCCGGGCCGCCCTTGCCGGTGGTGTCGATCGGGTTGTCGGTGCCGCCGGCGAGGATCGAGCCGACGTTGTCGTCGATCAGGATCTTCTGCATGCACGCCGGGTTCGGCATGTTGAAGCCGTTGCTGCCGCAGGTCGTGCTGTTGGTGTCGGTCAGGGTGGCCACCAGCTGCTGGTCCATCTGGCCGACCTTCTCGGGCAGTGTCATCGCGCGGAGCAGGGCGTCCACCCGCGCGGCGACGGGGCGATGCGTGTCGAGCCAAGGTGCCGGGTTCTGGTTGGTGGCGGCGCTGCTGCTACTGGCGAGTGTGGGCACGGAGAGTGCGGCCGCCGTGGCGAGAATCGTGACGACGGTCAGGTTTTTGCGTCGAAGGATACGGAAAGGTGACAAGACGAGACCTCCTCCAGCCGGGTCGATACGGACCGCCCGTATGGGTGCGGCCGGACGGTAAGCGCCTTCTGGAGGGATGTAAAGCTCCAAACGGCCGCTGAAGTGCTCGTTCGTACACGGCTTGAAGCAAGTCTCGGCCGTATGGCCGACCGGCGGTGGGCTTCGACCTCGACCCGTCTTTCGAGCCGCCGATCCCGACGCTCGCCCGGCACGGAGTACGGCTGTGGCTGCCCGAAGCCGCCGGACCGCTCAACCCGGACGACCCCACGCACCAAACGCTCATGCTGCTGCTCGGTGCGCGATCACGGCGCGAGGTCCTGCGTGCGCGGCACCGCACGTTGGCAGCGATGCGAGCCCAGGTGGTCCCGCAGGGCCGTTTTCTCGGCGGACGGCAGCCGTACGGGTATCAGCTGGTGGATGCCGGTCCGCACCCGAACCTGGCCCACGCTCGACGGGGCCGACGCGCCCACCGCCTGGAACCAGACTTGGCCGCGGATCTGAACTCGATCGTCGGAGACCTCGGACCAGGATCCGGGCCCGGACCGACGCTGGGACCTGTTCACGAGCCGCACCCCGCGGCCGGTCCAGCAGGCCCGCGATCCCTTCCGTGCCGTAGCGCTCCAGCCACAAATCCACCGTCGGCCGCGACACCCCGGCCAGCACAGCAACATCCTTCTTCAGTCTGTCCTCGGCGCACCACAGCACGATCCGCGCCCTCGTCGCGACCGTCGCCTCCACGTCCGGGCTGCACACCAGGCCTGCAACTCCGTGCGCTGCTCCGACGTCAACTCCGCCGAGCCAGCCAACACCATGCCCCGTCAACCCGACGTAAACCAAACGGAATCACGAAACACGAGTGTCGCGCGTCGGAAATTCGTGGTCCTTATTCGGCGGATCCAGGTTTCCGCTGGGCGTGCGGCCGGAAGCGGCCTGTACTGGTTGTACCTGCGCTTTCGGCCGCGCGTCCAGCGGGAAGCTGGGCCGCCGAGAAGGCCACGAATTTCCGACGCGAGACACTAGCTCGGCGGCAAGGCCGGGGCGCCGGTTTTCGAAATATGCGGGTGATTCTCCGATGTTTGCCGACGCGCGTCCCCAGGGAGATGCCGCCGAACGCCGCCTACTACGGTTCGGGCATGTATTTCTTCCAGTACGACTCGGTAGCCGAATACAACCTCTCCCATCCTGACCGGCAGTTCCCCGAGCACGCCGGACGCCGCAACGCCCTACGCGGCTATACGGCGGCGGGTGCCGGGCTGGAGAACGATCTCGGGGTGTGGCCGCGGAGTTGCACACTGGACTTCCTGCCGGGTGGTGCACCGGAACCAGACGAGCAGGACAGGATCGGGTCGGTCGTCGTTTCGCAATGGGGAGATCCGCCACTGGGTGTGCTGGCCGACGGTGTGTCCCTGCGTGCTGCCTGGAGTCTGATCCGGCACCATTGGCCGACCCGGTTGTCCGAGGCGAGGGACGCGTTGGCGCCCCTGCTGAGTGTGGCGGCAGTCTGGTAGGTCGGGATGTCGGCGGGTGCCGCGCGTTCAGTGGCGGATCGAGGTCAGCTGGTTGACCGCGGTGACGACGTCGGCAACGGGCATCTCGCACAGCCTGGCCAAGTGCTCCAGCGCGGCCGGGGAAATGATCTCCTCTGCGTCGTCCAGGCCGGCGGAGAGCGCGAGGCGGCTCTGAGCCCATCTGCGCAGCGGTTCCAGTGCGGGCGGGGCGCTTCGGGCGATCCCGTTCAGGTCCAGGCGTAATCCGGCCTCGGGGCTCGGCGCCATACGGCGGTGCGCACGTGCCAGCAGCTCGCTGGGCGACTCGTCCATCGCCACGCAGAGTTCCACAAACCGGACCAACGAGCACTGACGGGTACCGAGTTCGTAGGTGGCCAGTGTCTGCAGGGAAAGAGCACCGCCCATCCGTGACCGCAGCTCTTCCCGGGTCCAGCCGCGTGCCACGCGGGCCCGGCGGAGTTCGTCTCCCAGGACCTGGCGGTAACGGCCGTTGTCGATGTTGGTCATCTGAGGGCCTCCTTCGCGTCCCTCGGGATAACGACGTGAACCCTTTGACGTGACGGGCGACCTGGTGCACGGCGATGTATCACCGACTGTGGTTCGTCGAAGTGATTCCCCACTTCTCGGCGGTCCGGGTCGGATACAAACCGCGTCGGCGGCCACGATGCGGAGCGTAACCCGCGCGCCCGCGCAGAAAACGGGAATCGAAATGGGGATTCAGTGTTCCGCGCGTCTCCGCGCTGTGAGGAAATAGGACTGGTTTCCGGTCGAGCGGGCGGGGAGGGCCGACGGGCCGGTGGTGCTGCCGGGCGAGGCAGAGGACCTTCGCCGGTGAGCGTGTCCGCGATTCGCCCGCCGGCTGCCCGCGGATGACGGATGGACCTTGAGTGCGTCCGGATCCGCGATGTGCGGAATAGGCATGCGCCGGTAGTGACATTGTAGGGTCTCATTCGATCTTGCACTTTCTCGGTCGGTGTGTCATCTCGATGGCGTATCCGTCAGCTCGGTTGAGACTTCGCAGGTCAGGCTGTCCTGTTCGGAGCTGGTTGGCGGTGGTGGCGGCGGAGTTCGGGTTATTAAATAGATGGCGGGGCGGTGATCACGGCGGCACAGGCAGAGTCGGCAGAATGCCCCCGTCGCGCAAGAGCTCAGTCCGCTTGGTCATATGGTGTCCGCTATGGCCAACATCGAGCTTTCCACGCCGCCGACGCTCCCCCAGTCCAACGGATACAGCCACGTAGCTACCGTCGGTCCGGGCAGTCGGCTGGTCTGGACGTCCGGTCAAGTCCCCATCGCCGCGGACGGCACCCCCGCTCCTGCCGGAGACTGGGCGGCTCAGACTCGCCAGGCGATGCACAACGTCGGTGCCGCCCTCGCCGCCGCAGGCGCGACCTGGGAGGACGTCTTCAAGCTCACCTTCTACGTCGTCGACACCACGGCACTGGCGACTGTACGGGCGGTGCGGGACGAGTTCGTCGACATCGAACGCCCGCCGACCAGCTCACTCGTCCAGGTAGCGGGCCTGTTCCGACCGGATCTGCTGATCGAGATCGAGGCGGTCGCGGCGATAGCCGACCGTTGAACGTCCACGCCCGGACCGAGGTTCCGTCGCTGGGACCTCGGGACGCTGCCGAGGAAATGCCACGAGTTTGAGATTGATCTTGGCTGACATCATCGTGAGACAGCCAAGAATCCGTAGGCCACACAAGATCGACATGTCATCGGCGGGGCGGAAAACTGTCCCGATCGCTGAGCCCTCGCCACTTGTCCATGATCGCGATCGGCGGCGTGATCGGGGCGGGCCTGTTCGTCGGGTCAGGGCAGGCCATCAAGATGACTGGGCCCGCGGTGCTGGTCACGTACGTGGTGACTGGAATGCTTGTCGTGCTGGTCATGCGCATGCTCGGAGAGATGTCGACGGCCGATCCGCAGACGGGCTCGTTCTCGGTGAAGTCGTACGGCGAGTTCGAGTTCTGGTTCGCGGCGATCAAGGTGGCCGCGATCGTGGTTTTCCTCCTGCTCGGAACTGCCGTGATCGTCGGGTTGTTCCCCGGGACGCCCTCGCCCGGGCTTTCCAACCTCACAGCGAACGGCGGGTTCGCGCCACACGGCCTGGGCCCGGTGGTCGCGGCCTCGTTCGTGGTGGTCTTCTCCTTCGACGCGGAGCCGGTTTCCGTGCGCGGCTGGACGAATTGACCCTGACCTGCTTGTGGTGACCGGCACCGGAGGGCGGTTCGTGGCCGGTGCTGCTGCGAACCGCTCCTCCGGGCAAACGGGTGCGCTACCTCGAACGGCCGGCCGTCGTACCCGGACGGCGCCGTCGGTTGTCAGCCGGCGACGAGCGCGGCGACGGCTTCGGTCAGCGGCGTGGTCGGGCGGCCGATGAGGGCGTGCAGGTCGCCGGTGTCGGTGGCGAGCTCGCCTTCGGCGATGCCGCGGTCGGCGTCGGCGAGCATCGCGGCGATCGGTTCGGGCAGGCCCGCGCCGACGAGGATCTGCTGGTGCTGTTCGGTGGGCAGGTCCTGATAGGTCACCGGCTTGCCGGCCGCTGTGGTGATGGCGGCGGCGAGGTCGGCGTAGGACCACGGCTCGTCTCCGGCGAGTTCGTACACCTTGCCGACGTGACCGTCACCGGACAGGACCTCGACGGCCGCCTCGGCGAGGTCGGCGCGGGGGACACCGCCGAGCTTGCCGTCTCCGGCGCTGCCGATGAAGGACCCGGTGGCGAGTGCCTGGGTCACGGTCTGGATGTAGTTCTCGGTGTACCAGCCGTTGCGCAGGAACGTGAACGGCACGCCGGACTCGCGGATCGCCTGCTCGGTCGCCTTGTGTTCGGGGGCGAGGAGCAGCTTGGAGGTGTCGGCGTACAGAACACTGGTGTAGACGAGCTGGCCGACTCCGGCCTCACGTGCCGCTTCGATGACGGCCTGGTGCTGGGCGAACCGCTGGCCTGGCGTGTTACCCGAGATCAGCAGCACCTTATCCGCGCCGGCGAAGGCCGCTTTGAGGGTCTCAGGCCGGTCGTAGTCGGCCAGGCGGACCTGGACGCCGCGGTCGGCGAAGTCTGCGGCCTTCTGCGGTTCGCGCACGGCGGCGACGATTTCGGCGGGTGAGATCTTCTTCAGCAAGCCTTCCACGACCAGGCGGCCGAGCTGTCCGGTGGCACCGGTGACGACGATCATCCGTTCGCTCCTCACAATCAGGTTACTTACCTGAAGTGTGTACTAACTTTTGGAAAGTACAAACTCATGGTGAGCATGCTCACCTGGGCGTGCGCTGCGGCCGGGGTACCGTTGAGGCATGAGTGAGGCGCCGGAGTGGCTGGACGAGCACGGACAGATGGTCTTCGACGTGTTCGCGCAGGCCTGCACGTCCCGGGCGACGCTCGAGCACATCACCGGCCGGTGGGGCATCCTGGCGATGGCCGCGCTCCACGACGGCACGTTGCGCTTCAATGCACTACGCCGCCGGGTCTCCGGCGTCAGCGAGAAAATGCTCGCTCAGACGCTGCAGGCGCTCGAGCGTGACGGGTTCGTCCACCGCGAAGCGCAGCCGACCATCCCCCCGAAGGTCGAATACAGCCTCACCCCACGCGGCCGGCGCACCGCAGCCCTGCTGCTCACCCTGATCCGCGACGTCGAAGATCAGATGCCCGAGGTGATGGCAGCGAACGCGAAGTACGACACCGCTGGCAGAGACTGAGCTTGGTCGGAGTCGGTCGCCCACCGGGCGAGGGGGTTTTGCGACGATGGATGTCAGCGGTGTCGGTGCGCACGGCTGTGGGGTGCCGACGCGCTGATGGGCCTCGGCACGTCCGTGGTGCTGCTGGCGATGCTGTGAGGGCAGGCCGGTGTCAGGAACCGGCCCGTGTCGAGAACCTCCTTCGGTAGCTGAGCAGGCACGTCGCCAGCGCCAGGGTGATGGTGACGGTGATCGAGGCGGAGTAGGCGGTCATGTGATCGGGCAGTGGGGCCGGTGTGCCGGGGGTGACGCCGAGAACCATGCGGTAGCAGCTGCCGACGGCCGCGTATCCGGCCGCGAGCCCGATCTGGGTGACGGTGGCGGCTGCGCCGGAAGCGGCACCGGCGTCGTCGGCGGAGACCTGGTTGAAGATGCCGGCGAGCAGCGGCGACACGACCAGTCCTTCGGCGAGGCCGACGACGCCGATGACGACTCCGAGCAGCACGGTCTGCGCGTCGGGCGTGGCCTGGACGACGGCCAGGTGTGCGGCCAGGGCCACGGCGAGAAACGCACATCCGATCGCCGGGAGCCGTGGTCCGACGCGCGTGAGCAACGGTCCGCTGACCGCGGAGCCGAACGCGAATCCGAAGCCCAGTGGCACGAACATCATCCCGGCGGAAAGGGGGTCGTGTCCCAGCCCGGTCTGGACGTAGTAGGTGAATACCAGGAACAGCCCGGCGTTGCCGCCGAAGAACGTCGCGATCGCGGCCAAGCTCGCGGGCATTCCCCTGGCGGTGAGGACGCGAGGCGGGAACAGCGGATCGGCGGCACGTTGCTGCTGGCGTATCAGTGCGATGACGACCAGAACGCCGACGGCGGCGGAGAGCCAGATCCAGCCGGACGCGCCGAACACGACCGGGATCAGCAGCGCCGTCAGTGCCACTCCGGTCAGCACGGCGCCGATCGGGTCCAGACGAGGCGCGGGCGAGGACCGGGCTTCGGAGATCGTGGGCGTGCCGAGGATCGTGATGAGCACGCCGATCGGCACGTTCACCAGGAACGCCGCTCGCCAGCCGAGCCCGGCGATGTCCCAGTGCACGATCAGCCCGCCGCCGGCGAGCCCGGCGATCACGCCGAGGCCGACGACCACACCGTAGGCGGAGATCGCCTTGGCCCGCTGGGTTTCGTCGACGAAGATCGAGCGGATCAGCGCGAGTTCCTGTGGTACGAGCAGTGCGGCGGCGGCGCCCTGCATCGCACGGGCGGCGATGAGGAATCCGGGGTCCGGTGCGAGTCCACAGGCGAGCGAGGCGAGAGTGAAGACGCCGACGCCGAGCAGGAACATCCGTTTCCGGCCGTACCGGTCGCCGAGCCGGCTGCCCGTGATGAGCCCGGCGGCCGTGGCCAGCACGTACGCCGCACCGACGAACTGGACTTCGCGGAAACTCGCGGCGAGGTCCCGCTGCAGCGAGGGTGCGGCGATCGTGACGAGGAAGCCGTCCACCTGGGTCATGAACGTGGCGGCCAGCAGGACGGCCAGACCGGCCCACTCGCGCAGGCGTGGTGCGGTCGCGATCGTCATGAGACTCCTCCGGCGGAAAGCGCCTGCCCGGGAAAGAACCCGGTGTCGGTGAAGTGATCGAGGTAGGCGTCGAGGACGCGTGGTCCGATCGCCGCGTCCGGAAGGGGGACACCGGCGAGCGCGGTGAGGACGTTGTCGCGACCGAAGATGATCTGTTCGCTGCTTCCGAGTTGCCCGTGCCAGTGCGCGGCGGCGATCGCCAGGCCGGGATCGCCATCGGCGGCCGCGGTCAGTGAGCGCGTCCAATGCTCGGCCGTGACACTCGCCAGGGGATGACCACGCGAGCGCAGGCCGGTCAGCACGTCGGTGACGGCCAGTGGTGCCGGGCTCGTCAGGTGGAAGACCCGGCCGATTTGCCCGGCCAGGACCAGCTCGGTGACGGCGGTCGCGACCCAGTCGACCGGAACGAGGTCGACGTGTCCGGTGCCCTCCGGTACCGCGCCGAGGACGATCGCGGCACGCAGTACGGCCCAGAACGCGTCGGCGGGATTGCCCGCGCCGGTCACGCTGTGGCCGCTGATCCGGCTGGGGCGGTGAACCGCCACCGGCAGGCCGCGTTCACCGGCCGCCAGCACGAGTCCTTCGGCGACCCATTTGCTGGCCACGTAGCCGTTGAGTGCCAACGACTCCGGTCTCACGCGACGGCCTTCGTCGAGGACGGCGGGGTTTCCGTCGACGGCGTATGCAGTGTCGCATGTGGACACGAAGTGCACGGGTTTGAGGTGGTGTGTGCCTGCGAGCCGGAGGACTTCGGACGTGCCAAGCACGTTGGCCGCGCGCAGCCGGGAATACGGTTCGAGGTGATGGACGCGGGCGCCGTTGTGCAAGACCGCGTCCATCTGCTCGGTCAGCCGAAGGAAGACTCGGGGCGTGAGGCCGAGCGCGGGCTCGGCGAGGTCTCCGGCCACCGCGGACACCCGGTCGAACCCGCTGTCGCTCAACCCGAACTCGAGCATGGCCGCGCGAAGCCGGTCGAGCGCTTGGTCGTCGTCGGTGGCTCGGACCAGGCAGTGGACGCGGGTGCTGGAGCGGTCCAGCAGGGCGCGCACCAGGTGCGTGCCGAGGAAGCCGGTCGCACCGGTGACGAGGACGTTGCGCGGCGCGCCCGGACATGGCGGCGGGACGGTCGAGAAGTCCAGTGCCAGCTCGGTTTCCGCGACCAGGTCGATGCCCGCCCACGGATGCCGCTCATCCGGTGTGGGCGATGCCAGCCGCTCGGTGAGCGCGGCGGCGGTCGGCGCGTCGAACACGTCGCGGATGGTCAGGCGGACGCCGGATTCCGCGCGGATCCGGGCCAGCAGCCTCGCGACGAGCAGGGAATGGCCGCCGAGTGCGAAGAAGTCGTCTTCCGGGCCGACACGCTCCAGACCGAGCACCTCGGCGAACAGTCCACAAAGGATGGTTTCGGGGCCGGGAACGGGCGCGCGTCCGGCGGCGTCCGGGGCCGCGGGAGCAGGGAGCGCAGACCGGTCGACCTTGCCGCTGGTGGTGACGGGCAGACGGGCGAGCAGCACGTACGCCGGGGGAACCATGTGGTCGGGCAGTCGTTCGGCGAGGTGGCGGCGCAGCGCGGCTGGGGCGGGCTCGTCCCGGCCGGGCAGAGCTACGGCGTAGCCGACCAGCCGTGGCCCGCCCGCGAGATCGTCGTGGACGGCGACGGCGGCCTGGGCCAGGTCCGGATGTCCCGCGAGCGCGGCTTCGACTTCGCCGAGTTCGATCCGGAACCCGCGGATCTTGACCTGGTCGTCGGCGCGCCCGAGGTACTCCAGGAGGCCCTCGGGCCGCCACCGGGCGAGATCTCCGGTGCGGTACATGCGGGCGCCGGGCACGAAGGGGTCGTCGACGAACCGTTCGGCGGTCAGTTCGGGGCGCTGGTGATATCCCAGCCCGAGCGGTGTTCCTGCGAGGTAGAGCTCACCGGTCGTGCCGGGAGGGACCGGTCGCCGCGCGCTGTCGAGCACGTAGCAGCGGCTGTTGGCGATGGGGCGGCCGATGACGGGACGGTCGGTTTCGGCCAGCCGCGCCCAGGTGGCGTCCACCGTGCATTCGGTGGGGCCGTAGAGGTTGTAGGAGGCGATTTCCGGTACATCGCGCAATGCCGACCACAGCGCGGGGCTGACCGCTTCACCGCCGAGGGCGAGTACGGCGGGCCGGTACGCTCCCGGGGCGAGCAGGCCGGCCGCGACGAGTTCGTCGGCGTAGGTGGGGGTGACGTCGAGGAAATCGATCCGGTGTTCGGCGAGGTAGCGGAGGAATTCGGCGGGTTCTTGGCGCACGTCGTCGCCGACGAAGTGCAGTTCGTGCCCGGCGAGCAGCCAGAACAGCCCTTCCCACGACGTGTCGAACGAAAGCGACGCGGTCAGCGCCGCCCTGCGCTTGCCGGGGACGATCATTTGCCCGCGATGGTGGAAGAACAGATTCGCCATGGCGCCGTGGGTGCTCATCGCGCCCTTCGGCACGCCGGTCGAGCCGGAGGTGTAGATGAGGCACAGCGGATCGCTGGGGCGGGCCGGACCCGCTCCGCGCACCTCGCTGCCGCTGATGGCGTCGTCGAGGAAGAGTGCTGCAGCTTGGTGTGTCTCGGGTAGCAGGCCCAGCAGTTCGCTGGTGGTGACGACCACGGCCGGGTCGGCGTCGGAGACGAGGAACTCGATGCGCCGCGCCGGGTGGCCGGGGTCGGCGGGAAGGTAGGCGGCGCCCGTCCGCAGGACCGCGAACAGGGTGACGATCGCCTCGGCCGTGCGGGGCAGCAGCAGCATGACGACGCGGCCCGGTCCGGCGCCGCGCTTGCGCAGCGCCCCTGCCAGCCGCGCCACCCGGTCGTCCAGTTCGGCGAACGTGAGGTGGGTGTCGCCTGCCACCAGTGCGGGCAGGCCAGGGGTTGCGGCGACGCGGTCGGCGAGCAACGCCGGGATCGTGGTCGCGGGCCACGGCCGGTCGGTGGCGTTCCAGTCGTGCACCACGGCCTGGCGTTCACTGCCGAGGAGCAGGCTCACCGCGCTGACGGGACTTTCGGGCTCGGTCAGCATTCTCTGGAGGAACACGCGGAAGCGCTCCAGGTGGGTCGCCAGGACTTCCCCGGAGTACAGGTTCGGGTTGCCGTCGAACGCGATACGGAGGCCGTCGCCGTCGGCGCGGTGGTAGACGTTCACCGCCAGGTCCTCGACCAGACCGGCGGAAACGTTGCGGACTGTGGTGGCGCAACCGTCGAATTCCAGGCCGTAGTCGAAGGGCATGATGTTGGCCGAGGGGCCGAACAGCTTGCGTTGCGAGCCGACGAGGGAGAGATCGCGCCGCAGCTGCTCGTAGCGGTATCGGTGATGACGTCGGCTGGTGCGCAGATGCGCCCGGACCTGTCCGGTGACCGCGACGAGGCTCGGATCGTCGTCGAAGCGGGTGTAGAGCTGGACGACGTTGAGCACCATGCAGGGCACCCGCGCGGTCGGGGAACCGGTGCGCAGCATGACGGGCAGGGCCAGTGACACCTGGTCGGCCGCGGTCATGCGATGCAGGTAGGCCGCGATCGCGGCCACCAGTACGTCGGTCCAGGTCGCCTTGGCGAGCTTGGCCACCTTGGCCAGTGCTTCGCCGAGAGCGGGGTCCAGGTCCGTGCCGCGACGGACGACGTTACGGGCCAGTGGCGCGGTCCGGCCCGCCAGCGTGACCGGCTCGGGACGATCGCGGTGGTAGCCCAGCCAGAATTCGCGGTCCTCGCCAGAGGCGTAGGTCTGCTCGTGCGCGACGACCGAGGCCAGCGAGCCGAAGCGGTGCTCGTCCGGTTCTCTGTTCTGTGTCGCGGCGGTGTAGCGGTGGGCGACCCGCTGGGCGACGAGCGCGAGCCCGTAGCCGTCGAGCAGGATGTGGTGCACCCGGTGGTACCACAGCACCTGGTCCGCGCCGATGCGCAGGATCGCGTGCGCGAACAGGACGTCGGAGGTGAGGTCGACGGGCTCGGCGACGTCTTTCGCCATCCAGGTTTCGGCCGCGGCGAGCGGGTCCTCGGCGCCGGTGAGGTCGTCGATCCGGACCTCCCAGCGGGGCGGGCAGGCCACCTGCCGCGGGCCGTCGTCGTCCTCGGTGAACCGTACGGAAAGCGCTTCCACTTCCGCGACGGTCCGGCGGATCGCCTCGGCGAGCCGGTCGATCCGGACCGGGCCGCGGATCTCGACGTACTCGGCGGTGTTGTAGGCCGGGGACAGCGGGTCGAGCTGCTGGCCGGTCCAGATTCCGCGCTGCGCGTCGGTCAACGGCCACGACCGGCTCATCGCGTGGCCCCCGCCGCGGACAGCAGCGTCCACCACTCGTCCAGGGTCGGGCGTTCGGCCAGATCGGCGAACGCCACGGACGTGCCGTGCGCGCGCCAGCGTTCGACGAGCTCGATCATCCGCACCGAATCCATGCCCGCGTCGAACAGGTTCTCGGTCCCGGTCACCTCGCCGGGCTCGAGGAAGAGCTGCTCGGCGACGTCGGCGCGGACCGTGTCGAAGGTCAGCTGCTGATCCATCACGGTCTCCTAGTTCACGTTGCGGTCGCGGCCGGCCCAGTGGTGGTCCCGCAGTTCGCGGCGCAGGATCTTCCCGCTGGGATTGCGCGGGATCCGCTCGGCGAACTCGAACCGGGACGGGACCTTGAACGACGCGATTCGTCCCTGGCAGTAGCGCAGCAACTCGGCGGGGCGCACGCCGGCACCCGGCCGGGTGGCGACGACGGCCAGCACGGCCTCGCCGAACCGGTCGTCCGGCACACCGATGACGGCGACGTCGGCCACGGCCGGATGCGTGGCGAGCACGTTCTCGATCTCGTTGGGATAGATGTTCTCGCCGCCGACGATGATCAGGTCCTTGATCCGGTCCTGGATGAACACGTAGCCGTCGGCGTCGACGTAGCCGGCGTCTCCGGTGTGGATCCAGCCGTCGACCAGGGTCGCGGCCGTCGCCTCGGGCAGCCCCCGGTACTCGAGCATCCGCGCGGGGGTGCGCAGGCACACCTCGCCGACCTCACCCGTCGGCACCGGCGTGCCCGCGTCGTCGATTACCTTGACGTCGATGCCGGGATACGGCCGCCCGGCGGCCCGCAGCCGCGGGCTGCCCGGGACATGGTCGGCCGGGGGCAGGCAGACGGCGGTGTTGCCCGTCTCGGTCAGGCCGTAGATCTGCGCGAAGTCGCAGTCGAGCACCGGCATCGCCTCGGTGAGCAGTGCTTCGGAGATGGGTGATCCGCCGTAGACCACCTTGCGAAGGGTCGCGAACGCCGCATTGTCGGCCGCGGGTTCGGTGAGCAGCAGCCGGAGCATGGACGGCACGACACAGGCGGTGGTGATCCCGAGCTCGGTGATCAGCCGCAGCGCACCGGCACTGTCGAAGCGCGGCATCGCCACGTTGGTGATGCCCGCCGCGAACCCTTGCGTCGCCCACCAGACGCCGCCGACATGGAAGCCGGGGATGCCGATGAGGCTGAGATCGCCCGCCCGCCAGTCGATCCAGTCGAGTCCCGCTCCCGCCAGTGCGTCGCGGATGGCGAAGAAGCTGCGCTGGGCGAGCACGACGCCCTTGGGCAGGCCGGTCGTCCCGCTCGTGTACAGCTGCACGACCGGGTCGGCGTCGTCCGCCCCGATGTCCACCTGGCTCTCCGGCGTGCCGGTGAGCCAGGCCGCGAACGCCGCAGGGGTCGCACCCCGTACGCGGACCGACGGGAGGTCGGGGACCACCGCGTCGGCGATGTCCCGCAGCGCCTCGTCGACGATCAGCAGCGAGCTGCCGGAGTCGCGCAGGATGTGCTCGACCTCCGGTGCGGTGAGCCTGAAGTTGATCGGTACGAGCACGACGCCCGCCTTGGCGCAGGCGAACAGCGTCGCGTAGTAGTCGACCGATTCCAGGCCGAGATAGGCGATCCGGTCGCCGCGGCCGATGCCGTCGGCTCGCAAGGCGTGCGCGATGCGGTTGCTGCGAGTGTTCAGCTCGCCGTAGGTCAGCCGGCGTCCCGCGCAGACGATCGCGACGACGTCCGGCTGGTTTCCGCCGTGCTGCGTCGCGACGTCCGCGAGGCGGCGGAGTCCGGGATAATACAAAAGGTTTTCAGGCATCGGTGCGGCCTCCGGTGATCGCGATCTGAGCGTTGCCCGAGCAGGCTCCTCCGTCGTCGTCCCGGAACCGGAACGACGTGTCCATCGACACGAGGGGTTCCGCGCCCGGCTTCAGCCGCCGGGAAACGACCCGCTCCACGGTCAGTTCGCCTTCGAACCGACGTGGCGTGATCGGACGACGGAACTCGGCGGTGAACCGGGCGATCACGATGTCCGTCAGCTGCTTGCGCTCGAAATCGGCCATCGTCCACGAGCCGAAGACCCGCCCGCTTCCTTTGTGGACGGACGCCGCGATCGTCGTGTAGAGAAGCTGGTTGTAGCAGATGTTCACCTCGACCGCGTTGAGATGGCCGGTGTCGTCGATGTAGCACGACTCCGGTATCTCGAACCTGCCGAATGCCAGCGGATGCTCCTCCGCGGTCACCGTGACGGACTTGAGATAGCGGCAATGGGGCTTGTAGCAGGCCAGCACGCGGTCGAAGAGCGCGACGTCGGACGAGGCCGTGCTCACGCCGTGACGACCGGATCGTCATACACCGTGACCCGGTAGGACTCGGCGGGCTCGGACGTCGCGGTGTGCAGCGCGCGGTGCACGAGGCTGCGGTTGTCCCACACGAGCAGGTCGCCCTTTTCGAAGGTCTGCAGGTGGATCGCCGGGTGCGAGAACGTCTCGTCGAGTTGGCCGGTCGCCTCCAGCAGGGCCTGCAGCAGGTCGGGGCGGTCCGTGCCGTCGGCGTCGGTGATCGAGAGGGTGAAGCCTTCGCTGACGTAGAGCACGGTCTGGCCGGTGTGCCGATGCTCGTGCGCCGTCGGCAGGGTGACGGGAGGAGTGCGGGTGTCGATCTCGTCGATCACCTCGGAGATGGGCCGGTACACGTCACTCGGCCGGATCTTGAAGAACCGCCGGACGCTGTGCGTGGCGGTGGTGTCCTTCACCGCGAGCTTGAGCTCCTCGGGCAGGTTTTCGTAGCCGCGGCACAGGTCGATGAAGAAAGTGCCGCGGTCGCGGGTGGGCACCACCTGCGGGTGGATCAGCGTGATGTCGAACGCGCGGGGCATGAACTGGTAGTCGGAGTGCCAGAACTTGCCGGTCTTCGGTACGCCGACGCGCTGCTCGCCGTCGCCGATGTTGGACGAGACGAAGACTTCCTTGACCTCGGGATGGTGGTAGATCGGTTCGTAGTAGGCCTGTGGTTCGCCCAGCCGCGAGCCGAGCGCGAGGAACTGGCGCGGGTCCAGCTTCTGTCCTTTGAGGATCGCGATCTTGTCGTGGTAGACGGAGTGTCTGAGTGCCTGCACGTCTTCGTCCGAAGTGGAGTCGAATCCTTCGACGACGACGCCGATGCCGTCCTGCGGCGTGATCCTCACCTGCGGTCCTTTCGTGGTGGTCAGTTCGCTCGCGCGGCGGCGACGTAGTCCGTGAGAGCGCCGACTGTGGTGATCCGCGGCAGTGCCTCGTCGGGGATCTCGATGCCGAATTCGCGCTCCAGCCTGAAGAGCAGATCGACGAGGCTGAGCGAGTCGATGCCCGCCTCTTCCAGACCGGCCGTGGCAGGCAGCGGCTCGGTACCGCCCACGCCGAGGTCGCGGACGAACTGGTCGATCACCGCGTGCACTTGCTTGGTTTCCATCACTTTTCTTCCCCCCGAAGGTCTGGCCAGGTGAGAGCGGCGGCGCCCCACGTGGCGCCGCCGCCGAACGCGGCGAGCAGAACGCGGTCTCCCGCGCGCAGCTCTCCCGCGGTCGCCGCATCGGCCAGCGCGAGCGGGATGGAGGCACCGGCGGTGTTGCCGACGGAGCCGAGGTTGGCGTACACCCGCCCGGCCGGGATGCCCAGCTCGGCGCCGACCGCGCGGAGGATCCGCGCGTTCGCCTGATGCGCCACGAAGACGTCGACGTCCTCGGGGGTCCATCCGGTCCGGGCCATGGCCTGGCGGGCCGACGCGGTCATCCGGAGGATCGCGTGCCGGTAGACGGCCTGGCCCTGCATGGCGAACCACCGGTCGGGCCCGGGCCGCGCCGCCACGTCCGGATGCCGTGAGCCACCGGCCCGCACGGTGATCAGGTCGGCGAGACCGCCGTCGCTGCCGAGGTCGAATCCCAGTACCGCGCCTGGCTCTCCCGGTTCGCCGCGGCGTAAGACGATCGCGCCGGCTCCGTCGCCGAAGATCGCGGCTGTAGTGCGGTCGTCCGGGTCGAGGATCGTCGAGAACGTGTCGGCGCCGATGAGCAGGACCTGGCGTGCCGTGCCCGCCGAGATCATGCCGTCGGCTACTGCCAGTCCGTAGAGGAAACCCGAGCAGACCGCGGCGACGTCGAAGGCGGGAACCCCGGCCAGTCCCAGCTCACGCGCCACGATCGGTGCCGTCGCGGGGCACGGATGATCCGGTGTGGCCGTGGCCAGCACGACAAGGTCGACGTCATCCACTGTGGACCGTGCCGAATCCAGCGCTCGTTTCGCGGCGGCGACGGCGAGGTCGGAAGTCGCGGTGCCCGCGGTGACGTGCCGCCGGGTTTCGATACCCGTGCGGGTGGAAATCCATTCGACGGTGGTGTCGTACCGGCTCGCCAGCTCGGCGTTCGTGACCACTGTGGACGGTAGGTGCCCACCGACTCCCGCCACGACGGCCACAGGGCCTCTCGGTCCTTCGGTCCGCATTCCACCCTCTCCTCGCGAAACTGATGAGCGGCAGTCGCCGTCCGGGTGACTAGTCGAGGCGCGACCCGGTCGGGTTCCCGAGGTGTCACTGGGATGAGTGTGAACTGGATCACGGATCCATGTTTTGGTCACGCAGGGCCGCGGATCGCCTCTTCCCGGGGACTCGCGGATGGATTACGGGAACTTTCAGGGGTAGTGGGCCGACCTCTGGGGCATGTCGTCTCTCCCTCGGTCCCCTCGCGCACGATTGCTGCCCGTGTGCGTCCTTGTCTCGCTCCTGGCCGCGTGCGGCGTGAAGACCTCCGCCACTGCGCAATCTTCGGAAAATGTTCCGCAATCCGCGAGCGCGAAGGCCACCGCGTATCCGCTGGTCGTCGACAACTGTGGCCGCAAGGTGACCTTCGACGCGCCGCCGAAGCGTGTGGTGCTGCTCAACGGAACCTCGGTGGCCGAGGTCGAGAGCTTGATCGTCCTGGGCCTGCAGGACCGTGTTCTGGCCAACAGCCAGTCCTACGGGGTCTCCGACGATCCCGCGATGGTCGAGAAGATCAAGGCGGTCCCGACGGCGAACCTCAAGCTCAACAACAACTTCGAAGTCCCGCGCGAGCAGGTGCTCGCTTTGAAGCCGGATCTGGTGATCTCGACCTGGGCCGGCGGGTTCGACGAGAAGATCGGCTCGATCACGCGTGATCAGCTCGACGCGGCGGGCATCAAGAGCTTCGTCACGCCGGCCAACTGCGCCTACGGCGATCCCCAGGCCCGCCCGGAAGACAAGGCCAAGTACCAGGAACAGTCCGTCGAATCGTCGTTCGAGCTGCTCCTGCGGCTCGGTGAGATCTTCGACGTCCAGCAGCGCGCCGCCGACTACGTGAACAAGGCGCGCGCCGAGCTGGCCGCGATCCAGCAGCAGAACACCGGCAAGGAACGCAAGAACGTTCTGGTCGTCTATCCCGGCATGTCGATGATGAACAGCAACGGTCTCCCGGCGGTCTTCGGCGGCGGAGTGTATGACGACATCGTCAAGCGGGCGGGTGGCGTGAACCCGTTCGCCGGCAAGACGACCACCCAGCTCGCCGAGATCAACGCCGAGGCGCTCGCGGCCGCGCCGGTCGACGTCCTGGTGATCGGCCTGTTCCAGCCGGGGGAGAAGGCCGAGGTGATGGCCCAGGATCTGTTCACCAAATTCCCGAACTGGCAGGCGTCGAAGTCCCGGACCTACACCAGTGTCTCTGACAGCTTCTATCTCGGACCGCTGAACGCGGTGGCCGTCCGGAAGATCGCCGATGCCGCGCGCTGAACCACGAGCCCCGCATCTGGTGGCGGGTAACGGTTTCCATCTGCTGCTCGGCTGGCTGGTCCTCGCGCTCCTGGTGGCGATCGGGTTTTCGGTCGGCATCGGCACGGTCGACGTCCCGCTGGGCCGGGTCGCGGCCGTCGTGTGGGCCCATCTGAGTGGCGGCACCACGGGAGCCGACCAGCTCACCGATCAGATCGTGTGGACGTTCCGCATGCCGCGAGTGCTGCTCGCGGCCGTCGCCGGGGCCGGGCTGAGCCTGGCGGGCCTGTGCCTGCAGACGTTGGTGCGCAACCCTTTGGCTGATCCGTACACCTTCGGGGTGACCGCCGGTGCGTCGCTGGGCGCGGTCGTCGTGCTGACCTCGGGTGTCGCGGTGGGGGTAAGCGTGGCGGGCGGCGCGTTCGCCGGGTCGTCGCTGAGCCTGCTCGTGGTGTTCGCGCTGGCGCAGCGTGGCGGCAGGCTCATCGGGACCAGTCTGGTCCTGGCCGGGGTGGCGGTGGCGTATCTGGGTAACGCGCTCACGGGTTTCGTCCAGTTGCTGGTGGATCCGTCCGAGTTGCGCGGTGTCATGTTCTGGCTGCTCGGATCCGTGGCCGGGGCGTCGTGGCCGGATCTCGCGATCCCGGTCGCCGCGACCGCGCTCGCGGCTGTGTGGCTGATGAGCCGTGGCCGGGCGATGAACGCCCTGTCCACAGGGGAGGACACCGCGGCCGGGCTCGGCGTGGACGTCAACCGGCTGCGCGTCCAGCTGCTCGTCGCGGCTTCGCTGCTGACGGCCACGGTGGTCAGCGTCGCCGGAGGAATCGGGTTCGTGGGCTTGATCGTGCCGCACGCGGTGCGGCTGGTCGTGGGGCCGGATCACCGCAGGGTCGTGCCGGTGTCGCTGGTCGGCGGTGCGGTGTTCCTGGTCCTGGTCGACCTCGCCACTCGCACGGTGAACCGGCCGAACGAGATGCCGATCGGGATCTTCACCGCCGCGCTCGGTGCGCCGTTCTTCCTGATTCTCCTGCGGGGCAGGAGGCGTGCGCTGCGATGAAGATCCGCATCGACGACGTCTCCGTGGCGATTGACGACATCCCGATCCTCGGCGAGGTCTCCCTCGACGTGGAGCCGGGAACCGTCACCGGGCTCGTCGGACCCAACGGGTCGGGCAAGAGCACCCTGCTGCGCTGCGTCTACCGGGCACTCAAACCGCTGCGCGGATCTGTCCACATCGGACAAGCCGATGTCTGGCGTGGCAGCGCCCGGGACGCGGGCAGGCGGACCGCGGTCGTCGTTCAGGACCACGACCTCGAGAACGGATTTTCGGTCGAGGAGACCGTCCTGATGGGACGCTCGCCGCACAAGGGCGTGCTGGAGCGGGACAACGCGGCGGACCGGGACATCGTGCGTGACGCACTGGACCGGGTCGGCATGGGCTGGGCCGCGCGACGGGCCTTCGCGCGATTGTCCGGCGGTGAGCGGCAACGTGTCCTCGTGGCTCGTGCGCTGGCGCAGAAGACGCCGGTGCTGCTGCTGGACGAACCGACGAACCATCTCGACATCGGTGCCCAGCTCGGGTTGCTGGACCTCGTCCGGGAACTCGGGCTGACCACGATGGTCGCCCTGCACGACCTCGATCACGCCACGACCTACTGCGATCGCCTCGTGCTGCTCGAATCCGGGCGGGTCATCGCGGCGGGCACACCCGAGGACGTCCTCGTCCCGGACCGCGTCGCCGACGTCTTCGGTGTGCGCAGCGCGATCGTCTCCCACCCGCTCACCGGACGCCCGCACTTCGTCACCGCACCATCGGTGACTTGAGGGAACCGGCGGGGCCCTCGAGCCGACTTGTGGAATGCCGGGTGCCGGGCCACGAGTAAAGGGCGTGGGTGTCGGTGTCAGATGGCGTTGTCGCGCCGGCCGCGGGCGATGAGGAGGTCGTCACGGGCACGGGCGACCCGGGACCGCACGGTGCCGACCGGGCATCCGCACACCTCGGCGGCCTCGGCGTAGGTGTAGCCGAGCAACTGGGTCAGCACCAGCGCTTCACGGCGTTCGGCGTCCAGACCGTCGAGCAGCAGGCCGATCTCGACGACGTCCTCGAAGCCGACGGCGTGGCCCCGCGCGGCCTCCCGCTCGACGGCGGTCTCCCAGTCCTGCCCGGACGGCTTGGGCCGCACTGCCGCCGCGCGGAAGTGGTCGACCACGACCCGCCGGGTGATGGACAGCAGCCAGGTGCGCGAGGAGGAGCGGCCCGCGAACCGCGCCAGCGCGGTCACGGCCCTGGCGTAGGTCTCCTGGGTCAGGTCGTCGGCCATCGCTGTGCCCGCCAGGTGCGCGCTGAATCGCCATACGTCGGCCTGGGTGGCTCGCACCCACTCCTCGAAGGCGCGGCCGTCGCCGCGCGCGGCGGCCAGCGCGAGCGCGGTGATCCGCTCGTCGTCCCGATCCCGGTTGGAGGTCACGGATCGACACGGTAGCCGACATCGCCGGGAACTCCGGCCCGCCGGTAGCCGACTATTGGGCTGTGAACTGCTCTGACCTCCGTGAATCGCTCTCGGCCAGGATCGACGGTGAGGCAGGCTCGGTACCGGACCGGCTTGTGGACCGCCACCTCGCGACGTGCCCGGACTGCCGGGGGTGGCAGGAGCAGGCCGTGCGACTGCGGCGGGCGATGCTGGTCCGCGAAGCACCGAATGTGCCCGATCTCACCGCGCGGATTCTCGCGGAGACGCCGGTACCACGCGGGCAGCGCTGGGGCCTGCGGCTCGCGCTGGCCCTGGTCGCGTTCGCGCAGTGCGGGCTCGGCTTCGCCGAACTGCTCGGCGCGGATCCCGGCCACGCCGGACACGGCGCCATGATGGCGATGTCCGCCCACCTGAGCAATGAAAGCGCGGCCTGGAACCTCGCACTCGGCATCGGCCTCGCGTGGGCCGCGTTGCTGCCCGCCACCGCCGCGGGCCTGCTGCCGGTGCTGACCGGGTTCGTCGTCGTTCTCGGTGTCGTGTCCGGCATCGACTTGTCGGACGGTCAGGTCACCGCCGGGCGGCTGCTGTCGCACGGACTGGTCGTCGCCGGCCTCGGGTTGCTGTACGCGGTGCGGCGCAGGCAAGCGCGCACCCCGGCCCCGGCCCCCGCGGGGCGGGACAGCGTGCCCGGCTACGACGACGTCGGCCTGTCCGGCCCGGCGCCCAGCGTGCCGTCCGAGCCTGAGCCGCGCCGCCGTTTCCCGCATTTGCCTGCCAGCAGGCGAGCTGCCTGACTCGCGAGCGTTCCGGGCGGTTCTAGCCACCTGCCCGGAACTCAGACAGGCGGTTCCAGCCACCCGGAACGCTCACGAGATGGGGTTGGCGCTGGCGCGCCGGTACCGGTTGGTGTGAATGGCGGGGGTGGGGGCGTGTGGGCGGGCACCAGGTGCACCGGCAGTCACAGGAGCCTCACCTGCACCTATTCACGTATCAGCCTATTTGAACCCGCTCATCGCCGGGGCGGCGATGTCGCTGTCCTCGGTGCTGGTGGTCTCGAACAGCCTGCGGCTGCGCGCATTCGACCACCGTACGCCGGCTGGCTGTTCACAATCGTATTCACAGCGGCGGGGCTATGGCACGCGGAGGCAATCTGGCGCCGGGATGGCGTAGCCGGAGTCGAACGTGTCGATGGTGGCGCGCATGACTTGCTCTGCCTCGGGATGATCGCGATGGTGTGGCCGTGGGGAATGGCCGTGCCGATGCTCCTGCAGCTGGCGGTGTTCGGGCCCGCGACGGTGTGGTTCCTGGGCGGCCTCAGCCGTCCGGGACATGCGCCGACGCACGGGGTTTCGATGTTGTGCCACTTGCATCACGCGTTGATGGCTGCCGCCATGGTGTGGATGGCGCGCGGTGCCGATGGCCGGAATGCGGGGCCACGGCGGCGGATCCGTCGTCGGCAACACCCTCGGCTGCTACTTCGTGCTCGCGGGAATCGCGTGGCTGGCGTTGGTCCTGGCGACCCGCGCGTTGCGGCGGCACGCGGTGGACGCGGCCGGACACGCGGTGATGAGCGTCGGGATGGGCGCGCTGATCTTCTGTGCGATGTGAGGATCAGCCGACCGCCGGATACCGAGTGGTACCGCCTTTCATCGCGGCCACGAGATCCTCGCGGGCCCGGGCGACGCGGGAGCGGATCGTGCCGACCGGGCAACCGCACACCTCGGCCGCGTCCACATAGGACAGACCCAGAGTCTGGGTGAGCACGAAGGCATCGCGGCGGTCCGGGTCGAGCGCGCCGATGAGGTGGTCGAGCACGATCCGTTCGTCGAACAGCACGCCGGGTTCGGCGCGTTCGGCGACGCCCTGCCAGTCGGCGACCACCGCCTTGCGTGGACGGGCTTGCAGCGCGCGGATGTGGTCGGCGACGACGCGCCGCGCGATCGACAGCAACCACGTGCGCGCCGAGGAATCCCCTTTGAACCGGGGCAAGCTGCCCAACGCGCGAAGATAAGTCTCCTGAGTCAGGTCGTCCGCGATTTGGGTGTCACTCAGCCCGGCGACGAATCGCCACACCTGCGGCTGGGTGGCACGAAGAAAGCAGTCCAGGGCACCGCGGTCGCCGCGGCCGGCGAGTAGCGCCCACTGGGTGACGTCGGAGTCGTCGGTCCGTTCTGGCCTCACACCCCTTACTACGGAAACGGTGGCCGGACGGTTTGAAATGATCTTGGAAAATCCGTGGGAACCTTTTCGCGCCCCCAGCCGACTTTGTCACCGCGAAGGATCGGCACAGCGATGGAAGGTGGCCACGATGGCACAGGCGACGTATGCGGTGACCGGCATGACGTGCGGGCATTGCGTCAGCTCGGTCCAGGAAGAGATCGGCGAACTGGCCGGCGTCCGCCAGGTCGACGTCGACCTCGGCGCGGGCAGCGTCCTGATCACCAGCGACACGGCGCTGCCAGTCGACCAGGTGGAAAGCGCTGTCCGGCTCGCGGGTTACCAGCTCGTCCGATGACCACCGGAGGCCGTCATGCTGACTTCACTGCGGGTGACCGGGTTCGTCGTGGTGCTGGGACTGGTGTTCGGCCTGGCCTGGCTGGCGGGCGGCGTCCTGACCCCGGCCGCCGAATCGAACCCCCTACCACCCCCATCCGGGCAGTCGATTCCCGCCGGGGCGATGCCGGGCATGCCCTAGCACCAGCCACGCCGACGCGGGAGGTCGAGCTCGTCGTCGGTGGCATGACCTGTGGGTCGTGTGCTGCCCGGATCGAGCGCAAACTGAACCGGATCGAGGGCGTCGCGGCGACGGTCAACTACGCGACCGAGAAAGCGCACGTCCAGGTCCCGGCGGAGCTGTCCGACGACGACGTGATCAAGGCGGTGGAGGCCGCCGGTTACACCGCCGCGCTTCCGGCACCGCCCGAACCCGAGGCGGCACCTGAACCTCCGGCCGCCGACGCGCTGCGACGTCGGCTGCTCGGCTCGGCGATTCCGAGCGTGCCGGTGATCCTGCTGGCGATGGTGCCCGCGCTGCAATTCCCAGCGTGGCAATGGGTTTCGCTCGTGCTCGCCACGCCGGTGGTGCTGTGGGGCGCGTGGCCGCTGCACCGTGCCGCGTGGACGAACCTGCGGCACGCGACCGCGACGATGGACACGCTGGTGTCGATGGGTGTCACCGCGGCCTACCTGTGGTCGCTCTACGCGCTGTTCTTCGGCGGCGCCGGGATGATCGGGATGCGGCACGCCTTCGAATTCACCCTCGACGCCGGCGCGAACCTCGACGGCATCTACTTCGAGGTCGCCACCGGCGTCACGCTGTTCATCCTGGCCGGGCGCTATTTCGAGTCCCGGTCACGGCGGCGTGCCGGCGCGGCGCTGCGGGCGCTGCTCGATCTCGGCGCGAAGTCCGTCTCCGTCCTGCGTGACGGGCGGGAGGAGCGGATCCCGGTCGAGCGGCTGCGAACCGGTGACCTGTTCGTGGTCCGGCCGGGGGAGAAGATCGCGACCGACGGCGTGGTCGTCGAAGGCGATTCCGCGGTCGACCTCAGCCTGGTCACCGGCGAGGCCGTCCCGGTCGAGGTCTCGGCGGGCGCCGAGGTGGTCGGCGCGACGGTGAGCATGAGCGGGCGGCTGGTCGTGCGCGCCACCCGCGTCGGCACCGAAACCCGCCTGGCCCGCATCGCCGCGATGGTGGAGCGAGCGCAGAGCGGCAAGGCGGATGTTCAGCGCCTGGCCGACCGGGTGTCCGCGGTGTTCGTCCCGATCGTGATCATGCTGTCGCTGGTCACACTCGGGTTCTGGCTCATCGCCGGATCGGGCGCCGCGGTGGCCTTCACGGCCGCGGTCGCGGTGCTGATCATCGCGTGCCCGTGCGCGCTCGGTCTGGCCACGCCCACCGCGCTGCTGGTCGGCACCGGCCGTGGCGCCCAGCTCGGCGTGCTGGTCAAGGGCCCGGAAATGCTGGAGTCGACGCGGCGGGTGGACACCGTCGTGCTGGACAAGACCGGGACCGTGACCACCGGCAAGATGACGCTCACCGCGATCAAGACCGTCGACGGCGTCCCCCACGACGTCGCGCTGCGGCTGGCCGGCGCGCTGGAAAACGCCTCCGAGCACCCGATCGCGGTCGCGGTCACCTCGGCCGCGGTCCGGCGTTTCGGTGGCGTGGCCGAGGCCCACGAGTTCCGCAACGTCGCCGGCTTTGGCGTGCTCGGGCGGGTGGACGGTCACCGTGTCGTCGTCGGCCGTCCCGAGCTGATGCACCGGATGTCCGTGCTACTGCCCCAGAACCTGCTGGCAGTAAAGGAAAAGGCGGAGCGGGCCGGGCACAGCGCGGTCATCCTCGCCTGGGACGGACAAGCCTACGCCGTCCTGGTCGTGGCCGACACGGTGAAGCCGACGTCGGCGCCTGCGGTGTTCGAGCTGCGCCGTCTCGGGCTGGAGCCGGTGCTGCTGACCGGGGACAACGAGCTCGTGGCCCGCGCGATCGCCCAGGAAGCCGGGATCACCGAGGTCATCGCCGGGGTGTCGCCCGAGCAGAAGGTCGAGGTCATCGCCGACCTGAAGCAACGTGGCCGGGTGGTGGCGATGATCGGCGACGGCGTCAACGACGCGGCCGCGCTCGCCAGCGCCGACCTCGGGCTGGCGATCGGCACCGGCACCGACGCAGCCATCGAAGCCGGCGATCTCACCCTGGTGCGGGGTGACCTGCTCGCCGCGGTCGACGCGATCCGGTTGTCCCGCCGCACCTTGGCGACGATCAAGGCGAACTTGTTCTGGGCGTTGGCGTACAACGTCGCGGCGTTGCCGTTGGCGGCGCTGGGCCTGCTCAATCCGATGATCGCCGGGGCTGCGATGGCCGCGTCCAGCTGCCTGGTCGTGTCCAACAGCCTGCGCCTGACGCGCTTCCAGGCCACCGGAGCCCGCGAACCCATCCTCGAGCATCCCGCCTGACTCCGCCGTCGGGCAGGACCCGTGCGTGGCGAGTGCCGTTGGACAGCACTACACCGGAGCTTCTCGTCCGTTCCCACGGGCGCCGTCCGTGTTCGCGGTCCCCATGACGCAACGCTTTGTCGCCCGCTCCTGGCGCTGTCGAGGTCGTCGCCTGGGGGGAGGGCCGGGTTCAGCCCTTCGGGTGGAGGTCGCTCACGAATTCCGGGTCGCTGCTGCCGCCGTAGGCCCGGGTCACGTGGTCGTGGGACTTTGGTCGGTGTCGCGGGTGTCGGAGAGGCCGCTGAGCAGGTCGGCGACGGTGTGAGCGCGGATATCGGGTAGGGGGACGGTGGCGAACCTGTTCGCGACGGCCAAGACGTAGTCCTGGGCCGGTGCGGCGAGACCGTCGTAGACCTCGGTGAACAGGTTTCGGGCGGGTTCTCGCTGCCATCCCGGTGGGAGGAGCTGGGTGGGCAGTTGGGGGTCGAGGATGGGCAGGCGGCGGTAGCTGTCCATGACTTTGGTGCGTGCGCGGACCGCTTCGGCGCCGGTGATCCCGGCGGCGTGGGTCCGGGACAGCAGTGGATTCCACTGTCGGATGAAGGCTTCGTACTGTTCGGCGATCGCGGTGGTGTCCCAGGCGTCGATGGGGTCGCGGCCGGTCGTCGAGTCGACGTCGACGTGTCGGGCCCGGAACACGGTCATGGTGCCGAAGGTGAGTCGGGCCAACTGGGTTCTGGTGTGCTCGGTGAGCTCGCGCGGTGAGATCCAGAGCCCGTCGTAGAGGGGAGCGTAGCCGAGCCACCGCAGGCGGCTGCGTAGTTCGCGCCGCTGGACGACCTCCTCCCTCGGCAACGAGAAGGCGATCAACGTCCACTGGTGGTCCCAGGTCTTCGTGTCGGCGGCTGAGGAGACGATCGCCCTGCCGCCGGCGGCCAACACGAGGGCGGCACCGGAGGCCAGCCGGTAGAAGCTGTGGCGTCCCTGCCTGCTGCCTTCCAGCACGCCGCGCCGCGCGAGCCGGCTGATGGCCGCCCGGGCGCCGGCGTGGCTCACCCCGGCCTCGGTCAGCAGGGCCACGATGGCCGCAGACGGCAGCGCGGCTCGGGTGGACAGGGTGTAGTCGGCCAGCAGAGTCACGGCCAAACCCTGTGGCGCGTTACCGGCCTGCCGCCGGGGAAGCCGGACCGCGCCGGCCCCTTCACCGGGGAAGATCTCCTCGATGTCGTACGGACTTGTCACAACACCCGACTGTAGATGGCGCCGATGGATTGACACTTTCTGCACCTGGGTACATGCTAAGTGTCACGTGTCGCCGCCGTAACTGCCGTGCACTGGCTCGTCGTCCGAGGTGGTGTGCCGGCGGACGCACCACGCGTACTCCCTCACCCTGCAACGCGCGCAACCGTGCCTGTCGGTGGTCGCGCGGAACAAAGGAGTTCGGCAATGAGGATCAGACGAAAGCTCTCACTCGCCGCGGTCGCCTCACTGGCCGCGGTCGGTCTCACCATCCCGGTGGCCGCACCCGCGGCCGCGGCGACGTTGACCGAGGTCACGAACTTCGGCAACAACCCCGGTGGGATGCGCATGCACATCTACGTGCCGGACACCCACCCGGCCAACCCCGCGATCGTGGTGGCGATGCACGGCTGCGGCGGTTCTGGCCCCGGCTTCTACGCCAGCAGCGAGTTCGCCTCACTGGCCAACCAGCGCGGGTTCATCGTCATCTACCCCAGCGCCCAACAACAGGCCGGGTTCGGGAAGTGCTTCGACACCTGGTCCGACGCGGCCAAGCGCCACGGCGGCGGCAGTGACCCGGTCTCGATCGTCTCGATGGTGACCTACACCGAGCAGCACTACGGCGGCGACCCGAACCGGGTCTTCGCCACCGGATCATCCTCCGGCGGCATGATGACCAACCACATGCTGGCCGTCTACCCGGACGTGTTCAAGGCCGGCGCCGCGTTCATGGGCGTGCCCTTCAACTGCTTCGCGAATGCCGCCGACTACCCACCCGGGGCCAGCAAGTGCACCGGCGGAAGCATGAACCGCACCCCGCAACAGTGGGGGGACGCGGTCCGGCAGGCCTACCCCGGCTACCGCGGCCCCCGCCCACGAATCCAGCTGTGGCACGGCACCGCCGACACACTCGTGCCCTACTCCCTGCTGCAGGAAACAATCGAGCAGTGGACCAACGTGTTCGGGCTGAGTCAGACACCGACCTCCACCGACACACCGCAGACCAACTGGAACCGCCGCCGCTACGCCACCACCACCGGCATCGTCCAGGTCGAGGCGTACAGCATCCAGGGCGCCGGACACAGCCTGCCCGCCCGTGGCATGGCCGCGCAGGCCATCGCGTTCTTCGGAGTGTGACCGGCACCGGCAACTCGATCCCGAAGGACCGCTGAACACAAGGTCTGGCCCGGACGGTTGCACACCGTCCGGGCCCAGCGCCGCGGTTGTCTCGAACAAGGGCAGACCCCGTGAAACGAACGCGTCTGGTCAGGCGTCGATTCGGGAGGAGGTCGGGGTGTTGTCGTCGACGTCCAGTCGACCCGCAATGTGAAGGCCTCCGCCCGGTACCACTGAGAGCGCGAAAACAGGCGAGCCAGGAAGCGGTCGCGGCGGTCGTGTCGAGCGCGGTGCCGATGTCGTCGAGGATGAGCACCGTCGCGTTGTTCGCAGCGGCCACAGGGGAGGCCAGGAGCACGAGCCACCACACCGGCACCGGACGCCGGGACGTCTATTCCCGGCGTGGTGACTCTCGCTGGGTGCGTGCGAACGTGAGGGTGGGTTGTCAGTCATGGTTCTCCGGGCTTCGGGATACGGGCGGGGTGCTTCGTCGTCGGTCGCTGGATCTTCCGGTGCCGCGCCGTGTGAAAGGCGGCAGGGTCAGGACCGCGTGCGCGGTCCTGACCCCGCGACCGTGGTGTTACCAGGGCAGGGTCTGCTCGTCCTGGTAGAAGCCGCCGGTGCCGGCCTCGGCGGGCAGGTTGACGACGTGCTTGATGCTGGCCGTGCCCTCGGCGACGGGGCGGCCGCCCTCGCCACCGAGATCGGTGGCGGTCCAGCCCGGGCTCGCGGCGTGGACGGTGATGCCGTCCTCGGCGAGTTCGGCGGCCAGCGAACGGGTCAGCGCGTTGAGAGCCGCCTTGGACGCGCCGTAGGCGGGCGTGCTCGCGCCCATCCGCGTCCAGCGAAGCGGCTTCGCTGGACACGTTGACGATGCGGGCGTCCTGCGCCTTGCGCAGCAGCGGAAGCAGCGCCTGGGTGACGCGCCAGGTGCTGAAGAGGTTGATCTCCAGCGCGTCCTGGACCACGCCGAGGTCGGCGGTGGATGCCTGCTGGGCGTAGTCGAAGATGCCGCCGACGTTGTTGACCAGCACGTCGAGGCGGCCGTGCTCGGCCTCGATCTTCTGCGCCGCCGCGTCGATGCTTGCCTGGTCGGAGGCGTCGAGCTGGATCGGGTGGACGTTGCCGCCGATCTCGGCGGCCGCCTGCGCTGCGGCGTCGCCGTTGCGGGCGCTGAGCAGCACGGTGTCGCCGTCCGCGGCGAGCTGGGCGGCGAGTTCGCGGCCGATGCCGCGGTTCGCGCCGGTGATGAGGATGATGCGTGCCATGCCTGGGTGTCTCTTCCTTGTGGGGTCGATGAGTGGGGGCCAGCCGCGTGACGCTGTGCGATGCGGCTGCGGACCTGCTCCGTGCCACACCTGACTCACGCAACTCCACAATGTCAAACTCTGGACCGCTATAGTTCAGCATTATGGAATCGACCTCATCGTCCGGCCGCGTGATCCAGTCCGTGCAGCGGGCCTTCGACCTGCTCGAACGCATCGCCGGACAGCCCGACGGAGCGCGGTTGAGCGACCTCGCGGACGGTGCCGGCCTGAACCGCAGCACCGCGCACAACCTGCTGGCCTCCCTTGAAGAACTCGGGTACATCACGCAGGACAAAAAGGGCGCCGCCTACCGGCTGACCGGCAAGCTCAACCGGCTGCTGCGCTTGGACGCCGAGGCGGAGCGGGCGCTGCGAGCCCGCATCCGCCCCGTGCTCACGATCCTGAGCAGGGCGTCGGGCGAGTCGGCCTTCCTCGCCCTGGTCACCGGCGGCGACTACCTCTGTGTGGATGCCGTGCAATCGGACAAGCCACTGCACCTGGCCGTCCGGCCCGGCGAGCGAAAGCCTCTGATCGGCGAGGCGCTCGGCCACGCGCTGCTCGCCGTCGACGCCGACCTCGCACGGTCCGTCCGCGCCGAGGACCCGGATCGGTGGGAGCACCACGCCCGGGAGATCGCCGACGCGGAGCGCCACGGCTTCGCCCTCGACCTGGACAGCCAGCGTGCCGGGATCTCGTGCGTCGCGGTCGCGATCACCCCACGTGCCGCCGTGGCCATCGCCGGACCCACCATCCGCCTGCCGAAGTCACGCCTCGCCACGATCGCCCAGCGGATGCGCCAGGAACTGGACAAGGTGCGACCGGTCAACCAGGGCTGGCTCTGAGTCCGGGGCTCGAGGTGACGGCCGCGGCGACGGCTCGTCGAGGAAGTGTCCAGGGTGGACGGTGAGCCGCTCGAGGTCGGTGCCGGTCGGACCACCACGGTGCCGGGTGGGCGTCGTCCAGAATGCCGTGACGGCCTGGAAGTGGCAGAGTTCATTCGACCCTGAGGGGGAAAGGCTGACCCTCCCAGCCGGATCGAAGCTGCGTTTACCTGTAGTGAACAGGGGTCTGCGACCGCGGACCCCAAGTCGATCGAGGAATGGAGACTGCCTGTGCGCGGAGTTGTCATGCACACCGCGGGGGACGTGCGCGTCGAGGACCGCGACGACCCGAAGGTCGTCGAACCCACCGATGCGATCATCGCGCTCGCCGCGACCTGCGTCTGCGGGTCGGACTTGTGGCCCTTCCGCGGCGTGGAGCCTGCGGATCACCAGGTGATGGGACATGAGTACATCGGCGTTGTCGAAGAGGTCGGTGCCGACGTCAAGACGGTGAAGCCGGGAGATTTCGTCGTCGGCTCGTTCGTGATTTCGGACAATACCTGCGAAATCTGCCAGGCGGGTTTCCAGTCGAAGTGCGTGCACGCCGAGTTCGTCTCCCAGACGGTCGGCACGCAGGCCGAGAAGGCACGCATTCCCCATGCGGACGGCACTCTGGTCAAGACCCCCGGCACGCCTGGTCCCGAGTTGTATCCGGCGCTGCTGGCCGCGTCCGACGTGCTCGGCACCGGCTGGTTCGCCGCTGTCGCGGCGGAGGCAGGTCCCGGGAAGACGGTCGCCGTGGTTGGTGACGGCGCGGTGGGGCTGATGGCGATCCTGGCGGCCAGGGAGCTGGGTGCGGAGCGGATCATCGCGATGTCGCGGCACCCGAAGCGGCAGGAGCTGGCCCGGTACTACGGCGCGACCGACATCGTGGAGGAGCGTGGCGACGCCGGTGTAGCGAAGATCAAGGAGCTCACGAACGGGCTGGGCGCTCACTCGGTCGTGGAGGCGGTCGGAACGCAGGAGTCGTTCATGCAGGCCGTCGGCGTGACGCGCGGCGGCGGGCACCTGGGCTATGTCGGTGTGAACTACGACGTGCGGATCCCCGGTATCGAGCTGTTCTTCGCCGGCATCCACACCCTCGGCGGTCCCGCCCCGGTGCGCCGGTTCCTGCCGGATCTCATCCAGCTCATCTGGGACGGCAAGATCGACCCGGGGAAGGTCTTCGACCTCACGCTTCCGCTCGAGGAAGCTCCTGAGGCGTACAAGGCGATGGACGAGCGTCGCGCCACGAAGGTGTTGCTCACGCTGTAGCGGGCCATCGACTCGGGTGCGGCACCACAGCGGAATGTGGCGCTGCAGCCGGCCCGGCGCCGCTCGGTTCTTCGACGGGACCCGCGGCTTATTCTGGAGTAGTGGACATGAAGGACGAGATCCGCGAGTTCTTGCTCTCCCGACGGGCGAACATCACGCCGGAGCAGGCCGGACTGCCCACCGGCGGCGGCGAGCGCCGCGTGAGCGGCCTTCGACGCGAGGAAGTCGCGATGCTCGCCGGGGTCAGCACCGACTACTACACCAAGCTCGAACGCGGCAAGATCAAGAGCGCCTCCGACAGCGTGCTGTCGTCCATCGCTGCCGCCCTGCAGCTCGACGACGCCGAACGCGCGCACCTTTTCGATCTCTTCCGCCCCACCGTCTCGGTGGGCCGGCCGGCGAAACCCACCCCGACCAGGATGAGAGAGTCGCTGCAGCGGACGCTCGACAGCATGACCGTGCCGGCCGTCGCCTACAACGCGCGGCAAGACATCGTCGGCGCAAACCTGCTGGGCCGCGCGATGCTCGCCCCGCTCTTCGAGTCCGACCGCCCCAACTTCGCCCGGTTCGCCTTCCTCGATCCGCGCGCCCGGGACTTCTACGGCGACTGGGAACTGGCCTGCAGTCTCAACGCCGCCATGCTGCGGTACGCCGTCGGCCGTGATCCACTGTGCACGGAACTGACGGAACTCGTCGGAGAACTGTCCACGTTGAGCACGGTGTTCCGGGCGCACTGGGCCGCGCAGGACGTCCACGAGCACCGCACCGGCCGGAAGGTCATCCGCCATCCCGAGGTCGGCGAACTGGAAACCGACTACGACGTGCTCGACATCCCCGGCGAACCGGGAATGTCGATCACCACCTACACCGCCCCGGCCGGCACCGCGACCGCGGAGAAGTACGTGCTGCTCGCGAGCTGGGCGGCCAGTCAGGGGCTTACCAGCACCATGGTTCCCCGCGTCGTGAGGTAGCGGCCGCCCGCCGGTAGCTCGGCACGGAGCAGCGGCGATCCCGCCGCGCCGGCCGACCTCGGACGCGAGGATCTTCACGGCGGGGTTGCCTTTGCTCACGGTAGCTGGGGGTAGAGCGCCGCGACGCCGCCGGTCAGCGCGGCCTGCGCTTGGCGAGACGCATTGTCCGCGAGAATTTCGTAGGCACCATGCCGGCGGCGACGCTGCGAAGTGGTGCCAAGCCATGCCGAACCGGCGTCGGACGTCGGCCGCCTTGAGTGCAGTTACCTGCCCTTGGCGGACTCCGACGGGCCCGGGCCGGGACTGCCTTACCTCCAAGCCCGATGCTGTCGGAAACCGCTCAGCGGGCGGTGAGCCCGGTGAGCAGGAGGGTCAGCCAGCGGGCGCGGGCGGCGGGCGGCTGATCGGCGGGGACGGTGTACAGCATCAGGTACAGGTCGTCGACGGTGCAGTCGGCGCGCAGATCGCCCTGTGCTCGTGCGGCGTCGAGGAGCCGGCCGAGGGCGCCGGTGACACGGATCTCCACGTCTTTCATGGCCGGGTGCGCGGCGTGGTCGGTGTTGAGGGCCTCGGCGGCCGCTTTGACGGCGTGGTTGTGCGCGACCGTGTCCACCAAGCGGGTGAGGAACCCGGTGAGTTCCTCCATGGCGGGTGTGCCCCGGCCGGCGCGCCGCATGCAGTCTTCGGCGTCGTCGGCGACCGGCTCGAACGAGGCGGCGATCACGGCGTTGACCAGGTCGGTTTTGTTCGGGAAGTGCTTGTAGAGAGTACCGACCGCCACGCCTGAGGCGGCGGCGATCTGCTCCATCGACACGCCCGATCCTTGCTCGGTGATCTGCTCGCGAGCCGCGGCCATGATTCGGGCGCGGTTGCGGGCGGCGTCGGCGCGCAGTGGCCGTGGGGGGGTCATGGGCTGCTCCGGGTACGCGTTTGCATCAAGGTGAATCTTCCTTCATCATAGGTGGTGAACCATCATTCACCTTACGATGAAGGAATGATCATGACCAGCATGACGGCGACCACTCGGTGGACCGAAAGCGATGTCCCGGACCAAGACGGCCGCGTAGCCGTCGTCACTGGCGCGAACAGCGGTCTCGGCTGGGAAACGGCGCGGGTTCTGGCCGAGCGCGGCGCGCGTGTCGTCCTCGCGGTGCGCAACCTCGACAAGGGGCGGCAGGCAGTTGCCGCCATCACCGAGCGGGTGCCCGGCGCGAAGCTCAGCCTTCAGCGCCTGGACCTGGCGTCCCTGGAGTCGGTGCGCACCGCGGCCGCCGAGCTGCGCGCCGCCCACCCGAAGATCGACCTGCTCGTCAACAACGCCGGCGTGATGTACACGCCGCGGCAGAAGACGCAGGACGGTTTCGACCTGCAGTTCGGCGTCAACCACCTCGGGCACTTCGCGCTCACCGGGCTCCTGCTGGAGGCGATGCTGCCGGTGGCTGGTTCCCGGGTGGTGACCGTCAGCAGCTTCGGCCACCGCATCCGGGCCGACATCCACTTCGACGACCTACAGTTCGACCGCTCCTACAACGGCGTTGTCGCCTACGGGCAGGCCAAGCTCGCCAACTTGATGTTCACCTACGAACTACAGCGCCGTCTCGACCCGCACGGCACTACCATCGCCGCCGCGGCTCATCCCGGGGCCGCCGCCACGGAACTCCAGCAGAACATGCCTGGCCCGCTGCGTACGATCGCGACCCTGCTGCTTCCCGTGTTCACGCAGCCTGCCGCCATGGGGGCGCTGCCCACCCTGCGCGCGGCCACCGACCCAGGCGTCACCGGTGGCCAGTACTACGGCCCGGCGGGGATGGCGGGGACTCGGGGATACCCCAAGGTGGTCGCGTCCAGCAAGAAGTCCCATGTCCCAGCCGTTCAACAGCGCCTGTGGACCGTCTCCGAGCAGCTCACCAACGTCACCTTTCCCGTCTGAACCAACGTGGCACAAGCGCGACACGAGAGCCCGGCAGCACCGATCGTGTCGTCGCTTTCGGTGCCGCCGGCATTGGCAGGCTGGTCTGTACTCGGCGCCTGCCTGCGGCGAGAAGGTCACCGCTGTCCTCGCCCCAACATCGATGCACGCGGGATGACTGGCTTCAGCGCTGGCGGCTGCCGGATCACGTCCCTGCCACTGGGTCAAGCCTGCGGCGAAACCCGGGCATACCTCGCGACGGACGTCACGAGGTGCGCTCGGAAACGCCGACAGGGTGGAGGTGTTGCGCCGTCCTCTGCGGCGTGCGTCAACGCCGAGTGGCTGAGCTGGTGCGGCGCGCAAGGCCGTCCGGTATTCGGATCCAGGTCAGCCGTGAACCGTTCGACACGGGCTCTGCGGTCAGTCGGGGACACCGGCCGGGCTGACGGCCATCGATCGGCCGGGTAGAGCCGGACGGTGGCGGTGCTCCACCGATGACATTGGCCGCCCGGTCGCGGGAAGGAGCTCGCCACTGATGACTACGGTGGCTGACGATCTGCATCAGCGCGCACTCGGTCGAGGCTGGTCGCCGATGCCGATTGGCGCCAGTTGGCGGGTTACCGTCGCGCCAGACGCATCGCGTGTTGGCGCCAAAGTTGAGCTTCCTTCCGCCGATGCCTCGAGACTCATCAGACGCAGCTAGGGATGGGGGGTTCTGTTGTGCCCTCCCAGCGCGCCTGGTCACTGGCGTTTGATTGATGCCGGAAGGCGCGGGAGCGCTGCGCTTTCGACCTACGTCTCGGCACCATCAGGCACAAGGAAGGAGACTCGGGCATGCGTGGGGTAGGGATGTACAAAGCCGGTGACGCCCGAGTCCAGTACCGCGAGGATTCAGAAGAACCAAGGTGTACCGGCGCCCCGCCGTCGGTGATGTCGAGGTGACCTTCGATGTGTTGGACAGGCCCGGCGAGCCGGGCCTGTCCACTGCACCTAGACGGTCGAGGAAGACTCCGAATCGGCCGAGAAGTTGTCCTGCTGGCCAGTTGGGCTGCCACCCGGCAGTTCGGCCACGGCACCATCGATCGTGGCGCTGATTCTCCCAACCATCGAGAACGAGGTTCAATCAATGGAACGTCGCAAAGTGCTCGGACTGATCGCTGGTACCGGTGCCGCCGTCTCCTTCCCTGCTCTGCCCGCCTTCGGCGCGGAGACCGGCCGCGCTGTGGGCGGCACAGGACCGAGCGCGCACACGGCCAAGGGCGGCTACACCTTCGCGCTCGACAAGGACGTCAAGAGGACCTCGGTGCGATTCAAGAACCGCTACGGCATCCAGGTCGCCGCGGATCTCTACGTGCCGAAGGCCGCCCGGGGCAAGCTGCCTGCCCTGGCTGTCAGCGGCCCGATCGGCGCGGTCAAGGAACAGGCCTCGGGGCTCTACGCCAACGAGTTCGCCCGCCGCGGCTACGTCGCCCTTGCCTTCGACCCATCCTTCAGCGGGGAGAGCGGCGGCACGGTGCGTGACCTCGGCTCGCCCGAGATCTACACCGAGGACTTCAGCGCCGCCGTCGACTTCCTCGGCCTGCAGAAGATCGTCGATCGCGAGCGGATCGGCGTGCAGGCCATCTGCGGCTTGAGCGGTATGGCGCTCACCGCGGCGGCTGCGGACAGCCGTATCAAGGCGGTCGCTACGGCCTCGATGTACGACATGTCGCGCAGCATGTCCCGCGGCCTCAAGGACTATTACACGCCTGAGCAGCGCCACAAGGTCGTGGACTACCTCAGCCGGCAGCGCTGGATCGACGCCGAGAACGGCACCTACGCGCGGGGCTCCCACGAGGTGCCCTTCGACGAGAACGGCAACGTCGCCCCCTCGAACCGTGTCCTGCCCGAGACCCTTCCGGCGGACGCCGACCCGATCACGGCGATCTTCTTCGACTACTACCGTACCAAGCGCGGCTACCACCGGCGCTCGATCAACTCCACCACCGCGTTCACCGCGACCACGCCGATGTCGTTCTTCGCCTTCCAGCTGATGACGAACATCGACATGTTGGCGCCCCGCAAAGCCCTCCTGGTGGCCGGCGCAGACGCGCACTCCCGCTACTTCTCGGAGGACGTCCGGGCGAAGGCCCCCGGCACCGTCGACCTCTTGATCGTTCCGGGCGCGGACCACGTCGACCTGTACGACCGCAAGGACCTCATCCCCTTCGACAAGCTGGACGAGTTCTTCACCAAGAACCTCGGCTGACCGGAAGTGCTCCTGACGGGACTGTTCCAGGATCGGTGTTTCCGGCCTGACGCGCCGGGCTGAGGTCCGGCGGGATGGGCACTGTGAGTGACGACATCGGAGCTTGTGAGTTCACGCAAGAGTGAGTCCAAGCTGTCGCCGGAGCAGGCCGCTGCAGCGGGCGATGGTGGCCGAGGCGAAGGCGCGGGGGCTGGCGTTGACCGGCCCGGACGGCTTGCTGAAGCTGTTCACCAAAACGTGCTGGAGACCGCGCTCAACGAAGAGATGACCGAGCACCTCGGGCACGAGAAGAACCAGGCTGCCCCGGACCGCGAGTCGACGAACGTGCGCAACGGCACTCGGCCTAAGACAGTGATCTCCGATGCCGTCGGCGAGGTCGAAGTCAATGTGCCGCGGGGATCAGGAGGGCACGTTCGAGCCGCAGATCATGAAGAAGCGGCAACGGCGGCTCACCGAGGTGGACGAGATTGTTCTGTCGTTTTATGCGAAGGGGAATGACGACCGGAGATTTCGGCACATTTTGCCGAGATTTATGGTGCTGCGGTGTCGAAGGAGATATCGCGGATCACCGACAAGGTCGTCGCCGAGAAGCAGGAGTGGGCCAACCGCCCACTGGATTCGTTGTATGTGGCGGTGTTCATCGACGCGATCCATGTCAAGGTCCGTGAGGGGCAGGTCGCCAACCGCCTCATCTACGCCGCCATCGGCGTGACCGTGGACGGTCACGAGGACGTCCTTCGGGAACCGCGTACAGCTACAACGACGCCGGGAGCACAGTCAGCCGAGGCGCAGCCGGAGCCGCCCAGACCTTCACCTACGACGCCGAAGGGCACGTCGAGACAGCCACCGAACCCAACGGCGCGACCAGCAGCTCGGCGACATGGAGCTGGCGGTCGTTACCGGCGCGCAAGGCGCTCGGTACCCGCTACTACACCTACAATGGCCAGGTCATCGCCCAGCGCAAGGGCGACTTCAGCCTTACCTGGAAGCCGGACAAGCACGGCTTCGTCGGCGGCTACCAGACCACCTCCGGCCTGACACAGACGCCGCCAGCTGGTCCAACGCGGCCAGCGGATCGAACTGTCCCAGCAGCTCCGCCGCCGCGTAGGCCTCCTCCGGTGACAGCACCGCCACGCACCGTTCCCGCCGTCCGCGCTCCAGCAACCGGGTCAGGGCTTCGGCGTACTCGCCCATGTCACGCACCCCGGCCAGGCCGTACCGCTCACCGAGCGGATCAACCGCGGCCTCGTCACTCATGGTCGTGCGCCCTCTCTCCCCGTTGGTCCCACCCGTTCGAGGAAATCTATGTCGGCCGGAGTAGACATTCAACGGCAGGTGTGTGTAGTATTCTTCTCGTAGCGAGAGAGACAACGTCAAGCAGGCGCGGGAGAGGACGTAACTACCCGCGAGGTGAGACAAGGCGGTCAGGCAGCGCGGAGCCGATCTAGAGAACAAGGTTTCGGCTGGTGACCGGAAGCAGTACTCCGGGACCGAGGTTGTGAAAAGGTTTGACCGAGTAGTGCCGGCCCGGAGCAGTAGTGCAGGACACGGGTGGAGCATGTGCGCCCGTGAAGATCAGCGGTATCCGTAGTTGTTCGTGCAAGTGCAGTGGCAGGACCAGTCAGGTGGCCGGAGCCGATCAGTGAACGGGGCTCCGGGCAGTGACCAGCGGCGTCAGCGTGCTGGGACCGATCAGTGGAAGGGTTCCGGCCGTGGCGGTCGCAGCAGCAAGTGCAGTACCGGCAAGTGAAGTACCAGAAAGTGCAGTTGCAGTATCCAGTAAGTGGAAAGTATCGGAAGGAAGGGACGGGAGCCGTCATTGGATCGCCCGCAGCGGTTGGATTTTGCCGCGCGGGTGCCGCAGTTCCATCGAGTTCGGAGGTGGTGCTCGGTCACGAATGAGCGATCCCCGCATGGTCCGGCTGTTCGCCGGACGCGGGTGCAGGAAGCCGGCGGTCGCGCCGGTTGACAATGATGTAACCCAACCCTTTGAGGACCCCGGGTGCCGCAATGGCGCCCGGGGTCCTTTGTGATGTGGAGGTCGAGTGATCCCTGACCAAGCAGGACCCGGCACGCCGAGTGCGGCCGACAAGTTCGACGACGAGAACTATCCCGGTTACACCATGGGCCGGGCCGCCGACATGCTCGGCACCACCCAGGGCTTTCTGCGCAGCCTCGACGAAGCCGGGCTTGATCACCCCGCAACGCTCCACCGGCGGCCACCGCCGCTACTCCCGCCACCAGCTGCGCCTGGCCGCCCGCGCACGCGAACTGGTCGACCAAGGCACCCCCATCGACGCCGCCTGCCGCATCATCACCCTCGAAGACCAGCTCCACGAAGCCCAGCGCCGCAATACCGAACTGACCACCAGCGACTGAACCCCCGGCTCGGCACACGGCCCCCGCGCCGCGTGCCGGTCCGCCGTCGCGCACCCGGCGCATCCGACGACCTCGACGCCCTGGTCGCTCCGGTTGAGGACGGCAACTATGAGGTGGTGTTCGCGATCATCACGGCGAAGGACCCCGTCCGGAAAGCGCTGAACCTGCCGTTGTTCTCGCGCATCAGCCTGGCCCGCAATGTCAGAGTCCTGCGCCGTGTGATGAGCGTGCCGGTGAGCTTCGGCTACGTCAAAGACGTGTCACCGCCACAGCCGTCCAAACCGAAGACCAAGAGACCGGCTAAGCCGCAGACATCGAAGAAGGGCGCGCCGAAACCCTAAGGCACGTCGAGGTGCGTTTGGGTGTTCCGGTGTGGGTGGCGCCGCTTGTTGCTTCGGCGGTCGGCTGATCGGTAGTGGCATTGCTGGTTACGATCCGTCACTTGACGACGCATGGCGCCGGTCTGGCCGAAAAGGAAGAACGGCGAAAAATACCCTCCGGTTGGGCATCTCAGATGCGCTATCCCTCGGTAAGGAGTTCCAATCGCTCAAACAAGGGGGACAGGCGTTCTTGGTGTCGGATGGTGTGCCAGTCGGGGTTAAGGGTGTTGGTCATGGTCGATGACAGAAGGATGTGTTCCGTCACAGCCGCAGCGTCCGGCAGGCAGATCCGTTCCACCGAGCTGTGTGAGATGTCGCGTTCGTGCCAGAGCGGGATGCCTTCCATGACGGGCACGTGTAACTTTCACGACTGATCCGTCCTTTGTGGACCCGTGATCGTGGCTGTGAAGTGCAAGGCCGTCCCGTCCGGCGCCCGGCTCGCCGCGACCCCGGGGCGTGGATTGACAATTCTTCCGTCCGGAGTACAGGCTGGCGTGACGCATGTTAACGATAACAGTCGTCTCGCTCACGGGAATGCCGATCTGGACGTGCCACGGCGGGAGCACCAAGAAGCGGACCTGAAGCTGATTGGGAAGGTCGTCATGAACAGAGGAAGTATCAGCCGCAGGAGCCGGCCCCGGATCGCTGCCCTCGTCGCCGCGGCGACGGTGGCGGCGGCGACGCTGGTGGGCGTGACGCTGGGATCCGGCGCGGCCATGGCCGACGTCACCGGAGCGCTGCACGGTGTCGGTTCGGGCCGGTGCCTGGATGTCCCGAACGCGACGCAGGCCGACGGTACCTCCGTGCAGATCTACGACTGCTCGGGCGGTGCCGGCCAGCAGTGGACGGCGACGTCCGCCGGCTTGCTGACGGTGTTCGGCGGCAAGTGCCTCGACGTGCCCGGCAGCGCGACCGCGGCCGGTACCCGGGTGCAGATCTGGACCTGTCACGGGGGAGCCAACCAACAGTGGCGGGTGAACGCCGACGGGACCGTGGTCGGGGTGCAGTCCGGCCTCTGCCTGGACGTCACGGGTGCGGGGACGGCCAACGGCACCGCGGTGGAGATCTGGACGTGCAACGGCGGCAGCAACCAGAAGTGGACGGGCCTGTCGTCGACGCCGACCACCACTACGCCGACCACGACCACGACCGGGGGCAACAACAACTGCACCATGCCGTCGTCGTACCGCTGGTCGTCGACGGGCGCGCTGGCGCAGCCGAAGAACGGCTGGGTCTCGCTCAAGGACTTCACCAACGTCGTCTACAACGGCAAGCACCTCGTGTACGCGTCGAATGTTTCGGGATCGTCGTACGGCTCGATGGCCTTCACCCCCTTCACGAACTGGTCCGACATGGCTTCGGCCGGACAGACGGGGATGAACCAGGGCACGGTCGCGCCCACCCTGTTCTACTTCGCGCCCAAGAACATCTGGGTGCTGGCGTACCAGTGGGGTGCGTGGCCCTTCATCTACCGCACGTCGAGCGACCCCACCAACCCCAACGGCTGGTCGTCGCCGCAGCCGCTGTTCACGGGCAGCATCTCCGGCTCCGGCACCGGCCCGATCGACCAGACCCTGATCGGCGACGGCACGAACATGTACCTGTTCTTCGCCGGTGACAACGGGAAGATCTACCGGGCGAGCATGCCGATCGGGAACTTCCCGGGCAGCTTCGGCTCGAACTACACCACGATCATGAGCGACTCGCAGGCCAACTTGTTCGAAGCGGTCCAGGTCTACAAGGTCCAGGGCCAGAACCAGTACCTGATGATCGTCGAGGCGATGGGCGCGAGCGGGCGCTACTTCCGCTCCTTCACGGCCGGCAGCCTGAGCGGTTCGTGGACCCCGCAGGCGGCCAGTGAAGGCAACCCCTTCGCGGGCAAGGCCAACAGCGGTGCCACCTGGACCAACGACATCAGCCACGGTGACCTGGTCCGCAGCAACCCGGACCAGACCATGACCGTCGACCCGTGCAACCTGCAGCTCCTGTACCAGGGCAAGGCCCCCAACGCCGGTGGCCCGTACGACCAGCTGCCGTGGCGGCCGGGCGTGCTGACGCTGCAGCGCTAGCCGGTAGTTCAGGAAGAAGAACCCCAGCCGGCGGGCGGCTGGGGTTCCTCTTCGCCGGTGCCCGGAAGCCGAGTGAGGCAGCCCCACAGCGACGCGGCGGCGATGGCGAAGCCCTGTGGGGTTCCAGAGCAGGGCATGATCGGCAGCTAGGTCGTTGCGTCTGCTCTATCTGATCTTTCTCCGGTTGGTGGGCTTGCTGGTGTGCTTGGCCGCTCATCAGCGTCTAAGGACGTCGAGTTGCTGGTGTTACGCCACGAGGTCGCCGTGCTGCGCAGAGCAACCCGAAAGCTCATCTGGACTGGGTCGACCCGCGCTGGTCCGGCTGTTGCCCAAGACGCTGCGAACACACCGGCTGGTTACCCCAGGCACGATCCTGCGCAGGCACCGTCGACTGGTAGCCAAGAAATGGACCTATCCACACCGGGTCGGCCGTCCGCCCGTCGACGACGCGATCGCCGGGTTGATCGAACGGTTGGCCACAGAAAACCACAACCTGGGCCAGCACCCGAGCAGGAGCCTTGACGCCGATGCGGGGACGTGGTCGGCGAATTCGGGGCTGCCCAGCGTCACGACGCACGTGCTGAGGAATGCCGGCAGCTCGATGGTGATGGACGCCTCGGGCGCTTCCACCGCGACCGGCGGCAAGATCATCCAATGGCCCGCGCACGGGGGCACCAACCAGCAATGGCGGTTGACGAAGATCTCCGACAACGTCTTCACCATGGTCAACGTGAACAGTGGACTGTGTCTCGACGTGCCGGACCAATCCACGACGAACGGAATCCAGCTGCAGCAGTGGACCTGCAGCGGCGCCGCCGGCCATGGCGACAAGGTCGAGCGCAGCGCGGACGGCGACCGGTCCCGCGAATCGGTCGACGCGCTCGTCGCGCTGCTCGAGCAGGATCTCGACGCCTGACGAGCCGTGAAGTGGCCCGTCGTGAAGGTCACTTCGGTCGGCGGATCCACTGAAGGCGCCCTTCAGCTCACCGGAGACCGGGCGAGTGGGACTTTCCTGACGCCTGGTGTAAAGGTGAACCTGAGAACCGCCTTTCGAGCAATTCGGTGCGTGAAAGTTTCCTGTATGCGGCGAGAGTGAGTCGTGGCGGGAGTGATCACCGAAGACCCATGGGATTCGCGGTTGACCAGGTGCGGAATGTGGATTCGACAATTTCGCCGACGATCGATACGCGAGGTTCGGCATGCGCGTACCTGGACGTGTATTTCAGCTTTGTGCTACAACGCAAACGCCCTCGAAAGGTGCCACTCCCGGCCATTCGCCGGGTAATCGGTGAGGTTCCGGCGCGGCTAGCCAAAGGGGTTTCGAATGTCGAGATACGGATCGTTGTTCAGGACCGTCGTGGCTGCGGCGCTGCTCGTGCTGACGGTGGGCGGCACGACCCAGGGCGCCGGTGCGACCCCTTCCCCCGGGGCAGGCGAGGGGACCGCGGCGGCGGGCACGCCGAGTGCCGGCTGCGGCAGAACCCCGACGCTGGTGAGTGGCAACCGCACGATTCAGAGCGGCGGCAAGAGCCGGAGCTTCATCCTGAAGATCCCTGATACCTACGACAACAGCTATCCGCACCGGCTGGCCTTCGGGTACCACTGGCTGGGCGGCACTGCCGAGCAGGTCGCCTCGGGCGGAAGCGATGGCTACGCCTGGGCCTACTACGGTATGCAATCGCAGTCGGGCAACACCACGATCTTCGTGGCGCCGCAGGGCATCAGCAACGGCTGGGGCAATTCCGGCGGTGAGGACGTGACCTTCACCGACGACATGATCAGGCTGATCGAGAGCGACCTCTGCGTCGACACGACGCAGCTGTTCTCCGTCGGATTCAGCTACGGCGGCGCGATGAGTTATGCGCTCGCGTGCGCACGGGCAACCGTTTTCCGCGCGGTCGTGGCCATCGCGGCGCCCGGCGCGATCAGCGGATGCAGCGGTGGCACGCAGCCCATCGCGTACATGGGAATCCACGGGGTGTCGGACAACATCGGTGCCGGGCGGGGATTGCGTGACACGTTCGTCAGGAACAACGGTTGCACTCCGCAGAACGCCCCCGAGCCCGCGCCGGGCAGCAAGACCCACTACCTGACGGTCTACTCGGGATGCCGGACGGGCTACCCGGTGGTCTGGGCCCCGTTCGACGGCGGCCACCAGCAGGGTCCCGTGGACGGCTGCACCGGCTGCGAGAGTGGTGCGAGGAGCTGGGACAAGGCCGAGATCTGGAAGTTCTTCAGCCAGTTCGACGGCAACCCGACCCCGCCGCCCCCGCCGCCGGTGCAGGTGGGTGTCTACTACTCGCTGGTGGCGGCGCACAGCGGCAAATCGGCGGACATCAGCGGCGGTTCCACCGCGGCGGGTGCCGCGCTGATCCAGTGGACGTCTCACAGCGCGTCGAACCAGCAGTTCGACTTCCTGGCTTCTGCCGACGGGTATTACCGGATCCGGGCCCGGCACAGCGGGTTGGTCCTGCAGGTCGCGGGTTCCGGCGTCGGGTGCGGACATCACCCAGCAGCCGGACAGTGACGCGCCGAACCAGCAGTGGAAGCCGGTGGATCAGGGCGGCGCCGTCAGCCTGGTGAACCGGCTGAGCGGGCTGGCGATGGACGTGTGGGGCGCGTCGACCGCCGACGGCGCGCGCATTTCGCAGTACGCCGCTTCCGGAAACGCCAACCAGCGGTTCCAGCTCCAGCGCGTCTGATCGCGCCGCATCGCGACGAGGAGGAAAGATGCCGGATCTGACGCGAAGGCAAGCGATGCGGCTCGGCGCCGCGAGCGTGGGAGCCGCGCTGGTGCCGGTGGGGTGGACGGCGACCGCCCGGGCCGATTCGGCCGCGCCCGCGGATGTCCGAGCGGTCAACGACCTGGCTCTGTGGTACGACAAGCCGGCGGGTACGGAGTGGCTACGCGCGTTGCCGATCGGCAACGGCAGGCTCGGCGCGATGGTGTTCGGCAACACCGACACCGAACGCCTGCAGCTCAACGAGGACACGCTCTGGGCGGGCGGTCCCCACGACTACAGCAACCCGCAGGGCGCGGGCGCGCTGTCGCAGATCCGCCAGCTGGTATTCGCAGAACCAGTGGACGCAGGCACAGAGCCTGATCGACCAGAGGATGCTCGGGAACCCGGCCGCCCAGCAGCCATACCAGCCCGTCGGCACCCTCAGCCTCGCCCTTCCCGGCGGGAGCGGAGCATCCTCGTACCAGCGGTGGCTCGACCTCACCACCGCCACGACGGTCGTCACCTACGTCGCGAACAACGTGCGCTACCGGCGCGAAGTGTTCGCCAGCGCGGTCGACCAGGTGATCGCCATGCGCCTGACGGCCGAGACGCCCGGCTCGATCTCGTTCTCGGCGTCGTTGGGCACCCCGCAGCGCGCGACGGCGTCCAGCCCCAACGGCTCGACGATCGGCCTGGACGGGATCTCCGCGGACAGCCGGGGCATCGCCGGATCGGTCCGGTTCCTCGCGCTGGTCAGCGCCGTCGCCGAGGGCGGGAGCACCAGCAGTTCCGGTGGCACGCTGCGGGTGTCGAACGCCAACGCCGTGACCCTGCTGATCTCGGTCGGCACCAGCTACGTCGACTACCGGACGGTGAACGGTGACTACCAGGGCATCGCGCGCGCCCGGCTGAACGCCGCCCAAGCCGTACCCTACGACTCCCTCCGCAGCCGCCACGTGGCCGATTACCAGAAGCTCTTCGGGCGTACGACCCTCGACCTCGGCCGCACCCCGGCGGCCGACCAGCCGACCGACGTCCGGATCGCCCAGCACAACACCGTCAACGATCCCGCAGTTCTCCGCCCTGCTCTTCCAGTTCGGCCGCTACCTGCTGATCTCCTCGTCCCGGCCCGGTACCCAGCCCGCCAACCTGCAGGGCATCTGGAACGACCAGATGAGCCCGTCGTGGGAGTCGAAGTACACCCTCAACGCCAACCTGCCGATGAACTACTGGCCGGCCGACACGACCAACCTCGCCGAGTGCTTCCAGCCGGTGTTCGCGATGATCTCCGACCTCGCGGTCACCGGTGCCCGCACCGCGCAGGTCCGAGTACGGCGCCCGCGGCTGGGTCACTCACCACAACACCGACGGATGGCGGGGGGCCTCCATCGTCGACTTCGCGCAGGCCGGCATGTGGCAGTCCGGTGGCGCCTGGCTCGCCACCATGATCTGGGACCACTACCGGTTCACCGGCGACGTCGAGTTCCTGCGGACCCACTATCCGTCGCTGAAGGGCGCCGCCCAGTTCTTCCTCGACACCCTGGTGACCGAACCCAGCCTGGGGTATCTGGTCACCAACCCGTCCAACTCACCGGAGCTGAACCACCACGCGAACGCGTCCGTGTGCGCGGGACCCACGATGGACATGCAGATCCTGCGCGACCTGTTCGACGGCTGCGCCGGTGCGTGCCAGGTGCTGGGCGTGGACACCGCGTTCGGCGACCAGGTCAAGGCGGCGCGGCAGCGGCTGGCGCCGATGAAGGTCGGCTCGCGCGGGAACGTCCAGGAATGGCTTTACGACTGGGTGGAGACCGAGCAGAACCACCGGCACATCTCGCACCTGTACGGCCTGCATCCCAGCAACCAGATCACCAAGCGTGGTACGCCCGAGCTGTACACCGCGGCCCGCCGGACGCTGCAGCTGCGCGGCGACGACGGCACCGGCTGGTCCCTCGCCTGGAAGATCAACTACTGGGCGCGGATGGAAGAGGGCGGCAGAGCGCACGATCTGCTCCGTCTCCTCGTGCGGACGGACCGGTTGGCGCCCAACATGTTCGACCTGCACCCGCCGTTCCAGATCGACGGCAACTTCGGCGCGACGTCCGGCATCGCCGAGATGCTGCTGCACAGCCACAACGGCGAGCTGCACGTGCTGCCCGCGTTGCCACCGGCCTGGCCGACCGGGAGCGTCACGGGCTTGCGCGGGCGTGGCGGCTACACGGTCGGCGCGGCCTGGAGTGCGGGCTGGGCGACGCAGCTGACCATCACGCCCGACAGCGACGGCGACGTCAAGGTGCGCAGCCGGATGTTCACCGCGGACTACGAGATGCTAGACACCACAAGCGGTGCCAAGATCCAGCCGGCGACCCTCGAAACCGACCTGATCCACTTCGCGGGCCAGGCGGGCCACACCTACCGCGTCACTTCCCTCGGCGGACCGCCGCCGGTGGTGCAACCCGGTGTGAACTACCGTCTCGTGGCACAGCACAGCGGCAAATCGGCCGACATCAGTGGCGGGTCGACCGCGGCAGGCGCGGCGCTGATCCAGTGGCAGGCCACCAGCGGACTCAACCAGCAGTTCGACTTTGTCGCCTCCGACGGCGGCTTCCACCGCATCCGGTCCCGGAGTAGCGGCCTGGTACTCCAGGTCGCGACCACCGGCACCGGTGCCGACATCACCCAGCAACCGGACACCAACGCGACCACTCAGCAGTGGCGGGTGGCCGACCAGGGCAGCGGCGTGGTCAGCCTCGTCAACCGGGCGAGTGGCCTCGCCATGGACGTATGGGGCGCCTCGACCGCCGATGGCGCACGCATCTCCCAGTGGACCGTGACCGGCGCCGCCAACCAGCGTTTCCTGCTTCAACGCGCCTGACGAGCCATCAGCCGTACCTCAGAGCGACCGCAGGGTTCCATTGACAGGCAAGTCAAACGTGGCGTGGCGCGAAGGGTGCCTTCACTTCGTCCAGTGGACCGAAGGCGTCCTTCGCTCCGCTCGAACCGAGCTTGCCGTGTGGTGGATGGGCGAGTGTGACTGGCGAGACTCAAGTGTCGACCGTCGCTGGGCACAGGTGCCACGAAGGGACTTTCCTGGCGCCAGACGCTAGGAATTGCCGGCGCGCGGCCTCCCACTGGAGAAGCCGGAGTTGGTCAGCCGCCTGGTCTTCGATTCCCGGCCGACGATCAGGTGGAGAAATTCATGCCGGCCCAAAGTAGTACTCTCCCCGCGCGGCTTGGCCCACGCACGCTACTTCAAGGTCCACATGACGGGCGGGCCCGGTCGGTAGCTGCAGGTTGTGCCCATCTGCAGGCTGTCGCGGAGATGTCGCGCGAGTTCGGGGTGGACGCGGTCGATCTTGGTCAGGGTGTCGCGCACGCGGGCGCTCACGGTCTTGCGGGCGCGTTCGGTTTCCGGGCCGAGCAGCCGGGAGCGGCCGCCGAGGCCGGTGGCGGCGGCCAGGTGCCGGATGAGCGCGTGGCGTTCGTCGTGCAGCCGTTGGCTCCGGTCGGCCTCGCCGGCTTCCTCTGCCTCGTCGATCTGGTCGGCGAGGGCGTCCAGGCGCACCTTGAACTGCGTCTTCGCGGTGTTGTCGAGCATGGGGTCGGCGCCTGTCGGCGGCAGGTCGTGGCCGAGCAGCGTGAAGACGTGGACGTCGGTGCCGTGCGCGCCGATCAGGACCTGGAGGTCACGCAGACCCTTGGTGTCGGGCAGGTGCGCTTGCTTGCCTTGGAACGCAAGGAGCCATCGGTCGTTGACGCGCCGGAATTCGTTGCCCGGCCGGTGATCCGGTGTCGCCGCGAGTCGGGCGAGGGCCTGTTCGGACAGGCGAGCCCAGCCGGCCGCGCCGAGTTCGTGATGCATCGCCGACGCGGTCCGCAGGTGCGTCTCGGCGGCGGCCGCGTCGCCGAGTGAGGCGGCTAGTACGCCCAGGTGATGGTCGACGGCGGCGTGATAGGCGGCGCATCCGCTCACCACGACATGGGTTCCGGCGAACGGGCGGAGCTGTTCGTAGGCCCAGGATCGCTGTGCTTCGGTGCCGACCGCGGCGAACACGACGGCTGCCACGGCGAGCCCTTCGAGGACGGCCGGGTAGGTGATGTCGAGGACGCTGAAATCGCCGAGCGCGGCTGCGGCCTTGGCTTTGTCTCCGCGGACGGCATGCGGCCAGGCTTTGAGGAGCGGGAACATCGGCCAGAGCGGGTCGGTGGTGTCCATGACCGCGTCCGGGTCGGGTTCGTCGACGCCGAGGGCGACCAGGGACCAGCGGCAGGTGCAGAAGCAGCCGATCGCATCGGGTTCGCCGATGGCCAGTCCGAGTTCGAGAGCTTCGTCCGCGAACTGCGCCGCTTCCTCGGCCTTTCCCGCGAGTTCGGCGAAGGTGGCTTGCCGGGTCAGTGCGCCCCAGCGGCCGCGGGCGTGTCCGAGCCCGCCCGCCAGCCCGATGTAGGTGAGCAGTTCCTCCCGTCCGGCAGGATCACCGGCTTCCAGCATCGCCGTCGCGCGCAGTAGATGTGCTTCGGCGACGAGTTCGTCGTCCTCGGCTGCCGTCGCGGCGTCGAGCATCGCGTTCACGACCGGTAGCCGCTCGAGGGCGGTGCCTGGAGTCCAGATCGAATCGTGCAGGGCAAGGTGGGCGACGGCCTGGGCGCGGGCGTCCCCGGCAGTCGCGGCCAGCTCGACCGCTTGACGGGCGGTCCGGACGACCTCACCGTCCGGTGGCCGCGTCGAACCGTGTCGCATCGTCCTGCTGAGGGCGGCGAGCACGTGGGAGCGCAGTGCGGGTGAGCCGGCCGTCTGGAGCTGTTTCGCGGCGTCGCGGAGCAACTCGAGCAGTTCGGAGTCCCGCGCGCCGGATCGGTAGCCGAGGGAATGCACGCCGAGCGCTGCCTTCGCGACAGTCACCGCGTTGCCGTCGCGGCGGCCGGCGTCGGCGGCTTGCAGGTAGCGTTCGCGTGCCGGGTCGGCATTGCCCGCCCGTTCGAGCGCGGCGGCGAGTTCGAGCAATATCTCGATCCGGTCGCCTGCCGTGCGCTCACCGATGGTGTCGACGAGGTGGAGTGCGCGGTGATAGTGCGCGCAGGCTTCCTCGTGCCCCAAGTGCGCGGTGGCCTCACGGGCGGCGAGCACCGAGTAGTCCAGAGCGGCGACCCGGGCAGGCGGCCCAGCCGCCAGCAGGTGGGTCGCGACGCGCGCCGCGCTGCTGGAGCCCGCCTGCAACGCGTCCGCGAGAGCGAAGTTGATGTCTTCGCTGATCGAGGTGCTCAGGCCGTCGAGAATGGTCTCGCGGTAAAGGTCGTGGGTGAACCTGGCTTCGCCGCTGCTGCCGGTGATCACCCCGGCACGCCTCGCCTCGTCGAGCAGCGCGAGCAGCTCGGCCTTGCCGGTCGCCGCGCCGGCGGTGGTGAGCAGGTCGGCGTCGATGTCGCGGCCGGCGACGGCCGCCCAGCCGAGCAGCCGTACGCAAGGGGTCGACAGCCTGGCCAGCCTGCGGCGCAGCACCTCGGCGAGACTCGCCGGAATCTGGTCCCGGTCCTGCAAGGGGCCCTGTGCGAGGTGCAGCCGGGTGAGCTCGCGTACGAAGAAGGGGTTGCCGCCGCTTCGCTGCCACAGCCGGGGACTGACCTGTGCTGCCTGCGTCGGTCCGGCCATTGTCTCGATCAGCGCGGCCACATCGGCTTCGCCGAGGCCGGTCAGCGTCAATTGCTGCGCACTGCCCGCGAGCTTCAGCAATTCCGGCGGGGCTTCGGTGTCGCGGTAGGCGCCGAGCAGCAGGACGCGGCTCGTGGCCAGGCTGCGAGCCAGGAAACCGAGCAGCCGCACGGAAGGCTCGTCGGCCCAGTGCAGGTCGTCGAGCACCACCAGGACGGGCCGATCGCGGGCCAGGCCCGCCAGACAGCGGGACACCGCGTCGAACAGGCGGAACTGCGCGTCGCCCGCGGCCGAGGCGCTGAGCGACCCCGCCGCGGGTGACGCGGTCTCGAGGAGCCGGGCGGCCTCGCCGAGTTCGGCGGCCGGCAGCTCGCTGGCCCGCAGTACCTGCGTCCACGGCCAGTAGGGCGGCGTCCCGGTGCCCTCCCAGCACGATCCCCGCAGGACGCCGCAGCCCGGCCCGGCCCGGTCGGCCAACGCGGCCAGCACCGCTGTCTTGCCGATGCCCGCCTCGCCGCAGAGCATCAGGAGCTGGCCGGACCCGGCGAGGGCGTCGCGGAGCACGGATCCGGCTGCTGTCAGCACCGGTTCCCGTCCGACAAGCCGCTCCACAGCGCTCATGACGCCCATGATGACCCGTCAGGGCCGCAGCTCCAAGATCAAGTTCATCGGGGCGTCGACGTCCAGCCTGCGGACGCCGGTGAAGCCGGCTTCCCCGGCCAGCTCGCGGAGACGCTGCTCACCGGCTTGCGCACCGAGCGGTTCGGACGAAGTCGCGGTTTTCTGGGAGACCGCGTTCGGGGTGCAGGCCAGCGTCGAGATGGCGTAGAACATCCGCCCGTTCGGGTTGAGGTTGTCCTCGACGCGGTCGCCGCCGAGTGGCTCGAACAGCAGCACCGCTCCGGCGTCGGCGACGGCCGCGCGGGCTCGGGTCAGCGCGCCGCGGGGGTCGCCGATGTCGTGCAGTGAGTCGAAGAACGTGATCAGGTCGTAGCCGTCGCCCTGGAGTTCCGTCGCGCTCGTGACTTCGAAGCGCGCGTTGCCGACGCCGTTCGCGCCCGCCTGGGCACGGGCATGGGCGATCGACGCGTCGTGGTAGTCGATGCCGAGTACCTGCGCCACCGGATACAGCTCGGCGATCGCGATGGTCGGGGTGCCGTACCCGCACCCGACGTCCACGACCGTGCCGCCGGTGGCCAGGGTCGTCGCCACGCCGGTTTCGCCGATGGCGGCGGCGATCAGTTCGGTGGGCAGGGCGATCCGGGTGAACGCGTCGGTGCCGTGCCAGTGCTCGGCGGTGCGCTGGTGCCACCCGAATCCCTGGCCCGAGCAGAACGCCTCGCTGAACGCGCCGAAGCCCTCGCCCATCGACGCGAACATCGTGGCGCACGCGTCGACCATCGGGCCTGCCGGGCCGTAGTGGATCGCGGCCGCAACGGCGGCGGGCAAGGTGAAAGTCTCGCGGGCGGGGTCGTAGTCGAGGTAGCCGCCGGCGGCTTGCGCCCGGAGCCACTCGAGGACCAGCGAGGGCTCCACGAGCACCTTCGCGGCGACCTGGGCGCTGGTCAGCGGGCCGGCGTCGGCCAGTGCCGCCCACAGGCCGCTGCGGGTGCCGAGCGAGGTCAGCAAGACCCCGAGCGCCCCGCCCAGCTCGGTGACGATCTTGCCCATCTGCGCCTCGACGGCGGCGTCGGTCAGTTCCTCGGTGTGCTCCTGCGTCGTGCTCATGGCGCGTCTCCTCGTGCCCGGCCGAGCGGCTCCCGGCTCCTGCTGGACAGGCGCGAGATCCGGCCTCGCGATCCGCGAGAGGAGGAACTCGCGCCCAGCGGGTAAACCCCGATGAAGGAGCGTGACCCCGTGTACCTCAGCGCCTATCACTTCGACGGCGACCCGGCCGAACTGGCCGCCGCGCACGACCGCCTGACCGACCGGTTCCCGGCCGACGCTCTTGAACTGCACGTCTGCGTCCTGGTCGAAGGCGGGATCGTGGTGTTCGACGCCTGCCCGTCGCAGGCGGACTTCCTCGCCTTCTCGCAGAGCCCGGAGTTCCGCGACGGGCTGGTGTCCGCCGGGCTGCCCGAGCCGCGGATCGAACCGCTCGGCGACGTCCACGTTCGCGACGGGGTGCGCTCATGACGGACGACATCGCGGCGCTCGACGTCGTCGCCCAGGCCGCCCTGGTGCGTGACGGCGAGGTCACCGCAACCGAACTCGTCGAGTGGGCCATCGAGCGGATCGAGCGGCTCAACCCGACGCTCAACGCGGTGATCACGCCGATGTACGACCAGGCGCTCGCCGCTGCCGCGGACCGGCCGTCCGGTCCGCTGGCCGGGGTTCCTTACCTGGTCAAGGATCTGGTGGCGGAGATATCGGGTGTCCCGTTCTGTGAGGGCTCTCGTTTCCTGCGCGGCAACGTGTCTCACTACGACTCGGAGCTGGTGCGACGGCTGCGCCGCGGCGGGCTGGTCATCCTCGGCAAGACCAACACGCCGGAGTTCGGGATGGCGCCTACCTGTGAGCCCGTCGCCTTCGGCCCGACCCGCAACCCGTGGGACACCGCCCGGTCGACCAGCGGCTCCAGCGGCGGCTCCGCGGCGGCCGTCGCCTCGGGGATGGTGCCGGCGGCGCACGGCAACGACCTCGGCGGATCGCTGCGGTACCCGGCGTCGGCGTGCGGGCTGTTCGGGCTCAAGCCGACCCGCGCCCGCAACCCGCTCGGGCCGGAATACGGCGACGCCGTCAACGGCTGGGCGTGCGAGCACGCGCTGACCCGGACCGTGCGCGACAGCGCCGTGCTCCTGGACGTCACGGCCGGACCCGCCCTCGGCGACCCGTACGGCGTGCCGCGGCCGGACCGGCCCTTCGCTGACGAGGTCGGCACGGACCCGGGCCGGTTGCGGATCGGCTACACCGCGCGCACCCCGGAGGGCATCGTGGCGCACCCGGACTGTGTCGCCGCGCTCGACGACGCGGTCGAACTCTGCGCGTCCCTTGGCCACGAACTGGTGGAGGACGATCTGCCCGGACTCACTCCCGAGGTCGGGTCGGCGATCGGGAAGGTTTTCTCCGGAGCCACGGCATGGATCGTCGAGTACTGGATCCGCCGCCTCGGCCGCCGGCCCGCCGAGGACGAGCTGGAGCCCCTGACCCGCGCGTACTGGGACATGGGCCGTCAGGTGTCCGCGGCTGACTACCTGCTCGCGATCGAGGACTGCCAGGCCTTCGCTCGTGAGGTCGCGCGGTTCCTCACCGGCATCGACGTCTGGCTCACCCCTACCCTGTCCACCCCGCCGGCCCTGATCGGGGAGATCACCTCGACCCCCGAGCAGCCGCTACGCGCGCTGGAGAACGGCGGAAAGTCCGTCGCCTACGCCGGTGTCGTCGCCAACATCACCGGCAACCCCGCGATGTCCGTGCCGTTGTGGTGGAACGCCGACGGCCTGCCCGTCGGCGTGCACTTCCTCGGCCGCTACGGAGACGAGGCGACCCTGTTCCGGCTCGCCGGGCAACTCGAAGCCGCCCACCCTTGGGCGTCGCGCACCCCACGCGTCGCGGCCGAAGTTCTTCGCTGAGAGAGCCGGGACGCGGACGGATGAAATACCGGTACAGCCAGAACTATTTGAGGGGTAAGGCAAACGCGGCGTGGTGAAGCGAGGGGGACCTGCCGACGTGCTCGTGAGCGTTGCGGGCGGTTCTAACCGCCCGCAACACTCACGAGTCCTCAATGCCGCAGCACGACACATTTGCCTTACCCCTCAATAAGTGGTCACCACTAAGTCAGTCGTGGTGCGCGCAGGTGCCTGACACGCCGGGCTCGACATGGGAGTGCCGGCACGACGGTCACCCGGAGAACGACCTCGGGCACACCGCGCAGACCTGGGCGCTGATCACACAGCGGCCGACCTGGATCGGCTGCGCGCCTGTCTGGAGGTCTGACCGCTCAGGGCTGCTTGACCAGGACGGCGCGGGTGTAGAGCAGGTCGAAGCCGCTGCGTTGCGCGTTCTGCTGGGATTTCGACCCGGGCTGGGTCGTGATGACCGCGACGTCGCACCCCGCGGCGGCGGCATCGGCGAGCCGGGCCGAGAGCAGCGCGGACTGGATCCCGTGGCGCCGGTGCGCGGGTGCCGTCGCGGCGCCGGCGAACTGTGCGACGCCTTCTGCCATGCGGAGACCGCCGCCGCCGGCGAACGCTCCGTCGCGCAGTGCGGCGTAGCGCTTCACTCCGGCCGTGGCGGCGTCGCGTTCGGCATTCAGGTAGATCTCGCGTGGGAATTCTTCGTGCCAGGGCACGCCTTGGGTGTCGGGGTGGGCGACGGCGTCGGCCACGACCTCGAGCCAGGATTCGAACTCGTCGTCGCCGCTGTGCCGGATTTCGATCCCGGGCGGTGCGACGGGTTCGTGCCGGTCGTCGAGGGCGAGGCCGAGCACGTTTTCGAACGATTCGAGCCGGTATCCGCGCCCGGTGAGCAGGACGCTGAGCGCCGGGTCAGCGAGGTGGGCGAGCTCGATCTGCGTGACAGCACCGCAGGCGGCGAAGGCTTGCTCGATCTCATCGAGTTCGCTGGCGGTCGGCACGCCGCCGAAGCCGAGCCCGGCGACCTTGTTGAACGGTGAGCCGGGTTCGGCGAAACTCGCCACTCCGCCGGCGATGGGCCGGACGAAACCGGCGGTATTCGCCCGGAGGTGGGCGGCTTCGCTGCACTCGGCGATGAGCTGTGCCTCGACCCGCTCGATCCGTTCGGCCAGTGCGGTGTCGCAAAAGAGGGGCGATCGTCTCTGAATCACGAGGTGTGCCAGTCGCGGAAGGCGCCGAGGAGGGCGTTGCGGGTTTCGGGGGAGAGGGTTTCCGGTGGGAGACGTCCGAGTTCGTCGATGGTGGTGCGGAACTGGGCGAGGTAGCGTTCGCAGCCTTCGCAGAGGGCGAGATGCTCGACGAAACGTGCTTCGGTTTCGGGGTCGAGGGCGTCGTCGAGGAATGCGGTGACGAGTTCGACGAATTCGTCGCAGTTCACGTTCTCGTCCCCGTTTCCAGGTAGTCCGCGAGCCGTGCCCTGACGACGGCGCGTGCCCGGTGCAGCAGCACTCGCTGGTTGGCCGCGGAGATCTGCAGCATTTCACAGACCTCCTCGGCGGTGTGGTCTCCGACGTCGCGCAGGCTCAGCACCGCGCGTTGCCGCGCGGGAAGTTCCTCGAGCACGGTGGTGATCACCTGGCGGATTTCGAGGTTGAGCGCGGTGTTCTCGGGCGATGTCCAGGCTGCCGGGGATCGCTGCCAGTGGCCGGGGTAGGCGCCGTCGGTGCCCTGGAAGCGGGCCGGGTCGACGGTCGGGCCGTGGTCCTCCTCCTCCGGCGGCAGCAGGCTGGTCCACGGCACGCTCCGGCGTTCGGCCGTGCCGCGTTTTTTGGCGGTGTTGACGAGGATCCGGTAGACCCAGGTTTTGAACGCCGCCCGGCCTTCGAACGCGTCGAGTCCTTTGAGGACGGCGAGCCAGGTGTCTTGGACGACTTCCTCGGCCGAGGCGTGGGTCGAGACGAAGGACCGGGCGAGCCGAAGCATCGAGGCCGACCAGGTGTCGAGCATGGACGCGAAGGCGTCGCCGTTGCCGGCGCGAAGCGCGGCGACGAGCTCGGTGTCCGGCGGCAGGGGTGTCACCTGCCGAATATACGTCCGGTTCGCGGCTCTCAGACATTTCGGAGTTCTGACGTCCGGGGCCGGAGCAGGCTCAGCGCGGCGGCGGGGAAGACGAGCACGGACAGCAGCCCGGCACACACCAGGGCGGCGGCGGTGACCGGCGACATCAGCCCGGCCAGCACACCGATCTGGCTGGCGGTGACGAGGAACGGCAGCGACGTCGCCTGCAGCAAGGCGGCGGCCACGACCGAGCGGCGGTCGAACATCCGGGCGTACAGCACGGCAGGCACTCCCCGGGCGATGAGCAACGCCAGCAGGAACAAGGGCACCCGGGTGAGCGCGCCGGGGTCCGCGAGCAGGCCGGTGAGGTCCAGCCGCAGCCCGCTGGTGATGAAGAAGACCGGGATGAGGAACCCGTACCCGATAGCGTCCAGCTTGATCCGGAACCGGGGGTGCGACGTGGTGTCCTTGTCGAGGATGCCGACGACCGCGCCGGCGAGGAACGCGCCGAGGATGCTTTCCAGGCCGAACGCCTCCGCCAGCGCCACGAATGCGACCAGCAGCACCACCGCGGCGCGGACCCGGATCTCGGCGGTCGTGTCCTGCAGCCGGGTCAAGGTCGTGCCGAGCCGGCGAGAGTGGCCCGCCAGCGACACGGCCAGCCCGGTCACCACGACCAGCGCGGCGAACATCACCAGCAGCACCACCCGACCGCCGGTGCTGCCGCCGGAGGCGGAGAACAGCAGCGACACCAGCACGACGGCACCGAAGTCGGCGACCGAACACGCGGCGATGACTGTCTGACCGAGCGTCCCGTCGACGGCTCCGGCGTCCTTCAGCACCGGCACGATCAGCCCGAGGGACGTCGCCGACAGCGCGACCGCGACGAGCAGCGGGCTGTGCACCCAGCCGGTCAGGCCGAACCCGGCACCGGCCGCCAGCCCGAGGGCCAGCGTGACCAGGTAGCCGAGCAGGGCCAGCCGCAACACCCGGCCGCGCAGCCGGTGGACGTCGATCTCCAGCCCCGCCAGGAACAACAGGAACGCCAGCCCGAGCAGCGCGACGATCTGCACCGGCAGATCGGGCCGGATCCAGCCCAGCCCGGATGGGCCGAACGCGATCCCCGCCACGATTTCCAGCACGACCGCCGGAATGCGCAGCTTCGGCACGAGCGCGAGCAGCAGCGGCGCCACGAGCGCGATCGCGGCGACCGCGAAAAGGTTGACGAACCCGACGTCCGGCATGGCAGGCTCAGCGGTATTCGGGGTTGGTGAAGTCGAAGCGGCAGCCCGCGTCCCATTCGCTGCGCTGGTTGCCGTGCACCGGGATGCCGCCGGCGTCTTTGAGCATCCGGGCCAGGTGCAGCAGGTTCCAGGTCATGAATGTGGTGTTGCGGTTGGTGAAGTCGTTCTCCGGGCCGCCGGAGCCGGGGTCCAGATAGGACGGTCCGGGCCCGGCCTCGCCGATCCAGCCCGCGTCGGCCTGCGGCGGGATCGTGTAGCCGAGGTGCTGGAGGCTGTAGAGCACGTTCATCGCGCAGTGCTTGACGCCGTCTTCGTTGCCGGTGATGAGGCAGCCGCCGACCCGTCCGTAGTAGGCGTACTGCCCGGCGTCGTTGAGGAGGTGTGAGCAGGCGTAGAGCCGTTCGATGACGAGCTTGGTGACGGAACTGTTGTCCCCCAGCCAGATCGGCCCGGCGACGACCAGGATGTCGGCGGCCATCACCTGCTCGTAGATCGACGGCCATGCGTCGGTCGCCCAGCCGTGCTCGGTCATGTCCGGCCAGACGCCGGTGGCGATGTCGTGGTCGATCGCCCGGATGACCTCGACGGAGACGCCGTTCTTCTCGAGGATCCCGCGGCTGACGTCGATCAGCCCTTCGGTGTTGCTGCGTTCGGGCGAACGCTTGAGGGTGCAGTTGACGAACAGCGCGCGCAGGTCGTCGTACCTCGGCATGGGATTCCCTTCAGAGGAGTTCGGCGTCCTGCTCGACACAGAGCAGGGCGGGTCCGTCGGTGGCGAACAACGCCGTCATGGCGTCTTCGAGCTGGTCGCGGGCAGTGACTCGGATACCGGTGGCGCCGCACAGCTCGGCGTAGGCGGCCCAGTCGGGGTTGCGCAGCGACGTCTGCCAGACCGGGTAGTCCCCGGCGAGCTGTTCCTTGCTGATCTTGCCGAGCGCGTTGTTGTTCAGCAGGACGTGTTTGACCGGGATGCCGTACTTGACGGCGGTGGTCAGCTCGGTCGCGTACTGGCCGAATCCGCCGTCGCCGGTGACGGCCACGATCGGGCGGTCCGGCGCCGCCGCCCACGCGCCGAGCGCGGCGGGGTAGCCGAACCCGATCGAGCCGAGGTAGCCCGACATCAGCACCGGCTGGCCCTGGGACTCCAGGTAGCGGCCGAGCGAGTAGGCGTGGTTGCCGACGTCCACGGCTACCACGGCGTCGGCGGGCAGATGCCGTGACAGCGCGTCGAACACCGCCGCCGCGGCCACCCCGCGGCCGCGGTCGTCCCGCGCCCGGCGGGCTTTCTCCGCGCGCCAGATCTCCCATCGCGCGGCGACGTCGGGGCTCTGGTCCTCGGATTTCGTCTCGCCCAGCGCGGCGGTCAGCGCGGCAACGGTGAGCCGGGCGTCGCCGAGCAGGGACGTGGTGACCGCGTCGAACCGGCCGATCGCCGCGGGCTCGTCGTCGATCTGCAAGATCGGCTTGTACGCGGCGATCCCGGTGTGGTTGGAGAAGGACGCGCCGATGACGATCAGCAGGTCGGCCTCGTTCATCAGCCAGCTCGCCACCGGCGTGCCGCTGCGGCCGAGCACGCCCGCGCCGAGCGGATGCGTGTCGGGCAAGAGCCCCTTGGCCTTGAACGTCGTCAGCACCGGCGCGTTGAGCGTCTCGGCCAGCAGCCGGACCTCGGTTTCGGCGCCCCGGGCACCGTGCCCGACGACGAGCACCGGCCGCTGAGCGTCGCGGACCAGCGCCGCGGCGGCGTCGACCGCGGCATCCTCCGGCCGGATGCGGCGGTCGGCGGCGCGACCGTCCGGTGTGGACGCCGGTGCGTCACTCGGCTGGACCTGGACCTCGTCGGGCAGCACGAGATGCGCGACCCCGCGGCGGTCGATCGCGTGCTTGACCGCCAGCGCGGCCAGCTCGGCGTGGTCACTTCCACTGTGGACGGTCGTGGTGGACACCGCGACATCGCGGAACACCGCGGACAGGTCGACGTCCTGGAACGCGCCCCGGCCCAGCACCTTCGATGGCACCTGCCCGGAGATCGCCAGCACCGGCGCGCCGTCCAGCTTCGCGTCGTACAGCCCGGTGAGCAGGTTCGTCGAGCCGGGCCCGGCGATCGCGAAACACGCCGCGGGACGACCGGTGAGCTTGCCGTACGCGCTCGCGGCGAACGCCGCCGCGCCCTCGTGCCGGATCCCGATGTAGGTCAGCTCGCCACGGTCCTCGGCCCGGCGCAGCGCTTCGGCGAACCCCAGGTTGGAGTGCCCGACCATGCCGAACACGTGCCGCACGCCCCAGGCCACCAGCGTCTCGACCAGCACGTCCGCGACCGTCCGCGCATGCGCTGGGAGCGCCGGGACCTGTACGAACACCCCGCCGTCGCGCTGCTCCACCGGGTAGGTCGCGACGCCGTCGGAGAAGCCCTCCGGTGGCTGCCCGGAGATGGGGTCGTAGTCGTAGCCGTGCCACGGGCAGCGCAGCAGGCCCTTCTCGATCGAGCCTTCACCGAGCGGGCCGCCCTGGTGGGGGCACCTGTTCTCCAGTGCGCCCAGCCGCTCGCCGCAGCGGGACAGGGCGACGCTGCGCCCGCCGACGGTGACGCTGCGGACCCGTCCCTCGTCCGGCACGTCGGCCGGGTCGACACGGTGCCAGCCGTTCTCGGCCATCTGTAACGCCTCCTGCTGTCGCGAACACTGCGCTGACGGCAGACTCAGTGCCTCGCGAGGGGCCAGGCGTTACAGAAGGAGCGGACGATGACCGATTCGGGGCTGGTGACCACCCGTCGTTTCCTGCACGGGGCCGCGGAGCTGCTGCTCGCCGGGCCGCAGCACCGGGCGACCGGCCGGATCGACCTGCACGTGGTGGACGGCGGTTTCGCCACCGCGGCGGCCCCCGGCCTGCGCGTTGAAGGTGACGAACTTCTTACGGACTCCGGCCGGGTGTCTCTGAACGGCCGTTCGTACGACGAGGTGGCCGCGGCGGCCGGTCTCGAAGCCGGGGAGCCCGCCGGGGTGTACGGCGGCGGGCCGGGCGTGCGGACCGACGAGGTGATCACCCTCGACGCGGACGCGGTGAAGACGCTGATGTGGGCGTTCGCCGAGGGGGACCGCGCGTTGCGTGAATTCGCACCCGATCTCGCGCCGGTGCTGTGGCCCGAGCACTTCGACGTCGCGATCACCCTGGACGAGGTGAACTACGGCGTCTCCCCGGGCGACCAGCATTTCGCCGAGCCGTATGCCTATGTCGGGCCGTTCGAACCCCGGCAGGGTGAGTTCTGGAACGCGGCGTTCGGCGCGGCTGCCACGTTGGCCGAGCTTGGCGGCGCGGATGCGATCGTCCGGTTCTTCCGCACCGGACGCGAACTCACCGGTGGGAGCTGAGACGCCGGATAGCTGCTCGGCCACCGAGGGAGAGGAAGGTCCGTTCCGCTTCCGTGGGCGCCAGGTCTGCTGCACGTTCGAAGGCGGCCATTGCTTCTTCGACCCGGCCGAGGCGTTGGAGCAGGTCGGCTCGGGTGGCGTGGAACGGGTGGTAGTTGTCCAGCTCCAGGGCGTCCACAAGGGACAGTGCGGCGGCAGGGCCGTCGACCTCGGCGATGGCGACGGCGCGGTTGAGCGCGACGACCGATGTGGGGGCGAGGGTGAGCAGGTGGTCGTAGAGGGCGATGATCTGGGGCCAGTCGGTCTGGCCGGCGGTCACGGCGTCGGCGTGGACGGCGTTGATGGCCGCTTGGAGCTGGTACGTGCCCGGTCGGTTGTGGTGCAGGCACCGGCGGAGAATCGCCTGGCCTTCCTCAATCAACGCTCGGTCCCATTGGCTGCGGTCCTGCTCGCTCAGCACCACGAGTGAGCCGTCCGGCCGTGTTCGCGAGCGCCGCCGGGACTCACTCAGCAGCACCAGCGCCAGCAGGCCTGCCGCTTCCGGTTCGCCGGGCATGGCCGCCGCGAGGAGCCGGGCGAGGCGGATCGCTTCATGGCACAAGCCCCCTCCGGCGGCTCCGGCGTTGTAGAGCAGGTAGATGACGGCCAGCACCGGCGGCAGCCGGGTGGGCAGTTCGTTGTCCTCCGGCACGCGGTACGGGATCCGCGCGGCCTTGATCTTGCGTTTGGCACGCGCGAGACGTTGTTTCAACGCCGCCGCGCTGACCAGGAACGATCGCGCGATCTCCTCGACCGGGAGGCCGCCGAGCAGTCGGAGGGTGAGTGCGATCTGCGCGTCGGCGGACAGCGCCGGGTGGCAGCAGGTGAAGATGAGGCGAAGCCGGTCATCGTTCACCGCCGCCTCCGGGAAGGTGGAGACTCCGGCGCCGGATGACAGCGTGGTTGCTTCGCCGAGCAGTTCCCGGCCGCGCGTCTCTCGCCGGACGCGGTCGATCGCGTGGTTGCGGGCGGTGGTGGTGATCCAGCCGCCGGGATTGGGTGGCAGGCCGTCGCCGGGCCACTTGCGCAGGGCGGTGGTGAATGCCTCCTGTACCGCGTCCTCGGCGAGGTCGAAGTCGCCGAAGACGCGGATCAGAGAAGCCACCGACCGCCCGTACTCCTCGCGGAAGATCCGGTCGATGGTGGTTTCGTCGAGCCTGTCCGGGATGCCGGGCACGCGGTCAGGCCCCGGGGGCCTGGACGAAGGGCCGGACCTCGATCGGCGCGCCGACGATCGCGGTGACCTTCGACGCCCAGCCGAGTGCGGCGTCGAGGTCTTCGGCTTCGATGATGTAGAAGCCGCCGAGGTGTTCCTTCGCTTCCACGAAGGGGCCGTCGGTGGTGAGCACGGTGCCGCTGGAGATGCGTACGACGGTGGCGGTGTCGGCGTCGTGGAGCCGTCCGCCGAACAGCCACGCCCCGGCAGACTTCAGCTCCGCTTCGAGAGCCAACACTTCGGAGTAGGTCTGCCGCATCTGCTCGTCGGTCATCGGGGCGCGGACCTCGCCCTCGACGCTGTGCGCGGACAGCAGGTACTGGGTCATGGTGATGCCTCTCGGTGCCGGGCGGGCCCGTCCCGCCACTCATCTCGACTACGAACGGGCCTCGCCCAGAGTGACACGTCGCCGGGAAAAAGGTTCAGCCAAGAGCCGCCGGTTCGCCTTGCCGCTGCCGGAGCGGTCTGGTCTGATTCGGTCCGGCCGTCGCGGTCGCCCAGGACGCCGAGGCCGACTCCCGGCGCGGAAGGGACCACCATGGCGTACGACGAGAAGCTCGCGAGCCGGGTCCGTGACCTGCTTGAAGGCGAGCCTGGACTGGCCGAGAAGAAGATGTTCGGCGGGCTCGCGTTCCTGCTGGACGGCAACATGGCCGTGTGCGTGTCCGGCGACGCGCTGATGGTCCGGCTGCCCACCGACCAGGTCGAGGACGCGCTGGCCGAGCCCGGCGCGCGGCCGTCCGACATGGGCGGGCGCCCTATGAAGGGGTGGCTCCTCGTCGACCCGCCGGGCCACGCGAAGGTCAAGGACCTCCGCCGGTGGGTCGACCGCTGCACCGCCTACGCCCGGACTTTCCCGCCCAAGTAGTCAGAGGTTCGGGTCCGGGCCGGGGTCGCCGTTCAACCCGGCCAACGACCTGCGCTGGACAGGCGGAATCACCTCCAGCACCCCGGCCGCTGGTGGCCGGGGCGACGGTCGAGCGGACCGCGAAGTTCCTCGGCCGGACCTTCGCCTACGGCTACGTCGTCACCGGCCACGAGCCGGATCGGCTGATCGAGATGAAGGTCGAACGGCCGTCCCCCGCGTTCTGTGTGGCCTTCAACCCAGCAACGTCCGTGTCCTTCGTCATCGAAGACGGTATTCGGTCAGCGGTCTTGGTCGGCGCGGCGCCACCAGGCCGCGGTGGCGCCGATCCCGGCCACGCCCACCAGGGCCACCAGCACGAAGCCGAGCACGCCGGGTGGGTCACGATCCGGTCCGGCGAGGTCGGTGAACAGGGCGGGTACGGACCAGGGGAAGTAGCGGCCGTAGCCGAGCAGGGCGATGACCTGGGCGAGGAAGACCGCCGTGATCATGGCGGCGATTCCGGCGAGGTAGCCACGACCGGCGCTGGCGGCGAGGGCGAACGGTGTCACCAGCAGGATCGTCATCGCGGTCGTGGCGAGCAGTTTCGCCAGGGCGATGGCGGCGGCTGTCAGTGACCAGCCGGGCAGGCCGACGAGGGCGCCGATCGGCAGGCCGAGCAGGTAGAGGTAGAGCCCGAGCAGCAGGCACCAGGCGGTGGCGACGGCGAACTTGGCGCCGACGATCGTGGTGCGCGCGGTGGGCAAGGCGAGGAGGTCTTTCGCAGTGCCCTGACTGAATTCGCGGCCGAACATCCACACCACGACGAGGCCGAAGACCACCACCCCGCCGACCGCGACGGCCTGGGCGAGCAGGGCGAAGTACGCGGGCCAGTCCGCGGCACTCCCGGTCAGCGCGGCCTTCGTGCCGAGCAGACCGAGGGTGTGGGCACGGTCGAGGATCAGCAGGTCCGGCCGATGGATCAGCGCTTTGGCCAGCCCCAGCCGCTGCGCGTTGCCCAGCGACAATGTCCGGGCGCGGTGACCCGCGTAGGCGCTCAGGCCGAGCCGGGTGATCACCGAGGAAACAGCATGGTCACCGATCAACCCGCGGAGCCGCGCGGCCACTTGAAGGTTCTCGGTGACCGTCAGGTCCGGATACGCCGCGGGCGTCTCGACCAGGTATCCCACGAGGGACCACATCGAGAGGGCGCCCGGGCGCACTTTCGCCCCGAGCAGCGACACTTGGCCCTCGGTCGGGCGGACCATGCCGAGCAGCATCCGGATGGTGGTCGTCTTGCCCGCGCCGTTGAGGCCGAGCAGTGCGTAGATTTCGCCGGGGCGGACTGTGAACGTCAGCCGGTCGACCGCCGCGACTTCGCCGTAGCGCTTGGTCAGGCCGACGGCGTCGATGGCCCGGATCTCCGTCATGGGAAGCCTCGTTTCGCGCGCGTTGCAACCGCGCCGACCAGGCTTCCCGGCTCTCCGTGTCACACCATACGGCACTCACCGCCGCAATGTCCTCAGTGGACAGTCGCGTCCTCGTGCTCGGCGTCGGCGGCGACGTTGCGGATCCCACGTGGCCGCCCGGACCGGACCCACAGCGCATACAGCCCAGCGGCGATCAACAACGCGGCGCCGATGGAGATGATCGGGTCGCCGCGGGTGAGGTTGACGACGAGGGTGAACCCGACCGCGACGGCGCCGACGAGGTTGATCGCGAGGAACCCGATTCGCCGGTCCTGCCAGGAGAACCGGGACATGGCGACGAGACCGGCGAGGAAGCTGACGAACACCGAGGCCGCGTAGAACAGCACGAGTTCCTGGTCTCGTCCCCCGGCCGCGGCGGTGACCGCGCCGGCCGCGAGCAAGAACACCACGACACCCCAGTAGGGCGTGTGGTGGCTGTTGGTGCGCCCGAGCCAGGCAGGCAGGATCCCGGTCGTGGTGCCGTCGGCGTGCTTGTGCCGGGCGAGTGCCTTGAACAGGCCCGGCCCAGCCTGGAAGGACGAGCTGGCCGCGGACAGCAGCAGGAGCGCGGTGGTGAGCTGGAACGCGGCGAACACCGGGGTGGAGGTGGCGGCGCGGGCGAGTTCGGCGATCTGGGTCGTGTCCTCGTGCGGGACACCGATGCCCAGCCGGACGGCCTGGGCAGTGAGGCCGAGGGTGATCGTGCCGACCACGGCGAGGGTGAGCCAGAGCGTGACGCGGCCGAAGCGGCGGCGCCCGGGGTCGTCGAGCTGCCCGAGCTGCGCGATCGCCGAGGACGGTGCCTCAATACCGGTGGCCAGCGCCATGGCGACGGGGAAGGCGAGCGCGACGGCCAGTGGCGGTGCGTGCCCGGGGTCGGTACCGGTGGTCCCGATGGGCTGGGGAGTGACGAACAGCCCGGAGATCAGCACGGCGACGGCGAGGGCGATGAACGCGACGGTCATCACGGCGAACACGGTCCGGCCGAGGTGACCGAACCAGGTGCCGCCGGCGACCCCGGCCACTAGCAGGAGCGCGATCGGGACGCGCAGGCCGGCCAGGTCGGGGAAGAACGCGATGACGGCCGACGCACCCGCGGCGGAGCTGATGGCGATGGTGAGGACGAAGTCGACGATGAGCGCGCCGATCGGGACGAACGCGCTGGCTTCCCCGAAAGCCTCGCCGGTGGCGGCCGCCGCGCCACCGCCCTGCGGGTAGCGGGCGACCAGCTGGTGGTAGTTGACGATCACCACCACGACGATCGCGACGACGAGCGTCATGGTGGGCAGCAGCAGGGCCAGGTCGCCGTGCAGTGCGCGCAGCGCGGCTTCGATGGCGTAGGCGACCGAGGACACCGGGTCGGCCATCACGGCGAAGGCGAACGCGAACAGCAACATCGGTCGGCTCGTCTTGCGTGGTCCTGCGGTGGCGAGTGTGCCGCGCGAAGCCACGATCGGGCTACCTCCGTCGGAATCGTTGTCAAGGCGGGCTGCCCGGTCTTTACAGAAGGCCTACGGCCCCTGAGGAGCACCCTGGCAGACCACAGGTCAGCGGCGGGCAGGGCGCGATCGAGATTTGCGCCGTCTTTACGCCCTGGCGTCGCGTGTCAGTGCTCGGCGTAAACCGACCGTTCGATCGCCGACACGGGCACGCGGCGATTGGCCGGCTCGAGGTAGCGGGCGGTGAACTCGTCCGGTCCGACCTGTTCGCGTTCGTGCCACCCGTACTCGGCGAGCAGCCCCGCGACCTGGCCGGGGTGCATCCCGAACCGCCAGAGCCGCCACTTCACCACGAAGTCGTCATAGGCCGCGCGGGCGCCGTAGAACTCGGCCCCGTCGAGGAAGTCCTTGCGGATGAACGTGAACGCAAGCCGGCTTCCCGGTGCGGAGCCGGCCAGTTGTCCGAGTGTCCGCCGGACGGCGTCCTCGGTGAGGTATTGAGTCACCGCTTCCCACACGAAGAAAGTCTTCTGCCCATCGGCGGAGCCGTGGCGGCCGAGTTCCTGCCGGAGATCCTGGGTTTCGAAGTCGACTGGCACCAGCGTGACACCGTCCGGGACCCGACCGAAGTGCCTGCGCAAAGCCGCGGTCTTGCGTGCCGTGTTCGCCGGCAGGTCCACCTCGTAGACCGGGATTCCGCGCAGCGCAGGGAGCCGGTAGGCACGCGTGTCGAAGCCGGCGCCGAGGATCACCACGGCGTCGAGGCCATCGGCCGCGGCGTCGAGCAGTTTGTCGTCGATGTAGCGCTTGCGGCAGAGCATGCTCGCCCACAGCCCGGGGGCCTTCTTTTCGGTCGCGGCGATCATCGCCCGGCGAATCGGCGGCCACCGCGTGAGCGCGACCGCGGCCCGCCCGCTCGGCGGCAGCAACTTGCGCGCCAGGGGATCGTGGATCAGCGGTGCGGGCTCGAACTGGTCGACGGCGACGATGACCATCGGCCCCAGCGCGGTCCCGTCGGCACTCCTGCTCATGGCGTACTCCTCGGTCGGCGATACGACGCCGACCAGGCTTCCCGGCACACCGAGGCACAACCTAGCAGCAGACCGGCCGGGGCGATTACTGATTTGCGTACCGCGCGTCTTTACGGCATCTTTACGGTTGGAGCGCCGGGAAGCCTGGTCGGCCTTCGCCCCGGAGTGGGGTGGAGTACCCGGCTCGAGGACGGATTTTCGTGGCGCTCGTACTGGCTTTCGGCGTTGTGCTGCTGATCAGCGTGTCGCTGTCCGGGGTCGCCGCCCGGACCGTTCTGTCGACCGCGCTGCTGTTTCTGCTCGCCGGCGCGGTGATCGGGCAGGGCGGGTTCGGTCTGGTCTCGATCGCCCCGCACGATCCGCTGGTGACCGCGCTGGCCGACATCGCGCTGTTCACGGTGTTGTTCACCGACGGGCAGCGGGCGAGCCTGCCGGCGTTGCGCGAGGGCTGGCGCCTGTCCGGCCGGGCGCTGGGGCTCGGCATGCCGCTGACCATGATCGGCATCGCGGTCCCGGCGTACTTCCTGGTCGGACTGGACTGGCCGACGGCGCTGCTGCTCGGCGCGATTCTGTCGCCGACCGACCCGGTGTTCGCGGCGGCGATCGTCGGCCGCACGGACGTGCCGTTGCGGCTGCGGCGGCTGCTCAACGTCGAGTCCGGGCTCAACGACGGTCTCGCGTTGCCGTTCGTGCTGATCTTCCTGGCCACCGCCGCGCACACGTCGTCCGACCTGGGCACGGTGGGCATCGAGCTGGTCCTGGGACTGGTGCTCGGGGTCGCGATCCCGGCGCTGGTGACGCTGGCGTGGCGGTGGAAGGTGCTCACCGCCGAACCGCGGCTGCAGGCGTTGGGGCCGTTGGCCATCGCGGTGATGCTGTTCGCGGCCTGTCACCTCACTCACGCCAACCCTTACCTGGCCGCGTTCGCGGCGGGCTCGACCTTGGCGACGCTGGACAAGGTCGCCGCCGAGCATTTCGAACCGCTGGGCGACCTGCTTTCGGAGATCACCAAGTTCGCGGCGCTGCTGGTGTTCGGTGCGCTGATCACCCCGGAGCGGCTTTCGCACCTGAGTGTCGGTGGTTGGGTGCTCGCGGTCCTGGCGATCATCCTGGTCCGGCCGGCGGCGATGCTGCTGTCGCTGCTGCGCTCGTCCATGTCCGGGCGGGAACGGGCGGCGGCGGCGTGGTTCGGGCCGAAGGGGTTTGCCTCGGTGGTCTACGGGCTGCTGGCGCTGCAGTCCGGCATCCCGGATGCCGAGCTGGTGTTCGATCTGGTCGCTGTGACGATCGCGTTGTCGATCGTGCTGCATTCCTCGACCGACGTGCCGGTGGCGAAGGCGCTGAGCTTCGAGCCGCCGGACAACCTGCCCACCGGGCGTCAAGAATCCGACAGGAGGACCGAATAGTGCACCGCGCAGGCCGTTGCAGGGTCGTACGCTGGGCAGATGCACGCCGTGGAGATGGCCGAGGAGTACCCGGTCGTCGATCTGGACTCCGACGCCCTGGCCGCGGCCCGGTTGCTGGCCGAACGCCGGTTGCCGGGCATCGTGGTGATCGACGGCAGCGGGTGTCCGCAGTCGATCCTGCCCGCGTCCCAGGTGGTGCGGTTCCTGGTGCCGAGCTACGTGCGGGACGACCCGTCGCTGGCCGGGGTGCTCGACGAGTCGATGGCCGACCGGATCGCGGACAAGCTGGGCGGCCGGACCGTGCGCACGCTTCTACCGGAGAAGCCGTCGGAACTGCCCAAGGTGCAGGCCGACGACACGATCGTGGAGGTGGCGGCGATCATGGCCCGCCTGCGCTGCCCGCTGGTCGCGGTGATGGAGGGCCGGAAGCTGCTCGGCGTGATCTCCGCGTCGCGGCTGCTGGAGCTGGCGCTCACGCACCGCTGACCCAGCGCGCGGAGGCCGCGCGATGAGCACCGTGCTCGCGATCGCGGTGTTCGTCGTCGCTTATGTGTTCATCGCGACCGAGAAGCTGCCGAAGACGGCGGTGGCGCTCGCCGGCGCCGGGGTGGTGCTGGCGTTCGGGGTGACCGACTCCGCCGACGCGTTCTACTCCCACGACACCGGCATTGACTGGGATGTCATCTTCCTGCTGTTCGGCATGATGGTGATCGTCGGGGTGCTGCGCCGGACCGGGGTGTTCGAGTACGTCGCGATCTGGGCGGCCAAGCGCGCCAAGGGATCGCCGTTGCGGGTGATGATCCTGCTGGTGCTGATCACCGCGATCGCGTCGGCGTTCCTGGACAACGTCACGACCGTGCTGCTGATCGCCCCGGTTACGCTGCTGGTCTGCGACCGGCTCGACATCAAGCCGGTGCCGTTTCTCATCGCCGAGGTCTTCGCGTCGAACATCGGCGGTGCGGCGACCCTGATCGGTGACCCGCCGAACATCATCATCGGCAGCCGGGCGGGCCTGTCGTTCAACGACTTCGTCGTCAACATGGCCCCGATCGTGGCGATCGAGATCGTCGCGTTCGTGTTCGCGCTGCGCTGGCTGTTCCGCGGCTCGTTCGCCGTCGATCCGGCCCGGGTGGCCGACGTGATGCGGCTCAACGAACGTGAAGCGATCCGGGATCCGCGGCTGCTGATCAAATGTGGCGTCGTCCTGCTCGCCGTGTTCGCCGCGTTCGTCGGTCACTCGCTGATCCACGTCGAGCCGTCCGTGGTCGCCTTGCTCGGTGCCGGTGTGCTGGTGCTGATCGCGAAGGTCGAGCCGCGGGACTACCTGGCCGGGGTGGAATGGGAGACTCTGCTGTTCTTCGCCGGCCTGTTCGTCATGATCGGTGCGCTGGTCAAGACCGGGGTCATCGGCGAGCTGGCCGAGCTCGCGGCCGAGGCGACCGGGGGCAACGCCCTGCTTGCGGTCATGCTGATCCTCGTCGTGTCGGCCCTGCTGTCCGGCGTCATCGACAACATCCCTTACGTCGCAACGATGAGCCCGCTGGTGCTCGCCCTGACCCAGGACATCCCCGATCCCGCGCACTCCCAGTCGCTGTGGTGGTCGCTGGCGCTCGGCGCGGACTTCGGTGGCAACATGACCGCCATCGGTGCCAGCGCGAACGTTGTCATGCTCGGCATCGCGGCGCGTTCGGGTGCCCCGATCTCGTTCTGGGAGTTCACCCGCAAGGGGGCGCAGGTCACGCTGCTCACGGTGCTGATCGCCGCGCCGTACTTGTGGCTGCGCTACTTCGTCCTTGGCTGAGGCAAGGTCATGCCGCCTGCCGGGTCAGTTCGGCGGCGCCGAAGGAGACGTTGAAGCGGTCACACCAGATGCTCACGCTCGTGTAGGCGGCCAGATCGACGCCTGCGGGCAGCGGGTAGTTCTGGTTTCCCTTGTTGCCCTTGAGTTTGCCCGCGTCGAAGTACTTGCCGTCGTCGAAGACGTCCCAGCCGTCCTTGCCCGGCTTCACCGGTGCGTCGGTGAGCCAGACGTGCACGTCGGGTCCGCTGCTGGTGTCGAGGCCTTCCAGGCGCAACACGGTCGACCCGTCGGCCGTCCGCAGGACGCGCACAGTGCCGGTGGTCCGGTGCTCGTGGCTGATCAGGGTCCCGGTCGCCAGTTCGACCGGACCGGCCGGGCCGGGTTCGGCGGGCCGTGACGCCGGTGCGGATGCCGGCGCGGCGGAGGGCAGATCATCCTGCACTGTGTCGTTCACCCAGAGCTGCCACGGCTGGAACCAATACAGGCCCGCCGCCACCGCGACCAGGCCCGCCGCCAGGACACCGACGATCCAGGGCCGGGTCAGCAGGCGCCGCGTGCGGGTCATCGTGTTCTCCTCGGGTCTCGTCCACTGCCGCTCCATTCAACGGGACGAATCGCCCAGCCGCTCCCGTCACGTGGTTACCGATCCCTTACGGAGACGGTCCTGTCCGGCGGGTAGGCCTGGGGGTGGCGACGGCGGTGCACTGCGGTGTGCCGCCGTCGTCATGCCGCGCCATGGCTGTCCTTGGTCCGGTTTGTCGGCTAGTTGCTGTCTTGTGTGGACTCACCACGCGGCTCGGGCGTTGTGCGGTCGTGGACACCGGACCGTGACGTCGAGGTCACTCCGATGCTTCTGGCAACAGTTCGACTGTGCAAGTGATCAACCGATCGCATAGCCGACACCTCGCAGGAGCAGCCGTGCCTATCCCGCTTCATGAAGCCCTCGACCTCCAGGCGACCGCCGCGCGGGAGAAGATCGGCGAGCTGCGCCGGCCGGGACGCTATCTCGTCAGCTCTGCGCTGGCCGGCGCCTACATCGGTATCGCGGTGGTGCTGCTGCTGGCCGTCACCGGGCCGTTGAGTGCCGCGCAGTCGCCATGGACCAAGCTGATCCAAGGCCTGGTGTTCGGGATCGCGTTGACGGCAGTCGTGTTCGCCGGTGCTGAGCTGTCCACCGGCAACATGATGACGATGGTGCAGGGCATGTTCGCGCGTCGCGCCGGCGTGGGCCCGGGGCTGGCGGTGATCGGCGGATCGTTCGCCGGCAATCTCGTGGGATCGGTGGCGTTCGCGTGGCTGGTGCACGAGAGCGGGATCCTGCAGACCGGAGCCACGGCGGGGCACGCGGCCCCGGCTGCGGCGTTGTTGGCCGCGACGGTCAAGGCGAAGGCCGCGGAGTCGGGTGTGATGCTGTTCTTCCGTGGTGTGCTGTGCAACTTCCTGGTGTGTCTCGCGGTGTGGATGGCGGCGCGGACGAAGTCCGACGGTGCCAAGCTCGCGTTGATCTTCTGGTGTCTGCTGGCCTTCATCGGCTCGGGCTTCGAGCACGTGGTCGCCAACATGACCGTGTTCTCTCTGGGCATGTTCGAGGACGTGCCTGGCGCCACTCTCGGTGCGTTCGCGGTCAACCTGGTGCTGGTCGGACTCGGCAACCTGGTCGGGGGCGGCGTGCTCGTCGGCGCCGGGTACGGGTTCCTCGCCCAGTCGCGCCGGTCCGAGCCGGTGGTGGTGTCGCCTTCCGCGGAGGCGGTGGAGCCGATGGCTTCAGCTCGGCTGGGGTGAACCCGAGCATTGTCCAGTACAATAGTTGGCTGATGATCCGGAGATGAGGACGGATGACTTCCCATTTCATGGACCGCCACTTCTGGATCGGACCCGGTACGGAGCGTGTGACGACGCCGAGCCTGCCCAGTTCGCTGGTGTTCCTGGCCGCGCTCTGGCTCGGCTTCGCACCCCGGGTGCTGCACTACGCCCGGGCCGACGGCGGCTTCGCGAGTTCGGGCGACGTCCTGCTGTTGGTCCTTGCCGGTCTGAGTGCGCTGCAGACCTACCGGCAGCGTGCGATCGAACGGTCTCTGTTCAGGGAAGGGGGGCGACCGAAGCGCTGAGGCAAAGTGTTGCATAATGCAACAGTGTCTTCGGGTGGTTTTGGGGTGACAGGCCGGTGGTTGCCGGTGCCGGTGCGGCAGCCGGTCGGGAGGTGGCTGCGGGAGAGCCGGTCCGGGCTGGTCGGGCTTGCGCTGGTGATCGGCGCGGGTTCCGGGCTGGGTGCGATCGTGTTTCGCTGGCTGATCACGACGTTCACCCACCTGTTCTCCGGCCAGGCCGACTACGCGGCGGCCGGGCGGGTGGCGCATCCGTGGCTGCCCGCGCTGGGCCCGTGGTTCCTGCTGCTCGCGCCGGTCGTGGCCGGGCTGATCTACGGGCCGCTGGTCTACAAGTTCGCCCCGGAGGCGCGCGGGCACGGGGTCCCGGAGGTGATGTACGCCGTCGCCGAGCGCGGCGGCCGGATCCCGGCGCAGGTGAGCGCGGTGAAAGCACTTGCCTCGGCGCTGACCATCGGCTCCGGGGGATCGGTCGGGCGGGAGGGCCCGATCGTGCAGATCGGCTCCGCGCTCGGCTCGACGCTGGGCCGGATCGTGCGGCTGCCCGAATCCCGGTTGCGGGTGCTGGTCGCGTGCGGGGCGGCGGGCGGGATCGCGGCGACGTTCAATGCTCCGCTGGCCGGGCCGTTCTTCGCGATGGAACTCATCCTGCGGGACTTTGCCGCCGAGTCGTTCGGCGCAGTGGTGCTGGCCAGCGTGACGGCGAGCGTGGTCGGGCGGGCGGCGTTCGGGAACACGCCGTTCCTCGAGCTCCCGCCGTTCACGCTGCGCAGCCCGGTCGAGTATCTGCTGTTCATCGCCCTCGGTGTCGTCGTGGGTGCGTGCGGGGTGCTGTTCACCCGGGTGCTCTACCTGATCGAGGACGTCTGCGACCGGCTCTGGCGCGGGGCGGAGTGGCTGCGTCCGGCGGCCGGGGGAGTGCTGCTCGGCGGGCTGCTGCTCGCGCTGCCGCAGATGTACGGCGTCGGCTATCCGGTGCTGCAGAACGCCGTCGAGGGCAAGTACGTCATCGGGTTCCTGCTCGTGTTGCTCGTCGGGAAGATCGTCGCGACCAGCCTGACGATCGGGATCGGCGGGTCCGGCGGGGTCTTCGCGCCGTCGCTGTTCATCGGCGCCATGGGCGGCACCGCGTTCGGCATCCTCGTGCACGCCTGGCTGCCGGACCTCACCGCCTCACCCGGCGTCTACGGGCTGATCGGGATGGGCGCCGCGTTCGCGGGCGCGGCGCGGGCGCCGATCACGGCGGTGATCGTGTTGTTCGAGCTGACCGGCCAGTACACGATCATCCTGCCGATGCTGACCGCGATCGTCATCGCCACCGCTACCAGCCGCGCCTTGTCCCGCGACACGATCTACACGCTCAAGCTGCGTCGCCGCGGCGTGGACCTGGACGTCAAGCCGGAGGCGCGGCGGCTGGCCGGGACGACGGTCACCGCGGTCACCGAACCTTTGCCCGAGCCGCTGGCGGCCGACACCCCGCTGGGCCGCGCGGCGCACGCGCTGGCCGTGTCCGGGCACGGCATCCTGCCGGTGGTCGACGGCGAGGGCCGGTATCAGGGCTGCGTCACCGCCCGCGCGGTCGCCGAAGCACTGGCCGACGACTACGACGGCACCGTGGGCGACCTCGCCGAGCTGCCGCCGCTGGTGACCGGCGAGACCAGCCTGGCCGATGCGCTGACGGCGTTGTCGAACGCTCCAGGCACCGGGCTGCCCGTCCTGGCCGGAGAGCATCAGCTCACCGGCTGGATCACGCACCAGTCGGTGCTGGCAGCGCTCACTCCGGCGGACACGCGCGGATGATGCTGGAGCGGGGGAGGACGCCGGAGGAGTTCGGCCTGTCCGGCTACGTCCGGGCCGTGGCCGTGGTGATCGGCGTTCCGCCGGAGGGCGCGGCTTGGGAGATCGGTAGCGCCCCGGCCGCTTATGTGGCTTTGGACGAGCGCAGCGTCGAGTATCCCGAGCGGGACCTGATGCTCGTCTGGTCGGCGAAACGTGGGTGGAAGGTGTGCCTCGAGCACACCGTCGGTGCCCGGTCGGCAGTGCTCGCCCGGCTCGGTGAGCAGCTGGTCCCGGCGCCGGCCGTGGTCGGTGAGTTCGTCGCCGAGGTCGTGTCCGGCCGCCGCGTCGGTGGGGCGTCTGCGCCGGGCCTGTCCGCGGGCAGGACGTTGGGCGAGTTGCTGGCGCCCTACGCGATCGCGTCTTTGGGGCTGCTCGGCCCGTCCTGACCAGGGTCAGGCCCAGATGGCATCCGGGGCGGTGCCGGCGGGCGGTTCGCCGCCTGCTTCGGCGAAGGCGTTGAGGGCGTCGACCATGCCTCGCCGGGCGTCGTCGGGCATGCGGGCGACGATCTTGGCGATCTCGCGGCGGCGGCGGGCGGTGACCTGTTTGACGATCCGGGAGCCGTCCTTGGTGAGGGCCAGGACGATCTCCCGGCGCGAGTCGGGGTTGTTCTGCCGCTCGACCAGACCCACGGTGACCAGCCGGTCGACCATCCGGCTGGCGGTCGAGGGTGTGACCCCGAGGATCTCCGCGAGGTCGGCGTGCTTGAGCAGCCCCCGCGAGTGCAGCACCACCAGCAGCCGGAACTGAGGGAGTGTGACGGCGTCGGCGACCGCCGAGATCGATCGGGCCGAGACGGCCACGAGCAGGCGAGACGCGGTCAGCACGGCATCGGTCACGGCGTCGACGTCGGTGGCGTCGACGGCTACGGCAGGGCGAGGCATGTCACCAGTGTGCCGGATCGCACCCGCCGCGGCGACGGACGTCCCCGCAGAGCGGCGTGGCGGCCACCCGGTTGGTCCGGCCTTGTCCGATTCGTCCCGTGACAGCGAACGTCTGGAAGTGCCGAGTAAAGTATTGCATACTGCAACAATGGTAGAGGGAAACCGTCACCGGCCCATGTTCGGCAGCGTTGACCCGTTCTGCTTTCTGGCCGTGTTCCCGCTGTTGCTGGTCGCTGCGATCGTGACGGTCATGGGCAGTATCGCGGCGGGGCTGATCTGTGTCGTCCTCGCCGGGCTGGTGCTGCCGTTCGACTCGTGGGCCAACCGGCCGGACCCGCCGCCCCCGGTGCGGCGGCGGCCTCCTCCGGCGAGTGCGCCCGCGCGGCGGCCGATGTCGCGGGCGCAGCCGCCGCGTCCCGCGTCGCGTCGCCTCCGTGGGGGAGCGGCCGCACCCTCACGCGGCCCGGTCTTGCGTGACCGGGGATCCGGCGGGTAGGAGGCACACCGGGAGGTGGGCCGCTTCGACCGTGCGCCGTTCCCGCCACAGGTGGTACAGCGAGATCACGAAGATCACCGACCCGGCCACGTTGGCCGCGAAGTGCCACCAGATCCGGTACGTCCACAGCCCAGGCCCCGGGTCGAGCAGGCCGAACCACGTCGACAGCCCGATCGCCTGCGGTGCGCCGAACGCCACCGACAGCGTGAGCACGAGGTGTTCCAGGCCGTGCAGGCCCTGCATCCACATGCCCATCCGGGCCCAGCGGCGGGCCCGGGTGGCCAGGGCGCGGCGGGTGATGACCATGACACCGGCCAGTCCGGCCAGGAAGATGAAGTTCCCGGTCAGGTGCAGGATTTCCATGCCGAGGGTAGGCGTGGCGGGCGCGACCTGGCCGAGCCCCGCCGCCAGTCCGTCGCCCCAGGGCGTCATCCACGCGGGCGAATTCGGGTGCCCGAGCCAGTACCCCGCCTGCGCGAAGTGCTCCTGAATGTGTCCGAGCTGGCCGATGATCCCCAGGATGATCACGCCCGCGCAGGCGCGGAAAATCCACCGCCGCGCTTGCCGCCGGTTCGTGTACGCCAGCGCCGCGATCGCGGCCCACATCGCGACCGCCCAGGCCACCAGCCCGGCCGCGCCCGCGGTGTCCCAGCCCGAAACCGAATTCCCCATCACGACTCCTCCGTCCTCGTGACCTTCGACGGTAGGCGACCAAGGTGTGCCGGAGCATCTTTCTCGTTGTTGTATAAGGGGAATCCGGATTGTCCCGAATGGACGGAACGGGTGGATCCGTCAGAGCTGGGGCACGGGCAGCTTCGTGTAGTCGACGTCGCCGGTCTTTTCGAGCAGTTCGATGTGCTGCTTGATGTAGTCGCCCGCGATCCCGGCGAACGGGCGGACCATCTGGTTCTGGGTGTCGGCGCGCACGGTCGAGACCAGGATCAGGGCTTCGGCGTGGGCTTGGCGCAGGGTGTTGACGTAGTCGTCGTCGAAGGTCTGCCCGGTTTCGGTCCGCATCCGGTCGATCCCGGTCTGCATGTCGGTGCTGGGCTTGTCCGGCAAGGGCAGCCCGAGCGTCGCCGAGATGTTCGCGTCCCTGGTTTCGAGGTCCTTGTGCTGGGTGATGATGACCTGGGCCGCCTCCTTGACCTGCGGGTTGCTCGAGCGCTCCAGCGCCCACTGTGACGTGGTGAGCTCCCGGATGCTGGTCTGCTCCACGAGGCTGAGCAGCTTGCGGTCCACCGCGTTGAGCGGCCCGAACGGGGTCGAAGTCAGGCTCTGGTCGGTGGCGTCGGCCGTGGTGGACGTTGCCGGTGGCGTGGTCGCGGCGACGACCGGTTGATTAGCGGGCGCGACGACCGGCGCGTTCGCTGAGACGTCGGGCGCGCACGCGGCGATGCTCAATGCGAGCAGCCCGCAGCACCCCGCTATCGCCGGGCGGAGTAGTCGCGATGTCATGGTCGGCCTCCTGATCTGGCTTGCGATGTCCACCCCATCGCCGAAACGCTTCCCCTGGGGAATACGTTCGGCGCGCCGTGACGGTTCACCGAAACCTTGCTGCCAAACCAAGTTGTCTAGGGCAACACTTTGTCGAGCACACTGTTTCGTGTGCCATTGGTCGATTCATCCGGGATGAACAGGCTGCAGCCGAGTCGGCCGACGGCGGCCCGGAGGACCCGGGTGGTCGTCTCGTGGTGCTCCCTCCCTGCGGCGGAAGGGCATCACGATAGCAGGGCCGCCAGGGAAAGAGTTGCATAAGACAACAATTGGCTTGTACGATCAGGACGATCGTCCAGGGTGGATGTTCAGGGTGATCGCCCGAGGAGCTGAGATGAACTCACCGGCCGCGGTTCGCGGGCAGGTGGTGCGCGCCCGGCTGCTGGACGCCGCGGCCGAGCTGGTGCCCGAGCGTGGGTGGTCTGCGGTGAGTACCCGGGTGCTGGCCGAGCGAGCCGGGGTGACGCCGAGCGTGGTGCACTACCACTTCCCTTCGGTGCAGGCACTGCTGGTCGAGGCCGTGTTGCGCGCGATGCGCGGGGTGGTCGAGGCACTTGATCCGGTGCTCGACACCGCCGCGACTCCAGCCGAGCTGGTCGGGCTCATGGCGGCCTCGGTCGAGGGGTACACCGGTACCGATCCGGTGTCACTGCTGTTCGTCGAGGCATATCTCGCCGCGGGCCGCGACGAGACCCTGCGCGACGGGATCGGTGCGCTCCTGGCGGGCTTCCGGGCGAAGCTCGGGCAATGGTTCGCCGGCCACGGCGTACCCGACCCGGAAGGCACGGCCGCTGTGCTGATCGCCGCTGTCGACGGCCTGCTGCTGCATCGCGTACTCAAACCGGACGCCGTGCCCCCGACCGCCGCGGCGGTCCTGCGCCGGATCGTCCTCAAAGGAAATGAGGAGAAGTCGTGAAAGTTGTCATCTGTGGTGCCGGGATCACCGGCCTGGCCCTGGCTCACCAGCTTGCCGCTCATGGCATCGAGGTCGAGGTGCTGGAACGCGCGGCAGGCCCGCGCGAGCAGGGGTACATGATCGATTTCATCGGTCCGGGATTCGACGCGGCCGAGGCCATGGGAGTGCTGCCGCGGATCCTCGAGCTGGCCTACCGGGTCGAGGAGGCAAGCCTGATCGACGACCGGGGCCGCCGCCGCGCCGCGATCCGGTACGCCCAGATCGCGCGGACAGCCCAGGACCGGCTGTGCAGCATCCTGCGCCCCGACCTGGAACGCGCCCTGCGCGAACAGCTCCCGCCGCAGGTGCGGCTGCGCTTCGGCGCCAAGGTGACCGCAGTCGAAGACCTCGGCGACCGTGTGCGCGTGACCGCGAGCGGGGAGCAGGTCGAGGGCGACGTCCTGGTCGGTGCGGACGGCGTCCACTCGGCGGTGCGGCAAGCGATCTTCGGCGACGAGGAGAAGTTCTGCCGCTATCTCGGCTTTCACACCGCGGCGTTCGTGTTCACCGACCCGGAGGTCCAGGCTGCGGCCGGGAACCGGTTCTGCCTCACCGACAGTGTCGACCGGCAGATGGGTTTCTACGCCCTGCGTGATGGCCGGGTGGCGACCTTCGCCGTGCACCGCGCGTCGGACCCCACGCTGCCGGACGACCCGCAGGCGGCAGTGCGGGAGAACTACCGCACCCTCGGGTGGCAGGTGCCGCGGGCGCTGAGCCTGTGTCCGGCACCGGAATCGGTCTACTACGACCAGGTCGCCCAGATCGTGATGCCGAGCTGGAGTCGCGGCCGGGTCGTCCTGGTGGGGGATTCCTGCTACGCGGTGTCCCTGCTTGCCGGGCAGGGCGCGTCACTGGGCATCGCGGGTGCCTACGTCCTCGGCGAGCAGCTGGCCCGCGCGGCGACGCCGGAAGCCGCGTTCGCCGAATACGAGCGGCTGGTCCGCCCGGTGGTAACCGAGAAGCAGGAGGTCGCGCGGCGAAGTGCCCGCTGGTTCCTCCCGGCGAACCAGACCCAGCTGTGGATCCGGCGGTTCGTCCTGAGGCTGGCCCGGCTGCCGCTCATCGACCGCCACGTCGCCGCCCTACTGGTGGGCAAGTCCACCGCACTGATCGCGAACTTACGTACTCCGGGCCAACTGACCAAGGCCGGGGAGCCGTCGTGAACGGGCGTCCAGGGCGGGTTCTGCGCGCGGTGTTCCGGGCTCCGGTGTGGCTGTACGACCACGGTCTCGGCGGGCTGCTGGGATCGCGGTTCCTGTGCCTGACCCACGTTGGGCGGCGTTCCGGCCGGAGGTACCGGACCGTGCTGGAGGTCATCGGGCACGACCGGTCGTCAGCCGAGTACCTCGTCATCGCCGGATTCGGCACGAAAGCGGACTGGTACCGCAACATCCAGGCCACGCCCGCGGTGGAGGTGCTCGTCGGCCGCCATCGGTTCCCGCCGGAGTACCGGGTTCTGCCCGAGACCGAAGCGGTGGCCGCAATCGCGGACTACGAACGCCGCAACCGCTGGATCCGCCCGGTCCTGGTGTCGCTGCTGACCAAGCTGCTCGGCTGGCGCTACGACGGCAGCGACACCGCCCGCCACCGACTGGTCCGCCAGTTGCCGATCGTCGCACTGGGTCCCCGCCGAACCTGGTGAATCGGAAGGTGATCATCACTTCGCCGGGGCCACCGCGGCCGCGACATCCGCCAGGGTCTGCGGGTCCACCAGCCCGGTGTCCTCGAGAACCTCCATGTGATCGAGCACAGTCTGGTTGGCCTGCCGGGCGTGCCGCCGGATGAGGTCGTTCTGGGTGCTGGCGCGCACTTCCCCGATGGTCGCGAAGATCTTGCCGTGTGAGGACCGCAGGAGGTTGGCGAAGAGCTTGTCGAATTCGAGTCCTTGTGCAGCTGTCAGCTGCCTGACCCAGCCCTGCTGTTCCGGCGTGGCCAGGTCCGGCAACGGGGCGCCCAGGATGTTCGCGTCTTCCCGCACCAGCTGGTCGAGCTTGGAGTGACCGTCGATCACATGCAGCCCGGCGCGTTTGACGGCTTCGCTGCTGGCGTGGGTCTGGGCAAGCTTGCCCGCCGGAATTTCCCAGAGCCCCGCCTGGCGGACCTTGACCAGGAAGGTCTTGTCGATCTCGGTCAGGGAACCTGCGCCCGGTGTCGTCTGGTTCGCGTCCTGTGCGGCTTCTGCGACCGCGCCCACGGGCAGGCTTGCCGCTTGGCCCGGATTGTTGGACTGGCTGGCCTGTCCCGTCCCCGTGTGCGATACGGCCACCGATCCTGCGCCGAGGACGGCGAGCACGGCCGCCCCGATCAGGGTCGTCCGAGTCCGGACGTTGACGGTCGTTCCACGGCGATGAGGCATGTTTCCTCCAACTGGCAGCGGCGTCGAGCCGTCAACAACCAAGATTGCCCTGCACCTGGTAGTACGGACCGCCGAGCGGGGGAGTTCATATTTCTTGGGGAGAACTTTGAGAAATCCTTACCTTGCACCCGAAGTACCCGGCGTGATCACACCAGTGACACTTTTGACCTTGCCAAGTGTTGTGTCAGGTAAGAGTTCGTTCGCGCACCTTCAGCCCGTCAGGGTGACGATAAGGTCGAGCACGCCGGGAAAGCGCTCGTCGACCTCGTCGCGACGCAAGCGGACGAAGGTCCCGTTGCCCGCGTCGCGCTGCCGGATCAGCCCCGCTTCCCGCAGGATTCGCCAGTGATACGTCCGGGTCGACTTCGCGACCGGCAGGGTGAATGAGCCGCAGGCGCGCTCGTTGTCCGGCGCTCCTGCTTCGGTGCGCGCCAGCTCGGCGATGATCCCGCGCCGCAGCGGGTCCGCCAGCGCGGACAGCACAGTGCCCAGTTCGATGTCCGCCATCGCGGGGCACGGCAGTTCGCCGGCCAACGAGCCTCCTCTCGACAAGGTACGACGTCTATCGTACCTTCTAGGTACGAGATTCATCGAACCTATGAGGGTGTCCATGCTCTGTGTCTTCGACATCAACGAAACTCTGCTTGACCTCGCGCCCCTGGACGACGTCTTCCTCCAGCTGACCGGCTCTCCGACCGCCCGCCGCGAATGGTTCGACCTGGTCATCCACACCGCGCTCACGGTCACCGCCGCCGGCGGCTACCGGGACTTCGCCGAGATCGCCGGTGCTTGCGCGACCAGCATCGCCGCTCGGTACGGCATCCAGGCGACCGACGAGCAGCGCTCAACCGTCGGTGCCACGATGCGATCACTTCCGCCTCACCCGGATGTCCCCGACGCGCTCGCCCGCCTCCGGGCAGCAGGTCTCGAGCTCGTCGCGCTGGGAAACTCACCACTGGCGACAATCGAACGGCAGCTCGACCACTCCGGGTTGGCAAGCCACTTCGATCGGATCTTCTCCGCCGAGCAGGCAGGTGCCTTGAAACCGGCGGCTGCCCCGTACCGCCAGGTCCTCGATGCCTACCGGATCGGCCCCGCCGAAGCCGTCATGATCGCCGTCCACGGCTGGGACATCGCCGGCGCCAACGCCGCGGGCCTGACCACCGGATTCCTCGCTCGGCCAGGCCACTACCAGCTTCCCGGCGCGCCGCCGGCCACGCTGGCGGCAGCCGACCTCGGCGCGCTCGCAGACCTACTCGTCGACTTGGCGGCCACCCCCGTGCAGGGAGGGTGATCAGCAGAGACAGGCTGTCGTGGCTCGGCCAACGAAACGGTCCGTAGACGGCCTGGCAGAAGGGGCGGCTCTCGCTCGTTCGTCTTATCTCTGACGCTACGAATCAGCTCGGCCGCCGTATACCGCGAGCGGGTCGAAGATCTACCGCGCCGAGATCTCTGCCATCCTCTTCGGCGCCGCCGCTGTCGCGCCGGGCGGCCTGGACGTCAATCCCGCGACGACGAGCCCGCCGCAGGCGACTGACTGAGCCAGGTCTTGTGCCGGCGTGCCCGGCGGCCTGGACTCGTCGGTGTCCGGTCGCGGATTGGTATGCGACAGCGCGGGTCCGTGTCGCCGCGCCGCGGCCGGATCGGCGGCCTCTCTGACCGAAGCGGATGGGATGCTGGCCTCGGCGCACTGTCGAGCCAGACATCACAGACGCACACTAGAACCGGTGCTCACACGTCGACCGCCTCGAAATCACAAGCCGCGAGCCCCAGCCGAGCCGCGGCATTCAGTTGCTGCACGGATTATTGATGCACACCATTGGTTATGGGGCGCTCGCGCTGACAATCGCGACCTCGTCAACGAATTGCAGGCTGTGAAGCCATCAGATTGCTCGTCGACTCGACAGCGCACGACCTGCACCAAAGCCTGTCCCGTTCCGGCGAGCGGTGGCTAGCGCGGCTGCTGAGCTGACCGTCGGCGGGAAGCCCTGTCGGTCCGGGCTGCGATGTTCGATCGGGACGGTCGCCGACGAGAGACGCCCAGACCGGCGTTGAGCAGCCGCTGGCATCAGGGGCAATGACAAGGTTGCGATGTCTCGACAGAATGGCGTGTACAAGCGTTGCAGTTGCAGGGATGCGATTGACGGGCACCGGCTCGGCGTCGGTTGCCCGCGGCTGGACGAACGTGGCCATGGTTCGTGGTACTTCTGCTAGTGGTGCAGGCGGGGTTGCCGCCGATCCGGTTACACGACCTGCAGCACGGGGCGGCGAGCCTGTCGCTGGCTGCGGGGAACGACTAGAAGGTGGTGCAGGCGATGCTCGGGCATTCCAGCATCGTGCTCTCCGCCGATACCTACACCAGCGTCCTGCCCTGCCTGGCCCATCGCGCCGCCGAGGCGACGGTGGCTTTGGTGCTGGCGGCGGCTCGCGATGCGGCGGCCTCGATACGAAGCCGGGTGAGCGGGAAACAACGCGGGCAAGGCAAAGGACGCCACGACCACAACAAGAAGGCCAAGGACGACGGCCGCCAGGCGCGGTCTCATTCGGCCCCACGCCGGTCCCACCCATGATCAAAGCCCACCGGCAAGATCCTCATGATCAAGGATACCCGCAGGTGGGCTTCGATTCAGTGGGGTGCGCCATCAGGGACTCGAACCCCGAACCCGCTGGTTAAGAGCCAGCTGCTCTGCCAATTGAGCTAATGGCGCTGGTGTCTGCCGGGGTTTCCCTCGGCGACGTGGAAAACATTAACACGGGGTTGCGGGGGCTGATTCAGGGGGGTCCCCTTGCTGACGCCGGGATGGCGGCGCTCCGGGGTCCGGGCTGGTCGGGCACACTGGAGGCGGACACGTCGACAGGAATCAGGCGAGGTGGCATGAGGGTCTTCACCGGGGTGCGCGCGCAGCTGCTCGTGATCGCGGGGGTGATCGGGCTCACCGGAGCGGCTTGCAGCAGCTCGCCGCCTGCCGGGCCGGGGCCGTCCACGCCGCCGTCGTCGTCGAGTGCAGCTGCTCCCGTCGTGAAGCCCGCCGTGCTCAGTCTCACGCCGGTGAAGGACGCCGCGGACGTCGCGCCCGGAGAGCCGGTGAGTGTGACCGTCGCCGATGGGAAGGTTGGCGAGGTCAAGCTGACGGGGGCAGACGGGAAGGTCGTCGCCGGTAAGACCAGGGCGGATGGCGCCGGGTGGGATTCGGCTGAGCCGCTCGGGTATGGCAAGGCCTACAAGCTCACCGCGACAGCGACCGGGTCCGACGGCAAGCAGGTGGTTTCCGAGTCGAACTTCACCACCGTGAAGCCCGCGCGCCAGGTCAGTGTGTCGCTCAACCTCGCCGAGGGGGAGACCGTCGGGGTCGGGATGCCGCTGATCTTCAGCTTCAGCGGCAACGTCGCGGACAAGGCCGCGGCCGAGCGGGCGATCAAGGTCACCGCCGAGCCGGCCACCGAGGGCGCTTTCCGCTGGTTCGGGGACAAGCAGGTGATCTGGCGGCCGAAGGACTACTGGCGCACCGGCACCAAGGTCAAGGTCGACGCCGCCGTCTACGGCAAGGCGCTCGGCAATGGCAGCTTCGGGCGCGAGGACAAGGCCGCCACCGGGACGATCGGCGAGAAGCTCGTCGCCGTCGCCGACGGCGGGTCGCACCAGATGACCATCTCGATCAACGACGCGGTCTCGCAGGTCATGCCGATCTCGATGGGCAAGCCGGGCCACAACACGCCCGCGGGCACGTTCACCGTGATGAGCGAGCACAACGGCTACACGATGGACTCCAGCACCTACGGCGTCCCGGCCGACAGCCCCGGCGGCTACCGCACCTTCATCCAGTACGCCGTCCGTCTCTCCAACAGCGGCATCTTCTACCACTCGGCGCCGTGGTCGGTCGGGCAGCAGGGCAAGCGCAACGTGAGCCACGGCTGCATCAACCTGTCCACGAACAACGCGAAGTGGCTGATGGACCGGTCCAAGAAGGGCGACATCTTCACCGTCGTCAACAGTGGCGGGCCGAAGCTCGAGCCGACCGACGGCTGGAGCGTCTGGCAGATGTCCTGGGACGAGTGGCACAGCGCCGGCAGCTAGCCGAAGTTTCCGGGGGCACCGGCGAGGTGTCCCCGGAAACAAAGAACCCCAGTTCGGCTACCGAACTGGGGTTTTGATGGGGTGAGCGACGGGTTTCGAACCCGCGACCTCCTGGACCACAACCAGGTGCTCTACCAGCTGAGCTACGCCCACCATCATCAAGGGAATCCGTGGGGATCACCTTGCTGGAAGCAATCCTAGCGGGTGCTTCCCAGGGGTTTTCACGGGCCTACCCCTGATGCTGTTCCCGCACCTCAGCGGCCGCCGCCTTGGCCTCGTCGCTGGTCGGCCCCGGCTGCGCGACGAACGCCACGCGCCGGTAGTAGTCGAGCTCGCCGATCGACTCCTTGATGTCCGCCAGCGCGCGGTGCGCGAGGCCCTTCTCCGGCTTCGCGTAATAGATCCGCGGGTACCACCGGCGCACGAGCTCCTTCACCGAGGACACGTCGACCAGGCGGTAGTGCAGGTGCGCGTCGAGGGCGGGCATGTCGCGGGAGATGAAGCCGCGGTCGGTCGCGATGGAGTTGCCGGCCAGCGGCGCGGTGCCGGACTCGGGAACGTGCTCGCGGATGTATTCGAGCACCCGCCGTTCGGCCTCCTCGAGGCTGACCGTCGAGCGGCGGACCTCCTCGGTGAGCCCGGAATGCGCGTGCATCTCGCGGACGATCTCGGGCATGCCGTCGAGCTTCTCCTCGTCGGCGTGGATGACGATGTCGACGCCGTCGCCGAGCACGGTCAACTCGGCATCGGTCACCAGTGCGGCTATTTCGATCAACGCGTCCTTGCCGAGGTCGAGCCCCGTCATCTCGCAGTCGATCCAGACTAGGCGGTCGGTCACCTGGTGACCCTAACCCGACACGGGGATATCACGGGCGTTACCTGCGCGTTCGGCGCGTTACGCTCGGCATCGCCAGATGCGGTGTGGTGTGCGACACAGATCGGGAGCTGCCAAGTGGCCGACCAGGGGTCTCCGGCGAACGAGATCGCCAAGGGGTACGTCAGCGAAGGGGCCGCGCTCGAGCTGGGCGCGGTGGTCATCGAGGGGCAGGCCGACGCGGGCGCGGCGGTGCGGCTGCCGCTGGCCACTCTGAACCGGCACGGGCTGGTCGCGGGCGCGACCGGCACCGGCAAGACCAAGACGTTGCAGCTGGTCGCCGAGCAGCTCTCAGCCGCGGGAGTGCCGGTGGTGCTTGCCGACGTCAAGGGCGATCTGTCCGGGCTCGCCGCGGCCGGCGAGGCGAACGACAAGATCACCAAGCGTTCGTCCGAAGTCGGCGACGACTGGGCGCCCGCCGGGTTCCCGGTGCAGTTCCTCTCGCTCGGCACCGGCGGCAAGGGCTCGCCGATCCGGGCGACGATCACCAGCTTCGGCCCGATCCTGCTGTCGAAGGTGCTGGGGCTGAACGACACGCAGGAGTCGACGCTCGGGCTGATCTTCCACTGGGCAGACCAGCGCGGCCTGGCTTTGCTCGACACCAAGGACCTCCGCTCGGTCATCACGCATCTGACCAGCGACGAGGGCAAGGAGGACCTCAAGGGCATCGGCGGCGTCTCGGCCGCGACGGCGGGGGTGATCCTGCGCGCGCTGTCCAACCTCGAGGCGCAAGGTGGCGAGGACTTCTTCGGCGAGCCCGAGCTGGACGTCCACGACCTCATGCGCCATGCCGACGGCAAGGGCGTCGTGACGCTGCTGGAGCTGGACAACCTGCAGTCGAAGCCGGCGCTGTTCTCGACGTTCCTGATGTGGCTGCTGGCCGAGCTGTTCGAGGAGTTGCCGGAGGAGGGGGACCTCGACAAGCCGAAGTTGGTGTTCTTCTTCGACGAAGCCCACCTGCTGTTCAACGACGCTTCGAAGGCGTTCCTCGAACGCATCGAGCAGACCGTGAAGCTGATCCGGTCGAAGGGCGTCGGCGTGTTCTTCTGCACGCAGCTGCCCACTGACATCCCGAACAACGTCCTGTCGCAGCTCGGCGCGCGGGTGCAACACGCGCTGCGCGCCTTCACCCCGGACGACCAGGCGGCGCTGGCCAAGACGGTCAAGACCTACCCGAAGACCTCGTACTACGAGCTCGACACGGCGTTGACCTCGCTGGGCATCGGTGAGGCGATCGTCACGGTGCTCTCCGAGCGGGGTGCGCCGACGCCGGTCGCGTGGACCCGGTTGCGCGCGCCACGCTCGAAGATGGGCGCGATCGGCCCGGACGCCGTCGCCGCGGCGGTCACGTCTTCGGACCTGCACGCGAAGTACGGCGAGACGATCGATCGGGAGTCGGCCTACGAGAAGCTGGCGGCGAAGGTCGCGGCCCCGCCGGCCGGCGAAGCGCCTCCGCCGGAAGCTGCGCCGCAGCCGAAGAAGGACGACCCGGGTTTCGTCGAGCAGGCGATGAAGAACCCCGCGGTGAAGTCGTTCCTCCGGTCCGCCGCCAGCGCGCTGGGGCGGGAGATCACACGCGGCCTGTTCGGCAACCGGAGGCGCTGAGAAATCCTGACGTGATCTGTCAGGTAAGGCTGCCAGGCTACGTCCCGTCCGACCCCGGCAGACAGGATCGAGAGCCATGACCAGCACCGCCACCGCGTCGTTCGTCCTCGACAAGTGGGACCCGCAGGCCTCCGAGGAGGACGCTGCAGTCGGCGGCACGCAGTTCGCCCGGGTCGCGATCGCCAAGACCTTCACCGGGGCGATCGAAGGGACCAGCACGGTCGAGATGCTCACGGCGTCGAACGAGACTTCGCGCGCGTACGTCGCCTTCGAGCGGCTGGACGTCTCGGTCGACGGCCGCAAGGGCGGTTTCGTGCTGCGGCACTGGGCCGACGACACCGGCATGTCGCTGCTGATCCTGGCCGGCTCCGGCACCGGCGAACTGGCCGGGATCTCGGGGACGGCCGCGATCGCGCAGGACGGCGACGGCAACCACACGCTGACGCTGACGTACGAACTCTGAAACGGCGTGAAGGCCGTTTCGAGGGGCCCCGATTTCCCCTCGAAACGGCCTTCACCTGTGCGTCCCGCTCTCTCCCGAAAAGCGGGGTGAAGACGGGCCGCCCCGACCGCGGTCCGCCCCTGGTCCTAGTTGTTGACGATCTGGTCCACGATCTTCTTGGCGTCGTTGATCGGGATGGCGAAGCCGATCCCGACGCTGCCCGCGGACCCGTTCGCCGACGCGCTCGGGTTGTAGAGCGCCGAGTTGATGCCGATCACCTGGCCCTGGGAGTTCACCAGCGCGCCACCGGAGTTGCCCTGGTTGATCGAGGCGTCCGTCTGGATCGCGGTGTAGCTCGGCGAATCACTGGTCTGGTGCGACGTGCGGTTGAACGGCGATTGCTGCTGCTGTTCCTGGCCGCCGATGTCGGACAGGTTGCGGTTGAGCGCGCTCACGATGCCGGTGGTGACGGTGTTCTGCAGCCCGCCCGGCGAGCCGATGGCGACCACGCTCTGGCCGACGACGAGCTTGCTCGAGTCGCCGAGGCTGGCCGCGGTCAGGCCGCTGGCATTCTTCGCCTGGATCACCGCGATGTCGCCCTTGGTGTCCGCGCCAACCACGTCGGCCTGGTACTTCTTGCCGTCGGAGGTCACCACAGTCACGCTCTGAGCGTCCGAGACGACGTGGGCGTTGGTGAGGATCCGGCCGTCCGCGGTGAGGATGACGCCGGAGCCGATCGCCTCGCCCTGCGACGTCGTCACGTTGATCTGGACGACGCTGGGCAGCACCTTCGCCGCGGTGGCGCTGACATCGCCCGAGGTGGAGTTCAGGACCTGCTGACCGGTCGCCGTGCTGCTGCTGGTCGTGACCGGCGCGGCGTCGGACGAGCTGAGCCCGACGATCGCGGCGCCGCCGACCCCGCCGACGAGAGCCGCGCCGAGCGCCGTCGCGCTGACGACGAGCGCGAGCCGGCTGCCCTTACGACGCGGCGGCTGAGGCTGCGGCGTGAAGAGCGGGTTCGGCTGCGGCTGCGCGAACTGCGGGTACGGCCCGTACTGCTGAGTGCTCTGGTGCGGCTGGTGCCCACCGTAGGAGGCGGGGCCGGGCCGACTCTCGTTCTCGGTCATGAACCAAGATTCGCGCCCGTGCTTGTGAAGAGCCTGTGGAAATCCCTCTGCCTTTGCTGAGAAGAATCAGCTGAGAAAACTCAGCTTCTCCTCAGTCAGTCGAAGAACGCGGGAACGTCCAGGGCACCTCCGGCCGCTTCGAACTCCTCGTGCACGGCGGCGCGCAAGGTCGCGTCGCCGAGGTAGTCGGCCGCGGTCAGCGCCAGGCCGAGTGCCCCGTCCCGGACCGCCGCGTCTCCGGTCGGAGATCCGGCCGCCGCGGCGAACTCCTTGGTGTGCAAGGCAACCGTGGCCTCGGAGACGGCGAGCATCGGGTGCAGGGCGGGCATGCGATAGCTGAGATTGCCGAGGTCGGTCGACCCGGTCAGGGACTCCGGGACGATGCCCGGCGGCAACGGCTTGCGGCCGGTGCCGGATTGGTTCACCGACCAGCGCCCGGCGAGCGCGGTGTTGAACCGGATCGGCAGATAAGGGGCCTGAGCATCCCAATGCAGTTCGACGCCACATCCGGTCATCGCCGCCGCGCCTTCGGCGATCGAAGCCATCCGGCTCGCGAGATCGCGCAGCGTTTCCGGATTCGCCGAACGCAGATAGAACAGCAATGCCGCGCGCGCGGGGATGACGTTCGGCCGGACGCCGCCGTCGGTGAACACGCCGTGGACGCGGTCGCTCTGCGGGAGCTGCTGGCGAAGCGCCGAAACGCCTTGGTAGGCCGCGACAGCCGCGTCGAGCGCGTTGCGTCCCATGAAGGGCTGCGCGGACGCGTGTGCGCCGACGCCGTGGAACACCATCTCCAACTGCCGCCTGCCCAGGAACGGATGCAGCGCGATGTCGTGGCTGAACGGGTGCAGCATGATCACCGCGTCGACGTCGTCGAACACCCCCGCCCTGGCGAGGATCTCCTTGCCGCCACCCCCTTCCTCGGCGGGCGTGCCGATCAGGCTCACGCGCCCGCCCAGCCGCTCGGCGACCGTGGCGGCGCCCAGGAATCCACCGGCAGCGGTCGCGCAGATGATGTTGTGCCCGCACGCGTGCCCGAGCCCGGGCAGCGCGTCGTACTCGGCGAGCACCGCGATGTGCGGACCGTCGTTCTCCGGCGTGCCGGCGCGCAGCGCGGTGTCGAGGCCGCCGAGGCCGATCGTTGCCTCGTGGCCATGCTCCGCCAGCAGGTCTGCCAGCGCTTGGACCGAGCGGTGTTCGGCGAATCCCTCCTCCGGGTGTGCGTGCAGGTTCTGGCTGAGCGCCACGAGGCCGGGCGCGCAGCTTTCCAGCTGTGCCGTGACTTCGGCGCGGGCCTGTTCGTCAGCGCCGTCGTGTGCCGAGGCCAGTGGCTCGGCAGCGGCCACCGCGTCCGCGGTCGCGTCGAGCAGCGAGCGGAGGTAGCTGTCATCGGGCGGGACGGGCTCGGCGTGGGTCATGCGGCGATGCTAACCGCCACCCCCGACAATTCGCCGTGTTCAGCCGAGCCGGCCTGCGACGATCTGCGCGACCCCGGCGTAGCGCTCGGTGATCTCGATGAAGCCGCGGGCGCGCAGGCCGGCCGCGATCTCGCCGCGGTCGAACATCCGCTGCCCGCTGGCGATCCCGCCCGCGGTTTCGAGCGTTCGCGCGGGTTGCCACGCGCGGCGGGCGCTGGTGAGCAACGCGATCCGGCCACCGGGTTTCAGTACTCGTGCGAAGGAGTCCAGCGCGGTTTCCGGCTCCGCGAACATGTGCAGCGCGGCGAAACAGCAGAGGCCGTCCACAGTGGACGTCTTCAGCGGAAGGTCGACGGCGTCCGCGCGGAGGTAGACGACGTTCCCGCCCTCGGCGACAGCCTTGGCGAGCATGCTGCGGGAGCCGTCGAGCCCGATCGCGAGGCCGTCTCCGACCGTTTCACCGAACGCGCGCGTGAAGCGGCCGGTGCCGCAGGCGACGTCGAGCACGGTGTCGCCGGGCTTGAGGGCGAGCAAGGCCGTGGCCAGCCGGATTTCGCCGGCCATGCTCGGGCCGGTCGGACCTTTGAGCAGACGGCCGAAGGCGGGGCGCCAGTAGCGCTCGTAGATCTGGGGGACGAGTGTGGTGCGCATCAGCCGCTGAGTGACCCCGGTCGGCGGTCCGGCCTGGTCGGCGCTGCCGAGCAGGTCGAGGAAGCCGTGGTCGGCGGGGATTTCCGCGGTGGTGGTCAGTAGCTCGGTAAGGCGTTCGCTGCTGGTCGGCACTGACCCTCCCTGGGTTTGGATACCGGCAGTATGCCAAACCACTGCTCGTGGCCTTCTTCGCCGACGAGCCGCGCCCCTGCTACCACGAGGCCTACGAGGCCGCCAAGCGCCTCGACAGCGACTGGTGCGACTGCACATCAAGCCTAACCTGCGCGACAGAGGAGTATCGATGCCGTCACACCCGTCCGGCAGGACGGGTTGAGCGAGATGGGGGGGACTCGGATCATCGACCTGATCCAGCAGGGCTTGACCAACCGCCCGATCGCTGCCGCGGTCCGGGTCGGCGAGAAGACCGTGGAGAACCACCTCACCCGGCTGTTCGCGCAAACCGGCTGCCGGTCCCGGCTGGACCTGGCGACGGCGAATCTCGAAGGCCGCCTGACCGTCGCCGCACCGGGAAACCGTGTCTCGTGACGCCCTTGCCGAATCGCCGAAACGGGCCGGTAGCTGCGTAAGGTGAAACGCAAATTGTTCCCGGCTTTATCCGCCGACTTGCTTTGTCGACGCCGGGATACCTGGCTTGGCCGATGGCCGGCCGGTTCTTGAGGGATACCCCCCTTGTTTAACCGGTCTCGTTGCCGGGTGATCAAGACGGATGGATGATGTAACTGCGTTACGGGATCGGAGATGCCTTCGCCCGAAGCGGGGAATGCCGAGACGGTTCCGGGGGCGAGACGGGTGGGCAAACGAACATGACGCTACTGGATGACAGGCCGGGGCAGGTTCCCCGCCGTTCGGTTTCCTTTTCCGGCGATGCCACGGAGATCGTCGAGTGCCTGCACGCGACCATCACCCCTGCCGTGGCGGCGTCCGTGGCCACCACGCTGTCAGCCGAAGTGACCGGCCTCTACCGCCGGTTCCTGGAGGACCGTCCGCGGGCACCGCGTACCGCGTTGCCGGCCCGCGAGCTCCTGACCGGTGCGGATCCCCGCTCGGCCGACGCGACGGAGAGGGACAGTGCCGCCGACGTCCGGCTGGTCGACGATCCCGACGTGGTCGCCCGGCTGACCACCCGGTTGACGGCGGCCGCCGAGGCCGGTCAGACCGCCACCGCGTCGGCGGACGGTTCGCCGGAGATGGTTTCGTGAGCGGGTCTTTGCGCCGTCGCACACTGATTGTCATCTGCGCGATCCTGGCGCTGGTAGCGGTCTCGCCGGTTCCCCGGGCCGCTGCGCAGCGTGTCCGGCAGCAGTGCCTGCCGCCGCCGCAGCAGAATGTCACCACCGTGCCGTGGGCCCAAAAACAGCTTGCCCCGCAACGGGTCTGGCCGCTCACCAAGGGTGCGGGCGAGGTCGTGGCAGTGGTGGACACCGGTGTCGACGCCGGTTCGGGGCAGCTGGCAGGCCGGGTGCTGCCCGGGAGTGACGTGCGGGTGTCCGGCGCGAGCCGGGCGGACAACGACTGCTTCGGACACGGCACCTTCGTCGCCGGGATCATCGGCGCGGCGCCGGTTGCTTCCACGATGTTCGCCGGGGTGGCACCCGAAGCACAGATCCTGCCGATCCGGATCGCGGACAACGCCACGGACACCTCGGCGGGCGCGCTCGCCGACGGCATCCGGGCGGCGGTCGACCGGAACGCGGAAGTGATCAACGTTTCCGCGAGCACCAGCTACCACGATCCGGCGATCGACGCGGCGGTGGACTATGCGACCGCGCGCGACGTCCTGATCATCGCCTCCGCGGGAAACAGCGCGGAGGAAGGAAACCCGGTTCCGTATCCGGCTTCGGAGGCCGCGGTGGTCGCCGTCGGGGCAGTCGACAGCTCGGGAAAGCGCGCCCAGTTCTCCCAGACCGGGACCTACCTTTCGATGGCCGCACCCGGTGTCGACGTATCCAGTCTCGGCCCGGGCGGGCCGGGTCAGTGGCAGGCGAGCGGGACCAGCTACGCGGCGCCGTTCGTCGCGGGCGTCGCCGCGCTCGTGCGCGCCTACCACCCGCAACTCAGTGCGGCACAGGTGAAGCACCGGCTGGAGGCCACTGCTGACCGGCCACCGGCCAACGTGCCCGATCCCGGCCTGGGCTGGGGAGTCGTCAACCCGCTGACCGCGGTCACGGCGATCCTGCCGGAGGAAGGCGCCGCCGGCGTCGTCGCTCCCGCGTCCCCTGCGCCGGCGCCTCGGCCGTCCCCTCCGAAGGAGGACCCGATCGCGGGCCTGCTCGTCGCTCTGGGGGTGCTCGGCGCGCTCGTGCTGCTCGCGGCCATTGGCCTGGCGGTGCGGCTGGGCTCGGCGGGGAGCCGGCGCCGGTGGACGCCGGCCCGGCGGGTGGTGCTCGCCGAGCCGCCCAAGACCCTCGACGTTGTCGAGGAAACACCAGCAAACCACGGACGTAAGTCATGATTACCACAACCGTCCACCGCCGCGCGGGCCGCTAGGCTCGCCGGGCGTACTCGGCCTGAGCACCACCGTGGCATCGGCCGAGGGCAGCTGGACGTTGCAGGGCTCCAGCCGCATCACGCGCGCGGAAGCACAGTCGGACCTTTCCGACCTGGCGCTCAAATGCCGTCGACAGGGTGGCTTTGTCGTCGAATCCGGTATCGCCACCAGGAGTTTCGATCCCGGCCCCGGCGCCATCAGCACGACCGACCCCGACAGTCCTTACCGGGCACACGTCCTCTGCCGGTCCTTGCGCTGAACACTGCACTGCCGCCCCATGCCATCGGGCAAAGGTGAGCACGCGTCGCGTGCTCACCTTTGCCCGATGAACAGGCCCGGCGAGCGACCCGGATCCGGACACGCTGGCCCCTCGTCATCGACACGCTGCTCCACGGAACCGGACCGCGCACCTGATACCTCGTGAGTGGCGGTGCAACCGGTCCCGGCACCGACAGCTGAAGGCCACCTCGGGGATTCCCCGAGGTGGCCTTCAGCTGTTCTCGTGTCCGCCGGTCACCTCGGTGGTGACCCACACCGTGCCGCCGACGTTCACCAGTACCGCACCCAGCGAACCGCCGACCGCGACGAGGCGGCGAGCTCGAACCCGGATCTCATCTTCCTTTCCGTCGAAGTCGGGGTGTCCGGCCGTCCATTCCGGACCATGCTGGTCGGTTGGTCCAAGCAGGACGCCGCCGTCAGTCACGCACGATCGGCGTCTGGACCAGATTGACCGACCGGCGCCGGTTGACGAACTGAGCCCGTCCCACCGGCAACGTCTTGGGCCGGATGTTCCCGAGGAACATGCCTTCGTCCTTGGGGCAGGAGAACATCACGACCGCGGTGCCCAGCTCCCAAATCCGCCGCAGCACCGGGCCCATCATGGCGCGCCCCGCACCCGAGGTGCTGCGCGCGAGGACGAGGTGCAGGCCGATGTCGGCGCCGTGCGGGAGCAACGGCAGGAGCGGCTGCAGCGGATCCATCAGCCCGCCGCCCTCACCGAGTTCGAAGTCGTCGATCAGGATGAACAGGCGCCCGCCGGTCCACCAGTCACGCTTGCGCAGCCTGCTCGGCGCGATGTCGGCGCCCGGCACCCGGCTCGACAGCAACTGGGCCATCTCCTGCATGGTCGAGGTGAGTGCGTCCGTGCCGACCGTGTAGTTGACCTGGTTGTGCTCCGGGATCGCGTCGTGCAGCTCGCGCCGGAAGTCGACCAGCATGACGCGGCCTTCGTCGGGGCTGTAGTGGGCGGCCACCGACTTGGCGATGTGGCGAAGCAGGTTCGTCTTGCCCGTCTCGGCGTCACCGAAGATCAGCAGGTGCGGGTTCGTGTCGAAGTCGTGCAGCTGCGGCCCGAGCGCGCCATCTTCGATGCCCAGGGCCATCGTCAGGTCGATTTCCGGCGCGGACGAGCGGGGTGCCGGCAGCTCGCGGACCTCGAGCTCGTGCGGCAGCAGCCGGACCTTCGGCGCGTACGGCGCCGACGGGAGGGCGAGCGCTTCGGCCAGGTCGGCGGTCGCCTCGGCGACGTCCTCGTTGCGACCGGAGCCGTCGATCCGGGGAAGTGCGCTCAGGAAGTGCTTTCCGTCGCGGGTGAGCCCGCGGCCGGCGATCGCCGGCACGGTCTTGGCGATCCGGCTGCCGACCTCGGACTCGACCGGGTCACCCAGCCTGAGCTCGAACCGGGTGCCGAGGACGTCGCGCAGCCACGGCCGCATCTCCGACCACCGGTTGGTGCCGACCATCAGGTGGATGCCGAAGCCGAGCCCGCGGGCCGCGAGCTCGCTGAACTTGTCCTCCAGCTCCTCGTAGTCCTGCCGGATCGAGTACCAGCCGTCGACGACGAGGAAGACGTCGCCGTACGGATCGAGATCGGTGAAGAGCCCGCGCGCCCGGGCCTTCCGGTAGTTGCTCATCGAGTCGATGTTGTGCTCGGCGAACAGCTGTTCGCGCCGGGCCAGCAGGTTGCCCATCTCGAGCACCGTCCGGGTGACGCGGTCCCGGTCGAGCCTGCTCGCGAGGCTGCCCATGTGCGGCAGCTTCGCCAGCGAGCTCAGCGTGCCGCCGAAGTCCAGGCAGTAGAACTGGACCTCGGCCGCCGTGTGCGTCAGCGCGAGCGAGCTGATCAGGGTCCGCAGCATGGTGCTCTTGCCGCTCTGCGGGCCACCGGCGATCCCGACGTTGCCGTTCGCCCCGGCGAGATCGGCGATCAGCAGGTCCCGCCGCTGCTGCACGGGCAGGTCGATGAGGCCCACCGGCACGGACAGCGTCGAGATGTCGTAGTCCCCGACCGGGCGCGGGCCGAGTTCGGGGTGGTCGACCAACGGGGGGAGCAGCTGGTCGAGAGAGGGAGCCTGCTTCAGCGGCGGCAGCCACACCTGGTGGGCGAGCGGCCCGATGCCGCGCAACCGGGAGATCAGCACCTCCAGCATCGTGCCCGGCGATTCCTCCGCCGGCTCGGCGTCCGGTTCCGGCTCGACCGGGGTGCGCGGCTCGAGGTACTCCGTGCCGAACGGGACGAGCTGCTGTTCGACCTCCGCGCGGCGGCGGCGTTTGCCGGTGGGCACGTGGTACGGCCCCGAGCAGTAGGCACCCTTGAACCGGATCAGGGTCTGGGTGTCCGAACGCAGGTACCCGTTGCCCGGGTTGTTGGGCAGTTCGTAGGCGTCGGGGACGCCGAGCACGCTCCGGCTTTCCATGGCCGAGAACGTCCGCAGGCCGATCCGGTAGGACAGGTGGCTCTCGATCTTGTGGATCCGGCCTTCGTCGAGCCGCTGGCTGGCCAGCAGGAGATGCACGCCGAGGCTCCGGCCGAGGCGGCCGATCATGGCGAAGACGTCGACGAACTCGGGCTTGCTCGCCAACATCTCGCTGAATTCGTCGACCACGACGAACAGCGCGGGCATCGGCTCCAGCGGCGCGCCCTGCGCGCGTGCCTGCTCGTAGTCACGGCGTGAGGAGTAGTTGCCGGAGGCCCGGAGGTGTTCCTGGCGGCGGCTCAGCTCACCGGTCAGGGCATCCTGCATCCGGTCGACGAGTTCCAGCTCGTCTTCCAGGTTGGTGATCACCGCCGAGGTGTGCGGCAGCTCGTCGAAGCCGAGGAAAGCGGCACCACCCTTGAAGTCCACCAGCACCAGGTTGAGTTCCTCGGACGAGTGGGTCGCCACCATCGAGAGGACCAGCGTGCGCAGCAGCTCGCTCTTGCCGGAACCGGTGGCGCCGATGAGCATGCCGTGCGGGCCCATGCCCCCTTCAGCGGACTCCTTGATGTCCAGTTCGATGGGGGAGCCGGTGGAGGTCATGCCGATCGGGACCCGCAGCCGCTTGCGCGCCGTGGCACGGCCGCGCCGGTAGACGACCGGGTCGAAGGCGCGGAGGTCGCCGAGACCGAGGAGGCTCGGCAGCTCGTAGTCGCTGGCCAGCGGTTCCTCGTTGTCCTGCACTTCGCCGACCCGGTAACGGGCGAGCAGCCGGGCCAATGCGGCCGTGGCGTCGGCGCTGAGCGAGTCGGCTTTGCACAGCGGCGTTCCGGCCGGCTTGCCGAGCCGGTCGAAGGCGACGGTGCTCAGCTGGTCGCCGGCGACCTCGAGGCAGAGGGTGTGCGGCCGTGGCTGCCAGGTCAGCGCTTCGGACAGGTCGAGGATGACGGTGTTGCGGTAGCCCTCCTCCCCGACGCGGTGGTCCGGCGGCAGTGACGCGCCGTCCACCACCACGACCACGAACGGCTCCGACGCGGAGATCGGACTGTCCGGTTCGTACGGTGGGCGGCCGGTGAACTCGTTGCCCCCGAGCAACTGTTCGAGGTCGCTGATGCTGTCAGCGGCCAGGCGGCGTGTCCCGGTCGCGTCCTGGGCGTCCGGGCTCTGGTTGTGCGGCAGCCACTTCACCCAGTCCCAGTCCGCGCGGGTCTCGTCGGACACGCAGATCGCGATCCGCGCCTCACCGGGACTGTGCGCGGTCGCGAGCTGGGCCAGCATGGCCCTGGCCATCCCGCGCACCTCGCCCGGCTTCCCGCGGACCTGGATCCGGGCGAAACCGCGCAAATACACCGCGATGGGCGCATCGTCGAGAGTGGAGTACGCCCGCAGGAAGCGGCGCAGTGCGTGCGCGGCCAGCGGTTCGAGGTCCTCCAGGGGTTTCGAGTCGGGTGGCAGCAGCCTGGTCGAGCTGCGCTGCTTGCCGAGGCCGAGCCGCACCTCGCTGAAGTCCTCGTGCGTCGAACGGCGTTCCCACAGCCGGTAGCTCATCGCCATCGACCACAGTGACCGAGGGTCGGGATGGATCCAGCGCGCGGCCTTCTGCTGGGTGGACATCGCCGAGCGCATCTTGCCGCGCAGCTGGCCGAGATAGCGCACATAGTCACGCCGGTCGCCGTGCAGTTTCTGCTTGTGGTCCACCCCGGCGCGCAGCATCTGCGCGACCAGCATGCCGACCGCCGAAACGAGCATCAGCCCGGCACCGACGTACGCCAGCGCGCCGGAACCCGGCCGCACGAACATCAGCACCATGGCCAGTGAACTCAATGCCATCGGCGCATACATCAGGATCGAGCTCACGCCGCCGCCGGTGCTCTCGGGGATCGCGGGCGGTGGCTGCAGCTCGATCTCGTCGGTCGGCGCCACCGGGCCGGGGCGGCGTGCCTTGCGGCTGAATACCTCGGTTGCCATCGGATTCTCCTTGGTGAAGGTTTTCCCTCAAGGTGGCGTCCCGAGCCTCGCGCGGGGCATCCGCGAGGTGGTCGGCCACTAGGTTCCGCGCCAGGGAGTCAGTCGCTTTACCAGGAAGAATCCGGGGCCTTCATGGAAGAACGCACACAGCATCGCACAAATGTGCCGGCAAGGCTAAGGTTCGTTCTCGGCGATAAAGCGGTGGATGTGGCACTACCGGGTGACGTGCTGCTCGTGGACCTGCTGCCGTCGGTTCTGTCACAGTTCGGAGCGGAGTGGGTCGAACAAAGCGTCGACCACGAAGGGTGGGTGGCTCAGCGAATCGGCGAGCCACCGCTGCCGGAGGACCGGTCTTTCACCGAATTGAATCTGCTGGACGGCGAGACCGTTTATCTCCGGCCGCGCAGCGCGGAAATGGCCGAGCTCGACTACGACGACCTGGTCGACGGCGTCGCCGGACGGGTGCGGGCCGACGCGGGGCAGTGGTCGCCGGAACGGACGCGGTGGATGCTCCGTGTGGTGACGGGTGGGGCCTTTGCGGTCGGGCTGGTGGCCTTCCTCGGCGGTGCCGGCGCGCCGTCGTTGTGGGTGCTGCCGCTCGCGCTCGGCATCGCGCTGCTGAGCTGCGCCGGAGCGCTGGCGCGGGCGCTCGGCGAGGTCGTGGACGGCACTCTGCTCGCGATGACGGGTGTCGTCTACACCACGGCCGGTGGCTGGCTGGCCGCCATGGCCATCGATCCGGGGGGCGGGGGCGAGGTGTGGTTCGTGGTCGGCGGCGCCACGGCGGTGGTGGCGCTCGCGCTCGGCCTGGTCGCGGTGGCTGACGCGGCCCTGATCTTCACCGGCGCGCTGGTCTTCGTGGCCATGCTGATGGTTTCCGCGGTGATCTGGGCGAGCAGCGAGCATTCCGCCGCACAGGCGGCAGGCGTCGGAATCGTGGTCAACCTGATAGTAAGCGTCTTCATCCCTGGCACGGCTTTCCGCCTCGGCGGCCTGAAGCTGCCGATGTTGCCGACCGACGCGGCCGAGGTGCGTGAGGACATCGATCCGGTTCCGCACCGCGTCGTCATCGAGCGCAGTGCCGCCGTGTTCGGCTACTTGAAAGCGCTTTACCTCGGATTCGGCCTCGCGCAGACCGTGTTGCTGGTCACCCTGGTCCTGCCGGGGACCACCTGGGAGCTGATCATGGCCGCCGCGGTGGCCCTGCTGGTCTTCCTGCGCTCCCGGCACCTGTCCGGCCTGCTGCCGCGCTGTTCGCTGCTCGTGCCGGCCGTGGGCACGGTTGCCGCGATCGTGCTGCGCCTGTCGATCGGTGCCGACCTGCTCCACCGGGTGCTGTCCACAATGGTCCCGTTGCTCGCCGCAGGCGCCGTACTGGCGGTGCTCAGCCGCTCCCTGCCCGGCGCCCGGCTGCGGCCCTACTGGGGCCGGGCGGTGGACATCTTCGAATACCTCGCGGCGATCTCGGTGATCCCGCTCCTGCTGGCCGTGCTGAACGTTTATGCGGCAGTACGGGGGTTGAGCGGCTGATGCAGTCACGCAGAGATCAGGTACAGGCGTACTTCTTCGTCGTCGGCCGGCTGGTCGCCGGGCTCGTCCAGGGCAAGCCGGACGCGCTCGAGCACCCGAACAAGCGGTTCAACGGCGGAACCGTGATGGGAGTGCTGCTGGCCGGGCTGATCGTGGCCATCTTCGGCATCTACGGGTTGTTCGTCCCCGGTGGCAACAACTCCTGGCGAGCCGAGGGCACGATTGTGATGGAGAAGGAAACCGGGGCGCGGTACGTCTACACCGCGGGCCAGTTGCGCCCGGTCCTGAACATGGCCTCTGCCCTGCTCGTCGCCGGGCAGAGCCCGAAAGTGGCCGCGGTCAGCCAAAGCTCACTGACGGGCGTTCCGGTGGGGACGCCGATCGGGATTCCCGGCGCGCCGGACGGCCTCCCCGCCGCCGGCAAGCTCAATACCGGGAACTGGGCGGTGTGCGCGCGCCCGCCGGACGGCTTGACCGTGGCGAGCGGGCCGACGGTGACCCTGCACCTCGACCAGACGTCCGGGACGCCGCTTCCCGTAGGCCAGGCACTGGTCGTCGCCACCCCGGACGGGGCCACCTACCTCGTGTGGCAGGGAAACCGCCACCGCATCGCCGACATGGCCACGCTCGATGCGCTGGGCTACGACGCCGGGCGGATCCTGCGGGTCTCGCCCGCCTGGCTGAACGTCATCCCGGCGGGGGCCGATCTGAAGCCCCCGCCGATTCCCGGTACCGGGGGACCCGGTGCCGCCGTCGGCGGGCAGCCCAGCCGGATCGGCCAGGTCTACGAAGTCCGCAACCCGGCCATCTCCAGCGACCAGTTCTACGTACTCACCGGGACCGGGCTGCTCCCGGTCAGTCACACGATCGGGGCCATCGTGCTGGCGGCATCGTCCACAAGGGATGCCTACCCCGGTGAGCAGGTCCACCCCATCCAGGTGGGGCCGGGCGCGCTGGCAGGCGTGGCACTGGCCGGTGGCGAGTCCGTCGGCGCGGATCTGCCGCAGACACCGCCGCCGGTAGCCGACCTCGGCGTGGGAACGGTTCCCTGTATGAGTTTCGACCTCCGGGCGGACGCAGGTCGCAGCGGAACACTGATGGCGCTTCCGCGTATCTCCGAAAACGCGGCGGTGGCTCCGGCCGGACGGCAGGTCCCCGGTGTCACCGCCGATCAGGTAATGCTACCCGCCGGGAGCGGCGCTCTGGTCGGTTCCTGGCCCGCCCCGGGCGCGGCGGTGGGCACCGAGTACCTCGTGACCGACCTCGGCGTGAAATATCCGCTCTCGGACGACTCGGTGGCCGCTTCGCTAGGTTACGGGAATGTGGCCGGCGAGCGAATTTCGCCCCTTTTGCTCAATTTGCTCCCGACCGGACCCGCTTTGGACCCCGCCGCGGCCCTGACCAGCCGATTGGTTGGCTCCTGAGCCGGTGTTCCTCGTGAGGGATACCCCCCGGGTTTGGGTCACGAAAGCGATTTGCCGTCACCTTGAGGTGGGCAGGATCTCTAATTCAAGATGTCGTCGCTCGTGAGCGTTTCGCGTCGGGGCGCGGCTATTCGTAAGTATCAACAGGAGGTATGGGAATGTCTCAGCCCACCCAACTCACGCCGGCCGACGTGACCGCGATGGCGAACAAACACACCGCGGTCGCCGACGACATCGCCGCCCAGCAGCGGACCCTCGCCGGCCACATCCAGACGCTGACCAGCACCAACACCGGCGCCATGATGACCAAGCTGGTCACCGTGCACGGCGACTGGAACACCTCGACCACCGACATCGTCAATAACCTCCGCACGATGGCGACCACGCTGACCAGCGTCGCGCAGAACCTGCAGAGCGAGGACGAGCAGAACGCCTCGCACGTCAACGTCTGATCGCGCCGCCAGCGCGCTTTTCCACTATTCCGACTTTCTCCAGGAGACAACCGTGAGCGGACCGATCAAGTACCAGTACAGCGCCATCGCTGATGGTGTCAGCCAGATGAAGAACGCCAACAGCAACATCCAGCACCAGGTGTCGGACTTGACCAATCAGGTGAAGAGCCTGCTCGGTGAGTTCACGGGTGCGGCGTCGCAGAGCTACGACACCTGCGCGAACAAGATTTCGACGGATCTCACCACGAGCAATGACAAGCTCAACACGTTGTCCACGCAGGTGAACACCGGATCCGAGAACATGAGCTCGACCGACCGGTCCCAGGCCGGCCGCTTCTGATGCCGCGGGTGGTGCCGGCTCCCCGGTCCGGCACCACCCGCACCCCTTCCTTCACCCCGGAGTCCCGCACAAAATTTCTGGAAAGGGTACGAGCCATGGCCGATGGCGGAAACCACACCTATGTCGATCCGGCTGCCGTTCGTTCGACCGCGGACCACATCGGTGGGCTGATGAACGACATGCAGCCGTTCTACACGCTCGGCAATGCCGAGACGAAGGCCGGGAACTTTTCGACCGCGACCTGGCTGGAGAACCTGGTCCACGATCGGCAGACCGGTGTGCTCCAGCACGCGCTGGACGTCAAGCTTGTCACTGGTGACGTGAAGGACAGCCTGCACCAGGTCAGCGACACGTTCGAGCACACCGATGGGGACAACGCGAACAACCTGGGTCGCGATCTCTATCACGACGTGAACTCGTTGAAGGTCCACGCCTACAACTCGGGCCAGGATGCCAAGGGGTTCGCGAAGCCGGTTCCCGCCACCCCGGGGGACCAGAACTACGACGGGAAGAGTTCGGAGTACGACGTCAATCCGCCGACGTACGACACGGACCCGAACAAGTAGTGCCGGACCCATCCCCGACCAGGTGGCCACCAACGCTCAGGCGCAACGGTGGTCGCCTGGTCGAGTGGTACGGCCACCAGAACGCCGCCGGCCCCGCTCGGCGCAGACCATGATTTCCGCAGGGTTCCGGAACTGGAAGTAGCGAGGACGATCAGGATGACATCCCCGGCAAATTCCACCACCAGCCGTACGGGCTCGGGTGGCATGAAGAGCGGCAACGCCCCGGGGATCGACGCTGACCAGATCAAGACCATCGCTCAGTTCAAGAGCGTTGCCGGCGCGGCCCTCAACGCCGGAGCTGCCGAGTCCTGGACCCAGGTCGGCAGTGCGTTCCAGTCGGCGATCGACCGGCTGGGCCAGTTTCAGCAGGGGTTCGCCGCTGACACCAAGAACCTCTACATGACCTTCCAGGGTTCGGCGGGCGACGCGTTCCAGAGTTTCGCCAATGACTCCGTCCTGAAGCGGAGCCAGGCGGTCACCAGCGCGATCGCGGGATACCCCAAGGCCATGAACGGTGTCGCCCAGTCGATCACCTTCTTCCAGGCGAAGGTCGCCGAGATCGAGACCCAGTTCGCCAACCGTGTCAAGGAGCTGGCCGAGAAGGTCAAGCAGGTGCTGGACATGGCCGCGGCGGCTGGGCTCGAGGTGGACGGCAAAGCGTTGATGCAGACCGTCATCCAGAAAGAAGTCGACGACAACGTCATGCCCGAGCTGCGGCGGGCGTTGCTGGACCTCGGCTCCTCCTACCAAAGCAACGGGGCAAGCCTCACCGGCTTCGACGCTCGCTCGATGCAGCCGCCCAAGGGGTCCGGTCAGACCAAGGGTGGTGAGACCGGCAAGAAGGGTGGTGAGACCGGGAACAAGGGCGGTGAGACCGGGAACAAGGGCGGTGAGACCGGGAACAAGGGCGGCGAGACCGGGAACAAGGGCGGTGAGACCGGTAACAGGGGCGGTGAGACCGGGAACAAGGGTGGCCAGACCGGGAACAAGGGCGGCGAGACCGGCAATAAGGGCGGTGAGACCGGGAACAAGGGCGGTGAGACCGGCAATAAGGGCGGTGAGACCGGCAACAAGGGCGGTGAGACCGGCAATAAGGGCGGCGAGACCGGCAATAAGGGCGGCGAGACCGGCAATAAGGGCGGCGAGACCGGCAACACGGGCGAGCAGGCTCGCGACAAAGCCATCGACGACAGCAAGAATGCAGCCGATTCTGCCATCAACGGCCTGCTCAAGAAGATCCCGGCGAACAGCGATAAACCGGAGGACGTTGCCCGTCGCAAGGCGCTTCAAGACGCCAAAAAAGCGGTGGACAAGGCCCTCGACGGCGTCAAGACGGGTACTGGTACCGACAAGTCGAAGGGCGGCAAGTCCGGTGACGAGTCTTCGACGGACGCCGCGCGGCAGAAGGCACTAAACGACGCGAAGAAGGCTGCCGGCGACGCTATCAACGGTTTGAAGACCGCGGGCGACAAGTCGGGCAGCACCGGTACCGACAAGGGCACCGGTACCGACAAGGGCACCGGTACCGACAAGGGCACCGGTACGACCGGCAAGACCGCTGACGAAAAGTCCAGCACGGACAAGGCCCGGCAGAAGGCCCTCGACGACGCGAAGAAGGCAGCCGGCGACGCCATCGACAAACTGCATCAGGGCGGCAAGGACGGAGCCGGCTCCGGGGCCCCGGTCAGTGGCGGCCTGGACACCGCCGAGACGCCCGGCAACCAGAGTGCCGACCCCGAGCGGCAGAAGGCCATCGACGACGCGAAGAAGGCCGCGCAGCAGGCGCTCGACACACTGAAAGGTGGCGACAGCGGGGGCGGCAAGAACCAGACCGGTACTCCGACCGACAAGACCCAGACCGGTTCTCCGACCGACAAGAACCAGACCGGTTCTCCGACCGACAAGAACCAGACCGGTTCTCCGGCTGACAAGACGACGACCGACCCAGCTCGCCAGCAGGCGATGGACGACGCCAAGAAGGCCGCGCAGAACGCGATCGACGCGCTCAAGGGTGGCGGCGCCAAGGGTGGTTCGCCCAGCGGCCTGCCCACGAGTGGTGGTCCCAGTTCCGGTGACAAGAGTCCGCAGTCCAGTATGGATCCGGCCCGCCAACAGGGCCTGATGGACGCGAAGAAGGCGGCGCAGGACGCGATCACCGCGCTGGAGCGCGGCGCCGACCCCGCCCGCAAGGAAGCCTTGGAACAGGCGAAGCAGGCTGTCGGCAAGGCGATCGACGGTCTGCTGAACGCCGGCGCGTCCGGTGGGAAGCCGCTGTCCTCTTACGGCACCGGGAGCACGCCCGCGGCGCAGTTGTCGTCTTTGGGTACGGGGAATGGGAGTGGGCATCCGTCGTCTTCGCAGCCGGATCCGTCTGCGCAGCAGCGTGAGGCGCAGAAGCAGGCTCAGTCGGCGATCGATGCTTTGAAGAACGGTGGCGGGAAGTCGCCCGCGGCGCAGTTGTCGTCTTTGGGTACGGGGAATGGGAGTGGGCATCCGTCGTCTTCGCAGCCGGATCCGTCTGCGCAGCAGCGTGAGGCGCAGAAGCAGGCTCAGTCGGCGATTGACGCTTTGAAGAACGGTGGTGGCGGGAAGTCGTCCGCGTCGCCGATGTCGTCTTTTGGTACCGGGAGTGGGAGTGGGAGTGGGAGTGGGCATCCGTCGTCTTCGCAGCCGGATCCGTCTGCGCAGCAGCGTGAGGCGCAGAAGCAGGCTCAGTCGGCGATTGACGCTCTGAAGAACGGTGGCGGAGGCTCTGGTTCGAGCGGCGGCGGGTCTGGTTCGAGCGGCGGCGGGTCTGGTTCGAGCGGCGGCGGGTCTGGATCCAGCGGCGGCGGATCCGGTTCATCAGGCCAAAGCCACCTGCAGATGCCGGACAACTCCGCGCAGCAGGCAGAGGCACAGAAGCAGGCTCAGGAGGCGATCGACGAGCTGAAGAACGGTGGCGCCGGCCTGGGCAACGGCTCGAGTTCGTCGCCGCTGTCCAAATTCCTCTCGGGTGACCCCGGTGCACCGGGGGGCGGCAGCCCCCTGCCCAAGGTCTCGGGCGGTTCAAGCCTGGACGGCGTCAAGAGCCCGCCGAATGTGCTTTCGGGGGAAGCCGCCGCCAACGCGGCCCGGCAACAGGGTTACCTGCTCCCCGGTACCAGCGGCTCCCTGCCGTCGTCGGCAGGCCCTCGGCTCCCCAACGGTGCGCCGAGTGGCGAGCCGGGTATGGGCATGCCGCCCATGATGGGTGGTGGTGGCGCGGGTGCCGGGAGCGGCGGCCAGCAGCGGAAGGAACGGGAGAGGGCCACCTGGCTGCAGGGCGAACGGGACGATTGGCAGAAAGGCGACGACGACCACGTTTCCCCTTCGACGTTGGGAAAGGGCTGAGCCATGGCGACCACGACAACCGCCCTTCCGGACGCTGAGACGGGAGCCCGCACCTACGAGCAGGTGCTCGCGGAGGTGTCGGCCGCCGACCCGCAGACGTTCTATCTGCAGGCACAGCGGTTCGAGCAGGCAGCGAGTTCGCTCGGCGACACGAAGGATCTGCTGAGGAGATATCGCCGGGATCTGGCCGAGGCCTGGCACAGCGGCGACAAGCAACGCTACAACCGCATCGATCGCCTGGTTCAGCACATCGAAGGAGTCGTCGCGGCGATTCGCGACCCTGGCTACGCCATGGTGCTCCGCCGGATCGGCGACGTCATTGTGGACAGTCAGCAGCGGTTGCGGTCGATGAAAGACGACGCGGCACATGCGAAGGATGCCTCGGCGCGCGCCGATCTGGACAAGCGAGCGGTCAAGATCCTGGAGGAGCTGTCCACTTCGTACCGCCAGCTGGGTGGTGAGCTGGCGGAACTGCCGCAGCGTACCGCCGCCGGCAAGCCCATGGACTCGATGCCCGCGCGGACCACGACAACGGGGAACACGGCCGCCTCTGCCGCCGGGCCCGTGCTGCACCAGGGTGTCGCGCCCGGGATGGCCATGCCCGGCCGGGCGACAGCCCGGTTCACCACATCGATCTCCGCTCCGATGACGCAAAACGGGTTCTCCGGCGCGCAGGCGCAGCCCGTCCTGACCGGCTCGGCCGTCCAGACGGAGACGGCAACCCCGTTCACGCGGTTCTCCCAGTACGCGAACTGCCCGGCTTACGCCACCGGCTCGGTGCAGGGCGGAAAAGCCGTTCTGGGGCCCGCGGCCCGTACGTCGGCGAACCGCTCCAGCTACTTCTCCCAGAAGGACACCGCCAAGCCGTCTGTGCTGGGCCGGACGGTCGGTTCCGGGGGGAACGGCGCCACCAATGATGGGGTCAAGCAGGAGCCGGTCAAGGAGAACGGGGTCAAGAAATACGCGGTCGAACAGTCGAAGGGTAGCGGCCGGATGGGCTCGTTCGCGACCATGTCCAACGTCGCGATGCCCGCCATGCTGGAAAGCCGGCTGTCTCTCCCGGCGTCCGGGGAAATGCCGGTGTTGTTCAGTGCGACCGCCGGCCCTGACGGTTGGACGGGTAACGCCGCACCGGCCGCGCTGCAGGCCACCGCGACGGCCGGCGGTCTGCCGAACGGAGTCGTCAACCCGGGCGGAACGCCCTCCGCGCAACCGGCTTCGGCGACCACTGCACCTGCGCAAGCATCGACGCAACCCGCCCCGGCCGCAACGGCTCAGGCGGCGGCGTCCATCCACAGCGCAGCCGCGCCGTCGGCGACTACCACCGCGGTCACATCGCCGACGGCTTCGGCCCCCGCCCCGGCTCCTGCACTCGCGGGAGCGCCCGGTCCCGGGACTGTTCCGGTTCAGGCGCGCTCGGCTATGGCCCTAGGTGCCGAACACTTGTCGGCGTCGGCGCTTTCGCCGGGCGGTGCGCCGTTGGCTGCGGCCGCCGCCTCGGCCTCCACCCCGCCGCCGCCCATGGGCGCGGGAAGCATGATGCGCGCGGCCGGCCCGTCGCTGCCTGCCGGTCCGCACGGCGTACTGGGCGGGTCTCGTGGGGACGCCGTCTGGCTTCGCGCCGACCCCGGCAGTTGGGCGCACGCGCCCGTCGTTTCCGGCCGCATCGGCCGGTATGAGTCCACGGCAGACAGTGGAACTTGGAGTGGAACCGCGCGTTACAACGAATTCGGAAGGGAAGACCGATGAGCGACTGGACCGCTCAATACAATTCCTTGGAAGAGGCCAACGAAGCCGCATTGGCTTCGCTTGAACGCGAACAGCGGAAGCTGGCCGATATCACCAAGACAATGGCGGAAGAAGCCACCTCTGTAAAAGCCAAAGACCGGTCGCTGACCGTCGACTTCGACGGACGGGGTGAGATCACGGCGATCGCCTTCCATGGCACCAAGTATCGGAACATGGCGCCGGCGGAGCTGAGTCACGTGCTGCTGGATACCATCCGCACCGGACGCGCGCAATGCGTACAGAAGCTGACCGAAGCGATGGGTCAGGATATCCTTCCCGGTGTCAACTTCGCCGATCTGGCGACCGGGAAGATGAACGCCGACGAGATCCTTGAGAAGGTCGTTTCACCGTTCCTTGGTGACGCCTACGGTGACGGAATCCTCGGCCGGAAAACCAAGTAGAAATCGGAGTCGAAACGAAATGGCTGACACGACGAGAATTGACCCTGAAGATGCCAGGAACGAGAATAAGCGGCTCCATCAGCTCGGCTCCCACTTCGCGGAGGCGGTGAGCCGGATGCAGTCGGCGGCCGATCACTACAAAGGCTGCTGGGGCGGCGACGAGTTCGGCAAAGCCTTCGAAAAGGGCTATCTCCCCAGTGCGACCGAGGCGCTCAAGACCGTCGGAACGTTTGGAACGAACGTCAAGGAGACTGCCGATCAGGTCGATCAGATGATCACTAGTTTCGAGAACGCCGACAAGAACAACGCCGCCAACCTGAACAAGCACTAGTCCGAAGTAGGTCTCTGTGGTCACGCATCTGCCGCATGGTCTCCAGAAGTTGCTGGAGGTCACTGTTGGCATGCCCTGGCCGGAGGGGTCTGAGGATGATTTGTGGGACTTGGCGTCGGCGTGGGAGAGCTTCGCCGGGGAGTTGGATGCGCTTTCGGCGGGTTTGATGGCCGAGGCGAACAATTTCACGCAGTCGATCGAGGGTAAGGCGGGGGACAAGCTCAACCATTTGCTCGCGGTGGATTTTCACAACGGCGCCGACCAGTTGAAGGACGCCGCTGAGGAGTTCGCGAAGGCGGCGCGGAACGCGGCGGCGGACATTCAGAAGACCAAAATCATGATCATCGTGATGCTGGGTATTTTGGCGTCGACGATCGCGGCTTTGCTTGCCTCATTGTTCGGTTCATTCGCGGTGCCGTCGGTGATTGCGGCGGCGCGGGTGGGAATCGGTGCGCTGTTGAGGTCTCTTGTCTCCCGGTTGATGGAGGTGGGGCTGCTCAATATCGCGAAGAAGATCGCGTTGAACACGGTGGTCGGGGCTATCGCCGGTTCGGTGCTAATGGTTGGTTTGGATGCGGGGATCCAGCTTGGTCAGGAATTGAGTGGTAAGCGGGACGGGTTTGACAAGAACTCTTTGAAGGGCAGCGCGATCGGTGGTGCGATCGGTGGTGCCCTGGGTGGTTTCGCGACGGGGCTCGGCGGTGCTCTGCGCACGGTCGGCAGGGATCTTTGGAAGCAGATGCCGAGGGGGATGCGTGGGTTCGCTCCGCTGGGCGAATCCCTGCTCCAGATCCCTGCGGCGGCGCTGAGCAACCCGATCATCAACGCGGCGACTCACAGTCCCGGCAACGCGATCGACGGCGTTTTCGGTGCTCTCGACCCGGGTTCGGGCGGGCACTCCAAAGCCAAGGCTCCGCACGTGGAGATGCCGGATATCAAACCAGTCGGCAGCCTCGACCTCCCGTCCACGCTTACGTCGCCGGTCACCAACCAGGGAAACACCGCCGTGCCGGTGACCACCACGAGCGGGAAGAACGCCGGCACGGTCTTCAACCAGCCGACTGCCCCGGTGACCCAGCCGTCGTGGCTCGGCGCAGGCGGACGTGTCCGGCAGGAAACGCCGAGTGGCGCGCCGACGTCCGGTAGCCCGAACACGCAGGGCACCTCGAATACACAGGGCACCTCGAACACACAGGCGCGGCCGAACACAGAGAGCAAATCGGACGCCTCGAACAGGCAGGGCTCGCAGGGCACGCAGGGCAACCAGGGCTCGCAGGGCACGCAGGGGAACCAGGGCACGCAGGGCAGCCAGGGCAGCGCAGGGCAACCAGGGCTCGCAGGGCAGCCAGGGCTCGCAGGGCAGCCAGGGCAGCCAGGGTTCGCAGGGCAGCCAGGGCTCGCAGGGCAGCCAGGGCAGCCAGGGTTCGCAGGGCAGCCAGGGCTCGCAGGGCAGCCAGGGCAGCCAGGGTTCGCAGGGCAGCCAGGGCTCGCAGGGCAGCCAGGGCACCGGGTCGCAGGGCAACCGGGGCTCGCAGGGGAACCAGGGCAGCCAGGGTTCGCAGGGCAGCCAGGGCTCGCAGGCCCAGGGCAGCCAGGGTTCGCAGGGCAGCCAGGGCCCAGGGCAACCAGGGCAGCCAGGGTTCGCAGGGCAACCAGGGCTCGCAGGGGAACCAGGGCAGCCAGGCGCACGCAGGGCTCGCAGGGGAACCAGGGCAGCCAGGGCTCGCAGGGCAACCAGGGCTCGCAGGGACCAGGGCAGCCAGGGTTCGCAGGGCAGCCGGGGCTCGCAGGGGAACCAGGGCAGCCAGGGCAGCCAGGGTTCGCAGGGGACCAGGGCAGCCAGGGCTCGCAGGGGAACCAGGGCAGCCAGGGCAGCCAGGGTTCGCAGGGCAACCGGGCTCGCAGGGACCAGGGCAGCCAGGGTTCGCAGGGCAACCGGGGCTCGCAGGGGAACCAGGGCAGCCAGGGCACGCAGGGGAACCAGGGCACCAGGGCCCAGGGCAGCCAGGGCACCAGGGCAGCCAGGGCAGCCAGGGCAGCCAGGGCTCGCAGGGGAACCAGGGCAGCCAGGGGAACCAGGGCAGCCAGGGCACGCAGGGTTCGCAGGGCAACCGGGGCTCGCAGGGCACGCAGGGGAACCAGGGCACGCAGGGCAACCAGGGCATCGCAGGGCAACCGGGGCACAAACGCAGGGCAACCAGGGCAACCAGGCAACGCAGGGCTCGCAGGGCAACCGGGGCTCCCAGGGCACCCAGGGGAACCAGGAAACGCAGGGTTCCCAGGGCAACCAGGGGACGTCGGGCAGGCAGGTGCCGCCGAGCACGGAGAGCATGTCGGATGGCTCGAAGAGGCTGGGTGTTCAGGGCAACCAGAGCACATCGAACACCCAGGGCACTCCGAACGCCGAGACGACGCGGCCCACTGGTACCGGCACGGGAGACCCGACGGCGCCGGTCGGCGGACCTCGGTCCGCGCAAGAGGTTCCCGGCAAGGTTGCGGTAACGACAGGTGTGGACGTTCCGGGCGGCGACCGGTCCGGGTCGAAGCCGGGTGAGCAGGTTGTCACCGAAGGCGGCCGTGGCAATCAGACCGACTCCGCCCACCCCGTTACTCAGCAAGGCCGTCCGGCGGACGGTACGCAACCGTCGGGTTCGGGGCGCGCCACGGGAGACCAGACGGCTCCGTCGCGTAACGCCGGCCTCGGCGGAACCCGTACGCCCGATGGTGCCGTCAAGCCCGGCGGCCCGATGGATCCCGGTCAGCACAGTCGCGTCAGTGAGCCGCGAGTGGCCGCCGAGGGCGGCCGGGGTGGCCAGAACACGCAGGCCTCGGCCGACATCGGACGCGACGCGGCGAATGCCCCGAAGACCTCTGAGCAGACGGCGCCCGTCGAAAACCGGCGTGGCGATCAATCGGCGTCCGCTGACGCCAAGCGGAGCGAGACCCAGGCGGACGGTACCTCGGTCAAGGCTCGGGAAGACACCACGTCCGGCAAGTCCACGGCCGATGGTCGTGGCCCAGACCGGACGACAAGTGTTGACACGGCGGCGGCCGATGCGGGCCCCCGCAACCAGGCGACGGGTACGGATCATTCAGCGGACGGTGCGAAGACCGCTGAGCAGTCCCTCTCCGAGACGGGCCGTGACAAGGGAACCGTTTCGGATGACGCCCCTGCGGCCGACGGCCCCGGGTCCGAAGGATCGACGACGGCTGCGACGGGTACCGACCGCGGTGCGGATACCACGAAGCCCGACGCGGACAATCCTGCGGACGCCGACGAAACGAAGACCGCGGATGGTCACGAAAGCGACGAGACCGCCGCCAGCACCACCCCGCAGACCGCCGGTCGCGACACGGTCACCGCGCCCGGCGGGCCGCCGAAAGAGCCGTCTCCGAGCGCGGCGGCCAAGTCCGACCAGCAGGCCTCGCCCTCGCGCCCGGTTACGGCGTCCGGTGCGCCGGATACTTGGGCCGACACGCGGCGGCCCGTCGTCGAGCAGGATCCCGGCACGACAACGGACAGCCGCATGTCGCCGGTCACGAGTTCGAAGGCTGAACCGCAGGCGCGGAAGCTCGCCGTCGAGTCGCCGTCGACGGCCATTCCCGCGAAGGCCACGAATCGCAAGGACGCGCCGGGCGATCACGACGGCGATACGACGCCGGTGCCGGTCCAGACAGCACTCGGCCCGGTCCGCGGCAAGCTTCCGGAAACATCGGATTCCGGACGACGCAACGGCAAAGAGCCGATGGCCGATGAGCCGGCCATCCCGAAGACGGAGACCGCGCCGGACGTCCTGCGCCACGCCGACGACAACGGCAAGACCTCGGCCGCGGCTCATCACGCCGACGAGGGCCAGCCGTCTCCGGTGGCTCACCACGCACACGGTCCCGAGCAGGGTCCGAGCGTCACGCGCTTCACTCACGGCGGGAGCACGTTCGAGCTCGTCAACGAGCATGGCTCGCCGGGCCCGATCGACCGGGTGGAGCATGCCCGGATCGAACGGCCGAAGGTCGCCGGCGACATCGACGGGGCCGCCGTGCGGAAAGCGATCCTGGACCTGCTGCAGTTGAAGGACAACCAAACGAGCTGGGCCACCCGGCTGAACCTGAAGGATCGTCGGGCGGACCAGGTCCTGCGGGCGATGGTCGAGCAGCAGTTCTCCGACGCCAACTTGAAGGAGCAGTTCCACCGGGCGCTGGACGGCGGCCTGGTGGTGGACCTCGGCCCGCGCCCGCACAGCGCCCCGCAGGTGCGGCTCGAGATAACCGGCCTGAGCGGGCCGCGGCTGTCCCGTAGTGCTTCAGCCGACTTTTCGGCGAGCCACCGCCGTGAACCCGCGGAGACCAGCCTGGCGAACTCGCGTGCGGCGTTCGGCACCGATCCCCGGCTGTTCCGGCTCCCGATCGCGCACCTCTTCACGCAGCTGAAGCTGGTCGGGCTGCTGAACCAGCGCGGATCGGACCTTACGTCGAACCTGAAGCACCAAGGGTCGACGAAGATCACCGAGTCGGCCGTGCCGGCGGAGCGGTCCACCCATGACGTGAGCTTCCGGGTGGCAGTGCGCAAGCCCCGGTCGTGGCCGCTGGGCAAGGCCACCACCGCTATCGACCAAGCATGGATCGAAGCGACGCTGGAATGGCCGCGGCGTGAACCTCCTCCGTCCGTAGTGGACACTGCGGCGAAGCCCGTGCCTCCCCAGCAGATCACGCACGCGGACCTGACCGGGATCGGTGATATCTACCACAACGTGGAAGCCACGCTCGGCGGGTTCCCGGCGAGCCATCCCGGCGCGCGGAAATTCCGCGACTGGCTGCACACGCTGCCGTCGTCGGCGCCGGAGCTGCTCGGTGGCAAACCGGTGCGGCGATCGTTCAAATTCCCCGGCTGGAGCCGGGTCGAGGTGACGATCGCGGTGGCGGACGTGGCGGTCACCCGACCGATCGAGGCCGTGGACGGAACGATCGAGCGCACTCAGGAGACCTCGGTCGAGCACAGCGCGGGTCAGTCGCTGAGCCGCCGCTGGGGCGCCGCGCTGACCGTGCTGGGCGGCGATCTGACCGGGGCGTCGGGATGGGCGGTGGGGCCGGCTCTCCTCAAGTACAGCAGCACCCAGATCGTGACCAGGGCGACCGACAACTTCCGCCGCCAGCTGTCGGACAAGTACGAAGGGCCGGTCGGGAAGCAGCAGCTTCAGTTCAGCTACATCGTCAAGCTCGGGGACAAGAAGAAGGCCGTGCCGGCCCCGGACGGGCCGATCGCCGGGGATCACGCCCTGCCGGAAGAGGCGAAGAGTGTCGATCGGCAAAACGTCCGCCACTATCGGCCGGACCAGGTTTTCAAGGTGGACGGCACGGCCACCGTCTGGACGAAGCCGGACGTGGCCGAGACGCCGGTGCGGCCCTCGACCGTGGCCGGCCCGGAGGGGACAGGGCCTTCGCACACCGCGCCCGCGGTGCCGCCGAAGGTGGATCCGGCGAGGGTGCTCGACCAGCTGGACGCGGACCACCGGCTGTCGGAGGAGACGCTCGCACACCTGATCGGCCCGGTGCTGCACCGCCTCTCGGAAGAAGGTGTCGTCCGGGCCAAGGACCTGGCAGGTGTCGAACGACGGTTCAAGCGGTTCCTCGAGGATCGGACGCGAGAACTGGTGCGGGGCGCCGACGGGGTGCGGTTCCCGTTGAGTTCCTGGGTGAAGAACGCGCCCGACGTCTTCGTGCGCGGAACCGTCCAGGTGCACGAGGCTCGGTACGCGGGCACCGTCGAAGGCGAGACCCGAAGTGGTTCGACCGCTTCCGGCCACCAGGACAGCACCACGATCACCAAAGGCAAGGACAGTCAGGTCGGTGTCGCGACCACCGTCTACGACGCCGGAGATCCCGAACCGGCCCCGACCCCCGCTGTCCAGTCCGCGTCCGTGCCCGCTACCCACCTTCCCCCGAAGGGCGGTCACAAGGACTACCGGCAGGCCGGTGCCTCGCTCGCCTACAAGCGCAACCGGCGCGACATCGAGGACGTCGAGCACGGGGTCGGCACCGAGCGCCCGTTCACCGGCGAACAGCCGCTGCACAAGGTCCGCTACCCGGTCGAGTTCGAGGTGCGGATCGGCGGCCGGTGGAGCGATCCCGCGGAGAAGGTGTACTGGCGCGGCGAAAGCGCTGCCGACCGGGCCACGGTGTTCCACGGCGAGGTCGAGGTGGTCGCTCCGGAGCGCCCCGTGGAGCCGGTCTTCTCGCACCAGGAGCCCGAGCCTGCCGTGCCCCGCCAGGCGCCGGACGACCAGGTCGCCGTCTGGCACGACGGTGAGCCGCTAGCCAACGGGCATCGGAAGGCCCACCTGCCCGCGGGCTTCCAGCTCGACGCGTTGAAGCCGGTGCCAGACCTGCTCGGCACCGTGACCAAGATGATCGACGCCCCGCCGACCTCGCGCTACGCGGGCTGGCTCCGGCGTCCGCTCGTGGGCACCAGCCCGGCTCGTTTCGACGAGCACAAGGGACTCGGTGTCTGGGGCCGCTCGCGCGACGTCGCGGACGAGCGGAACGCCGCACGGGATGTCCTGGAGAGCTTCGCGAGCCTGCCCGCCCGCGCGGGCGCCTTCGAACGGTCGGCGCTGCACCAGGACACGGTGTTCGTGAAGAGCCACAACCGGTCCGGGCTCGTGGGCAACCGGGAGCGGGTGGCGCGGGTCGACCTGTCCACCAATCTGGCGAACGCGCGGATCATCGGCGTCGAGGACGCACACCGGTTTTCGGTCACCGAGGTGGCCGGAGCCGAGTGGAAGTCCGAAGTGGTCAAAGGCTCGGGCGTCAAGCTGAAGGGCGACTTGTCCGACGTCCTTCCCTTCGGGGTGTGGACCAGCCCGCTCGTCGTCGTCGGCGGCGCGGTCATGCGGGTGTGGAAGGACGGCACTTCGCTGGGCGGGGGTGCGACGGAGACCGTGACGCGGTCGCACACCGAGCGTGGCTACCTGGTGAGTTTCGACGCCACCTACGGCCTGCGCACGTCGATGCGGCCCAGCTGGCACGACGCGCTCGGCTGGCGCCACGACGGGAAGGCGCAGGAAGCGGCGAAGCAGGTCCACGTTCCCGAAGCGGCCACCGTCTGGGTCCCCGCGAGCGAAATCCACCGGATCGGTGAACTGCTCGATGATGACATCGCCAAGCTGGACTCCGGTGACGCCCGGCGCTACCGGGAGGAACGCCCCGCGGAGACGACCGGCGGGACCGAAGCTCCGGTTCACGAGACCGAAGAGCCGCCCCCGGCCCAGCCGGTGCAGGTGGCGGCGCCGTCCAATGTCGGGCGCGGTACCGGCCGGGTCGAACTCCACCGGCTCGAGGCGGGTACCGAGCTGGTCACCCAGATCCAATCCCGGCTGCTGGAGTGGGCCGTCAAGCGCGCTCCGAACGCCGAGCCGCGCATGCTCGACCTCACCCGCGAGGCCTTCGGGTTCGGCGTGCCGGAGCGGCGGACCACCCGGATGGTCGAATTCGGCCCGATCAACGAACGGCTGGTGCGCGACGTGCTCGGGCCGGCTCTGGCCGGGTCGGAGTTCAACCCGACGCTGAACGACATGCTCAACGGCGGTCACCCGGTGTACCTCGAAGGGGCGAATCCGATCGGCAAGGTCGAGCAGCTCGTGGTCTTGCGAGCCGAGCTCGGGCCGGGTGCGTACCGCCGGACGGTGTCCGGGGAGGAGATCAGGGGCGAGACGACCAGAACCGACTCGGCCGGCTCCACCTCGATGCGGGGCTGGTGGACGGACTGGACCGCCGGCGTGCTGACCTACAGCGGGTCGAAGCACCGGCCCGCCTCCACCCTCGGCACGTATTGGAGTGGTTCACACCGGTTCGAAAACCGCAACGAACTCGGGCACGAACGCGGCGAGACGATCTCCTCCTCCCGTACCGCCGACAGCGCCGAGTTCCTGCACGACCTCCGGGTCACGATGGACGTCTACCCCTACGCCAGGGCCGGGCACTACTACAAGTTCCTGCCGGGCACTCGCCGGCTGGAGGAACCCTGGACGAGCGAGTTCACGCTGCCGGACGCGGTGCGCTCCAGCGTTCCGATGGACGAGACGATCCCGGCCGGTGGTCGTCCGGTGCCCGCACTGGCGGAGAAGACCGGCTCGCTGCACGAGGCACAGCGCGAACTCGGCCTGACGGAAGGATTGTCGGGCGACGTGGTGGCGCGGGTCCGCCCCTTCGACGCGCCGAGCCTGCACCGGTCGCTCGAAGACCTGGTACGGGGGAAAACCGGCGGACGGCCGCTGCTGCACCCGCGTGCCGCGCATCAGATCCAGTCGGCGACCGGTTCGCTGCCGATGCGGACACACCTGCGTGACCTGTTGTCGAACGAGGGTTACGTCGTCAATTTGGCCGGCGACGCGATGCGTCGCATCAAGATCACCATGGACGTGGTGAAGCGTGAACTCGTGCAGGTGTACGACGCTCCGCTGGAGTCGAAGACGACCGAAAAGGACACGGCCAAGGTCACCGACGCCCATTTCGGTGAAATGGCGCCGGAAAACTTCGCCAATTTCGCCACGCCCAACATCGACAATTCGTCACAGCGGCCAGGGATGCTGGTCGGCGACGGGTACACGCCGTGGAGTGAATGGGGACGCTCTCGCGACACCGGTACATCGACGTCGAAGGATGTCGGGAAACCGGATGACGCCGTGGATCCGGGCTCGGACGGTACCCCGAAGGCGAAGACAGCCGGCGAGAAGCGCTACCTCGTCCGGCTCACTCCACAGTGGACGATCGAGCCCGTCTACCGGGGCTACCGGGTGCCCTCGAGCTGGAAGGAAGCGATCCGGACCGGGCCTGACACCCCCATCCTGATCGAAATCGACCGTGCCGGGCTGAAGGAGCTGGGTCTTTCCGACCCGAAGGAAGATGCGCTGACCGCGGCCGGACATTCCGAACTGCTGGTTCGCCCGGTCGTCGAGGGGGCGCCATCCGGGATCGTGCGGGCCGACGATCTTCCTCCGCAGCAACCCGTTTCGCTGAACGAGTTCCTCAATCCGCCACGCGAGCCGGAGATCCTGCCGGAAAGCGGTGGCACAGTCCGGGATGACGACGTCGTCGATGTGGTCGAGCCGGAGATCGTCCATGAGCCGGAGATCGTTCGTGAGGACGTGATCGTTCGTGAAGGCGATGACTTCGACTACGAAAGCGATACCGATTTCGAAGCCGCTCTCAGGGGGATGGCCTCCCGGGACGCCACGGGCCCCCTTGGGCTGAAGAAGCTGCCGAAGCTCGCGAAGTTCACGGAGCTGGATTCGATCACGGAGGTCGAGGAAGGCTGGCTCGCCCACCACGACGTCGCGCCGGCGCGTGCGGATGTAGTCGCTGCTGAGCGGGCGGGGTTCCCGTTCGGCGTCGATGAGAACGGTGCGCTCCGGCGGGTCGAGGCGGACCAGGTGCGGGTCGCGCCGTTGATGCACGGTTCCCGTCAGATCGGGGTGAACTTCCACGCCGGCCGCGACAAGGCACGGGTGCAGCAATGGGCCGAGGAGTCGACCACCGGCAAGCGGACCAGCTACGCCCACCCCGAAGACGGCCGGTCGCGGTTCCCGAGCCGCCGAGGCGCGGAGAAAACGGCGTCGCCCTGGCGCGACGACGCGGTATTCATCGCGGCACCGGGTTCGGCGGACTCTTTCGAGGTCCAGCTCACCGATGGGTCGCGGCTGCGGCTCGACGGACCGAACTTCGCCCGCGTGGTCGCCGGGGTGGACACCTTCAAGCGTGCGGTCGGGGACGACCCGACGGGCTCATTGGTGCTGGTGTCCGGGCGCGCCGGGGAGGCAGCGGGCCCCGGCGGCGCGGCGCACGACTTCGGCCGGACGCTGGCGGACGAGTTCGGGCACCGCCAGCCGATCGTGGCGCCGACGACCGATGTGCACCTGCGTACTCCGCTGCTGGGCCGCGGTGGTCAGACGGTGCTCGACCGCGGTGGCCGGTGGCGCGCGTTCCCGGTTGCCGACGTCGTCGGCGATGTTCCGTTGCGTGGTATGGACAAGGCGACCGGGCGCATGGTGGACTTCCGGTCCTCGCAGGCCTGGGTTCACCCGATCCAGAAGGCGGACGGCACCTCCGCCGGGGTCACCTTCAAGACCGGCTGGCAGCTCGAACAAGACCTCAAGAAGGGCACGCAAGAGCCTTCGGGCGCCACCCAGCACTTCCCGGACGGCGTCCGCGAGCCGGGCGAGGTCGCCAAGGCCCGTGCCGAGGGAAACTTCCGCACCCTGCCATCGCCGTGGCCGGAGAACTCCTTCCTTGTCACCACACACGGCACGCCGGTGCGCTTCGAGCTGCAGACCGTCGACGGCCGGGAACTCCAGGTCACCGGGGAGACCTTCGGTCACCTGCTGAACGATCTGCGCCCGTTCCGGGAGACGATGGACCGGGGCGGAGCCGAGGCGCTCGCGCTGAACGTCTGCTACGTCGCCGCCATCGACGGGCCGGGTGGGGCCGCGCGTGACCTCCAGCGGACCTTGGCCACCGAGTTCGGCCACCGGCAGCCGGTCGTCGGGGCGACCGATCAGGTCGCCTTCTTCACCGACCCCGGGCAGCAGTCCTGGGCCACGCAGCTCACCAACGGCGGAACCTGGCGGACGTTCGAACTTCACCCGGTGCGGCGGCCGGAGGTGGATTCAGGCAGCACCCGGATTCCGCCGTCGCAGGATGTCGTCGTCACTCCGCTGGTACGGGACGGAAGCACGATCGGCACCTCGTTCCACGGCCCGGATGTGCCCAACGCGGCCCGCGACGCGCTCGCCGAGCACGGCGTGATGACCGTTCCGGCCGACGGGCGCACCGTGCGCGACGTGCTGAACCTGCCGGAGGGCGAGGCCGCAGGCTGGCCGCTCAGCCTGCGGTCGAGCGAGGTCCGTGCCGAGCAACCTGCCGGAAGCAGGCTCGAGAACAGCCCTGCGTCGTTCAAGCACAACGGTTTCTCGCCGATCCGCCAGATCAAGAACCTGCTCGGCTTCGGCCGCGCGAAGGTCGTCGAGGGTGTCACGGCGGCGGGTGTCGACCAGGCGACCAAGCTTCCGGTGACCTTCCACTCGTCGGAGGTGCAGGTCCGGCGGATGCGCAACGCCGAGGGCCAGCCGATCGGGCTCACCTTCATGACCGGCGACCGGCTGAAGACCGACCTCGCACTCGGCAAACTGCCGTACGACGGCACCACGGTGCTCGACGGCACCAGCGGCGGCGCCGGGCGGGTCGTGCCTGCGCCGTGGCCGTCGAATTCGTTCATCATCGACACCCACGGCCACTCCGGCACCTTCGAGGTGAACCTGGCCGACGGCCGCACCGTCGAGGTGGACGGCGAGACCTTCGGACGGGTGCTGAACGACCTGGAGTCGTTCCGGGACTCGGTGACACTCGGCGAGCCCGAAGCCATCAGCCTGATCGTCTGCCTCGCCGGCGCGGTCGACGGGCCCGGTGGCGCCGCGCACGACTTCCAGCGGTTCCTCGGCGAGCTGGGCTACCGGCAGCCGGTGCTCGCGGCCCCCATGCGGGTGGGCTTCGAGCTGGGCAAGGAAAGCTGGCACACCTACGTCGAACACGGCGCGATCTGGCGGGCGTTGTCGTCCGGGCCCGCTCGGGTACTGGGCGAGTCCATGCCTGGAAAGGTGGTGTCGTTCGACCCCGCCGAGGCACGGGCGACCCCGCTGGTGCGCGACGGGCGCACGATCGGCGTGTCCTACCGCAGCGGCGCCGACCTCGGCCACAGCCTCGAGTGGGCGGACCGTGGCGCCAGGGTGGCATCGTCGGCTCCCTTCCCGCACCGGAGCTTCTTCGTCGATGCCGCGTCGGGGCCGGACGGACGGCCCGTCGTGCACACCCTCGACGGCCGTGAGCTGACGCTGGAGGGCCGCGCGTTCGGCCGGGTGGTGGCGAACACGGAGGCGTTCCGGACCGCGGTGGGCGCCGAGCGGCCGGAGGCGATCGCGCTGACGGTGTCGTCGATCGCGGCCAGCGGCCTCGGCCAGAACCACGCAATGGACTTCACCAGGGCGCTGGAGCGGGACTTCGACTTCGGGCGGCCGGTCTTCTCGCCTGCCGGTGCCGTGCGTCCCAGCCGCGACCTGCTCACCGGTGCCGCTCCACGGTGGACGATGCACACCACGGGTCCGAACCCGTTGCACGGTGTCGACCCGACCGGCCTGCGGCACCTGTTCCAGCCCGGCGACGTGCGCTCCGAGCACCTTCTCCACGGCGACCGGCCGGTCGGGTTGTCGTTCAGGGACGGCACTGGCCACCAGGCGCTGCAGGACTGGGCGGGCCAGGGCGGTGCCTCGCGGCGCGACGGCGTGCCGTGGTCGAAGGATCCCTTCGTCGTCGCGGCGGACGGGAGGCCGAGCTCGATCGGTGTCCTGCTGGAGGACGGACGGCGACTCTGGGTCGACGGCGAGACGTTCGCGAACGTGCTGACCGTGTCCCAGCCGTTCCGCGACGCGATGGCGCTGCCCATCGACAGCCGAGGGCGCACGCTGTCGCAGCGCATCACGAGTATCCCGTTGCTGGCCGCGTCATCGGGTCACCTGGCGAACGCGGGTGGCGCCGCGCACGACTTCCAGCGATCGCTCGCGCAGCGGTTCGGCTTCGGGCAGCCCGTGTTCGCGCCCTCGCGGTCGCTCGAAGTGCGCGGCGACGAGATCGTGCTCGCGGGCGGGCAGTGGCGCTCGTTCCCGCAGGGCACCCTCCCGATTCCCGGGTTCGCCGAGGGACGGCGGATCTGGTTGTCGCCGGACAACGTGTTCGCCACTCCGCTGCAGACCGGCAGCCGGGTCGTCGGTATCACCTTCACCCCGTCGGCGGCCCAGGAGGCCCGTCGCTGGGCAGGCGCACCGGGCCGGGACGTCACACACCAGCTTTCCCCCGGCCACAACAGCTACGAGGAGGCGCTGCACGCGGGTGCGCTGACGATCGCGAAGGCGCCGTGGCCGAACGGCACCTTCTTCGTCCACCTGAGCTCCGGTACCGGCCGGTTCCTGGTCTCGGCGGGTGGGCAGCGCCGGGTCGACGGCGACGTGTTCGCGGGTCTGGTGGCGCGGTCCCAGTCGTTCCAGCGGGCACTGACCCAGGGCAACGCCGACGCGATCACACTGGTGGCGCCGTTCGCCGGAGCCGCCGACGGCCCCGCGCGCTCCTTCCAGCAGGCGATGGCGGAGCAGTTCGACTACCGCCAGCCGGTTTTCGCCGCGGACAAGCACGTGGACCTGGTCACCGCCGACGGGCGGGCGAGCACAGCGGTCGGCGACGGCGGGGAATGGCAGCGGTTCGCGTCGGGACGCTCCGATGACGTCGCGTCCCGCGCCATGGACAGTGTCAGGTCGGGTTCGGAGAGGCCGCTGAAGCCCCTTGGCCGTGAGGTCAAGCGTCTTCTCGGGCTGGGTCGTGAGGTCAAGCGTTTTCTCGGACTGGGGAAGGCGAAGGTCTTCGGCGACATCATGCTGTCCGGCACCGATCAGCAGACCGGTCACGTGGTGGAGTTCAAGTCTTCGCAGGCACGGGTCCACCGGTTGTACCGCGGCGGCGAGGTGGTCGGTGTCACCTTTACCCGTGAATCGGCGCGGCGGGCGGACAGCCGGAGCGTGCAACAGACAGACGGCCGGTTCACCTACTACTCGCCGGAGGGTTACCAGGACTGGGACAAGGCTTTTGACGACGGAGTGCTGAAAAGGGGCCCCGAGCCGTGGTCCGAGAACACGTTCTACGTCGCCACCCACGGCTCACCGGAGACCTTCGAGGTCCGGCTGGCTGACGGCCGGAAGCTGACCGTGCGGGGCGAGAACTTCGGCCGGCTGCTGCACGACCTCCGGTCGTTCCGTGACGGCGTCGCCAGGAGCGAGCCGGATGCATTCGCACTGCTGATCTGCAAAGTGGGTCTCGTCGACGGTCCCGGTGGCGGCGCGCACGACCTGCAGCGGGCGCTGGGCCGGCTGGGATACCGGCAGCCGGTGATAGCGGCCACGCAGACGGTGGACTTGCTGGACGAGGGCACCGGGATCGAGGACGGTGGGACTTGGCGGACGTTCACGTCGGGTGGTGCCTGGGTGCTGGGCGAGGACGTTGTCCGGCTGGGCAACTGGAGTTCGTTCCCGGTCGAGCAGGTTCAGTCGGTGTCGTTGGTCCGGGACGGGAAGACCGTCGGTGTCTCTTTCCATGACGGCCAGACGCTGGACGCGGTCCGTGACTGGGCGGCCACGGGCGCGAAGGCCGCGGGGGAGCCGCCGTGGCCGCACCAGACGTTCTTCGTGGCAGCCTCCACGAAAAATGGCAGGTTCGAGGTACGTACCGCAGACGGGCGCGTGCTGAGGATCGACGGTGGTTCGTTCGGCCGGGTAGTGGCGAACACCCGGGCGTTCGGGGGTGCCGATGGGCCAAGGGCGTTGACGCTGGTGTCTTCGCACGCGGGAGCGCCGCTTTATGGTGGCCGGAACAGTGCGCTCGACTTCGCCAAGGCGCTGGTGCGGGAGACCGGAACCCCGCTTCCGGTGTACGCCCAGACCGGCCGCGTGACCTTGGATCCAGGATCCCTCGGCGAGCGGGTGCTGCACGGGCACGACGGTCATTGGGAGCTGCAGGCCGACGGGCCGACGCAGCTGTCGGCGGTGGATTCCACGGGTTTGCGTCATCTGTTCCAGCCTGAGGATGTCGTGGTCACGCCGTTGTTCCACAACGACAAGCCGGTCGGGCTGTCGTTCCACGACGCCGACCAGCAGGCGTTCGTCCGGAACTGGGTCGATGGTGGGGGCGGGAAGCGCCAGGACGGTGCGCCGTGGGCGGACGATGCCTTCTTCATCGCGGCTCCGGCGACCTCGTCCGCGTTCGGGGTGTCCCTTGAGGACGGCAGGCATCTCTGGCTGGACGGCAGCACCTTCGCGGGCCTGGTCGAGGATCTCAAGCCGTTCCAGGAGGCGATGAACTTCGAGATCGGGCGGATCGGGCACACTTGGTCCGACCGGGTTTCGGGGATCACGCTGCTGGCGTCGGGGTCGGGTTCGCTGGCCGCCGCCGGTGGTGCGGCGCACGACTTCCAACAGTCGATGCGGGCACGCTTCGGGCACCGGGAGCCGATGTACGCGCCGACCGGCGAGGTCGGTGTGCGGGTCGACGAGCATGGCGCCGCTACGGTCGTGTCCACGGGCGGTGAATGGCGCTCGTTCCCGGACGGCCCTGCACCGATCCCCGGGCACGCTCCGAGGACCGGCAAGCGGGTCTGGATCCAGCCGGACGAGGTGCGGGTCAGGCCGATCGAGTCCGACGGCAAGGTCGTCGGCGCTTCGTTCGCGACCGATGCCCCGGCCCTCGTCGACGAGTGGGCGCAAACCGGTGTGAGCCGGGAGACCCATCTACTCGGCTCCGATCAACACTTCCTCGACGACGCGCGGGACGAGGGCGCGGTGACGACCGTGCCGTCGCCGTGGCCGGCGGGAACCTTCTTCGTCGACGTCGACACCACATCCGGCCGGTTCCTGATCAGCCGTGGCGAGGAACCGCTCCACGTCGGTGCGGCCGATTTCGCCGCGCTGGTCGCGCGTTCCGACCCGTTCGCTCGCGCGCTGGCAGGCGGGAACGCGCACGCGATCACCTTGCTGACCACGCAGCGGGGTATGGCGGACGGGCCGGGAAGCGCGGCAGGTGTCTTCCAGCAGACGCTGGGCGAGCGGTTCGCCTACCGGAACCCGGTGTTCGCGCCGACCAGCTGGGTCGACGTCAATGTCGAGCACGGCGTCGCGTCCACCGTGGTATCCGACGGCGGTACGTGGCACGTGTTCCCCGAGCCGGCGCTCCGGTCCGACGACGTCTCCTACCGCTCCAAGAGCGGCGATACCCCGGGTTCGGCGAGGCCGCTGGAGCCCCTTGTGCGCGGGACCAAGCGGTTGCTCGGGCTCGGCAAGGCGAAGGTCTTCGACGACACCACGCTCTCCGGCACCGACTTGGCGACCGCTGGCGTGGTCGAGTTCAAGTCTTCGCAGGCACGGGTCCACCGGATGTACCGGCGCGGTGAGGTGATCGGTGTCTCGTTCTCCCGCGGCTCGGAACTGGCGGAAGACCGGACGCTGGTGGGGCTGACCGGGCCTCGGAGCAACCTCTTGCTGCCCGAGGGCTACACGATCAAGGACAACGACAAGGCTGTAGCGGACAACGTAGCGGTCTTCCACGGCGAGCTGTGGCCGGAGAACACGTTCTATGTCACCACACACGGGCTCGTCGATTCGTTCCTGGTGAGGCTCGCCGATGGCAGGCAACTGCTGGTCGGTGGTGAGGCTTTCGGCAAGCTGCTCCACGATCTTCAGCCGTTCCGTCGCGGGGTGGCCCGTAATGGTTCCGAAGCTCTGGCGCTGGTGGTCTGCAATGTGGGCAGCATCGACGGCCCTGGTGGTGGCGCGCACGACCTGCAGCAGGCACTGGGGCAGTTGGGGTACCGGCAGCCGGTGCTGGCGGCGACGAAGCCCATGGGCTGGAGAAAGGATGGCGGCAACTGGATCGAGGACGGCGGGACTTGGCGGACGGTTTCGTCGGGTGATGCCTGGGTGCTGGGTGAGGACGTTGTCCGGCTGGGTAACTGGAGTTCGTTCCCGGTCGACCGGGTTCAGTCGGTGCCGTTGGTCCGGGATGGGAAGACTGTCGGTGTCTCCTTCCATGCCGGCCCGGCGCTGGACGCGGTTCGTGACTGGGCGGCCACGGGCGCGAAGGCCGCGGGGGACGCACCGTGGCCGCACCAGACGTTCTTCGTGGCAGCCAACCCGCAAAATGGCCGGTTCGTGGTGCCTACCGCAGACGGGCGCGTGCTGAGCCTCGACGCTGGTTCGTTTGGCCGGGTGGTGGCGAACACGCGGGCGTTCGAGGAGGCCGTGGCGGGTGCCGATGGGCCGCAGGCGTTGGCGCTGCTGTCTTCGCACGCGGGAGAGCCGCTTTTCGGTGGCCGGGACAACGCGCTCGACTTCGCCAAGGCACTGTCACGGGAGACCGGAACCCCGCTTCCGGTGTATGCCCAGACCGGCCGGTTGACCTTGGAGTCCGACGCACTCGGCGAGCAGGTGCTGCAGGCACTGGGTGGCCGCTGGGCGTTACAGGCGGACGGACCGAAACCGTTGTCCGCGCTGGATTCCACCGGTTTGCGGCACCTGTTCCAGCCCACCGATGTCGTGGTCACGCCGTTGTTCCACAACGACAAGCCGGTCGGGCTGTCGTTCCACGACGCCGACAAGCAGCCGGTTGTCCAGAGCTGGGTCGATGGTGGGGGCGGGAAGCGTCAGGAGGGCGCGCCGTGGGCGGACGATGCGTTCTTCATCGCGGCTCCGGCGACGCCTGCCGCGTTCGGGGTGTTCCTTGAGGACGGCAGGCGTCTCTGGCTGGACGGCAGCACCTTCGCGGACTTGGTCGAGGATCTCAAGCCGTTCCAGGAGGCGATGAACCTCGAGACCGACCGGATCGGGCATACCTGGTCCGACCGGGTTTCCGGGATCACGCTGCTGGCGTCGGGGTCGGGTTCGCTGGCCGCGGCCGGTGGTGCGGCGCACGACTTCCAGCAGTCGATGCGGGATCACTTCGGGCACGGGCAGCCGATGTACGCGCCGACCGGCCAGGTCGGCCTGTGGGTCGACAAGCACGGCGCCACCTCCACCGTCCTGTCCACCGGCGGTGAATGGCGCTCGCTTCCGGAGGGCTCGCCGCCGATCCCCGGGCAGGCCCCGATGACCGGCAAGCGGGTCTGGGTCCAGCCGGACGAGGTGCGGGTCAGGCCGATCGAGTCCGACGGCAAGATCATCGGCGCTTCGTACACCCAAGACGCGACCGTTGACGCGTGGGCGGCAGCCGGTGCGAGCCAGGAGACCCATCTGCTCGGCCCCGACCAGTACTTCCTCGACGACGCGCGGGACGAGGGCGCGGTGACGACCGTGCCGTCGCCGTGGCCGGCGGGAACGTTCTTCGTCGACGCCTCCGGTACCTCCGGCCAGTTCCGGATCAGCCACCTCGGGGAGTCCGTCCACGTCGATGCGGCCGGTTTCGCCGCGCTGGTCGCGCGTTCCGCGCCGTTCGCCGAGGCGCTGGCAGGCGGGAACGCGCACGCGGTCACCCTGCTGGTGTCCCAGCTGGGCATGGCGGACGGGCCGCAGAGCGCGGCGGGAGTCTTCCAGCAGACGCTGGCCGAGCGGTTCGCCTACCGGAACCCGGTGTTCGCGCCGACCAACTGGGTCGATTTGCATGTCAAGGACGGTGTCGCGTCCACCGCGCTGTCTGACAACGGCACGTGGCGCGTGTTCCCGGTCGACGCCGGTCACCCGGTCGAGCGGGTGGAGCAGGTCAGTGACCGGACGCCGGACACGGGCGAGATCCAGCAGGTCGTCGAGCCGCCGAACGAGCACATCGCGCAACCGGAAGGCTTCGCCGGCCCGTTGTCGGAGCCGGGTGCCCACGTCGCCGAACCAGAGGGTTCCCCCACCTCCTCCGGGCCGCTGGCCGAGTTGGCCCCGACGGCGGAGCGCGGCCCGGTTTCCCAGCCGGGGCTGGGTTCTTCGGTGAAGCGTTCGCTGAACCGGCTCCTGGGCAGGCCTGAGCGGGTTTTGAGCGGGTTGGACGTTTCCGGTGAGGTGCGGACGTTCCGTGCGCGGGATGTCGAGGTCCGCCCGCTGCACTCGGATGGCCGCCGCGTGGGTGCGTCGTTCCGGACGGGTGACGATCGGGTGGCGGTTCCGGTGTCCGGCGCTGGTGCGGTGTTCCACCTTGATGTGGACGCGACGCAGTCGCGGTTCGGGCTGAGGCTTGCCGATGGCACTGAGGTTTCGGTGGATGGCCGGACGTTCGCCGAGGTGGTGTCGAAGGCGAAGCCGTTCCGTTCCGCGGTGAAACACGGTGAGTTCGGTGCGCTGGCGTTGCCGGGTTCGCGGGCGGGTGTGCTCGATCGGCCCGGTGGCGCGGCGCATGACTTCCAGCGTGGGCTGGCGGAGTTCGGCCACCGGGCTCCGGTGGCGGCCGAGGATGGCGCGGGTCAATGGCGGGTCTTCGACACAGCCCCGGCTCCTATCGCGGGCTTCCTGCCGGGCGGCCGGGTGAACCTGTTCTCGCCGGAGGAGGTGCGGGTCGCCCGGGTGCTGGACGGGGACACCGTTGTCGGCGTCTCGTACGACGGTGAGATTTCCGGTCTGCACACCACGCTGGAGTCCGACGGGCTGGCCGTGGTCGCCGACGGGCGCGGCGACCGGGTCGCGGTGACCTTGCACGACGGCACCCGGCTTTCGGTTTCCGGTGACCGGTTCGCGGAACTGGTGTCGCGGACCGCGCTGTTCGACGAGGCGCGGGCGAACCGTTCCGGTGCCGTGCGGCTGCTGGCGTCGAGTACCGGCGAAAAGCCGTGGGCAGGCGGCGCGGCGGAACCCTTCCGGCACGCGCTGGCGGAGCGGTTCGGGCGGACCGACACCACTGACGTCGTCTCGGCCGACCTCGCGACGGCGGACCGCCGGATCGACGAGGTCAACGCTCTGGTTTCCAGTCGTGGTGGGGATTCGACGCGCCCTGGCAACGAGGCCACGTCGGAGCCGCGCACGCCGGCCAGCCGGCCGCGGATGATCCACCACTTCCGGAGTCTGATCGGCCTCGGACGGGTCCACGCGGATGTCGTCGCAGGAATCACCATTTCGGCTGTGGACAAGAAGACCGGGCAGCCGATCACCTTCGAGTCGTCCCAGTCGCGCGTCCACCAGCTGCGCCGCGGCAACAACGTGGTCGGGATCTCCTTCAGCCGCTTCATCGAACTGTCGCATGACCGCTCAGGGGTGGCGACGACCAAGGTCCGCCGGACCAACCTGCTGCCCGAGGGTTACGGGTTCGGGCAATTCGGCAAGGCGCAGCGGGAAAACGTCGTGCGGCGCGAGACCGCGCCCTGGCCGGAGAACACCTTCTACGTCACCACTCACGGCTCACCGGAAACCTTCCGGGTGCGGCTCAACGACGGCCGGACGGCCCTGGTCGGGGGCACTGAGTTCGGCAGGCTGCTGAACGATCTGCGCTACTTCCACGATCCGGTGGCCGGCAACACGCCGGAAGCACTGGCACTGATCGTCTGCCAGGTCGGCAGGGAGGACGCTCCCGGTGGCGGCGCCCACGACCTGCAACAGACACTCGAACGGCTGGGCTACCGGCAGCCGATCGTCGCGGCGACGGAGGCCATGGGGTTCGCCGATCAGGGCGGCACCGTCGTCGAGCAAGCCGGTTTCTGGCGCACGCTCACCTCGGGATCCGCCTGGGTGCTGGGCGAGGACCAGGTCCGGTTGGGCAACTGGAGCGCCTTCGGCGCCGACGAGGTCCACACGGTCCCGCTGGTCCGCGACGGCAAGACCATCGGCCTGTCCTTCCAGCAGGGAGCCGGGCTGGACCTCAGCCTCGACTGGGCCGCCACCGGCGCCAAGGCGACCAAGGAAACGCCGTGGCCGCACCAGACGTTCTTCGTCGACGTCACCGCCACGCCCGACGGGCGCGTCACGGTCGGCACCCAGGATGGCAGGCGTTTCGTCGTCGACGCCGGCGCACTCGGCCGCCTGGTGGCGAAGTCGCAGGCGTTCCTCGACGCCATGACCGGCCCGGACCGGCCGCAGGCGCTGGCGTTGCTCGCCTCGGAGGCGGGAAAGGCACGCGACGACGCTCGGAGCGGGATCGGGCACTTCGCCACCATGCTGAGCCGGGAATTCGGCGCACTGGGCCCGATTTACGCACAGACCGGCGCGCTGGAGCTGCGGGCGGGCTCCACCGGCGAACCCGTGCTGCACGAAGCGGGCGGTCGCTGGACGACGCACACCCACGGCCCGAACCCGTTGCGCGCGGTGGACTCCACCGGCCTGCGGCACCTGTTCCAGCCGTCGGATGTGCAGGTCACGCCGCTGTACCACGGTGACAAGCCGGTCGGGCTGTCGTTCCACCACATCGATGAGCTGAGCACCGTCGAGAACTGGGTGGACGGCTCGGGCGCCTCGCGTCAGGACGGCGCCCCCTGGGCAGAGGACGCGTTCCACCTCGCGGTCCCCGCGCGGTCCGACGCCTTCGGGGTGTGGTCGCAGGACGGCCGTCAGCTGTGGGTCGACGGTGCCACGTTCGCGAACCTCGTCGTCACCACGCGCCCGTTCCGGGACATGATGGAGGCCGAGACCAGCCGGTTCGACGAGACGTGGTCGGACCGGGTCTCCGGGATCACGCTGCTGGCGTCGGAGGCGGGCACGCTCGCCGCGCCGGGTGGCGCGGCGCACGACTTCCAGACGGTGATGCACGATCGCTTCGGTTACGGGCAGCCGATGTACGCGCCGTCCGGCGGGCTCGAGCTGACGGTCGGTGAGCACGGTGGCGCCGCGACCGTGCTTTCGGAAGGCGCCGAATGGCGCTCGTTCCCGAGCGGCCCGGCGCCGATCTCCGGCAAGAGCCGCACGGGCAAGCGAATCTGGGTCCAGCCCGACGAGGTACTGGTGAACTCGCTCGAGGTCGACGGCAAGGTCGTCGGCGCCTCGTTCGCCCTGTACACCCACACGATCGACCGGTGGATGGCGGCCGGTGCGGGCCGGGAGACGCACCTGCTCGGCCCCGACCAGCTGGACTTCGCCGAGGCGCGGAACGCGGGCCCGATCACGACCGTGCCGTCACCGTGGCCCGCGGGCACGTTCTTCGTCGACGTTCCCGGTCCCTCCGACCGGTTCCGGATCGTGACGGGCAGTGCCGAGCTGGACGTCGAGCCCACCACCTTCGCCGCGCTGGTGGCGCACTCGGAGCCGTTCGCCCGTGCGCTGGCCGACGGGAACGCGAACGCGGTCACGCTGCTGCTCTCGAACACCGGCGCGGTGGATGGGGCCGGTGCTTCGGCGGCCGCCTTCCAGCGGACGCTGGCGGACCGGTTCGACTACCGGAACCCGGTGTTCGCGCCGACGTCGTGGCTCGAGCTGGCGGTCGAGGACGGCGTTGCCAGCACCGTGCTGTTCGACGACGGCCGGTGGCGGGTCTTCCCGGACGAGCTCGACACTCCCGTGGAGCGGGCGCGGCCCAGCGGTGACCGGCCGGTGACGACCGACGAGATCGACGAGATCGACGAGATTCAGCAGGTCGTCGAGCCGCTGAACCAGCACATCACGGACCCCGAGCACTTCTCCGCGCCGTTGCCGGACTCTTCGGTGCTGAGCGAGTCGCACACGTCGTCCGGGCCGCTGGCCGAGTCGGCCCCGACGGCGGAGCGCGGCCCGGTTTCCCAGCCGGGGCTGGGTTCTTCGGTGAAGCGTTCGCTGAACCGGCTCTTCGGCAAGCCAGAAGTGATCTTGAGCGGGTTGGACGTTTCCGGTGAGCCGCGGTCGTTCAGGGTTCGCGATGTCGAGGTCCGGCCGCTGCACTCGGATGGCCGCCGGGTGGGTGCGTCGTTCCGGACGGGTGACGATCGGGTGGCGGTTCCGGTGTCGGGTGCTGGTGCGGTGTTCCACCTTGATGTGGACGCGACGCAGTCGCGGTTCGGGTTGCGGCTTTCCGATGGCACTCGGGTTTCGGTGGATGGGCGGACGTTCGCCGAGGTGGTGTCGAAGGCGAAGCCGTTCCGTTCCGCGGTGAAGCACGACGAGTTCGGTGCGATCGCGCTTCCGGGTTCGCGGGCGGGTGCGCTCGATCGGCCCGGTGGCGCGGCGCACGACTTCCAGCGTGGGCTGGAGGAGTTCGGCCACCGCGGTCCGGTGGCGGCCGAGGACGGCGCGGGTCAATGGCGGGTTTTGGACACCGCACCTGCCCCGATCGCCGGTTTCCTGCCGGGCGAGCGGGTGAACCTGTTCTCGCCGGATGAGGTACGCGTCGCTCCGCTGCTGGACGGAGACGCCGTCGTGGGCGTCTCGTACGTCGGTCAGTTGGATAGGCTGCACGGTCTGCCGGAAGCCGACGGGCTGACGGTGGTCGCGGACGGGCAGGTCGACCGGGTCGAGCTGACCTTGCACGACGGCACCCGGCTTTCGGTTTCCGGTGACCGGTTCGCCGAACTGGTGTCGCGGACCGCGCTGTTCGGCGAGGCACGGACGAACCGGCCGGGGTCGGTGACACTGCTGGCGTCGAGGACCGGTGAACGGTTTACCGCCGGTGGCGCGGCGCACGACTTCCAGCTCGCGCTGACCGAGCGGCTCGGCGCCGAGGTTTCCGTGCTGGCGCCCGGCGAAGAGCTCAGCTACAGCAGTTTCCTGACCGAAGACGGTGGCGATCCGGACCTGTATTGGCAGAGGTTCGATTCCCGCCCGGTCACGGAAACGGTGCAGGCACGCAACGTCGACGACTTCACCGGGCTCAGGCTCGACCCGGCCGACGTGCGAGCCGACCCCCTCGTCCGGGACGGCCGGGTCATCGGGATCAGCTTCAACACCTCCGACGCCGAAAAGGTGACCGACCTGGCGTGGGGTGCGGCAGGTGGCAAGGAACGGACCTACCAGCTGCCCGCCCGCGTCGACGATGTCACCGAGGCGCAGGAGGCAGGCCTGGAAGTCCGGTCGCTGACCGCACCGTGGCCGGAGAACACCTTCCACCTCGTCCTGCACACGCTCCTCTCGCCCGAAGGCCTCAATTTCCGGGTGAACACGAAGGACGGCACACCGGCGTACCTGCCCGGTGCGGCTTTCGCCGACTTGGTGCAGCGGCTCGAGCCGTTCCGCTCCCGGGCGCTGGGGCCGGACGCACCCGAAGCGATCGCGCTGATTTCCTGCTTCACCGCGGACACGGAGACGGCAGGCCGGCCTGCCTACGACTTCCAGCGCGCGATGGCCTCGACGTTCGGTCACCGGCAGCCGGTGATCGGCGCGACGGAGGCCGTCATCGCCGATGTCCGAGACGGCGAGACGCACACCTCGGTCCGCAACGTCGGGGAGTGGCGGGTACTGGGCAGCAAGGGGTCGGACGCGCTGGGCACCGACGCGGCCGGCCGTCTGCAGGCGTTCGCGCCGGAGGACGTGCGGTCCCGGCCGGTCACCGACGGGCAGCGCCAGATCGGTGTGTCGTTCCGCGACGAGGACGGCTGGACCGGGCCGGAGCCGTCGCGGTGGCCAGAGGGAGCGATCGGCGTCGACCTGCGCGGTTCGGGTGACCGGTTCGACGTGACACTGGCCGACGGCCGGAAACTGACCGTCGACGGCCGTGCCTTCGCCACCGTGGTCGCGGCTTCACCGGCTTATCGGGCGCTTGTGCAGGGCATGCCCACCGCGGTGGTGCTGTCTTCGGACGTGGGCAAGGCGGCAGGTGAACTGCAGAGCGCGCTCGCGCGGGCGTTCCACCGCGGCGAGCCGATCGTGATGCCCGCGGGCGGCGACTGGAAGGTGTTCGCGCGCGAACCGGCCCCGCTGCCCGGAATCGGCACCGACGGCAGGGTGCTGCTGTTCGGCTCCGAAGAGGTGAGCTTCCAGCAGTCCACCGTGGACGGCCGGACGGTCGGTGTGTCGTTCACCGACGCCGAGCCCCCGCACGGCATGGGCAATGAGTTCCGCATCGCGGTGGACGGTGACGAGCACTCGTTCCGGTTGCGCCTCCTCGACGGCACGGAGACGGCCGTGTCCGGCTCGGTGCTGGCCGATGTACTCGACCAGACCCGGACGCTGTGGCCGGTCGACCCCCGCACCGGGCCGGAGCGGGTGACGCTGCTCGGTTCGGCGGTGGGCGAACTCGACTCGCCGGGTGGTGCGGCATACGACTTCCAGCGGGCGCTGGCGCGGCGGTTCGAGCTGTGGCAGCCGATGTCGGCGCCGACCGCCGATGGCGGGCAGCGGATCTTCAGCACGCTGCCCCGGCCGCTGCGGGGCGCCGAGTTCAGCTTCGGCGAAGCCCGGATGCGGGAGACGTTCTTCCAGCCCGGGACGGTGGACCTGGCGCCGCTGCGCCACGGCGACCGGATCGTGGGCGTGACCTTCCGGACCGGGACCGACCGGCTGCTCGCGCAGTCCTGGACCGCGGCGGACGGCGGTTCCGGGACCACGCACCTGCTGGGAGCACGGCAGTACGATCTCGAACTGGCGACCGAGGACGGGCAGGTCCGCAGCGAGCCCGCGCCCTGGGGGGACTCGGCGTTCCACATCGACGCCGAGGAAATCGGGCGCACCAGGATCCGTATCCAGGATCGTGACGGCCGGGTGCTGAACATCGGCGGGGAGACGCTCGCCGAGCTGGTCACGAGCACCGAACCGTTCCGGCAGGCGTTCGAAGGCTCAACGCCGCAGGCGATCTCGTTGCTGCTTTCCCACTCCGGCACCGAAGGCGTGGCCAAGGCCTTCCAACGCGCGCTGGCCGAGCGGTTCGGCCGGTCCGAGCCGGTGTACGCGCCGACCAAGGACGTCGAGCTGATCGTCTCGCCGGACAATGGTTCGTCGTCGACTGTCCTGTTCGACGGTGGGCAGTGGCAGCGTTTCGGCGGCACCGAGGGCGAGACGGCGCCACCGGCGACCCCTGAGTTCATCGAGCCCGGAGACCGGTCGTCCCACGGCTCCCGTGATGGCCGTTCCGACATCGCCGACCTCAACGACTTCGCCGAGTTTTCCGACCTCGACAACCTCGACGACTTCGACCGGCATTCCGGCATCTCTGAAGAGTCCGTGCCGGAGAGTCCGCGCCACGAGGGAACCAGCACCGGCCCGGTCTCCCTGGCCGACTTCCTCACCGGGGCCCGGCGGACCGAAGAAGACGGCGCCTCGCTCGCAGGCAGCGGTGAGAACTCGCCGCGGCCAAGCGACGCTGTCTCCGAAGCAGCGTCGGACACCAATGCGCAGCTGGACGAGCGGTTCGAGGGCGCCGACCGGCAGTGGCAGGTCTTCCACGACGTCACCAGGGTGGCCGAGAACGTCGAGCTGCACGGCCTGCTGGTCGGAGGTGAGCCCATCACCTTTCGGTCGTCGGAGATCGAATTCGCCACTCTGGAACGGAACGGCACCGAGATCGGGGTGGCCTTCGTCAACGAGGCCGGGCGAGCGGAAGAGCAAGCCAAGTTCGCGCTGGAGCACGCCGAGACGACCATCGATTTCCCGCGCGGTGTCGAAGACGCCGAGGGCATCATGCGAGCGGGCCGTGAGGGCCGGTTCGAGGAGACCCGGAAGCCGTGGACCGAAAACTCCTACTTCGTCATGGCGCACGGCTACTTGGAGAAGTCGTTCGACATTCACTTGCGCAGCGGCGAGCTGCTGTCGGTCGACGGCCGGACGTTCGCTCACTTGCTGAACGATCTGCAGGCCTTCCGCCGGTCGATGGACGCGTTGTCCCCCGAAGCCTTGGTGCTGAACGTATGCCAGGTGGGCAGGCTCGACGAGCCGGGCGGAGGAGCGTACGACTTCCAGCACGCGCTGAGCGAGTTCGGCAGGCGGCAGCCGGTGATCGCGGCGACGGAAGACGTGTTCACCTTCCGTACCAGTGAAGGCCTCTTCCAGCTCGGCGTCGGCAATGGCGGCTGGTGGAATTCCTTCTCCTCGGGGTCCGCGGGCGTACTGGGTGAGGACGGGGTCTCCGGGCGACTGGGCTTTGTCGATCCGGAGCGGATCCGGTCTGTCCCCCTGCTGCGCGATGGGGCTCCGGTCGGGGTTTCGTTCCGGCAGGGGACGGGGCCGGAGACGACCGCGGCCTGGGTCGCGGACGGCGGGCGTACAGCGAATGAGGTGCCTTGGTCGGGCCGGGCGCGCACGTTCTTCGTCGACGCGGATTCCGGTCCGGGTGGCTGGTTCGAGGTGCAGGCGGCGGACGGGCGGCGGTTGCGGCTGGACGGGTCGGCGCTGGCGAAGGTGACGGCGGTGTCCGAAACTTTCCGCCAGGCGTTCGGGTCGGGAGCACAGCCGGAAACCGTGGCACTGCTGGCAGCGGATTCCGTGGTGGGACCCCATGGCGCGGGCGGTGCCGCGGACTTCGCGCGGGTGCTGGCCCGGGAGTCCGGGTCGGCTCTGCCGGTCATGGCGCCGGACGGCGACCTGCGGTTCCGCGCCGAGGACGGTTCGCCGGTGCTGGACACCGGCAGTGCGGTGTGGCGGTCGTTCCCGGAGGGGACAGCGGATGCGCATCAGGTGGTCGAGCCCCGTGGTGGCGACGTCTCGGTGCCCGGCGACGTGGCTGCGCACCCCGGTGATGACTTGTCCGAGGCCGCAACACCGGCCGGGTCGTCGCCGGCGCGGCCTTCGTCCGAGAAGCGTCTGACCGAGTGGTTCGACCGCGCTGATCGTCGAGCCGAGGCCGCGGTGCCGGTCGCTGAGCGGGGTCCGGTGTGGCAGCCGGGCAATTCGTCACTGCTGCGTCCGCTGACGCGGTTGTTCGGCCGCGGTGAGACCCGGCTGTCCGGGGTGGACTCATCCGGTGCGGCCAAGTCGTTCCGCGCGCGGGATGTCGTTGGCCGGCCGTTGGTTTCCGACGGCCGCCCGGTGGGGATGTCGTTCCGTGCCGGGGATGGTCCGGTGGCGGTTCCGGTGTCCGGGCGGCAGCCGGTCTTCCACATCGACGCCGATGCGAGTACGACGCACTTCGGGCTGCGGCTCGCGGACGGCACGGGCGTCACCGTGGACGGGCGGACGTTCGCGCAGGTCGTGGCGAAGGCCGCACCGTTCCGCGCGGCGGCAAGGGAATCCGATCTGGCGGCGGTCGCGTTGCCGGGTTCGCGGGCGGGTGTGCCGACGCACGCGGGTGGTGCGGCGCACGACTTCCAGCGCGGGCTCGCGGACCTCGGGCGGCGCGAGCCGGTCGTCGCCGAGACCGACGCGGGTCGGTGGCGGGTGTTCGGCGACCAGGCCCGGCCGGTGGCGGGTGTCGCGCAATCGGGCCGGGTTCACCTGTTCACCGCGGACGATGTGCGGTCGGGCCCGGTCCGGGACGGCGACACCGTGGTGGGTGTTTCGTTCCGTGACGACCTGCCCGGAGAGTTCCCGAACCCGGGGCCTGAAGGCTCGCTCGTGGTGGCGGTGGACGGGCACCGCGACCGGTTCGGGGTCACGTTGCACGATGGGCGGCTGGTTACGGTCACGGCCGCCGGGTTCGCCGATCTGGTCGCGGGCACGGCGGTGTTCGAGCAGGCGCGGGCGAACCGTCAGAACGGGCTCACGCTGCTCGCGTCTCGCACTGGGGAGCACACCGCACCTGGCGGTCCGGGGTACGACTTCCAGCGTGCGCTGGCCGAGCAGCTGGGCGCCGAGGTCGAGGTCACCGCTCCTGGCTTCGGATCTCAGTGGTCCACGTTCACGTCCGAGCCTCCCCCGACCGTGCCCGGCTATGTGCGGGACGTCGGTTGGGCGGAGATCGACCCCGCCACGCTGCCGGCGGTGCCGCTGGCGCGGGACGGCAAGGTGGTCGGTGTCGCCTTCGGCCCCGAGGGCGAAGGGCTCGCCACCGCGCGGGCTTGGGCCGCCGGGGACGGCAAGGATCAGAGCTTCCTGCTCCCCGAGGGTCACGACAGCCTCGAGAGCGCCAGGGCCGCCGGGGTGGTCCCCGAGCCGACGTCCGGCACCTGGCCGGAGAACACGTTCCACATCGTGGCCCACACCGTCGCGGATCCCGCCGGATCGGATGGATTCCGGGTTCAGCGCGACGACGGCAGCTGGGCCCTCTTCACGGGCCAGACGTTCGCTGATGTGGTGCGACGGACCGAACCGTTCCGCACCCGGATGCTCGGCCCGGACACTCCGGAAGCGCTCAGCCTGATCGCCTGCGTCTCCGGGGATCAGGACGCACCGGGCGGTGGGGCCTACGACTTCCAGCGCACGCTCGACTGGAGCTTCGGCCACCATCAGCCGGTGGTCGGCGTGACCACCAGTGTGGAGATCGGCCCCCTGTTCGGCGACCCGAGCCGGTCCTACACCGGAGTCGCCGACGGCGGGTCGTGGCGCGTGTTCGCCAACGGTCTGTCCGACCTGCTCGGCACGGACGCCACCGGCCGGGTCCACGCGTTCGATCCCGCGGACGTGCGCTCTCGCCAGGTGCTCGACGGAGACCGGGCGATCGGGGTGTCCTTCACCGGCAGCCCCGGCTGGACCGGGGTGGCGCCGTCGCGCTGGCCGGAAGGATCGCTCGGGGTCGCCGTGGCCGGGGCGGGTGATCGGTTGTCGGTGACGCTGACCGACGGCCGGGTTCTTTCCGTCGACGGCCGCGCCTTCGCGAAGGTTCTGGTGGCCTCGCAGGCCTTCCGGGACGCGGCCGGCCCCCGGCAGCCGGCCGCGCTGGTGCTCTCGGCCGGGCACCGAGCAGCGGGTGAATTCCAGGACGTGCTGGCGCGGGCGTGGGGCCACCGCGAGCCGGTGCTGACGCACGACGGCGAGTGGACCGTGCACGCCGTCGAACCCCGGCCGGTGCTGACCACCGACGCGGCGGGCGCCGCGCACCTGCTGGAACCGCCGGTGTCCGGGCCGTCGGTCGGCGAGGCGCCCGGTTCGCCCGCGCATTCTTGGGCGAGCACCCAGATCGTGGCGACGTCGGGCCTGCGGGCTGAGGACGTGCACTTCACCCCGCTGACCCAGGGCTTCGGGGTGATCGGGATGAGCCTGCGGTTGGACTCCGGCCGGGTGCGTGCGCAGCGGTGGGCCGAGGAGGTCGGTCCCGATCGGCGGTGGCCGAGGAACACGTTCTTCATCGATGCCGAGGGCCTGGACGGGCAGGTCCGAGTCCACTCGCGGGACGGGGAGCCGGTCGTCATCGGTGGCGGGGAATTCGCTGGACTGATCGCCGGCGCCGAGCCGTTCCGCCAGGCGGTGGCGGCCGGCGACGCGGGGGCGATCACGTTGCTGGTCTCCCACGCGGGAGACACTTCGGGTTTCGGTTCGGACTTCCAGCGCGTGCTGCAAGAACGGTTCGGGCACTTGCAGCCGGTGCACGCGCCGACCACCGCCGTCGAGCTGCGGCCCGGCAACGATTGGACCCTCTCGTCGGTCAGGCTTGCCGATCAGGGCGACTGGCACCGGTTCGACGCCGCCGAGCCGGTCGACGTGACCCCGCCGGAGTCACTACACACCGACGTCGGCTCGGAGTTCTCGACCGCGTCCGACGACCGTCTCAATGACTTTGACGGGGAGCCGGAGTTCTCGGTGGACCCCGCGCACGTCGTCGAGCCGGAGACACCGCGTCCGGCCGATCCGGTGCCGGTCGCCGAGCGGGGCCCGGAGGTGCGGTCGGGCCGGTCGTCTGTGCTGCGCCCGCTGACGCGGTGGTTCGGCCACGGAGAGACACGACTGTCCGGAGTGGACGCATCCGGGGTCACCAAGTCGTTCCGCACGCGGGATGTCGTCGTTCAGCCGTTGCTGTCCGAGGGCCGGTTGGCCGGGATGTCGTTCCGGTCCGGGGACGCACCGGTGGAACTTCCGGTGTCGGGCCGTGGGCCGGTGTTCCACGTCGACGCCGATGCCGGTACGACCCACTTCGGCGTTCGCTTGGCGGACGGGACGAACGTGACCGTGGACGGGCGGACGTTCGCGGAGGTGGTGGCGAAAGCCCGGCCGTTCCGTTCGGCGACACGGAAGTTCGGGCTGGTCGCGGTGGCGTTGCCGGGTTCCCGGGCGGGCGTGCCGGCGCACGCGGGTGGTGCGGCGCACGACTTCCAGCGTGGGCTGGCGGAACTGCGGCGGGAGCAGCCGGTCGTCGCCGAGGCCGGCGCGCGCGAGTGGCGGGTGTTCGGCGATGGGACACGCCCGGTCGTCGGGACCGAGTCCGGCCAGGCGCATTTGTTCGCGCCGGACGAAGTGCGGGCGGAACCGATCCGGGACGGTGACACCGTCGTGGGTGTTTCGTTCCGCGACGAGGTGCCCGACGGTGTTCATCGCCTGGCTGAGGCCGACACCGTGCCGGTCGCGGTGGATTCCATGCCGGATCGGTTCGGGGTCACCTTGCGGGATGGGCGCCGGCTGGTGTTGTCCGGTGCCGGGTTCGCGGATCTGCTGTCCCGCACCGAGCCGTTCGAACAGGCGCGGACGAACCGGTCGGCAGGTGTCACGCTGCTGGCCTCGCGCGCCGGTGAACTGCCTTGGCCGGGTGGCGCCGCGTTTGACTTCGAGCGTGCGCTGAGCGACCGGCTCGGCACCGAGGTTCTGGTCAAGGCGCCTGCCGACGGCATCGACCTCGACGCCCTCGCCCGGCGGCCGAGCACACCGCGGACGAAATCGCGGCTCCCGTCGCAAAGCCCGAGCTGGCGGAGCTTCCCGGCGGTGCCCGCCTCACGGCCCGTCCAGGCTTACCGCGCCGGCGGTTTCGTCGACGTGGACCCGGCCGACGTGCACGCGGAACCGCTGGTGCGGGACGGCAGGGTGATCGGCCTCGCCTTCAGCCCCGAGAACGAAGGCCTCGAGGCCGCCCGCTGGTGGGCCGCCGGTGACGGCAAGGACGAGAACTACCTGCTTCCGGAGGGCTACAAGTCCCTCAGGGAAGCGAGGGCCGCCGGGTTGGATCCGCAGCCGGTGCGGTCACCATGGCCGGACAACACCTTCCACGTCATCTCGCACACCTTCGCCGCTCCCGGCAGCCGTGGTGGCTTCCGGATCCACCTCAACGACGGCACCTCGATCTCACTGATGGGACAGGCGTTCGCGGACCTGCTGCTGCGGATGGAGCCCTTCCGCGACCGGATGCTCGGTGACAACCCGGCGGAGGCGATCAGCCTGCTCGCCTGCTACGCCGGCAAAGAGGACCACCCCGGTGGCGCCGTTTTCGACTTCCAGTCAGCGCTGGCGGGCATGGTGGATCTCCGCCACCCGGTGCTCGGCCCGACCGGCAGCGTCACCGTGGGGTCGCGTGAAGAGGTCTTCGGCGGGCAGGCGCTCACGGCGGTCACCGACGGCGGGACCTGGCTGACCTTCTCCGGCGGCCGGGCGAACCTGCTCGGCACGGACGCGACGGGCACGGTGCGGCCGTTCGCTCCCGAGGACGTCCGGTCGCGGACGATTTCCGACGGCGGCCGTCCGATCGCTGTGTCCTTCACGGACAGTTCCGAGTGGACAGGAGTGCGGCCGTCGGAGTGGCCTGCCGGTGCGCTCGGGGTCCAGGTGCGGTCCGGGAACGCCCGGTTCACGGTGACACTGGCCGACGGCCGGGAGCTGACCGTGGACGGCCGCGCGTTCGCCAAGGTGTTCGTGACCTCCTCGGCGTTCCGCGAGCTGTCGGCCGTCGAGCGGCCCAGTGCCTTCGTCTTCTCCGAGGGAGATCTCCGGGGGAGCGGCGACTTCCAGGAAATGCTGTCGCGGACGTTCCATGTCCCGGACCCGGTGCTCCTCAAGCACCAGGGTGAGTGGACGGTGTTCGCACCCGGACCCGCTCTGCTTGGCGGGACGGGTCCAGATGGCCGGGTGCACGTGGTCGCCAGGTCGGAAGTCGGCATGATTCCGTCCAGGAAGGACGGAAGAACGGTCGGTGTGTCGTTCACCGGTGAGGCGTTGCCGAGGGGGACCAGGGACGAGTTCCGGATCGCGGTGGCCGGTGACGAGCACTCCTTCCGGGTGCGGCTCGCCGACGGCCGGGAACTGGCGGTGTCCGGTGGTGTGTTCGCCGACCTGGTGGGCCAGCCGGATGTGCTGGGCTCGGCCTTCCCCGGCGCGGGGCCCGAGCGGATCACGCTGCTCGGTGCGAATCGTGCGGGTGAGCTCGATGGCCCCGGCGGTGCGGCGTACGACTTCCAGCGAGCGCTGGCCGGCCGGTTCGGCCAGTGGCAGCCGGTCTCGGCGTCGGGCGCCGACGGGGCTCAGCGGTCCTTCAGCACCCTGACCCGGCCGCTGACGGGTGTCGAGCCGAGGACCCGCCTTGACGGGGCCAGGCCGATCGCGTTCCGTCCCGAGCAGGTGAGCGTGGCGCCCCTGCGGCACGGCGACCGGATCGTGGGCGTGACCTTCCAGACCGGAACCGCCCGCGAGACGGCCGAGGCGTGGGCGGGCGCGAGCGGCGGCTCGGGAACCAGCTACCGCCTCCACCCCGGTCAGCTCGAACTGGCATGGGACGAAGACGGCGCAAAGACGACCGCCGAAGATTCGCCGTGGCCGCGGCGGACCTTCCACATCCACGCCGACGACGCGGGTATGAAGATCCGGATCGAGGATCGTGACGGCAAAGCCATCGACATCGACGCGGAGACGTTCGCCGAGGTGGTCGTGGCCACCGAGCCGTTCCGGCAGGCGTTCGAAGGCGCGGGGCCGGAGGCGATCTCGCTCCTGGTCTCCGGCAGTGGTGACTCGGACGGCGTCGCCGAGACTTTCCAGCGGGTACTGGCCGAGCGGTTCGGGCGGACCGAGCCGCTGTACGCCCCGACGACCGACGTCAGCCTGGCGATCGACCGGGAGACCGGCACGTCGGTCACCGTGGTGGACGACGGCGGAGAATGGGAACGCTTCGAGGCGGCCGGTGACGGTCAATGGCGCTTCGGCACGCCGGGGACGGTCACGCCCGAGGCCGTCGGAAGTGCCCTGCCTCGGTCGTCCGGGACCAGCACCTCGCTCCGGATGTCCAGCACCGACACGCCTTCGACCGGCGGAACGCCGCTGCCGCGGCTGTCGGGAGACAGCAGGTCGCTCCGGATGGCAGACCCGGACACGTCTCCTGCTCACGAGCACGCGCCGCTCGACGGCGTGCTCGAGGACGTTCCCCTGGTGGGCCGCGATCGGGTGAGCGGCGGCGAGATCGAATTCCGCTCGTCCGAAGTACTGGTCAGTCCGCTGGAGAAGGACGGCCTGGTGATCGGCGCCACCTTCCGGGACGGCGCCGGCCGCCATCTCGACCAGAACTGGGCCAGGGGCGAGCAGGGCGACGAAACGTACTTGTTCGAGGGCAGGCGGACCGACGGGCGTGAGCCACTCGTCGAGTCCCGGCCGTGGCCGGACAACGCGTTCTTCGTTTCGGCGCTGGGCACCCGTGAGGGCGCGCGGGTCGAGCTGGCCGATGGCACCAGGCTCCTCGTCGACGGCGCGAACCTGGGCATGCTGGTACGCGATCTTCAGTTCTTCTGGTCCGCGGTGGATACGCACGGGACGGACGTGGTCACCTTGCTGGTGCCCCACGCGTCCGCGGTGGACGGTCCGGGCGGGCTCGCGCACGACTTCCAGGCCACGCTGGCCGGGGGGTTCGGTGACCGGCAGGCGGTGGTCGCCCCGTCGAGCCGGCTCGAGACGCTCACCGTCGACGACGGCGTGGCGGTCACCGCGCTCACTCATGGCGGTGAGTGGCGCAGGTACGACCTGCCGACGGTGATCGACGACGTCGTGCTGCCCGGTGTCGTGGTGCAGCCCGGCATCGACGGCGCCCGGCCGACCCGGACGCGGATCGAGTTCCGTTCCTCCGAGGTGTCGATCGCGCCGATGGAACGCCGCGGCCGGGTCGTGGGCGCGGTCTTCACGCTGGGCGAGGATCTCGGCTTCAATCTGAGCTGGGGTCGCGCCGACAAGCACGCCGAGACCTACACGGTCCCCGGCGGACACAACCCGGCGCGGGGCCTGGACGAGGAGGCACAGACCTTCGCGCCGAACCCCTGGCCGGAGAACACCTTCTACGTCGTCGCGCACGGCAGGCGGCGGGCCGTCGAGCTGAACCTCCTCGACGGCACCGAAGTGCGGGTGAGCGGCGAGACCTTCGCCAGGGTGCTCGACGACGTGCGGTTCTTCCGCAACGCGGTGGAGCGTGACCAGCCGGACGCGATCACCATGCTCGTCTGCCTCGCGGCCGCGGTGAACGGCCCCGGCGGAGTCGCGCACGATTTCCACGGCGTACTGGCGTCGGAGTTCGGTTACCGGCAGCCCGTGCACGCGGGGACGACCCACGTCGAACTCCAGACCGAAGCCGGGCAGGCGATCGCCGGGCTGGTCAACGACGGCAGCTGGCGGCGATTCCCGGCCGACACCGGGGATGACCTCGGCCTCGGCGGGCTGGTGATCTCCGACCACGGGCCGGCGCGGCTTTCGCCGGATGCCAGCTCGCTCCGGATGTCCGGTTCGAACACCGGTTCGCCGGGCGGGTTCGCCCTGTCCGAGAACCTGGAGCGGACCCCGTTCGACCTGAACGACGCCGTCGCCGAGCCGGTGATCCACAACGGGCGCACGGTCGGCGTGAGCTACCGGCAGGGACCCGGCCACGACCCCGCGGGCGGCAGGCAGCCGGACGACGGGCCGGCACCGGACGAGCCGTCGCCGGTGGATCCCGAGCCGGGACACGGAAGCGGCCCGGAGCAGGGACCTCACGCGGGCGGCCGGGTCCGGCCACGGGCCGGCGCGGCTCTCGCCGGGAAGCAGCTCGCTCCGGATCGCCTCGTCGGTCGTACTCGCCGACCAGGGCCGCTGGCACCGGTTCGCGAACCAGGACCGGGGTTCCCTGTCCGGTACGGCGAGCGAACTCGAACTCGCGACCAGGGCGGGCCGCCGGAGTCGTGTCCCGGCCACGTTGACCGCGGCCGCCGGCGCACTGCTGAGCGGGCATGACGGGGTGGGCAACGTCGTGCCGTTCGCCGCGGCGGATGTGCAGGTGCACCCGCTGACCAAGCGCGGGCGCACGATCGGGATGACGTTCCTGGCAGGCGACTCGCACAAGTACGACCTCCGGTGGGCCAAGGGTTACGTGCCGGGCCAGCAGAACACCCGCTCATTCCCGGTCGGCACGACACCGTTCTTCGACCGGGCGTGGGGCGGGGACGTACGGAAAGCGCAGGCGCCCTGGACGGCGGACACCTTCTACATCAGCACACACGGCTTGGAGCGGGAGTTCATCGTCACCCTCGCCGACGGTACCCAGCTGGGCGTGAGTGGTGAGACGTTCGCGCACGTGGTGGCGGTCGCGAAGCCTTTCCAGGCCGCGGTGCGGCCCGATGACCGAAGCTCGATCACCCTGATGGTCTGCCGGGTCGGTGCCGAGATCGAGCCGGGTGGCGCGGCCTACGACTTCCAGCGCACGCTCGAATCCCGGTTCGGGTATCGGCAGCCGGTGGCCGCCGCGACGAAGAACGTGGTCGTCGGCGCGCCTCCGGAAAGGAAGCGGACGAAGGTCCCTGGCTGGATCCGGAACCTGTGGTCACCTCAGGAGAAGCTGCCTTCGCTGCTCGCGATCCGCGACGGTGGCCACTGGCGGGTGTTCTCCTCCGGTTCGGCCGGTGTGCTCGGCGCCGACGCCTCGGGCAAAGCGCGCTACTTCACCGCCGACGAGGTGATGAGTACCCCACTCACGGAAAACGGCCGCACGGCCGGGATCTCGTTCGACGACCAGGCGACCGGGCAGCGGCCGGGGTACGGCACCGAGGTGCCGTGGCAGCACGGGTCGTTCCTGGTCGACGCATCGTCGATCGGGCACAAGTACCGGCTGCTGCTGAGTGACGGCACCCGGGTGCGCGTGGACGGCGACGGCCTGGCGCAGGTCGTCGCCCAGTCCGCGGTGTTCCGCACGGCCGTCTCGGACGGCCAGGTGCCGTCGGTCGTGCTGCTGGCCAGGACGAGCCTGGCCAGCGTCCTGGGCAGTTCGGCGCATGGGCCGGAGGACTTCCGCGCGGCGCTGCTCGCGCTGTCCGGCCTCACCGGGCCGGTGTTCGCGCCGGTGGCCGGACGGCCGCTGCCCGGCGCCGCGGACAACGCGACCGGGTGGCGTGAGGTGGGTGCGTTGCCGAGCCCGCTGGGGCCGGACGAGCTCGGTTCGGTCCGTTCCGTGCGGTCGACGCTGGACCCGGTCAGCGTTCGTGGCGCCGGTCCGTCGAGCTCGGTCGTGCTGGAAACCGAAGCGGGGTGGAACCGCCAGCCTGACGTTGTCGACAACGTCAGGCTGACGGGTTTCGGCAGGAAAATGGACGGCTTCCACACTTCCGACGTGCGCGTGCGCCTGCTGGAGAACGACGGCCGCCCGCTGGGGATCAGTTTCTCCCGCGGCGAGGAGCTCCGCTTCGAGGTCGGGCTGTTCGCGGACCACGCCGCACCGGTCACTTACATCATGCCGGACACGCCGGACGGCTCGAACCCGTTGCTGTGGGCCGTCCAAGCTCGTCACGAAGGTCTTGCCACGCCGGTGCCGGTGCCATGGCCGCGGAACTCGGTTTTCGTGTCCGTGCATGGCAAGCCGGGGAGTTTCCTGCTCTTCCGCAACGACAGTCCGCGGATCTCGCTCGACGGCACCGGTTTCGCGAACCTGCTGCACGACCTCCGTGGTTTCCGTGCCGTGGTCGAGCGGACGAATCCGGGCGCGGTCGTCCTGCTGACCTGTAAAGCCGGCGCGAGTTCGGTTCGTGGCGGCGCGGCTTACGACTTCCAGCGCGCGCTGGGTGCGCTGGGTTACCGGCAACCGGTGGTCGCGGCGACGGATACGGTGTACCTCGACGGGTTCGATGCCGGGCACTGGAGCACCGGGATCGCGAACAGGGGAACCTGGAAGGTGTTCTCGTCGGGGACGGCGAACCTGCTGGGGCGGGACACACTCGGCAACAAGGTCGTGGCGTTCTCACCCGGTGATGTCGAGGCGACCCCGTTGCTCCGCGGCGATCGGGTGGTGGGTGTTTCCTTCCGTGCCGACGCGGACGCGACGCGGACCGGCCCGGACCGCAGGGACCGCGGGGGGAGTCCTTCGTCGTCACGGCCGACGTCTCACCGGGCGGCAGGGTCAGGGTAGGCCTCCCGGGCGGGCGGCGCGTCGAGGTCGAGGACCGCGCGTTCGCCAGTGTCCTCGCCCGCTCGGCGGTGTTCCGCGGCGCGCTGGACCAGTCGCCCCGGCCTGATTCCGTGACGCTGCTGACGGCGCGCCCGGTCGACTACCAGCACAGCAGCCGCGACGGCCGCCGTGAATTCGACCGCGTACTCGCCCAGGAACTCGGCAGGCGCCTCCCGGTGAGCCTCGGCCACCGGCAGCCCGTCTTCGCACCGTCGGACTCGATGGCGGTGGTGTCGCACCAGGGCTTGTCGGCCACCGTGATCCAGGGCGGCGGGGTGTGGCGGCGGTTCCCCGTCGAGTACCGGGGCTTGGATTCCGGAGCCGCACTCGGCCTCGGCGCGCGGGCCGTCGGGAGCCACCTTCCGGCGGCGGGCGATTCGTCACTGCTCCTGGCGGGCCCGGAGCGCCGGAGCACGGCGGACAGTGACACCGAGTCCGTGAGCACGGAGGGGTCGTCGTCCGAGGACCGGGTGATCGCGGATGTGGCCCTGTACGGTTTCAACCCGGACTTCGGCGCGCCGATGACGCTCCTTTCGTCGCAGATCGAGGCCACGCCATGGGAGCGGGACGGCCGGGTCATCGGAGTCACGTTCTTCACACGGCACAGTCCCGACCTGGGCTGGGGACAGGCGGCGGAGCCGGGACCGTGGCCGGACAACACCTTCTTCATCGCTGCACCGGGCACCGCCGAGTCGGCCCACGTGTCGTCGCTTCTCGGCCGCAAGATGGCCCTCGACGGCGCGAACCTCGCCCGGCTGCTGCACGACCTGCGGATCTTCCGGTCCTCTGTGGACACTCATCGGCCGGAAGCCTTCGCCCTGCTGGTCTCGCCAGTGTCCGATATGGACGGTCAGAGCAAGTTGGCGCGCGACCTTCAGGCCACCCTGTCGGGCGAGTTCGGTTACCGGGAGCCGGTCTTCGGCCCGTCCGGCATCGAAGGCAGCCCATGGCGGACATTCCACCTGCCGACCGTGCTCGACGACGTCCAGGTACTCGGCGTGGACGCGCAGACGAACGAGGCGACGACGTTCCGCTCGTCGGAGGCCGAAGTCGCGCCGGTGGAATGGGACGGCCTTGTCATCGGTGCCGCATTCGGCGCCGATGTGAGCCATGGTCTGAATCTGGTACCGGACGAGCTGCTGAACAGCGTGTTCTTCATCCAGGCGCCGAGCGCACCGGACCGGGCGCTGATTCCCTTGCGGAACGGCACAACGGCGGCCATCGACGGCACGAACCTCGGCCGGTTGCTGCACGACCTGCGGATCTTCCGGTCCTCATGGGATACCCGCCGGCTGGAAGCCGTCACGCTGATGATCCCGCAACGGTCCGATGTGGATGCTCAAGGCGGGCTGGCGCACGACCTTCAGGCCACCCTGGCAGGCGAATTCGGCTACCGGGAGCCGGTGATCGCTCCGTCGGCCGAAATGGGCCGGTGGCAGGAGTATCACCTGCCGACCGTGCTCGACGATCTCCCGCTGTCCGGCGTCGACCAGCGGACCGGGATGTTGACGCCATTCAGCTCGTCGGAGGTGGTGGCCACCCCGTTGGAGCGGGACGGCCGGGTCGTGGGCGTCACCTTCGCCGTCGGGGCGGAGCGCGATTTCGATGTGACGTGGGGCCGCGCCGAGCCCGCCTCCGAGAGCTACCTCTTCCATGGCGAGTTCGAGCGGGCGAGGCTGAGCGACGACAGCGCGCGGACCGTGGTGCCGCTGCCGTGGCCGGATCGGGTCTTCTACGTTGCCACGCATGCTGACCAGCGAAGGTTCGTGGTCCAGCTCGCCGACGGCACCGAGCTCGGCGTGGCCGGTGGCGACTTCGCCAGTCTGCTCGGTGACCTGCGGTTCTTCCAGGCCGCGATGCGGCGTGACCAGCCGGAAGCGGTCGCCCTGCTCTGCTGTCAGGCGGCTGCCCTCGACGGGCCTGGCGGCGCGGCCTACGACTTCCGCGAGACACTGGCGCAGGTCTCCGGTTACCCGCAGCCCGTCCACGCGGCGTCGACCAGGCTGACCGCGAGCCTGCTCGACCAAGGCGACCGGGGGACGGCCGTCACGTCAGTGGAATACGGTGGCGTGTGGCGGCGGTTTCCGGCCGATCAGCCCACCCTGCATGCGGTGGCCGACCTGTGGCGCCGGATCCCCGGAGTCATGAGCAACGGGCGGGTCGAGGTCGTCGACGGTGTCAGGCTGTCGGGCACCGACCAGGCGACCGGGGGCAACCTCTGGTTCGATTCGTCGCAGGTGCAGGCTTATCGTCTCCAGACACAGGACGGCACCACGGTCGGGGTCACCTTCCACGTCGGGGAAGACCTCTGGAGCGACCGCGGCAACATCCGGTTCCCGCACGACGAGCGCACCGCCTTGTATCCGGCCGGCGTGCGGACCGTCGAAGACATGGCGATCGCGGAACGGGCCGGCACGGTGCGGACCGCTCCCGTGCCGTGGCCGTCGAACACCTTCTACGTCACGACACACGGCAGCATCGGGACGGTGACACTGACGCTGGACGACGGCCGTCCGGTCTTCGCGGACGGTGCGAACCTGGGCCGCCTGCTGCACGATCTGCGACCGTTCCGGGAAACCGTGGCCGGACGGGACGTGGCGGCCATCACGCTGATCGCCTGCGAAACGGGCGCGTATGACGGGCCGGGCGGTGCGGCCCACGATTTCCAGCGGGCCCTGGGGCAGCTGGGATCCCGGAGGCCGGTGTTCGCGCCGACGAAGCTCGCGGGTTCAGTCGTGCGGGATTCACGCTGGCTGAACTCGGTCCTCGACGGCGGGGATTGGCGCGTACTCGGCCAGGTGGTCGCGCCGACGCGGCCACCGGTCGGACTGGCGCTGCTCACTTCCGGGTCACCTTGAGCGAGTCGTTCGGGTTCGGTGGACACGTGTTCGCGCCGGTCGCCGGGGTGCCGCTTCCGGGTGACGCGACCGGCTGGCGCGGGGTCGCCGGTACCCGACCGGCGCCGGGCGTTCGTCCGCCGGGACTGTTCTCGAACGGCGCCGTCTGCCGGTGCGGGGGCCGCTTGTTCCACGTCGCCGCGAAGACCACCCGGCGGGGCTTCGAGATTTCGCCTGCAGACGGTAAGAAAGTCTCGGTGGACGGCAGGGCGCTGGCTTTGCTGGTGGCGGAGTCACGGTTGTTCCACGGCGTGACGGCGGATGCTCGCGTACTGTCCGCTTCCAGCGCCGGGGCCGCCGAGTTCCGAGGGGCGTCGGCGAACCATTTCGGTTACCGTCGACCCGTGGTGGCGTCAGGTCAGGTGGTTCCTTCCCGGCTCGAATCCGGCTTCGAAATTCCGCGGCCGGGAGCGGGCCGGAAGGTGTTCGTGCCTGCTTCGACCGATTCGGTGATGCGGCCGACCGTGTCCGTGAAGGATTCCCCCGGAAGTTCGGGGTCAAGCGCCCGGAACGCACCACTGGGACTGCGCGCGTTCCTTAATGGTCGAGAAGACTGAAGTCGAAAGTGAACCTGGCCGAGGAGGCTGCGATGGCGGACACCGCCACGACCGAGGAGTCGGAAGTTCGGTTCGAGGGCGACCAGTGGGTGTTCCTGATCGACCCCGCCTGGCAAGCCGAGCAGACGGAGAAGGCCGAAAAGGCCGGGGAAACCGGCGGGGACGAAGCCCCTGAGGGCGAGCCCGAGCGGCCGCCGCTCGAGGCCGTCGTCGGCGGCTGGTTCGTCGAGCAGGACGGCGCGACCAGCAAGTTCCACGCCAACCCCGCCTACGAACCGTCCAAACCGGACTCGCCGACCGACCCGGTCGACGCCACGCTGCAGCTTGTCGTGCGCGGCGAGGCCGAGCCCGACCAGCTGCTCTCGACCATGGTCGAAGGCACCTTCGGTGTCGCGGTCAACGAGGAGAACACCCCCGTCGTGGTGCTGTCGCCGGACGAGGTTCCGTCGGTGCTGGTGGCCACGGCCCCGGTGCACAGCCGCCGCATCTCCGAGCTCGAGGCGCTCGAAGAGGTGACGGCCTGGGCCGAGGTCACCCTCGAGCAGCTGGTCGGCCTGCTGCCCGAAGAGGGCGTCGACGTCCTGCTCAACCCGGGTGCGCCGTCGTCGATGCGGCTGATCGCGGCCGTGCTGAAGGAAGCGGTCGACGACGCCAAGACCGCCGCTGACGCCGATGGGGATGTCAAGACCGAAGCCTCGGTCAAGACCGAAGCTTCGGCGCCGCCGAAGACCGAAGCCCAGCCCGCCACCGAAGCTCGGCCCACGAAGGCCACGAAGGCCGCGAAGAATGCCGAGCAGGCCTCGGCCCCGACCGGAACTGTCCGGTAAGCATCGCCCTGGCGAGCGGCAGCTGCTCGTTCTCCGCGACCGTCTCCGGCAGCCGGGAAGGTGCTCGATCTGCCCGGTCCGCAGTGCGATGCCGGCCAGGAAGGCCCACGATCCCCGGTTCGCGCCCGGCACACCGCCCTCCTCGGCCGGGTGTCTCGCCGAGGGGAGAATCGGTCGCGCGTGCCGGGCTTCGCCGAGGAGCAGTGCCTCGTAACAGGCCTGGGCGATCGCGGGAAAGCGGGCAGCGCCCGCTGTAGCTCCCGGGTCGTCTCCATCAGCTCGCGGGGAAAAGCCGGCCGACTTCGGCTTGCCGGAGTGGCGCCGGTTCCCGGCGACCGGCGTTTCCCGAGCGCGGAGTCGAGGTCCGTTCCCGCCGGTCCACCGAGACCCCAGCGGCAGGCATCGCCCGGTACCGGATTTCGGCACCGGGTTTGCAGAAAGCGCCGGAGGGGTTCCGGCCGCGCGCGCGAGTACCTCACCATTTCGGCCTCACTCGGCGGATTTCGCGCTCAGCGCCGACGACTTCGACGCCTCGATGATCTAGCCGGCGCTCACGAGGCCCGCGTCGAACTGCCCGGTAAGCATCGCCGTGGCGAGTTCGACGCGGGACTGGTAGCCGGTGCGGGAGAACAGGCGGGAAAGCCGGCCCTCGACGCTCTTGTCGCTGGTCTGCAGCACCGTGGCGATCTGCTTGTTGCTGAGGCCCTCGGCGACGAGCACGGCGAGCAGCCGTTCGTTCTCGGCGACGGTCGCCTGCCGTCCGGGCACGGGCACCCCGTGCTGCTGCATCAGCAGGCGCAGCCACGCCCGCCGCATCAACGCGTCCATCGCGCCGAACCGCTCGTAGGCTTCGACGAGCAGTGCCGGATCCGCGACGCCGAAGCGGACCAGCCGTTCGATCCCGTTGGCGCACTCGTAGGGCTGTGCCCGCCGTCTCAGCAGCTGGAGCGCGGCCTCGGCGGCGCTGTGGTCCGAGTCGACGTAGGCGCGCAGGGACAGCCGGTGGATCTCGGCGGCTTCGGTCCCCATCTGGTCGGCGATCTTGTCCAGCCGCTGCAGGCACTCCGGGATCTGTTCCGCGCCGAGCTCGCTCGCGACCGCGATCTCGGCCAGGCTGATCCACAGTCCGTCGGTGTGGGCGACGACGCCGCGGGTCTCGGCTTGGTTGATCGCGTTCACCAGCACCGACCTCGCCCGGCCGACGTCGCGGAACACGGCTTCCAGCAACGCCTCCGGCATGGCCAGGACGTGGGACAGGATCGGTTGCCGGGATCGCGCCGTTTCCAGCAGCTCGCGGCCGCGGGTGAGCTTTCCCCGCGACAGCAGGAGCAGCGCGGCCAGCTGGAACATCACGCTCTGTGCGGGGTCGCAGCCGCGTGGCGAACTGACGGCGATGTTGTACCTGGCGAGGGCGAGCGATTCGTCGAATTCACCGCGCCAGAAGGCCCTGGCCATCCGGGCGGGCGCGGCCAGCCGGACGGGTACCCGCCGGGTCCCGTCGAGCAGGCCATCGGCACGGCCGAGTTCGCCGAGCAGCAGCAGCGTTCCCGTGTGATGGATCAGCTCACCCGTCGGCAGCTCGCCCTGGGCGACCCGTGCGGGCAGGGAGGCGACGGCCTGATCGAATTCGCGGGGAACGCCGAGCCAGAGGTCCGCGACCGGGCTGACGTAGCCGATGTACTCCTCGATGGCCTCGGCGCCCGGTTCCTGCCGGAGCGCGTGGAGCAGGTCGTGGGTTTCCCGCCAATGGCCGAGGAAGGACAGCGCGAAAGCGCGGCAGAGCTGCCGTACCAGTGCGTTACCCGGCCACGGCCAATACCCCTTGTGCGCGATCCGTTCGAGGGTGTCGAGGTCCTTGACCCTGTGCAGGGCGATCACGAATTTCAACAGGGTTGGGATCAGCTCGCCCGCCGGGATCTCGGCGGCGTAGGTGGTCAACAGTGTACTCGCGGATTCCACGGCGAGATCGCCCCGTTCGCTGGCGAGGCTGGTGCGGGTGTGCTCGAGCAGGATGGCGACCCGTTCTGCGCGGTCGGCCGTGAGGTCCGCGGCGGCGCGGAGCCAGGTGATGGTCTGTTCGCCTCCGGCGAGCCCGGCCTGTTCGGCGTGCGTCAGCAGTTCCTGCCGTGCCCGGCCGGGGTCGACCAGCCTGCCGGCGAGGGCGAGCTGGTCGGGGAGGTAGCCGGGGTCGGCGCTGCGGGCGGTGCCCGCCCAGATCGCGTAGACCGCGATCCTGGCCAGCCGGCGGCGCTCGTACGGACCGAGCACCGCCCGCAGCGCGACGCCGACCAGCGGGATCCGGAACCGCCATGCCGATTCGCTGCGGCGGTAGTGCAGCACCCCCGCGTGCTGCAGCCGGGTCAGCAGGCCAGCCGCCTCCGCGTCGGTGACGCCCACCGCCTCGGCGAGGAGCCGTGGCAGGGCGGCGTCGAGCGGGCAGAGCACGGCGGCCGCCTTGGCGGCCTCCCACATCGGGCTGCCCGCTCGTCTGAGCCAGCCGACCAGCGCGTCGCCCTCGCTCAGCCGGGGGTGGCTGTGCCACGGCGTCAGGAAGGCGTGCCGGTCGACCACCCGCACCATGTCGTGTTCGTTCGAGATCCGGAACGCTTCCGAGACGGCGGCAGGCCAGCCGCGGGTGACCTGCCAGGTGCGTTCGCGCAAGGCCGGTTCGGGGGTGGTGTCGAACGCGGTGGTGATTTCGGCGGAGAACCGCGACCGGAGGAGGGGACGCAAGATGACGTGGCGGACCAGGTCGTCGCGCCGCAGCCGGTCGAAGGCCGCGGCGAACGTGGGTCGGACCTGGGGAGGGAAGGGCAGTGAGACGCTGGCCACGCACAGCGTGTTCGTGGCGACCAGCCGGCGGACCAGCGTCTCGAACGAGGGCAGCACCTCGGGCCGCAAATGGTGAACATTTTTCAGATGCACGACGCTGCCCGGCTTGTCCCGCAAGGTGGCCGGGGAAGGGATCAGGTCGAGAAAGGACATCTTCGACGGCGTCTCGTCCAGGAAAACGGCGAATGCTGTTCCCTTGGTGGGCTGGGTTTTCTGCCATCGGAGGGCGATCTCGTCGAACGCACGCGCGATCTCGAAACCCGCCGGACCGGCAACGACGACCAGCTTGCCATGGCCTTCCCGCTGGATGGCGTCGACGACCGCCGCGGCCTGACGCTCCTGCGCGGGAAAGGGGCGTTGTTGGTGCACGGCTGCCCTCACGGTCAGGGGAGATGGCAGAGGAGACCATACGGCCTCCTCCACGGCCCGACCACTCGGAGCCACCGTCAACGTCGTGCTCATTTGGTGCAGGGGGTCCTTCCCCGGTCGATCACGTAGGCGGGAGCCTGCCGAATGCCGGTGGCTTCGTATCCGCGCGTCGGCAAGACGAAGCCACCGGCGATTCTCAGGGCTTCGTGGGTGTTTGGCGTTTCGAGACTATGTGCCAGCCGATGATGAGGGTGAGGATGACGATGGGGATGGCGAAGAATGCGATTTGTGCGGTTCCGCCGGCGAAGCCCATGAGTGCGACGATGAGGGTGAGGATGCCGAGGGTGAACCAGGTTGTGTATGGCGCGCCGGGTAGTCGGAAGGTGGGTCGTTCGAGTTCGCCGGCGTTGGCTCGTTTTCGTAGCTGGTGTTGGGCGATCATGATGAGTGCCCAGGTGGCGATGGTGCCGAGTGAGGCGATTTCGGTGGCGACGTCGAAGGCGTCTTTGGGGATGATGATGTTGAGGACGACGCCGAGTAGCCAGACGGTGCCGGTCATGAGGATGGCGCCGACCGGGATGCGTCGTTTGCTCATCCAGGCGGTGAAGCGGGGGGCTTCGCCTTTGTCGGCTAGGGCGCGCAGGATTCGGCCGGTGGCGTAGAGGCCGGAGTTTGCGGAGGACATGGCGGCGGTGAGGACGACGAGGTTCATGATGTCGCCGACGGCGGGAACGCCGAGTCGGGAGAAGACGCTGACGAAGGGGCTGATGCCGGCTTGGTAGTCGGTCCATGGCATGAGCATGACCAGGAGCAGGACTGAGCCGATGTAGAAGATCGCGATGCGCCAGACGACGCTGCTGACGGCCTTGGGGATGACTTTGCGGGGTTCGGTGGCTTCGCCGGCGGCGACGCCGACGAGTTCGATGCCGGCGTAGGCGAAGATGACGCCTTGGAAGGCGAGCAGGGGAACGGCGAGGCCGTTGGGGAAGAAGCCGCCGTGGTCGACGAGGTTGTGGATTGAGGCGGGTGCGGAGCCGATGTCCGCGGCGGTCAGCAGGAGGCCGATGCCGACGATGAGGAAGATGACGATGGCCAGGACTTTGATGACCGAGAACCAGAATTCGAGTTCACCGAAGAGCTTGACCGAGAGCATGTTGATGGCGAGTACGCCGGTCAGGGAGAGTAGTGCGCCGGCCCAGGTGGGTAGGGTGGGTGCCCATTTCTGGAGGTAGTGGCCGACGGCGGTGATTTCGGCGACGCCGGTCATTGCCCAGTTGAGCCAGTACATCCATCCGGCGACGAATCCGGCCCAGGGTCCGATGAATTCTCGTGCGTAGGTGACGAAGCTGCCGGCGCTGGGGCGGTGCAGGACCAGTTCGGCCAGGGCGCGCATGACGAACAGTGCGGCGATGCCGCAGATCGCGTAGGTGAGGATCAGGGAGGGGCCGGCGGCGGCGATCCGGCCGCCCGCGCCGAGGAACAGGCCGACGCCGATGGCGCCGCCGATGCCGATCATCTGGATCTGCCGGTTGCCCAACGTCTTGTGGTAACCCTCGGCGTCGGCATCCTGCCCGGCAGCCGCTTTGCTGCCGGTATTCAGAGAAGAACTCATGTCCGCCCTTGGGAAGTGGTGATTCGGAGCACTGCGAGCGGTGATGCTACGGCGGGGAATTTCGGATTGATCCCGCACTTGAGCAAGACTTGAGCCCCGCTCCGCCGGTTTCCGCATTACGCGTATCGGCGGGCCGGGATGGTCCGTGCCATTTCCGGTTCGCCCAGGTCGTCCTCCGCGTTTTGCGGACTCGCCGCCTGCGTGCCGACGACGAGGGTGCCCGGGCCGGACCACAAGGGTGGTCACCGCGGGCTGAAGGACACTCCGATCGATGGCTCCGGGACTGGCCGCCGCTCGCGGCGGGCGAGCCGTATGCGGAACGAGTGCGCGGGTGGCGTTGTTCCCCGTCGCGGCACCGGTTTTCCGCGCCACGCGGAAGAATATCCGCGTTGTCATGAATCCGAGGCGGGCGATCGGCGCGATGCGCTCAGTACTGTCAGCCGCAGGCGGACCAAACGGGCAACTCGGCCATTCGTCCCCGCTTGCCGAGGATTGCGGGTCTGCGGTGTCCGGTGCCATGATGCCACCCTGCCCGCCGGCCAATGTTTGTCCCGCGTTCACTTCTTGATGCTGGCAACCCCGGTCGGCGAGCGCTGCCGTGCTTCCTGCTGTATCCGGGATCGAGGGAGAAACATCATGGCCGGCACTACGCGCCTCGACGCCGAGGCTGCGCGGGGCAAAGCGGAAAAGCTGCGAGCCATCCACGGTGAGTACGTCAATCTTCTGTCAACGTTGCACAGTTCGCTTCAGCAGCACGAAAAGTGCTGGGGTTCCGACAGTTTTGGTAAAGCCTTCGAAAAGGGCTACACCGAGAGCCTCGCCACCTATCGCGGCAACGCGGATATCGTCGGGAGCAACCTGGAGGCGACCGCCGGCAACATCGACGGCGCCGTCGACGCCCTCCAGGCTCAGGATGAAGCGAACGCCGCGGCGATTTCCTGAGCCGCGATCCGCATCGATACCGAGATACCCACGTGCCCACGCAGCTACCGCACGGTCTGCAGAAACTGCTCGAAGTCACCGTCGGCATGCCGTGGCCGGAAGGTGACGAGAGCGGGCTGCGTGCGATCAGCCTCGCGTGGGGCCGGTTCGCCCGGTCCCTTTCGGCCCTCGGTCCGCCGCTGGAAACGGAGGCGCAGACCTTCTCCGAAGCGATGGAGGGGCAGACGGCGCAGCAGATCGAGACCGCGCTGGCCGGTTTTCCGGCAAATATCGAAGAACTCCGGCACGGCGCCGTGGAGTTCGCCAAGGCGACCGAGAACGCGGCTGCGGACATCCAAAAAGTCAAAATCATGATCATCGTGCAGCTCGTCGTGCTCGCCGGGGCGATCGCGGACCTGCTGGCGTCGCTCTTCGGCGCGATCTTCGTCCCCGCCGTCGTGGCTGCGGCCAGGGTCGGCATCGGGGCGATTCTGCGTGCACTCCTGAGCCGCCTCGCGCAGGCCGGGATGGTGAACATCATGCGCACCCTGGTGAAGAACATGGTCAAGTACGCGCTGATCAACACGGTGATCATGGAGGGCTTGGACCTCGGGATCCAGGCGGGGCAGATCCTGGCAGGCGGGCGCGAGGGGCTGGACAAGGAGTCCCTGAAGAACACCGCCATCGGCGGAGTCATCGGCGGCGCCGCCTGGGGACTCGGCGCCGGCGTGTCCAGGGTGCTGGCGCGAGGGCTCACGGAAGGACGGCTGCTTGCGCCCGGCTGGTTCAAGCCGTTCGCGCACCTCGGTTACTCGGCAGGCCAGATGGCCCTGATCACCGCGCTCACGCCGGGGATCGACAAGGCCACACATGGTTCCGGATCCGTCTTCGAAGGGATATTGGGCAATCTCTCGAAGGCGGATGTGCACGCACCGCGTTTCACGGCGTCATCGATCAAGCCCATCGGGAGGATCGCCGCTGTCGAGCATTTGCCTGTGCTCTCGGGCAAGAGCGGTGGTACCGGGTTCATGACCCATCGTGAGGGCACCTCGCCCGGCGTGAAGGCGACGGTGCCGGTGACTGCCGATCGGGCGGCGCCCGGCAGGCGTTCCGGGCGGGAGGCCCCAGCGCCGGGAAAGGGGCAGGCGCCCGATTTGCGCGGCTTCCTCACCGCGTCGCCCGCGGATCGGGCGGGGCCGGCGGGTGCGTCGCGGTCGCCGGCGACCGGGGCCCGGCCTGCGGTCGCCGGTACCGGGAAGCCGGTGCCGGAAAGTCCCGCCGCCGAGGTACCGACCGGCAGGGCCGCCGCGCCCGACGGCGGGAGGGCTTCCGGCCTGCGTGATTTCCTCACCACGTCTTCGCCGCCTTCCGGCGCCGGGTCTGCCGGATCAGCGCTCGCGGCAGGGCACGCCCCGTCGGCCGCGCCGCCCGGCATGTCGCACGAGACGGGCAGCGGGGAACCGGAGCACCTCGTCCACCCGGTGGCGGAGCCGGTGCGGCCCGAGCAGTGGACGTACCGGCGGGAAGGTGCGCCCGTCGGGGAGCTGCGGACAGCGCGGTTCGATCCGGCCCGGGGCGCGCCTGCCGGGGACGGCACCCTGCCCGGCCGCAGCACGCGGATCTCCGCCGACGTGCGGAGGATCCAGGCGGACGACGGCCGCTGGGTCCGCGACATGACCCTGGCGCTGCCGGTGCGTTTCGGCGAAGGCTTCCCGCCGGAGCGCCTGCCGGAGTTCGAACGCCGCTGGCAGGCCGCGCTGGACCGGCAGTTCAACACCGGGCTGCTGCTGCCGCGGTCCGGTGACCAGCTGCACGTCGGCGTCCGGCTGACTCCGGCGGCTGCCGGTCAGGAGGCCGTCGAGCTCAGCATGTCGGCCGCGCCCACGCGGTCGGATCAGCTTCACTTCCGGTTGCAGGACGAGGGCTCGGACACCGGGCAGGCAGCGGCGCGCAACGACCTGCTGGCGCTGCACGAGCTGAGCCACTTCGCCGGCGTGCCGGACACCTACGTCGACCCGGGTTCGGTGTTCCGCGACACCGCGGCCAAGGCCGGCGGCCCGGGGATCATGTCCGACGTCACCCGGGTTCCGGAGCAGGCCGTTCCGCGGAAGTATCTGGTGGCGATCGAGAACGCGATCGACTCCGGCCCGGTGGTACACGACCACCCGCTGCCCGCCGAGCTGGAGTACGGGCGGCCGCTGGCCACGATCTCCGAGGAAGCGGTCCGGGAACCGGCGCTGCATGCGCCTGCCGCCGGCTTCGAAGGCATCCTGGGCGAGCTGAAGGTGCGCATCTCCGAGGCCGCGGGCGCGCCGGCCGGTGCCGGCACGCACGCGGTCGAGCTGACCGGCCCGGCGGAGGCCGTGCGCCGCTACCGCGCGTCGCCGGTGGACGGCCCGCTCGCCGAGCATCTGCCTGCGGGTTTCACGGTTTCCGACACCGCCACCGGCAGCCGTTTCCACTTCTCCGGAGACGGCGCGCTCACCGCCGCCGAAGTGCAGGTGGAAGGTGGCCGCGGCACCGTGCGGCGGGACTTCTCGGTGCCTGAGCAGCCGCCGGCTCTGGTGAGTCCGGAGCAGCGCCCGCAAGAGCGGTTCCCGGTAGAGGTGCGGCCGGACGGCACCATCGGGCTCGTGTCGGTGTCGGGGGACGGCCGCGCGCTCGAGCGGCTGGTCGTGGACCCGGCCGACGGCCGGATCGTCGAGACGACCGCGTTCGGGCGGCACATCCTGTTCCCCGGCGGATCGAGCCGGCTGTCGCCGGACGAGCTGCGTGCCATCGACGAGCTGGCGGCGTCGACCGTGCGGGAAGGCCTGGCCGCGTTCGACGCGAAGCGGCCGCTGCCCGAGGTCACCATCGAGGGACACGGCAACGGCACCGTGCTCGGTCAGCCGAACGAAGGTCGCGCGCTGCGTAGTGGCCTTGATCGTGCCAAGGCGGTCGAAAAGGCCTTCACCTACAGCCTGGAGAAGTACCTGGCCAGAACCGCCGCCGAGCGGCCCGTCGCGCCGGCTGCTTCGGACTTCCTGGTGAAAACCAGTTCGCAGGGGCGGACGTATCCCGAGGGTGTCAGCCGGGAGGACGGCGTCGCCGCGCGCCGCCGGGCCGTGCTCACCGTGACGCCCCACCAAGCGGTGCCCGAGGTCGCCCCCGAGCCTCCCCGGACGACACTGCGAGATCTGCTGGACGCCGAAGCCGAACTCGTCCGGGCGGAACGTGCGGCGAGGCCGCCCCACGCCGAACTTCCCTGGTACGTGGCTGAAGGAAGCATGGACGCACTGGGCGAGGTGGCCATCGCCGAAGTCGACCGCTGGGGCGAGGACGAGGTCCGGCTCTGGGCCGCCGAGATCGCGAACGCGGTGGTTCGCGGTGGTGACAGTTCCGCGCTGGCGACCGGTATCCGGTCCTCATTGGACAGGTTGCTCGCGGGCCCGGGACCCGAGGGGAACGAGGAACTCGACTTCTGGGAGAAGGCTTTGCAGCGCGGGCAGGTGACCACTGCGGACGGTCACGTCGTGTGGCTGCGGCCGGTGCTGCGCGACGTCCACCCGCTGCCACCGGCGGAGGCCTCCCCGATCCAGCGGTACAACGTCAACTGGGGAACACTGACCACCGCGGAACGTTCGGAATCCGTGCGCGGCCTGTCGGCCGACGCGATCATGCTGTCGACCGCGAGGACGGGCGCGCATGTGGTCTCCAACGTCACATCGGCGCCCTACCTCGGGATGTCGGCGCACCGCACCACGGGCACCAGCCACAAGCGCTACGTCATCTTCGACCGCAAGATCTGGATGCTGCAGGGCAGGCCGTTCCGCGGCGGCCTGCACGTGCGGGTGTTCGTCGACGGCGAGGAACGTCTGCACGACGTGGTGACGGAGCCGCGCGTGACCGCCGACCTGCCGAAGGTGCTGACCGAACCGGGCGCTCTGCGGCCGGCGCCGCACGTCGTTCCACCCGGGACGGACCCGGTCGCCGGGGTACCCCGGGCACACGAGGTGATCAACGCCATCGACCTCATCCCGGTCGCCGCGGAGTTCCAGCGGCGGCTGCGAGGCGCCGGGCTTCCGCCGGAGGGCACGCGGCAGCTCTCGGAACAGACCCTCGCGCTGCTCAACGAGCGGGCGGTCATGAACCGCAGCCGGTTCCTGCTGGGCAACGAGGTGGTCACCGACCGGGTGAGTTTCCCCGCCGGGTTCGGGCGCTCGTTCAAGGGTCATGTCGCGCTCCGCGCGGTCGTCGAGGGCCTGGAGTATCTGGGTGACACCTCGAAGGTCGCGGTGCGCGAGGACTCGGGTGGTTCGGTGAAGGTCCATCGGGAGCGGGGCGGGAAGAGCGGATTCGAAGCCGGGGCGCGCGTCACCGCCGCGCCCTTGGAGTTCGCGACGGTCGAGGCGGGCATGACCCGCGCCACGGGCCACGGTCTCACCGAGGAGACCAGCGTTCACACGGTCCTGCAGACGGTCGACGACCAGTCCCGCTACCGCGCGTGGCTACGGGTCACGGTGGAACCGCGGTCCACCACGCACGAGATCGAGCCGGTCGTGCGGATCGTGCCGACCGAGATCGGGGTGCCTGCCGTCGAGGCGGGCGATTTCGAACGCCGGTTGCTGGGGGAGGACGCTCACCTGCTCCGGCAGCGGGGACGGCGAGGCAACGCCACGGCCGTACGTGCGTGCCGCGCTCGCCGACGCGACCGATGACGGCTTCGGGCTGCCGGAGTCCGACCTACCGGCGTCCGGCCCGGCTGGACGCCCCGCTGCCGCAGCCACACCCGCGTGAATCCCTCGCGCTGGCGTCGCGCCGCGGGATCGGCTTCGCGGCGGCCAACGGCCTCCCCGGCGCGGAGCGGATCCACGACCAGCTCCGCACGGTCCTGCTGCAGAAGCACCGGGAGTGGACCGGCAACGGCCGGGTCGACCTGTCCGGAGTGGACCGCGTGCTGCTGAGCGGGTTCGGCCGCCCCGTGCTCGAAGGCGATCTGGCCGGTCTGCTCGCGGGCGTCGAGCACCCGGTGCGGCTCGGCGGCGAGACCTACCACCTGTCGGCGACCGCGACGCTGCTCGAGCGCGTCGGCGGCGTGACCGGCGACGAGGCCCGCGCCATGTCGATCAACGTGCGGGCTTCGCGCATCACGGCCGTCGACGGGCACCGGGACACCAGCTGGCGCGTCGGCGGCTTCCTGGGCGTACGCGCCAAGGTGGAGCTGACCCCGGAGCTGAAGGCGCAGCTCGGGCAGGCGGGACTGTCCGGCAGCTTCGGGGGTGGCACCAGGCACGAGTTCTCCGGATCGGCGAAGGCCTCGCAACGCGCTGAGATGGGTGGAAAAGCGGACGAGCACGTCTACAACGTGGTCTACGAGCTGTCCGTGCGCAGCGGTGACCGGGTCGTGCGGTGGTGGATCGACGAACCCGGCGAGGTCGTGGCCCGGGTGGTCCTTTCCCAGCTGCACACCCCGCCCGAGCCGATCCCCGCGGACGCGCTGGCCGACGTCGGCCGGATCGCGTTGTGGCGGGCACTCCCGGCCGGGAGCACAGTGGACTTCCGCACCAACGGAACCGGGGCGGTCTTCCGGTCGTTCCTGGCCGTGTCCGAGGTACCCAGGATGGCGGCACACGTGTACCGGCAGGCCAACCGGCTCCCGGAAGAGTGGCTGGAAGAGCGGGGAAACTGGCCCGCCGAGCTCAGGAAGGCGTTCTCGCCGACCGAACTGGCGACCCACCTCACCGCACTCACCAGCGACGGCGGACGGCTGACGGAACTGCCCGACGGCACCGACGGGTGGCACCAGGCCCTGCGGGTACGGGTGGTGTTCAAGGATCCGCGCCACGTGACGGCGCACGGTGCCGGCAAGCCCTTCCAGATGTGGCAGAACACCAGCACTTCCGCGAAGTACGCACGCACGGACAAGCGCAGCCGGACCGGCGGCGCGGGTGCCCATGTGGGGTTGTCGGTCACGTTGGGCGCTGTGTCCGGGCTGGCGGACGGCGAAGACGCGGGTTCGCCGCGTGCCGAAGGCGGGGGCCACGGCCTGACCGGGCATCTCTACGCCCTCGGCGGCGGGTCGCTGGAGCGGGAGTACCGGACCGAGCATGGCGCGGCGACCTACCCGGTCGGGATCACGCGCGGCACGTATAGCGGCCCGATGCACAGTTACCGGGCCGATCCGGTCTTCGAGATCACCTTGAGCCGGTGGGCGAAGGGCAGCGTGATCGACCGGCTGACCGGGCGTCCCCGTGGCATGCAGGACATCACCCGGGTGGTGGAGGTCAAGGACGGGGTGGAGTTCGTGCTGCCGGAGCGGCGGATCTTCGACCTGGGCCTGCCGGTGCCCGAAGGCGTGTCCGTCGCGGACCCGAAGACACCGGAAGGTCACCTCGACCTCGCGATGCTGCCGGGCGGGACCCATCCGGAAGTGCTGCACGCCGATGGTGTGCTGACGGCGATGAAGCGGTGGCTGACCGGGCAGGGCCTGCTGCGCCCGGGTGCGGACGGCGTCGTGCACGTGCCCACCCCACTCTTGGAGGAGCTCGAGGCTTCGTTCTCCTCCAGTGCGCTGCTGAACCAGTTCACCCTGCTCACCACCAGCGGGGTCATGCGATGGTGGCCGCTCGAATCCGCGTTCGGCTCCACCCGGTACCTGTGGGCGCGGGTCACGGCCGAGACGCTGGAGCCGATGTCGCAAATGGACCGGCCGGAGATGGCCGCGATGCTGCGCGGCAAGGCGTTCACCGAACTGTCCACGAGCACCTCGCGGTCGACCGGGGGTGAGGCAGGCATCGACCTGCGGGCGTGGCTCGGCGGCTCGTGGTCCGCCGGCGTGGAAGGCAAGGCCGGTTATGGCGAAAGCTCGGAGACGTCCCACGAAAAGGGCGACGAGAACGTGGACATCTATTGGGGCCAGACCAAGAACCCCTCCGTCGAGCTTAGGCTGCGCCAGCGTTTCCGGGTGCAGCTGCGCATCACCCGGCAGCGGCCGGAGCTATTCAGCGCACCGGGGCGGGGCCTGCGCAAGGCATCGCTCGCGGTGGCGGGCTGGACCGGGCACCGTCGTGAGGTGGCGGCGGGCCGGCAGAACACCTCGTTGTCCGACGAGCGGTTCGAAGCGGTGACCGACGGCGATGTGCGCGTGATCGTCCCGCGGCACCTGATCGTCCCCGGTCCGCCGCCTCCCCGGAGCCCGGCCGGAGCAGCCGGCGCCGACCCGGTGTGGGAGTCCTCGGAGCCCCTGCCGGAGAACCGGGACCTGGTGGACCTGGTCATCGAGCACGGGCACCCGTGGGCGTTGCCCGCGGTGGCGGCCGTGCACCGGTGGGCCGCGGTGGCCGGAGCGCCGTCGCTGACCCGGCCCGGCTTCGCCAAGCCGGAAATCTGGCGGCCGGAGGGCACTACGGTCGAAGGAATGCTGTACGACCTCTTCACCAACGAGGTGCTGATGCGGCTCAACCTGCCGTCTCTGCTGCGGTTCGGCTATTCGGTGCCGGTCGGCCCGGAAAAGGTGGTGCTCGGCCTGCGGATCACGCACCTGACGCCGATGCCGCAGCACGACGTGGACATCCTGTCGCGCCACTACAACCAAGGGCGGGAGGTCGACGAGAACGTGCGCGGCGGGAGCCGTGGCCTGCGGCTCGGGCTCGGCCTCATCGGCGGCGGGCAACCTGAGGAAGGCGGGCGGGTGAGCGATCGGCTGCCGCTGGAGTACGAGCTCGAACTCTCCGACGAGCAGACCACCGAGTCGCAGGAGATCATGGAGCGCAACGTCAGCAGCACGCGTCCGTTCCGCTACTACCGCGCCGACGTCGACGTGGTGATCCGCTCCGATCGCCATGGCCGGCTGCGCGTGCACGTCCCCGACGGCCTGTACCTGATGCTTCCCACCTCGCTCAGTGGAGAATCGGCGCTGATCACGAATTCCTAATTCCGAGCATGGCATTTCCTCGCCGGCGTTTTCTACTCTTCGGGAAAGATGCCGTGTGGCTGGGAGGTTTTCATGCCTTTTTCTGTGTCGGAACCAGGAGGCCGCTGGGTGATGGCGGGCTCGGGAGCGGCCGTCGTGCTCAGCGTGGTGGGTGTACTCGTCTTCGCGCCGGGTGAGGCGCCCGACCGGCTGGCGGGCCATCCGCTGGCTGCTCAGCCGACGGTCGTGCCGTCGCCTCCCACGACCGTGCCGGTGGCGCCGCTGTTGCCGGGACCGGGTTCCTTCGGGGAGATCGGCGGAGGTGTGCTGAACGGACTGGGTGCGGACGGGCCGCAGCCGGAGCCGGCGGTGGAAGCGCAGCCGGCCGAGAACGCCGTACCGCAGCAGGCCAACGCCCCGAAGCCTGCCGCCAAGCCGCGGCCTGCCGCCACGCGTGCTCCCGCCGTGTCCGCTGGTGCCGCGGCGCCGGCACCCAAGCCGGTCGTGGCCGCCAAGCCCGCGGCCGCGGCGCCTGCGCCCGCACCGGCCGCGCCCGCTGCTGTTCCGGTGGCAGCGCCTGGCGACGCCTACCCGGCCTTCTTTCCCTACGGCCCCAACCCGTATGCCGCCTATCCCTATCCGTACGGTGCTTTCCCGTACGGTGGCGGCTCGTACGGCACTATTTCCCCGAACTGCCCCTGAGGCGTTCGGGTGGGGGACACGGCGCGCGGGCCGTGTCCCCCACCCGAGCTGGATCAGGGATTGAAATTGCGCATGTCTTCCCGTCGAGCCACGGACCTGCGACCGCCCGACGCGGTGGTGCGGGTATGGCAGGTGGGGCTTGAGGTGGTGGCGGGGCTGACACGGCGTCCGGCATCGCGCATCTGCACACGACACACGCCCAGCAGAAACCCGGATCCGCCGAATACCCCCGAAGGACTTCCGATGGCAACCACTTAGCCGCAGAGGGCCGTGACGGCCCGGGACTGACTGGAGCGGCCGAGTATCCCGGCGAGCGATCTGGCGGGCCCGGCTGGCGTTGAACTCACCGCCGACTACTTCACGCGGTCTGTGCGTCTCGCACCGAAGGTATCGGCGGACATTTCCGAACGACGCGGATTTCCTTCCGTGCCAAACGGAACGTGGCTCATCTCCGCGCACTCCGGCTGGGTGAGCCGTGCCGCAACGCGACCGCCTGCCGCGTCAGGCGGACCGGGAATTCAGTCTCGGGCGTGGGGGACACCAGGGCCGGCCGGACGGGTGCAACGGCCGGCCCCGGCGGGGGTGCAACGATCGCTCGCCGGGGCGGTGACAAGGTGAGCACCTGTCACTGCGCTTCCCGGCTTGCTTCGGGGGTGCCGTTGCGGTTTCCACGCTAGCCGGTTGTCGCGGGGGACAAGCCTGTTTCCGCAGAACAACGCCGGGGTTCCGCGTCCTGCGGACAGCTTTCGGGGCACCACATGAGGGATATCCCTCCGCCTGCCGTGAAGTGCGCGCTCGGGCCGCCCGAAACCGCGTGAGGCGGGCAGGATGTCCACTGTCCGGAGTGGACTCTGACGGGAAAGGAGAACCGGCCATGGATGTCGGACTACAGGTATTCGTCGGGGTGATGGCGGGTGCGGTGATGCTCGTGCGGGTCGCGGTCGCGGTGTGCCAGGCGTGGCTCGACGGCGAGATCGTGGCCCAGCGCGCTCGTCGCGAGGACAGTGACCGCAAAGGTCTTTCGGAGTATCCGCTTCGGTGAGTGTCAGGCGTCGAACCGGCCGCTGAGCATCGCCGTGGCGAGCTCGATCCGTGACTGGTACGCCGTTCGGGAGAACAGTCGGGAAAGCCGTCCTTCGACGCTCTTCTCGCTGGCGAGCAGGACCTTCGCGATCTGTTTGTTGCTCAGGCCTTCGGTGATCAGCACCGCCAGCAGACGCTCGTTTTCCGCCACGGTCGCCTGGCGACCCGGCACTGGGATTCCGTAGTCGCGCATCAGCAGGCGTACCTTGGCCCTGGCGAGCAACGCGTCGAGATCGCCCAGCATCGAGTGGACCTCGGTCAGCAGCGCCGGGTCGGCGAGCCCGTAGCGGACCAGCCGTTCCATCAGGATCGCCTGTTCGATCGGTTGCCCTCGGCGGCGGGCGAGCATGAGCGCCGCGTCGGCCGCGGCGGTTTCGGAGTGCACGAGCGCGTGGAGGGTCAGCCTGCGGATTTCCGCGGTCTCGGTACCGAGCTGGCCGGCGATCTTCTCGACCTTGTGCAGGTATTCCGGCAGGTGTTCCGGACGGCCCGCATCGCGTTCGAGGTCGGCGAGGTTCGCCCACAACATGTCCGTGAACACGACGACGCCGCTCTCCTCGGCTTGGCGCAGCGCTTCGAGCAGGATCGTTTGCGCTTGCCCGGCGTCGTTGACGAGGCGTTCGTGCCAGGCATCGGGTGCGGCGAGCGCGTGCGGCAGGGTCGGGTGGCGGGCCTGGGCGATGGCGATCAGGTCCTGGCTGCGGGTGAGTTTTCCCCGTAGGAGCTGGATCGTCGCCGCGAGCTGGAACATCACTGTCTGGTAGGCGTCGCAGCCGTTCGGTGAGCTGGTGGCGAGGTGCTTGCGGGCCAGTTCCAGGCCGTGGTCGACTTCGCCTTGGTAAAAGGCTTTCGTTGCCTGGGTCGCGAGGCTGAGGGTGACAGGGAACGGCTGGATGTCGGCGATCAGGTCTTCTGCGCGGCTCAACTCGCCGAGTGCCAGGAGTGCGCCGGTGTGGCACATGAGTTCGCCGATGGGTTCCTCGCCCGCTTCGGCTCTGGACGGCAGGCTCGCGATGTCGGCGTCGAACTCGTCCACCACGCCGAGCCACAGGTCGGTGATCGGGCTGATGGACCGGATGTACCCGGCCAGCTCGCCGGTTTCGTCGGCGCGGCGGAGGTCCTCCAGCAGTTCCTGGGTCTCCCGCCAGCGACCGAGCAGCGACAACGCGAAAGCCTGCGCGAAGGTCTGTTCGAGCTTGGTGCCGGGCCACGGCCACCAGCCGCCGCGTGCGACTCTTTCCAGCGTCTCCAGGTCCCTGGCTTCGTGCATCGCGGCCAGGTGGAGGAAGTAGACAGGTACCACCTGGCCGCCGGGCAGCTCGTCACGGTAGCCCCGCAGCACGGAGTCCGACGACTCGAGGGCGAGCTCGGCCCGGCCGTGCTTGATGCAGGTCTGCGCATGCGCCAGCAGGATGCCGGCGCGCTCCGCCCGGTTCGTGGTCAGCTCGGCGGCCGCTCGCAGCCACGGGATGGCCCGGTCGCCGTTGGTGTGTGCGACCCGGGCGGCGTTGGCCAGCAGTTCTTCGCGCGACCGGTCGCGGTCGACCATCCGGCCCGCGGCGACGAGCTGATCCGCCAGATAGGAAGGGTCTTCGCACCGGGCCTCGCCGCTCCAGAGTGCGGTTACGGCGGTCTGGCCCAGTTTGCGTCGTTCGAACGGGCCGAGCTGGCTGCGGAGCGCGGCGGCGACCAGCGGGACGCGGAAGCACCACGTCGACTGGGCCGGGCGGTAGCGCATGGTGCCGGCGTTCTTGAGCAGGGTCAGCTGCTCGAGTACTTCCGACTCGGCGATGCCCAGCGCTTTGCCGATCAGTCGCGGCGCGGCCGCGCCCAGCGGGCTCAGTACGGCGATCGCCTTGGCCACGTTCCACACCGCGGCTCCCTTACGCCGGATCGTGAGCAGCAGTTCGTCGTTGTCCGACAGCGCCGGGGCGCGATGACCGGTCAGGTAGGCGTGCCGGTCGACCACTCCCATCATGCCGTTGTCCCGGTAGATCTGGAGCGCGGTGATGATCGCGGCGGGCCAGCCACCGCCGAGCTCCCACAGTCGCGAAGCCAGCGGAGGCTCGGGCTGGGCGCCGAGCACCTCCGTGATCAGCGCGGCTGCCCTCGTCGCCGGGCAGGGGCGGAGTGTTACGTGCCGGATCAGCCCGTCCTGGCGCAGCCGGTCGAAGACGCTGCCGAACGGGGCACGGGCATCCGGTGCCAGCGGCAGCGCGACAGTGCACAAACAGGTGATGTTCGTGCCCGCCAGCCGCTTGATCGTCGCCGCGAAGGCGGGCAGCGCGTCCGGGTGCAGGTGCTGGGCGTTCTCGATGAGCAGGACCGCGCGGCCCTGCTCCCGGGCTGGCAGAAGATCCATCAAGCGAAAGTCTGGCGACGGATCACTGAACAACAGATTAACGGACTTGAAACGCCATCTTCCCTCGGCCGGGTTGTGCGCTTTGCCGAGCCTGCTCAATTCGACGGCGGTCGCCGCGAGATCGACTCCGCTCGGACCGGCGAGAACGACCAATGGCGGAACCGTCACCGATTCGAGGGATGCGGCGACTTCGGCGGCCAGTACCCGATGTGGTGCGGGAGGACGATCTGCGGTCACGGCTGCTTCTCTGTGTCATGAGGACGGGTCGCGCTGTGTGTTCGGGCACTTCGGGTACCCGTCCGGTCATGGGGCGCGCGATGATCGGCTTGGTTCCTGTTGTTGCGGATACCTTAAGGCTAACCTCTCTGCTAGAGCGCGCTTTCGGGCGGCGACGGTCCGCTGGCGAGCCGGATGACTGCTGATGGTGAAGGTTCGAGGGGAGGCGCTGGTGTCCAGGGGTTACGTCACCGTTGTCGGCAGGCAGCGCGAATTGGCCGCGGCCGAAGAGTACGCCGGGACCGCCGCGCTGATTCTGATCCGAGGGGATGCCGGAAGCGGTAAGACCACCCTTTTGGGTGAGATTCAAAGATTGTGGCGAACACAAGGCATTGGTGTCCTGCGAATCGGGTACGATGGCGAGCTTTCAGCCTGGGACGAGTTTGGTGCGCAAGCGGCGCTCGACGCTATTCGGAATAACTTTCATGAAATCGGTGACTCCCGGGTGGCTGCCGCGATGGCGGCGGTCGGTCGATCGAGTACTCCCGAAACCTACGCCTCGGTGGCCGAGCGTTCGGTGCTGTTCGCCGATCTTGTCCGGTTGTTCCGGTGCCTGGCGGGCAACGGTCCGGTCGCGGTGCTCGTCGATGACGTACACCGCGCGCCGAATCCGGAACTGGCCGTGGCGGCGGCCCATCAGGCGGGGTGCACGGTCGTCGCGGCCTGCGGTGAGGACGGGAACGCCGCCGAACCCACGGCGCTGAGCGCGATCGCGAGGCGGGTGCTCGATCTGACGCCGCTGGCGGAGGACCAGATCGGTGAGCTGCTCGCGACGGCCGCACGGGGCAGGCTGGACGACTCCGTCGCCCCCGCTCTGAGCGCCGCGCTCGGTTCGCTCGCCGGAAATCCCGGTACGGTGCTCGGCACCTTCGAGAAGCTGCGGCAGGACGACCGCTTCGCGCAGGTGCAGGGGTACCTCTGCCTGCGTGACCCGGGCATCCCGGTGACTCTGCCCGCCGACCACCGGCTCGTCCGGCACCTGGCGCGGTTCGGTGAGCCGGCGATGCAGCTGGTCGCCCTGGTGGACGGCGCCGACCGGTTCAGCGTCGACGACCTGCAGGCCTTCGCCGCCGCGACCGGTCGTGAACTCGGCGAATGCGGCCTGATGGTCGACAACCTGGTGGTCGCTGGCGTCCTCGACTACGACGACGACGGGATTTTGAACGTTCCCTGCCCGGCGCTGGTCGCGACGACGCTGGCGGTCTTGGGCGCGGGCGGTGTGGCGTCGCTGCACCGCTCGATCGCCGAGTACCTGCTTCGCGGCGAGGACGCCCAGTTCGTCGAACCGGCCACGGTGGCCGATCACATCGCCCTGGCGGGCGCGGCGCTCCCGCCGGACCCGGCCCTCGTGCCCTTCCTCGACCGTGAAGCCGCCCGGGTGCTGTGGGTGAACCCGGTGCTCGCGGCGCGCTGGTATCGGGCGGCGCTGCGGCATTGCCCGCCGGGCGCCGTGGACCGTGGCCGGATACTGGGCATCGTGCTGCGGCTGCTGGTGCGCGGTGCGCATTACCGATGCCTCGCTGACGTCGTCGACGAGGCTGTTGCCGAGGGCGTCGATGACGAGTGGTGCTACGAGCTGGCCGTGTCGGCGGCGCTGGCCGCAGTGCACACCGGGGTTCCCGTGCCTGCTCCGGTGCATGCCGCGCTGGTCGCCGACCCGCGCGGACGGGGGCCGCTGGAGTTCGCCGCCGCCTGGTTCGCCGGCCGGAAAGCGTTCGCGAGGCAGGAGCTGGAATCCGCGTTCGGTGCTTTCCGCACGGACGGAACCGGCCAGGCCGAGCCCTTCGAGGCCGTCGGCGACCAGGACGATCTCGTGACTCTCTTCAAGTCGGTACTCGGCGCCGACTACGGCGAGCCCGAGAGTGGTCCGGTCGCGCTCTTCCGTCGCATCCTGCGGAACTACGGCGTCGGTGACTGGCGTGCCGTCCCCTCCGACGTCCGGCAGCTGGAACTGGCCGGTTCGACCGAAACCGTCGTCCATCAGGTCGCCAGGCTGCTCGTCGCCGAAGTGATCGCTTCGACGGGTGACTACGGCAGCGCCGCGCGGTGGGTGGAGGCGACCGGCGAACGCTGCCCGTTCCCCGCGTTGCGTGCCTGGGTCGAGATCGGGCTCCTCAACCGGTCAGGGGAGGGGGCGCGGGCGCTGGAGCGAGGCTGGGCCGTTTACGAAGAGGTTGCCGCCCAGCTGGACGAAGGCGTCCACCTGGGGATCCGGCATTTTCTCGTCCGGCTCGCGTCGCTGGAGATGCACGTGGGAAACACCGAGAAGCTGCAGGCCATTTGCGACGACACCAAGCGGTGGTACGCACGTTACGGCGGGAAGAGCCTGCGGCTCGCCGAACTCATGCTGCGAGGGCTGGCCGAGCACGACTACGCCGCCGCCACCGAGGCGGTCACCATCGTCCGCGAGCGGCACAACCTGGACGAGCTCATGCGCGCGCTCATGGTCGTCGCGTTCTTTGCCGACGAGCCTCGCCCGTGGTACCACGAGGCGTACGAGATCGCCAGGCGTCTCGGCCAGGACTGGATGCGGATGAACATCAAGTCCTACATGCGTGGTAGTGGTGTGGTGACACCGTCGCACCGTGTCGACCGGGAGTCGTTGACCGATGTCGAGAAGCGCGTCATCGGCCTGATCCAGCAGGGCCTGACCAACCGGCAGATCGCCGGTGCGATCCGGGTGAGCGAGAAGACCGTCGAGAACCACCTCACGCGGATGTTCGCGAAGACGGGCTGCCGCTCCCGGCTGGATCTGGCGACCGCCAGCCTGGAAGGCCGCTTGACCGTCGCGGAACAGGGCTGGACGCAGTTGATGAACGGCAAGTCGGGTTAGCCGGGGGCGTTTCACGTGATGTGAGCTGAAGCTCAATTCGACGGCCTTGTTTCCGATGTCCCCGGTCGCTGTTCTCGGCTTGAGGAAGATTTGATGTTACCGGGCGGGAAGATGTCGGGATCTGAGTGACACTCGCTGTCCGCCTGTCCAAGTGAGTGTGCACTCCTCTTGCTTGTGCGCGAATCGGCATATGGCGCCGATAGGCGCTTAGCCGCAGGTGGCGGCCATGATCGTGGTGGCGGCCGATGCGATCCTTTCCTGCATCGCGTCAGGAGAAACGCTCATGTTCGATGATCGACGGCGGGATTCGAGTTGTTGAGGGATTACCCTGGATCCGCCCCTGTCTCGTTGCGCTGTGCGCACCGGCCTGTCGATAGTGTAACCATCAGTGACGGGTGCGGAAGTGGTTCGGCCGATGCTGTTCGCACGGTCTATCAGGGGTCATCAGACGGGTGGGTAACGAGCATGACGCTGCTGGATGAGAGGCCTGGGCAAGTCCCCGGTCATTCGAGTACTTCTCTCGCCGGTGCCACCGAGCTCGTCGAGCGGATGCTCGCCGAGCTCACGCCCGAAACGGCGAAGCCCGTCGCGAGGGCGTTGTTCGGCGACGTGGTGGGCGTCTACCGCCGCGTGCTGGACGAGGGGCGCGGGATCCTGCCCGCCCACCGTGCCCGGGTCCGGGCGGCCGGTCCGGCTTTCACGGCCGCGGGCGGCTCGCCCGACACCGTTGTCGACATGCTCGGACGGCTGGCTTCGCACCTGATCGGCGTGGTCGCCGTCCACCGCCCGCAGCAAGTGGTGTCGCTGGTCGATGCCGCCCACCTGCTGGTGCGGGACTTTCTGTCCGGCGTCGCCTCGCCTGTCGTCCCGGTGGAACTGACGAAGGAGAAGCGCTGGGCCATGGTCCAGCGGCTGGTGCTGGACGGTGAGGTTCCGCCGGGGTTGGTGAGCGCGCTCGACACCGACTACGTGGTGGCCTTGCTCAGGTTCGACCGGCCGGTGCCGAAGGACTGCCTGATGGCGCTGATCGAGGAGCACGCCGGCAACGGAGTGCTGAGCGCGCCTGCCGAGGACGGCGCGATCGTCCTTGTCCCGAGACGCGCCGATGACTTCCTCTCCCGGTTGCACGACGAGTGCCTGGCCAGGCTCGGTCTGGCACCGTGGCTCGCGACGGCGTCGCGGCCCCGCGCCGAAATCGCGTCCGGCTACCAGGAAGCGAAGGACATCCTGGCACTGGCGGCGTGGCAGCAGCCGGGCCGGTACCAGCTCGACGACTTCCTCGTCGAATACGCCATCGTGAGCGATCCGCTGGTCTCGCGCAGGTTGATGAACCTCATCGAGCCGCTGTTCAGCCACGAGGTGCTTCGCGAGACGCTGGACGTGTTGATCCGGAACGATTTCAACCGCACCGTCGCCTCGCGTGAGCTGTTCGTCCACCGGTCCACCTTGGACTACCGGATCCGGCGGATCGAGGAGATCACCGGCCATGCCCCGATGAGCAGCCGTGGCGCGTACGTCCTCCGGGTGGCGATGACAGCACACGCGATGGCAGATCGGGCGGAAGCCTGACTGTGGCTCCGCCGAAGCGGAAACCTTGGGTGCTCGACGGCGGACTGTCCAACCAGCTGGCCGCCGCGGGGTGTGACCTCAGCGGCGCCCTCTGGTCGGCCAGGCTGCTGCTGGACGATCCGGATGCCGTGATCGGTGCCCACGAGGCTTACTTCCGTGCGGGCGCGGACATCGTGACGACCGCCAGTTACCAGGTCAGTTTCGAAGGATTCGACGCCGCGGGTATCGACGCCGCGACGACAACGGCCGTGCTGCGCCGGAGTGTCGAGCTCGCGAGGACCGCGGCCGAGCGAGCAGGCGGTGAACGTGAGCTGCTGGTCGCCGCCTCGGTCGGACCGTACGGTGCGATCTCCGCGGACGGCGCCGAATACCGGGGCCGCTACGGCTTGACGAAGGCGGAGCTGGCGGCGTTTCACCGCCGGCGGCTCGACGTGCTCGTGGCCGCCGGACCGGACTTTCTGGCGGTGGAGACCATTCCCGACGTCGACGAGGCCGAGGTGCTTCGCGAACTCGTCGAGGACTACGACGTCCCGGCCTGGCTTTCGTACACAGTGGACGGTCCGCTCACTCGCGCGGGCCAGCCACTGGCTGAGGCGTTCGCGGTGGCCGCGGACTGCGACCGGATCATCTCGACCGGAATGAACTGCAGTCCCGCGCGGGACATCGACGCGTCGATCGCGCTCGCGGCCCGTACTTCAGGGAAGCCCGTGGTGGTCTATCCCAACAGCGGGCAGACCTGGGACGCGGAAACGCGGACGTGGCAGGGAGAATCGACCTTCGATCCCGCCACGGTCGGCGGCTGGATCGAGCGCGGCGCAGGGTTGATCGGTGGCTGCTGCCAGGTCCGGCCCGACCAGATTCGTGAGCTGGCCACGATGATCGTGCAGTCGTGAGTGGTGCCGACGGCACGTTCAGCAGGTCGGCGGGCAGCTCGACCCGTGGCAGCGTCAACCCCGCCGCCACCGACACGATCGTTGTCGTGGCGATGGCCGCCAGCGGGCCGGGCACCTGGCGGATCACCTTCGGCAACCGGGGCCAGAGCAGCAGGATCGCGAGGGTCAGCAGGCCGATCACGGTGGCGGCGTCGTGGTAGGCCACGATCTGGCCGGGCAGCTCCGCGATGTTCTCCACCGCCGAGCTCTGCGCCTTGCCGCCGAGGATGACGTGCAGCTGACCCAGCACGATCGTGACGCCGATGCCGGCCAGCATCCCGTGCACGATCGCCGGTGAGATCGCCAGCGCGGCCCTGGCGATTCTGCTGAGCCCGAACAGGATCTGCACCGCGCCCGCCGCGACCGTGATCGCGCAGGTGACCGCCCAGCCGAAGGTGGAGATGGTTTCGGCCAGCACCACGGTCAGCCCGGCCGCCGGTCCGCTGACCTGCAGCGCGGAACCACCCACGGCGCCGGCCACCACGCCGCCGATCACCGCTGCGATCAACCCGGCCGCGACCGGCGCACCCGACGCCAATGCGATACCGAGTGACAGTGGGACGGCCACCAGGAACACGACCAGGGAGGCCGGTAGGTCGTAATGGACCAGGGGACGGAGAACGGTGCGAACACGCATAGTTACGAGCAATATCGTGTCCGGACACGTTCAGGGGACTTTTTCACCGGTATTGGAGCGAATACCGAATTATGCGGAGACGTACTCGGCATTGTTCGGAATGCCGTTCGTCAGGCGGACGGAACCCAGGTGAGGGAAATCCCCGGGATCAGGGTCCGGCGGCGTCGGGCGGACTTCGGCGCGGCCGGTACGTGATATCGATTCACTTGCTGGGGAAGGATTTCGCGAGCGCAGGAGGGGAGTACGCATAGTGGTCGCACCTGTGGTCGGCACGCCGGAACCATCGTTGCCTTGGGGCGGTGGAGAACTTGTCGTCGACTGGCGTGGTCCGCACGCCTTCATCAGACGGAGTGACGAGCCGGCGCGTGCGGCTGATGTGCTGAGCACCCTGGACGGGGTACCGGGAAATTTTCTCCTCCTCGCCTCCGCCGGCGCGCATCGTGAGCCCGCGCTGTTGAGCACGATTCGCGAGTGCCTCGGTTCGCTGTGGTCCCTGCCGGTCGAGGCGAGGCCGCGGGCGGCCTGGCTGGCCGTATCGGACCTCGGAAATCCCCATGGCGACTGTGCCAACTGGGTTTACGGCCTGGCTGCCGAAGCCGGGATCGAGATTTTCGCGCCGCACGGCGGTGTACGTGCCTTGCTCGGCACCGGGATGTTCGTGGACCGGGCAGCGGGCGGGGTCGGGTGGCGGCGGTTCATTCCCGGAAGCGCCGCGGACGTGGTCGGCTGCCGGTTCCCCATGCCGTCGTGGGAGTACTGGATGCCGCACAGCCCGCTCCGCGCGGCCGGCCTGGTCGCCGTGCCCATCCCGGCGGGCTTGGGCGTGCACGCCGAAGGCGCCGTGCCCCAGGGGCACCGGGACCTCGCGTTCCGGGTTCCGGTGAACCCGCGGATCCCGAAGGTCGTGCTGGGTGGACCCGGAGCCGATTTCACACCGTCGGCGGTGGCCGAACTGCTGGCGCTGCTCCCGCCCGACCTACGGCCGGAGGTGCTGCTGGTTCCCGGTGCGGCGCGGATGACCAGGCCCGGGTGGATACGTGAACTCGCCGGCCTTTCCGGGCACGCTGTCACGGTCAGCGCGGGCAGCCAGGTCGTCAACGCGCAGCGGGGCATCCGGACGGTCGTGCTCGGTGACCGTGGCGAGGAGCTGCTGGCGCCGTTCGCGACGATGATCCTCCAACCGCCGGATTCCGAACTGCAGGAAGTCCTCGACATCGCGCCCGCTCCGCTGGGCTGGACCTGGTCGGGGCCCAGGACCTATCAACCGGTGCGGGATCCGAGCCGGACCGGCTCGGTGTTTCCCGGGGTGCGGGTCGAGATCGTGCCGGGCGGGCTCGTGGTGCACTCCACGGAAAGCCGCGCAGTGGCGATGCCGTTCGACCCGGCACGGTGGACCCTCGGTATCGGCACGCCCGGTACAGCGGTGACCGAGGTCGAGATGGCCGCGGTACGCAGCCTGCTCAACGGGCTTACCGCACAACAGCGCCAGACCGCTTGCGTGCGAGTGTTCGGCATCCTGGCTCCGCCCGTACAGGCCATGCTGGACACCTATGTCAAGGCGATGGGCGCGTCACCGTTCGCCCCCGTGGCATCCGAAGCGCGGCCGGGGCCGGTCCCGCCCCCTGCTCCGCCGATGCCGGTGCCGGAACCCGTCGCACCGCCGGAACCTGTCGCACCGCCGGAACCTGTCGCACCGCCGGTTTTGGAGCAGCCAGCAGCCGGCGGAACCCGTCGCACCGCCGGTTTTGGAGCAGCCACCGCCGGCGCCCGTGGTGCCGCCTCCGCCGGTCGTGGTCACCGCCGTGCCGGTGGCGACGGTGTCCGGGCCGGGACGGGCCGAACCCCGCCGGGCGCCGAGCCCGCCGCCACCGGTGCCGGAAGCGGAACCGGACGTCCCGGAAGCCCTCGTGGCGCCGCCGGAAGTCGTCGTGGCGCCCGAGGTCGAGCCCCAGCCCGAGCCCGAGCCGATCCCGGTGCCGGTGCAGCCCGTGCGCAACGGGCCCGCCGAGCCGATCGTCCTGGCGGACCGGGCCAGCACCGTGGGCGAGCAGACCCGGCTCAGCGACAGCGCGGGTCCCCGATACACCGAAGCGCTCGCGACGGTGAACGTGGCGTTGTCGGCGTGGCCGATGCTGCGGCCGGAGGCGAAGGCCGACTACATCGCGGTGTGCCTGTACCTGGGTAACGGCGAAGGCGGTGCGACGGAACTCAACACCGCGCTCACCACCGGCGGGACGGTGGCGTTCGAGGGCTACCTGCCCTGCCTGATGTCCGGGCTCCGGCGGCTGCCGACACACCGGCAAGTGGTGCTGCGTCAGGAAAACCTCGACGACGGCGACGAGTTCCCGTTCCCCGCCGGCACGGTGCTCATGGAGCCTGCGTTCCTCAGCGCCAGCGCGCGGCTTGATGTCACCACCGCGGCGGCGAGCCTGGACGTGCTGATCTGGCCTGCGTCCGCGCGGCGCACGTCCGAGCTGGTCATGGGCCGCCCGATCGACGAAGCGGTGTTCCCGCCGGGGCGCCGGTTCAAGGTGCTCGCGACCCGGACGGATACCGAAGAGCCGGTGGACGGCGACGAGATCGAGGGCCCTCGCGCGCCGCGGATGGCCTTGCTCGCCCGGGAACTGCTGACCGCGGAAGATCCCCACACGGCCGATGCGGAGGCCCGTGACACCGTCGCGCTCGCCAGGCTCGACCGGGCGCTGGCAGCGCGGCGCGCGGCCGAGGCCCGTCTCGTCGACGATCCCGATGTCGTCGCCCGCCTCACCACCCCGCTGACGCTGGCCGCCGAGAGCGGACACGGCGGGGGTGCGTCGGTGGACGGTTCACTGGAGATGGTTTCGTGACGCGGCACTGCGGCGGCGGTCGGCGCTGAATCACCGGTGTGACGCTGGTGCTGCGCTCGATCTCGCCCGCACCGCCCGCGTTCGCGCAGCGCGCGCCTCAGCGGCAGTGCCCGCCGCCGCAGGTGAGCGTCACCGCCTTGCCCCGCAGCGGGTCCGGCCGCTCACCCGGGGCGCGGGTCAGACGGTGCAGATCCTGCCGATCCGGATCCCGGACGACGCCACCGACACCTCGGCGGCGGCGCCGGGCCAGGGGCACCGCCGTGCCGGTGGCCGCCGGTGAGGGAGTGCAAGCCTGGCGCGTGCGGAACACGCTCGTCCGGACTGCGGGACACGGGGCCGGGAGTGTGGGACACGCCCACCGGGCCGGTTGCCGCATTCGCTCCAGCCACGCCACGTTTGGCCTGCCACCTCCGTGACTCCTGTGGCTCGCGGGGTCACTGTGGCGATGCCACCTGGGGGCATCGCGTACTTTGTGGACGAAAGAAGCAGTTCGCCCGCGTGACGTCCGTTGGCGTACACGAGCCGGCTCTTCAGGTACGCGAGCCGGGCCGGGCTAGTGGAACTGGCCGGTGAGCATCGCGGTGGCGAGCTCCACCCGCGATTGGTAGCTGGTACGCGAGAACAAGCGCGAGAGCCTGCCTTCCACGCTCTTTTCGCTGCTGTCGAGCGCGTTCGCGATCTGCTTGTTGCTCAGGCCTTCGGCGACGAGGACGGCCAGCAGGCGCTCGTTCTCCGCGACAGCCTCTTGGCGCCCCGGGATCGCGACCCCGTGCAGGCGCATCAGCGTGCGGGTCGAAGCCCGGCTCAGCAGCGCGTTCATCTCACCGAGCAACGCATAGGTTTCGGCCAGCAGCGCCGGGTCGGCGATGCCGTAGCGGACCAGGCGGTGCACCACCACGACCCTTTCCAGCGGTTGCTGTCGCCGCGTGGTCAGCTCGAGCGCTGCCCGCGCGGAGGCGGGGTCGGACTCGACGAGCGCACGCAGGGTCAGCCGGTCGATCTCGGCGAGTTCCGTGCCCATCCGGTCGGCGACCCGGTCGACCTCGCGCAGGTAGCCGGGCAGCCGGTCGCCGTGCCCGTGGTGCAAGGCGATGTCGGCCAGCATGATCCACAGGCCCTCCGTCCGCGCCAGCACGCCCTCTTCCGAGGCCCGGTCCAGCGCGGATTCGAGGATCACCTCGGCTCGCGCGATCTCGCCGAACACCAGCTCGTAGCGTGCCTCCGGGATCGCGAGCAGGTGCGGCAGCGTGGGTTGCCGGGTACGCGCCGTCATGATCAGCTCGCGGGCCCTGGCCAGCTTGCCGCGGAACAGCTGGAGCACCGCGGCGATCTGGTACATCGCGGTCTGCACGTGGTCACACCCGTGCGGCGCACTGGTGGCGATGCTCTTGTGCGCCAGGTCCAGCGCTTCGTCGATCCTGCCGTGGTAGACCGCGACGAGCGACCGGCCCGGCAGATCGAGTTGGACCGGCGCACCGTCGATGCCGCCGATCAGTTCTTCGGCACGGTCGCGCTCGGCCAGCACCAGCAGCGTGCCCGCATGCTGGTTGACCTCCTGGAACGGGCTTTCGCCATTCTGCAGACGGCCGGACAGAGCGCTGATGAGCCGATCGAAGCCGGCTGTCACACCCAGCCACAGCTCCGCGACCGCGCTGATCACCTCGGCATGGTGCCCGGCGGGGGAGAGGTCCTGGTCGCCACGCGCCGCGTCCATCAGGTCGCGCGCTTCGGCCCACCGGCCGAGCAGGGACAGCGCGTACGCCCTGGTGACCGTCTGTTCCAGCGACGTTCCCGGCCATGGCCACCACCCGTCCCGCACGATCTTTTCCAGGGTGCAGGTCTCGCCGGCCCGGTGCACCGCGTTCAGGTGCACGAAGAGGACGTCCAGCAGCTGGCCGGCGGGAATTTCCCGGGCGTAGCTCTTCAACACCGTGTCGGAGGATTCCAGTGCGAGGACGGCCGCGCCGCGCACCAGGCAGGTCTTGGTATGGGTGAGCAGGATCCCGACCCGCTCCGCCGGATCCGTGGTGAGGTCGGCCGCTGCCCGCAGCCACGGGATCGCCCGGGTGCTGCTGCACACCGCCACCCGCCCGGCGTGGGTCAGCAGTTCGTTCCTCGCCCGTTCCCGATCCACCATCGCACCAGCCCTGACCAGCTGGTCCGGTAGGTAATGGGCGTCGGCACATCGCGCGGACCCGTTCCACAGCGCGGTGACCGCGACCTGTGCGAGCCTGCGCTGCTCGTAGGGACCGAGCAGCTCCTCCAGGCAGGATGCGACCAACGGAAGCCGGAACCGCCATGCCCGCTGGGCCTGGCGGTACTTCAGCACGCCGGCGAGTTCGAGCCTGGCCAGCAGATGAGCGGCCTCTGCCGGGGAGATCTCCATCGCCTCGGCGATCAGCCACGGCATGGCTTCGCCGAGCGGGGTCAGAACGGCCGCTGCTTTGGCCGCACGCCAGATATCTGTCCCCATCCGCCGGATCCACCGCACCGGGGGTTCGGTGTTCGGCCATCGCTGGCCGAAGCCGCGTGTCAGGTACGCCCGCCGGTCGACCATCCGGATCATGCCGCACTCGTGGAAGGTTTCTATCACCGCGCCTGCCGCGGCCGGCCAGCCCCTGGTGGCTTCCCACAATCCGGCCAGTGCCGCTGGTTCGAGCACTGCCTCGATCTTGCCGGCGATGAAGGTGCCGAGCTGCCGCGGCGACAGCGGCCTCAGGGTGACGTGCCGGACGAGCCCGTCACGGCTCAGCCTGTCGAAGGCGGCCGCGAACATCGCCCTGGTGTGCGGTGGTAGCGGCAGTGCCACGACGCAGACACAGGTCGATGTCGTGCCACGCAGCTGCCGGACCAGCTTTTCCAGCGTCGCGAGCGACTCGGCGTGGACCTTGTGCCCGTCCCTGACGAGCAGCACGGTGGCCGGCGTGGGCCGGGAAGCGCCCCGGACGAGCAGGTGATCCGGCAGCGGGAATTGAGGCCGGGGGTCGCTGAACGAAAGGTTGACAATTCTGATCTGGTTCGGATATGCACTATTGCAGTGTGCTAATATTTCCTCGATCGCGGAGTCGAGGTCCATGCCCGGCGGCCCACTGAGTACCAGCAGGGGTGGACGCCGGGGCGTGCTGAAGACCTCGGACATGAGTGGCTCATAGGGCCGACGCAGTTTGTCCGAGTGCATGGCCGTTGCCACCCCATTTCCTTCGTTGCTGACGAAATTTGCCGGGATCCTACTGGGCACAATGATAGAAATGTCGGCAATGTCAATCGTTCGGGTGATCTTTTCCGTGATCTGCGGAATGGTGTCCGCATGCTGCGGATAAGATCGAACTATTCGAATCGTGACGCCGCGATTCTCCGCCGGGACTCGTGAGGGAAGTCCCCTAAGCCTTCGCGGTAAGGCATCCCGGAGGCACGCTCGGTGCATGGACCGCGTAGATTCCGCCCTGATCGGGTCTGTCGGCACTCGAATCGTCACCCTTTCGCCCGCGAAGCGGTGACGCCGCGAAAACAGTGGAGGCTGTCTGTGTGCACGGAGCGCGGGGCCTTTATCGGTCGAAAGGCCGAAGTCGCGGCGCTGGACGAGATAACCGGAAATCCGGCCTTGCTGGTCGTCCGCGGCGACTCGGGCACCGGCAAAACGGCTCTGCTCGATGTCGCCGAAGATAACCTGCGGGCACGCGGATTCGACGTTATCCGTCTTCGATGTGCCGCGGACTCGTCCCGATGGGACCTGTTCTGCGCCGACGTGGCCGTCACGGCGTTTCGAAACGAGTTCGACAAGATAGGGAATTCGCGGGTCGCCGCCGCGATGACCGCGGTCGGCCGCCTCTGCCGTCCGGAGACCTATCGCACGCCCCATCCGCGATCCCGGCTGCTGGCCGAGCTGGAGCGGCTGTTCGCCTGCCTCGGCACCGGCACGGTCGTGCTGGTCGACGACGCACACGCGGCGCCGGACCCCGCCCTCGCGGTCACGGCGGCTTACCGGGCAGGCTGCGTCGTCGTCGCCGCCTGCCGGGAAGACGGGCTCACCGCCGAGCCCTCCGCGCTGAGCGCGCTCGCGGACCGGGTGTTCGATCTGGGGCCGCTTACGGAAACGGAGATCGACGAACTGCTCGCCGACGCGGTGCGCGGCGTGCCTCTCGACCCCGCGCTGGCACCGGCACTCGGCGCGGCGCTCGGCTCACTGGCCGGAAATCCGGGCGCCGTGCTCGAGACGTTCGAGGCGCTGCGCCGGGCGGGGCGGATCGTCGCCGTCCAGGATCACTGGTGCCTGGCCGACCCGGAACTTCCTCTGGCCTTGGCCGACGGGCACGACCTGGTGCGGCTCGTGGCCGGCCTGGGCGATGTGGGCAGGTACCTGCTCGCGGTCGTCGGCGGTGTCGATCGGTTCCGGCTCGACGACCTGCCCTCCTTCGCCGCGGCCACGGGCCACGACCTCGACACCTGCGGCCGTGCCGTCGACTACCTGGTCGCGGCCGGGGCACTCGGCTGCGACAAGTGGGGACTGCTGAGCACGCCTTGCCACGCTCTCGTCGCGGCGGTGTCCGCCGGCTTGAACCCGGCCGAGCTACCGGGTGTGCACCGGGCGATCGCCGAGCATCTGCTGCACGGCGACGGGCCGCCGGAGCCCGCCGTGCTCGCCGACCACATCGCACTCGCCGGTGCCGCGATGGCGCCGGACCCGTCGCTGGTGGCCCTGCTGGAGGCCGAGGCGGACGGCGTGCGCTCGGCCGACCCGGCCTTGGCTGTCCGCTGGTACCGCGCCGCGCTGCGCCACTGCGAACCGGACGGAGCCGACCGGGCCCGGATCCTGAGCGGGCTGCAGCGCCTGCTCGTGCGGATCGGCCACTACCGATGCCTCGGCGAGGTCGTCGACGAAGCGGTGAGCTTGGGCTTCGCCGGCCACCAGCGGCGTGAACTCGCTGTGTCGGCCGCGCTGGCCGCCATCTACACCGGCGTCCCGGTGCCCGGCCCGCTGTACGACAAGCTGGCCTGTGACCCGGAAAGCCTGGCCCCGCTGGCGTTCTGCGCCCGCTGGTTCAGCACCGGTGAACTGGGCGGCCCGGACGAGCTGGCGGCCGCCTTCGGTTCGTCGCGTGCGCACGCGTTCACCGCCGAAGAGGCCGAAGTCGCCGGCGGCTGGCACGACGTGGCGCACATGCTCGGCTTGGTGCTCGGCCCGGAGCACGGCGCACCGCAGGCAGGCCCGCTCGCGACGTATGCCCAGGTCAGGCAGTGCTATCTCGACGGCGACTGGACCGAGATCCAGTCCTACGCCAGGGCTTTGGAGCTCACCACGCCCGCCACCCCCGCAATCCACGCGCTCGCCCGTCTGCTGACCGCGGAGGTGCTCGCCTCCCAAGGCGACGGAAAACGTGCCGTGCAGTGGCTGGAGACGGCGGGCGCGGACCGCCTGTATCCCGTGCCCTACGCCTGCGTCGAGATGGGCATCACCGCCAGGATGGGTGAGCCGGACCGGGCCAGGGCGCTGGGCTGGGCGGCGTACGAACGGATCGCGGGCCAGGACCATCAGCTGTGCCTGCCCTGGCTGCTCGTCCGCTTGGCCTTCCTCGAGCTGAGGGCAGGCGGCGGAGAAAAACTGCACCGGCTGTGCGAGGACGCGAAGCGGTGGCATGCCCGTTTCGGCGGTGCGCAACTGCGGGTGGCCGAGTTCATCCTGCGCGGGATGGCCGAGCAGGACCGCGCCGCCGCGATCGCCGCCGTGGAGATACTGCGCAAGCAGGCAGGTCAGCCCGACCTGATGATCGCGTGCGTGACCGTCGCGCTGCTCGCCGACGAGCCGCGCCCGTGGTTCCACGAGGCCTACGAGGTCGCCAGGCGGCTCGGTGACGACTGGATGCGGTTGACCATCAAGGCGTTCATGGCCGGCAGCGGGCTGACCCCGCCGCGCTATCGCGCCCGGTCCGCCGAACTGTCCACTGTGGAGCAGGCCATCATCACGCTCATCCAGCGTGGGCTGACCAACCGGCAGATCGCGGCCTCCATCCAGGTCAGCGAGAAGACCGTGGAGAACCATCTCACCCGGCTGTTCGCGAAAACCGGCTGCCGGTCAAGGCTCGATCTGGCGACGGCCAGCCTCGAAGGTCGCCTCGGGCTGGCCGGGTACGCCCGCGCCGGTTCGGCTTGAGACGGAAGGAATCACCAAAGTGGGAAACGACGTGATCGTGGTGACCCAGGTCGCGGCGATGGGGCACCGGTCGATCTCGGAAGCGCTGGCCGTGGCCGTGGACGGCTCGGTCATCGTCGTGAGCCCCGGCCAGTACCGTGAGACGCTGGTGTTGACCAAAGCGGTCACGGTCACCGCCGAGGACGGGCCCGGCAGCGTCCGGGTGATCGCCGCGTCCGGCCCCGCCGTCGTGCTGGCCGCGGATTCGGCCGCCCTGTCCGGGCTTTCGTTCGAAACGCAGGACGCGGAGAGCCCGGCCGTCGTGGTCACGGCGGGCCAGCTCAGCTTCACCGACTGCCAGATCTCGGCTGCGGCCTGGTCGGCCGTGTACGCCGCGGAACGCGGTTCGGTGCTGATGCGCGGCTGCGAGGTGAGCAATCCCTCGGGCGCGGGCGTCGTGGTCACCTCGTCCACCGGCAACGTGCTCGACTCGTGCGAGATCCACGACCTGGGTACCTCGGGGGTGGTGATCGCCGACCACGGTGAACTGGTCGTGCGCGGCGGCGCGGTGCGGAACGCGCGCGGCAACGGCCTCTGCCTCAACGGGCACGGCAAGGGCACGGTGACCGGCACGACGATCACCGGCACCACCAAGCCCGCGGTCGCGATCGAGCAGCACGCGGACGTGACGATCACCCGGCTCACCATCGCGGATGTGGCGGGTATCGGGTTCTACCTGGCTTCGGCAGGCGACATCCTCCTCGAGGACAACACGGTGTCGGGATCCGGCGCGGACGGCGTGCTCGTGACGGAGTCCAGCGCCCCGGTGCTGCGCCGGTGCAAAGTCAGCCGTGCCAAGGGCTATGGGATGTTGTTCACCGGCGGCGCCGCCGGCAGCGCGTCCGAGTGCGAGGTTTCCGACATCGCGGGCACGGGTGTCGGCGTGCTGGAGCGTGCGACCACCGAATTCAGCAGGCTGACGGCGAGCGGCTGCACCGCGGCCGGGGTGGGCCTGGACGGTTTCGCGGATCCGTTCTTCCGCGGGCTCCAGGTGGCGGGCAGCGACGGCGCGGCCATCGAGGTGACCGGCGGCGCTCGTGGCCGGTTCGAGAACATCGAGGTCCAGCGGTGCGGGACGCACGCGTTCGCCGTGAACGGCGGCGGCCGCACCTCGGTCACCGGGCTGAGCGTCCGCGGCTCCGGGCAGGCCGCGGTCCTGGTCGAGCAGGCTTCGGTGACACTGACCGACTGCGAGATCGCCGAGGCGGGCGGCAACGGGCTGTTCCTCGGCGCGGGCGCCGAGGCGGTCGCGACCCGGTTCCGGGTACGGGAAAGCAAAGCGAGCGGATGCGAGCTCGCCGCCGGCTCGTCCGGCACGGTCGAGCAGTCGGAGTTCGCCTCCAACGCGGGCGACGGCATCACCGTGCACAGCGAGGACACGATCCGGCTGATCGACTGCCTGGTGCGGGACAACAACGGCTCCGGGCTCCGGCAGAGCAGGCCGAATGCGAACCTGACCGTGACGAACCTGCGCAGCAGCGGCAACCAGGTCCGCGACGCCTACGGCTCGGCCGGTTCGGCGGGCTCGACCGCGACCGGGGCGGCGCCGGCCGCGCCCGCGCCGAGCGCGCCGGAGACGCGGACGGCAGGTGATCCGCTGAGCGAGATGAACGCGCTGGTCGGCTTGGAAGGTGTCAAGCGCGAGGTCAACTCGCTGGTCAACCTGAACCTGATGGCCAAGCGCCGGGTCGAGGCCGGGCTGTCCGCGCCGCCGATGGCCCGGCACCTGGTGTTCGCGGGTGCCCCCGGTACCGGCAAGACCACCGTGGCCCGGCTGTACGGCGCGGTCCTCGCCGAGCTCGGCGTCCTGCGCTCCGGGCACCTGGTGGAGGTCGCGCGCGCGGACCTGGTCGCGCAGATCATCGGTGGCACCGCGATCAAGACGACCGAGGCGTTCACCAGCGCGCTCGGCGGCGTGCTGTTCATCGACGAGGCGTACACCCTCAGCGCCGGCCAGGGCGGCACCGGCCCCGACTTCGGCCGCGAAGCCATCGACACCCTGATGAAGCTGATGGAGGACCACCGCGAGGACGTCGTGGTCATCGCCGCGGGCTACTCCGCCGAGATGCACAGCTTCATGCAGTCCAACCCCGGGATGGAATCCCGGTTCAGCCGCACCATCGAGTTCGAGAACTACAGCCCCGACGAGCTCGTCACCATCGTGCGGCAGCAGTGCAGCAAGCACGACTACCGCCTCGACGACGAAGCCGCGATCAAGCTGTGGGATTACTTCGAACGCATCCCGAAGGACGGCACGTTCGGCAACGGCCGCACCGCGCGCAAGGTCTTCGAGGTCATGGCCGACCGGCAGGCCTCGCGGCTGGCGATGACCGACTCCGTGGTCATGGCCGACCTGACCGCACTCGGCGCCGACGACTTCGACGCCTCGATGATCTGAGCCAAGGACTCGGGAGTGTTGCGGCCGGTTCTCTTGACAGGGAGGGCAACTGTGTCGTGGCTGTCCTCTGTGGACTCGGGTGGGGTGAAGGACGCCTTCGGTCCGCGTGAACACTCGCCACTCCCGCTGTCACACCCCTGCGAGAACCGGCCACAACGCTCACGAGTCGAGAGCCGCGTCCACAGTGGCCTCAGTGGTCCCAGCGCGCGATATCGGGCAGGGTGCAGCGGGACGCGGCGTGCGCGGTGAGGCCCGCGCTGAGCACCTGGAGCGCGCGTGACGAGGCCGGCGCGTGGCCGGTCAGCCGCTCGATCTGGCCGAGCCGGTAGTCCAGGGTGCTGCGGTGGATGACCAGTGCCGTGGCCGCCTTGGTGCGGTTGCCGTTGGCCGCGCGCAACGCGTCGAGCGTCTCCAGCAGCAGCGGGTTGTGGACGACGGGCTCGATCCGCTTCACCAGCAGTTCCCGCACCCGGGTGTGGCGCAGCACCGCGTACTCCACCAGCACGTCCCCGAGTTCGTAGCAGCCGGGGGAGCGCTGCGAAGCGAGCGCCGAGGTCAGCACGTCCGCCGCTTCCGCCCGGCCCGCCGGGATTTCGTCCGTGAGCCGCCAGGAAATGGCCGTCCAGCTCTGTTCGGGCAGCTTGGCCTGCAACTGCTGGGCGAACCTGATGGCGAAGGAGATGTCGTGCGCCGGGACGAGTGCATAGCCGCCTTGGTCGCACACCAGCGGCAGGATGCCGTCGGTGACCTGGGCGGCCAGCCAGGCTTCCGCTCGTTCATGGCCTTCCGCGTCGTCGTCGGCGATGCGGAAGGCGAGCACGCCATAGGCGGCGGCGATCTGCCGGAGCCGGCCTTCGGGTGGTTTCTGGCCGCGCAGCAGGGCGAGTGCTGCTTGCTGCGGGTGTTCCCGGTGCTGCCGGGGCTTGCTGATCTCCTCGAAACCGTTGGACAGCTCGGCCAGGCATTGATGGCTGACGTCCGCGACGGTCGCGAGCGCCTCCGCCGCCGCGCTGCCGGACTGACGGCTGAGCAGCACCGCCGTGGTCTCCTCGGCGACGCGGCCGAGCAGCGCGAGCAGGGGGTCCAGCGGCCATCGCCGGGCCGCCCATTCGTGCCCGAGCATCCGGATGGTTGCGCGGTGCCTGCCGGTCAGTCCCGCGCCGAGGACGGTGTCGAACAGATCCAGCTGGCAGGTGACGAGCTCCAGCGCGTAGCCCCGCTGGGGTTCCGGGATGGTGCCGAGGTGCGCCGCGACGCGGACGCGTACCTCGTTGCCCAGTCCGACACCGATGGCATCCCGGTTTTCGGTCATGCTTGTGGAAGCCTTCCCTCGCGAGTTCGCCTCAGTCGACTGCTGGGCGGCTTTCGCCAATGTAACGGCAGGCTGTCGAAATGCGCCTGATCGTGTGCACATCGTGAAAAGTGTCCGCGTCTCGCGGAATGTCTTTCCGAAAAATGCGGACAGTTAGCCTCGACCTTGGCCGGTGGCAGCGAAAAAGTGAGGAAAGCACGGATGCTCGAGATCGATGGCCTCACCTGGATCGTCACGGTCGGGCTGTTCACCACCGTCGGCGGCGAGCGGGTGGGCACTCCGCTCGTCGTGGTGCTGATCGCGATCGGCGGGATCGACCTGCTGTTCGCTCTCGACTCGATCCCGGCCGTCTTCGGCATCACCGACGAGCCGTACCTGGTCTTCGCGGCGAACGCCTTCGCGCTGCTGGGCTTGCGAGCGCTGTACTTCCTGGTGAAGGGCCTGCTCGACAGGCTGGTCTATCTCTCTGCCGGCCTGGCGGTGATCCTCGGGTTCATCGGTGTGAAGCTCATCCTGCACTGGGCCCACGTCGACATCGACGCACGGGTGCCCGAGATCTCCACGCCGGTCAGCCTGGCGGTGATCATCGGCATCCTCGTCGTGGTGACCGTGGCCAGCCTGCTCAAGACCCGCCGGGACCCCGAAGCCAAGGCGCACCCCGGTGCCCTGCGAGCCCACGCCGCCGCCACCGACGATCGCTGAGCAGTTCTCCTTATTTCGGGGAAATCGTTCCGCAAGCCGTCCGGAGGGGAAGATGAACAGCTAGACTCGGCTTGTCGAACAAATCGAAAAATTGCGGGGTGAGAGCATTTCATCAGGTATTCCTCAAGTGCCCGGCTCGAACTGGCCGGTGAGCATGGCGGCGGCGAGTTCGACCCTGGACTGATAACCGGTTCGGGAGAACAGCCGGGAAAGCCTGCCTTCGACGCTCTTGTCGCTCGAATGCAGCAATTGCGCGATCTGCTTGTTGCTCAGGCCTTCGGTGACCAGCACGGCGAGCAGGCGTTCGTTCTCGGCGACGGTCACCCGCCTGCCGGGCACCGCCACTCCGTGCTGCTGCATCAGCAAGCGCAGCCAGGCACGCCGCAGCAGCGCGTCGGCAGCGCCGTAGCAGTCGTAAGCTTCGGCGAGTAGAGACGGCTCGATGACACCGAAGCGCACGAGCCGTTCGATGCAGGAGGCTTGCTCGAAAGGCTGCCCGCGCCGTCTGACCAAGTCGAGCGCGGCTTCGGCGACTCGGTGGTCCGAGTCGAGGAAAGCCCGCAGCGAAAGGCGATGGATCTCCGCCGGCTCGGTGCCGATCTGGGCGGCGATCTTGTCCAGCCGATGCAGGCATTCGGGAAGCCGGTCCCGCCCGATCCCGCTCTGGATCCCGATCGTGGCCACGCCGATCCACAGGCTGTCGGTCTGTGCGACGACGCCTTCGTCTTCCGCCTGGCTCGCCGCGTTCAGCAGAATGGACCGAGCCCGGTCGTACTCGAGGAACATCATCTCCAGCGCCGCTTCCGGCACCGCCAGGACATGGGGCAGCGCGGGCCGGCGGGAGCGCGCGGTGGCCAGCAGCTCGCGACTGCGAGCCAGTTTCCCCCGCGACAGCTGCAGCATGGCCGCGAGCTGGAACATCACGCTCTGGCCGGCGTCGCAGCCATGCGGTGGACTGGTGGCGATGTCCTTGCGCGCCAGTGTCATTGCCTCGTCGAACTCGCCGCGGTAGAACGCCATGGCCATCTCGGCGGGGGCGCCGAGCCGCACCGTTACCTTCCGGGTCCGAATGAGCAGGTCTTCGACCCGGCCGAGCTCACCCAGCGCCAGCAGTGCGCGAACGTGGCAGATCAGGTCGCCGATAGGCCGCTGCCCCTGGTCGACCCGAGCGGGCAGGGCGGCGACGACCTCGTCGAACTCGGCGGTCAGGCCGAGCAGGAGATCGGCGGGCGGGCGGATCATGGTGAGGATCTCGACGAAGTCTTCGGCACCAGGCTCCTGCCGGAGGCCGAGGAGCAGGTCGTGGGTTTCCCGCCACCGGCCGAGCAGCGTGTGGGCGAAGGCCCGGGAGATGCCCCGTTCCAGCGGGGCGTCCGGCCAGGGCCACCAGGTTCCTCGTGCGATCCTTTCGAGCGTGTCCAGATCCTTGGTTTCGAACAGGGCGCCCACATGCACGATGCAGACATCCATGAGGTTGTCCGTGGTGATCTCGGTGAGGTAGGTGCTCAGCAGGGTGCTGGAAGACTCGAGTGCCCACGCCGCGAGGCCGTGTGCCAGGCAAACCTGGGCGTGTCTGAGCAGGATCGCGGCACGCCCGGCGCGGTCGTTGGTGACGTCGGCGGCTGCGCGCAGCCAGGTGGCGGTCTGGCCGGCGTCGGCGAGCGTCGAGCGGCGGGAGCTGGCCAGCAGCTCCTCACGGGCACGTTCGGGCTCGACCATCCTTCCCGCGAAAGCGAGCTGGTCGGGCAGGTAGCCGGGGTAACCGCTCTGCGCGGTACCCGCCCACAGCGCTTCTACGGCGATCTTGGCCAGCCGCCGGCGTTCGTACGGGCCGAGCACGGCCCGCAGCGTGGCGCCGACCAGCGGGACCCGGAACCGCCACGTCCCCTCGGTGCGGTGATGACGCAGCACGCCGAGCTGCTGGAGCCGGGTCAGCAGCTCGGCCGCCTCGGGTTCGGTGGCTCCCACCGCTTCGGCCAGCAAGCGCGGTAAGGCCGGGCCGAGTGGGTCGAGTACCGCGATCGCTTTCGCCGCGCTCCACACCAGCGTGCCCTTCCGTCGGAGCCAGCGGACGACCTCGTCGGTTTCGGTCAGGCGGGGATAGCCGTGCCACGGTGTCAGGAAGGCGTGCCGGTCCACCGTGCGGAGCATGTCGTTGTCGTTGGAGATCCGCATCGACTGCGCGACGGCGGCCGGCCAGCCGCGGGTGAGCGCCCAGGTCCGCTCGGTCAGCGCCGGCTCGGGCTTCGCGTCGAGCGCGGCGGTGAGCTCTGCTTCGAACTTCGACCGGGGCAGGGGGCGGAGCGCGACATACCGGAGGAGGCCTTCGCGGTGCAGCCGGTCGAACGCGATGCCGAGCGCCGGCCGGGACTCCGGCGGGACAGGCAGCGCGAGACTCGCGACGCACACCGTTTTCGTGGCGGGCAACTGCCGGACCAGTGTTTCGAACGATTGCAGCGCGTCGGGCCTCAGGCACTGCACGTCTTTGAGGAAGAGAGCGCTTCCCGGTTTCCCGCGCAGCGTGGCCTGCGCAGGAACCAGGTCGAGCAGGTGCAGCTTCGTCGAGGTCTCGTCGAGTGAGATCGTGAAGGTCGCGCCCTGAGCATCCTGGTCACTCTGCCGGCGAAGGCAGACCTCGTCGTGCACGCGCGAAACCTCGAAACCCGCGGGGCCCGCGATCACGACCAGCGGGACCCCGCTCTTCGTTCGCAGGGATTCGACGACTTCGGTGACGAGATGCTCGTGAGTGGGCAGGGGACGGTATCGGGGCACGGCTGCTCTTACGGTCAGGGGAGGCGACTCGACAGACAATAGGGTGTCGCGCGCTGTCGTGCGACTCGAAGCAACCATCGAAACAATTCCGGGGGAGTGGTTGGGGAGGGGAGAATTGCACGAAAGAACGACGTTCAGGGCTTCGTGGGTGTTTGGCGTTTCGAGACTATGTGCCAGCCGATGATGAGGGTGAGGATGACGATGGGGACGGCGAAGAATGCGATTTGTGCGGTTCCGTCGGTGAAGCCCATGAGTGCGACGACGAGGGTGAGGAAGCCGAGGGTGAACCGGGTGTGTATGGCGGCGGCGATCCGGCCGCCTGCGGCGAGGAAGAGGCCGACGCCGATGGCGCCGCCGACGCCGATCATCTGGATCTGCCGGTTGCCCAACGTCTTGTGGTAACCCTCGGCGTCGGCATCCTGCCCGGCAGCCGCTTTGCTGCCGGTATTCAGAGAAGAACTCATCACCGATCCTTGCGATGGGGGATTCGGATACTTCGAGTCGGTGACTTTACGGCGGCGAAAATCGATTCGTTCCCGTACTTGAGCAAGATTTGAGGCTCGACCGCGAGGTTTTCGCATTACGCGGAAGAGCTGGAACTCGATGATGTTCACGAAGCGGGATTCACCCGGTCGGGTATCCGCATAGTGCGGAACGGTCTGCCTCAGCCGAGCCGGGCGAGTTCGTCTTCGAAATCGATCCAGTGGTTCTCGTCACCGAATCGGACGACCGCGCAGGTCTGGTGGAGGAAGGCGGCGAGCTCACTCGTGCGGGTCACGAGCTCGACGCGCCCGCCCGGCGCCCTCAAGTCGATCAAGGTCGACCCGGCGCGCGCGGACGGTCTCAGCCGCACGTCGCCTTCGCCCGCGGTCGCGGGGGCGCAGTGGATCGCGTAGGGGGCGCGTGTGTCGTAGGTCAGATCGACCCGCAACGCGTCGGCGGTCAACGGCGTTCGAAGGCCGAAGGGAACTTTGGCATGGAGCATGACGTAGTCGTCGGTCACGACGCGTAACATCCCAACGGTTTCGTGGCTGGCTCGGGCAGGGAAATGAGCAGTCATTGTCGACGCGGAATCCGGTCCCCTGGTTGCTGCGAGCCGGACTCCCACAGGATGCGGCGCAAGGGTGCCGGGGCAACGGCTGACCTGTCCTTTGTGGATTCGAGAGGCTGAAGACGCCTTCGCTCCATCCAGTGGAGCGAAGGCGCCCTTCAGTCCATGTGGCCAAATCTTGGTGAAGCGAGAAGATTTCGCGATCTTGACGGGTATCGACATTATCCTGACGTCGCGCAGATGAGGTGCGTAGCCGACTCTGGTTAGCGTGGGTTCCTGTTCATTGCGGCGGATTCACCCGCACGCCGAGAGAATGAGGAACCATGTCGAAGTTCATCCGCCGCGCTGCCATTGTGGCGGCGCTCCTTTTCTCCGTGACCGCGGTCGCGGCCCCGGCCGCGTCGGCCCAGGCGGGCAGCCGGACCTGCGGCAGGCTGGTCGCCGGGCAGAACTCCCAGTACACGCTGTACCTGGTCGAGATCGACAAGGACAGCAAGGGGTGGGGAGAGTTCGACAAGGATTTCCAGGCATGCGAGAACGCCCAGCAGCGCTGGGTCGACTCGAGGACGTGCAACTACGCGAGGTGCTACGAATACGTCAAGTGTGAGGACATCTCGCGCGCCATCGGCTGGTCGGCATATGCGGGCAGGCCCTCGGGATACAACCCGAACGACATCTGCAGGAGCATGAAGCGTCGAACGGTTTATCAGCTGGGCCTTTCGGGCAGTCCCGACGCTCTCGCGACCAACTCGTTCGCCACGTCGTAGGGCGCCAGGTCGAACGGAGGCATTTCCGCACAACGCGGAAATTCCCGGACGTGGCCGGAACCGTGCAGGTGCGCAGCGGCCGCGCTCGCCTGTCTCCCGGCGAGCGCGGCCGCCCCTTCGTCGAGGCCGCCGCGATGACAGGGACCCGAGGTCTCGGTCGCTCGCTCGGGCAGGTCGAGACCAGGTCGTGCTCGAAGCGCACGCCCGCTACTACGAGTTCATCCGCGACACCGCCGCGGCGAGCCAGGACAAGGGCGTGACCCCGCTGGAGGCCGCGCGAGCGGCGAACCTCGCTGAGTTGGCCGCGCTTCCGGACGCCGAACGGCTGGTGCTCAACCTGCGCCGGGCGTACGCGGAAGCCGGCGGCGCGGAAGCCGACGTCGCCGCCTCACTCGGCGACGCGTGAAAGGACCCGTGAGCGTTTCAAGGCGAGGGCAGGTGCGGTGGCGCGTGAACGCGGAACCTTCTCCTCAATTTTCGAACTCGAAGACGGAACTCTGGATGATTGTCACCCGCACAAATAGGGTGCACACAGATTCCCGTTCACAATCGAGGAAAATGGTGATCACAGAGTGTCTCACCTCAAGTACAAGGTGGCAACCGTCGCGCTCGGCCTTGTCGCCGCAAGTGTCCTCATGCCAGGATCTGCTTACGCTGCGAGTGCCGTGAAAATCCAGGTCTGCAACTACTACGCCGACACTGACCCTGACCACAGCGATATCAACGTCAAGATCAGTGGGTACAATCAGAACGGCGAATGGACTGAATCCAAAATCGCGAAAATCCCCAAGAACGGCTGCAAAACCTGGTTCGGCCTGCAGGTGGACGGCGCCAGCTACGACTACTGGTGGCGGGCGGACCAGGATGTGCGGATTTGGAACAGCCGCGTCGTCCACACTGCCACGGAGTTCGCTTCGAAGGTACGGACCGACATACGGCACGTTCCGGCGAGTGCCGCGGACGGCAGCACCCGACGGGCCAACCTCCCGAACCAGTAGCAGCCTCGAATGGCATAGCCACCGAGGTACTGCTTGGCGCGTGTCTCACGTGGTGATTGAGGCCGCGTGAGTCATGATCTGGTGGAGTCGCTGATCCCGGAATTCGAGCCGCGCCCGCGCGGTGTTCGCGGCGATCGTGTACGTGCTGACCAGCGGCTGTGCGTGGCCGCCCTCGTTCGGTGTGCCGTTCCAGACCGCACACAGCCGCAGCCACATATTTGAGGGGTAAGGCAAATGATGGACTCGTGAGCGTTGCGGGCGGTTAGAACCGCCCGCAACGCTCACGAGCCCGTCGGCAGGTCCCCCTCGCTTCACCACGCCACATTTGCCTTACCCCTCAAATAGAATCCGACTTACCACTCACGAGGCCCTGCCGGGCTCAGACCTCAGAAGTGCCACGTCTGCCTTACTGCTCAATAAGACAAGCTCTCTTGGGGGTAAGGCAAGCGTGGCGTGGTGGCGTTGTCCGTGAATGCCACATTCACGGCGTCTTGGACCGTCAATGTGGCTTACGGACCTCGGCTTCAACTCATCGGCCCCGCCGGCACCTCAAGCCTCACCTGCCGCAGCCGTACCACCGTGTCGGGTGGGCGCAAGGCCGTGAGGGGCACCTTCACGGCCTTAAAGGAAGTGAAGGTGCCCCTCGGACTACGGACTACGACCGAGGTCCCACGGAACCAGCACGCCACATTTGCCTTACCCTCAAATAAGTCCTTCAAGGTGGCGTTCGTGGCCATCGGCACCTGGGTAGAACGGTATCTCGGTCCCGCCAAGGGCGGCTGACGTATTTTCAGCCTGCGCGGACGGGGAGGTTGGCGACGCCGTCCCAGGCCGCGGTGGCGCCGCTGTGTCCGATGCGGACGACCTGGACCACGGTGGCCGCGGAAAGCAGGACGGTCGCGACGCTGACCGTGACCAGCGCGATCCTGAACCGGCCGGGCTCGGGGTTCGATCTGGTGAGCGCGAACAGCGCGATCGCCACCACCACGAGCCCGAGGGCGAACCACAGCAGCTGGTCGCCGAGCTCCGCGTGGCGCTCGACCAGGTCGCTGACCGGCAGTTGCCGCTGCAGGTGTTCACCCGACCGGGTGGTGACGAACACGGCGATCACCGAGACGAGCGCGCCGGCGAGCGTGGCCCACCGCAGGTGACGCCGAGTGCGCGGAACCAGCGCCTCGACCACCAGCGCGAGCGCCACGACCGGCACGAGCACGACCGTCAGGTGAATGACCAGGGGATGCAGCGGCAACCCGAAGAAGGTGTACGCCATTGCCTCAAGCGTCCAGGACGAGCTGGCCGTCGCGCGCGGTGACCGTCACGGCGGGCAGGGCGGTGGCGGCGGGGCCGTTCTTGACCGAGCCGTCGGCGATGTTGAACTGGCTACCGTGACACGGGCACGCGATCACGCCGTCCTTGACGGAGTTGACCTCACAGCCCCTGTGGGTGCAGATCGCGCTGAAGGCCTTGTAGGTGCCGGCGGAAGGGCAGGTCACGACGACCTTCTGCGCGGTGAAGATCTTGCCGCCGCCGACGGGGACGTCGGTGGCCGCGCCGAGGACGGTGCCGGGGGCGGTGCCCGCGGCCGGGCTCGGTGTCGCGGTGGTCCCAGCCGGCGGGTTGCCATCGGTGGATCCGGAGCAGGCGGCGAGGCCGACCGCGGTCGTGCCGGCGGCGGCGACGACCGCGGCCGTCTTGAGGATCGCCCGCCGGTCGAGGTTCGGCGTCTCGTTGGCCATGTGTTCTCCCGGAGTGCAAAGGTAGGTGTGTCGATGGTCAGTGGTTCCGGCTCGCGCAGCGAGCCGGAACCGGCTGATCCACACTTTCGAGGATCGGCTGAATGATCGGGCACGAACCCCCGTGTGCGGGTCGTCTTGCCGCTTTCGTGCGGAAGAAAAGGGAAATCCCTCGGCCGGGATACGCCGCGGCCACGGGTGGGCCCCGGACCTCCTCCGCGTAATGCGGAACTTCGTCGGCATCATACGGAATTCGATGAAGTGGCCGATCGGCGACGCAATGTCTACGGTATCGGGCGTCAATGGACCCAGGTCGACAACTGGTTTGCCGAACTGTGTTGCGGTCTCTGTCGCCGGTGCCATGAGGCGAGCGTGTCCGCCGGCCATGTTCGTCCCGCGTGGATGAGCACACGCGCGGTGGGAATCGTGGTACGCGGTTCGGGCTCGGTCTCGTCGATGTTCCTGAGGGAGATCAGTAACACGCGACACGTGCACGCGGGCGCAACGTCGAGTAGGCGGCATCAGGAAACATCAGCTGCGCGGTCGCTCGACCGGCGATCCGGTGAAATGTTTCCCGCTTTCGCGGATATGATATTCGCGGCTGTCGTGACCGCGATGGTGCAGGTCACAGACGGTTGATCTCGGACCGGCGGTCTCTCTAGTATCCGAATAAGCGTTCGACCGGGTGTCAGCCCGTCAGGGGGAGTGTCGTCGAACGTGGGGAGTAGGCGCGATCCTGGGCCGATTGGCTCAGGTTCGTGCCTATTTTATGGAACAGGGGAGTTCTTCAACCATGCCATTGCGGTTCGCGAGCGCGGCCAATCGGACAATTCTTGCCCGTCATCACCGGTATCGCCGTGACCAAGCCGTCGCGGAAAGCCGGTACCGGAGCCGCTTCCGGAACTGGGACCGGGTCGCCACGGTACGCAACAACCCCGTTCGGGGACTGGGTGCGGACGGCGAGTTGTTCTTCACGCCCGAACTCGTCCCCGCCCTGGCGCACCCGGTCCTGCGCCAGGCCGAGCCGCGAGTCCGCGAAACCGTGCTGGTGCACCGGCTCTACGAGTACCTCAAGTTCACGATCGACCTCGAGCAGAGCGCGGTCATCCCGGTCACCGGCCACATCAGTCGCGGCATGGCGGGCCTCGACCTGCCCGAGCCCATGCGCTCCGACGCGTTCAAGATCGTGACCGACGAGGCTTGGCACGCCCAGTTCACCTACGACCTGATGCGCCGGGTGCACACCCGTACCCGGGTCGATCCGGCCCTTCCGGACACGCCCGTTTTCACGGGCGTGCTGGCGAGGATTCACGAGGAGTTCCCGAGTGAGATCCGGGGCCTGGACGAAATGCTGTTCGCCATTGTGAGCGAGACACTGATTTCCTCGATTCTCGACGAACTGCCCCGCGATGACCGGTTGCCTGGCGGCATCCGGGAAACGATCGCCGATCATGCGGACGACGAAGCCAAACATCATGCCTACTTCTCGACTCTCCTGCGTTATCTGTGGCCGTCGATGACGCGGAAAGAACAAGAGCTGGCAGGCCCTTATCTGCCGAGGCTGATTTTCGCCTTCCTGGAACCGGACTATCCGAGTGTCGCGCTGGGGCTGACCGCGGCGGGCCTGCGTGGTGACGAGGTCGAGCAGGTGATGACCGAGGTCTACACCCACGCGAAGGTCGTGGAGGACGTCCGCCGCGGCGCCGCGCCGACCCTGCAGTACTTCGCCGAAGCCGGGGCCTTGGCGCACAGTGCGACCCACGAGGCGTTCCAAGAGGCGGGGCTGATCGCGTGAACGAGGCGATCGTCAAGGCCGCGCGCGTGCTCACCCCGACCGTCACCCGGTATTGGATCACCGGCGTGCCCGGGGGCCGGTCACTTGCTGTCGCTGTCCCGGGCCAGCACGTCACGCTGGGAATCGGGCCGAGGATGAAGACCTTCACGGTGCTGGCCGTCGAGGACGGGACGTACGAACTGGCCGTCCGGAACCGGATCCGGGGTGACCGCCGTGACGTGCTCTCACCACGCTTGTTCGCCGGCGCGCCGGTGCGGGTCAGTGAGCCGGGCGGCCACTTCACCGCCGGGCGTGGCGTGCCGTTCACCCACTTCCTGGCCGCCGGCGTCGGTGTCAACCCGATCGTGGCGATGCTGGCGGCGGGCCGGGTGCGCGGCTGGCGCCTGACCTATGTCGACCGTGGTGAGCGGGAGTTCCCGTTCCTCGGGCGGCTTCGGGAGCTGGCCCGCGAGCAGGGCGGCCGCGTGGTCACCATCGACACCGACACCCGGCCGCGTCCGGACTGGGCCGAGGTGGTCGCCGGCATCCCGGTCGGAAGCACGATCGGGGCGTGCGGTCCCGCCGCGATGATCTCAGCGGTCCGTGACGCGGTCACCAGGGCACCGGGCAAGCGGCGGCTGGTGGTCGACGAACCCGCCACCGGTGGCGACCTTCCCGAGGCGGTCGAGGTCGTGTGCACCAGATCCGGGACGACGTTCCAGGCCAGCGGACGGAGCTCTCTGCTCGAGCAGCTGAACGAGCACGGTGTGGCGGTGCCGTCCTCGTGCAGGCAGGGCATTTGCGGGACGTGTGAGGTCGAGGTGCGCTCCGGCCGCGTCGACCACCGTGACGAGGTGCTCACCGCGCAGGAAAAGGCCGACTGCGCCTACATCCTCCCGTGCGTCAGCCGCTCCATCAGTGCCCAGCTGGTGCTCAACGTCTAGGACATGACATGAACTCACTGCTCACCGGCTACGCGGAACGGATCGGGTTCGACGGGCCGGCGTCGCCGACCCTCGACTGCCTGCGCCGTCTGCACTCGGCACATCTCTACAACGTGCCGTTCGAGAACTTCAGCATGCGCGCCAATGCGGCACGGGGCTTGACCGAGGACGCGCTCGGTGCGGCGATCATCGACCACCGCCGAGGCGGGATCTGCTACGAGACAGGCCTGCTGATGCGGGTGTTCCTGGATGCGTGCGGATTCGACCACGAAATGCGGCTCGGCAGTGTCGCGGGCCCGAACCGGACCCCGGCGACGCACCAGGTGTTCGTCGTGACCCTCGATGGCGAGCGCTGGCTCTTCGACATCGGCTACGGCGCGCTCGGCCCGCGCGGCCCGGTGCGGCTCGAGGACGGCGCCGAACTGGCTCACCCCGCGCTGACGACCAGGGTCGAGCTGGATTCGAGCGCCCCGGCCCCGAGGTGGCTGGTGTCGGTGCGGGAGCACGCGGTCAGCGCCGTCGACTGGAAGCTGCTGTACACCTTCGTCGACGCTCCCGTCGAGGCGATCGACCTGGACATGGCGCACTTCTACACCGTCCGCTCGCCGAACAGCCCGCTCACCCGGCACAAGGTCGCCAGCATTCCCACGCCCACCGGCCGGGTGAGCGTGCGCGACGACCAGCTGACGGTCGTCGACAACGGACCGTCCCGCACCACCAAGATCGAGGACAGCGCGCAGCTGCGGGATCTGCTCGGCAGGCACTTCGGGCTCGTCGTGCCGGCACCCGATCTCGGATTCGAAGGAGAGCCATGCGCTATCTGAATGTCCCGGGCTACACGAACTCCGGTCCCGGGCACTGGCAGACCCACCTGGAAAACACCTACCAAGGCTTCAGCCGGGTGGTCCAGGACGACTGGGAAAACGTCGACCGCGACCGCTGGATCGCCAAGCTGGACGAAACCGTGCGCGGCATCGAGGACGAGGTGTTCCTCATCGGCCACAGCTGCGGGGCGGTGACGGTGGCCCAGTGGGCGGCGTCCCGCTGGGACACCAGGGTGGTCGGCGCGCTGCTCGTCGCTCCTGCCGATGTCGACGCGGAGGACGCGCTGTCCGCCATCCGCGGCCAAGGACCGTTGCCGCAGGTCGAGCTCCTGGTCAGGACACACCTCGTGGTGACCGACAACGACCCGCATCTGGCACTGGATCGAGGCCTCTCGCTGGCCGAAATCTGGGGCGGCACCGTCGAGGTCGTCCCCGGTGGCGGGCACCTCGCCAGCGCGGACGGCTTCGGGCAGTGGGACCACATCGCCTCGGTGATCGCGCGTTGCTCCGGCGGAGCACTGGAAATGAGGAAAGACGCGTGAACCTGCTCGGTGGCAAGCTCTCGGCCGTGCCGAGGCCGGTGTACTTCTATCTGGCGGCCTCGTTCTTCATGGGCCTCGCCAACACGATCTTCGACACGGTGTTCAACTTCTACCTTGCCGAACGCGGGATCCACGAAGCCGACGCCGGCCTGATCTACGCGATCGCCACCGGTGTGATGGCCGTCGCGGTCGTCCCGCTCCTGCTGCTCAGGCGGTTCGTGTCGCCCCGGCACCTGCTGATCGGTGCGTCGGTGCTGTACGCACTGCCGTTCGCGGGACTGCCGTTCGTGACCTCCGTGCCGATGGCGGCGATCGTGCTCAGCCTGATCCTGTCCGGCATGCTCGCCCTGCTGGCGGTGGGCAACTCCATCGCCGGTGCGCAGGTGCCTGACGACTTTCGCACGCGGCTCTTCAGCGCGTTCTTCATCTGCTACCTGGGCGCGGGCGCGCTCGGCTCCGCGATCGTTTCGCTCGGCAGCAGCCGGCTGCACATGGCGGACCTGGACAAGTACCGCTGGCTCCTGATGGCGGCGCTGGCCGCGGCCCTGGTGATGCTCGTCCTGCGCGTTCCCTCCGCCAAGGTGGCCGCCGAGGAAACCGTGGCGGTGCCGGAAACCGAGGGGCGCAAGCCCGGTGAGCTGCGGAACCTGATCGCGATCTTCCTCGCCGCCGGTTTCCTCGGCGCCTCGATCGCGCTGGTCTTCCGGTTCGCCAACGTCGTTTTCTCCCAGGCCTACGGCCTTCCCATCGGTGACATCTCGCTGATTCTCGGCGGCGACAAGATCGTCAGCATCTTCGGCGCCATCTTCGCGCCGCTGGTCGTCCGTCGCTTCTCCCTGAGGCCGAGTGCGGTGGTGATCGGTGTGCTCGTTTTCGTCGGCCTGGTCCTGCAGTCTCTCGTCATCCCGCTGACGCTGTTCGTGGTTCTCTATCTCGTCCGGCTTCTGCTCAACTACGGCATGATGCCGCTGCTGGACACGGTCGCCATGGCCGGCTTCGCGCGTTCGCGGCAGCTGGTGTCCGTCAGCCTGCGGCAGTCTTCGTTCTACCTGGGTGGGGCCATCTCGGCAGCCGTTTACGGCCGGCTCCTGAGTGAGGGGCACTGGCAGGCCGCATTGGCGGTGTCGGCAGGGTGCGCGCTCGTCGGGGCACTCGCGATGGCGTTGGTGCGCGACGCTGATTCCAGGCCGCGCCACCGGTTGCGTGCTCCGCAGAAGGTCAAGGTCACGGCGTGAACGCGGGCATGCTCGTCATCGTCGACCCGTTCTCCAGCGGCGGGGTGTTCGCGCGCCGCGCCAAGGAACGCTACGGTGTCGACTCGGTCGCCGTCATCACGTCGAACAGCCTTCCGGCAAGCCTGACCGCGAGCTACTCACCCGAGGATTTCGCGGGCGAAGTCGCTTATACGAGCGTTGCGGAAACCGTGAGCTCGGTCGAGCGCCTCTGTGGCGGAAGGCCGGAGTTCATCCTCTGCGGTTCGGAGCCGGGCGTGGAGGCGTTCGACAGTCTGGCGGAATACTGGGGCCTCCGGCCGAACGCGGGGCCGTCGGCGCCGCGCCGGGACAAGTTCCTGATGCAGCAACGCCTGATCGAGGCGGGCGTTCGCCACATCCCGCACCACAGGGCCGCCGACACCGAGTCCATTGTGGAGTGGTGCGAGCGCAGTGGCTTGGCGGAGTACGTGGTGAAGCCGCTCAGGTCGTTCGGGACGGACGGTGTCTCCTTCTGCGCGGACCTCGCACAGGTCCGCGCGGCCTGCGACAAGCTGTTCGGAACTGCCGACTTTTCCGGGGAGACCATCGGCGAGGTGCTGGTCGAGGAGCTGATCACCGGCCCCGAGTTCGTGGCCGACTCGGTCTCGCTCGACGGTTCGCACTTCGTCGTGAACATGTTCCGCTACACCAAGGATGTCGTCGACGGATCGCCGATCTATCGCACGATGTCGTCGGTGGAGGTCGGTGATCATCCCGAGATCGTCGAGTATCTCGGGCAGGTCCTCACGGCCTTGGGCATCGAGCAGGGCGTAGCGCACAGTGAGATCATCGTGACCGCGGACGGGCCGACCCTCGTCGAAACGGGTGCGCGGATGCACGGTGGCCAGGGTCCGAAGCTCGTGGAGGAGTCGTCGACGCACTCGCTGATCGACCTGGCTTTGGCGTCCCGGATCGCCCCGGCCGACTTCCGGTGGCAGACCCGGCTCCAGCCGGCCGTGCACAAGGGCGTCATCGAGTGTTTCCTGTGCGCGCCGAACGCGGGTGAGGTCGGCGCGAACCGGGTGCGGGAGCTGTGCCGGGATCTCGACAGCTACCTTTTCGACACGTGCCGCCAGGTCGCCGGGGAGTACGTGCGGAAGACCACCGACCTGCTGACGTCGTACGGTCGCGTGGTACTGGCCAATGTGGACCAGGCGAAGCTCGCACGTGACGCCGAGCGTGTACTCGAGTGGGACCGGCAGGGCGCGCTGCTCGAGATCAAGGCCGGCAGGTGAACAAATCTGCACGGGGCCGGGGTTGAGCAGGCGAGCGCCGTTGCTCGACTCGACGACGTAATTCCGTAATCAGCGCATAGGCAGATCGCTGCCCGTCTTTCTATTGTTCGGGAAAGATGCCGTGTGCTGGAGGTCATCATGCCTGTTTCCGTGCCGGGTCCGGGAGGCCGCTGGATCATGGCGGGCTCGGGGGCCGCCGTCGTGCTCAGTGTGGTGGGTGTTCTCACCTTCGCGCCGGGTGAAGCGCCCGACAAGCCGGCGGACCATCCCCTGGCCGCCCAGCCGACGTTGGTGCCGCTGCCTCCCGTGGTGCCGGTGGCACCGCTGTTGCCGGGACCGGATTCCTTGGGGATCCTCGGCTCAGGCGTGCTGGACGGCCTGACCGCAGCCGGGCAGCCGGAGCCGCAAGTGGCGCCGCCGCCTGCCGAGAACGCCGGCCAATCGCAGCTGCACAACGGCTCGGAGCCGGGCACCAAGGCGCGGCCTGTCGTCAAGCGCACCCCCGACCTGCCCGCTCGCACCGATGCCCCGGCACCGAAACGAGTCGTCGCCGCGCCTGCGGTACCCGCTCCGGCGCCTGCCAAGCCCGCCCCGGCGCCTCCGCCCGCCGATCCGGTCGTCTACCCGTACGGCCCCGACCCGTATGGCGCCTACCCCGATCCCTACGGTGCCTACCCGTCCGGCCCCGGCGGCAACGGTTCCCCTTACTGCCATTGAGACATCCGGGTGTGGGACGCGGCGCGCAGGTCGTGTCCCACATCCGGTCCAGGCGCCGGCGAGCGTTCGTTCAGCTGCGGGCTGAGCGTTCCTGGACGTGAAAAGGTCGTGAATGACGCGTTCAGGACACCCGGCGTCTTGAATGCGTCATTCACGACCTTCTCGCGAGAAGTCCGGCGGAGCGAGGGAATCAGGTGCAGCCACCGGTCTTGCTGTCGCCGGTGTACTTGGAGTGGCCGTCGGCCGAGGTCTGGAAGCAGTAGTCGCGGTCCAGGGCGAGATGGGTTTCGGTGACCGCCTCGGCGGGGTGGGCGACCTGGACCACGCCCTTGACGCGGACGTCGAGCCAGCCCTTGTCACCGTTCCAGGTGAAGCTCCACCGATCGCTGCCGCCGATCTTGCGGCCCTGGTCCCAAGAATAGACCTGGGTGCCGTTCTGGGCGTAAAGCTGCGCGTCCGCCCACCAGGTGGGGGCGCCGTGCGTGGTGATGTGGATGAAGTGACGCTCGGAGGCGTTGGCCGGAACGCCCGCGACCGCGAGCAGAAGTCCCGCGGAAACGGTGCCTCCCGCAACCCGGGTGAACCACTTTGACCTGCGCATACTTGCTCCCTGAATCCCGCATGGCCGGTCGTTCCGGCATACCGAAAGCATCACTTCGCGCTCGGCCGAATGCGACCTGAATGGCTTGATCCAGGGATTACCCTCATGAACGGTTCGTGAGCGTTCCGGGCGTCCAGCCATGCCCCGCCACCGCCCGGAACGCTCAACCAGTAGTCCTTCACCCGTGGGCGGGCCGGACCAGCACGCTCAGCACCGGGCCGGAGGCCGGGCGCACCAGCTTCCGCGCTTCGATCTTGACCGGGACCACGCCGCCCGACGGCCACAGGCCGGCGAGCTCCCCGGTGAACTGGGGACGGCTGCCGGCGAACACCTCGGTCAGTTCGTGCACGAGCACGTCGTGCGCGTCCGCGCGGAACAGGCGGGGAAAGGACGCCCCGACCAGGTGCGGGTCGGGGATGCGCCCGAACACTCCGTGAAAGCCGTCGTCGATCACGAGCATCCGGCAGTCACCGTTCAAGACCGCGTGGCCCCAGCACATCGGCATCTTCCTTTCGGAGTCCGGGATAAGAGTCCATTGTGTGGCAAGCGTGCCCGGCGCAGGAGAAGTTCCGCAGATCGCGGGGTAGCACCGCTCATCAATTGAAGAACGAAGACGCCGTGTTCCGGTTGGTCAATGAAGTGCGTGCGAAGGCGGGACTGCAGCGGCTGCGTGTCGACGAGAGATTGCGTGCGGCCGCCAGAGGGCACTGCAAGGACATGGCAAGGCGAGACTTCTGTGCGCACAACAACCCCGATGGGGTGACTCCGGCCGAGCGGATGCTTTCGGCGGGTTACTCCGCGCCCGGAGCCGAGAACGTCGCACGCGGCCAGGAGAGCCCGCGCGTCGTGATGGACGCTTGGCTGAACAGCCCGGGGCACCGGGCCAATCTGCTGAACCCGCAGTTCACCGCCATCGGGGTCGGCGTCGTCTTCCTCGCCCGGAACGGGCCGTGCTGGACTCAGAATTTCGGCTATTGATGAAAGAATTCCGCATTCTGCGGAGCCTTTGATGTCACCGTTTTGCCGCTTTTGCGTACCGTCCGTGTTTCATTACTCTCGGTGCGAGAGGTAGGGACAGCTCGGGGCGGCACCGATCGTGGGAAGAGAAGGACATGATGGCGCACAAAGTTCATGTTCAGCTGACCGATGACATCGATGGCGGCGAAGCCACCCAGACGGTCCCGTTCAGCTTGGACGGCGTGGCGTACGAGATCGATCTGTCCGACGAGAACGCGGGCGAACTGCGTGATGGGCTGGCACAGTTCGTATCGGCGGGCAGGCGGATCGGCGCGGGCTCGAGCAGGTCGCCGGTCGACAGGGAAAAAGCCGGGGTCATCCGGGCGTGGGCCAGGGCCAACGGGTATCGGATCGCGAACCGGGGCCGGATCTCGGCGCGGGTCACGGCCGCGTTCGCAGCGGCGGAAGCCGCACTCGCACCACGGAAGAACTGACCCCGCGAACACGTGGACCTCGATACGGTCCTCGCGATGACTTTCGCCGGGACCGCACCTTGTCCGGCTCTCTAACGGGAGAATCAGTTCCGAGAAGCGTGGAAAGAAACAGTCCGTGCGCGACGGAATATGAGAGTCCGAAGTAGACTGTCCGGACACGGAACCGCGGCCCGCGCTCGGGCGGATCCGTGACGTTCTCGATACGTCGTCGAGGAGACGGCCATGGTCTCAGCACATCGCGATCCGGTGCCGCACGTCCACGTGATCGCGGGCCCGATCGGGACGGGAAGAGCCAGGACGGTGGGCGAATTCGCCCGCCTGGCCGGTGCGCCCGTCGTCGTCGCGGATCGCACGCAGTGCTATCTCGACCTGGCGATCTCCAGCGCTCGCCCGCGAAGTGACACGGTCACGAGGTACTATTGAGGGGTAAGGCAAATGTGTCGTGCTGCGGCATTGAGGACTCGTGAGCGTTGCGGGCGGTTAGAACCGCCCGCAACGCTCACGAGCACGGCCTCACTCTTTGCGCGCCAAGGACTCGTGAGTGGCGCGGGCGGTTAGAACCGGCCGCAACACTCACGAGCCCGTCGGCAGGTCCCCTCGCTTCACCACGCCGCGTTTGCCTTACCCCTCAATACCTGGCCGCCCTGCAGGTGATCGACGCGAATTCCCGGCCGACGCTGCCGCGAGCGCCCTGATCCGCCAGCTCGAGACGTTGACGACGGAAAACGGTCTCGCGGTGGTCGAAGGCGGTTCCATCTCGCTGTTGCGCTGTCTCGACGAACACCGCGAGACGCTGCCCTTCCGGTTCACCGTGCACCTGCTGGACATCGGCGATCCGGCGGTGCATCTGATGCACCTGCGTGCCCGCGCCCTGCGCCTGCTGGCTGCCGGAATGCTCGAAGAGTACGCCTTCGCCTGGCGCCACACCGCGCAGCGACGGTTCATCAGCTCGATCGCCGGTCTCGACGCACTGGCCCGGTGGTGTGAACGCACCGGGGTGAGCCCCGAGGAACTGGCGTTTCGGCCCCGGGACGCGGATCTCATGCTGGAACTCGCCGCCTGCGTCGCCGACGCGCACCTCGAGCGCGCGCGAGCACAAGAGGTCGCCTTCTCATCACTGTTCACCGCGGAACGGGTGGGAAATCGCCACCACTAGTGCCGGAGGTATGCCATGTCGGACGAACGGATTCGAAAGCCGGTCACCCGGGGTTTCGCCCCGGCGAACCGCTGGCTCGTCCTGGGGACAGGCACGGCAGCCGTGCTGACCATGACGGGTGTCCTGATGTTGTCCACTGACGGCTCGCGCCTCGATCCGGCCGGACCCCGGGTGTCGTCGGCCGACGACTGAAGTCCGGACGAGGCCGGTGAACAGGCGATCGCCGCGGCGCCGGCCGATTCGTGCATGGTTTCCCCCGGACAACCTGCTCCTGGTTCGTTCGCCCCGTTCCCGGAGTGATACTGGACACCAACGTTCAGGCTACCCGGGAGGTTTCGCCGGAGTCGCTTCGGTCCGGCACCGAACCCGTCGAAGACCGTCAATTCCGCCGGTGCGAACGCGGGGACCGTCGAACTGCTGAAGGACAGGATCGACGACTCGCCGCAGCGGATGTGCCGGCAGCAGTATTGGCTCAACTCGGTGACGTCGAACCCCATTTTCCGATCAGCTACACGTACACGACATATTCGGGAGGATATGTCGGCTCGGAACGGGTTGGCATCGGTGGCGCAGTCCGCTCGACCCCTGCTCAGGATGGCTCCTGAGCAGGGTTTCTTTTGTGTACGGGTGCTGCCGTGTCCGCGATCCACGGAAAAGGTCATGGGTTTCGCCGAAAAAGACGTCGTGCGAACAATTCGGTATTAGCGTGAAGTGCGATAGCAGACGATAAAGGAGAAACGCTGATGAAGTGCACTTGCCGAATCGTTCCCACCGCGACTTCCGTGGTCTGCCCGCCGCTGCGCGGTCCGGGCATTGACAGGTGGCGGCCATGACGGCGGCCCGTCAGGACCTTGACGACGGTCCTCGCTTTCCGGAAGTGCCATCCCGGTTCCAGCCGCAGGCGCCGCCGGTACGTCCGCGGCCTCGGTTCGAGGACTGGATCGACTTGGTCGCGCTACCCAGCGCCATTACCGTCGCGCAGCTGTTCGTCGCGAGAACGCTCCACCGATGGGGCGCCGTGTTCATCGAGCCCGAGATGCTGAGCGTCACGGCCGAACTGGTCGCGCTCGCCGTCGACGAGACCGGTCCAGGGGGCGGCCTTCCGGAGCGGGAACTGCTCGCGCCGATCGAGGTGTACCTCGTCGGCTACGACCGGCACATTCTGATCGAGGTGGTGCACGTCCACACCCCCGAGATGCCGTCGGTGGTGAGCCGGGATCTGGCCGCCGTCAACGCGTTGGCTCGTACGTGGGGTGTCTATCCGACCTCGTCGGCACGCGTCGTGTGGGCCGAGCTGGAATTGTTCGGCCGCGGTGGTGCCGCCGTGTCGCGACGTGGCCGGAAGCCGACCCCCTCTTGTCTGCGCGATCTGAACCGTTCTCCAGGCTGACCGTCGCCTCCGCGGGAACGCGTGCACCTCGTCTTCGGATTCGGTGACCTTTCCCGCGGCCGGCCATGCTGCAGGTCGAACGCTGGGTTCGACCGCGCCGGACGGGGAACCCGCGAATTTCGGAACAGCGCGGAAAGTAGTGACAGGCCCGAGCCTGGTGATTAGCGTCGACGCGTGATCGACTTGGGGAAGGGAACACGGTGAGTGCGATACGCACCGGCTCGGTGGCGGACGGGGAACTGTCTCGCTCGCTGAGTCCACGTCATCTGTCCATGATCGCGATCGGCGGCGTGATCGGCGCCGGCCTGTTCGTCGGGTCGGGACAGGCGATCAAGATGGCCGGTCCCGCGGTCTTGCTCACCTACGTGGCGACCGGCCTGCTGGTCATGCTGGTCATGCGCATGCTCGGCGAGATGTCGACCGCCGACCCGCAGACGGGCTCGTTCTCGGTGTACGCCGAGCGCACCTTCGGCCGGTGGGCCGGCTTTTCGGTCGGCTGGCTCTACTGGTGGTTCTGGGTGGTCGTGATCGGCGTCGAGGCGACGGCGGGCGCGATGATCGTGCATCGATGGATTCCCGGCGTGCCCCAATGGACGTGGGTGCTGATCCTGATGGTGGCGCTGACCTTGACGAACCTGTTCTCGGTGAAGTCGTACGGTGAGTTCGAGTTCTGGTTCGCGGCGATCAAGGTGGCCGCGATCACGGTGTTCCTCCTGCTGGGTATCGCCGTGATCGTCGGGTTGTTCCCCGGGACGCCTTCACCAGGGTTGTCGAACTTCACGGCGAACGGCGGGTTCGCACCCCATGGTCTGTCCACTGTGGTCGCCGCTTCCTTCGTGGTCGTGTTCTCCTATTTCGGCGCCGAGATCGCCTCAGTCGCCGCTTCGGAGACGGCAGATCCGGTGAACACCGTGCGGAAGGCGGTTCGCTCGGTATTGTGGCGGATCCTGGTCTTCTACGTCGGGTCGATCGCGATCGTGGTGACCCTGCTGCCCTATGACGACGCCAGCGTCAGCAAGAGTCCCTACGTGGCCGTGCTCGACAAGATCGGGCTGCCCGCGGCGGGCACGATCATGGACGTCGTGGTGCTGACGGCTGTGTTGTCGTGCCTGAACTCCGGCCTGTACACCGCCTCGCGGATGGCGTACTCGCTGTCCGGGCGGGGTGATGCGCCGACGTCCTGGCGGAAGATCTCCCAGGCGGGTGTTCCCCAGATCGCGGTGCTGGCGTCCACGGTGATCGGGTTCTTGACCGTCGCGCTGAACTTTGTCGTGCCGGACGAGGTGTTCTCGCTGATGCTCAACACTTCCGGGGCGATCGCGCTGTTCGTGTGGCTGGCGATCGCGTGCTCGCAGCTGCGCATGCGACGTACGCTCGAGCGGGAGAGCCCCGAGCGCCTGGTGCTGAAGATGTGGGGTTTCCCGTACCTGACTTGGGTGGCGATCGTGGCGATAGTGCTGCTGATCGTCGGCATGGTGCTGGACGACTCCGGCAGGCCGCAGGTGTTGGCGAGCTTGGGCCTCGCGGCCATGGTGATCGCGGTCGGCGTCGTCCGGCAGCGGGCGCGACCCGTTGATCCCGGACGGGAAAAAAGCGCCGTCGAAGGGTAAGTCAAGGTGGGTCAGGCATCACACGGCGCGCCCGATGACATACCTGCCTTCGCGGCGGCCGGCCCGGTGGGCCGCCGCATCACGAATCGGTTCCTCATGGCGGCAACCGACCCGATCTGTGTCGAAGGGACACCGCGCTCGTCAGCACGTACGCCGGGCGCGGCGTGCCGGTCGATGGACGGCTCGGGCGCTCTCCAGCCGTGGCTGCGCCAGTTCACCTTCTGGGACGGCCTGCGCAGGATCGGCGCGGTCTGCTCTCGGCTTGAACTGTCAAGGGAAAGAGTGTCGATGATGCAGCACAACCCACCCGAGCGACGATCGCGAGCCGGTGGCCTGAGCTTGCCGACCGCGGTCTGCCTGGTCACCGGGAACATCATCGGCGGTGGGGTGTTCCTGCTCCCGGCGACCGTCGCGCCGTACGGCACCGTGAGTATCGTCGCATTGGCAGTTCTCACTGTCGGCGCGGTCGCGCTGGCGATGCTCTTCGGCAGGCTCGCCGCCCGCAGCCCTGTTACGGGCGGTCTCTACGTCTACCCCCGGAAAGCCTTCGGGGACTTCGCCGGATTCATTTCAGTGTGGTCCTACTGGACGATGACGTGGGCCAGCAACGCCGCGCTCGCTGTCGCCGCGGTCGGATATGTGCAGGTTCTGCTGCCTTTGCCCGGTGGCACGTTCACGCAAGCCATGGTCGCGCTCGCCGCGTTGTGGTTGCCGGCGCTGGTGAACTTCGCGGGCTTGAAATACGTCGCCACCGTGCAGATCGTGTCGACCGTGCTGAAGTTCTTGCCGCTCGCGGTGATCGCGGTACTCGGGCTGTTCTTCGTCCGCGCCGAGAACTTCGGCCCGTTCGTCGCGTCCGGCGACGGCGTGCTGTCCTCGTTGTCCGCGTCGGCGGCGATCCTGCTCTATTCCTATCTCGGCGTCGAGTCGGCCGCGGTCAGCGCGGGACAGGTGCGCGATCCCGATCGCAACGTCATCCGGGCGGGTGTGCTGGGCACCCTCGCGTCGGCCGTGGTGTACCTGCTGGGCACTGTCGCGGTGTTCGGCCTCGTTCCCCACGCGACGCTGGTGAACTCCGAAGCCCCCTTCTCCGACGCGATGAACGCGATGTTCGGCGGTTCCGCCGGCGGCACGGTGATCGCCGTAGCCGCTGTGACGTCCATCGTCGGTGCTCTGAACGGCTGGATCTTGATGAGCGCGCAGATGCCTTATGCCGCGGCGGTCGACGGTCTCTTTCCATCGGCTTTCACCAAGGTGCGCCGGGACGTCCCGTGGGTCGGGGTACTGGTCGGCGTGATCCTGGCATCGGTGGTGATCCTGCTGAACTATTCGGGCGGTGCCGGCGAGGTCTTCCGGGTTCTGGTGCTCATCACCAGTTTCACCGCCGCTGTCCCTTACCTGCTTTCCGCGGCCGCCCAGCTCTACTGGCTGGCGAGCGGAGCACGTGACCGGGTGCGGGCGCCGCGACTGGTGCTGGACCTCGTCGTCGCGGGGATTTCGTTCGCGGTGTCGCTGTGGCTGATCGCCGGTGCCGGGTATGCCGCAGTCTACCAAGGTACGCTGTTCCTTTTCGCGGGTTTGCTCGTCTATGTCTGGCTGACTGCCCGCAAAACGAAGCACGCTGGCGCCGGTCACTGATATCCGCCATTTTCGGAAATATCCACCGCAAATGTTCGCGGTGCGTGGAAATCTGAATGATTCATCTTGAGTTAATATGCAGTCGGCCTCAAATTGGGTTTCGTCGAGTTGTCTCGCGGTTGTCCTGGCGGTGCCCACAGAAGGAATCGAATGCGTGCAGCACCCAAGCGCCACTACGCGCTCTCCTGCCGAGCGTGCGGAAGCCGCTTCGAGGACGACGGGCTGTTGCTGGCGTGTCCGGCTTGCCCTGCGGAAGCATTGCTGGTGACGGAGTATTCGCCTCGTGGCCGCTGCGCCGAGCATGCGACCGGTGGCTTGTTCCGGTACCGCGACTGGCTTCCCGTCCAGCGGGTGGTCGCCGGCGTCGGTGGATCGGTGGTGCTGCCGGGCGGAGCGCTGGGTGCCCGGCTCGGCCTGACCGATCTCTGGCTTTCGTTCAGCGGGTACTGGCCGGAGATCGGGGCGACGCTCGCCACCGGGACTTTCAAGGAACTCGAGGCCTACACCGTGCTCGGCAGGCTGCCGGACACGCCGCCGGTGCTGGTGGTCGCCTCCGCGGGCAACACGGCGGCGGCGTTCGCGATGGCGTGCGGGCAGAACGGTGTCCGGTGCGTGCTCGTCGTGCCGGACAGCGCGCTGGGCAAGCTGCGGCTGCCGGCGCCGTGGGCCGAGTGCGTGAGCCTGGTGGTGCTGGACGGCGGGTGTTACCGCGATGCGATCGAGTTCGCCGGGGTGCTGGCTTCGCTGCCCGGGTTCCACGCCGAAGGCGGCGTACGCAACGTGGCCAGGCGCGATGGCCTCGGTACCGTCATGCTCGCCGCGTACGACGCGATGGGCGGGCTGCCCGGCTACTACTTCCAAGCGGTCGGCAGTGGCGCCGGTGCGATCGGCGCGTACGAGACCGCGCTTCGCCTGGGCAGGCACGAGGACGCCGGTCCGCCGCCGCGGATCATGATGTGCCAGAACCTGCCCTACGCCCCGATCCACCGGAGGTGGACCGGGCAGATTTCACCGGGGCACGACCATGACCTGATCGCGCCGGAGCTGGCCAACGCGAGACCGCCGTATGCCGTCACCGGTGGCGTGCGCGAGTGCTTGACCGCCAGTGGCGGAGATGTGCTGGCCGCGGGCAACGCCGAGGCGCTCGACGCGATGCGGCTGTTCGAGGAGACCTTGGGCATCGACATCGAACCGTCGGCGGGGGTGGCTTTGGCGGCCTTGCGCGCGGCTGCCGAATCCGGCCGGGTGCGGCGCGACGCCAAGATCCTGCTCAACGTGACCGGCGGTGGCCGGGCTCGCAGCGCGCGGGACAGCACACTCGTGCCCGCCCAGCGGATGGTCCGGCTCCCAGTGCCGACAGGGCGCGAGTTCCCCGGTACGGAGGACGTCCAGCGCGTGCTCGCAGCCATGGAACGGGGCGCCGAACATGTCGTCGTCGGCTGAGCAGCGGCTGCCGCTCTCGGCCGCGCAGTACGCCATGTGGTTCGGCCACGCGGCCGATCGGAGCGGCGCCGCGTACACCGTGGGCGAAGGCACGGAGATTCACGGTCCGGTGGAACCCGCCGTCTTCGAGGACGCGTTGCGCAGGGTCGTGGCGGCGACGGAGGTACTCGGCGTAACACTGGTGCGGTCCGGCGCGGAAGTGATGCAGGTCCCGGGTGGCGCGCCCGAGTGGTCGCTGCGGCGGGTCGACCTCGTCACGGAGCCCGATCCGGCAGCCGCGGCGAGAGCATGGATGGCGGCGGACTTCGCACGGCCGGTCGATCTGGATCGCGGGCCGCTCTTCGGTTACGCGTTGCTGCGCTTGGCTCCGGACCACTACATCTGGTGTCAGCGCTACCACCACGTGCTCATCGACGGTTACAGCTGCTCGTTGCTGGCCGCGCGGGTGGCCGAGACGTACACGGCGCTGATGGCAGGCTCCGAAACCCCGGCTCTCCCCGGTGACCTTTCCCGGCTGGTCGCGGTCGAGGGCGAATACCGCGAATCCGGAAAGCACCAGCAGGATCGCGCGTACTGGAAACGCCGGATGGCGGGCCGTCCCGCACCGCTCGGGCGGACGGCCCCTCCGGGTGCGTTCCACCGTGAAGGTGCCGACTTGGGCCCCGGGCTCGTGTCCCGGCTGCACGCGCTGGCCGCGGAGTCGGGTACTCGATGGTCGCGGGTGGTGCTCGCGGCGATGGCGTTGCACCTGCGTCGCACGACCGGGACGTCCGACGTCGTCCTCGGACTGGCCGTGACCACGCGCGTCGACGCGATCGCGCGGCAGACGCCCGGAATGGCGTCCACCGTGTTGCCACTGCGGCTGCGAGTGGACCCGGGCACGACGGTTCGCGGACTGGTCACCGAGACCGAGACCGCGACGGCGGAACTGCTGGCGCACCAGCGCTACCGCGGCGAGGAGCTGGCCAGAGAACTCGGCGACGGCCGGCGCTGCTTCGGCCCGGTCGTCAACATCATGGGTTTCCGGGCCGCGCTGAGGTTCGACGGCATCCCGACCACGACGCACAACTTGTCGACCGGTCCGATCGAGGACTGGGCGCTGAACGTGTACGACCGGGCCGACGGCCACTCGATCCGGCTCGAGCTGGACGGCAACGCCGCGCTCCACACACCGGACGAAGTCGCGGCGCGACACCAGGATTTCCGGGCCCTGGTGGAGAGCATGCTGAGTGTCGACGCGAGCACACCGGTCGGACGCCTGGACAGGACGGTCGTGGTACCGGAAGCCCCCCGTCGCGGGCAGCCGGGTTTGACCGTGCCCGAGCTGTTCTCGGCGCAGGTTGCGCGCACGCCGGACGAACCCGCGGTGATCTGCGGATCCGAGACCATCGGGTACCGCGAGCTGGCGGAACGGGCTGCCGGGCTGGCGGGCGCGCTGCGTCGTGCGGGTGCGGGCCGGGAGAGCGTCGTCGCCGTGTCGCTGCGCAGGTCGGCCGCCCTGCCGGTGGCGCTGCTCGCCGTGCTCAAAGCGGGAGCGGTCTACGTGCCGCTGGACCCGGACGCGCCCGACGCGCGCTCGGCCAGGATCCTGGCCGGCACCGGGGCGACGGTCCTGCTGACCGAATCCGGGTCGGCCAGGGTGTTCGACGGTCCGGTCGTCACCATCGACGAGCACGCCGAGCCGGGTGCGGACGCTCCGATCGACCCCGAGCAGCTCGCCTACGTCATGCACACCTCCGGCTCGACCGGAACGCCCAAGGGTGTGGCGGTCCGGCATCGGGACATCACGGCCTTGGCGCGTCACGGCGGTTTCGCGGCACACCACCGGGTTCTGCTGCACTCACCGCACGCCTTCGACGCCTCCACCTACGAACTGTGGGTCCCGTTGCTGACCGGGGGGACCGTGGTCGTGGCACCGCCCTCCGACCTGGACGGCCGGACGATCGCGGACCTGGTCGCCGCACACGGCTTGACTTCCCTGTGGCTGACCGCGGGACTGTTCGCCGCCATCGCGCAGGACACGCCCGCCTGCTTCCGAGGGGTGCGTGAGCTGTGGACCGGCGGTGATGTCGTGCCGGCGGCGGCCGTGCGCCGAGTGGTGCGGGCGTGCCCGGACCTGACCGTGGTCAATGGTTACGGACCGACCGAGACCACCACGTTCGCGACGAGCCACGCGATGCCGGGCCCGGACGGGGTGCCGGATCCGGTGCCGCTGGGGCGGCCGCTCGACGGAATGGCGGTGCGGGTGCTCGACGCCGCGCTCCGGCCTGTATCGCCTGGTCAACGCGGGGAGCTCTACCTCGCGGGGGACGGGCTGGCTCGCGGCTACTTCGGTCGGCCGTCGATGACCGCGGAGCGGTTCGTCGCCGACCCGTGGGGAGCGCCGGGTGACCGCATGTACCGCACCGGCGATCTCGCCGGCCTCGGTCCCGACGGGGTGCTGTGGTTCCACGGCCGGGCCGACGACCAGGTGAAGATCCGCGGCTTCCGCGTCGAGCCCGCCGAGGTCGAAGCCGCGCTGCCCGGCAGCGTCGTGCTGGCCCGCGAGGACGTGCCGGGTGAACGCCGCCTGGTGGCCTACGCCCGGTCTGCCGACCTGGAGGCGCTGCGCGCGCTCGCCCGCGCGGAACTGCCGGGCCACCTGGTGCCGTCGGCGTTCGTCGGGGTCGAGCGCTTTCCGTTGACGTCCAACGGAAAGATCGACCGGAATGCCCTTCGGGCCCCGGACGGCGAGTGCGCTCGCGGCCGGGTGCCGGAGACCGCCGCCGAGAAGCTGCTGTGTGAGCTGTTCGCGGAACTGCTCGGGGTCACCGAGGTCGGAACCGACGCCGACTTCTTCGCACTCGGCGGGCACTCCTTGCTGGCGCTCCGGCTGGTGAATCGCGTTCGTACGGTGACCGGCACCGACCTGGCGGTCCGGGAGATCTTCGAATCCCCGACCCCGGCCGCCCTCGCCGGCCTGATCGAGCACGGGTCGCCGAGTGCGGACCCGGCACCTCGGCACCGGCCGGACGAAGTGCCGCTTTCCGCTGCCCAGCGCCGGTTGTGGTTCCTGCACCGGCTGGAGGGGCCGGGTACGGCCTACAACATCCCGCTCGTGCTGGACTTGTCCGGCCCGCTGGATCTCGAAGCACTCGGCGCCGCGCTGAACGACGTCGTGGGACGCCACGAAATCCTGCGCACGGCCTACCCCGACCGCGGTGGTGAGCCGTTCCTCCGGGTACTCGACACGGCCACTCGGCTGGCCGAAGTGTCCACTGTGGAGGAACTGAACGCGGCGGGATCGTACGCGTTCGACATCACCGATGAGCTTCCGATACGTGCGACGGTCCTGCGGACCGGGCCGGACGCGCACGTGCTGCTGGTGCTCATCCACCACATCGCCGCGGACGGCTGGTCGATCGGTCCGCTGTGGAGGGACTTGTCGACGGCCTATCGGGCCAGGACGGCGGGTTGCGAGCCGCAGTGGACGCCGCTGCCGGTCCAGTACGCCGACTACGCGTTGTCCCGCCGAGCCCCGTCGGACGCCGCGCTGGAGTTCTGGCGGGAGACGCTCGCCGGGGCGCCCGAGCAGCTGAACCTGCCCGCGGACCGGCCCGCCGGTGCGGACAGGCGTGGCGGCTCGGTGCCGATCCGGTTGACCACCGACATCCGGGCGCTCGCCCTCGGCTGTGGCGTCACCCCGTTCATGGTCGTGCACGCCGCGCTCGCGGCCCTGCTGACCCGGCTCGGCGCCGGCACGGACATTCCGATCGGCACCCCCGTCGCCGGGCGGGCCGACGAAGCCTTCGACGATCTTGTCGGCCTGTTCGTCAACACGGTGGTGCTCCGCGCCGACACCTCGGGTGACCCCGGTTTCCGTACGTTGCTCAGCCGGATCCGCGAGACCGACCTGGCCGCCTTCGACCACCAGGATGTGCCGTTCGACGCCGTCGTCGACGCGGTCAATCCCGGGCGGTCGCTCGACGGCACACCGTTGTTCCAGGTGTTGCTCGCGTTCCTGGGTGAGCAGCCGCCGGTTCCGGACTTGCCGGGCGTGCGGGCGCAGCCGTCCCGGATCGAGACCGGGCAGGCGAAGTTCGCGTTGTCGCTGAGCCTGGTGGACAGTGTCCGCGGGGCAGAAGGAGTGCTGGAGTACGACTCGGGCCTGTTCGACCGCCGGACCGTCGAAGCTTTCGGCCTGCGGTTGAACCGGCTGCTGGCCGCAGTGGCCGAGGATCCGGACCGCAGGCTGAACTCGATCGACCTGCTCACCGCTCGCGAGCGGGCGCAGGTGCTGGTGGAGTGGAACGACACCCGCCACGATGTGCCCGCGCAGACCTGGCACGGTCTCGTCGAACGGCAGGATCCGGATGCGGTCGCCGTCACCGACGAACACACGACGTTGACCTATCGGGAGCTCCTGGCCAGGGCTGACCAGCTGGCGGCACGCCTGATCGCCCGCGGCGCCGGGCCCGGGACGTTCGTGGCGTTCGCGCTGCCGAAGTCCGTCGACCTCGTGGTCGCGGTGCTCGGGATCCTCAAGGCGGGCGCGGCCTACCTGCCGGTCGACCCGGAGTATCCCGCGGAGCGGATCGCGTTCATGCTGGCCGACGCCGAACCGGTGTGCGTGGTGACCACCGGCGGGATCCGGCTGCCCGCCACGGTGCCGTCGGTCCTGATCGGCGACGGCGAAGGGCCGTCGGTGTCCGTGCCGGTTTCCCCGCGTGATGCCGCATACCTGATCTACACGTCCGGCACGACCGGCCGCCCCAAGGGCGTCGTCGTCGAGCACGGCAATCTGGCCAACTACGTGGTCCGCGCGGTGACGGCCTATCCGAGCCTGCGTGGCCGCACGCTGCTGCACGCCTCGATGTCCTTCGACGCGACGGTGACGACCCTGCACGGCGCGCTGGCCGCCGGCGGATGCGTCCACGTAGGGGAGTTCGGCGGCGACGGCTACGCGTTCCTCAAGATCACGCCCAGCCACTTGCCGCTGCTGGCCGAAACGCCGGAAACACAACCGGGCGAGGAGCTGATGATCGGCGGCGAGTTGCTGCTCGGCGCCGGGGTACGGGACTGGCGCGAATCGCATCCGGCCGCCACCTTGATCCACCACTACGGTCCCACCGAGGCCACCGTCGGCTGCGCCGACCTGAGCTTCGGCCCGGGCGAGGCGATCCCGGACGGGCCGGTGCCGATCGGGCGTCCCCTGTGGAACACCCGCGCCTACGTGCTGGACGCCGCGCTCAACCCGCTGCCACCGGGTGTGCTCGGCGAGCTCTACATCGCAGGAGCCCAGGTGGCGCGCGGCTATTGGCGGCGCCCTGACATCACGGCGACCCGGTTCGTGGCCGATCCCTTCGGGCCCGGCCGGATGTACCGGACCGGCGATCGGGCGCGCTGGACCTCCGACGGCCTGCTGGAGTTCCACGGCCGGGCCGACGACCAGCTCAAGATTCGCGGATTCCGGATCGAGCCGCGGGAGATCCAGTCGGTGCTGACCGCGCGACCGGGTGTCGCCGCCGCGGTCGTGGTGGTCGGCGAAAAGCGGCAGCTGATCGGCTACGTGATCCCGCAGCGCGGGGTCGCACTCGATCCCGAAGACCTGCGCACGAGTCTCGGCGAGTCGCTCCCCGCGCACATGGTGCCTGCCGCGATCGTGGTGCTCGACAGGCTTCCCTTGACGGTCAACGGGAAACTCGACCTGGCCGCGTTGCCCGCCCCGGAGTTCGAGACCGCGGGCCGGGCACCGCGAACCGAAACGGAAGAGCTCCTGGTCAAGCTGTTCGCCGAGGTGCTCGAGGTGCCGTCGGTGAACGCGGACGACGGCTTCTTCGCACTCGGCGGCGACAGCATCCAGTCGATGCGGCTGGTGAGCAGGGCCAGGGCGGCCGGTCTGCTGATCACGCCGCGGGATGTGTTCGAGCACCAGACAGTGGCCGCGCTGGCCGCCGCGGCCAAGCCGTCGGCAACCGTTCGTGCCGAACCGGCCGATGGCCTCGGCCCGGTCCCGCTCACTCCCGCGATGATCCGGGCTCGCGAGCGTGGTGTGCAGCTGGACTCCTTCAGCCAGTCGATGGTGCTGCGACTGCCCACCGGGCACGATCTTGCCGCGGTGGTGCAGCGCGTCCTCGACCACCACGACGTGCTGCGGATGCGGCTCACGGCCGACGGGCCGGTGATTCCGCCGCCCGGTTCGGTGGACGCGTCGACGCTGATCGAAGTCGCGAGCGGGTCGCTGGACGAGCACCGGCGAGGCGCGGAACGGGCGTTACGCCCGGATCGCGGCGAAATGCTTCGTGCCGTGTCGTTCCCGGACGGCCGCCTGCTGCTGGTGGTGCACCACTTCGCGGTCGACGCCGTGTCCTGGGGCATCCTGCGTGAAGATCTCGAAGACGCCTGCGCCGACCGGCCGTTGCGGCCGGTGGGCACCTCGTTCAGGGCTTGGGCGCGGTCGTTGCGCGCCGAGGCGGCGAACCGGCGAAGCGAGCTGGAGCTGTGGCGAAGCAGCCCCGAAACCCCGCTGGGCGTGAGGCAACTCGACGGAGACTCCGTCGGCGACATGCGGCACCGGCACGTGCGAGCCACCGCGCCACGGACGGACGTGACCGAAGTCCTGCTCGCCGCGCTCGTGCGCGCCTTCGACCGGCCGCTGCTGGTCGACGTCGAACGGCACGGCCGCGTCGACATCGGCGGGGCCGACCTGAGCAGGACCGTCGGGTGGTTCACCGCCGTGCACCCGCTCCGCCTCGACACCGGGTCCGTCGACGAGACACGGGACCGGCTGCGGTCGCTGCCGGACGACGGCATCGGCTACGGGCTGCTGCGCTATCTCGAACCGGACGCCTGGCCTGGCGGGTTCGCCACGCCCGAGATCGGGTTCAACTACCTGGGCAAGCTCGACGAGATGCCCGCTGCGGGCGGTGACGCGCGGACCCCCGCCACGCACGGCCTGGAGATCACCGCCGCGATCGTCGGTGGCGTGGTGAGCGCGACCTGGTCGTGGGTGCCCGGCGTGTTCGACGGCGATCGGATCGCGGACCTGGCCGAGGCGTGGTGTGCGCAGGTCGCCGCGCTGCCGGGAGAAGTACTGGATGTTTCGCAGGCCGAACTCGACGAGTGGGCTGCCGAGTTCGGAGAGGCCGGCTGAAAAAATGGATGTACTGCCGCTGTCACCACTGCAGGAGGGATTGCTCTTCCACGCCGTGGCCGCCGGGCCCGCCGACGACGTCTACACCGCGCAGCTGGTCATCGACCTCACCGGGCCGTTGGACGTCCCGGCGCTGCGCGCGGCCGCCCAGACCATGCTGGACAGCCAGCCCGGCCTGCGCGCGGGCTATCGGCAGCGAGCGAACGGCAGTCCCGTTCAGCTCGTACCCACCCGGATTTCCCTGCCGTGGCGCGAAATCCGCCTTGCGGGTGACGCAGGGCGGCTCGACCGGGTGCTCGAAGAGGAGCGCCTGCGCCCGTTCGACCCGGCGAAGCCGCCCCTGCTGCGGATGACGCTCATCGCTTGGGGACACCAGCGGCACAAGCTGGTCGTCACCAACCACCACCTCCTCCTCGACGGCTGGTCGAAGCAGCTGCTGGTAGGGCAGCTGCGCGCGCTGTACGCGGGTGAAACCCCGCCGCAGCCCGTCTCACCTCGCGACTACCTGGGGTGGCTCGCGCGGCAGGACCGCGCGGCATCCGAGCGCGCCTGGCGTGAAGCGCTCGCCGGCGTGTCGGCGCCGACTCTGCTCGCGCCACCAGGGACGTCGGCACGTCCCCACGAAACGTTCGGGGAGCTGCCCGAGGACGTCACGGCGACGCTGGAATCGGTGGCGCGGCGGCACGGGGTGACGCTGGGAACCGTCATGCAGGTGGCCTGGGGACTGCTGATCGGGCGGCTCACCGGGAGCCGCGACGTGGTGTTCGGGCAGGCGGTGGCGATCCGGCCGCCGGAGCTGCCCGGTGCCGAGGACATGATCGGGTTCTGCCTCAACACGGTGCCGGTCCGGATCCGGTGGTCGGCACCGGACACCGTCGCCGACCTGCTCACCAAGGTTCGCCTGGAGCAGGCCGCATTGTGGGAACACCGGTATCTCGGGCTCACCGACATTCATCGCGCGGTCCGGCTGCCCGCGTTGTTCGACACGCTGCTGGCCTTCGAGAACCATCCGGCCACGACCGGCGAGGCAGGTGAGCTGCGGGTCGCGGTGGCAGGCGGGCACGATGCCACGCACTACCCGTACACGCTGGCGGTGCTGCCCGGCCGGAAACTCGCGCTGCGGCTGTCGTCGCGGCCGGGCCTGCCCGCCCGGGAAGTCCTGGACCGGCTGTGCGTCGTGCTCGAGTCGATCGCGGACGATCCGCTGCGGTCCGCCGCGCGGATCGGGATGCTGCTGCCCGGCGAGCGGGAGCGGCTGATCACCGGCGCCACCCCGCCCGGGCCGGCGGTGACCGTGCCGGAGCGGTTCGCCACGCAGGTTCGCCACAGCCCGGACGTGATCGCCGTGGACGACGGCGAAACCCGGCTCACCTACGCCGAATTGGACGCGCGAGCCGAGAAGCTGGCGGAGGAGCTGGCCGAGCGCGGCGCCTGCCCCGAGCGGATCGTCGCCGTCTCACTGCGACGCTCGCTGGAACTGGTCGTGGCGCTGGTCGCGGTGGCCAAGTCGGGCGCCGCCGCGCTGCCGCTGGACCCCGGCCATCCGGCCGCCCGGATCGAGGCCATGCTGGCCGACGCGCGGCCGTCGCTGCTGATCGACGAGAACGGGGTGACCGAGCTCGCGAGCGCACGCCGCGACGACGTCGTCCTGCGGCCGGAGCATCCCGTCTACGTCATGTACACCTCCGGGTCGACCGGACGGCCGAAGGGCGTCGTGACGCGGCACCGCGACGTGACCGCGCTGGCCGCAGACCCCGCGTTCTCCCTGCACGACAGGGTTCTCCTGCATTCGCCGCACACTTTCGACGCTTCCACCTACGAACTGTGGGTACCGCTGCTGACCGGCGGGCGGGTCGTGGTCGCGCCTGCGGGGCGGCTCGAACCACCGGTGCTGGCCGGGCTGATCCGGCGGCACGGGCTGACCGCGTTGTGGCTGACCGCCGGGCTGTTCCGGGTCGTCGCCGAGCAGGATCCGGCCTGCCTGCACGGCCTGGACGAGGTGTGGACCGGCGGGGACGTCGTTTCCGCCGAGGCCGTGAAGCAGGTGCTGGAAGCTTGCCCCGGGCTGACCGTGGTCAATGGTTACGGGCCTACCGAAACCACGACTTTCGCGCTGTGCAAGGCCGTGACGGCTCGGGCGGCGACGTCGGCGCCGATCGGCCGTCCGCTGAGGGGCGTGGCCGCCTATCTGCTCGACGCCGGACTCCAGCCGGTGCCGCCGGGCGTGCTCGGTGAGCTGTACCTCGCGGGGGCGGGCCTGGCGCGCGGCTACCTCGGGCAGGCGGCGCTGACCGCGGAGCGGTTCGTGGCCGATCCCTTCGGCGAGCCGGGGACCCGCATGTACCGCACCGGTGATCTCGCGGTGCTGCGTCCCGACCGCGACCTGGAGTTCGCCGGACGGGCCGACGAGCAGGTGAAGGTGCGCGGCTACCGGGTCGAACCCGGTGAGGTGGAAGCGGTGCTCGCGGCCTGCCCCGGCGTCAGCGGGGTCGTGGTGGCGCTGGTCGAGGACAGGCTGATCGCGTATGTGAAGGCCGAGCGGTTCGACGAGGCCGGACTGCTGTCCGAGGCCAGGCGGCTCCTGCCCGAGCACCTGGTGCCCGCCGCGTTCGTGGAGCTGGAGGCGCTGCCGCTGGGCACCAACGGCAAGATCGACCGCGCGGCCTTGCCCAAGCCGCGGTTCCGAGCGGAGCTGAAGGCGCCGGGCACTCCGCAGCAGGAGATCCTTTGCGGACTGTTCGCGGAGGTGCTCGGCCTCCCCGCGATCGGTGTGGACGACGGGTTCTTCACGCTCGGTGGTGATTCCCTCCTCGCGATGCGGCTGGTGGCGCGGATCCGCGCGCTCTTCGACGTCGAACTCCCGGTTCGCGCGGTGTTCGCGCAGCCGACGGTCGCGGGGCTCGCCGCCGGACTGCGCGGGGCAGGCCCTGCCCGGCCGCCGGTGACCGCGGCCGCCAGGCCGCCCGAGGTGCCGCTTTCCCATGCCCAGCAACGCTTGTGGTTCCTCAACCGGTTCGGCGCGGCCAACGCGGCCTACACCGTGCCGGTCGCGCTCCGGCTGACCGGCCCGCTCGATCAGGCCGCGCTCGAAGCGGCGCTGACCGACCTGACGGTCCGCCACGAGGTGCTGCGTACCCGCTATCCGGATACCTCCGGCGTCGCACGGCAACAGATCCTGGACGCGGAGTTCACCCTCACGGTGGACCACAGCGGAGCGGAGTTGCCCTCGGCACTGGCCGCTTTGGCCACCGTGCCCTTCGACCTCGCCCAGGACCGGCCGCTGCGGGCGACGTTGTTCCGGGTGGGCGAGAACGAGCACGTGCTGCTGCTGGTGATCCACCACATCGCGGCGGACGGCTGGTCACTGCGGCCGCTGCTGGCAGACCTGCGGACCGCCTACACCGCACGCCTGAGCGGGCAAGACCCGAACTGGCGTCCGCTGCCGGTGCAGTACGCCGATTTCGCCGTATGGCAGAGAAATCCGCTCGGCAGCTTGATAGGCGCGCAGACCGCGTTCTGGCGTGAGGCGTTGTCGGGGGCACCGGAGGAGCTGACCCTGCCTGCCGACCGGGCCAGGCCCGCCGAACCCAGCGGACGCGGCGGCCGGGTCGCCGTGACCATCGGCCCCCGGCTGCGTGGTGCGCTCGCGAAGCTGGCCGCGGAGGCCCGCGCGACGCTGTTCATGGTGCTGCAGGCCGGCGTGGCCACCCTGCTGACCCGCCTCGGTGCCGGTACGGACATCGTCATGGGCACGCCGATCGCCGGGCGCGGTGACGCGGCGCTGGACGACCTGGTCGGCTTCTTCGTCAACAACCTCGTGCTGCGCACGGACACCTCGGGCGATCCGTCCTTCCGTGAGCTCTTGGCGCGGGTGCGCGAGTTCGACCTGGCCGCCTATGAACACCAGGACGTCCCCTTCGAGCACCTGGTCGAGGTGCTCAACCCGGAGCGTTCGGCGGCGCGCCACCCGCTGTTCCAGGTGATGCTCGCGGTGCAGAACGCCGCCGAGCCGGAACTCGGCCTGCCGGGACTGGCCGTGACCCGTGAACCTCTCGACGTCGCGCAGGCCAAGTTCGACCTTTCCCTGCTGTTCGCCGAAAACTCCGGCCGGGTGGACGGGGTGCTCGAGTACAACGCCGACCTGTTCGACCACGCCACGGCCGAACTGCTCGCGGCTCGGCTGCTGCTGGTGCTCGAAGCCGTCGCCGCGGATCCCGGCCGCCCGGTCTCCTCGATCGAGCTGACCACCGAGCCCGAGCGGCGGCTGCTCGAAGCGGGCAACGAGACCGCACGTTCCCTGCCGGTCACCACGATCCCCGAGATGGTCGGGTGGCAGGCCGAGACCAGGCCGGACGCCATCGCCGTACGGTCCGAGGACGGAGAGCTGAGCTACCGCGCCCTCGACCGGGAGTCCAGCCGGCTGGCGCATGCGTTGCTCGGCCGGGGCGCCGGGCCGGAACGGGTGGTGGCGGTGATGCTGCCGCGCTCGGCCGCCCGCGTGGTCGCCGCGCTGGCTGTGCTCAAGACCGGCGCCGCGTTCCTGCCGGTGGATCCGTCGCTGCCCGCGGGGCGGATCGAATCGATGCTGGCGGACGTCTCGCCGATCTGCGTGCTGAGGTCCGAAGACGATCTGCGCGCGCCGGGTTTTCCCGGCACCGCGCCGGAGGTGCGGACTCTGCCGGATTCCGTCGCGTATCTGATCCACACCTCGGGCTCGACCGGCACGCCCAAGGCCGTCGCCACGACGCACACCGGGATTGCGAGCCTGGCGGTCACGATGGTCGAGCGGTTCGAGCTGACCACGGCCTCGCGCGTGCTCCAGTACTCCGCGCCGGGTTTCGACGCCTCGGTGATGGAACTGCTGATGGCCTTCGCCGCCGGTGGGACACTGGTCGTCCCGCCGGAAGGCACACTGCTCGGCGACGATCTCGGCCAGGTGCTCACCCGCCGCGCGGTCACCCACGCGCTGATCCCGCCGAGCGCGCTGGCGACCGTGCCCGCGGGGGAGTACCCGGACCTGGTGACCCTGCTCGTCGGTGCCGAAGCCTGTTCAGCCGGGCTGGTCGAGCGCTGGGCGCCGGGACGGATGATGTTCAACGCCTACGGACCCACCGAATCGACCGTCTGCGCCACGATCGGCGGTCCGCTGGCACCGGCGGCCACCGCGCCGCCGATCGGGCTTCCCGTTGCCAACACGCGATTCCACGTGCTCGACGCGGCGCTGCGGCCGGTGCCACCCGGCGTGGTGGGTGAGCTCTACCTCGCCGGTGCCGGAGTGGCGCGCGGCTATGTGAACCGCGCGGCGCAGACGGCGTCACACTTCGTCGCCGACCCCGCCGGTCCGCCCGGAGCGCGGATGTACCGCACCGGCGACCTGGTGCGAGTACGCCCCGACGGGCAACTGGAGTACCGCGGACGACGAGACCACCAGGTCAAGCTCCGCGGGTTCCGGATCGAGCTCGGCGAGATCGAAGCGGCGCTGTGCCGCCAGCCCTCGGTCGGCCAGGCGGTGGTGACGGTACGCGACAACCGGCAGCTGGTGGCCCACGTCGTCGGCGAGGCGGACCTGGATCGCCTGCGTGACGAGCTGCCCGGGTACATGGTGCCCTCAGCGGTGGTGAAGCTGCTCGCGCTGCCCCTCTCACCGAGCGGCAAGGTCGACCGCGCGGCGCTACCGGAGCCCAGCCGGGAGACCGCGGAGCGGGAGCCGCGGACACCGGCCGAAGAACTGTTGTGCGGCTTGTTCGCGGAGCTGCTCGGGCTGCCGCGTGTCGGTGCGGACGAGGGGTTCTTCCACCTCGGCGGCGACAGCATCAGCGCCATCCGGCTGGTCGCGCGTGCCAGGGAAGCGGGCCTGGAGATCACGCCCCGGGCGGTGTTCGAGCATCAGAGCGCCGCCGGGCTGGCGGCCGCGGCGTCGACGACGCGCGCGACGGTCACCGGCGACGCGATCGGGCGGCTACCGCTGACCCCGGTCATGCACTGGCTGGCCGAGCGCGGCGGTTCGTTCGGCCAGCTCAGCCAGTCGGTGCTGCTGCGGGTGCCCGCGGACGCCGGTTTCGACAGGCTGGCCGCCACGCTCGGCACGGTCATCGACCACCACGACATGCTGCGGTCCCGGTTCGAAGGTGACGGCTTGCGGGTGCTGCCCAAGGGTTCTGTCACCGACGTGCTGTCGCACCGGGGGTGTGAGGATCTCGCCTCCGCGGTGGCGGAGGAGAGCGACAAAGCCAGGGCCGGGCTGGATCCGGCCGCCGGGGTGATGGTTCGCGCGGTGTGGTTCGATCCCGGGCCGGGCAAGGTGGGCCGGCTCCTGCTGACGATGCATCATCTGGTCGTCGACGGGGTGTCGTGGCGCATCCTCGCCGAGGACCTCGCCCATGCCTGGGAGGGTCGCCCGCTGCCGCAGGCAGGCACCTCGTTCCGGCACTGGGCCACGTTGCTCACCGAGCACGCCCGCGACCGGGCCGTCACCGGCGATCCGGCCTCGTGGCACCGGATCGCCGCGACCGCCGAAGCTCCGCTGGGCAGGCGTCCGCTGGATCCCGCGGTCGACACGGCTGGGTCGTCACGCACGATCCGCTCGACCCTGCCGCCGGAGCGGACGCAGCCGCTGCTGACCACGGTGCCCGCCGTGGGCACCACCACGGTGACCGATGTGCTGCTCACGGCACTGGTGCGCGCGTTCGGGCGTGACGAGCTGCTGGTCGACCTCGAGACGCACGGTCGCGAGGAGTTCGCGCCGGAGATCGACCTGTCGCGGACCGTCGGCTGGTTCACCGCGGTGCACCCGGTCCGGCTCCGTCGCGAAGGCGACCACGTCAAGCCCGCGAACGGCTTCGGATATGGGTTGTCCCGCCATCTCGATCCGGATGCCGGGCCGGAACTGGCCAAGCTGCCCGCTCCGCAGGTCGCCTTCAACTACCTGGGCCGGTTCGCGACGCCCGATGGTGGCGACTGGACCTTCGCGCCGGAGTCCGCGGAGACCGGGAGCGGGATCGATCCGCGGTTGCCGTCGGCGCACGCGATCGACCTCACGGTCACCGTGCGCGATACCGCGGCCGGTCCGGTCATGGACGCGAGCTGGACCTGGCCGTCGGAGCTGCTGCCCGAAGCCGAGGTCCGCGAACTGGCGCGCAGGTGGTTCCACGAGCTCGGTGGTCTCGTCGACGCCGCGCTGGCCGACCTGGACGATTGGGAGAACGAGTGAGCACGCCCGCCGAAATCCTGGCGCTGACGCCGCTGCAGGAAGGCATGTTCTTCCACAGCACCTTCGATGAGCGAGCCGTCGACGTCTACCTCGTGCAGGTAGCCATCGACCTGGCCGGTCCCGTCGACGCCCGGCGTCTGCGCGCGGCGGGGGAGGCGTTGCTGGCCAGGCACGCGAACCTGCGCGCCGGTTTCCGGCAGCGCCGCGACGGCCGTCCGGTGCAGGTGCTCGCCCCCGGCGTCGAGCTGCCGTGGTCCGAAGTGGACGCCTCCGAGGCCGAGTGGGAGCGACTGCTCGACGTCGACCGGCTCGATCGTTTCGACCTGGCCGAGCCACCGTTGTTCCGGATGCTGCTCGCCAGGCTCGGGCCGCGACGCTACCGCCTGCTGCTGACCCACCATCACATTCTGCTCGACGGCTGGTCGATGCCGATCCTGGTACGGGAACTGTTCGAGCTGTACGCGGGCACGCCGCTTCCGCCGGCGAGGCCGTACCGGGACTTCCTGTCCTGGCTCGGCCGCCGCGACACGCTGGCCGCCGAGGCGGCGTGGCGCGTCGCGCTCGACGGCGTGCAAGCGACGTTGCTGGCGCCGCCCGGCAAGGGGCCTGAACTTCCGGAGCAGGTTCGGGCCGAGCTGCCGGCCGAGGTCGGCGCGCGGCTGGACGCACGGATTCGCGAACTCGGGATCTCGCTCAACACGGCGGTGCAGACGGCGTGGGCACTCGTCCTCACCCGGCTCACCGGGCGCGACGACATCGTGTTCGGGCAGACCGTCGCGGGCAGGCCGGCGGACCTGCCCGGCGCGGAGTCGATGGTGGGGCTGTTCATCAACACCGTCCCGGTCCGGGTGCGGGCGCGCCCGGACGAGGCGGTGGGCGTCCTCGCCCAGCGGGTGCAACGGGAGTCGGCCGCCCTGCTGGACCACCAGCACCTCGCCCTCGCGGCCGGCAAGCGCGGCGAGTTGTTCGACACCTTGCTGGTGTTCGAGAACCAGTCGGCCGGAACCCCGGATGACGAGACCGCCCCGGTGCGGATCACCGGCATTTCCGGCAGGGACGCGACGAACTACCCTGTGCAGCTCGTCGCGGTCCCCGGCCCGCGGCCGCGGTTCCGGCTGGCGTACCGGCCCAGCGTGTTCACCGCGGACTGGGCTGAACGTGTCGTCGCCGCGCTGGTGCGCGTGCTGACCGCGCTCGCCGAGGATCCTCACGTCCTGGCAGGGCAGGTCGACCTGTTCGCCTGGCCGGAGGAACAACCGGCGCCAGGGGTCTCGACCAGCCTGGTGCGGGCGTTCGAGGAGCAGGTGAGAAGGACCCCGGAAGCCGTCGCGGTCGTCTGCGGCGCCTCGGCGCTGACCTACCGCCGGCTTGAGGCCTCCGCGAACCGGCTGGCCCGCCTGCTGATCGAGGCGGGGGCCGGACCCGGACGCATCGTGGGCGTCGCCTTGCCGCGCACGGCCGAGCTCGTGGTGGCTCTGCTCGCGGTGCTCAAGTCGGGGGCGGCGTATCTGCCGCTGGATCCCGGCTATCCGGCCGAACGTCTGGCTTTTCTCGTCGAGGACGCCGCCCCGGTGGTGATTCTGTCCACATCGGACAGTCGCGCGGTGCTTCCCGGCGGCGCCCCGGTGCTGATCGTGGGTGACTGCGAGGACGTGTCCGGCGAGCCGATCGGTCACGATCCGGACCCGGCGGAGCCTGCCTACGTCAGCTACACCTCCGGCTCGACCGGACGGCCGAAGGGTGTCGTGGTGACCCACGGGAGTGTGGTCACCCTGTGCCGGTGGGCGGCGGCGGAGTTCGGTGCGGCCAGGGTCGGCTTTTCGACCTCGCTGAACTTCGACGTGTCGGTGTTCGAGCTGTTCGCTCCGCTGCTCTGCGGTGGCTGCGTGGAAGTGATGGCAGGGCCGTTGAGCCTGCCGGAACGGCCGGAACTGGAGCTCGTCAGCGGCGTCCCGTCGGTGCTGGCCGCGCTGCTGGCCGATCGAGGACTGCCCGCACGCGTGTCGACGGTCGTCTTTTGCGGGGAGGCGTTGCCCTCGAAGGTGCTCAGCGACGTTCTCAAGGCCGCGCCGGGCGCCCGCGTCGCCAACGTCTACGGGCCGACGGAAGCGACTGTCTATGCCACGGCCTGGTTCACCGAAACGGAGACCGAGGCGGCGCCACCGATCGGGCGGCCGATCGCCGGGGGAGCCGTCCGGGTGCTGGATCGCGCGTTGCATCCGGTGCCTCCAGGGGTGACCGGCGAGCTCTACCTCGCCGGTCCGGGCCTCGCCCGCGGCTACCTCGGCAGGCCGGGACTGAGTGCCGGCCGGTTCGTGGCGGACCCGTGCGGGCCGCCGGGTTCACGGATGTACCGCACCGGTGACGTCGTGCGCCGCGACGCCGGCGGGCTGCTGCACTTCGAAGGCCGGGTCGACGACCAGGTCAAGATCCGCGGCTTCCGGATCGAGCTCGCCGAGGTCGAGGCCGCGATCCTCGCCTGCCCTGGAGTGCGGCAGGCGGCCGTGACCGTGCATGAGAACACCCGGTTGATCGCCCACGTCGTGGGCAGCAACGCCGACCTCGGTGGGTGGCTGAGCGAACGCCTGCCCGAGCACATGGTGCCTGCCGCGTTCTTCACCGTGGACTCGCTTCCCCTGACCGCCAACGGAAAGCTCGACCGTCGCGCCTTGCCGGCGGTCGAGCTTTCTCCCGGAGCCTCGATCCGCCACGCGTTCAAGCCGCGGCAGCGGCTCCTGGCCGAGTTGTTCGCCGAAGTGCTGGGCGCCGGCGAGGTCGGCCTCGACGACGACTTCTTCGATCTCGGCGGACATTCTCTGCTCGCGACCAGGCTGGCCGGGCGGGTACGCACGGTGCTGGGCGTGGACATGTCGATCAGGAAACTGTTCGAGGCGCCCACCGTGGCCCGCCTGTCCGAGGTACTCGATGCCGGGGTGACAGCCGGAGATTCCTTCGACGTCGTACTGCCGTTGCGTGCTCACGGCAAACGAGAACCCTTGTTCTGTCTTCCGCCGCTTTCCGGTCTGAGCTGGCGTTACGCCGGACTCCTGCGGCAGCTCGGTCCGGATCGGCCGGTGTACGGCCTGCAGTCGAAGGGACTTGACGGCGAAGGCGGTCTGCCGGGCTCGTTCGCGGAGCTGGTGGCGGGATTCGTCGATGCCATCCGAACCATCCGTCCATGCGGGCCGTACTACTTGCTCGGCTACTCCTTCGGCGCACCGGTGGCGCACGCCACGGCGACCGCGTTGCAGGAGGCAGGCGAGGAAGTGCCGCTGCTGACGTTGGTGGACCCGCCGCTGAACGTGCCTCGCGCACTGGCCCTCCCGGAGATGCGGGACCTGCTGACCGGCCTCTACCCCGGAATGCTCGAGCAGCTCGGCGAGCCGGTGCTCGAGACGGTCACCCGGGTGGCCGCCACCAACGCCGAGCTGGCGCCCGAGTTCGTCCCGGGAACCTACCGTGGCCGCCTGCTCTTCTTCGGCGGTGAGCAGCGCGACGCCGGGTCCTGGGCGTCCACAGTAGACGGCGAATTGCGGACCGAGCAGCTGCCGTTCAACCACGTCGAAATGGCAAGCCCGCAGGCGCTCGCGCGGGTCGGCGCGGCACTTGCCGCTGAATTCCGCACGATGACAAGGAGCTGACATGACCGACAACCCGTTCGACGACGAGACGATCGAGCACCTGGTGCTGGTCAACGACGAAGGCCAGCATTCGCTCTGGCCGCACTTCGCCCCGGTTCCGGCAGGCTGGACCGTCACCCACGGCCCCGCGGCCCGTTCCGAATGTCTCGCCCACATCGAGCGTACCTGGACCGACATGCGCCCCCGATCGCTGCGACAACGACTCGCCTGAGCGATTCGGCCGTCCTCCCGCGGTTTCGACGTCCGCGATCCACGGAAAGGGCGTAGTCCCTCGGAACAATCAGCTGTCCGGCCATTTCGGTATTGGCGTCGAGTGCGACAGCCGACGGATCAGCGGGTCGTGAGGGGCCTCGCGGCTGAGGTGATCGCGGTCGGCGTCACCCGGCGGCGCGGGGAAGAGCCGATACGGGAATGGATGGAACGCTGCCGGGGACGGCCATGAGGGGCACGCCCCCGGCAGCGGGTGCAACTCCCTGCTCCCCGGACAAGGAGGAGGAGTTGCCGTGGTCCACGGTAACCAGTCAGGCGCTCACTGTGGGCCTGTTTCCGAATTCTGACTACGAATCTCCGTATGCATGGGAAATCATGCGTCATCCAGCTTGGTAAGGCTTGGCCATTTCGGCAGGAAGAATTCGTAGTTTCCCAAAAATGGTAACGCATCTCTCCTGAAGCCTCCGGAATTACTGGAGGTGACCGTCGGCATGCCCTGGTCCGAGGGCAGCGAAGACGATCTCCGGGATCTGGGTTCGACAGGTACCTCATTGCAGCTCGGCTCACGGACGGGGGAAGGCCACCTCGAGGAGCTCGAGATGGCCTTCCCGGAACGTGCGGTCAGCTCAGGGTCAATGCGGTGTCGTCGAGGCAGAACGAGGTCTGCAGCGACGAGTCCTCGGTGCCGGTGAAGGTCAGCGTCACCGTCTGCCCGGCGAACGCCGACATGTCGACCGTGCGCAGCTGGTAGCCGCTCGCCTTGTTGAGGTTCGAGTACGTCGCGAGCGTCGTCGAACCGGCCTTGACGGTCAGCTTGTCGTACTGCGACGACGTCGTCGTCTCGGCGGAGTCGACGTGCAGGTAGTAGGTCAGCGTCGCGTGGCAGCCGGCCGGGATGGCCACCGACTGGGACAGCGTGTCGGTGTGCGTGCTGCCGTAGCCGTCCAGGTAGGCGAGGTAGCTGCCGCCGTGCGCGGCCTCAGAGGACGACGACGCCGAGATCACGCCGCTGGACGCGGTCCACGAACCACTGGTTTCGAAGCCGGGGTTGCCCAGCGCCTGGCCGGAGCAGCTCCCGCCGCCGGCCGGGTTGACCGTCCAGCTGAACGTGGTGGCCCCGGTGGCGCCGGAGGAGTCCTTCGCGGTCGCCGTGACCGACGAGGTGCCCGCGGTCGTGGGGGTGCCGGAGATCAGCCCGGACGTGCTGATCGACAACCCGGCGGGCAGGCCGGTGGCGGTCCAGGTGTAGCCACCGCTGCCGCCGGATGCGGACAGCTGCAGGCTCGCCGCGGTCCCGACGGTGCCGGTCTGGTTGCCCGGGCTGCTCGCGGTGACGCCGCCGGACGAGGTGCCCGTGGTGAAGGCCGCGGTGCCGTTCGGGGTGCCGAGCCCGGTCGGGCCGTCCCAGCCGGCGCCGGCCTTGCACTGCACGGCGACCGAGCAGCTGCCGTTGCTGCCGGAGGTCACGTCGTAGAGATTTCCGGTGTGTGAGTAGGGATACGCACCCGGGGTGTCGGACGAACCGGGCGTGCCCGCGAGGGCGTAGACCGAGGCGATGATCGGCGAGGACGCGCTGGTGCCGCCGTAGACGGCCCAGCCGCTGCCGCCGTAGGTCTGGTAGACGGCGACACCGGTCTGCGGGTCGGCCACGGCCGAGACGTCGGCGTTGGCGCGCTTCGCGCAGCCGGTGGTGACGTTCTGGAACGACGGCTTGGCCACGCTCGTCGAGCAGCCACTTCCGGCGCTGCTCCATGCGGTTTCGGTCCAGCCGCGGGTGCCGCCGCCCTGGGTCAGGGAAGTGCCGCCGACGGCGGTGACGTACTGCGAGGAGGCCGGGTAGCTGATGCCGTAGCCGGAGTCGCCGGTGCTGGCGGTGATCGCGACGCCGGGGTGGTGGAAGTAGCTGGAGTCCGAGGTGTTCTCAGTGCCGTCCTCGCTGCCGCCGTAGCTGTTGGAGACGTACTTGGCGCCCATGGACACGGCCGTGTTCACCGCGGTGCCGAGGTCGGCCATGCTGGCCTGGTCCGACTCGACGAGCAGGATGTGGCAGTTCGGGCAGATCGCCGAAACCATGTCGACGTCGAGGGAGATCTCGCCGGCCCAGCCGGAGTCGGCCGCGGGCAGTGGGCTGGTTTGGCCGTTTTGGTTGACCTTCTTGAAGCAGCCGTTGGCGGTGGTGCAGGCAGGAAGGCCGTAGGTGGACCGGTAGGTGGCGAGGTCGGATTCGGCGTTGGGGTCGTCGTTGGAGTCCACAATGGCCACTGTCGCCGACGCGCTGCCGGTGGAGGTCAGGTTGTAGGCGCTGCGGAGCCCGGACGGGCCGAAGCCACTGGGCAGGGCGTCCGGCGCGAGCAGGGCGCGCATGGTGTCGGTCTGACGTTCCGCGAAACACGTTGCCATGCCAGGCTTCGCGGTCTGGGCGCAGACACGCGAAGTCGGATGGACGGCGGCTGTCGCGGCGGGGGAGGCGACAGCCTGTGCTGCTACCGCGGGTGTGGTCAGTGCCAGTGCCGTGAGACCGGCGATGGCGAGGATTCTTCGGGGCGAACGGGACACGATCCCTCCCAGAGAGATTCATGCGAGCGGGCTGACCAATCGGTCGGTCCACTGTCTACATGGCGCGGTCTTGTGTGGAAAGCGACCTTCGGACGGTGACGCGATTCCGGCGGACGGATCCGGGAAGGAGGCCGCCGAATGGAGCACGAATCAATCGGCCATTTCATGATGGTCTCGCGCAAACCGGACGAAACCGAAACCCGCATTCACCTACTTTCGTCGGGTGGCGTCAGCGGCTCTCCCCGGCGGTCCGCTCGGCCGGTCCGAGTTCGCCGCGGCCCGTGCGTGCCGGTGTCTTCCGGGCAGCTTACGTACTACTCGGGTGCCCGACCGGACGGTCATCCGTTTTCGCACAGTCATCCGCGTTTCGCGGAACCGGGATCGCCGCCGAACCGATGAAGTTTTCCTGCGGTGTCACCACTTGTCGAAACTTTCGATCATCGATGAGGCCGGACGCGTCGAAGACGACGATCGGCGAAGCCGGCCGGATGACCGAGGGCCCAGCTTCGGTTGCCAGGACTGCGTGTCGCCGAGCACGTATCCGCGCGTCCACGACGCGGCCGCGAGCACCGGAAAGGCCGCCGGCCGCGTCCTTGAGCCACAAAGGATGCGATGTCCCCGGCGCGGGGGCATCGGCCGGGCAGGCGCAGTGCGCAGATCTGCGTAGGCTGCACGACCGGCTGGTCCTTGCCGTCCCGGACGTGCGCCGCATGGTCGACCTGGACCAGGCTCGGCGAGTCCCGGTCGCTGCCGTCGGTCAGGCGCAGCCAGCCGCGGAACTCGCTGCGGCCAGTGGCCATCCTCCGCGTCGCGGTGGCGAATTTCGGACGAATTTCAGCGCATAGCCGCCGGATCGGGAGTGGGGGCTTGCTGCTCGCCGAGGGCGTGCCCTACGCGCAACGTGCCATGTGAGCGGTGCTGTCCCCGTCGCGGTGCTGGCTTTTCTCGGCGTTTCCTCGCTTACCCTCTTCTCTCGGATTCGCTGATTCACGTTTGCTGGGGGATTCCCCCAAGGTTGTCGCCGAGAGGCTTATCGCGTCCCGTTTCATCCGGTGATGACTGATGCTGATGTCACAGTTTCCGCAGGGAAACGCCACCATCGACTGGAGATCAGCACATGAAGAAGTTCCAGAAGACTTTCGCGGGGGTAAGTGTCATCGCCGGTGCCATCGGTGCCATGGCGATGGTCGCACCCGCTGCGAACGCGGCCACCGGAAAGAGCCTGGTGCTCATCTCGCAGGCAGCAACCAGGTCGGTGGGGTACGAACAGACCAGTAGCAACGGCGACGGTCTGGGCACTTGCCTCGCGCTGCCCGCACACAACACGGGGGACGCCGTGGTCGCCCCCCACACCACTGTTTACAACGGCGACAATCTCAAGGTTGTGGCCTACAACTCCGGTAACTGCACCGGTAGTTCCACTCGGACCGTCGGGGCCACCGTCCAGGGCAACGACAGCGTGTACCGGCTCGACATCCGCTAGTTCGACGCTTTGAGTCGATTCCCGCCTGGCAAGAGACAACGTGGACGCCCGTACCCGTAAGGCCCGGGCGGCGATGAGTGTGGCCGCCACGCCGACAGCGGTCGTCGCGACCGGTGTCGGCGTGGTGCCCTCAGCTGTCGCCGCGACCCCCGCGCGTCTGCAGCTCGACCTGCCGTTGGCCGAGAGTGCGGGTAACGCCGTCGTCTAGCCCGGAAGTGTTCGTGCCTGCAGAACGGCAACGCAGGCGGTGGGGTCGGCCGGGTCGTGTTCACGACGAACCATCAGGAAGTGGATCGGATGTCGGAAGGGAGCCGGAGGCGGTCGTAGTTTCGATCGAGCCGAGCGGACAACGCCACGTAACGACACCAGAATCACCGACCACTACGGTAGTCATTTGGCCTTCGGGACCTGGGCTGCCCTGGCCGGCCAGGTCGCCGGGAAGACGGCGAGCACGGTGCTCGCCGTTCTGGTGCTGGCGGTGCGCTCACGTTGTCGGGCGAAGCCGTGATCAGGTTCTACCTCGGAACGCACCAGCCTGCCTGGCTCGAGCGTCAACTCGGAGTTCTACTGCTGGTGTCGCATCGACGTCTCGCCGGCCGCTGTACCTTGCCCCGCGCTGCGGCGCCGTGGGCTTTGGACTCGGGCGGTTTCACCGGACTGTCGCCGCACGGGAGATGGCGAACTGAACCGCGTGCCTACGTCGCAGCGGTCCGTCGGTATAGCGCCGAGATTGGGCAGCTGGACTGGGCGGCTCCGCAGGACTGGATGTGCGAGGACGGCGTGAGACGGCGTACCGGCTTCGCGCTTCGCGCGCACCAGCGTCGCACCGTCGCGAACTACCTGGAGCTCCGCGACCTTGATCCGGACTTGCCGTTCATCCCGGTCCTGCAAGGCCAGAGCGTGTCCGACTACCTTCTCCGGACTACGGTGGCGCAGGAGAGGTCCGTATCGGCCTCACCCGGCCAGATTGAAGCGTGCGGGCGATCAGGCAGCGGATGGCGACCTTGCAACCGCCAGGAAGTGAGCGCTGGCGTTGATCAGCGATGGATCTTGTTCGACGAGGCGCGCGCAGTGCAGTGCCGAGTGCATGAGAGTAGGGAACTCGTCCATGCCGGCGACGTCGAGCGCGGCCCAGGCTGGTCCTTCGACTCCGTAGATCTCAACATCGCTGAAACCGGCGGATTGGATCTCGACTCGCAGCTCGTCCGCGGTATGCCAGTGGGTGGGAGTGAATCCGACATGCCCGTCGTAGCGACCTGTTGCGATGACCGCCTCCACCGAGGACATCAGGTTTGCGTCGAGAGTGCCGTTGGTGCCCGTCTCCACAACAGAGAGATAGCGGCTGATACCTGCCGCTGCCAACACGCCTCCTGGTCGCAACACACGCCGTGCTTCCGAAAGTGCTCGTGCGCGGTCAGCTTGGTCAATGAGGTGGTAGAGCGGCCCCAGCATCAGTACAGCGTCGTTGCTGGCGTCGGAAACAGGCAGTTGACGAGCATCGGCGACCTGGGCCGTGACGCCAGGCAACCTCGATGCAGCGTCGACATGTGCCGGCACCAGGTCAATGAGATGCACTGTGTGCCCGTCGCGCGCAAGCCATTCGGCATGCACTCCGGTTCCGCCTCCCACGTCGAGCACGGTTGCTGGCGTAGCGAGGCTCCGGCGGAGAAGTTCTTGCGTGCGCAGGAACTCCAGTCGGCCATGTGGGGTCCTGGCCAATCGGATGTTTTCGGCGTCGGTGGCGTAGTGCCAGGCAAGGTCGGTGTTCATAGTGCATGGTGTGCGGTACCACAGCAGGCGGTCAACTGCATTTCCCTTGCTCGGCGGCTTCTGCTCGCAGGACTACTCTTTTCATCGCGGTCGCCGCAGTGGTGTCGGTGTGGGCAGATCGACGGTGCGGCCTTGCGTACGAAGCTTCCGCATTTGGGAGAATTTCTGGTTGGCCGCGTCGAGGCTGCCCCTGAGTCCGTCGACCTCGCCGAGCCAGCCGCGTTCGCTCGCTTCGCGCAGCCGGTCGTTGAGGTTGACGATGATGGTCAGCAACCGCGGCTCCTGCGCAGGATCCGGTCGAAGAACCGGGTACCTGATGCAGGCGTGCTCGTGGCGGCAAGGGCTGCCGTAGGGGCCGGCGCACGTGCCCAGCTCGACTTTCCGTTTCGTGAAGTGCTGTTCGAACTCCGCCCACTCCTGCGGGGTCGGGTCGCGGTACTCGCCGCCAGGCCGCAGCGCTCGACGGCGGGAGATGAATGAGCGATGGTGACGCAGGACATCGTCGTTGTAGACGGCGACGTAAGTCTGTGTCGTGCTCAGGTCGTTGTGCCCGAGGAGCTTCGCGGCTATGTGCACCGGCAGGCCGTTGGAGACGGCTTCGGTGGCGAAGATCCGCCTGAAATCGTGGGGTGTGTAGCGCAGCGGGTTGCCGTCGGGTCCGACGAGCTCGGCCCGCTCGATGGCGAGCTTGAGCAGACGGTGCGTGGTCGCAGCGCTGATGACCCGATGCTCTGCGCCATGGCGACGCTGGAACAGATGCGGCAGCGGCGCCCCGGTCAGCCGCTCGTACGAACGCGTCGGGCGAGGCGGGCAACCATTGCAACTCCTGGGTTCCCTTGCGGATCACGCCGACGAGTTGCTCGCCATAGTCGACACGGGCCTGGTCAAGCTTCAACAACTCGTCCGGCCGGGCTGCGGTCGACACGTAGAACGCGAGGATCGCACGGTCCCGATTGGACGGCATACGCTCAAACAGCTCATCGAACATCCGGTCCGGGATCGCTCGCGGCTGGGTGCGTGGAACCCGCTGCCGGTAGACCGCGCGGCGAAGGGCTCCATCGGATTGTGATGGGCGTTCGGACGTCCACCACGCGGGCTGGTGCGCGGAGGGACAGGATTGCGCAGTGGCCCTCGGCCCTGTGCCAGAAAGTAGTCGTAGAAGCCGCTGATGACCGCGAGGTTGTGGTTGATCGTCGCCGGCGCGAACGTCGCGGCGAGGTAGCGCTTGCCCGTCCGCGCGTTCACGCTGCCCGGCTCTGGGGAATCCGCTTGCCGCGTCCGGTTCTTGGTCGTGGTGCGCATCCAGAGTACGAAGTCGCGAACCTCGGCTCGGTCGGCGCGGTCCCATGCCACGTCGACCGCCCACAGGAACCTCAGCCAGCGCAACAGGGCCCGTGCGTAGGACTTCAGGCTCGATGGGCTGAATCCGGTCGCTGCAGCATGGCGGAGGTACTCGACAGTCGCCGCGACCTCGGCGCCATCTGGATCCACCACCAGCCAGGGCAAGGTCGCATCTCGGCCGCTCACGACGGCACCCACCCGAGCAACTGGCAACGCGGACAGCCGCACGTCGGACAGCCCATCTTGATCTTCTTGCACGGGGCACCATTCAATCCAGGAACCGCGTCAGCGCAAGCTGGCGGACCAGCGTTAGTCCGGTCAACACACCACCGGTGCGCGGACCTCTACGAGCGTGCCGGCGTCGACCTCGCCGAGTTGCCTTTGGTCGGAGTGGGCAGTGTCTGTCGGCGGCAGCACACCCGCGAGGTCGAGCAGATCATGCGCGCGCTCGCCGGCCGCGGCTTCACCCTGCATGGCTTCGGCGTCAAGATCACCGGGCTCGCTCGCTATGCCGACGCGATCTCATCCTGTGACGCGGCTGCCTGGAGTCTTCGCGGGCGCCGTGTTCCCGGCTGCGCAGCCAGTCATCGCACCGAGTCGAACTGCCTCCGATTCGCCCTCGCCTGGCCCGCGTCGCGCGCTGCCCGGGCGGACAGCTCTGAACGCCGTCCCTATTTCGTCCCCATTTAACGACTGAAGCCCCGTCCCTCAGGGGCGGAACAGGGCTTCTGACCTGCGGTTACTGCTGGTGCGCGATACTGGGACCGAACCAGTGACCTCTTCTGTGTCAGGGTGGCGTTCCTGCTGCGGGTCGAGGGCGAGGCGCGGGCACGGGGAAGGTGGCGCGATGAAGAGATGAGCCGCGGCTAGCGGACGCTTGATCGCGGCCTGCGGTGGGGACTCACAGTAGCCAGATGTCGCCTGTGGTGAGGTGTTCGGGTGAATTCGCCCGTTCAACTCATGCTCGACGGCCGGACGGAAGGTGCCCTCAGCTCCTTCGCCGATGTGGTTGCCCGCGCTTGGAGCACTGACCCGGCGTCGGCCGGGTCGGTGCTGGAGCAGGCGCAGACACCCGGCGCGATCACCCTGGTCGCCGGCGGGCTGGCGCTGCTGGTGGTCCTGGCCGGCGGCACGCCGTGGCGGCTCGCGCGCAACGTCATCACGATTGTCCACGAGGCCGGGCACGCCCTGGCCGCGGTGCTGGTCGGGCGGCGGCTGCAGGGGATCAAGCTGCACTCGGACACCTCGGGCGTCACCGTTTCCCGGGGTAAGCCCGAGGGGCCGGGGATGGCGTTCACCGCCATGGCGGGCTACATGGCCCCGTCGGTGCTGGGCCTGCTGTTCGCGAGTCTGCTGGGCTCGGACCTGGTCACCGCGGTCCTGGTGCTGATCGCGCTGCTGCTGCTCGGCGTGCTGGTCATGGTGCGCAACGCCTACGGGGTGTTCGCCGTGGTGGCCAGCGCCGGGGTCCTGGCCCTGGTCGCGCTGGTGGCGCCCAACGCGGTGCAGGCGCCGTTCGGCTACCTGGTGACCTGGTTCCTGCTCGTCGGCGGGGTGCGCCCGGTGATCGAGCTGCAGATCAAGCGTCGCCAGGGCCGGGCGCGAGACTCCGATGCCGACCAGCTGGGCAGGCTGACCGCGGTGCCGGCGGTGCTGTGGGTGCTCGTGTTCGGCGTGCTGACCGCGAGCTGCCTGATCGCGGGCGGTCTCTGGCTTCTGGAGCCCGCGGTCGCCTAGCGGCACCGGTGCGGCAGACTGTTCCTCTGCGAATGCGCGGAGGGAGACGAACGATGGACGAGGTCGCCAAGGCCGTCGAAGAGTGCGCTCGCGCGGCGAAGAAGGCTGCGCCGTCGCTCGCCGCCGCCAGTGCCACGGCCATCGACGCGGCGCTGACCGGTATGGCCGAGCGGCTGCTCGCGCACCGTGAGGAGATCCTGGAGGCGAATCGCGCGGACGTCGAGCGGTCCCGCGCCGAGGGGATGAGCGCCGGTCTGCTGGACCGGCTGACCATCACCCCGGAGCGGCTGACCGGCATGGCCGAGCAGCTGCGCCTGCTGGCCGGTGCCCCGCACCAGGAGCGGTCCATCGACGTGTCCACTTTGGACGGCGGGCTGCGGCTGGTCGAGCGGCGCCGTCCGGTCGGCGTGATCGGCGCGAACTACGAAGCGCGCCCGAACGTCACCGTCGACGTGGCTTCGCAGCTGGTCAAGTCGCGCAATGGTGGCGTGCTGCGCACCGGTTCGGCCGCGCTCGGCTCGGCCCAGCGGCTGCGTGAGGTCGTGATCGCCCCGGCGCTGGCCGAGGCGGGCATCGACCCCGACTGTGTCCAGCTGGTGCCGCGGGTCGAGCGTGAGGCGGCCTCCGCGCTGGTGCGCCTGCCCGGGCTGGTCCCGCTGGTGATCCTGCGCGGCAGCGGCGACAGCACCCGTGCGCTGGCCACCGAGGCGGCGGTCCACGGCGTCCGGACGCTGGCCCACGCCGACGGCGGTGGCGTGTTGTACGTCGACCGGGCCGCGGACCTCACCAAGGTCCACGACCTGGTGCTCGGCAGCCTGGACCGGCTCGGCGTCTGCAACCGGCTGAACCTGCTGCTGATCCACGAGGGCGTGCACGACCAGGTGTGGCCGACGATCAGCGAGGCGCTGGCCGAGCTCGGCGTCACGCCGTCGCTCGCGCCGCACGAGCACGCCATCGGCTACGAGTGGGCGCTGGACTCCGAGCGCGAAGCCACGGTGACCGTGGAGAAGGTCGGCGACCTGGCCGACGCGGTGGAGATCGCCAACGAGCGGACCTCCGGCCTGGCCGCGGGCATCGCGACCGAGGACGCGGCCGCCGCCGAGGCGTTCTTCGACGGCTACACCGGCACCGGTGTCTTCTGGAACGCCCCGACCCGGCTCCTGGACGGCTTCAAGCTCCTGGCTGTCCCGGAAACCGGCATCAACCTGGACAAGGTCCCCGGCCCTCGCGGCCCGGTCACCTATACCGACCTGTACGTCCGGCAGTACGCGGTGCTCCCGGCCTGACGGTTACCGCGGCGGGACCAGCGCCTTCGCGACGATCCCGGCGGCCTCGGCGATGGTGGCCTTGCCGTTCGTGGCCTTCGGGTTCGTGGGCGCGGTGAAGACCGTGATCACGAGTGGAGGCCGGGCAGGCGGCCAGACGACGGCGACGTCGTTGGACTCGCCCTGCGAGCCCGAGCCGGTCTTGTCGCCGGTCCGCCAGGTCTTAGGCACCCCCGCCCGGATCTGCTCGGCGCCGGTCTTGCTGCCCACCATCCAGCCGGTGAGCAGGTCGCGGCCGGCCGGGTCGAGTCCGTCGCCGAGCACCAGCGCGCGCAGGTCGGCGGCGATCGCCGACGGCGTCGTGGTGTCGCGCTCATCGCCGGGCGCGGCGATGTTCAGCTCGGGCTCGTGGCGGTCCAGCCGGGTGACCTGATCGCCCAGCGTGCGGACGAACGCGGTGACGGCCTGCGGGCCGCCGAGCGTGTCCACCAGCAGGTTCGCCGCTGTGTTGTCGCTGACGGACAGCGCGGCGTCGCACAGCTGCGAGATCGTCATGCCTTCGGCGACGTGCTGAGTGGTGACCGGGGCGTACTCGAGCAGCTGGGACCGGTCATAGTGGATCACCTTCTCCAGCAGGCCGGGCTGCTGGGTGCGCAGCCGCAGGATCGCCGCCGCGGCGAGCACCTTGTGCGTCGAGCACATCAGGAACCGTTCGTCGGCGCGATGCCCCACGGTGGTGCCGCTGCCGGTGTCCAGTGCGAACACCCCGAGCCGGCCGCCGAACTTCGTCTCGAGCGCCGCCAGTTCCGCCTGCGCCGCGCTCATGTCGGCGGGAGGCGGAGAGGAAGGGGGAGATGACGATGGCGGCGGAGTGGTAGTAGGACTGGCCGGGGTGGAAGAACATCCCGCCAGCACGACCCCCAGCCCGGAAAGACCGCCCAGTACCACCGTTCGCCGCGACAGCCCGCGCGCCGCCATTTCGCCACCACCTCGTCGTTCGCCAAATGATCTTCCCGATCGGAAGACGTCCGGGCCTCGGTGACGTTGCGCCCTGTGCCACGGAAATGCCGATGCGCGCGCGGTCCGATCGCCGGGACCGGCATACTGTGCCGCGTGATCGCCCGGCCTTACGTCCTCCTGTCCGCCGCCCAGTCGCTCGACGGCTACCTCGACGACACCAAGCCGGACCGGCTCGTGCTGTCCACAGAGGACGACTTCGCCGAGGTGGATCGGCTGCGCGCCGAGGCCGACGCCGTCCTCGTCGGCGCCGGGACCGTGCGTGCCGACAACCCGCGCCTGCTCGTCCGTTCGCCCGCGCTGCGGCGCGACCGGCGTGCGCAGGGGCGGGACGAGCAGCCGGCCAAGGTCACCATGACCACCACCGGGGATCTCGATCCGCAGGGCAACTTCTTCACCGTCGGCGACACCACCAAGATCGTCTACGCGCCGCCGGGAATCGCGGACGGGCTCGCGAAGGTCGCCACCGTCGTCGATGCCGGAAATCCGCCGGAGCTCGGCCGCATTCTGGACGATCTCGGCGCGCGCGGGATCAAGCGGCTGCTGGTCGAAGGCGGTGGCGGGATCCACACCCGGTTCCTCACCGAGGGCCTCGCCGACGAGCTCAGGCTCGCCATCGCGCCGCAATTCGTCGGCGACCAGAAGGCGCCGCGCTTCGTCGGGCCGGGGACCTTTCCGCGACCGCTGGAGCTGGGGCAGGTCCGCGCGTTGCAGGGAATGGCGATTCTCGAGTACCGGGCCGTCGCCGAGCCGTCGGCCCAGGATGTGCGCCGGCTCCGGGAGGCGATCGCGCTCGCCGCGAACTGCCCGCCCAGCGCCACTTTCCGGGTCGGGGCGGTGATCGTCGACGCCGACGGCGAGGTTGTCGCCACCGGGTATTCCGGTGAGGGAGATCCGGCGAACCATGCCGAAGAGGCCGCGCTCGCCAAGGCGAAGGGCGACACCAGGCTCGCCGGGGCCACCATTTACAGCTCACTCGAGCCGTGCAGCGACCGCAAATCGCATCCGGCCAGTTGCACCCGGCTGATTCTCGACGCCGGGATCCCGCGGGTCGTGTTCGCCTGGCGGGAGCCGCCGGTTTTCGTCGACGCCCAGGGCGCCGAGCAGTTGAAGCAGGCGGGGCGGAAGGTGGTGGAGGTTCCCGCGCTGGCCCCGGAGGTCCAGCGCGAGAACACCCACCTTCGCTGGCGCTGAGCTAGCAGGCGCCGTTGTCCGTCCAGACGCCCCACTGGCCGGTGGTGCCGGGCTCTTCGCCCTGCGTCCACCACTTCGCGGTCCACTTGTGGCTGTTGTGCGCGACCACGTTGTCCTTGACGTAGACCTGGGTCTTGGCCCACTCGGCCACGCCGTTGCAGGTGCCGCCGCCCGGGGTGGTCGGGGTCGTGGTGACCGGCGGCGTGGTCTGCGGCGGGGTCGCCCCGGCGAAGCGCACGCTGAACTTCGTGAAGTCCCAGTCGTTCTGCGAAACGTTCGAGCAGACGCCGTTGTCCGTGGTGCCGACGCAGGCGCGGTCACGGTTGACCGACCAGAACGTGAAGCGGCCCAGGCGGTGACTCGTGGCGTAGTCGTACACCGTCTGGAAGTCCGAGACGTAGAAGTATTCCGAGGCGTCCGACTTGCCGTTCATGCCGGAGAAGCCTTCGTGTGCGTACGCCGTCGCGCTGTCCCAGCCCATGTGGGACATCAGCAGGCCGTGCAGCGCTTCCAGCGCGGACACCTGCGACGAACCACCGTTGAACCCGCCGTCGAACGGCATGATCGAGAAGTTGTTGGGGGAGAAGCCGATCGCCTTCGCCTGGTCGATCAGCTGGGTGCCGAACCAGCCGGTTCCCGCCGCCGTGCCCGGCATGGTCACCGACACGAACAGGCCGGGGTTGTTGGCCTGCAACGTCTTCGCCGCACCGAGCTCGTTCGCGATGGCCGCGGTGTTTTCGTACTCCGGCTCTTCGAGGTCGAAGTCGATGGCCTTGAGTGAATACTTGGTGATGACCTGCTGGTACGCCGCGGCCGTCGCGGCTACGTTGCCGCAGGTTTGACCCAGCTTCGTGCCGCCGTAGCCGCCGACGGACACCGAAACGTCACCACCGGCGTTGCGGATCCTGCTGATCACCCCGGCGACCGCGGTGTCGGAGGAGACCGCGGACGTGCCGTCCCAGGTCGGCGAGCAGCCGCCGCCGTTGGGCGCCAGGATGAACGCGAGCTGGAACGCCTTCAACCCGGTCGCGTTCATCACGGTCACCGGGTCCGGCGGGTTGTTGCTCTGGGGCATGAGATACGGCGCCGCGGCGTACCAGTTGTTGCTCAACGCCGCTGTTGCTGAAGGTGCGCCTACGACCAGGCCCACCGCCGTCCCGATCATGGTGGCGGCGGCGAGCCCGATGGCGGCCAGTCTGCTTCTGCGCATGTCTGTCCTCCGCTGGGGGTTCGAGAGTGGACCCAGCATTGGACTAGACCATTTCAAAGTCAAGACAGGAAAAGCAGTCTTAATCGATCTCCGGGCGAAATGCGCCGAATATCCGATTCTTGTCCGATCGTGCGCCGCAGCAGTCAGTCGGACTCGAGATCGCCCTCCAGGGAGAGGTAAACCTCGCGCATCCGCGCCAGCAGGTCGGGATCCGGTTCCTCCCAGAGTCCGCGGTCCGCGGCTTCGTTGAGCCGCTCGACGATGCCCCGCAGTGCCCACGGGTTCGCCTTGCGCAGGAACTCCTGGTTGACCTCGTCGAGCACGTAGGACTCGGTCAGCTTCTCGTACATCCAGTCGCCGACCACGCCGGCGGTCGCGTCGAAGCCGAACAGGTAGTCCACGGTCGCGGCCAGCTCGAACGCGCCTTTGTAACCGTGCTTGCGCATCGCCGCCAGCCATCGCGGGTTGACGACGCGGGCGCGGAACACCCGTGCGGTCTCCTCGCCGAGCGTGCGCGTGCGGACGGCGTCGGGCGTGGTGCTGTCGCCCACATAGGACGCCGGGGCCGCGCCGGTCAGCGCCCGGACCGTGGCGATCATGCCGCCGTGGTACTGGAAGTAGTCGTCGGAGTCGGCGATGTCGTGCTCGCGGGTGTCGGTGTTCTTGGCCGCCACCACGATCCGCTTGTACGAGCTCTCCATGTCCTCCCGCGCCGGCCGCCCGTCCAGGCCGCGGCCGTAGGCGAAGCCGCCCCACACCGCGTACACCTCGGCGAGGTCCTTGTCGTCGCGCCAGTTCCCGGAGTCCATCAGCGGCAGCAGACCGGCGCCGTATGCGCCCGGCTTCGAGCCGAAGATCCGCGTCGTGGCGCGCCGTTCGTCGCCGTGCGCGGCCAGGTCTGCCTGCGCATGCGCACGGACGAAGTTCTCCGACAGTGGCTCGTCCCGCGCCGCGACCAGCCGCACGGCGTCGTCCAGCAACGCGATCACGTGCGGGAAGGCGTCGCGGAAAAACCCGCTGATCCGCACCGTGACGTCGATGCGCGGCCGGCCCAGCTCGGCCAGCGGGATCGCCTCGATCCCCGTGACGCGCCGCGAGGCCTCGTCCCAGACCGGTTGCACTCCCAGCAGCGCGAGGACTTCGGCGGCGTCGTCGCCGGAGGTCCGCATCGCCGACGTGCCCCACACCGACAGCCCGACCGAGCGCGGCCAGTCGCCGGTGTCCTCGCGATAGCGCTTCAGCAGCGAGTCGGCCAGCGCCTGCCCGGTCTCCCAGGCCAGCCGGCTCGGGATCGCCTTCGGGTCGACGGTGTAGAAGTTCCGCCCGGTCGGCAGCACGTTGATCAGCCCGCGCAACGGCGAACCGCTCGGTCCGGCCGGGATGTAGCCGCCGTCGAGCGCGTGCAGCACCGCGTCCACTTCGGCGCCGGTCCCGGCCAGCCGCGGCACGATCTCGGTCGCCGCGAACGTGAGCACGCGCCCGACCTGCTCGTCGGAGGTGAGGGCGGAGACGGCGGCGGGGTCCCATTCGCGGGCTTCCATCGCCTCGACCAGCGAGCGCGCGGTCTGCTCGATCGCGTCCACTTCGGACAGCGGGGTGTCGGAGTTCTCCTTCAGGCCCAACGCCGACCGCAGACCGGGCACCGCGCCCTGCTTGCCGCCCCACATCTGCTGCGCGCGCAGCATCGCGAGCACCAGGTTCACCCGTGCCTCGCCGACCGGTGCCTCGCCGAGGATGTGCAGGCCGTCGCGGATCTGGGCGTCCTTGACCTCGCACAGCCAGCCGTCGATGTGCAGCAGGAAGTCGTCGAACTCCGCGTCGTGCGGTCGCTCGTCGACGCCGAGGTCGTGGTCCAGCTTGGCGGCCTGGATCAGCGTCCAGATCTGCGCGCGCACCGCGGGCAGCTTCGCCGGGTCCATCGCCGCGATGTTCGCGTGCTCGTCGAGAAGCTGCTCCAGCCGTGCCATGTCGCCGTAGGACTCGGCACGCGCCATCGGCGGGATGAGGTGGTCGACGATCGTGGCGTGCGCGCGGCGCTTCGCCTGCGCGCCCTCGCCGGGGTCGTTGATCAGGAACGGGTAGACCAGCGGCAGGTTCCCGAGCACCGCGTCCGGCGCGCACGACGCCGAGAGTCCGGCCGTCTTGCCCGGCAGCCACTCCAGCGAGCCGTGTTTGCCCAGGTGGACGACCGCGTGCGCGCCGAACTCCTCCTCCAGCCACCGGTAGGCGGCCAGGTAATGGTGGCTCGGCGGGAGGTCGGGGTTGTGGTAGATCGCCACCGGGTTCTCACCGAAGCCGCGCGGCGGCTGGATCATGATGATCACGTTGCCGCTCTGCAGCGACGCCAGCACGATGTCGCCGTTGTCGACATAGAGATTGCCCGGGGCTGGGCCCCACTGCTCCTCCATCGCCTCGCGAAGGTCCGAAGGCAGCGAAGCGAACCACTCGCGATAGCGCGCCGTGGGCACCCGGATCGGGTTGCCGGACAGCTGCTCTTCGGTCAGCCACTCGGGATCCTGTCCGCCCGCCGCGATGAGCGCGTGGATCAGCGCGTCGCCGTCGGGCTGCTCGGTCCCGGTCGGCTCGACGCCGGGGAACGGCTCGGGACCGAGGTCGTAGCCCTGGTCGCGCATCCGGCGAAGCAGCTTGATCGCCGACGCGGGCGTGTCCAGACCCACGGCGTTGCCGACGCGAGAGTGCTTCGTCGGGTACGCGGACAGCATCAGCGCGACGCGGCGCGAAGCGGGCTGAGTGTGGCGAAGCCGTGCGTGCGCCAACGCGATCTTCGCGACCCGAGAGGCGCGCTCGGTGTCAGGGACGTAGCGGGGGAGGCCGTCGGCGTCGATCTCCTTGAACGAGAACGGCACGGTGATCACGCGGCCGTCGAACTCCGGCACCGCCATCTGGTTCCCGGCGTCGAGCGGCGTGAGTCCCTCGTCGCTCGCTTCCCAGGTCGAGCGGTCGCTGGTCAGGCACAACGCCTGCAGGATCGGCACGTCCAGCGCGGCCATTTCGGCGACGTCCCAGGCCTCGTCGTCACCTCCGGCACCCACCTCGGACGGCTTCGTGCCGCCGGCCGCCAGCACTGTGACCAGCAGCGCGTCCACCTTGCCCAGCTCAGCCATCATCTCCGGCTCGCGCGTACGCAGCGAAGAGCAGTAGATCGGCAACGCGCGCCCACCGACCGCTTCGATCGCTTCGGCGAGCGCGTGCACGAAGGCCGTGTTGCCGGACTGGTGGTGCGCGCGGTAGTAGAGGATCCCGACGACCGGGCCGTCGATCCGCGAAGCGGGACGCTCCAGCAACCCCCACGTGGGTTGTACCGCGGGCGGCTCGAAGCCGTCTCCGGTGAGAAGCAGCGTGTCGGAGAGGAAGCGGTGTAGCTGCGTCAGGTTGTCCGGACCGCCCTGCGCGAGGTACGCGTGCGCTTCGGCCGCGATGCCCGCCGGGACGGTGGACAGCTTCATGAGCTCCGCGTCCGGCGTCTGCTCACCGCCGAGGACGACGACGTGCGCGCCCGACGCGCGCAGCGTGTCGAGCCCCTCCTGCCAGCTGCGCGGCGTGCCGAGGATGCGGACGACCACGATCGGCGCGCCGTCGAGGAGGGCGGGCAGCTCGGCTAGGTCCAGCCGGGCCGGGTTCGCGAGCCGGTATTCGGCCTCGCCGGAGCGCGCGCTGAGCAGATCTGTGTCCGATGTGGACAGAAGCAGGATCACGAGGTTCCTCCTCGGGGTCCGCGCCCCGGGTCGTCGGTCGCGCCGGCCGGAGTTCCTGGCTCCCGGAGACGTGCTCCGGTGACAGTGGCGGGACCGCCCCGGACTTCCACCGGGTTCCTCCACCTGCCGACGCGTGGGTTCCTGGCCACTCTCCGGTGCCCGCGAGCGGGCGTCAAGGTGGGCAAGGACTCGTGAGCGTTCCGGGCGGTTAGAACCGCCCGGAACGCTCACGAGTCCTTCAGAGGCGCTTGGCGGCGCGGAACGCCTTCGCGTAGGTGCCTTCGCCCTCGATCAGCGAGACGCCGCCCGCGTCGCCGAACGTCGGGCCGTTCGCGACCTTGCGGCTGGACAGCACCCGGCGCTTGCCGTCGCTGTCGATGCCCAGGTAGATGCCGGTGTGCGAGACCTGCTGGCCGAGCTGCGGCTCCAGGTTGAAGAACAGGATGTCGCCGGGCTGCAGCGCCGAATAGTCGGTGACGCGCGCCTTGGTGTCCTCGATGACGTGGGTTCCGGGCCCCAGCTCGGACAACGCCCACGCGCGCCGCGGCAGGCCAGGGCCCTTCGTGTTCGAGCCGAGCAGCGGGTACCCGGACCGGTAGCCGTACACCATCCGCACGAAGCCGGAGCAGTCCAGCGAACGCGCCCGCGCCGGCTCGGCCTTTTCGTGGACGCCGTCGGAGAAGTCCCAGCCGATGCCGAGGTAGTCGTAGAAGTCCGACTTCTCCAGCCGGCCCTCGGCGCTGTCCGGTCCGAAGTTGGCGTCCCCGGCGATGCGCAGCTTCTTCGCCATCTGGTCCGTGGCGCCGTCGGTGTACTGCAGGGCGATGGCGAGGATGTCCGGGTCGGTGTCGCCGACGGCCTTGGGCAGCCAGTCGGTGAACCACTTCTCCTTCTCCGCGCCGGCCTTCCACTCCTGCGGGGCGAGCCGGACCCAGCCCGTCGAGGTGATGGTGACCTGGGTGAACTTCGGCTCGCTGAAGGTACGCGACTTGCCGGTCAGCAGCACCGTGCGGGAGCCGTCGGTGAACGACGCCAGCTGCCCGCCCGCGGCGTCGCGCACGACGGTCCGCGCCGGGTTCTCCAGCCGCTCGTAGGTGTAGCCGCCGGTCACCGCCACCCCGCTGGGGGCCGCGGACGCCGAAACCGCGGTGATCTCCTCCCGATCCTGGGTCGCGACGTACACCGCGCCCACGCCGGAGACGGCGATGACCACGGCCACCGCGCCGATCCGGATCGCCTTGTGCATGCTCACCTCACACCGTCGGGACCAGGCCGACCAGCACGCCGCTGATCAGCACCGCGTAGCTGGCCAGGCTCACGCCGCCGGTCGCGAGCATGGTCGCCACCGGCTTCTGCCGCACGAGCTGGTAGGCCACCAAGCCGGGCACCACGAAGCCGAGCGTCTGGTGCACGAACAGCAGCGGGAAGTCGGCCTGCAGGATGATCAGCAACGTCGTCTGCAGCATCACGCCGAGCAGCACGACCGCGGCGAACAGGCGCTTTCCGTACAGGATCACGACGCGCTGCAGGAGCTTCGTGCCGACGTAGGTCAGCGCCGTCATCAGCACGATGATCGCCGCGCGGCGGTAGTCCTCGACCATGGTGAGCGCGATCCAGCCGGGCGTGATCATGCCGCCGGGGGACAGGTTCGTGGTCAGGTAGCAGACCAGCGACAGCAGCAGGCCGATGGCCAGGCCGACGGTCGCGATCTCGGGGGCGAGCGAGGTGGTGAGCATCAGGAGGCGACCGCTTCCAGTTTCGCGAGTTCGTCGATGAGCAGTTCGCCCTGGCCGTGGATGTTGCCGATGGCGATGAGCGAGGCGTGCCGCTCGATGCCGCCGACGATCCGGCGCAGCAGCTCCTCCGGCGGCCGCGAACCGCCGAGGTCGACGACCCGGTCCTGCCACTCGCTCGGGATCGCCGTCCGCGCGCTGCGGGTCGGCTCGCCGATCAGCACGATCTTCTCCGGCGCGATCCGCGGGATCAGGGCGCCCATCTGGCCGTTGCGCTCGACGCGGTCGGGCCGGCAGTTGATGATCACGTGCAGCGGGTCGGCGATCGCGCCCTGGCGGCGCAGTGCCTCGATGTTCATGAACGTCGATTCCGGGTCGTTCGCGGCGAAGACGTTCGCGAAGCGCAGGTGACGGCGCCCGGCGCGGTACTCGTGCACCTGCAGCACGCCCGGGTCCGGCGGCGCGGTCCACATGCCCTCGAGCGCGAGCTGCCGGTTCACGTTCAGCAGATCCGCCACGGCCAGCGCGATGGCCACGTTCTCCTTGAACGTGATCCAGCTGAAGCCGCGCATCTCCTCGTCGGTGACCGTCTCGGGGTCGACCTTGATCAGCTCGCAGTTCCGCTTGTCCGCCTCCTGCTGGAGGATGTGCAGCCGGTCCTCCTCGGCGGTCAGGCAGATGCCACCGACCGGCATGGACCGGCTGAGCGAGCGGGCGACGTCGTCGAGCGTCGGGCCCATCTCGGCGAGGTGGTCCTCGCGGACGTTGCAGAGCACGCCGATGGTGGAGCGGATCAGCTTGCTCTGGTTGATCTCCTGCAGGTCCGGCATCACGGCCATGCACTCGATGACCAGCGCGTCCGGCCGGTACGCCGCGGCGCGCCGGACGATGCCGATCTGCTCGACGACGTTGGCGATGCCGAACTTGCGGTAGACCGGTTCCTCACTGCCGTCGGGATGGATGAAGCGGGCCGCGGTGCCGGTGGTCTTGGCCGTGGTGACCAGGCCGCCGCCGCGCAGGGCGCCCGCGCAGAGCCGGGTGATCGACGACTTGCCGCGGATCCCGTTGACCAGCACGCGGGTCGGGATGCTGTGCAGGTGCTTGTAGTGCTGGCGCTGTTCGGCGATCCCGGCACAGAGCATCGTCGTCGTGGCCAGCAGGAGCACGACGTAGAGGAACGTCACTTCAGACTCCGGCTCCGTCCAACCAGGTGAGGTAGTCGGCCTTCGCCTGGTCATCCTTGGTGCGCACCGGGATCCGCGGTGGCGTCTGCGGTCTCTTCGGCTGCTGTCTGGACTTCTGCTCGACCGGCCGGATCTCCGGGGCGTGCGGTTCGAGCCGCTTGCGAGGTGGCTCCGGACGACGCTCGGCACGCGCGGGTTGCGCGTCTCGCGGCGGCTGCTGGGCAGGGCGTTGCGGAGCCGCTTCGGGCCGTTGACGCGGCTCCGGGCGACGTCGCGGCTCGACAGCTTCGGCCTGTCGGGGTGCTTCGGGGCGCTTACGCGGCTTCTCAGCCTGCGGGCGCCGTGGCGCTTCGGGCCGCTTCTTCCGTTGCTGCTGCGGCTCGTCCTTGATCCGCTGGAACAGCTCGGTTTCGTCGGTCGCCGCACCGGTCGGACGGCGCACCTCGCCGAGCCGCTCCTTGCCGTCGGTCAGCGCCTGGCGGCAGATCTCGACGCACGAGGCGATCGTGCCGATCTCGTCCTGGCGCTGCGGGTAGACGACCGCGCCGGTGTGGCCCTTCGCGATCGACTCGGCCTCCTCGCCGACCCGGCGCAGCGGCCGCACGACGAGCAGCAGGTGCCAGGCGAACAGCATCAGCGCGACGACGGCGGTGAGCAGCGCGGCGACCCGCGCGCCGGAGCGCACGACGTTGTCCGCGAGCGAAAGCGCGCCGATCGGCTGTTCGGCGACCACGACCCACTTCAGGTCGGCCGTGCTGCCCTTGTCGGCAAGGCGCTGCGCGGCGACGAGCGTCGCGTCCGTTGTCTCGCGGGCGTCCTTGCCGGACTGTGCCGCTTCGACGTTACGGATCAGCGTCGCGTCGGTGATCGGGTCGAAGGCGAAATAGCCCTCGGTGTCGGCGATGGTGCGCTTGCCCTCGTCGACGACCCGGACCCGCCCGCCCGAGGAGCCCAGCAGCTCGGCCATCCGCGGCACGTCGTACTCGCCGACCAGGCCGTTCGTCGAGTTGGCCAGGTGCGTGAAGGCGTAGACGACCGGGACCCGGCCGCTGGTGTTGTGCTGGCGCAGGCCGTCGCCGTCAGGCAGCTTGCCTTGGTCGCGCAGCGCCTCGCGGCCCGAGGTCAGGAGCACCGAGCCGTCGGCGCCGGTGACGTAGACGCTGCGGAAGCGGCTGCCCTCGGTGGTCAGCTGGTCGAGCATGCCGCGGAACTCCTCCGGCTGCTTCTGCGCACCGAGGCGGGCGACGGACTGCAGGTCGGAGAGGCCTTCGGCGAGGCTGCGACGCAGCGTGTCGGCCGAGCGTGTGACGCGGACGCCGTGCTCGCTGAGCATGGTCGCGGAGACTTCGGCGTGCTGCCGGCCGAGCGTCGCGGCGACCGCGACGGACCAGCCGAGCAGCGAGATCGCGACCAGCGCGATCACGAGCTGGGCGGAGAGGAACGCCTTGACCTTGGCGTCGGGCTTGCCCCGGCGCAGCTTCGCGCGGTAGCGCTCGACGGACGTGGTCAGCCGGTTGATCTCGCTGACCCGGGACTGGCGGACCGGCTTGTCCAGCACCCCGGCGGCGACGGCGAGGGCCTCGTCGCGGATCCGGCGGATCGGCCTGACCACTGCTCGCCGCAGCAGGACGAACCCGCCGACGGCCAGCACGAGCAGCGCGGCGGCCGGGATCAGGCCCGGCCAGCGGACCGGAACCGGCTCGACCGCGAACCGGCTGAGCGAGACCACGGACAGGCCGAGCGTGCCGCCGATGCCGCTGGCGGTGACCGGCGCGTAGGACACGACCGGGGCGACCTGCTGCGACGGCTTGGCGGGGTCCTTCGCGGCGCCGCCGGTGAGGACGCCGGACTGCCCGGCCGCGGCGGCGCTCGCCGCGCGGGTCAGCAGGTCCTGGGCGGCGGTGTCGGTCTTGGGGATCTCCGTGCCGCGGGTGTCGAGGCTGACGTTGTCGGCGGTCATCAGCTGGACGCGCTGGCGGGCGTCCTTGTCGAGTTCCGGCGCGATCGGGCGCAGCGCGGTCGAGACGACGAGGAGCTTGCCCGCGCGCGGGCCGGTCAGCGGCAGCGCGGTGAGCATCAGGGGGCTGTCGCCGGGGCGGGCGACCGGGCGGACGGTGAGCTTGGCGACGGCGACGTCACGCAGGTTCTGGACCGGGACCGGCTCGCCGTGGGTGGCCAGCGCCTTCTGGGCGGCCGGATCGAAGACGATCATCCCGCGCCAGTCCGGGTAGGTCTCGCCGAGCCGGTTGAGCACGGCCTCGTCGTCGGCGTTGTCGAAAACGCCGGAGCCGGACGCGACCTGCAGGTCCTCGGCCGCGGACGTGGCGGAGGTCGCCAGGCCCTGCGCGAGCGCGGTGGTGGCTCGCTGCTGGCCCGAGGTGACCTCGTCGGGTACTTCGCTCGCGTCGTTCGCGCGGATCAGGGCGAGCGGTCCCGCCGTGGAAAGGTAAAGCGCGGTGAATGCGGTGATCAGGAGCAGCAGGACGAACGTCGTGGCGGACGCCACGCCCGCGCCGCGCGGGAATCCCGCTTCCGGAATCTGGTCGCGAAGCCGCGCCACCGGATCATCGGGCTGTCTGGGCCGGTTCAACCTGGTCCCCCCAGGCCTTTCACTCACACGATCACGAAGATCGTCCGGCCGACGTGGCCGCTAGCGGAGCACGTACCCGTTCGGGTCACGTGGAGGTATCAATGATGTTAGGTCTGACGGTACAACTACCCCCAACGGGTGACAAAGGGCGGCTTAGACTACCTGTACGGGTGAGTCAGTAGACTCCGGGTCGTGATCGGCCGTACCCGGATGTTGCTCAGCGTGGCCGGTGTGGCTGTGGCCTTGGCGTTGGTCCTGACCTTGGTGCTGAGCCTCGGTGACCAGGAGTCACCCCAGCCGGCACCACCGGAGGCAGGCTTGAATTCCCTTGTCGCGAAGTTCACTTCGGGGCTTTCCGCTGACCAGGACTACCGCTCACCGAGAACCGACGAACGTCGCACGGCGGCGACCGGTTTCACCAACCTGCTCGATTCCGGGCGGGCGGTGCCGAGCGATTTCGAAAAGCTCGGGTTTTCGGTCCACGACGGCGTCGATTCGGCGACCGGACGGGCATACACGATTGCTGCGAATGAACCAGGCACCGAGCGGGCCTGGGGGATGTATGTGATCGACCGTTCGGCCCCGCCGTCGTTGGTCATCGAGGTGCCGCATCCGGCGTTCGACCTGCGGACGGAGCTGTTCGGCCTGGACTACTTCCGCCAGGTCCCCGGCGCGGTGCTGCTGATCGCGGGCGCGCACCGGAAGGCCGACGACAGCCACGCCGACGTCGCGCACGAGGAGAACTCGATCTTCCACGTGGTCGCGACGACGCTGGCCGCGCGCGGGCTCGCGCAGGTCCAGCTGCACGGCTTCCACGACGAGAACCTGCCGGACACCGACGTCGTGCTGTCCTCGGGCGTCACCGAGGCCGGGGATGCGGCGCGACGGGCGGCGACGCGGCTGGACGCGGACGGCTTCGCGGTGTGCCGGGCGTGGGACGAGAAATGCGGCGCGCTCGAAGGCACGAAGAACGTCCAGGGCAAGGCGGCGCGGCAGGACGGGACGGTGTTCCTGCATGTCGAGATGAGCCGGACCGTCCGCGAATCCGACGCTCGGCGGGCCGCGCTGGTGCGGGCGTTGACCGAGGCGGACCTGCGCAAGCCCTGACGGGCATGAAGATCGGCCCGCGGAGAGGGAAGATCCCGCCCGCGCGGGCCGGGTCTCGTGAGTGGTAAGTGGCCGGTTATTGAGGGGTAGGGCTAAACATGGCGACGTTGGGTGTGGCACGCGCGTGGTCGGGTCGCGTGAGCGGTAAGTGGGGTTAATTGAGCGGTAAGGAGACGCTGGCCGTGGTGAAGCGTCAGGCGGGACACGCCGGCACCGGCTCGTGAGTGGCGACTGGAGCGAGGTGGAATTTTCCTGTCACCAGGCGCTGGCAGAGTCCTTGGCGCCAGAAGAGTGGAGAAGGTCGTGAATGACCCGTTGCGGGACGGTTCGCACGTCCTGAACGGGTCATTCACGACCTTCGAAGCGCACCACGCCATGTTTGCCTTACCCCTCAATAACCCGACTTGCCACTCACGAGGACCGGGCCACGCACCTGCCTCAGGCCGTGGTGCGTTCGGAATTTCCGATGCGGGGGAAGGGCGCGGTGGAGAAGAGGACCTCCACCGCCACTTCGAAGAACTCCGCGATCTTCAGTGCGAGGTAGAGGCTCGGGCTGTACTCGCCGCGCTCCAGGTAGCCGATCGTCTGGTAGTGCACGCCGAGCGCGTCGGCCAGCTGCCGTCGCGAGATGCCGCGCTCGGCGCGCAGCATCGCGATCCGGTTGTAGACGACCTCGCTCACCGCTCACCCCACACGCTGCATCGCCCTTTCCCGCCGAGCCGCCACCGAGGACCCGGACTCGCGCCGTGCCATGCGGCGCAGCAGGACCGGGGCCAGTGTCAATCCGAGCACACCCCACGCGACGAGCACGCCGAGGGTCGGCAAGGTCCGCCACGACCGCGCGATCTCGATCGCGACCGCGGAGTCCGGCAACAGCGCCGCCCGCATGCCGAGGCCGAGCCAGTACATCGGGAACACCTGCGCGATGTCCTGCACCCACACCGGCAGCGCGGTGATCGGGTAGAAGATGCCGGAGATCGCGCCCAGGCCCATGATCGGCAGCACGACCAGGGCGATCGAGCGCGGGTTGCTGATCAGCGAACCGATCGCGGCGCCGATCGGCATCGTCGCGAGCATCCCGATCGCGAGCACGCCCGCCAGCTCCAGATACGACCACACGCCGTCCGGGGCCAGCTCGGGGAACAGGAACGAGGCGGGGATCAGCAGCACGACCACGCCGAGCACCTGGCCAAGCGACAGCGAGACGATCTTCCCGATCAGGTAGCCGAGCATTCCGTGCGGGGTCGACTTCGCCCGGAGCAGGGTGCCGTCCTCGCGATCGATGGTCAGGTAACCCGCCGCGCCCTGCAGCCCGTTGAACACGATGCCGGCGCCGAGGATGCCCGGCACGGTCGCCGCGCCGAGGGACAGGGATGTGCCCGGCAGGTGCGCGTTCCGCATGAAGAACACGGTGCCGAGGAAGAGCAGGACCCAGATGGCTTGGCCGACCGCGTCCTCGGCGTTGGTCCACAGCTGCCGGTACTCGACCAGGCCGCGGCTCAGTCCGGCCCGCACGGCCGCTGCTTTGGCGTTGGTCATCGCGCACCTGCCTCGATCAGCCCGAGCTCGGTCTCGCCCTCGGTTTCGGCGCGGCGGACCAGGGTCATGTAGGTGTCCTCCAGCGACGCGCGGTGCACCTCGAGGTCGCCGACCGATTCGCCGTACTGTTTGAACAGCTCGTACACGAACTTGGTCGCCTCGGTGGTGGAGTGGACGAACCGGCTGCCGTCGACGCTCCACCGGACCTCGGCCTCGCCGGCGATCCGGCGGCTCAGCTCGTCGGCCGAGCCGTCGGCGATGATCCGGCCGCCGTTGAGGATCAGGATGCGGTCGGCCAGCTTCTCGGCCTCGTCGAGGTCGTGCGTGGTGAGCAGGACGGTGGTCCGGTCGTCGGCGAGCCGGTGCACGAGATCGTGGAACTCGCGCCGAGCCTCGGGGTCGAAGCCCGCGGTCGGCTCGTCGAGGAACAGCAGCTCCGGCCGCCCGACGATGCCGATGGCGACGTCGAGGCGGCGCCGCTGCCCGCCCGAGAGCATCTTCAGCTTCTTGTGCGCGTGTTCGGCCAGCCCCACGGCTTCGATCAGCTCGTCCGGATCCCACGGGCGCGTGATCTGCGCTGTGGAGTACGGCGCGTAGTAGCGGCCGAGGTGCGCGAGCAGCTCGCGCACCCGCCATTTCCCGTGGTCCCGCCAGGACTGGAGCACGACCCCCAGCCGTGCCCGCCAGTCCTCACCCCCGTGCGCGGGGTCGGTGCCCAGCACCTCGACCTGGCCCGCGGATCGCATCCGGAACCCTTCGAGGATCTCGATCGTCGTCGTCTTGCCCGCGCCGTTCGGTCCGAGCAGGCAGACCACCTCGCCGCGCTCGGCCTGGAAATCGACGCCGTGCAGTACGTCGTTCGAGCCGTAGCGCATACGCAGGCCCGAGACGGACACGGCGATCTCAGCTGGATCTCTCAACGTGTCACCCCCATCTGACTTCTGCGATCAAATGTAGCACACCTACTACATACGGTCCTAGGTCTGCTGACAGCTAAGGTGAGGCCATGTCCAGTCCAGCGCGCGTGCGAAACGACGCGTGCCCCGGTGTTTTCGCGATCCACGACGCCGCGGACGGACCGCTGGCCCGGGTGCGCCTGCCGGGCGGCATGGTGTCCGCGGCCGCGCTGAGGACGTTGGCCGACTGCGCCGAGGAGCTCGGCGACGGCGACATTCACTTGACCTCACGGGGAAATCTCCAGCTCAGGGGCGTGCGACGGCCTGGCCTCGCGGCCCGGTTGAGCACCGCCGGGTTGCTGCCCTCGTCGACCCACGAGCGAGTGCGGAACGTCCTCGCGTCGCCGTTGAGCGGCCTCACGGGTGGGCTGGCCGACATCCGCGGGGTGGCCGCAGACCTAGACCGCGCGCTCTGCGCCGAGCCTGAACTCGCCGAGCTGCCCGGACGATTCCTCTTCGCCTTCGACGACGGGCGCGGCGACGTCGCAGGGGAAGGCCCGGATGTCTGCTGGCGCGCGACGTCGGCCGATGAGGGGACGCTGCTTCTCGCAGGCGCCGACACCGGGCAGCGCGTCACCAGCGCGGACGCGGTCGACGTCCTTGTCCGTACTGCCAAGGCTTTCCAGCACATCCGCGGCACCGTCTGGCGGATCGCGGAGCTCGACGACCTCGGCGTCCTGGGCAGCGGTGTGACCGGAGCGGCGGCACCGGCGTGGACCGACGTTCCGGCCGGTCTGATCGAACGTGACGACGGTGGGCTCGCGGCAGGCCTCGTCCCGCGCTTCGGCCAGCTCACGGCCTCGGAGCTGCGCGCGATCGCCGAGTTCGGCTCCGCGGTCGTCACGCCGTGGAAGTCGCTCGTGCTGCCCGAAGCGACTGCGGATGTGTTCGCGCGCACGGGAATCGGCGGCGAGCCGATCGGGACCAGCGCGTGCATCGGCCGTCCCGGCTGCGCGAAATCGCGCGCCGACGTGCGCGCCGACGCCGTGTTCGCGCCCGGCCTGCGCGCGCACTTCTCCGGCTGCGAACGCCGCTGCGGACGTCCCGCCGGCGCGCACGCCGACGTCGTGGCCGAAGCAGGCGGGTATCGCGTGGACGGCCGGTGGGTGCCGCTCGAAGACCTCGAGGACTCCTTGGTACGGAAGGGAAATTCGTGATCGACTACCTGAGGGACGGTGCCGAGATCTACCGGCACTCCTTCGCCACCATCCGCGAGGAGGCGGACCTGGCGATCCTGCCCGACGACGTCGCCGGGCTCGCGGTGCGGATGATCCACGCCTGCGGCATGGTCGATCTGGTCGACGACCTGCGCTACAGCCTCGACGTGGTCGAGGCGGGCCGCGCCGCGCTCGAGGCAGGCGCGCCGATCCTGTGTGACGCGAACATGATCGCGAGCGGCGTCACTCGGCGCCGCCTGCCCGCGGACAACGAAGTGCTGTGCACGCTGTCCGACCCTCGCGTGCCGGGGCTGGCCGAGCGGATGGGCACCACCCGGTCCGCGGCGGCGCTGGAACTCTGGCGCGACAAGCTGCCCGGCTCGGTCGTGGCCATCGGCAACGCGCCGACCGCGCTGTTCCGGCTGTTGGAGATCCTGGACGAGGGCGTCGACGCGCCCGCGGCGATCATCGGCGTGCCGGTCGGGTTCGTCGGTGCGGTCGAGTCGAAGATCGAGCTGGCCAAGCAGGCGCCCACTCCGTACCTCGTGGTGCACGGACGCCGGGGCGGCAGCGCCATCGCCGTCGCCGCGCTCAACGCGTTGGCGAGTACCGAAGAATGAGCACTGGGACGTTGTACGGCGTCGGGCTCGGCCCCGGCGACCCGGAACTCATGACGGTCAAGGCGGCGCGGCTGATCTCGGCAGCCCCCGTCATCGCCTACCACTGCGCGCGGCACGGCCGGAGCATCGCGCGTTCGGTGGCCGAGCCGTACCTGCGGGACGGGCAGATCGAGGAGAAGCTCGTCTACCCGGTCACAACCGAGACCACCGATCACCCCGGTGGCTACGAGGGCGCGATCGCGGACTTCTACGAGCTCAGCGCGAAGCGGCTGGCCGAGCATCTCGACGCCGGGCGCGACGTCGTCGTGCTCTGCGAAGGCGACCCGTTCTTCTACGGCTCCTACATGTACATGCACGAGAGGCTCTCGGGCCGCTTCGAAGCTGTCGTCGTTCCCGGCGTGACGTCGGTGAGCGCCGCGGCTTCGGTGCTCGGGCGGCCGCTGGTGCAGCGCGACGAGGTGCTGACGGTGCTGCCCGGCACGCTGCCAGCGCCCGAGCTGGCGCGACGTCTCGCTGACACTGACGCCGCGGCTGTGCTGAAGCTCGGCCGTACGTTCGGCTCAGTGCGCGAAGCGCTCGCTGAGGCCGGGAAGCTCGACGACGCCTGGTACATCGAGCGCGCTACGTGGGGACAGCAGCGCGTAGAGCCCTTCGCTGACGTAGACCCCGAGACCGTTCCGTACTTCTCGCTCGCGTTGCTGCCTAGTCCCGCGTACGCGTCCCGCGTCGCGAAGGCCGCTTCGGAGACGCCTGAAGCGGCTGAAGGCGGCGAAGTCGTCGTGATCGGTCTCGGTCCCGCGGGGCCGGAGTGGCTGACGCCTGAGGCCGAAGCGGAGCTGTCTGCCGCGGAGCACATCGTCGGCTACGGCCCGTACGTCGCCCGCGTCCCGCAGCGGGCGGGACAGCAGCGGCACGCGTCCGGCAACCGCGTCGAGGCCGAACGTGCGGTGGAGGCGTTGCAGCTCGCGGCCTCGGGCGCCCGCGTCGCCGTCGTCTCCTCGGGGGACCCCGGGGTGTTCGCGATGGCCTCGGCGGTGCTGGAACAGCTGTCCGTGGTGCCCGGCGTGCGGGTGCGGATCGTGCCGGGCGTGACGGCCGCACAGGCCGCCGCGTCCCGGGTCGGCGCGCCGCTCGGGCACGACTACTGCGTGCTTTCGCTGTCCGATCGGCTCAAGCCGTGGGAGATCATCGAGCGCCGGCTGGAGGCCGCGGGTGCCGCGGACCTCGTGCTCGCGCTCTACAACCCGGCCTCGAAGACGCGGACCACGCAGCTCGCTCAGGCTCGCGAGGTCCTGTTGCGGCATCGCGCGCCGGAGACGCCGGTGGTGGTGGCGCGCGACGTCGGCGGGCCGGAGGAGGACGTCCGGGTGACCACGCTCGGCGAGCTCGACCCGGCGACGGTGGACATGCGCTGTCTGCTGATCATCGGCTCGTCGCGCACCCGCGCCGAGAACGGCGTCGTCTGGACTCCTCGCAGCTACTAGTTGAGCCGGCCCAGGCCCGCCTCCCGGGCCTGGGCGACGACGTCCGCGCGGTCCTCGGCGCCGAACTTCGCCAGGATGGCGCACACGACGTTGCGGACGGTCTTGGGCGCGAGGCTCAGCCGGTCCGCGATGGCGACGTTGCCGAGGTCGTCGGCGAGCAGGCGCAGCACCTCGTGCTCGCGCGCGGTCAGGCTCGGGAACGCCTCCTCGGGCGGGCTCAGCCTGCCGTAGAGGCGGTCGGCGGCGTCCTTGCCGAAGACGGCGGCGCCGCCCGCGACCACCCGGATCGCCCGCACCAGATCGTGGCGCGCGACGTCCTCGTGGAGCAGGCCGCGGGCGCCCGCGGCCATCGCCGCGAGCATCAGCTCACCCGCGCCCGGCGGAGTGAGCACGAGCGTGGGTGTCTCCGCCGATTGGCGGAGCACGGCGATGCCGTGGTCGTCTTGGGGCGAGAGGCGGAACAGGAGCACGTCGGGGCGAAGGGTGAGGGCTTCGCGAACCGCGTCACGGTCCGTGGGCACCGAGCTGATCACCTGGATACCGTCGGAAAGCGACGACGCCACCGGGATGCCGGCGGCGACCACAGTCAGCTGTTTGCGCTGGGTACTGGTCATCACCCAGCGTTTGTAGCGTAAATGTGGCGGGCGCGTGGTCGGGTCTCGTGAGTGGTAAGTGGGGTTAGAACCTTCTAAGCACTCACGACCCCTGGTGTCACACCCCTGCGCCGGGCGCTACGGACGTCCAGAATGACGCGTTCGGGACGCTGGCTGTCCTGAACGCGTCATTCGGGACACGCCGGCATCGGCTCGCCGATGGCGACTGGAGCGAGGGGGGATTTTCCTGTCACCAGGCGCTGGCAAAGTCCCTCTCGCTCCAGAACCCAGTGGAGAAGGTCGTGAATGACCCGTTCAGGACGTCGCACGTCCTGAACGCGTCATTCACGACCTTCTCCACCACGCCATGTTTGCCCTACCCCTCAATAGAACCGGCCGCACCACTCACGAGTCCTCGCATCCGAGCCCGTCGATCATCAGCCCCAGGGTGAAGTCGAACCGTTCGTGCCCTTCCCCAGCGGTGATCTCGGCTGCATGGCGGCTGGTGTAAGGAAAGCCGTCCACAGGCAGCGCGGCAAAGCGGCGCTGTAGCTCGTCCCGGTCCCGGACCCCGGCTTCGTTCTGCGCGATCGACGTCTCGAGGCAGTAGGCGGCCACGTACAGCAACATGGCGTCGGCGGCCCAGGCGGCGGCCTGCGGGGTGACGCCACCGTTGAGCAGGATCGCCAGCATTCCCTCGCTGACACGCACGATTTCGAGGTCCGTGGGGGCCATCGCGAGCACTGCGCGGGAGATTCCGGGGTACTTCAGGAACTGGTCACGCAGCTGCGTGCAGACCCCGCGGATCTGCTCCCGCCACGCCGCCGGGTCGGGCTCGGGCAGCACGAGTTCCGTGCACAGCCGCCCGATGAGCAGCTCGTCGAGGTCGGCCTTGTTGACCACGTGGTTGTAGAGCGAGGCGGGTCCGGTGTCGAGCGCGGTGGCCAGCCGTCGCATGGTCAGTGCCTCGAAGCCCTCCGCGGCGATGACGCCCAAAGCGGTGTCGATGACCTCCTCCACGGTCCGCCGCCGGGGCTTGGAACCGGCTTCGGCCTCGGGTTTCGGCGGCAGGTTTCGCGCCGCGCGCCGGTCTCTCGGGTTCACCCCCTCACTCTAGCTCGACGCGAACGGTGTTCTTATTATACGAATGATGTTCGTAAGCGTGGAGGGGGCAACTCATGAAGGCAGTGCAGTTCAGCCGGTTCGGGGGACCGGAGGTCCTCGAGATCGTGGACCTGCCGGATCCGCGCCCGGGGCCCGGCGAAGTGCGGGTCGCGGTGCGCGCCGCCGGCGTCAACGCGAGCGACTGGAAGAAGCGGCAGGGCCTGATGGACCAGGAACTTCCGCAGACCCTGGGGTACGAAGTGGCGGGCATCGTCGACGAACTCGGCGAGGGCGTCATGGATGCCGCTGTCGGCGACCGTGTCTTCGGGTTCTCCGCCGGTGCCGCGCAGGCCGAGCTGGCAGTCTTGCCTTACTACGCACCGATCCCGCCATCGCTCGGCTTCGCCGCGGCCGCCGCCCTGCCGGTCGCGGTCGAGACGGCCGCGCGTGCGCTCGACCAGCTCGGTGTCCAGGGCGGCACGCTGCTCGTCAACGGCGCCTCCGGCGTCATCGGCCTGGCCGCCGTCCAGCTCGCAGTCGCCCGTGGCGCACACGTGATCGGCACCGGCAGCCCGGCCAACCACGAGAAGATCCGCGCCGCGGGAGCCGAACCTGTCGCCTACGGAGACGGTATGGCGCAGCGGGTCCGTGCGTTCTCGCCCGGCGTCGACCGGGCGCTCGACGTCGCTGGGAGCGGCGTCCTACCCGATCTCATCGATCTGGCGGGCGGCCCGGAGCACGTCGTCACGGTCGCCGATTTCGCCGGCGCGCAGCAATACGGCGTGCGGTTCAGCAGAGGCGACGAAGGGCGTGCGCTCTACACGCTCGCCCAGATCGGCGACCTGATCGAGTCCGGACGATTCTCGATCCCGGTCGGGGCGACGTTCCCGCTGGCCGACATCGCGGAGGCACACCGCGTCGGCGAAACGGCTCAGGTGCGCGGCAAGCTGGTGCTGCTGGTCGCCGAGGACGACTCGTGAGCGTTTAGGGCGGTTAGAACCGCCCGGAACGCTCACGAGTCCTTAGCGGGTCGGGTCCTTGCCGTTGGGCTGACGGGGGCCCGGGCCAGGGGACCACCAGCCGGGCACGGTCTTCTTCCCGTGCCGCACGGTCGGCGCGATGCCCTCGGTGAACGGTTCGATCTGCAGGAGCTGGCCCCACGACTGGCTCGGCTGGCCGATCAGGTAGCTCGGCACCTCCGGCTCGTCGGCGACCTCCTCGAGCCAGCCGATCGGGCCGCCGTTCGTGCTCGACGCCCACTCGGCCTCGTCGGCCAGGCCGCCCGCGGTGATCCGGTACTCCGGGACGGCCGAGATGCCGTCGCGCGACGTCACCGGCTGGACGCACGGGTAGACGAACGAAGCGGGCCAGTCGATGTAGACCGGCTTCGAGCCGATCTTCTTGGTCAGCGTCGTGAACGTCGGGACACGCGGGGCCGACGCGGCGATCCAGCCGTCCTCGGTCAGGTCGTTGTCGACGATGTTGATCCGCAGCGCGTTCGTCTGCGGGGGCAGGTCACGCAGGTTGATCCGGGTGTCGTTCCAGCCGCCCGTGCCCTGGCCCGGCGGCAGCACGAACTGGCTGCGCAGGATCTTCACGCCGTCCGGGGTGTTCATGCCGTAGTCGAGACTCACCGACGTCGGGCGCCGCGACGCGCCCGCGGTGGCGACGACGACCTGGCCGTCCGCGAGCTTGTCGGCCAGCCCGTACCAGTCGCTGCGCAGGCGGCCGGCGCGGGTTTCCGGGTCGAGGTAGCTCGACCACATCGGCACCTTGTCCGCGGTGAAGCCGTGCGGCGGCGAGGCGAGCGGGTCCTTGTCGTCGATCGCGTGGGTGTGGAACCCGGTCTGCACGCGGCCGTTGTCCTGCTCGGGGTTCGGCAGCGGCGAGTTCTCCGGCGGCTTGGTCTTCTCGGCGACGGTGCGCTGCTCGGGCTGGACGTGCAGGATGCTCGTCGCCGCGTCCTGCTCGACCATCACGTGGTCGGAGAGGTTGCAGCTGGTGCCGAACAGGTGCCGGATGTTCGCCGCGCCCAGGCTGTAGCTGCCGGACTGGTTGTGGATCGCCCACGCCATGGTGGCGAACTCGCCGCTCGCGACCAGGCCGCAGACCACCACCAGCGACAGCGAACCGAGCCGCAGCGCCTTCAGCCGTCCTTCTTGGACCTGCGCCGGCAGCCCCGGCCGATGCGCGCGGACGTTCTCGACGAACGCGCCCACGCCGGCGATCGCGGCCGCGACCAGCAGGATGGTGGACAGCGGGATGCCGCCGATCGAGGGTGCCACGTTCGTCCACTGGACGCCGAGGCGCGAGACGAACCAGTAAGTGTTCGGACCGGTCGCGGCAAGCGCGCCGACCACCAGCAACGCCGCCAAGAAAGCCGAGCGATTCCGTCTGGAGCGCAGCACCGTCGAGCTCGTCGCCAGCGCCGCGAGCGCGGCCATGGACGCGCCGACCGCGGCGAACGCGCCGAAGTGGTGCGTCCACTTGGTCGGGGTCAGCGCCAGCAGCAGGAAGAACAGCGCGGTGGTGCCGATCAGGCGTCGTGCGGGGCCGAGCGAGGCGCCCGGGATCCGGCCGCGACGCAGCAGCACGACCAGGCAGGTCGCGGTGCACAGGACGATGAGCAGCACCGGGAATCGGCGGGGTGCGGAGCCGTCCGGCAGATCCGCGAACAGCAGCTGGTAGCGCGCGAGCTCTTGGAACCACGAGAGGTTCGGGCCGACCTGGGTGCGGATCCGGGTGGCCTCCTGCACGGTGGCGAAGGTCTGGTCGGCGAACACCACCACCAGCACCAGCAGTCCGGCCGCGGCGAGCGGCGCGAGCACCGGCAGCCAGCCGCTTTCGATGGCGCGCTGGCGGACCAGCTTGAACAACGGGCGCGCGGCGACCAGGAACGGCGCCACCGCGATCAGCCCGGTCGGCGTCGCGGCGAGGGTGAACCCGGCGGCGAGCAGGCCGAGACACAGCGGCAGGAGCCGGCGCGTCACCAGCGTCCGCTCGACGGCGCAGATCGCCAGCAGGGAGCCGAGCGCGGCGACCGGTTCGGGCCGGACGCCGTTGTTGTAGGGCATCCACCAGACCAGGAACACCGTCGCGGCGGCCCAGCTGGCCGGGCGGCTGGTGCGGACCTGGGTGCCCAGGCGCGGCATGACCTCGCGGCTGATCAGCAGCCAGCTCAGCACGCCCAGCAGGAACGACGGGAGCCGGATCCACGGCGGCACCGTGCTGACGTGCGTCATCAGCTCGAACACGTGGTAGAACCAGCCGAACGGAGCTTCGGCGACGCCGAACCAGCGGTGGTAGTTGGTCAGGAAACCGGTCTGCTCGGTGACCCTGGCCATGGTGAGGATGTAGCCGTCGTCCGAGGTCACCGGCCCGATGAAGACCCATGCGCCGAGCGCGGCGATCACCGTGGCGTCCCGCAGCGTCAGCCGCCACCAGCCGACCGGCGCCCAGCGCGGCGCGCGGCGGGCGAACCCGGAGTCGCGGCGCCAGACCGCGATCATGCAGCCGATCAGCGCGAGCACCGCGACCGTGCCGACCACGATCTTGAGCGCGGTGGGCGAGGTCTGATAGCGGGTGTCCGGCACGATCGAGACGTGCAGCCCGGTGATCGGGTCCTTGGCCGAGTTGATCGAGGTGTAGATCCCGACCACGCGGGGCCGGACGTCGCCGTCGGTGTGGAACACCGGCGTCCCGGCGACGGCCAGCGTCATCTGCGTCGCGTCGGAACTGAGCTCGACGTCGCACTTCTCGGCGGGCAGCGGCTGCTGCGCGATCTGCTGGCCCTGGCTGGAAGCGAGCAGCACACCGTTGTCGACGCGCAGCTGCAGCCCGACGCCCTTGCCGGACTTCGGGTCGGTGCGGCCGTCCGGCACGGTGGCGAACAACAGCGCGGGGCCCTGCGTGCGGGCGTCGACCGAGCGGATGGCCGCGCACGGCACTTCGGCGGTCAGGTTCTGGGCCCAGTACCCGGTCAAGGGCGCGTTGACGGCGCGGGTGTCGCTGCCGGTCGGCCAGACGACCTCCGCCGTGTCCTGCACCACCGGCAGGAAGGGGAAAGCCAGCGCGCACAAGGCCGAGAGCAACCCCAGCGCTACGGCAATCAGACGCATCGACGCAACGCTAACGGGTCAGACCGGGGGCTCTGACGCAGACCCCGGGTGACGCGGGGTGAAGCGCTCGTGGTGTAAAGCCGCGGTCAGCGGACGGCGGCTGCGCCATCCGTGTCGTTCCAGGTCCGGCGTGGTGTGCAGCGCGCTGACCGGCCCCACGCACAGCCACGCGACCGGCCGGATGGTGCCGGGGATGCCGAGTAGGTCGTTGAGGAACGCTTCGCGGTAGAAGCTGACCCAGCCGACGCCGAGGCCTTCGGCGGTCGCGGCGAGCCAGAGGTTCTGGATGGCAAGGCACACCGAGTACAGCCCTGCGTCGGCGATCGCGTGCCGGCCGAGGACGTCAGGCGCGCCTCTCGCGGGGTCGTAGGTGACGACGATGCCGAGAGTCGCTTCGCGGATGCCTTCGATCTTGATGTTCGCGAAGGTGGCTGCGCGGTCTTCGTCGAGCTTCGCAGCGAAGACCTCTCGCTCCTCGTGGACGTGCTTCGCGAACTGCTCGCGGGTTGTGTCGTCTCGGACAAGGACGAAGTCCCACGGCTGAGTGAGCCCGACGCTGGGCGCGGCGTGCGCGGCTTCGAGGATCCTCGTGAGGGTTTCGTCGGGCAGGGGAGCGCCGGTGAACTCGCCGCGGACGTCACGGCGTTTGCGCAGGACCTCGTAGAAGGCCTCGATCATCGGTTCAGGACCCATTCGACGGCTTCGGGGACGGTGGTCGCTTCTTCGGTGTCCGGCCGTGGTGGGCGGCGGATCAGCAGGACCGGGACGTTCAGATCGCGGGCCGCGGTGAGCTTCGCGCTGGTCAGGGCTCCGCCGGAGTCCTTCGTGACCAGGACGTCGATGCGGTGGCGGCTCATCAGCGCGCGCTCACCGTCCACTTCGTACGGTCCGCGGTCGAGGAGCACCTCGTGGTGGCGCGGCAGCGGGGGCTCGGGTGGGTCGACGCAGCGGATCAGGAACCACAGGTCGAGGTCCGCGAAGGCGGCGAGGCCCTGGCGTCCGCTGGTCAGGAACGCTCTTTCGCCCAGGCCCGGCAGCATCTCGGCCGCCTGGGGGAGGTCGTCGGCCCAGTGCCAGCGGTCGCCTGGAGTCTCCTCCCAGCCGGGCCGCGCGAGTCTGAGCAGGGGGATGCCGGTCTGTTCGGCGGCCACAGCGGCGTTCGCGCCGATCCGCTCGGCGAAGGGGTGTGTCGCGTCCACGACAGCGCGTACGTCGTTGTCGCGCAGCCACGCGGCTAAGCCTTCCGCGCCCCCGAAGCCCCCTACGCGTACTTCGCCCACAGGAAGCCGCGGTCGCGCGACGCGTCCCGCGAGCGAAGAGACAACCCGCACTCCGCGCTCTGTCAGTTGCTTCGCGAGCTCACGTGCTTCGCCGGTCCCGCCGAGGATGAGCGCTCGGCCAAAGCACCCAATGGGATGGGTGCGTCAACGCACCCAATGCCACATTGGGGTGCTTGGGAGCCGGGGAGAGGTCACGAAGGGGTGCCATAGCCGACCGCGGCGCGCCAGCGATCCAGGGTGCGCATGTTGGCGAGCGTCTCGGCCCAGGTGAGCTCGGGCGCCTGGCGGTCCTCGATGTGCGAAGCGACGTGGTCGGCTTCGCGCGCGAAGAGGCCCTGGGTCGCTTCGATCTCGATCACCTCGGGCTCGCCGGAGGCGGGCGTGAGGATGATTTGCGACGTCACCGGCTTCCGCAAAGCGTGGATCCACGCGGGACGCGGGATGTGGATTTGGCCCCGCGAGCCGAAGATGCGGATGCCGTCCTCCTGCGTCAGCCGGAAACCGCAGTGCAGCGTCGCCAGGATGTCGCCCGGCAGCCGCAGCAGGCCCGTCGCGTACTCGTCGACGCCCGACGGCGACAGTCGCGCCATCCCGGTCACCTCGGTCGGCTCCACGACGTCGAGGCCCAGTGCCGACTGCGCCACCAGTCGCGCCAGCGACGTGCAATAACAGCCCACGTCGAGAATCCCTCCGCCGCCCAGCGCCGGGTCGCCGAGCCGCGCGGCCTCGTCGGAGTCGAAGCTGAAGGTCACGTCCACCGCGCGCACCTCGCCGATCGCGCCGGACGAGATCAGCTCCGCCAGCCGTCGCGTCTGCGGGTGCAGGCGGTACATGAACGCCTCCATCAGGAAGACGTCGTGCTTGCGCGCCGCGTCGATGACCTGCTCGGCGTCGGCGGCGGTGACCGTCAGCGGCTTCTCGCACAGCACGTGCTTCCCAGCCTCCGCGGCGCGGATCGCCCACTCCGCGTGCATCGGGTGCGGCGTAGAGACGTACACGGCATCGACGTCCGGGTCTGCAAGGAGGTCTTCGTAGCCGCCGTACGCCTTCGGGATCTCGAAGCGCGTAGCGAACTCTCGCGCCCTGTCTGCCGAGCGCGCCGCGACGGCCGTCAGCACGCCGCGTTTGCTTTGCTCGACGCCCGCGGCGAACTCGGCAGCGATCGTTCCGGCGGCCAGCAGGCCCCAGCGCAGTTCGGTCACAACGACTCCGGTTGGCTCGCCCGGTCCCGGGCACTCGAATAAAGGAAACTGTCGGGGAATCCGCCCGCGGCGAGCACCTTCCCGATGAAGATCGTGGCCGCCCGGGTCATGCCTGCCGACCGCACCAGCGGCGCCAATTCACCGAGCACCCCGCGTACCACGGTCTCGCCAGGCTGCGACGCCAAAGCGACGACGGCGACCGGGCAATCCGCGCCATAGAACGGAACCAGCTCGTCCACCACCCGCTCGACGTGGTTGATCGCCAGGTGCAGCGCCAGGGTCGCGCCGGTGGCGGCGAACGCGGCCAGCGTTTCGTTCGAAGGCATCGCCGTCGAACGTGCCTGGACACGCGTGATCACGAGACTCTGTCCCACCGAAGGGACTGTCAGCTCGCGACCCAGCACAGCGGCCGAAGCAGCGAAGGCGGGTACGCCGGGCACGACGTCGTAAGGCACTTCGGCCGCGTCGAGACGTCGCATCTGCTCCGCGACCGCGCTGTACAACGCGGGATCGCCGGAACACAGCCGCACGACCTCCAGCCCGGCACGATGCGCCTCGACCATCCGCGCCACGATGGCCTCGAGATCCAGCTCAGCGGTGTCCACCACGGGAATCCCAGGTGCGCAGTACGCGAGCAGATCCGGCGGCGTCATGCTCCCCGGGTACAGGCAGAGCCCGCACCGGGCCAGCAGATCGCGCCCGCGCACGGTGATCAGGTCCGCCGCGCCGGGCCCGGCGCCGACGAAGTGGACGGTCATCGGTTGCTCCACTGCGTGACGGTCCGGGCGGGCGTCCAGCCGGTGAACCCGCCCAGCGGCGCCGCGTGCTCGACGCCGATCCGGAGTAACTCGCCGCCGTACTGCTCAAACGTGCCGGCCAGGATCTGTTCCGCTTCAAGGGTTACACCGTGCGCGACCACCCGTGCGCCGGTCGCGAGGCACGCGTCGAGCACCCCCGGCACGGTCAGCCCGCCGCCGATGAACACCGCGTCCGGCATCGGCAACGCGCTCAGCGCGTCCGGCGCCGTCCCGGTGACCACCTGCAATTCGGGCACGCCGAGGTCGAGCGCGTTCCGGCCGATCCGCTCGGCGCGCTCGGGGTCGCGTTCGATCGCGACCGCCCGGTTCAGCCCGTGCAGCCGCGACCACTCGATGCCGATGCTGCCCGCGCCCGCGCCGACGTCCCACAGCAGCTCGCCGGGACTCGGCGCGAGCCTGGCCAGCGCGGACACCCGCAGGTCGCGCTTGGTCAGCTGCCCATCGTGGGAGTACACGTCGTCCGGGATGCCGATCACCGGCAGCGCCGGGCCGGCGCACTCCAGCGCGAACACCGTCAGCGGGCCGGGCTCGCCCGACCAGCCGTCGGAGATCCGCTCGTCCGGACCGCCGAGGTTCTCCAGCGCGGTCAGCACGCTCTCGCCGTACCCGCGCACGGTCAGCAGGGAGCGCAGCGCCGCCGCCTCCGCGCCCAGCACGAGCACGCGCCGCCGCGGCGCGAGCACCCTGGCCACCCGGGCGGACGCGCGGCCGACCACGGTGACCACCTCGATCTCCTCGGCGGACCAGCCCAGCCGGGCGCGGGCCAGCGTCACCGAGGAGAGCGCGGGCAGTGCCTCGACCTCGTATCCATGAGCCACCAACGTACTGCCGACCCCCGACAGAAACGGGTCCCCGCTGGCCAGCACGCAGATTCGCTGCCCGTCGTGCTCGGCGATGACGGCGTCGAGCGCGGGCAGCAACGGCGTCGGCCACGGCTCGCCGACGATCTCTTCGGGCAGGTACCCGAGCTGGCGCGGCGCACCCAGCACCACATCGGCCCCGAGCACCGCGGCCCGGGCCTGCTCGGACAGTCCCGGCCAGCCGTCGGCACCGATGCCGACGACCGTCAGGCGTGATTTTTCGCGCACGTCAGAGCACGCTAGACGACGTCTGCGCTGTGCGATGATCGGCCGGTCGCGAGGCCGCCCGAAAAGCGAGGAGTGCTCTTGAAGCCGTACCCGTTCACCGCCGTCGTCGGGATGCCGGATCTGCGCCTGGCGCTGGTCCTCTCCTCGATTTCGCCCGCCATCGGCGGGGTGCTGGTGCGGGGCGAGAAGGGCACCGCGAAGTCGACGATGGTCCGCGCGCTGGCCGGGCTGCTGCCGGCGGTGGAGGTCGTGGACAGCTGCCGCTTCTCCTGCGACCCGGCCTCGCCGGACCCGGCGTGCCCGGACGGTCCGCACACCGGCAAGGCGCACCATCGCCGTCCCGCGCGGCTGGTCGAACTGCCGGTCGGCGCGGCCGAGGACCGGGTGGTCGGCTCGCTCAACCTCGAGCGCGCGCTCGCCGAAGGCATCACGGACTACCAGCCCGGGCTGCTGGCCGCCGCGCACCGCGGGCTGCTCTACGTCGACGAGGTCAACCTCCTGCACGACCACCTCGTCGACACCCTGCTCGACGCCGCGGCGATGGGCCGCGCGACCGTCGAGCGCGAGGGCGTCTCGGTGTCGCACGCGGCTCGGTTCGTGCTGATCGGGACCATGAACCCGGAGGAGGGCGAGCTCCGCCCGCAGCTGCTGGACCGCTTCGGGCTGACCGTCGAGGTCGCCTCCAGCCGCGACCCACGGCAGCGCGTCGAGGTCGTCCGGCGGCGGCTCGCCTACGAGGCCGACCCGGACGGATTCGCCGCCGAGTACGCCGAGGCCGACGCCACCCTCGCCGCGGAAATCGAAGCGGCGCAACGCCTTCTGCCCGCGGTCAAGCTGCCGGACGACGCGCTGCTCCAGATCGCCGAGGTCTGCGCGTCGTTCGAGGTCGACGGCATGCGCGCGGACATCGTCACCGCGCGGACCGCCGTCGCGCACGCCGCCTGGTCCGGCCGCGACGAGGTGACCACCGAGGACGTGCGGGTCGCCGCGCGCCTGGCGCTGCCGCATCGCCGTCGCCGCAACCCTTTCGACGCGCCCGGCATTTCCGAGGAACAGCTCGACCAGGCCCTCCAGGACACCCAGCCCGACCCCGGCCCGGAGGACGACGGCCCCGGCTCGGGCACGCCGCCGCCGTCCGCCGAGCAGCCGCCGAGCAGCCCGCCACCAAGCCCGGAAGGCCAGAGCGGCGGTGAGCAGCGGGCCGTCGGCGCCGGGGACACGTTCCGGGCGCGCGTCTTCCGCGTGAAGGGAATGGGCGAAGGCGAGCGGGGTCGACGTTCGCGGGCCATCACCGACAGCGGACGCACCATCGGCGTCCAGCCGCCGAGCGTGCGCGAAGGACGGCCGCACCTGGTGGCGACGGTCAAAGCCGCGGCGCCGCACCAGAAGTCGCGTGGGCGCGACGGCGCCGGACTGCGGATGCAGGCGCGCGACCTGCGATTTGCGCTCCGCGAGGGGCGCGAGGGCAACCTCGTCCTGTTCTGCGTGGACGCCTCCGGATCGATGGGCGCCCGGCAGCGGATGCGCGAGGTCAAGACGGCCGTGCTTTCGCTGCTGCTCGACGCCTACCAGCGGCGCGACAAGGTCGGCCTGGTGACGTTCCGCGGCAACGCCGCCGAGCTCGCCCTGCCGCCGACCATCAGTGTCGACGCCGCCGCCTCGCGCCTGGAAGGCCTGCCCACCGGCGGCCGGACGCCGCTGGCCGAAGGACTGCTGGAAGCCGCGCGAGTGCTGAAGATCGAGGAGATCAGGGATCCGCGCCGCCGTCCGCTGCTGGTCGTCGTCACCGACGGCCGCGCCACCAGCGGCGCCGACGCCGTGGCCCGCGCCCAGGCTGCGGCCGGGTTGCTCACCGGCGTCACGACCGTGGTGATGGACTGCGAAAGCGGCCGCATGCGCCTCGGTCTCGCCGCCGATCTGGCCGCGCACCTCGGCGCCGAGCACATCCCGCTCGCCGAGGTCGCCGCGGACTCGCTGGCCGATGCCGTGCGCGCCCGGACCGGGAAGGCTGCCTGATGCCGCAAGGGAAACCCGACGTCGTCCCCGCCGACGGCCTGACCACCCGCCAGCGGCGCAACCGGCCACTGCTCGCCGTGCACACCGGCGAAATGAAGGGCAAGTCGACGGCCGCGTTCGGGATGGCATTGCGCGCCTGGAACCAGGGCTGGTCGATCGGCGTGTTCCAGTTCGTCAAGTCCGCGAAGTGGAAAGTCGGTGAGGAGGCGGCTTTTCGCGCGCTGGGGAAGCTGCACGACGACACCGGCGAGGGCGGGCCGGTCGAGTGGCACAAGATGGGCGAGGGGTGGAGCTGGGCGCGCAAGTCCGGCACCGACGAGGACCACGCGGCGAACGCCCGCGAGGGATGGGCGGAGATCAAGCGCCGGCTCGCCGCCGAGACGCACGGCTTCTACGTCCTCGACGAGTTCAGCTACCTGCTCAAATGGGGCTGGCTGGAGGTCGACGACGTGGTGACGACTTTGACCGAGCGCCCTGGGCACCAGCACGTCGTGATCACCGGCCGGTACGCGCCGCCGGAGCTGATCGAGGCTGCGGACCTGGTCGTCGAGATGACCAAGGTCAAGCACCCGATGGACAGCGGCCAGAAGGGGCAGCGGGGGATCGAGTGGTAGCGCGCGTGGTGATCGCCGCGCCCGGCTCGGGTCACGGCAAGACCACGATCGCCGCCGGGCTGATGGCGGCGCTGCGCGCGGCCGGTCACCGGGTGTCCGGGCACAAGGTCGGGCCCGACTTCATCGACCCGAGCTATCACGCGCTCGCCACCGGTCGTCCCGCGCGCAACCTCGATCCGTTCCTGCAGGGTGAGGAAACGCTGATTCCCTTGCTGCTGAACGGTTCTTCCGGTGCGGACATCGCCGTGATCGAGGGCGTGATGGGCCTGTTCGACGGCGCGCTCGGGACCGAGGGCTACGCCTCGACAGCGCATGTCGCCCGGTTGCTGGGCGCGCCCGTGGTGCTGGTCGTGGACGCCTCGGCGGCGTCGCGCAGTGTCGCGGCGACCGTGCTGGGCTTCGCGCACTACGACAACCGGGTGCGGCTCGCCGGGGTCATCCTCAACAAGCTCGGCTCGCAGCGGCACCTCGACGAGATCGCCTCGGCGCTGGAAGCGACCGGTGTCCCGCTGCTGGGAGCGTTGTACCGCAACGAAGAGATCCACGCGCCTAGCCGTCACCTCGGGCTCGTCCCGGCCGCCGAACGCGCTGCCGATGCTCAGCGGACGTTGCCAGCATTGGCTGCGTGGGTTGCTGATGGGGTCGATCTCGAAGCTGTCGTGGGGATCGCCCGGTCGGCGCCTTCGCTCGCCGGGCCGTCCTGGTCACCGTCCGGTGTGGACGGTCCGCGGGTGACAATCGCGGCAGCCGGGGGACCGGCGTTCACCTTCCGCTACACCGAGAACATCGAGCTGCTCAACGCCTGCGGGGTCGACGTCGTCGATGTGGATCCGTTGCAGGACAAGGCATTACCCGATGACTGCGCCGGACTGTACTTCGGCGGCGGCTTCCCGGAGGTGCACGCCGCCGAGCTTTCGGCGAATGAGGAACTCCGCGTCGACGTCGCCGCCGCGATCGAGCGCGGCATGCCGGTGAACGCCGAATGCGCCGGCCTGCTCTACCTCTGCCGGTCGCTCGACGGGCTCCCGATGGTGGGCGCGGTGGACGCCGACGCGAAGATGACCGCGCGCGGCAAGCTCGGTTACCGGCGGGCGGTCGCGGTCGCCGACAACCTCCTCGCCACGGCGGGGCAGCGCGTCACCGGGCACGAGTTCCACCGCACGGAAGTCACTCCCGACCACGGCGCGGCCGCCGCGTGGGGCTGGGATCGCCGCCTCGACGGCTTCGCCTCGCCGACGCTGCACGCCTCCTACCTGCACACGCACTGGGCCGGGTATCCCGAGCTGGCGCACCGGTTCGCCGCGCGCGTCCGGGAGTTCGCCCATGGTTGAGTACGACTTGCAGCACCACGGCGACCGCGAGGTCGGGCCGGGGCTCGTCGACCTCGCGGTGAACGTCCGCCTGCCCAAGCCGCCGGACTGGCTGCGCGCCGAGCTGGTGTCCGCTGTGGACACTCTCGCCGCCTACCCCGACGCGACCGCCGCGACGGAAGCGGTCGCGGCGCGGCACGGCCGCGACGTTGCCGAGGTGCTCGTGACGGCCGGGGCGGCGGAGGCGTTCACCTTGCTGGCACAGGCTTTCTCGCCTCGTCGCGCGGTGGTGGTACATCCGCAGTTCACCGAGCCGGAGGCCGCGCTGCGCGCCGCAGGGCACCCCGTCGACCGGGTGATCCTGTCCGAAGTGGACGGCTTCGAGCTGCGGCCGAGCTGGATCCCGGTGGACGCCGACCTGGTCGTCGTCGGCAACCCGACGAACCCCACGTCGGCGCTGCACCCGGCGTCGATGCTGCGATCACTGGCCCGCCCGGGGCGGCTGCTGGTAGTCGACGAAGCCTTCCTCGACGCCGTGCCCGGCGAAGCGGAAAGCCTGGCGACGCCCGGAATTCCGGGCGTGGTGGTGCTGCGCAGCCTGACCAAGACATGGGGCCTGGCCGGGCTGCGCGCGGGGTACGTCCTCGCCGAACCTGCGGTGATCGAACGTCTCCGAGCCGTCCAGCCGCCGTGGTCGGTGTCGACGTTGGCCGGGGTGGCGACGGTCGCCTGCTGCCGCCCGGCGGCGCTGGAGGAAGCCGAAAAGCTTGCCGTGGCAGCGGAATGCGACCGCGAGTACCTGGTCTCCGGCCTCGAAACGGCGGGTGTCGATGTCGTCGGCGACCCGCGCGGCCCGTTCGTCCTGGTCCGGATTCCCGGTGCCGCGGCGTTGCGAATGCGGCTGCGCGAGGCGGGTTACGCCGTTCGCCGCGGTGACACATTCCCCGGCCTCGGCGAGGACCACTTACGCATCGCCGTGCGAGACCGTGCGACGACGGACGCCTTTTTGGCGGTATTGGGTTCCACCATTCGCCGATAGATCACGTTCACTCGTCCAGCCGCGGCAGTCCGCTCAGTCGCAGGCGTGTTTGAACGCCGTCGCCCCGGGCCGGACCCGGAAGCGGACCTCGTGCCCGCGATCGTCGTGGAAGATGGCCGTGCTCGGCGAAAGCACCGTCATGGTGCCGTGCTGATACGGGTTGTCCCAGCCGGCGGGCGCGCTGTGGGCGGGGCCGATGATGGGCGCCTCGGCCTCGAAGTAGGCGTCGCCGATCTTCGCGTCGTCGACACCACAATGGGTCAGCAGGTCGAAGGGGAACGGCTTGGCGGCCGGTGTGCCCGTCGGCGGCGCGACGGTGGCCGACACCCCGGGATCCGGTGGGGGTGCGGGCCGGGTGACGGCGAAGATGACCCCGCCCGCCACGACGACAGCGGCCGCCGCGGCGAAGGGCATCAGCCCGCGTCGGGGCCGCTGCCGCGCGGGCGCCGCGTCCTCGGTGTCCACAGTGGACGCGAGAGCGGTGAACGCCTGCCGCAGCCGGTCCTCCAGTTCAGGGCGCATCGGATCCTCCGAGCAGTGCTTCGAGCTTGGCCAGTGCGCGGGACGCGCTGGTCTTGACCGTGCCGCGGGACACGGCGAGGGTGTCCGCGATTTCGGCTTCGGACAGCCCGGCCCAGTACCGCAGCACCAGCACCTCGCGCTGCCGGCGGGGGAGCCGCCGGACCGCGGCGAGCACCGTCCGGTGTTCCTCCGCGAGCAGCACGCCTGCGTCCGCCGCGGGGAGTGCCTCCGGCTCGCCGACCCGGAGGTGCCGCCGGACCAGTGCGCGGCGGCGGTGTGCCGACCGGGCTCCGTTCACCACCGAGACTCGCAGGTACCCGACCGCGGCCGCCGGGTCCGCCAAGGTGGGCCAGCGGCGGTGCAGTGCCACGAAGGCGTCCTGCACCACGTCCTCGGCGAGGGCGCGGTCGCCGAGCAGCAGCACGGCGAGCCGCAGCAGGTCCGGGCGGTGCGTGCGGAACAGGTCCGCGACCGGTTCGGCCCCTCTCGTGTCCGGCCGAGGCACGGCTCGACCACCTCCCCTGCGGCGTTGGTAGCTCTACCGGTAACACGCCCGCCCGGGGGCCGGGGTTGACACGATCACCCGGAAAGGTGCGGCGGGCGGGACGACCCCCTGGTCCACCCCGCCCGCCGCGGCTCGGTCAGCCGGACAGCGCGGTGACGAGGTCGATCAGCCGCTCGACCGGCAGCGGCGGCGACGGCCGGGTCGGCTTGACGTCCGCCGGGATCTCTTCCCAGCCCACGGAGGTGTAGGACCATCCCTGCCTCACCAGAGTCCAGGACAGCGAGCTCGTCCAGGCGCTCGCCCAGGTGCCGTCGGGCAAGCGGCGCAGGACCGCCGTCCCGGACCAGCCGCCGGCCCCGGTCTGGTGGTACACCGTGAGGTCGGCGCCGTCGGGGCCGACGCGGTGGGTGCACGTCAGCCCAGGGGTCGAACTCGCCGTGCAGTCGGGGAAACTGCCGTCGGTGGTGACGTTGATGTCGAGACTGCCCGAGCCCAGGGCGTCGACGAGGTCCAGGTGTTGCCGGTAGTCCCACTTGGACCGGCTGTGCATCGGCTGGAACGACGTCGGCCATGGCCCGTCAGGCACCTGCCGCATGCCCGGCGGCAGCACGAGCACCCGGGCCACGATCCCGGTGAGCTGCGCGGCGCGTTCCGAGCCGGGCGGCCCCGGGGTTTCGCTGGTCGCGGGCTGCGAGTGCCGTTGCGACTGGACGTCCAGGCCCACCACGATCGCCGCGACGGTGGCGACGCTCAGCACGGCGGCGCCCACCACGGCGAAGCGGCGCCGCCACAACCGGCGCCGGCCCGAGGTGATGGTGCGGTCGATGTCGAACGCGGTCATCGGCTCGTCCTCGACAGCCAGCTGAAGCAGGTCCTTGATGTCGGTCATCCCATCACCTCCGTGATCTCCAGGCCGGCGGCCGCGAGCGGGCCGCGCAGGTTCGCGAGTGCTTTGGCTGTCTGGCTTTTCACCGTGCCGGCGCTGCAGCCGAGCGCGGCCGCGGTCGCGTCGACCGGCAGGTCCTCCCAGAACCGCAGCACGAGTACCGCGCGCTGCCGAGGGGCCAGCTGGGCCAGTGCGGCCTGGACCGCCAGCCTGTCCTCCACGACTGCCTCGCGGGTGGCGTGGTCCGGCAGTTCGCCGACCACACGCTCGCGGCGGCGGAAGGCGGACCTCGACTCGTCGATCATGGTGCGGACGAGCGTTTTGCGGACGTAGGCGTCGATCTGACCGCTGCGGTGCACTCGCGGCCAGACGACGTACATCTTCGCCAGCGTGGTCTGCACCAGGTCCTCGGCGCGGTGCCAGTCGGCACACAACAGGTAGGCCGTGCGCCGCAACACCGCCGCGTGCGTGGCGACGTAGTCTCCGAAATCCCGGTCTCGTTCCAAGCTGCCCCCTTGGTCACTGCTGAAACGGGGCAGCCCCGCCACACGGTTGCCCGTGTGACTCAGGTCACAGGCTCAGGGCGAGCAGGGATCCGGCGACAGCCACCTCGACGCCCGCACCGAGGACGTCGCCGGTGATGCCGCCGAGGCGTTTGGTGCAGCGAAAGAGCAACGCCGCCGTGACGACGTAGGCCACGAGAACGGCGATCGGCCCGCGCCACCAGGCGAGTCCTGGGGTGAAGGCCGTCGCGGCGGCCGCGATCAGTCCAATGAGGACAGCGGCGGGTCTTGATACGGAACCGGCGACCGTCGCGCCGAGGCCTTCCGGGCGCGCCGACGGGACACCTCGCGCGCAGGCGAGGGAGAGCGTGCAGCGCCCGACGAGCACGCCGATGACGATGGCGGCGATCCCGTGTCCGGCGCCGATCGCGCCGGAGAGTGCGCCGACCTGCACGAGCAGGACGAACACCAGCGTCGCCACGCCGGTCGGGCCGGAGTCGCCGCGGCGCATGACGTCGAGGGCCTTGGCGCGGTCGTAGGAGGCGCCGAGGCCGTCGGCGGTGTCGGCGAGGCCGTCCAGGTGCAGGCCACGGCTGCCCAGCGCGACCGCGCCGAGGGCGAGGGCGGCGGTGGCGAACGCGGGGAGCCCGAGCGCCGTGCCGCCGGCGGTGATCAAGGCCGCCGCCGCGGCGAGGGGGAGCGCGGCGAGAGGCGCGAGCGCCATCGCGGCGCCCGCGACCCGCCGGTCGATCACCCGCGGCGCCGGGACGGGCACGGTGGTCAACGTCCCGACGGCCATCCGCAGAGCGTCCGTCAGCACGCGTTCACGCGAGATCCGCCAGCAGGCCCATCTCGGCCAGGATCGCCCGCGCCGCACGCAAAGTCGGCACGGCCTGGACCGCGCCGCTGCCCTCGCCGAGCCGCAGCCCGAGGTCGAGGATCGGCTCCAGGCCCAGTGCCTTCAACGCGAACGCCTGCGACGGCTCGGTCGAGCGATGCCCGGCCAGCCACCACTGCTCCGCACCCGGCGCGATGTCCCGCGCGACCAGCGCCGCCGCGCCCGAGAAAACGCCGTCGAGCAGCACCGGGATCCCGCGCACCGCCGCCTGCACGAGGAACCCCGCCGTCGCCGCGACACACGCGCTGCCCAGCGCGGTCAGCCGCTCGAACGGGTCTTCCACCCGGCCTGCCGTCCGCGCTAGCGCCGCCGACACGGCTTCGGTCTTCCGCGCGAGACCGGCGTCGTCGATACCGGTCCCGGTGCCGACGACCTCCTCGGCGGGCAGGCCGAGCGTGGCCGCGACCATAGCCGCGCACATCGCCGTGTTGCCGATACCCATGTCGCCGGGAATCAGCAGGTCAGCGCCCGATTCCTCGTCCGCGATCGCACGTCCCGCCGCGAAGGCCGCAAACGCTTGCCCCGGCTCCAGTGCGTCCTCGACGTCGATCGAGCCCGAACCCCGGCGGATCTTGTGCGCGGTCACTTCGGCCGGCACGTCCGAGCCGTCCCAGTCGACGCCGAGGTCGGCAACCCGGACCTTCGCGCCGACCTGCGCGGCCAGCACGTTCACTCCGCTCTGGCCGGCGAGGAACACACGCACCATCGCCGCGGTGACCTCGCGCGGGTACGCCGAGAGCGCCGAAACGCCGTGGTCACCGGCGAACACGACGACCCGGACGTCGTCGAGCGGCCGCGGCGGGACGCTGCCGTGCGCGGCCGAGAGCCAGGCCGCGATCTCCTCGAGCCTGCCGAGCGAGCCAAGCGGCTTGACCAGGCCGTCGAGCCGCTCCAGCGCGGCTGCGCGGGCGGCGGCGTCGGGGACGGGGATCTCGTACACGGCGGCTCCTAAGGCAGTTCGAGCACCCGCCCGGCGACGACCAGCAGGACCCGGTCGGCGTCGGCGGACACCCGGTTGTTGAGTGCGCCCAGCACATCACGGAACAGCCGTCCGGACGAGGTCGCGGGCACCACACCGCTGCCGACCTCGTTGCTGACCACCACCACCGGCACCCGCGCGGACGCCCAGGCCGCGAGGAAGTCCTCGAGCCGGTCGTCGAGCCGCAGCTCCCATCCCGGCTTCTGCTCCCAGGCGCCGACCTCGTCCAGCACCCGCGAGAGCCAGGTGCCGAGGCAGTCGATCAGCAGCGGCTTGGTCGCGCCGCGCAGGACTCCGGCCAGGTCGGTGGTCTCGACGGTCCGCCAGTGCGCCGGGCGGCGCGCCCGGTGCGCGGCCACCCGGGCCGCCCATTCCGGGTCGTCGTCGCTCGGCGGGAGGCCGGGCGCGACGTAGACGAGGTGCGGGTGCCGTCCGACGAGCCGTTCGGCGTGGCGCGACTTGCCCGACCGGACCCCGCCCAGGACCAGCACCTTGCCGTCGTCGCTTCCGTACCGGCGTACTGCACGTGCCAGGGTCTCGAGGTACGTGGCGAGCCGGCGGGTCAGCTTGGTCATACCCGGCATTCTCGTGCACGCGCTACCGTTCGCCACGTGCCACTCCGACAACGAGCCGCAGCGGCCGGATTGATCACCGGATATGTCGCCGACGCGCTGTTCGGCGACCCCCGTCGAGGGCACCCGGTAGCGCTCTTCGGGACTGCCGCGGCGCGTCTGGAGCGTCGCATGTGGGCGGACTCGAAGCCGCGCGGAGCGCTGTACGCGGGTTTGTGCACCGGAGCGGTCACAGGCCTCGGCGTCGCCGCTCAAGTCGCGACGCGTCGACGTCCCTTCGCACGCTTCGCGATGACAGCGGTCTGTACGTGGGCTGTGTTGGGTGGACGCGGTCTCGGCGCTGAAGGCGTCGAGATGGCTCGGTTACTCGACGCGGGCGAAGTGCCCGAAGCACGTCAGCGCCTTTCGCACCTCTGCGCGCGCGACGCGACGACGTTGGACGCCGCCGAGCTGACCCGTGCGGCCACCGAGTCGATCGCGGAGAACACGTCGGACGCCGTCGTCGCTCCGCTGCTCTGGGGCGCTGTCGCGGGCGTACCCGGGTTGCTCGGGTACCGCGCTTTGAACACTCTCGACGCGATGGTCGGGTATCGCTCGCTTCGCTACTTCCGCTTCGGCTGGGCGTCTGCGCGCGCGGACGACGCCGTCAACCTCGTGCCGTCTCGCGTCGGCGCTGTGCTCACGACGTTGTGCGCGCCGCTGGCCGGCGGGTACGCGAAGCAGGCGTGGCGGGTGTGGCGCCGCGACGGCAGCCTTCACCCGAGTCCGAACGCCGGACAGGTCGAAGCGGCCTTCGCGGGCGCGCTGGACGTCAGGCTCGGCGGGACCAACAGCTACGGCGGGCAAGTCGAGCGCCGCGCGCGGCTCGGCGAAGGCCGTGACCCCGAGACGGTCGACCTTCGCCGGGCCGTGCGGCTCTCACGGCTGGTCGGCGCCGCGGCGCTCGCCGTGGCGGTGGCGGTCGCCCGATGAGCGGCCTGCTCGTCGCCGGTACCACGTCCGACGCAGGGAAAAGCCTCGTCACAGCCGGAATCTGCCGCTGGCTGGCGCGCCGCGGCGTGCGGGTGGCGCCGTTCAAGGCGCAGAACATGTCGAACAACTCGATGGTCTGCGCCGACGGTGCCGAGATCGGCCGCGCGCAGTGGCTGCAGGCGCGCGCGGCCCGCGTCGAACCGGAAGCGGCGATGAATCCGGTGCTGCTCAAACCCGGCAGCGACCGGCGGAGCCACGTCGTCGCACTCGGGAAGCCGTTCGGCACGCTCGAAGCGGGGGAGTACGCCACCGGCCGGGCGGGGCTCGCGGAGATCGCCTTCAGCGCGTACGACGACCTTCGCGCGCGCTTCGACGTCGTGGTCTGTGAAGGCGCTGGGAGCCCGGCGGAGATCAACCTGCGCGGCGGCGACTACGTCAACATGGGCCTCGCTCGGCGGTTCTCGCTGCCGGTGGTCGTGGTCGGCGACATCGACCGCGGCGGCGTGCTGGCCGCGATGTTCGGCACGCTGGCGTTGCTGTCGGCCGAAGACCAGGCGCTGGTAGCGGGCTGGATCGTGAACAAGTTCCGTGGCGATGTCGGGCTGCTGCGGCCCGGGCTGGACAGCCTGGAGAAGGTCACCGGCCGGCCGGTACTCGGCGTGCTGCCGTGGCTCGACCGGGTGTGGATCGACTCGGAGGACGCCCTCGCCGCGGCGGGCTGGCGGCACGAGGCCCGCGGCGGTGGCCTGCGGGTCGCGGTCGTGCGCTTCCCGCGCGCGTCCAACGCCACCGACGTCGACGCCTTGGCAGCCGAGCCCGGCGTGAGCGTGACCTTGACCGCGGATCCGGACACGGTCGCTTCCGCGGATCTGGTGATACTGCCCGGATCCCGTGCGACCGTGGACGACTTGGCCTGGCTGCGCTCGCGCGGCCTCGACGCTGTGGTGGCGGCTCGTGCGGTTGCTGGGCGGCCGGTGCTGGGTATCTGTGGTGGCTATCAGATGCTTGCATCGTCCATTGTGGACTCGGTTGAGTCCGGGGTGGGTGCGGTTGACGGGCTTGGTCTGCTGCCGACGCAGGTTTCCTTCTCGGCGGAGAAGGTGCTTCAGCGTCCGGTTGGGGAATGGCGGGGGCATCGGGTGGAGGCCTATGAAATCCACCACGGGTCGGCTTCGGGTGATGGGACCTTTTTGGATGGATGGCAGGCCGGCGCGGTGTGGGGGACCATGTGGCACGGGGCGCTGGAGAACGACGGTTTCCGGCGGGCGTGGCTGACGGAAGTCGCCGCGCAGGCCGGAGTCGAGTGGATGCCCGCGGTGGGTGCGCCGGGGTTTGCGGAGCTGCGGGAGGACATGCTGGAGCGGCTCGCCGACTCCGTCGAGACCTGCCTCGACACGGAAACTCTACTGAGCTTCGTGAGGGAGGGCGCGCCGTCGGGGCTGCCGTTCATCCCGCCTGGGGCGCCTTAGGGAAAGGACTCGTGAGTGCCGCGACCGGTTAGAACCGGCCTCGGCACTCACGAGTCCGTCAGGCGGCGACTGCGGCCTTCGGCTTCAGCGCCTTCTCCGCGAAGGCGCCGAAGGCCAGGCCCAGTGCCAGCCACAACGTCACCTGCGTGCCGATCGAGGCGGTCCGGAAGCTCCACAGCGTGGACGCCGGGAACGTCGCCGGGACCTCGTCGATGACCGGCATCAGCCAGGCCGTGACGGCGACCACCACGACGTAGCCCGCCGCTGCGAGCAGGAAGCCGCCCCAGGCGCCGAACCGGTCGGCGAGGCGGCGGCCGAACACCGCGGCGAGGATGCCCGCGAGCAGCGAGATCGCGACGAACCCGAAGTACAGCTCGGTGCGGGCGCCGATGGTGCCGGGCCGGCCGACCGCCGGCGGGTTGGCCGGGTACTTCAGGAACGGCACCAGGAACACCACGGCGAACGCGCCGCCGGTGAGCAGGATCGCCGTCACCCGTGGCCGGAGCGTACCGAGGCGGCCGTAGACGAACGCGAAGGCGAGCGCGAACAGGCCGCCGATGGCGACGCCGTAGACCACCACACCGGTCAGCAGACCGACGGTGCTCTGGACGTCCCGGGAGACGAGCTCCTCTTCGGGCGCTTCGGCGGGCTGGCCCGCGCCCGCGTCGTGGTGCGCGTGCTCGGCCCCACCGGATTCTTCGATGCCGATGGCGGTGTTGACCGACGGCTCACCGAAGGCATAGGCGAAGCCGAACGCGAGCACGCCGGCGATCAGGCCCGCGAGCATGCCGCGGACCAGGAGGGTCCTCATCATGAGTGCGTGTGCCCGCCGATCAGTGGCAGGGGAAGGCCAGCAGGTGCCGGCCGTCGTGGACGAACTCATGGACGTACATGTTCGCGAAGACCGCTGTCGCGCCCTGTTCGACGCTCACGAAGTACAACGCGATCAGCGCTAGGAGCACCACGAACCCCGCCCACGGCAGGATCTGGCGGATCGGGATCCGGACCGGAAGGGGAACAGCGGGAACTACCGCTTGCGTCACGGGGGCCTCCTCGGGCTTTCGCGGCCACATCGGGGACTGCACGACGGCCCCGGGTCTGGCTTCCTCCTTGCGGAGGTCACAGTGGCGCGACCGCGCGGACTTGCACCGCGTTCCGGGAGCCGGCGTCTGGCCGGTTGAGCGTAGGTCCGCACTCGAAGGCGAGTCAATGTGACAATGCGCCCGTGACTCGAATGGTGGCGGCCCTGGATGTGGGCGGGACGACGGTCAAGGCGGCGCTGCTCGACGAGCAGCTCGAGCCGCAGGCGACGCTGCGCGCGGAAACGGCGCGCAGCGCGGACGGGACGGCGCTGGCCGAACAGGTCGCGGACATCGTCACGCGGCTGTCCGAGCAGGCCGGGACCGGTGCGCCGGCGGCGGTCGGCGTGGTGGTGCCGGGGATCGTCGACGAGAAGACGCGGATCTGCCATTTCTCGGCGAACCTGGACTGGCGCGAGGTCCACTTCGGCGAGCTGCTTCAGGCGCGGCTGGGGCTGCCGGTGGCGTTCGGCCACGACGTGACCGCGGGCGGGATCGCCGAGTTCCGCGTCGGCGCGGGCCAGGGCTGCGAGAACGCGGCGTTCATCCCGGTCGGCACCGGGATCGCGGCGGCGCTGCTGCTCGAAGGCCGGATCCACCGGGCGCACGGGCTGGCCGGCGAGGTCGGCCACATCGACGTCGGCCACGGGATCAAGTGCGGCTGCGGGGCGGTGGGCTGCCTGGAGGCGATCTCGTCGGCGGCGGCGATCGCCCGCCGTTATACGGAACGCACCGGCCGCGCGGCCGACGGCGCCCGTGAGGTCGTCGAGGCCGCCCGGCACGGCGACGAGGCCGCGGTGGCGGTGGTCCAGGACGCCCTCGACGGCCTCGGCCACGGCATCCGCACCCTGCTCACGTTGCTGGGCCCGGAGGTGATCGTGCTCGGCGGCGGCCTGTTCACCGCCTCGGACTACGTGCTCCAGCCGGTCCACGACTGGCTCGCTTCGCACCTGACGTTCCAGCGGATGCCGGAGCTGCGGATCGCCGCCTTGGGTGACGAAGCGGGTCGCCTGGGCGCGGGCCTGCTGGCGCTCGACCGCCTCGACACGCTCTGAGCCTCAAGACCGTGAATGCCACATTCACGGCGTCTTAGGCCAGGGTCCCGGCAAAGTCGTTAGGGGATGCCGAGGAGGGTGAGGGGGCGGGTGTGGTTGCGGGCGGTGTGGCGTAGTGCGGCTGCGATGTTGGTGTGGCCGGCTAGGCGTAGGGCGCTGATGGCGAGGTTGCGTAGGCCGGCCATGACGCGGGGTGCGGTGCCGGTGCGGATGCGAGAGGTGTCTTCGCCGTAGGTGACGTCGCGGACCCAGTGGAGCCGGTTTTCGATGCCCCAGTGGTCGCGGACGTAGTGGGCGATCTGGGGTGGTGGGTCGGTGAGGTTGGTGATGCCGAGGACTGTTTCGGTGTGGGTTTTGCCGGTGGCGGTGTAGGTGACGTGGCGGTGCAGTTGGAATATCTGTGTCGTGTGGGGGAAGCGGACGCCGGTGTCGGGTGTGGGCAGGGCGCGGATGGTGCGGTGTTCGTGTCGGCCGTGGCCGGTGTCGCAGGTGGTGTGGGGTTCGGTGTCGGCCCAGGGCAGGGTGAGCAGGTTGCGGTGCAGGTAGCCGCGGTTGCCTTTGACGAGGAATACGTACTTGGCGCCGTGGTCGGTGATGTAGCGGGCGTGGTCGGCGGTGGTGTGCAGGGCGTCGGCGGTGACCACCACTCCGGTCAGGTCGATCCGGTCCAGCAGGCGGGTGAACCAGTGGACCTCGTTGCCTTTGGAGCCGAGGACTTCGGCTTGGGCCAGGACGGTGCCGGTGCTCCGGTTCATCGCGCCCAGCAGGTGCACTCCGCCGGTGCCGTCGGGTGCGCAGGTGCCGCGCACGGTCTTGCCGTCGACCGCGATCACCTCTGCCCGCCCGTCGGTCACGGGGGCCAGGCGGGCGAGGCGTTCCTGCAGCCACGCGCAGATCGCCGCGTCTACGGCGTCGGCGTCCACATGCTGCAAGACCCGCCGCAGGGTGGCCTCGCCGGGAGGGACATACCGGCCCCGGCGGGGGTCCAGCCTGGCCGCGAGCCGGGCCAGGACCGACTGCTCGGCATCGGCGGCCCATTCACCGATCGCGGTGAACGACTGGGCTCCGGCACAGACCGCCGCCGCGGCAATCAGCAGGATCGACTGCAGCCGATGCCGCACCCCGCGCCGTTTCCGCGGGTCAGGCACCACCGACAGATGATCACTCAGATCGAATACATCCTCTTCGGACACCCCATCGGCCCGGGTCAGATGGTCAAAGCCAGAAGGCATCAGCGATGATGAAGCAGCAGGCACGGCTCTCTCACATGATCATGGGTCCTAGACAAACCACATGATCAACCAGAGGGCCGTGCCTGCCTCACATCAACACACCGACTTTGCCGGAGCCCTGGCGTCTTAGGCCCTGAATGTGGTATTCACGGACTCAAGCGGTGACGACCTCGACGTCGGCGGCCTCGACGTCGATCTTCTCCCGCTGCCCCACCATGTCCAGCAGCGCACTCAGCCGTTCGTGCCGGTCCAACCGATCCCTCCCGAAGGCCTTGGGGCCCTCAAGATACCCGGCTCAGCCCAGCGATCGCAGGAAAGCTAGCGACGGCGCGAAGAAGTAGTCGCCGCCCTTCAGCGTCACCGCCTGCGGGATCGGCCCCGCGACTCGATGCTCCGACCCGCCCCACCCGGTGGTGTAGTCGGACGGCTCCCGCGCGCCCTGCCCGATCACCGGGTCCAGTCCAGGCGTGATCGGCTTGTTGAGCGGGAAGCCCGGGTTGTTCGCCCAGATCGCCTGGGTGAACTCGAACTGGTTGTCCAGCACCGAGTTGAACGCCATGAACAGCAGCCCGACCCCGCCGCTGGGCCGCTCGGCGGGCGGGATGTCGGCGTCCGGGTCGTCGGCGCGTTCGCCGTAAGTGACCCCGCGCCGCGCCATCAGGTGCAGCCGCTCCTGCGGCGGCTGCTCGGCGCCGCCGGAGCCGCGCGGGTTCGTCTTGCGGATGTGCGCCTGGAACGGGCACTTCGCCGCGAGGTCGTCGCTGTCGTAGGTGAAGTTGTTCGGCACCGGGCTTTCGACGCCGTCCTCGCGCTGCAGCGTCAGCGGCGTGCCGTCCTCGAACCGGCCGATGATCATCGCGCCCGCGCGCTCGCGGTCGTCCCCGGTGAGGCTCAGCGCGTCCGCCAGATCCTCTTCCGCCTGCTTGAACCGGCGGACATTCTGCTCCAGCTTGCGAAAAATGAGGTAACTCCCGAAATGCACCGCGGGATCCGGAGCGGCGGTGTCCGGGACGAGCACCTGGGAAAGCGGCGCGGACGGATCCCAGACGTTCACGCCGTCGGTGTTGTTCTTCTCGTCCTCGAAATCCTCGTGCAGGAACAACGGCTGGCTGCGGCCGTCGACGTACCCGAAGTGTTCGATTCCCTCACCGCGCGCGTTGATCCGGCCGAGCCCGATCTCCTCGGCGAGCACGGTGGCCGAATCCGGCAGGAGACCGAGGATTTCGTTGCGGCGGGCGGTCATCGCCTTGTCCGTCGCGTCTCCGACCAGTACGACCGCGTGGATTTCGTCGCGATAGCCGGGATCGAACGTCGACCGCGGCGGGTCGGCGAGCTTCTGCCGGGTTTCCGCGGCTTTCATCCCGCGCAGGAAAGCCTCGTCCTGTGGGAAATTCTCGACGCCGATGGCCGCGTAGCCGGCGGCGGTGAGCCCGACGCCGACGTACGGCGTCCCGGCCGCGCCGCCGGTCTTGAACGCGCTGACCTCCTCGAGGTGCGCTTTCGCCGACTTCATCTTCGCCGCCACCGCGACCAGGAACGCGCGCGCTTCCGCCGTGTCCCCGAAGTGCAAGAACAGCGCGGAAAGATGGTCGCGCACATGGGCTTTCAGGATGTTCGGCTGCAGTTCGTCGAGCATGGTGGCGGCGTCACCGGTGGCCGTCCGCCACTCCAGAGTGGTGCTCAGATCGACAGGCATGGATGGGTCCCCTCCCACGTTGAATACCCACCGCCGTACCCGAGCCCCCTCGGCGCCGGCGGTGTCCCCTTGAATCCAAGATGGCCCAACCGGCGGCCGGGATGCCACCTCTTAGCCGATTTCACACGAAAGATTAAGTTGAGCGTGAAATCTCCCTATTCCTGGTATCACGCGCGCGCTGAAAAGCCGTGAAGGCCCGCTTACCGGCTCCCACAGCCGGTAAGCGGGCCTTCACGGCCAATGGGGAAACTAAACGAGCGGCCGATCGGTCGGGGCGATCGGCGCGGGGAGGACGTCCCGGCCGGTCAGGTAGGCATCGACGCCGGCCGCGGCGGAGCGGCCTTCGGCGATCGCCCAGACGATCAGCGACTGTCCGCGGCCCATG
>CAVXMR010000029.1:0-221364 GCA_963762765.1 uncultured Actinomycetota bacterium
GCCCAAGACGCCAGGGCTCCGGCAAAGTCGGTGTGTTGATGTGAGGCAGGCACGGCCCTCTGGTTGATCATGTGGTTTGTCTAGGACCCATGATCATGTGAGAGAGCCGTGCCTGCTGCTTCATCATCGCTGATGCCTTCTGGCTTTGACCATCTGACCCGGGCCGATGGGGTGTCCGAAGAGGATGTATTCGATCTGAGTGATCATCTGTCGGTGGTGCCTGACCCGCGGAAACGGCGCGGGGTGCGGCATCGGCTGCAGTCGATCCTGCTGATTGCCGCGGCGGCGGTCTGTGCCGGAGCCCAGTCGTTCACCGCGATCGGTGAATGGGCCGCCGATGCCGAGCAGTCGGTCCTGGCCCGGCTGGCGGCCAGGCTGGACCCCCGCCGGGGCCGGTATGTCCCTCCCGGCGAGGCCACCCTGCGGCGGGTCTTGCAGCATGTGGACGCCGACGCCGTAGACGCGGCGATCTGCGCGTGGCTGCAGGAACGCCTCGCCCGCCTGGCCCCCGTGACCGACGGGCGGGCAGAGGTGATCGCGGTCGACGGCAAGACCGTGCGCGGCACCTGCGCACCCGACGGCACCGGCGGAGTGCACCTGCTGGGCGCGATGAACCGGAGCACCGGCACCGTCCTGGCCCAAGCCGAAGTCCTCGGCTCCAAAGGCAACGAGGTCCACTGGTTCACCCGCCTGCTGGACCGGATCGACCTGACCGGAGTGGTGGTCACCGCCGACGCCCTGCACACCACCGCCGACCACGCCCGCTACATCACCGACCACGGCGCCAAGTACGTATTCCTCGTCAAAGGCAACCGCGGCTACCTGCACCGCAACCTGCTCACCCTGCCCTGGGCCGACACCGAACCCCACACCACCTGCGACACCGGCCACGGCCGACACGAACACCGCACCATCCGCGCCCTGCCCACACCCGACACCGGCGTCCGCTTCCCCCACACGACACAGATATTCCAACTGCACCGCCACGTCACCTACACCGCCACCGGCAAAACCCACACCGAAACAGTCCTCGGCATCACCAACCTCACCGACCCACCACCCCAGATCGCCCACTACGTCCGCGACCACTGGGGCATCGAAAACCGGCTCCACTGGGTCCGCGACGTCACCTACGGCGAAGACACCTCTCGCATCCGCACCGGCACCGCACCCCGCGTCATGGCCGGCCTACGCAACCTCGCCATCAGCGCCCTACGCCTAGCCGGCCACACCAACATCGCAGCCGCACTACGCCACACCGCCCGCAACCACACCCGCCCCCTCACCCTCCTCGGCATCCCCTAACGACTTTGCCGGGACCCTGGCCTTTAAGACGCCGTGAATGTGGCATTCACGGACTTGGACGGCTCGGTGGTTCGGTGGAGTGAGGGGAACTGTGCTCGCGTCTGCCGCGAGGAAGGTGCCTCGCTCCACACGCCACGTTGCCTTACCGCTCAATAAGCCTCGGGGCCACCCTTGCGCTGGGAGAGGTAGACCGCGGCCGACGTCCGGCGTTCGACGCCGAGCTTGTGCAGCACCGAGGACACGTAGTTCTTGACCGTCTTCTCGGCCAGAAATAGGCGCTGCGCGATCTGCCGGTTGGTCAGGCCCTCGGCGACCAGGTCCAGCACGCGCTTCTCCTGCGGGCTGAGCTGCTCGTACCGCGGGTCGGGCGCCGCCGTCGGGCTCTCGCCGCGCAACCGGCTCAGCACGGACGCGGTCAGGCTCGCGTCGAGCAGCGAGCCGCCCGCGGCGACCTTGCGGACGGCGTCGACCAGCGACTGCCCGGACACCTGCTTGAGCATGTAGCCCGCGGCGCCGGCCATGATCGCGCCGAACAGGGCCTCGTCGTCGGAGTAGGACGTGAGCATCAGGCACGCGGGCGGCGGCTCGATCTGGGACCGGATCTCGCGGCAGACGCCGATGCCCTCGCCGTCGGGCAGCCGGACGTCGAGGATGGCCACGTCCGGGCGCACCAGCGGGATCCGCACGAGCGCCTCGGCCGCCGAACCGGCCTCGCCGGCGACCGTGATATCCGGCTCGGCCTCGAAGACGGTCTTCAGTCCGGTGCGGACCAGCTCGTGGTCGTCGAGCAGGAACACCGAAATCGTCACCGCGCACTCCCGTTCTTCTCCCGCGGCGGCAGTTCCGCCGTCCAGGTCAGCCTCGTCCCGCCGGCCGCGTGCGGCGCCACCACGCAGGTGCCGCCCCAGCGCGCGGCCCGCGCCGCCAGGTTCGCCAGCCCGCTGCGGCGCTCCTCGCCCTCCGGGATGCCGATGCCGTCGTCGGTGACGACCAGGCCGAGCGTGCGGCCCCGCCCGTCGACGGTCACCTCCACCGCCGTGCCGGTCGCCTTCGCGTGTCTGCCCACATTGGACAGTGCTTCGCGCAGGCAGGCGAGCAGGTCGGTGCGGACGGCGTCCGGCACCGCGGCGTCCAGCGGGCCCTCGAACCCGACCCGCGGCTCGAAACCCAGTACGCCACCGGCGTCCAGCGCCACCCGTAGCAGCTCCGCGCGGAGACTGCCCTGCGCCTGCGCCGGGGCCTGCAGCGAGAAGATGCTGTTGCGGATTTCGCGGATGGTCCGGTCCAGGTCCTGGGCGTACCCGGCGACGCGGTCGGCGACCCCGGGATCGGCGATCAGGCGGCTGGTGCCCTCCAGGCCGAGCCCGGTCGCGAAGAGCCGCTGGATCACCAGGTCGTGCAGGTCACGCGCGATCCGGTCACGGTCCTCGAACACCGCGAGCCGCTGCTGTACCCCTTGCACGCGCGCGAATTCGACGGCGAGGGCGGCGTGCGCGGCGAAGCGCTCGATCTGCCGGACGTCCTCGGCGGAGAACGGCCGCCGGTCCCGGAACTTGGCGACCACGAGCACGCCCAGGGTGTCGTCGCCGACGACGAGCGGCACCGAGACCGCCGAGTCCAGGTCCTTCACCAGCCCGGGCAGCCGCGCGGTGCCCTGCTGCTCGGTGACGTGGTGGCCGTAGTCGCGCACGACCACCGGCCGGCGGCTGGTGAACGCGACGCCGGTCGCGGTGCCCTCGAGCGGCACGGTCAGCCCGGCCAGCTTTTCGGCGTCCTCGCCGGGCGGCTCGACCTGGTCGAACACCAGCGTGGCGACCCCGCTCGGGCGCGCGATCGCGCCGACCGAGCCGCCGCCGACGACCCGGGCGCGGTCGGCGACCAGCCGCAGCGTCGCGGTCAGATCCTGCTCGGCCAGCAGGGCCTCGGTGACGTGGTAGGAGGCCTCGAGCCAGCGCTCGCGGCGTTGGACGTCCTCGAACAGCAGCGCGTTTTCGATCGTTCCCGCCGCGACCCTGGCCAGCGCGGTGAGCACGGCGAGATCGTTCTCGCCGAAGTCGGTGCCCGGCTTCCCGGCCAGGTGCAGCACGGCGAAGGTGCGCCCGCGCACCCGGATCGGCGTCTCCAGCGCGTCCTCACGGGGCTGCCCGGCGTCGTCGGGAATGAGCTCGGTGACCTCGCCGTCGTCGCCGAGCAGCGCCAGCACGCCGTGGCCGGCGCCGGTCAGCTCGCGGGCGGTCCGGACCACGCGGCCCAGGATCGCGGCGACGTCGAGGTCCCGCGCCACCGCCGCCACCGCGGCGAGGACGTTCGGCACGCTCGTCTCGTCCACTCCCGTCGACCCCACTGGTGTCGTTCATCCCGGGCTTCCCGGCCATCAAGGATGGCACGGCAGGCTGCCCGTGTCGGCCCATCGGCGTTCGTCCGTTTGGTGGGTCGGTGACTGGGCCGGGTTCGTTACCGGACACGTCCGGTGACGCGTTGCCCGGAAATCGAAGCCATCGGAATGCGGAGGAAACGTTTGCCCGCGGTGGGCGTCCAGGTGCACACCGGCAGCGCGAGCACCGCGGCGTCGCCGGCCTCGACGGCCCAGCCGAGCACCGTGACGTACCACCCGGCGCCGAGGTCGGGATCGAAATCGTCGACCTCGAAAGCCACGACGGTGTCCCTCGCGCCCGCGTACAGCGCGCTACCCGACGAAGCGGCGAAGACGACGGCGTCGTCACGCACGGAGAAGCGGACCGGCTCGACCGCGGGCATGGCGCGGTGGGTGTAGACCACCCGGCCCACCCGCGCGCTGTCGAGCAGGGCCAGGCACTCCGCCCGGTCCAGCATCCGCGCACCCTCGTGACCGATCATCGTCCCCTCGTCTTCGCTGTCGGATTCCCTGCTCACAGCGTGGTAGGCGGCGCGGGCGGCCGATAGGGCCGATGGACCCTGGCCGCGCCCGCGCGTAGCACCCGGACCCGGTCCGGGGCAAGGGTCCTCGGTCACTCGCGATCAAGGCCGGACGCCGAGCACAGTCGGCCGGACCACCCGGTGCACCGGCACCGGCAGCTGACCCTGCGGGTCGCCAGCGGCGACGGCCGGGCCAGCGAACGCCTGGAGACCGGCCTGGCCAGGGCTCGTGAGTGGTAAGTGTCGTTAGAACGACACTTACCACTCACGAGGGCCCTGCCGAACCCGCCAGCAGCACCGCGAGCACCGGGTACGACGGCAGCACGATCGCGTTCGGCAGACGGCGGCAGGCGAGGTCGATGAGCGCCAGCGCGGCGAACAGCACCGCCGTCTCCAGCTCGACCACCGGTTAGCGGACGCTGATCGGCGCCCGGCAGTGCGCGCACCGGCCGCGCAGCACCAGCCGGGCAGCAGCGCGGCGATCATGCAGGCATCCATGCCCGGTCCATGGTCCGGGTTCCAGTCGACGAGTACCACCAGATCCACCCCCGGAGGACCTGGTGGTACCTCGTCTCCCCCGAACCGCCGGGGGCGGGCGCACGCGCCGTCCCCCGAACCCCCAGTCGGGTGCGAAGAGATCCTCGGGAACGGCGGTTTCAAACCGGCAACACCATGGTTTCACCCCGGTGATCACCCGGGCGCCCGGATCCGGATACGCTCTCTTGTCGGCGGAGTTTTCCCGGACCGCGGAGGGGCCAGGTGAGGATGTCCGGTCTCGGTTTCCGGGTGCTCGGCCCACTCGAAGTGGTGCGCGACGGCGAAGCGGTGCCGATCAACGGGCCCAAGCTGCGGGTGCTGCTGGCCGCGTTGCTGGTGCGCGCCAACGCCACCGTGTCGGTCGATCAGCTCGCCGAACGGCTCTGGGGTGAGCGCCCGCCGGCCACCGCGCGCAAGAGCACCCAGGTGTACGCCCTGCGGCTGCGGCGGATGCTCGGCGACGACAGCCTCATCGAAACCCGGCCGGACGGCTACCTGATCCGCGTCTGCCCGGACCAGCTCGACCTGCTGCGATTCCGCGAGCTGACCGGCCGAGCCGCGAGGGCCGGCGAGCCCGACGAGGAACTGCGGTTGCTCACCGAGGCACTCGGCTGCTGGCGCGGATCCGCGCTGTCGGACGTCCCGTCGGAGTCGATGCAGCGCGAGGACGCGGTGCAGCTGGCCGAGGAACGGCTACGCGCCCGCGACCGGTACTTCGAGGTCAGCCTGGAAGTGGGCCGTCACCGCGAGATCATCGGCGAGCTCGGCACGCTCACCCAGGAACATCCGTGGCAGGAGTCGTTCTGGGCGCAGCTGATCCTGGCGCTGCACCGGTCCGGGCGCCGGGCCGACGCGCTCGACACCTACCGCGGGGTGCACAAGATGTTCACCGGCGAGCTCGGCGTCGAGCCGGGCGCGCGGCTTCAGGAGGTGCACCGCACGATCCTTGCGGAGGACGCCGGAGCCGAGCCCGTGCCGCCGCGTGTGGCGATCTACCAGCTGCCCGCGGACCTGCACCGGTTCGTCGGGCGGTCCGCGACGATCGACGCGCTGACCAAGCTGTCCATCGGGGCCGGGGGGCGCTGGCGCAACGTCGTCATCTCCGGGCCGCCCGGGGTCGGGAAGACCGCGCTCGCCGTGCATGTCGCGCACTTGTTCAGCCCGTCCTTCGCCGACGGCCAGCTGTACGTGAACCTGCAGGGCTACGCGGCCGATCCGCCGTTGACCCCGGCCGCGGTGCTCACCCGGTTCCTCGGCACCCTCGACGTGCCGCGCGAGCGGATCCCCACCGAGGTCGAGGAGCAGGCGGCGCTGTTCCGCAGTGTGCTCTCCGGGCGGAAGATGCTGCTGTTGCTGGACAACGCGATCAGCGCCGAGCAGATCCGGCCGCTGCTGCCGGGCCAGCCGGGCTGCGCGGTGCTCATCACCAGCCGCCACGACCTGCGCGGGCTGAGCGTCGACCCCGGGGCCGACCACGTGCCACTGGGCGTGCTCACCGAGGCGGAGTCGCGCTCGGTGCTGGCCGACCTGCTCGGCGCGGCCCGGGTGGAGGCCGAGCCCGAGGCGCTGGCCGAGCTCGCCCGGACCTGCGCCCATCTGCCGCTGGCGCTGCGGATCGCGGGCGCCAACCTGGCCGCGGATCCCGGCCGGGAGATCGCGGAGTACACCGCCGAGCTGACCACGCAGGGGCGGCTGGCCGAGCTGACCATCGACGGCGACCAGCGCTCGGCCGTCCGCGTCGCGTTCGACCATTCCTACCTGCGGCTGGCCGAAGGCGACCGGCGATTGTTCCGGCTGCTCGGCTTGACGCCGGGCCTGGACATCGGCGTCCCGGCCGCGGCCGCGCTGGCGGACACCTCGCCGGGCGACGCGGCTCGCGCGCTCGACCGGCTCACCGCCGCGAACCTGCTCCAACGCCCGGCGCGCGGCCGCTACCAGTTCCACGACCTGATCCGCGAGTACGCCGTCGCCCGCGCCCAGGCCGAGGACAGCTCGGAGGACACGGCCGCGGCGTTGTCCCGGCTGATCGACTGTTCCCTGCACGCCGCGGCGTCCGCGGTCCGGCTGCTCTATCCGGGCGTCGCGCAGCGGCCGTTGCCCGATCCGCCTGCCCACATCATCGAGCTGCCGACCGAGGCGGCGGCGCTGAGCTGGCTGGACCAGGAGCGCGACAATCTCGTGGCGACCATGACCTGGGCCGCCGGGCAGGCCGCGCTGCACCGCTACGCCTGGCAGCTCGCCGACGTCCTGCGTATCTACCTGCAGGCCCGCGCCCACGACCGCGAGGCGCTGGCCGGGTGCGCGGCGGCGTTGCGGGCGGCGATCGAGTCCGGCGACCGGGCCGCGCAGATCTCCCTGCTCGACGTGCTGGGCCAGATGTCGCTCGACGTGAGCGACTACGACAGCGCCGACTCCTACCAGCAGCAGGTGCTGGCCACCGCGCGCGAGACGAACGACCTGATGGCCGAGGCCGAGGCCCTGCGCAACCTGGGGCTCGTGCTCGGGCATCGCGGCCAGCCGCTGCGGGCGTTGCGGTATCACCGGGAAGCGCTGGTCGTCGCGCGGCGGGCCGGGAACACCGGGTCGGAGATCCTGGCGCTGAGCGGGATCGGGAACTCCCACGCCTCGGCCGGCCGGCCACGGACCGCGCTCAAGTGGCACGAACGCGCGGTCGCGGCGGCCACCGAGGCGGGCAACCGCGGGGCGTTGTTCCGCGCGCTCAACGGCCGTGGCCTCGCCTACTGGGCACTCGGCCGTCCCGCCGACGCGATCGCCGATCACTCGCAGGTTCTCGCGTACAGCCGCGAGATCGGTCTGACAGTCGGCGAAGTGGTGTCGCTGACCTGCCTCGCCGAAGCTCGCTTCGACGCCGAGGAATACGACCTCGCGATGACCCACGCGAACGAGTCGCTGCGGTTGAGCACGGAGGTCGGCGACCGGCGGTGCGAGGCGAGCGCGATGGAGATCATCGCGGCGGTCCGCAACGGACTCGGTGAGCACGACGCGGCGATCGAGGGCTACCTGGCGGCGTTGCGGATCGACCGGGAAATCGGCTTCGGCTACGGCGAACGGGCGTCGCTGATCGGCCTGGCGAAGGCCCACCGCGGCCTCGGCGACGCCCGCCGCGCGATCGCCTACTGCGAGCAGGCGCTGGCCCGGATGCGCACCGACGGCGAGCTGCTGCTGGAACCGGCGGGGCTCACCGAACTGGGCCACGACCACCTCGACCTCGGCGACGCGCTCACCGCGGCCCGCCTGGTCAAGCAGGCGATCGGGCTGGCGGCCGACCGGGGCCAGCAGCTGGCCGAAGCGCGGGCGCGCTCGGTGCTCGGCCTGATCTTCCGGGCCCAGACCGGCTGAATCCCGGAAAGTCAGCGGCGGTGGCGCTCGTCGTACTCGCGGGCGGCGGCACGCCCGGTGCGCGCGTGCAGCAGCCGCGTCGCCTCGGCCTCGGCCTCGTCCTCGTTCTCGACCTCGTTGAGGCCGAGTTCGACCGCGCGGCGGATCTGCTCTCGGTTGTCGCGGACCACGGCGGAGAAGAAGTCGTCGATCCGCGGGTCGGCCAGGACCTCCAGCACCACCCGGAACGAGGTGTCGACGACCGCGCCGACGATCTCGTCGTGGAAGGGCACTCGCCGCAGCTTCCCGAGCTGGCGGTCCTCGGACACCTTCTCGGTGATGATCGCGCGCAGCTCGTTCTTGTTGGCCTGCAACGACTTCGCCAGGTTCTCCGGATAGTTCCCGGTCTCCAGCACCTTGACCACCTCGTCGAGGACGGCGATGGTGATCGGCTTCTTGATCGCCCGCACGATGGGCTCGGAGAGCTTGTCCACCAGCCGGTAGGTGAACTGCTCCCCCAGCGCCCGGTCCGCCGCGCGGCCGGCCCGGATCAGCAGCAGCACCACGGAGACGAACCGGTGCGCGACGATCGCCGGGTGCGCGAGCGGGATCATCGCGAACACCTCGTACCAGTTGCGTGCCAGGAAACCCTTGCGCCAGCGGCGTTTGCGCCACCGCCACAGGAACTCCAGGAAGAAGATCCCGCACACCGCGCAGTCGGCGGCGAACACCCAGACCACCGCTTCAGGCCCGGGCGGGCTGAGCAGCATGAGGCCGGGCAGGCCGATCGAAAACACCGCGAGGACGAGCATGACCCAGTCGTCGGCGCGCACGTTGCCGGGCAGGATCCCGCTGTTGAGCTCGTGCTCGCGCGCGGCGCGATAGGAGGCCATGGCCCCGATGATGGCACGCACCGCCGGTCACGGCCGGTCACCGGCGCGCGAGTCCGGGTGATAGTGCCTTACCGGGATGGCGCACCTAGTGCATATGCACTATCCTCGACGGTGGTTGAGACACCAGCCGCGTCGTGCGCACCTGGCCGGTGGTCCTTTCCGTGCCGGAGGCGACGGCGGACCACCCACCACCGAGGGAGGCCGGAATGGTTCCCCACCAGCGCTGGGTCGGCCGCATCTGGGCCGACGAGCTGATGACCGTACGGGTCTCCCGGCCGCTGCCGCGGTCGGTCGAGATCGGCGTGGCCGGAGAGGTCGACCTCTGCACCGCGCCCCGGCTGGAGGACGAGCTGCGGCGGACGATCGGCGGCGAGGTCGACGAAGTCGTCGTCGACCTCTCGCGGGTCAGCTTCCTGGCCGTGGCCGGGATCGGCTGCCTGCTGCGCGCGATGGACGCCGCCGAAGAGCGCGGCATCGGGCTCCACATCGAAAGCGGGGACTCCCGCGCGGTGAACCGGGTGTTCAGCCTGCTGAGCGACACCCTGCCCGCGGCGTTCAACGCTCCGGCTCCCCAGTCCTGAGCCGCCCGAGCCGGCGGACGGTGTCGACGATCTGGGTGTTCGGCACGCCCTTCGTGAGGTACTCGAACACGCCAACGGTCCGCAGCTGGGCCATCGACAGCCGGTCGGTGTAGGCCGAGAAGGCCAGGATCGCCGTACCGGGGAACCGCTCTGCGATCTCCTGGGCGGCGTGCGCCCCGCCGCCGGGCATCCGGATGTCGAGCACCGCGACGGCCGGTCGGACCTGCCCGGCCAGCCGGATCGCCTCCTCGGCGTCGGCGGCAACGGCGACCACCTCGATGTCGGCTTCGGTGTCCAGCACGTCCTTGAGGACGTCCCGGATCATGTCGTCGTCGTCGGCGATGAGCACTCGCAGCCCGCTCACCGGTCACCGTCCGGCAGCGAAGGCAGCCAGCACTCGACCGTGGTCCCGGCGCCCGGCGTGCTCGCGAGCGACCACCAGCCGTGCGCGGCCTCGGCCCGTTCGCGCATCTCGATGAGGCCGAAGTGCCCGTGCCCGGGTTCGGCGGCGTTGGCCGGGGTGCCGACGCCGTCGTCGGTGACCCGGAGCAGCATGCCCTTGGCCACGGTGGACAGCCGGACGTCGGCGCGGGTGGCGTGCGCGTGCTTGTGGATGTTGCTCAGCGCTTCCTGGCAGATCCGGTACAGCGTGATCGCGGCCTCCGGCGAGGGTTCCTCGGTAAGGTCGTGGTGCAACTCGGCGGCCAGGCCCCACCGAGTGGCGACCTCGTCCAGGTAGCCGGCCACCGCCTCGACCAGGCCCTGCTGGTCGAGCTCGGGCGGGCGCAGCCGCGAGACCAGGCTCCGCAGCCGGGACACCGCCGTGCCGACCGCGTCGTCGAGCGCGGTGACCGCGGCCTGCTGTTCCTCGGGCACCCGCCGGGCCAGCAGCTGCAGCCGCATCCCGACCGCCACCATCGACTGGATGGACTCGTCGTGCACGTCCCATGCGATCCGGCGGCGCTCCACCTCCTGCGCGTCCACCAGGTGCCCGACCAGGCGCCGGCGTTCCCGCAGCGCGCTCTCGACGCCGCGGCGTTCGGTCATGTCCCGGGTCACCTTCCCGAACCCCCGGAGCTTGCCGGTCTCGTCGAACAGCGCGGTGATCACGACGTTCGCCCAGAACCGGGTGCCGTCACGGCGAAGCCGCCAGCCCTCGTCCTCCAGCCGGCCCTCCGCGATCGCGATCTCCAGCTCCCTCGCGGGCTTCCCGGCGGCGATGTCCTCCGGCGGATAGAACACCGAAAAGTGCTTCCCGATGATCTGATCCGCCGTATACCCCTTGATCCGCTCCGCACCCGCATTCCAGCTGGAGATGTGCCCGGTCGGGTCCAGCATGAAGATCGCGTAGTCGAGCACCCCCGTCACCAGCAGCCGGAACCGCTCTTCACTGCGCCGGAGCTCCTCCTGGGCGGCGCGCCGCTCGGTCATGTCCCGGGTCACCTTCCCGAACCCCTGCAGGACGCCGTGCTCGTCGAACAGCGCGGTGATCACGACGTTCGCCCAGAACCGGGTGCCGTCACGGCGAAGCCGCCAGCCCTCGTCCTCCAGCCGGCCCTCCGCGATCGCGATCTCCAGCTCCCTCGCGGGCTTCCCGGCGGCGATGTCCTCCGGCGGATAGAACACCGAAAAATGCTTCCCGACGATCTGGTCCGCCGTATACCCCTTGATCCGCTCCGCGCCCGCGTTCCAGCTCGCGATGTGCCCCGCGGTGTCCAGCATGAAGATCGCGTAGTCCAGCACCCCCTGCACGAGCAGGCGGAAGCGCTCCTCCTCGGGCATACCTTCCATGGCACAACTCTGCCGCATCGCGAGGACGGCGGCAGCGCGCGGGCTCACCCCGAGACCATCGGCAGCTCACACCAGACGACTTTCCCGCGTCCGGCCCGCCTCGCGCCCCACTCCGCCGCGAGCCGCTCCACCAGGGGCAACCCCCAGCCGCCGTCGGCGCCGGACCGGCGTCGCCGCGGCAGCCGCGGGCTCGCGTCGGACACCTCGATCCGCAGCCGCGCGGCCCCGGTCCACAGCCGCAGCACCGGCTTGCCCCCGCCGTGCCGTACCGCGTTGGTGACCAGCTCGGTGACGACGAGCAGCGCGTCCTCCAGGGCCGGCAGACCGGCCAGCACCGCCCGGGTGAAGTCGCGCGCCAGTGCCGCCCCCTCGACCGTGGCCGGCAAGGCGTATTCGGCGCACTCCGAAACCCGGAAGTCCACCCGCTCAGCCTGCCCCGCTCCGGCGTTTCGCACGAGATACAACGGCGGCAGCCCGGCTGGTGCATCTGCATCAGCCGATCAGGCCCTCCCGGCGGGCCAGCACGACGGCTTCGAGCTTCGAGCGCGCCCCGAGCTTCTCCAGCACGCGCTGGACGTGGTTGCGTGTGGTGTTGCGGGAGACGCCCAGCCGGGCGCAGATCTCCTCGGTGGTGGCACCCTGCCCGAGCAGCTCCAGGGTCTCGTGCTCGCGGGCGGTCAGCCCCACCCCGCGGCCCGTGCGGCCGGTCAGCTGGTCGAACACGCCGGGGAGCAGGTCGGGGTCGAACACCACGCCGCCGGCCGCGACCTCACGGACGGCCGCCTCGAGCTCGTCGAGCCGGGACGACTTGAGCAGCACCCCGACCCCGCCCGCGCGCGCGACCTGCGCGGCGATCGCGGGGGTGGCGTCGGCGGTGAGGACGAGGACCCGCGCGCCGTGCGCGCCGAGCTCCTCGATGGCCGCGACGGCATCGCCGTCGGGCAGTCGCCGGTCCAGCACCACGACGTCGGGCTGGTGCTTGCGGGTCTGCTCCAGCGCGGACTCGACCGAGTCCGCGCGGCCGACCACGGCGATCCCGGCGCGGTCGAGAGCCTGCTCGAGCGCCTCGGCCACCATGTCATGGTCTTCGACCAGGAGCACCCTGGTGGGCAGTGCTGTGCTCACGGTCCTCCTAGCCGTCCCGGACCACCCAGCGTAATGGCCCCGTTCATCCCTACCCCCGGACGGACCACCCGAAACGCCGGGTCTCCCGCCAAGGGCAGGATGACACCCTCGGCGGGTTCCCGCCCCCTGTTCACCCGGGCTCACCGATCCGCGCCCCGGACCACCTCGCCGTCGCGGTCCGCCCCGGGGATCGGCCAGAATGGCCGGCCGGGCACACCCACCCCGGAAAGGCAATCCGCGAAAGGGCTTTCCCCTTCACGGCGGCCACCCGTCAATGGCGCTTTTGCTACCCGATGTCGGTTTTCGTGCTTATTGCTGGAAGCTGATGAGTTCAGACGTTAGTCGGTTGTTCACCGACCGGTGGAGCCGGATCCTGGTTTTCGTTCACCGCTGCACCTCCCTTATTCCCCGTCTACGGCCCGCTTCATCCCGGGTCGTGTTCGCCCTGCCGGAGGAGATCCGTCGATGAAACTGAGACGCCCCGTCGTCTTGGCCGCGACTGGTGTACTGGTCGCCGCCCTCGCCACCACCACCGCGGCACAGGCCCAGCCTTCAGGCACCGCCGCACCGAACGCCGTCCAGTCCGCCGAAGCCATGGCCGCCACTGCCGCGGCGGGCCTGGTGGCCAGCCGCCCGGCCGCACTGCATGCCAGCACGGACGATGTTTTCGTTGCACACCAAGCGATTTCCTCCACCAACGGGCTGAAGTACGTCCCGTACGAACGGACTTACAAGGGTCTGCCGGTCGTCGGCGGTGACTTCGTCGTCGCGACCGACTCGACCGGTCAGGTCCTGGGTACCTCCGTCGCCCAGGACACCACGATCGCCCTGGCGAGCACCACCCCGAAGGTGACCAAGGCGCAGGCCGAGGCCGCCGCCCGCAAGCAGCTGTCCTCCGTGGACAGTGCCAGCGCGCCCGAGCTCGTCACCTACGCGCTCGGCACCCCGGCGCTGGCCTGGAAGACCACCCTCGTCGGCACGGACGCCGAAGGCCCGAGCAAGCTGGACGTCATCGTCGACGCCGCCACCGGCAAGGTGCTGCACACGCAGGAACACGTCCTGCACGGCGACGGCACCAGCGCGTGGAACGGCCCGAACCCGGTGCACCTCGACACCACGCACTCGGGTTCGACCTACTCGATGAAGGACCCGGCGATCACGAACACGAGCTGCCAGGACGCCGCGAACAACACGACGTTCTCCGGCCCGGACGACCTCTGGGGCAACGGCACCGCGTCCAACCGCGAGACCGGCTGCGTCGACGCGCTGTTCGCCGCGCAGACCGAGAACAAGATGCTGTCGCAGTGGCTGGGCCGCAACGGCTTCGACGGCTCGGGCGGCGGCTGGCCGATCCGCGTCGGCCTGAACGACCAGAACGCCTACTACGACGGTTCCCAGGTCCAGATCGGCAAGAACACCGCCGGCGGCTGGATCGGCTCGATCGACGTCGTCGCGCACGAGCACGGCCACGGCATCGACGACCACACCCCCGGTGGCATCTCGGGCAGCGGCACGCAGGAGTTCGTCGCCGACGTCTTCGGTGCCTCGACCGAGTGGTTCGCCAACGAGCCCGCGCCGTACGACGTGCCGGACTTCCTGGTCGGCGAGCAGGTCAACCTCGTCGGCTCCGGCCCGATCCGCAACATGTACAACCCCTCGGCGCTGGGCGACAAGAACTGCTACGACAGCTCCGTGCCCAATGGTGAGGTCCACGCGGCCGCCGGACCCGGCAACCACTGGTTCTACCTGCTGGCCGAAGGCACCAACCCGACCAACGGGCAGCCGACCAGCTCGACCTGCAACAGCTCGTCGGTCACCGGTCTCGGCGTCCAGACCGCGCTGAAGATCTTCTACAACGCGATGCTGCTCAAGACCACCGGCAGCTCGTACCTGAAGTACCGCACCTGGACGCTGACCGCGGCGAAGAACCTCTTCCCGGGCAGCTGCGCCGAATTCAACACGGTCAAGGCGGCGTGGGACGCGATCAGCGTGCCGGCGCAGTCGGCCGACCCGACGTGCAGCGCGACCGGCACGGTCACGGTGTCCAGCCCGGGCAACCAGTCCACCACGACCGGCGCCTCGGTGAACCTGCCGCTGTCGGCCAGTGGCGGCACCGCGCCGTACACCTGGTCCGCCACGGGCCTGCCGGCCGGGCTGTCGATCAACGCCTCCACCGGCACGATCTCGGGCACCGCGACCACCGCGGGCACGACGAACGTCACGGTGACGGCGAAGGACAGCGCCGCACACACCGGCACGGCGTCGTTCAGCTGGACCGTCGGCACGGTCACCCCGGGCTGCTCGGGCCAGAAGCTGCTCAACCCCGGCTTCGAGTCGGGTGCGACCAGCTGGACCGCCAGCAGCGGCGTGATCGCGCAGAACGGTGCCAACCAGCCGACCCACGGCGGCACCTGGAACGCCTGGCTCGACGGCTACGGCTCGGCGCACACCGACACGCTCGCCCAGTCGGTGGCGATCCCGGCCGGCTGCCACGCCAGCCTGACGTTCTACGTGCACATCGACAGCGCCGAGACGACGACCAGCACCCAGTACGACAAGCTGACCGTCGCCAACGGCACCGCCACCCTGGCGACCTACTCCAACCTGAACAAGGCCGCTGGGTACGTCCTCAAGACGATCGACGTTTCGTCGGCCGCGGGCAGCACCCTGGCCCTGAAGTTCACCGGGACCGAGGACAGCTCGCTGCAGACGTCGTTCGTGATCGACGACGCGGCGGTGACGCTGAGCTGATGAACCACTGAGAGAGGTGGGCAGGGCGGAACTTCCCGCCCTGCCCGCCTTTTCTTCGTTCAGGGGCGGACTTCCGCTGTTCACCTGCCGACCACGAGCCGGCCGGGTTGTGCGGCCATCATGAGGCGCCCCGAATCCCCGGCGGTGGTCCCGCGCGGGCCACCCGAGTCAGGAGGATCCATGTCCGGCAAGAAGATCGCGGCCGTCCTGGCGGCCGCGGCACTGGCCGTCGGCGGCGCGATCGTGGCGTCGCAGCACGGTTCCGAGCCCACGGTCCGGCCCGCGGCGTCGTCCGTGCCGCTGTTCGACCACATCGTGCTGGTGATGTTCGAGAACAAGAAGTACTCCTCGATCAACGGCAGTTCGAGCGCGCCCTACTTCAACTCCCTGGCTTCCCAGGGCGCGAAGTTCACCAACTCCTTCGCCATCACGCACCCGAGCCAGCCCAACTACGTCGCGCTGTTCTCCGGCGGCACGCAGGGCGTCACGAGCGACTCGTGCCCGGCCAACCTGGGCAGCACCGCGAACCTCGGCTCGCAGCTGATCGGCGCCGGCCGGACGTTCAAGGGCTACTCCGAGTCGATGCCCTCGGACGGTTACACCGGCTGCTCCAGCGGCACCTACATGCGCAAGCACAACAGCTGGGTCGACTTCAGCAACGTGCCTGCGGCGAGCAACGTCCGGTACACCGCCTTCCCCGCCGACTTCACGCAGCTGCCGACGGTCTCCTTCGTGACGCCGAACATGTGCAACGACATGCACGACTGCTCGATCGGCACCGGCGACACCTGGCTGAAGAACCACCTCGACGGCTACGCCCAGTGGGCCAAGACGCACAACAGCCTGCTGATCGTCACCTTCGACGAGGACAGCGGCACCTCGGTGAACCAGATCTTCACCACTTTCGTCGGCGCGCAGGTGAAGACCGGCAGCTACAGCGAATCCATCAACCACTACACCGTCCTTCGCACCCTCGAGGCCGCTTACGGCCTGCCCGGGCTCGGGAGCGCGGCGAGCAAGTCGCCGATCCTCGACGTCTGGCAGTGAGCCGGTGTACCTGTCCACCATCGGCCGCCGCGAGCACTCCGGCGCGGTTTCGCCGAAGAAGCTGGCCGGGCTCGGCGCGAACGTCTTCGTGCTGGGCGCGGTCAGCCTGGTCACCGACGTCTCCTCGGAGATGGTCACCGCGGTGCTGCCGGTCTACCTGGTGCTCGGCCTGCACCTGAGCCCGGCGGTGTACGGCCTGGTCGACGGTCTCTACACCGGCGCGACGGCGTTGCTGCGGCTGGTCGGCGGCTATCTGGCGGACCGGATCCTGCGGCGCAAGACCATCGCGGGGGTCGGGTACGCGCTGTCCGCGGTCGCGAAGCTGGGGCTGGTCGCGGCCGGGGCCTCGGTGGCCGCGATCGGTGCGGTGCTCACCGTGGACCGCACCGGCAAGGGCCTGCGGACCGCGCCGCGAGACGCGCTGATCAGCCTCTCGGCGCCGGAAAACATGCTGGGGCGGGCGTTCGGCGTGCACCGCGCGATGGACAGCGCGGGGGCGTTCGCCGGGCCACTGGTCGCGCTCGCCGTGCTGGCCGCGGTCGGCTCGGCCACCGGCACCGAGGCGTTCGACGCCGTGTTCGTCACCAGCTTCTGCATCGCCGCGCTCGGCGTGCTGCTGCTCGCACTGTTCGTCCGGGACCGCCAGAGCGCGCGGCCCGCGGCGGGCGCGGTGTCACCGCGGGCGGCATTCGGGCTGCTGCGCGGCGCCGGCGTGCGGCGGCTGCTGGCCGCCGCGTGCGTGCTCGGCCTGGCCACCATCGGCGACGGGTTCGTCTACCTGGTGGTGCAGCGCAAGGAGGACCTCGCGACTGGGTGGTTCCCGCTGCTGGCGGTCGGGACGAGCCTGGCGTACCTGGTCCTGGCCGCGCCGCTGGGCGCGCTGGCCGACCGGTTCGGGCGGCTGCCGGTGGTGCTCGCCGGGTACGGCGCGCTCACCGTCGTCTACCTGCTGCTGGCCGCGCCGCTGTCCGGCTGGCCGCTGCTGGTCGGGGTTTTGTTGCTGTACGGCGGTTTCTATGCCGCCACCGACGGCGTGCTGATGGCGCTCGCCGGGCCGATCCTGCCCGAAGCCCTGCGCACCACCGGGATCGCACTGGTGCAGACCGGGCAGGCGCTGGCCTACTTCGTCTCATCCGTCCTTTTCGGACTCTCGTGGCAGTTCTTCGGGACCACGACGGCGATCGCGGTGGCCGCGGGCGCGTCGGCGTGCGCGGTGCTCGTGACCTTCGGCCTGCTGAGGAACGCCTCATGAGCTTGCGTGCGCGGGTCCTCATCGCTCTTTCCGGCGCGGCGGTGCTCGCCGTGGCGGCCGTGCTGTACGTCGGACTGGCCACGGCTCGCAGCCGTGACGCCGCGGCGGCGGGCGTGGCCGGGTCGGTCAGCCTCTCCCCCGGCCCGCGGCTTCTGGTCCGCAGCACCGCCGACGCCGACCGCGGGCACCTGGTGACCGTCTCCGCGGCCGATCCCGGCGGCCCGCGCGCGGTGTCGCCGGTGTCCTGCTCCCGCGTCTACGCCGCCGGCGGGACCGGGCTCTGCCTGCGCCCCGAGGCCGGGCTCACGACGTACCAGCTGGTGGTCTTCGACGCGGGGCTGACTTCGCAGCGGGAGATCCCGCTGGTGGGGCTGCCGAACCGGGCGCGGGTGTCGGCGAGCGGGCGGATGCTCGCCTGGACCGTGTTCGTCACCGGCGACTCGTACAACGGCGGCATGTTCTCCACCCGCGCGGGCATCCTCGACACCGCGACCGGCACTCTCGCGGGCACTCTGGAGGACTTCGCGATCATCCTGGACGGCAAGCCGTACCAGGCCGCGGAGCGTGAACTTCTGGGGCGTCACGTTCGCGCGGGACGACAATCGCTTCTACGCGACGATGTCCACCGCGGGCCGCCGTTACCTCGTTCAGGGCGACTTCGCGGCGCAAACCGTGCGGACGCTGCGGGAAAACGTCGAGTGCCCGTCATTGTCCCCCGACGGCACGCGGGTGGCGTACAAGTCCGCGATCGGCGGCGACCCGGCGAAGGGCTGGCGGCTGTCCACCCTGGACCTCGCGTCCGGGGTGGTCACGTCGCTTGGCCGAAACCCGCAGCGTCGACGACCAGGCGGCGTGGCTCGACGCTGCCACCGTGATGTACGCGCTTCCGCGGGGCACCGGGCACGCGGACGTCTGGTCGGTACCCGCGAACGGCTCGGGCGCGCCGCGGCTGCTGGTCCCGGACGCGGAATCCCCGGCGGCGCTGGGCTGAGCGCTGCTGCATGATGGTGCGGTGACCGGGGGCTACCTGAAGGGCCGGATCCGCCGCGAGGACATCATCACCGCGGCGGCTCGGGCGTACGGCGAGCTCGGCTACCACAGCTCGTCGCTGCGCGAGATCGCCAAGCGGGTGGGCATCTCGCACGCGGGCCTCCTGTACTACTTCCCGACGAAGGAGGCGCTCCTGGCGGCGGTGCTGGAGCGCCGCGACGCCGAGGACGCCGAGCGTGAGCAGCTCCAGGCCCCGCCGGGACTGGACGTCCTGCGCCACTTCGTCGCGCTGGCTTCCCACAACGTGCGACACCCCGGCATCGTGGACCTCTACTCGCGCCTGGCGGCGGAGGCGGTGACCCCGGACCACCCGGCGCACGCGTATTTCGAGCGTCACTACCGCGCGGCGCGAGCTTCGGTGCTGGAGTCGTTCCGGGTCCTGGCGGCCACGGGCGAGCTGCGGGCGGACGTCGACCCGGAGTTCGCGGCCCTGACGTTCATCGCGCTGATGGACGGCCTGCAGGTCCAGTGGCTCACCACACCGGCCGATGTGGACCTGGTGGGCGCGCTGCGCTTCACCCTGCAAGGCTTTCTGACGGTCCCGCTGGGGTAGGGAAAGGACTCGTGAGCGTTCCGGGCGGTTCTAACCGCCCGGAACGCTCACGAGTCCCTACAACGTGGCAGCGTAAGGGTCCCAGGCTTCCGGCAGGGGCGGCGGAACGTCCACTGTGGACTCGACGTCCACCGCCTGCCCCCGGGCCATGGATTCCTCGATCGCCAGGAGCGCGTCCAGGACGTGGTAGGCCAGCTCACCGGACGCCCGTTCCGGCGCCCCCGCCCGGATCGCCCGCGCCAGCTCCAGCACACCGGTCCCCCGCGTCGCGGAATGCCCGGACGGCATCACGGTTTCCGGAGCGGACCCACCCAGCAGATGCACCGTCGTCGGGCCGTCGAAGCGGTTCGGATCCGGCAGCACCGCCGTCCCCAAAGCGCCCCCGACCTCGACGAAACCCAAGCGCCGCAACGCCGAATCGAAGCTCAGCACCAGCTGGGCCGACCCACCGCCCGAGAACTCCACCAGAGCCGTCACCGTGGTCGGGACCGTCACCGCGAACTCCGTCCCGGCACGCGGGCCCGAGCCGATCACCCGGTGGTCGCGTGCCCGGCCGCCCGCGCCGGTGACGCGCCGGATCGGGCCGAACAGCTGCACCAGCGTCGTCAGGTAGTACGGCCCCATGTCCAGCAGCGGCCCGCCGCCGGCCTGGAACAGGAACTCCGGCGCCGGGTGCCAGCTCTCCGGCCCCGGCGTCTGGAACAGCGCCAGCGCGGTGAGCGGCCGTCCGATCCGCGCGATCTCCCGGCGCGCGGTCTGCAGGCCCGCGCCCAGCACCGTGTCCGGCGCGCTCGCCACGCGCAGGCCGCGCTCGGCCGCGCGGTCGAGGAGCTTGCGACCGGTCTGGCGGTCCAGTGCGAGGGGCTTCTCGGTCCAGACGTGCTTGCCCGCCTCGAGCGCGGCGAGCCCGACCTCGACGTGCGCGGCCGGGATGGTCAGGTTGACCACCAGCTCGACCCCGGGGTCCGCCAGCAGCTCGGCGACCGTGCCCGAGCGCGGCACGCCGTGCTTGGCCGCCTGGGCCGCGGCGCGCGCCGGGTCGAGGTCGGCGATCCCGCGGACCTCGACGTCCGGGAAGGCCCTGAGGTTTTCGAGATAGGTGTCGCTGATGACGCCCGCGCCGATGAGCCCGACGCCGACCGGCCCGGCGGTCACCGACCGTCGCCGGCGAGGTAGGCGTGGCTGGCGGCGATGCCCTCGAAGACGTCGCCGTCGTAGGCGTCGAACTCGATCACGCGCAGCGCGTCCGGCGCGGCGGACAGCACCTCGGCGACCGGCAGCCGGCCCTGCCCGGCCGGGAGCTGCCCGGACGCGTCGGTGGCCAGACCGCCGTCCTTGACGTGGATCGCGCGCACCCGGTCGCCGAGCCGGCGCAGCAGCGCGGGCGCGTCCTCTCCGCCCGCAGTGGCCCAGTAGGTGTCGACCTCCAGCAGCACGGCGGGGTCGAGCTGGTCGGCGAACACCTCGAAGGCGCTGCGCCCGTCGATCCGGGACTGCAGCTCCCACCAGTGGTTGTGGTAGCCGATCCGGACGCCGTGCGCGTCGGCGAGCTTCGCGGCCTCGTTCAAAGCAGTGGCCGTCGCCGCGATGTCGGCGGGGTCCTGCCACTGCTCGGGGCCGACGAACGGGTCGATGACGATCCCGATGCCGAGCCCGGCCGCCGCGGCGAACACGGCATCGGAGTCCACCCCGATCAGCTTGGCGTGCGCGGTCGGCGCGGTCAGGCCGTTCGCGGGCAGCCCGGCGCGCAGCGCTTCGACGTTCTCGACGACTCCGTAGGGCTCGACCTGGGTGAACCCGATGCCGGCGAGCCGCCGCAGGGTTCCGGCGGGGTCGGCGGCGAAGGCGTCGCGGACCGAATACAGCTGGACGGAAAGCCTGCTCATTCCTGCTCCCTGGCGTCGGACGGCGGCCGGTCCCTCAATTTCTACCACCTGGTCAAAATTGACACCAGGGTCGCGCGTAACGGCAACCGGACAGACCGCGACAATGCGCTCGTGCGGACCCGAACCCTCCTCCCGGTGGCCCTGCTCTGTCTCGCGGGCTGCACGACCTCCGGCGACGGCGAGGTCACGCCGCAGGAATCGAACCTGACGGTCACCAACGGCTCGGCCCTGCAGTTCCGCAAGGTCGGCACGACCGTGCCGCCCGGACCCGCCACCGGCACCCCCGGCGCGTCCCGCCAGAGCACCGATCCGAAGGAGCAGACGGCGGCCGCCCAGGCGCTGGACTGCGACAAGGAGCCGCCCACCCCGGCCGTGCCGGACCTCCCCCTGGTCGCGTGCGATCCGCTCGACAGCTCCCGGCTGGTGCTGGACCCCCAGTTCCTGGCCGGTACGGAGGCCGCCACCGTGTCCGCGCAGCAGGACGCGCAGAGCGGCGGGCGGTGGGTGCTCTACCTGGAGTTCAAGCCAGCGGGCGCGGCGACCTTCGGGCAGTTCACCACGAACAACACCAACGAACGCGTCGCGATCGTGGTGGGCGGCAAGGTCGTCTCGGCCCCGAGCATCCAGGCCCCGATCCTCGACGGCCGCGTGCAGATCACCGGGATGTTCACCGACCGCGAAGCCGTCCGCCTGGCGCACGCCATCGCGGGCAACTAGCCCTTCGGGCCCGACCAGCCGCTCAGCTGGGTCAGCAGGCGCTCCAGGACCGCGGGGTCCGCGCCCACCGGCTCGCCGGACACCGGCTCGTCCACCAGCGTGCGACGGTCGCCGCGGCGCGGGAGGCGGACCTGGCCCGCGCTCATCCCGCCGGGCAGCGGCACCTCGCACCAGCTGACCCGGGTCCGGCCCTGCATGGCGACGCCGACGCGCTGGCCGGGCGCGGCGACCGGCGGGGCGATGGCGGGCAGCTCGTCTTCGACCTCGACCAGCAGCACCTCGCCGCGCAGCTGCAGCCGGACGGTGATGAACGCCGGCGCCTTCGGGTCGCTCGCGTCGATCACCGCGCCGACCAGGCGTCCCGCGGCCGCGGTGACCGGCTCCAGCATCGGCAGGAGCGACCAGTCGGAGAGGATCAGCTTGACGAACAGCTCAGCGCACAGCACCGCGTTGGGCTGCGCCACGAGCCGGAGATCGTCCACTTGGGAGGTACGCGCGCTCAAGGGAGACCTTCCTCGTCGGCTGTCGCCCCCGAGGCGGAGGCCGTCCTGGGTCCCGCATCATGCCATCTCGGTTTCCCCGGCCAGCGCCGACTCCAGCTCTTCGGTCAGCCGGGCCTTCGGGAGCGCGCCGACCCAGCCGCGGACCGGCAGGCCGCGGTGGAACAGCACCATCGTCGGCAGCGACATCACCTGATATTTCCGCACGGTTTCGGGGTTTTCGTCCGCATTGATCATGCGGACGGCGAGCGTGCCGGCACGCTCCGTGGCGATCGCGTCAAGCACCGGGGCAACCATCCGGCACGGCGGGCACCACGTCGCCCAGAACTCGACGAGCACCGGAAGGTCGGCGCCGAGCACCTCGTCGGCGAAAGTGGCGTCGGTCACAGCGGGCAGGGTCATCGGGGCTCCTTGGTGGGGACGACACAGGGATCGGGCCGGAATTCCTGCCGGTCCAGCGCTTCGGCGAGCTTGGCCGCGAGTTCGGCGCGCACCGCGCCCAGCCGGGCCAGGCAGGCGTCGACCTCGGCGAGCTTGCGGCGGTACACCTCCAGGGAGTCCGCACAGGAGTCGCCGGTGCCGTGCCCGGCACGCAGGCATTCCACGAACGGCCGGGTGTCGTCGAGACTGAGCCCGACGGTCCGCAGCGTCGTGATCTCGGCGACCAGGGCGACGTCGTGCTCGTCGTACTCCCGGTAGCCATTGGCCGCGCGCCCCGCCGGGAGCAGGCCCTGTGCCTCGTAAAACCGCAGGGCACGGGTGGTGGTGCCGGTGCGCTGCGCGAGTTCGCCGATCCGCATACCGGAAACGCTAAACCTTGACGCAAGCGTCAAGGCAAGGCTTTCGGCTCCGTCCCGACCGCGAGGTCCACTGTGGACTCGGCGAGGTCCGGTTCCGGCATGTAACGCCGCTCGAGGCGTTCCATCAGCACGGCCACGACCATCACGACCAGCGGGATGCTCAGCGCGAACCACATGCCAGGACGGGTACCCAGCACGCCCGCCGCTGAATCAGGCGGCCTCGGGCACCGGCTCTGGCCTGGGGCGCAGCCGGGGACGTCCGGTCAGCGCCTTGCTGCCCGGCAGCCGGCGCAGTACCTCCACGATCACCACGGTCAGCGCGATCGTGCCCAGGTAGATCACCACGGTGAGCCACGGCGCGCCGAAATGGGCCGCGACCCGCGGGATCACCGGCGCCAGCAGCGCGAGGGCGAGCGGGTGGACGAGGAAGATGCTGAACGACCGGTTGGCCGCGGTGGCCACGAATCGCGCGCCGCGGTGGTGGTCGCGCCGGCGCGCCGCCCAGCGCGTGCTCAGCGCGTAGATCGCGGTGATCACGACCAGGAACCACGGGATCAGGTACGGCTGGACCGGATCGCTGGCCACCTGCGGCCACGTTCCACTGTGGACGGTCCGGAGGTAGACGTACTCGGTGCCCGCGGCCGCGGCCAGCACCGCGCCGCCGACCAGCAGCCGGTTGCGCCCGATCCAGGCGTGCACGGCTTCGAAGTGCATCGCGACCACGGCGCCGAGCACGGTGTAGAACTGATAAGGCAGCACGGTCGCGAACAGCCGGGTTACGGTGTCATAGGACACGCTCGAAGGCGGGTAGGTCATGAACAGGACCACGCCGATGTGCAGCACGCCGCTGCCGAGCAGCACCCAGCGGTGCCGGCCCGCGGTGGCGCGCAGGAACTTCAGCAGCACCGGGAACAGCACGTACACCTGCATCGTGACCAGCAGGAAGTACAGGTGGTACCAGGCGCCGCCGGTGAGCAGGTCGGACCCCAGCTTCAGCAGCGCCGAAGAGACGCCGGTGAACGGCTGCGCGCCGGTCACCATGGCGTAGGCCCAGAAGAACACCGACCAGGCCAGGTACGGGACCGCGACCAGCGGCAGCCGCCGTCGCCAGAAGTCGCCGGCGGCGACGCCCCGGCCGCGGTACTGGTAGATCAGCACGAACCCGGTCAGCGCGAAGAAGGCCTCGCGGGTGAAGTGCAGCAGCGCCTCGACGGCGTTCGCGCGCACGTCCTGCGGGAAGTTAGTGGCACCCACGACGTGGATCAGGATGACCGACGCGAACGTGACCAACCGGAAGAAGTCGATCTGGTGCAGGTACGGCGCCTTGCCGGCGCGCGCTTCGGGACGCGCGAGCGCTTCGCGCGTCAGGTCCACAGTGCTCACACGGCACCCCGCAGGGCGACCTCGGAAAGGCTCACCCCGTCAGGTTTGCCGGGCTTGCTGTGAACCCGCCATGAGTGCGCTGAGAGGGCACTGTTGTCCGGGACACGTCCGAGCGAGCACAGCGGGGGCGAGTTCACTTCCCTTGGGTACCAGGCAAACGCCGGAGTGAAACATCCGGGGTGGCCCGGTGACAGCTTGTTCGCGCCCGATTTGACCGTACGTACACAGGAAAATCGCCCGATACGGTCATATTCGGAGGCGGGTGCGTTCCCGCCGTCGTCTGGGAGGAACTTCGAAATGCGCGCGCTCCTGCTCGTCCGCCGCGGTGCCCCGCTCACCCGGTCACTCGTCCATACCCTGCGGCAGCAAGGTTTCGAGCCGTTCGTCCTGTCTTCGCTGCCCGCCGACGGCGGCATCTCGTTCCGTGAGATGTGCGCGGCCATCGAGGTCGAGTGCGCCGTCTCCGCCGATGTCGCGCTGTCACCGGACGAAGTGACGGAGATCGCAGGCCGGATCGAGGACTGCGCGTTCTGTCTCACCATGGCGGACTCGCAGCGGCCCCTGATGGCGGCCGCGAACCAGCTCCTCGGCGCACCCGACGTCACGCCGGGAGCGTTGCAGGGCGCACTGGACAAATACCTCATGCGGACGACACTGGGCGAGCTCGGCCTGTCGCGGCTGCAGTCGCTGCGGCTCGACGACCCCGAGCTGCGCCCGCGCCTGGAAGCCGGCGAGCAGTTCGTCGTCAAACCTCGCCGCGGGGTCGCTTCGCTGTGCGTAGGACTGGTCCGTTCGTGGGACGAGGTCGAGGAGCTGCGTACGGCGTTCGACGCCGGTCCCGGCGAGCGGGACATGATGGCCGAGTACTTCACGGGCAACGAGCTGATCGCCGAGTCGTTCTTCGACGGCCGCGAGCTCAGCCTGGAGATGGTCCGCCAGGACGGGCAGGACCGCCTGGTCGTCGACCACGAGAAGACGGTCCTGGAGTTCGGCACCGGCACGGTGCTCGAGCGCGGGCTGGCCTCGCCGGTGGTCGGGCTGACCGAAACCGAGCTGGCGGCCGCGCGCAGGCTGGCCGACGCCGCGCTCGACGCGCTCGGCCTCACCGACGGCTGCTACCACGTCGAGCTGCGGGTCAACGGCGACGGCGTCGCGGAGATCGTCGAGATCAACCCGCGCGTCGGCGGCGGGCTGATCTGGAACAGCGTCAAGGCCCAGTACGACCGCTCGATCACCGAGGACTGGATCGCGGTGCTGGCCCGCCGCGAGGTCCCGGCGCCGGTCGACCGGCTTTGCGGCACCTACATGCAGCTGGCCTACCCCGGCGAGCAGCGCCAGCTCCTCGGCGTCGACCACGACACCTCGATGCCGGAACCGGCGGTCTACGAGGAGACGGCCTCGCCGGGCGACACCCCGATCGCGCACCGCGAGTTCTACGGCGCCGGGATGCTGTGGACGACTTCGCTGGCGACGCACGCCTCGGAGGTCGCCGCGCTGGCGCCGCGTGAGTACTGCACGTTCCGCTACGTCCCCGGCCTGAGCGGGCGCCCGGTGCTGCTGGTGCTCGAACCCGACTACCCGACGCTGGTCTCGGCGGTGGCGACCGAGGGCGTCGACGTCGTCGTCTGCCACCAGGACCCGGTAGCGCCGAGCCCCGAGTACCGCGCGATCCGCGAAGGGCTCGCGCTGCTGGTGCGGGTGCCGTCGTGGGCGGCCACCGAGGCCTGCGTCGCGCTGGCCCGCCAAGCCTGCGAAGGCGCCCGCGTCCAGGACATCCTGGCCCCGCAGGCCCTCACCCGGGAGGTCGAAGCCCAGCTCCGCGAGGACGCCGGCCTGGTGGGGGCCCAGTAGAAGGACTCGTGAGCGTTCCGGGCGGTTAGAACCGCCCGGAACGCTCACGAGTCCTTGAGCCGCAGCGCGGGTGGGACGGGGCCGGGTGCGAGCAGCGGGTAGCCCCATTCGTCGCGGCCGACGAGCTCGGGCAGCAGGTCGGCGCACAGCCCGTGGCCGCGGCAGGCGATCGGGTGGACAGTCAGCTCGCTCATGCCGTTCGCTCGCCGGGTCTGGGGATCCATGGGCCGTCGTCTCGTCCGAGAGGTCGAGTGTCGGCCCGGTTCCTTTGAACTTCCTGGGTGTGAGCTGTCAACTCGCCAGCTCGTAGAACTCCTCGAGCACCGCCTGGGCGGCCGGGTTGTCGGCGACCGCCGCGTCCCAGCGCACGACGTCCCCCTCGGCGGCGACGTCGAAGGCGAAGAACGCGCAGCACGCCTTTTCCCGCGCCGCCAGGTCGCGGATCCACGCTTCGACGCCCTCGCCGGCGCGGAACCGGAACCGGATCCCCTGCGCCGTGCGTTCGCGGCTCAGCAGAGCCTGATCGAACAGCCGCCGGTACTCGGCGAGCCGCTCGGGAGGGGTGTCGCGGGCGGTGCTCATGTCGCAGGCGACCGGGGTGTCCGCGGGTGGGATGTCCATCTCCGGCTCCTTGCTCTGGGCTGGGAGCGACCCTAGAGTCTGGACCACAGTCCAGAGTCAAGGAGAATCGTGAAGATCGGCGAAGTGGCCCGCGAAGCCGGGGTGAGTGTCGACACCGTCCGGTTCTACGAACGCCGGGGCGTGCTCCCGGCCGCGCGCCGCCGCCCGTCGGGCTACCGCGAGTTCACCACTACCGCGGTCGAGCGGATCCGGGCCGCGAAAGCGTTGCAGGACCTGGGTTTCACCCTCGACGAGGTCGCCGACGCGCTGCACGCCCACGACACCGGGGGCGCCACCTGCGCGAGCGAGCGCTGGCGGCTGGAGGCCGTCGTCGAGCGGCTCGACGCCCGGATCGCGCAACTGGCCCAGGCCCGCCGCGCCGCCGCCGAGACCCTGGCGGACTGCCGGAACGGGTGCTGCCGGCTCATTCCGCCGGCCGGTTAGCCGAGCGGACGACGACCGCCGCGGCGACGTGCAATTCCTGCTCGTGGGCGTGCGCGATCGACGCCAGGTGCTCGCGGGCCAGGGCAATCTGGGCGCGCCAGCGCGACGACAGCACCCCGACCGCCTGCTCGGTGACCACCCGCCGGTCCAGCTCGGCCTGCAGGGCCTGGCTGCGGATCTCCCGCTCCCGCATCCGCTGCTGCTGGAAGAACCCGATCGCCGCCATCCGGGTCAGCGACGACGCCAGGGCCAGTTCGTCCGGGGAAAGCCCGCCCGGGCCGTCCATGACCAGGGAAAGCGTGCCGAAGACCCGCTCCCGGACCTGCAGCGGCAACACGTCCACGGACCGGAATCCTTGCCGCGCCGCGGTTTCGGCGAACGACGTCCACGCGCAGCCGGGGGCGCGGAGATCGGCGCAGCGCACGACCCTGCGCACGCGCAGGGCGTCGAATGCGGGGCCTCGCCGCTCGGCGAGCTGACCCGCTTCGAGGGTGTGCACGCGCGCGCCCGAGTCCCCGGCCAGCCGCGGCCTGCCGTCGGGACCGTCCAGCAGCAGCACCGCGGCGGACGCGCCGAACGTCGCCGCCGCGCGGACGGCCAGCAGCCGGGCGGACCGGGCGGCGTCGAAGTCCCCGGCCAGCACATCGGCCAGCTCGGCGGCGACCGCGAGGATGCGGTCCTCGGACACCTCTGCTCCTTTCGCGGAAACCCCGGCTAACGGAGTACCGGAATGCTCCTTTGAGCCCAGCGGTGTTTCTTTCCGGCCAGATCGGGGAACGACGTGCCACGTTAGCCCTCGCGCGAGCCCGGCAACAGCGCCAAACCGGTGACACGTCCACAATGGACAGATCACCCTGCGCGTTTTTCCGGAAACCACTAAACTGGGCGCCGGAAACGCGCAGGCGTCCCGGCCCCAGATGGTCAAGCGCGATCGGCACGGACGATCGACACGGGAGAGACGCCTGATGAGCGAAGCCGCGAGACCGGACACCGCCGGGCCCTACCGGGTCACCGGCCCCGACGAGGAGCTTGTCCGCGCCGCCGTTTCGGGTGACCGGGCCGCCTTGGCCGATCTCTGCGAGCAGTTGCGGCCGATCGTGCTCGGCTACTGCGTGCGGCGCCTGGGCAGCCAGGACTCCGGCGCGGGCGGGGCCGAGGACTGCACCCAGGAGGTGATGTCCGCGGTGCTGACCGTGCTCCCCCGCTACCGCTACCGCGCCGACCGGTTCCTCGCCTGGGTTTTCGGCATCGCGGCGCACAAGATCGCCGACCTGCACCGATTCCGCCACCGGCGCGGCGAGAAGCTGGAACCGCTGCCGGACCACGACGCGGCCGGCGGGCTGTGGACCGTCCCCGGCCCCGACGAGCTGGACCGGCTGGATCAGCGGCTGCAGGCTGGGCGCCTGATGCGGCGGCTCTCGGACACCCAGCGCCAGCGTCCTGGTGCTGCGGATCGTGTTCGGGTTCTCCGCCCAGGAGTGCGCCGGGATGCTCGGGCTGCCCAGCGCGGGCGCGGTCCGGGTGACGCAGCTGCGTGCGCTGGACCGGCTCCGGCGGACAGTTCCGGCCGCGCGGTGACCGCTCCCTTTCCGCCGGATGGCGGATCGCCGGGCCCGCACATTCTTCTGCACGGGAATACGCTTTCTCCGATGCACGATTAAATGCGAGGGAAATCCCGGCAAAAGCCGTCAGGAGTCGCGGGAAAACAGGTCTTGGACGTCCGCCGCGCGCCCGACCACCGACGTCGCCACCTCGGTGAGCCGGCGCTTGTTGCTGCGCGCGTACGCCCGCAGCACCGCGAACGCGTCGGCCATTTCCAGCCCGAGACGCTCGGCGACGAAGCCCTTGGCCTGCTCGATCGCGATCCGGCTGGTGAGCGCGGACTGGAGCTGCTCGATCAGCACCTCGTGCCGCCGCACCAGGCGGGCCTGCAGCAGCCCGATGGTCGCGACGTCGACCATCGCCTTGGCCGCGCGCAGCGAATCCGCCTCGAGCTCCCCCGGCGTCTTGCTCAGCAGGCTCAGTACCCCGATGCTCTCGTCACGCAGGCGCATCGGCTGCGCGTAGGCGGCGGCGAACCCCGCCGAGAACGCCTGGGGCGCGAACCTCGGCCACCGACCGGCGGCGCCCGCGAGCTCGGGCTGGCTCACCGGGGTGCCCGCGCGCCAGGCGTCGAACCCCGGCCCTTCCTCGATCTGGGTCCGGTACAGCTCGACCATCGACGGCTGTTCGTCGGCACCGGCCACCACCTGCAGCCCGCCGCCGGGGTGCGCGAGCAGCACGCCCGCCGCGTCCACCGACAGCAGCTCCACGCACCGGCCGCAAAGCCCGTGGAGGAAGTCGATCACGTCGAAGTCACCGGTGAAGGTGTCGGCCAGCTCGACGAGCACCTCGACCAGCGTCCCATCCCGCATGGACTGTCCTCCCATCAGTTCAGATTACCGGCACGACCTGCAGATCGCGCTCTCAGCGCCGGTCCGGGTCCCGATCGAACCGCAGCCGTCTCGCGACCACGTCGGCGGCCACGTCGGTCAGGCCCCTGCCGTCGGCGAACGCCTTGGCCCGCAGCCGGGCGAACGCGTCGTCGATCCCGACGTCCAGCTGGGCCGCCACCATCCCGGTGGCCTGGTGCACCTCCGGTGCGGCGAGCGGGAATCCGTTGTCGGGCCGGGCCAGATCCCGGCCCTCCTGCTCGGCGATCAGCAGGTAGAGCACCAGCTCGGCGTACAGGATGGCCTCGCCGAGCAGCTCCGACCCGGCGGCCCGCACCCCGGTCGCGTAGAGCGTCAGCACCCCGACCCGGATCGCGCCCAGCACCAGCGGGAGCGCGAAGCAGGCCTGCACACCCTCGTCGACCACCAACGGGGCGAACAGCGGCCACCTGCGGCGGCTCGCCGCGGAACCGAGATCGGCGGCGAACACCGGGATCCCGGTGTCCAGCACCTCGGCGACCGGACCGTCGCCGACGGTGACCCCGAGCTGCATCAGCCGGGTCCCCAGCTCGCCGGAGGCGTAGCGGGGCACGCCCGCCCCGGAAACGTCGGCGACCACCAGGCACGCCCCGCTCATGCCGAGGCGGTCCGCGGCGGCCACGCAGGCGAACTCCGCCGACAGCTGCAACCCGCCGGCGCTCGCCTGGTCGTCGAGGAAACTCCACAACCTGCCGAGCGGGGTGTCCTCACCCTCGTCGCGGATCCTCGTCACATTTCCCCGGTTTCCGGGCTCGGCCGTCGCCTCCCCGCACGGGAAACGTCCACCGAGCCTACCGACCACGCGGCCCCGTTGTCCGGTGGCACGCGCTCGTGCCGTGGTCCGGGATTCCCTCACCGACGGCGGATGACGTGACGAGTCTTAGTTTATGTTCCAAATTTACTCGCCGGAAGTGCCCTCGAAACCCTTGACGCGCCCGGTCCGGGCCGGTGAGGATCGCCCCGGATCGCCGCTCTTTCGAGAATGGACCAGCCCATGGCCAGAAGATCACCCGTGTGGTCGCGTGCCCGCCGTGGCACGCTCGCCGCACTCGCGAGCCTGACACTGCTCGGCGGCGTCGCCGACGCGGTGCCCGCGAGCCAGGCCGCCACCCAGCCCGAGGTCGGCGCGCCCGCGCTCGACCGCGACGGCTGCGCGCGCATCGAGAAAACGCTCCCCACGCTCGCGGACTGGCCGAAGGTGGACAGCCAGTTCAAGAAGAACCCGAAGGACGAACAGCGGATCGCCCAGATCCTCGCCGGCATGACGCTGGAGGAGAAGGTCGGGCAGATGACCCAGCCGGAGATCGCCTCGATCACTCCTGCCGAGGTCACCCAGTACGGCATCGGCTCGGTGCTCAACGGCGGCGGTTCCTGGCCCAACAAGGACAAGCACGCCACCCAGCAGGACTGGCTGAACCTGGCCGACGCCTACTGGGCCGCGTCTAAGGCCACCCGCACCGGCATCCCGGCGATCTGGGGCATCGACGCCGTGCACGGCAACAACAACGTGTTCGGCGCGACCGTCTTCCCGCAGAACATCGCGCTCGGCGCGGCGCAGGACCCGTGCCTGGTCCGCGACGTCGAAGGCGCCACGGCCCGCCAGATCCGCGCCACCGGCCAGGACTGGGCGTTCGCGCCGACCCTGGCGGTCGTGCAGGACGACCGCTGGGGCCGCACCTACGAGGGCTTCTCGGAGGACCCGCGGATCACCCGCGCCTACGGCTACGAGGCCATCAACGGCCTGCAGGACGGCGCGACCAAGCGGATCACCTACAACGGCGTGATCGCCACCGCCAAGCACTTCATCGGCGACGGCGGCACCGCGAAGGGCCAGGACCAGGGCGTCAACCCGTCGTCCGAGGCCGACATGATCAACATCCACGGCCAGGGCTATTACGGCGCGCTCGCCGCCGGCGCCCAGACCGTCATGGCTTCGTTCAACTCGTGGACGAACGCCGACCTCGGCATCAACGAGGGCAAGGTCCACGGCAGCGACAAGATCCTGAACCAGATCCTCAAGGGCAAGATGGGCTTCGACGGCCTGGTCGTGTCCGACTGGAACGGCATCGGCCAGGTCACCGGCTGCACCAACGCCAGCTGCCCGCGCGCGATCAACGCCGGCCTCGACATCATCATGGTGCCGAACGACTGGAAGGCGTTCATCACCAACACCGTCGCGCAGGTCCGCGACGGCGAGATCCCGATGTCGCGCATCGACGACGCGGTGACCCGGATCCTGCGCGTGAAGCTGCGCGCCGGGCTGTTCGAGTCGCAGAAGCCCTCGGACCGCTCCTACGCCAACTCCGACGAGGCGCTCAAGGACAAGTGGCTGGCGCGTGACGCCGTGCGCGAGTCGCAGACGCTGCTGAAGAACAACGGCAACGTGCTTCCCCTGTCCCCCAAGGCGAAGGTCCTCGTCGTCGGCAAGACCGCCGACAACATCGGGAACCAGGCCGGCGGCTGGACGCTGAGCTGGCAGGGCACCGGCAACACCAACTCCGACTTCCCCAACGCCACCTCGATCCTGGCCGGGCTGAAGGAGAATCTGGGCGACGCCAACGTCACCTTCAGCGAGAACGGCGACATCGACCCGACCGGCTTCGACGCGGTCATCGCCGTCATCGGCGAAACGCCGTACGCCGAAGGTGTCGGCGACCTGACCCGCAAGACGCTGGAGTCGGCGAAGCTGTACCCCGAGGACATCTCGGTGCTGAACAAGGTGCGTGGCAAGGGCGTCCCGGTGGCCACCGTGTACGTCGGCGGACGGCCGCTGTACATGAACCAGGAGATCAACGCCTCCGACGCGTTCGTCGCGGCCTGGCTGCCAGGCACCGAGGGTGGCGGCGTCGCCGACATGCTGGTGAAGGGCAAGAACAACGGCACCGGCTACCGCGGCAAGCTGCCGTACTCGTGGCCGAAGTCGGCGTGCCAGACGCCGCTGAACCCGTGGTCGCCGGACTACGACCCGCTGTTCAAGCTCGGCTACGGGCTGAAGAACGGGCAGAAGTCGACGATCGGCCAGCTCGACACGGCCTCACCCGGCGTGTCCTGCACCTCCGGTGGCGGCGGGACCGCCACCGAGGACCTGGAGATCTTCAACCGCACCGACGTCGCGCCGTACAAGAGCTACATCGGCTCGGCCTCGAACTGGGGCGGCACCGAGATCGGCGTGGACGGCACGGCCTCGCACCCCGAGATCGACGTCGTCCAGTCCGACGTGAACGTCCAGCAGGACGGGCTCAAGGCGACCTGGAACGGCAGCGGGGCGGCGCAGCTCTACCTGCAGAGCCCGACGACCAACGACCTGCGCGGGTATCCGAACGCGGGCGGAGCGCTGGAATTCGACACGATCGTCGACCAGGCACCGGCCAACCGGACCGTGGTCAGCCTGCACTGCAACTACCCGTGCTTCTCCGAGGTGAACGCGACCAACGTGTTCACCGGGCTGGCGGGGCACGGCAAGTCGACGGTCAAGATCCCGTTGTCCTGCTTCACCGGGCTGGACTTCGAGAACGTCAACACGCCGTTCCTGGTCTACACCGACGGGAAGTTCCAGGCGTCGTTCGCGAACGTCCGCTGGGTCCCGAACGGGGCGTCCGATCCTGACGCGACCCCCTGTTCGGCCTTGGGCGGCTGATACGGACTCGTGAGTGTTGCGGCCGGTTCTAACCGGCCGCAACACTCACGAGTCTTTCAGCTCGCGGTCAGGGCAGGCGCGGCGAGGCGCTCCGCGTTGGCCGTGACGTCGTCGGGCTGTTCTTGGGCTTCGCGTTCGGCGTGGACGCGGGCCAGGTAGCAGTCCACCTCGCGTTGCTGCTTGTGCGAATCCCAGCCGAGCAGCGGCGCCATCAGCGCAGCCACCTCCGAGGCCGCCGCCACGCCGCGGTCCCGCTCCTCGATCGAGATCCGCGTACGCCGCGTGAGCACGTCCTCCAGGTGCACCGCGCCCTCGTGCGAAACGGCGTACACCGCCTCCGCGCGCAGATACTCCGAAGCACCTTCGATCGGCTCACCGAGCTCCGGACGCTCCGCGATCGCGGCCAGCAGGTCGTGGATCAGGCTGCCGTAACGCTGCAGCAGATGTTCCACGCGAGCCACCGGCAACCCGGCCTTCCGGGCCACCGCGACCCGGTCGAGCCACAGCTCGGCGTACCCTTCCGCACCGGCCAGCGGCAGCTGGTCGGTCCACGACGGCGGTGCGGGCTTGTTCACGTCCTCCATCGCGACGTCCACGGCGTCAGCCGCCATCACGCGGTAGGTCGTGTACTTGCCACCCGCGACGATCACCAGGCCGGGCACCGGGTGCGCGACCGCGTGTTCACGAGACAGCTTCGTCGTCGCAGCCGCCTTCGCCGCCAGAAGCGGGCGAAGTCCGGCGTACACGCCTTCGATGTCCTCGTGCGTGACTGGCGTGCGTAGCACCGCGTTGAGGTGCTCCAGCACGTAGTCGACGTCCGCGCGGCTCGCCGCCGGGTGCTCGCGGTCGAGGTCCCACTCGGTGTCGGTGGTGCCGACGATCCAGTGCCGGCCCCACGGGATCACGAAGAGCACGCTCTTCTCGGTCCGCAGGATCAGCCCGGTATCCAGATCGATCTTCTCGCGCGGCACCACCAGGTGGATGCCCTTGGACGCGCGGACGGTGAACGGCGCCGGGATGCCCGCCGCCTTCGAGACGTCGTCGCTCCACACGCCGGTCGCGGCGACCACGGTGCGGGCCCGGACCTCGATCTCGGCCCCGCTCTCCAGATCGGTCACCTTCGCGCCGACGACATGGCCACCTTCACGGATCAGCTCGGTCATCCGCGCCCGGGTGAGCACCGCGGCGCCCTGCTCGGCCGCGGTCCGCGCGATCGTCATCGTGTGGCGAGCGTCGTCGACCTGCGCGTCGTAGTACTGGATCGCGCCGATCAAGGCGTCGTCGGCCAGGCCCGGCGCCACCTCGAAAGCCTTGCGGCGGCTGAGATGCCGGTGCCGGGGCAGCGCCCGCGCGCCGCCGAGGGTGTCGTAGAGCGTCACCCCGGCGCCGATGTACCCGCGCTCCCAGACCCGGTGCTGCAGCGGCACGAGGAACTTCACCGGGCGGACCAGGTGCGGGGCCAGCTTGCCCAGTAGCAGCCCACGTTCCTTCAGCGCCTCCCGGACCAGCTTGAAGTCCAGCTGCTCCAGGTAGCGCAAGCCGCCGTGGATCAGCTTGGACGACCGGCTGGACGTCCCGGCCGCGAAGTCGCGCGCCTCGATCAGCCCGACTTCGAGCCCGCGCGAAGCGGCGTCGAGCGCCACGCCCGCGCCGGTCACGCCGCCGCCCACGACGAGGACGTCCATCTCCTGGCGGGCCAGCCTGCGCAGGCTTTCGGCCCGATACAACGGGGACAGCGCTACCACGGTTCGTTCCCTCCGGCTCATTCGACGTCCACCCAGTCCAGCGTCCGGCCGACGGCCTTCTGCCAGCCCGCGTAGCCGTCCTTGCGCTGCTCGGGGGTCCACGACGGCTGCCAGCGCTTGTCCTCGTTCCAGTTCTGCTCGAGTTCGTCGGTCGAGGCCCAGAACCCGACCGCGAGCCCGGCCGCATAGGCCGCGCCGAGCGCCGTGGTCTCGGCGACGACCGGCTTGGACACCGGCACGCCGAGCACGTCGGCCTGCATCTGCATGCAGAGCTCGTTCGCGGTGACGCCGCCGTCGACGCGCAGCACGTCGAGCTTCACGCCCGAGTCGTTCTCCATCGCCTCGACGACGTCGCGGCTCTGGTAGCAGATCGACTCGAGGGTGGCACGGGCCAGGTGCGCGTTGGTGGTCGCGCGGGTCAGGCCGACGATCGCGCCGCGGGCGTCGGAGCGCCAGTACGGGGCGAACAGCCCGGAGAACGCCGGGACGAAGTAGATGCCGCCGGTGTCCTCGACTTCACGGGCGAGTGCCTCGCTCTGGGACGCGCCGGAGATGATGCCGAGCTGGTCGCGCAGCCACTGCACGGCCGAGCCGGTGACCGCGATGGAGCCTTCCAGCGCGTAGACCGGCTTCTCGTCGCCGAACTGGTAGCACAAGGTGGTGAGCAGGCCGTGCTTGCTGCGGACGATCTCGTGGCCGGTGTTGAGCAGCAGGAAGTTGCCGGTGCCGTAGGTGTTCTTGGCCTCGCCGGGGCGGAAGCAGACCTGGCCGACGGTGGCGGCCTGCTGGTCGCCGAGGTCGCCGGCGATGGGGACCTCGCCGCCGAGCGGGCCGTCGGCGCGGGTGGTGCCGAAGAAGCCGGGGTTCGACGACGGCTGGATCTTCGGCAGCATCGCGCGGGGGACGTTGAAGAAGGACAGCAGCTCGTCGTCCCAGTCCAGCGTCTCGAGGTTCATCAGCATGGTGCGCGAGGCGTTGGTCGGGTCGGTGACGTGCACGCCGCCGTCGACCCCGCCGGTGAGGTTCCAGATCAGCCAGCTGTCGGTGGTGCCGAAGATCGCGTCGCCCTTCTTGGCGTCTTCACGCACGCCTTCGACGTTTTCGAGGATCCACTGCAGCTTGCCGCCGGAGAAGTAGGTCGCCGGGGGCAGGCCGGCCTTGCGGCGGATGACGTCGCCCTTGCCCTCGCGCTCCAGCGCCGAGGCGATCCGGTCGGTGCGGGTGTCCTGCCACACGATCGCGTTGCAGTACGGGCGTCCGGTGCGCCGGTTCCACACCACGGTGGTCTCGCGCTGGTTGGTGATGCCGAGCGCGGCGAGGTCGGCCGCGGTCAGGTTCGCCTTGTTCAGCGCGGTGGCGATGACCGAGCGGGTGCGGTCCCAGATCTCGGTCGGGTTGTGCTCGACCCAGCCCGGCTTGGGCAGGATCTGCTCGTGCTCGAGCTGGTGGCGGGCGATCTCGTTGCCACCGTGGTCGAAGATCATGAAGCGGGTGCTGGTGGTGCCCTGGTCTACGGCTGCGACGTACTTCGGCATAGCGTGACTCACTTTCAGGCGGCGGGCTCGAGGTCCTTGGCGGGCAGCGATTCCAGGTCGTCGGCGGGCAGGTAGCGCTCGATGAAGAACTTGTAGATCGCGCCGCCGATGACCGCGCCGATGACGGGCGCGACGATCGGGATCCACCAGTACGGGAACCCGTACTGGTCGGTGAACGCGGTGTCGTAGCCGGTCAGCCAGGACATCAGGCGGGGGCCGAAGTCGCGGGCGGGGTTGATCGCGTAGCCGGCGTTGGTGCCCCAGGCCATGCCGATCGCGACGACCAGGAAGCCGACGACCACCGGGGCAAGATTGGCCGCGGGCGCGGTGTTGCGGAGGTCGGTGATGGCGAAGATCAGCAGGGCGAGGATGGCGGTGCCGATGATCTGGTCGCGGAAGGCGCCCCAGTCGCCCACCGGAAGCGTGCCGTTACCCGGAAGGGTGGAGAACACGCCCTGGGTCTTGATCGTGAGGCCGGGGTCCTTGGCGTTGAGCACCTCGGTGTAGTTCCAGCGCACGAGCAGGGCGCCGAGGAACGCGCCGGCGGTCTGCGCGAGGGCGTACGGGGCGACCTTGCGCCAGGAGAAGCCCTTGAAGACCGCGAGGGCGACGGTGATGGCGGGGTTGAGGTGCGCGCCGCTGACCTTGCGACGGCGACGTAGACGCCGAGCGTCACGCCGATGCCCCAGGCCCACGCGATGCTGTCGTGATCCCCGATGCCGGCGGCGACCACCTGCGCCACCACGCCGCACCCGAAGAGGATGAGGATCATCGTGCCGATGAACTCCGCGGCGAGCTCGCCGCAAGAGTCCACGGGCCTTGAGGCTTTGCGTCATTGCTTCCTCCACTATGGACACCGGCCCCCCGGGCTGGTGGGGGAAAGTTAAGTTCGCGAAAACTCGCGGTCAACGGACACCGGTCGGCATTGTCGAACGGGTGGAGTGGATGTTCGACATTGTCGAATCCGGGCCGGTCGGGTTAGGGTCGCGCCGTGCCGGGTCCGATCCAGTCCATCGAGCGCGCCGCCGCGATCCTGCGGCTGCTGGCGCGGGGCTCGGGCCGTCTCGGGGTCGGCGAGATCGCCGAATCCCTGGAGCTGGCGAAGGGCACCGCGCACGGGATCCTGCGCACGCTGCAGGGCGTCGGCTTCGTCGAGCAGGACCGGGACACCGGCAAGTACCACCTCGGCGCCGCGCTGCTGCACCTGGGCACGAGCTACCTCGACGTCAACGAGCTGCGCTCGCGGGCGATCAACTGGGCGGACGCGCTGGCCGCGCGCAGCGGCGAGGCCGTCCGGATCGGCTCGCCGCTGGAGGGCCGGGTGCTGGTGGTGCATCACGTTTTCCGGCCCGACGACACGTTGCAGACCCTCGACGTCGGCACGCTGCTGCCGCTGCACGCGAGCGCGCTCGGGAAAGTCTTACTGGCCTATGACACGGCTCTCGTGGCATCGTTGCGCTCCGGCGAGCCGGAGGCCTACACCCGGCGGACCCTGGTGTCACAGACCGCGATCAAGCGCGCACTGACGAAGGTGCGCGAAGCGGGCTGGGCGAGCGAGCGCGGCGAAATGATCCCCGGAGAGGCCGGGATCGCGGCGCCGATCCGCGGCCACGGCGGGATCGTGGTCGGCGCGATCGGGGTGTCCGGCGCGGTGGAGCGGATCTGCGAAGCCGACGGCAGCCCGAGCGCGCGGCTGCTCGGCCACGTGCGCGACGCGGCGCGCGCGGTGTCCCGCGACCTCGGCGCGTCCCGATGGTGATGGAGGTGTTCGTGTGGTCCAGCGCTATGTGATGTCGATCGACCAGGGCACCACCTCCACCCGGTGCATCCTGTTCGACGCGCGCGGCCGGCTCGTCTCGGTCGTGCAGCGCGAGCACCAGCAGCACTTCCCGCGGCCGGGCTGGGTCGAGCACGACGCCGTCGAGATCTGGAAGAACGTCAGCCGGATCGTGCCTCAGGCGCTGGCCGACGCCGGCGCGACCGCGGAGCAGGTGGCCGGGCTCGGCATCGCCAACCAGCGCGAGACGACGGTGCTGTGGGACCGCCGCACCGGCGTGCCGATCGGGCGCGCGATCGTGTGGCAGGACACCCGCACCGACGGGATGCTCGACCAGCTGGCCCGCGAGCCGGGCGCCGAGCGGGTGCGGCAGCTGTGCGGGCTGCCGCTGGCCACGTACTTCTCGGCGCCGCGGGTGCGGTGGCTGCTGGAGCGGACGCCCGGGCTGCGGGAGCGCGCCGAGCGCGGGGACGTCCTGTTCGGCACGATCGAGACCTGGTTGATCTGGAACCTCACCGGCGGCGCCGAGGGCGGTGTCCACGTCACCGACGTCACCAACGCGTCGCGCACGATGCTGATGAACCTGCGGACGCTGTCGTGGGACGACGAGCTGCTGGAGTTCTTCGACGTGCCACGCGCGATGCTGCCGGAGATCCGGTCCTCGACCGAGGTCTACGGGACGACCTCGCGAGTGGTGCCCGGAATCCGGATCGCGGCCGCGCTCGGGGACCAGCAGGCTGCGCTGTTCGGGCAGACGTGTTTCGCGCCCGGTGAGGCCAAATGTACTTATGGCACCGGAAGTTTCCTCCTTCTCAACACCGGCACCACGCCGGTGCTCTCGACCCACGGGATGCTGACCACGGTCGGGTTCAAGATCGGCGACGAGCCCGCGGTGTACGCGCTGGAAGGCTCCATCGCCGTCACCGGCTCGCTGGTGCAGTGGTTCCGCGACGGCCTCGAGCTGATCGGCAGCGCGCCGGAGATCGAGACCCTGGCCCGGACCGTCGAGGACAACGGCGGCTGCTACATCGTCCCGGCGTTCTCGGGACTGTTCGCGCCGCACTGGCACAGCGAAGCCCGCGGCGTGATCGCCGGGCTCACGTCGTACATCACCAAGGGACACCTGGCGCGCGCCGTCCTGGAGGCGACCGGCTGGCAGACCCGCGAGGTCGTCGACGCGATGAACGCCGACTCGGGCCTGGCCCTGAAGACGCTCAAGGTGGACGGTGGCATGACCGCCGACAACCTGCTGATGCAGTTCGTCGCGGACGTGCTCGACGTCCCCGTCGTGCGCCCCATGGTCGCCGAGACGGTTTCGCTCGGCGCGGCCTACGCGGCCGGGCTGGCGGTCGGCTACTGGCCGGACCTCGAGGGCCTGCGACGCAACTGGCACCGCGCCGGCCAGTGGCTGCCCGCGATGGACCCCGCCCGCCGCGACTCCGAGTACGCGCACTGGCGCCAGGCGGTGGAGCTGACCTTCGGCTGGATGCGGCCGAAGGACACACCGGTCGCGCCCGGGTCCGACCTCGTCGAGGTGATCTTGGCCGACCACCGCCGCTTCGAGCAGCTGTTCCGCGAGCTCCGCAACGACGAGGCCGACCGCGCCGCACTCTGCGCGGAACTCTCGGCGCTGCTCGCCGCGCACGCCATCGCCACCGAGCGGATCGTCCGCCCGCCGGACCCGGTCGACGAGGACACCCTCGCCGTACCCGACCCCGTCTCCCTCGACGCTGAGGCCTTCGAGAAAGCGTTGGCCCACCTGGAGAACACCGTCGACGCCCACGTCCGCACCGAGGAGCGCACGCTGCTCAACGAACTCCGTCGCACACTGTCCACTTCGGACCGGACCGCTCTCGGCCGGGCCTTCGTCGCCGAACGCCGCCGTCAGCTCGAGCTTCGCCAGGAGTCATGAGTCCATAAGCGACTCCACGAGTTCACGCGATTCCCTCACCCCGGCCGCCCGTTCCCACACCTCGCCGAACACCTGCCGATAGGGCGCGAGCTCGGCCTCGCGCTCCACGTACAAGCCGCCACGCAACAGCTCGACGTAGCAGACGTCCGACTCGTCGCCGTCGAACCGCAGCAAGGTGAACGGGTAACCCATCGCCGGATGCGCGCCACCGGCGTTCTTCAGGATCCGCAGCTCGACGTTCGGCCGCGCCATCAGCTCGGCCAGCCGCTCCAGCTGGCCTCGATGGGTCTTCTCCCCACCGACGCGGACGTGCAACGCCGCCTCGCCGAGTACCGCCCGCACTTCCAGGGGCACCTCCTCGTGCAGCCGCTCCTGCCGCCGCAGCCGCGCGCGGACCCGGTGTTCGCGGATCTCGTCCCAGCCCTCGCCCCGCTCGTCGGCGAAGAAGCTCGCTTCCTCGACCGCGCGGGCGTACTCCTCGGTCTGGAACAGGCCGGGCACGACGTCCACCTTGTACGTGTGCACCTCGGCGGCCTCGGCCTCCAGGGCGATGTAGTCACGGACGTCGGGGAAGAACGCGTCCGCCGGCGCGCCGTCCCACCAATGCGGCGCCGACGCGACGCGGGCTTCCTGGAACGCCGCTTCCCGCTCCTTGCCCGGCCGTTCGAACACCATCGCCAGCGCGAGCACGTCGACCGGCGCGATCGGCGCCGCGGCGCCCTCGAGCCGGGACTGCTTCGACCGCGACCAGCCCACTGCCCTGGCCACGTCCTCGAGAGTCTGCCCACTCTCCGCCCGCCATCGGGCGAGCGTCCGCGCCAGCCGCCTCACTCGGACACTCGGCCTGAACTCTTCGACCACGGGGACCTCCCTTCCAGCTCGCCCGTCCCCCGAGCCTACGACGGCGGCAGGAATGTGCACATCGCTCGAACAGGTGAAGATGGGAATTCCCATCCCCGTCACGATTGCGGGACACGAGAAGGTGCGCGAGCGTGCCGGGCATGCCGGACAAGACCGATCGCCCGTCCTGGGCAGCCGTCCCGCTCGCCTGGGAACGAGCCAGCGGCGCCCTCGTCGTCTCCCGCCAGCGCGGCTGGACCTGGAAAGGACTGCCGCTGGGGGCGACGGCCCCGGACCAGCTCGTCGGCCACCGCATCACCGAGGCGTACCAGGACGTGGTCTCCATCGACCTGACCGACGACCGGATGCCCGCCATCGGCGCGCGGTTCGCGCTGGGCGACTGGGGAAAGCCCGGCGCGCCCCCGGTGCGCGGCCCGGTCGACGGCCCGCCGGACGAGGTCCTGAAGGAAGTCCTGGAATGGCCGGAGGACGAGCGACCGCCGGGCACCGAGGCACCGCCGCCCTCGTGAGTGGCAAGTCGGGTTAGAACCCTACTTACCACTCACGAGACCTCACCCCCACCCGCGGAAACACCCCCCGGAAATGAAAAACCCATACCCGCTCTGATGCGTCACCGACTGGCCCCTTCACCGTGCGGCCAACACACTCGAACCGAAGGGACCGGCATTTTCCGAAATTCCAGGGGAGCATGACGTGAACAAGGAACACTGGCAGCAGACGAACAAAGACCATCTGCAAACACTCACGGATTCCGAACTCGCGGCGGCGGACCAGCCCGAATCCATGGTCGAAAGCTACGACGGCTGGCGGAATCCGGCGGCATTCATCGCGGCGGACACCTTCACCCTCTTCGGCGCGCTCGGCGACGTCACCGGGCGGACCGTGCTCGACCTCGCCTGCGGGCCCGGCTTCACCAGCCGCATGCTCGCCCAGGCCGGCGCGTCCCGGGTGGTCGGGGTGGACTTCTCCGAGGAGATCATCGCGCTCGCGCGCGGGCAGGAAGCAGCGCAGCCGCTGGGGATCGAATATCGCGTCGAGGACGTCGCCGCGATGCCCGTACTGGGCAGTTTCGATCTCGCCACCGTGGTCTATCTGTTCAATCTCACGCCGTCGCGTGCGTCACTCGCGGCGATGTTCCGCAATATCCACGAGAATCTCGCCGGGAACGGCACGCTCGCGGCGATCGTTTCGAACCAGGCCCCGCTTTCCGGAACCGACTGGACGGAATTCGGGCTCCGGATCAACGAGCGGGTGAGCGACGTCGAGACCACGATGCTGAAGGTGGATATTCTCACCGAGCCGCCCATGCCGTTCGAATACTACGAATGGACCCGCGAAGATCTGGAAACGGCCGCCTACGCGGGCGGATTCGGCCGGGTCGAATGGCAGCCGTGCCGGACGCCGCCGCCCGACGAGCACCACGACGAGGTCTTCTGGCGCAAATACGCCGAAGCGCCGGTGAGTTCGCTGATGACCTGCACCAGGAGCGGCGGCTGAGCCGCGGACCCGATCGGAGGAGTTCGCCGACTTCGGCGCCGTCCGCCCGGCTAGGCTCGGCGGCATGACTACCAGTGCGTTCGACGCGTCCACCGTCGTCGGCGAACTCCGCACCCTTTTCGGCAGTGGCGTCACCCGGCCGGTGGTCTGGCGCCGCACCCAGCTCACCGCCCTCAAGACCATGCTCACCGAGCAGGCCAAGCCCTTCCTCGAAGCGCTGTACACCGACCTGCGCAAGAACGCGATCGAGGCGCAGCGCGCCGAGCTCGACCTCGTCATCGGCGAAATCGACCACACGCTGGAGCACCTCGACGCCTGGCTGTCGCCGGAGAGCGCGGACCTGCCCTCGCGCCTGCTACCCGGCGAGGGCAAGGTCGTGCGCGACCCGCTGGGCGTCGCGCTGATCGTCGGCCCGTGGAACTACCCGCTGCAGCTGGTGCTCGCGCCTCTGGTCGGCGCGCTGGCCGCGGGCAACGTCGCGGTGTTGAAGCCGAGCGAGCTGTCCCCGAGCGTCTCCGCGGCGATCGCCGAGCACGTGCCGAGCTACCTCGAAGGCGTGAAGGTCGTCGAGGGTGCCATCCCGGAGACGACGGCGCTGCTGGAGCAGAAGTTCGACCACATCTTCTACACCGGCAACGGCATGGTCGGCCGGATCGTCATGACCGCGGCCGCCAAGCACCTCACGCCGGTGACGCTGGAGCTGGGCGGCAAGAGCCCGGCGGTGGTCGAGCCGGGTGCCGACCTGGCGGTCACCGCGCAGCGGCTGGCATTCGGGAAGTTCGCCAACGCCGGGCAGACCTGCGTCGCGCCGGACTACGTCCTCGCCGTCGGCGGCACCGGCCCCGAGCTGGCGAAGCACCTCGACACGACCGTCCGCGCGATGTTCGGTGAGGACCCGGCCAAGAGCCCGGCGTACGGCCGGATCATCAACGAGCGCCACTTCGACCGGCTGGCCGGGCTGCTCGATTCGGGGCGCGCGGTGTTCGGCGGGCAGACCGACCGCGACGACAAGTTCATCGCGCCGACCGTGCTCGCCGACGTCGAGCCGGACGCGCCGGTGATGCAGCAGGAGATCTTCGGCCCGATCCTGCCGATCATCGACGTGCCGGACGTCGACGCCGCGATCGCGTTCATCAACGAGCGCGACAAGCCGCTGGCGCTGTACGCGTTCACGGAGTCCGACGAGACGAAGTCGCGGCTGCAGACGGAAACGTCGTCGGGCGGGCTCGTGTTCGGCGCCGCGATCGTGCACCTGGCCGCGCCGGACCTGCCTTTCGGCGGGGTCGGCGAAAGCGGCATGGGGCGCTACCACGGCCGCTATTCGATCGACAACTTCAGCCACGTGAAGGCGGTGCTGGACAAGCCGCTGGCCGGCTGAGCTACTGGCCGACCCGGCCGTCGATCCGCTCGCGGAGGAAGTCCGCGTGGCCGTTGTGCCGCGCGTACTCCTCGATCATGTGCACGAGGATTTCGCGCAGCTCGATCGGGCCGTCGTCGGTCGTCCCGGTGACGCCGAGGTCGGGTGCTTCGTCGATGAACTTCTCGGCGAACGCCACCTCGGCCCGCCAGGTCTCCCATGCTTCGGCGACGACGGCGGGGTCGCCCACAGCGTCGTTGAAGTCGGCGTTGTGGTCCTCCTCGGTGCGGTAGAGCGACTCGACGTCCTGCCCGGCCATGACGCGGCGGAACCAGGCGCGCTCGGTGCCCGCTATGTGCCGGACCAGGCCGAGCAGGGACAGGTTCGACGGCTCGACCGACCGGCGCGCCAACTGCTCCGCGTCGAGGCCGGCGCATTTCATTTCCAGCGTGAGGCGGCGGTCGCGCAGGTAGCCGACCAGGATTTCGCGTTCGCCGCGGAAACCGCCGTCCTGCCGGGGATCTTCGTCGGGGTGGACCCACATGTCCCACCAGCCGAACTGGCGCTCGGGTTCAGTCATGATCCTGAGCATCGGCCGCGATCGCCTACGGCGCCACCGGTTTTCCGAGGCGGTGCAGGCGCAGCGCCAGCTGGATCTCCAGCGCCCGGTCCGGCGCCTGCCAGTCCTCCCCCAGCAGCGATCCGATCCGCTCGAGGCGCTGTACGACGGTGTTGACGTGGACGTGCAGGACCTCCTTGGCGCGCGCGAGCTGGGCGCCGCTGGCGAAGTAGGCCCGCAGGGTGGCGGTCAGCTCGGTGCCGCGGCGGGCGTCGTAGTCCAGCACCGGACCGAGGGTCGCGGCGACGAACGCGCCGAGGTCGGCATGCTCGCCGAGGAGCTGGCCGAGAAAACCGAGGTCTGCCATAGCGGCGCCTTCGCCCGCACGGCCGAGGGCGAGCAGCGCACGCAGGCAGCGCGCTGCTTCGCCGTGGGCCGCGGCGAGTGCTTCGGGACCGGCCGCCGGGCCTGCGGCGCCGACCGTGACGACCCGGCCGGTGGACGCGCTCAGGTCCGCGGCGACGCGGCGGGCCAGCGCGCCAGGGTTGCCGGGGCCGAGCAGGACGACCTCCTCGGCGTGCACACCGACCAGCGTGGCGTGGCGCGCGGCGACACTGGCGAGGCGACGGCGTGGGACGTCCTCGGCGTGCGCGAGCAGGACCGCGTGGGGCGCGGCGAGGTCGATGCCGAGTCGGCGCCCGCGCGCGAGCAACGCGCCAGGGTTGCGGCCGGGCGCGGTGAGGAGGTCGGTCAGCAGCTCACCGCGGACCTCGTCCTCGGCCTTCGCCACGGACCTGCGGAGCATCAGCAGCAGCGCCGTGACGACCCCGGCGCGTTCGAAGAGGCGGCGGTCGGGATCGGTGAGAGCGGCACGTCCGGCCAGCACCAGGCTGCCGAGAAGTTCCGGACCTGCCTGGACCGCGCAAACCCAGCGGTCCTTTGTGGACACCGCACGGCCGGTGGCGCGGGCCGCGGCGAGCGAGTCGGCGTCCACTGTGGACGCCGTGGCGGAGGCGGCGAGAATGGTGCCGTCGGCGTCGAAGACCGTGAGATCGCCGTTGAGCACGTCCGCGACGGCGGCGGCCACGTCCGGGACGTCACCGCCGCGCAGCACCAGGTCTGTGAGCCGGTCGTGGGCGTCTTCGGCGCGCTGCATGGCTTCGTTGTGCGCGCGGATGGTCGCGTTGGCCTCGTTCAGCTCGGCCAGGTGGTGGGCGCTGTCGAGGGCGATCGCGGCGTGGTCGGCCAGGGAGGAGAGCAGGGCGACCTCGTCGGCGGAGAACTCGCGGCTGCTGCGGTCGGCGGCGTAGAGCACGCCGAGGACCTTGCGGCCCAGCGCGAGCGGGACGCCGAGGATCGCGGTGAGACCTTCGTCGAGGACGCCTGAGTCGATGTGGTGGGTGTGCCGGAACCGCTCGTCGCGGAAGTAGTCCGCAGTCGAGTACGGGCGCGCGGTCTGCGCGACCAGGCCGCCGAGCCCCTCCCCCATGCCCAGCACGATCTGCTGGAACTCGGCCGAGACGGACCCGTCGCTGACCCGGATGTGGGTCTTGCCCGCGGCCTCGTCGTTGAGGCTGAGGTAGGAGACGTCCACGCCGAGCAGCGCGCGGGCGCGGCGGACGATCGAGCGGAGCACGGTGTCGGGATCCGACAGCCGGGCGAGCTCGCCCGCGGTCTCGAACAGCGCGCCGAGCTGGGCTTCGCGGCGGCGATGCTCGGCCAGCGTGCCGCGGATCCGCAGCGCGAGCGTGCTGGCCGTGGTGAGCGCGTCGAGGTCGTCGCCGGCCAGCTCGCCGGAGGTCTCGGCCGCCACGACGACCTGCGCCAGCTGCTCGCTGCCCGCGCCGGAGGCGAGCAGGTCGAGGAGCCGGCGCAGGGCGTCGGACGGCGCTGTCACGCCGGTCATGTTAGGCGACGGCCGGTTCCGGGACGGCTTCCTCGGCGTGCAGCGACGTGCCGCGCGTTTCGCGGGCGGCGAGCAGGGCGATGACGGTGATCAGGCACATCGCGACGACGTAGAGCGAGACCGGGATCGTGCTGCCCCAGCTCCGGAACAGCGCCACCGCGATCAGCGGGGCGACGGCGCCCGCGGCGATCGAGGAGAGCTGGCCGCCGACGGACAGGCCGGTGTAGCGCACGCGGGTCGGGAACTGCTCGGCGAAGAACGCGGCCTGCGGGCCGTACATCGCGCCGTGCAGGACCAGGCCGGCCGTGGTCGCGGCGACGATGACCGGCCCCGACTTCGTGTCCAGGAGGGCGAAGAAGGCGAAGCTCCAGGCGGCCATGCCGAGCGCGCCGGCGAGGTAGACCGGGCGACGGCCGACGCGGTCGGAAAGCAGTCCCCACAGCGGAATGCTGACGAAATGCACGGCGGAGCCGACCAGCACGGCGGTCAGGCCGATCCCCTTGGGCAGGTGCAGGCCGCTGGTGACGTAGACCAGGATGAACGCGGTGAGCACGTAGTAGGAGACGTTCTCGGCCATGCGCGCGCCGATCGTCACCAGGATTTCGCGGCGGTTGTGGCGCAGGACGGCCAGGATCGGCACCTGCTTGATCTCGGGAGCTTTGCGTTGTGCGGCAAGGAAGACCGGCGACTCGGCGACGGCGAGCCGGATCCACAGGCCGATCAGGAGCAGGAGGCCGGAGAGCAGGAACGGGATCCGCCAGCCCCAGGACAGGAACGTCGCGTCGGACTGCGTCGCGGCGAGGATCGCGAGGACGGCGGTGGCGAGGAGGTTGCCGCCGGGCGCGCCGCACTGCGGCCAGGACGCCCAGAAGCCGCGGCGCCGGTCGTCGCCGTGCTCGGAGACGATGAGGACGGCACCGCCCCACTCGCCGCCGAGGGCGAAGCCCTGGATCAGGCGCAGCGCGGTGAGCAGGATCGGCGCGGCGACGCCGGCGGTGGCGAACGTCGGCAGCAGGCCCATCGCGGTCGTCGAGCCGCCCATCAGGACGAGGCTGAGGACCAGCAGCTTCTTCCGCCCGAGCTTGTCGCCGAAGTGGCCGAAGACGAGGCCGCCGATCGGCCGGGCGAGGAAGCCGACGGCGTAGGTGAGGAACGCGAGCAGGGTGCCGGTGAGCGGGTCCGAGGTGGGGAAGAACAGCTTGTTGAAGACCAGCGCGGCGGCCGAGGTGTAGAGGAAGAAGTCGTACCACTCGATGGTGGTGCCGATCAGGCTGGCGCCGACGACCTTCGCCAGCGCGCTGCGGTTCCGGGGTTCGCTCACTGCGGCTCCAAAGGCTTCGTCGGCAGGTGCTGGGCGTCGACGTTAAGCGCGCTAGGGCGCCGGAACCATGTGTGCGCGAACTACAACGGCTTGAGTTCCGGTGTGGCCGGGCGCCACGACTCTCCTGAGTTCCCGAGTTACGCCTTCAATCACGTGAGTTCCGGATTCCGTCCGACCCTCCAGGTACGCGAGCCGACCCTCCAGGTACATGAGCCGACCCTCCAGGTACGCGTGTTCGCCGTTGCGGTCCCGAACCCTTCCACGAACCACGCCGACCACCGCTCTACTCAGAGCAGAGTGGCCATGCCTGTGGGTGAACGAGACTCGACCTCACATCGAGGCAATAGCGCGAACGGACAGTGCCACTTAGGCTCGCTGCATCCTGAGTTCGGTGTCAGCCATCGCAGGTCACGAGTGGGTCCCCCGGTCTACCTTTCCCCGAAGCTCACCCGGGGGATCCACTCGATTCATGAGCGACCCGGCGACGTTCCACGTGCGCAGCCGCTCCCGCGCCGAGCGGATGCCCGACTGGATCAGCAGGACGTCCGTCGCGCCCGCGTCGAAGTAACGCTGAATCCCCGCGGACACCCTCTCCTCCGAGCCGATCAGCGCCAGCTCCACCGGGTGCGACACGCTCTCGAGGTCCAGCATCCGGCGGTAGGACGGGATCGTGCCGTAGTAGCCCAGGTGCACGGCCGCGATCTGGCGGACGGTCTCGACGTCGTCGGTCACCACCGCCGGGACGGCCGCGATCACGCGCGGCGATGGGCGGCCCGCGGAAACAGCCGCGCGGGTGAGGGTCGGGACGATGTGCGTCGAGAGGGCGCGCGGGCCGGCCAGGTACGGGAGGGTGCCGTCGGCGAGTTCGCCCGCCACCCGCAGTGCCTGTGGGCCCATCGCCGCGACCAGGATCGGAACGTCGCCGCCGCCCGCGACGGCGGTCGGCAGGGGCGGGCAGGCGGTGAGGGTTTCGCCGTCGAACTCCGGGCGCTCCCCCACCAGGATCTGCCGGAGCACCGTCAGCGCCTCGCGCAGGTGGACGATCGGCGGCGGGTACTCGAAGCCGTACGCGGGTTCGAGCAGGCTCTGTACACCCAGCCCGACGCCGAGGGTGAACCGGCCGCCGGTGGCCGCCTGTGCGGTTTGTGCTTGCGAGGCAAGGAGAAGCGGGTGACGGGGATACAGCGGGACGACCGCGGTGCCGACCTCGATCCCGGGGACCTCGCGCCCGGCCAGCGCGGCCAGGGTGATCGCGTCGTGCTCGAACAGCTGCGAGAACCACACCGACGACAACCCGGCGTCCGCGGCTTCGCGGGCCTGGATGATCAGTTCGTCGACGACGTTCTTGGTGTCCGCGCCGGTGTCCCCGGCCGGCAGCGCCACGCCGATGTTCATGCTTCCTCCTGGTGGTCGCCGTTGCGGCGGTACATGATCGGACGCGGACGCGGCAGCGTGCGGTACCCGGTGCGGTTCCCGCCGCCCCGGATCGTGCCCTCGACATCGGCGGCGAGTTCGAACTGCCGCACCGGGTTCCGGCGCGCCGCGGTGCTGCGTGGCACCGAAAGGACCGGCCAGGCTCCGGGCCGGGACGGCGTCCGCGACGGTTCCTCCAGGAGCCGCCGGACCATCGACGCGCCGACCAGGTCTCCACAGTGGACGGTCACTCGAAGGGCGGCCTCGGCGACCTCGCGGGCGTCACCAGGCTTGCCCAGGGAAGCCACTGCGAGCGCGAGATTCCAGCAATAGCCGGGTTCTTCGGCCCGCGCCAGGTGCCGGACCGTCGCCAGCAACGCCGGACGCTCCACCGCGTACCAGGCCGCCGGATCCGCCACGACGGAGTTCAGCAGCGGCTGCGGAAGCGGCCAGCGCGACGGTGGCCCCCGAAGGCAGGACGCCGGAACGCCGCTGGGCCTCGTCGGTCAAGCTCAGCCAGGCGCCGAACAGCCGGCGCGACGCCGCCGTGCGCTCCTCCGCCGGTTCGTGCGCGAGCTGCTCGCGGGCGTAGACCCGGGCGAGCTCGTGCAGGCGGTACCGCGTCGTGGCGCCGGTCCCGCAGGCGACGTCGACCAGGCGCGCGTCCAGCAGCGTCTCCAGGACGTCGGCCGCTTCCTCCGTCGGGAGGTCCAGCAGCGGTGCCGCAGTCCAGTCCGCCCACGCCGACGTCTCGAGCAGGCCGAGGCGGGCGAAGAGGCGCTTACCGGCAGGAGGCAGTGCTTGATAGTCGCGGCGAAGGGACGCGCGCACGTCGATGCCGCGGTGGCTGAGCTGGTCGAGCCGGTCGCGTTCACCGCGCAGCCGCGAGACGATGTGCGCGAACGTCCAGTTAGGACGCGCGGCAAGCCACGCCACCGCGCCCGAGAGGGCCAGCTGGAGGCCACCGCAGAGGCCGACCAGCTCGATCACGCAGCTCAGCTCGGCGTTGACCCGCTCCCGGCCGACCATCGCCGCGAGCAGCTCGATGCCTTCTTCGGTGCCCAGGACGTCCAGCTCGAACACCGCCGAGCCGGGCAGCGCCGCGGTCCGCGCGCGGGTCGTCATGATCAGGCGCGACGCCGGGGTCCCGGGGATCAGGGCGCGGATCTGGGTTTCGTCGACGGCGTCCTCCAGCACCGTGAGGACCCGCCGCCCGGCCAGCACGCTGCGGTACAGCGCGGCCCGGCTTTCGACGTCCTCCGGAATCTCGCCGGCGGAGAGCCCCAACGCCCGCAGGAACCGGGCCAGCACCTCGCCGACGTCCTCGGGGCGTCCGTTGTGGTCGGTCAGCCGGGCGTAGAGCTGGCCGTCCGGGAACTCCGGCATGAGCTCGTGCGCGGCCTCGACGGCCACCGTGGACTTGCCGACGCCACCGCGGCCCGTGAGGACCGCGACCAGCGCGGCGTCCGGCCCGCGGTCCTCGGCCAGCCGGGCGCGCAGCGCGGCGAGAAGTCCGGCGTGGCCGGTGAAGTAGGGAACGCGCGCCGGGAGCATCCGCGGCACCGAACGGGCAGCGACGGGTTCGGCCGGGGACGGCGCCGCGCTGCCGGTCAGGATGTCCTGGTGCAGCCGGGTCACCGACTCGCTGGGCTCGAGGCCCAGCTCGTCGACGTACCGCTGGCGCACCGCGCGGTAGACGGCCAGCGCCTCGACGCGGCGGCCGCAGCGGGACAGCGCGGTCATCAGCTGGCGGACCAGCCGTTCGCGCAGCGGGTTCTCCTCCACCAGCAGGGACAGCTCGCCGACGATCTCGCGGTGCAGGCCCAGCTCCAGCTCGACGTCGAGGCAGTCTTCCAGCACCTCGATCCGCCGCTGCGCCAGCCGCACCTGGTGCGCCTCGACGACCTCGCTCTCGATGCCGGTCAGTGCCTCTCCGCGCCACAGCGCCAACGCCTCGCGGAACGCCGCCCGCGCCGCTTCGGGACGCTGGGCGCCGCGAGCGCGGCCGACGAGGTCCTCGAAGACGTTCAGGTCCAGTTCGGACGGCGTCAGCTCGAAGGCGTAGCCGAGGCCGCGCACGCGGATCCGCTCGCCGAAGCCGGCCGCGGCCAGCTGGCGGCGCAGCGCCGAGACGCAGGTCTGCACCTGAGCGCGGGCCGTGGCCGGGGGCGTCTCGCCCCACAGCGCGTGCACCAGCGTCTCGAGTGGCACGACGCGGTTTCCCTTGAGCAGCAGCAGGGCGAGCACGACCTGCTGCCGCCTCGCGGTCACCGCGGCGCCGTCGGCCTGCAGGAGGCCGAGGACTCGGAAGCACGGTTGCGTAGAGAGTGTCTGCACTGTTTTCCCCAATGAGTGCCGGACCCGCCGTCAGACGAGTACTTCGGGCGGTGCCGGGTGGCCCAGGAAGGCCGTCGGGCTGGCGGTCAGCCCGTAGGCGCCGGCCTGGAACACCGCGACCAGGTCCCCGATCCGGGCCTGCGGCAGGCTGACCTTGTCGCCGAGCAGGTCGAGCGGCGTGCACAGGCAGCCGACGACCGTCACGGTCTCCTCCTCGCCCGCGACCCTGGTGGCCACGGAAAGGGGGTAGTTGCGCCGGATCTTCTGGCCGAAGTTGCCGGAGGCGGCCAGCTGGTGATGCAGCCCGCCGTCGACGACCACGAAGGTCTTCCCTCGTGAGACCTTCCGGTCGACGACCCGGGTGACGTAGACGCCGGCCTGGCCGACCAGGTAGCGGCCGAGCTCGATCACGACGCGCGCTTCGGGCAGCCGCGGGCGGATCGAGACGTCCAGGAGCTTCGCCAGGTTCTCCCCGATCACGGTGAGATCCAGCGGAGAATCCCTTGGCGTGTAAGGGATTCCGAAGCCGCCGCCGAGGTTGACGTACTGCAGCGGGCCGGGTGCGGACTCGGCGAGCCCCAGCACCAGGTCAACGGTGGCCCGCTGGGCCTCGCAGATGCTTTCGGCGTCGAGGTTCTGGGAGCCGGCGAAGACGTGGAAGCCCTGAAAGTCCAGGTCACCGAGCTCTTTGAGGACATCTGGGACCAGCTCGGCGTCGATGCCGAACTGCTGCGGGCCGCCGCCGAGCCGCATGCCCGCGCCGCGGACCGCGAAGTCCGGGTTGACGCGCAGCGCGACGCGCGGACGCAGGCCCAGCTGGTCACCGACGTCCCGCACCCGCGCCAGCTCGGTGACCGATTCCAGTTCGACGGTGACGCCGGCGGCGACCGCCTGGGTCAGCTCGACGGCGGTCTTGCCCGGCCCGGCGAAGCTGATCCGGCGCGCCGGCACCGTCGTGTCCAGGGCTTTTCCCAGCTCACCGGCCGAGGCGACGTCCAGGCCGTCGACCAGGCCGCCGACGTGCGCGAGCACCGCGGGCATCGGGTTGGCCTTCACCGCGTAGCTCAGCTCGATGTCCTCGGGCAGCGTGGCCCGGACGTCGGCGATCCGGCGGGTGATGAGGGCCCGGTCGTAGGCGAAGAAGGGCGTAGTGCCGACCCGGGCGGCGAGGCGGTCCACTCCGACGCCGCCGATCCGCAGCACGCCACCGGCTACGCCGAATGGCGCCATCGCGTCCACCGTCGTCTTCTCCATCGGCATTCCTTTGCATTCGGCGGGACTACCCACAGAACTCTCGCAAGAGACCACTACCCATGCATGGGTAGTGGCCACCCAAATTCGGCGACCCCCGCGCCGGGAGTACAGCCGGTGACCGCGCGAGCACGCCGATCGGCGCGCTGGCAGCTTTTTGCCATCGCTTGCCTGCCACCGGCATCCGTCTTGACGGCCGCGCCGCCCGCGAAGCACGATCGGTCAGCGTCACCGGCGTGCACACCGCCGGAAGCGGAAACGGAAACATTTCCGGTACGCATTTCTCGGTCTTTTCTTGTCCTTTTTCCACGCGGCGCGACGGCGGGTGAACGAATGTCTTCCATGGGTGCGGAATCCGCGGCGAGCGAGCCGATCGCGGTGGTCGGCGTGTCCTGCAGGCTGCCGGGCGCGCACAGCCCGGCACGCTTCTGGGAACTGCTGTGCGGCGGTGAAGACGCCATCGGCGACGTGCCCGAAGGCCGCTGGCCGGACGCGGATCGCACCGAGTTCCGCCGCGGTGGTTTCCTGCCCGACGTCGACCGTTTCGACGCCGCGTTCTTCGGCATCTCGCCGCGCGAGGCCGCCGCGATGGATCCGCAGCAGCGGCTGTTCCTGGAATTGTCGTGGGAGGCCCTCGAGCACGCCCGCATCACGCCCACCGCGCTGCGTGACACCCCCGCCGCGGTGTTCGCCGGCGTCATCACCGGCGACTACGCCCTGCTGCACGACCGTCTCGGCGCCGAGACGCCCGGCCCGCACGTGCTCACCGGCACCCACCGCAGCCTCGTCGCGAACCGCGTGTCCTACCTGCTCGGCCTGCGCGGCCCCAGCCTGACGCTGGACTCTGGCCAGTCGTCGTCGCTGGTCGCGGTGCAGCTGGCCTGCGACGAGCTGCGCCGCGGCACCACCCGGGTCGCGCTGGCCGGCGGCGTCAACCTGAACCTGCTGGCCGAGACCAGCGCGGTCCTCGGCGGCTTCGGCGCGCTGTCGCCGGACGGTCGCTGCCACACCTTCGACAGCCGCGCCAACGGCTACGTCCGCGGCGAGGGCGGCGGCGTCGTCGTGCTGAAGCCGCTGTCGGCCGCGCTCGCCGACGGCGACCGGGTGCTGAGCGTCATCCTCGGCGGCGCGGTCACCAACGACGGCGGCGGCGACGGCCTGACCGTGCCCCACGCCCGTGCCCAGGAGGAGACGATCCGGCTGGCCTGCCGCCGCGCCGGGGTCGCCCCGGCCGAGGTGCGCTATGTCGAGCTGCACGGGACCGGCACCCGCGTCGGCGACCCGATCGAGGCCACCGCGCTGGGACACGCTCTGGGCGCGGACCGCGCGGAGCCGCTGCTGGTCGGCTCGGTGAAGACGGTCATCGGGCACCTCGAAGGCGCCGCCGGGATCGCCGGGCTGCTCAAGGTCGTGCTCAGCCTGCGCCACCGCGCGCTGCCGCCGAGCCTCAACTTCGCCGAGCCCAACCCCGACATCCCCTTGGCCGAGCTGAATCTGGACGTCGTCCGCGAGACCCGCGAGTGGACCGAGCCGCGGCGGCTGGTCGCCGGGGTCAGCTCGTTCGGCATCGGCGGGACCAACTGCCACCTCGTGCTGGCCGAGCCGCCCGCCGAAAAGCCTCAGCCCGCCACTGAAGGTGTCGCGCCGCTGGTGCTGTCCGCCCGGTCCGCCACCGCCCTGCGCGGCCAGGCCGCCAGGCTCGCGGAGCACCTGGACGACGTCGCCGATGTCGCGTACTCGCTGATCCACAGCCGCGCGCTGTTCGAGCACCGCGCGGTCATCCTCGGCGACGACCGGGCGGCGCTCCTGGCCGGGCTGGACGACCTCGCGCAGGGCCGTCCCGCCGAGTCCGTGGTCACCGGCCGGGCCGTGGACGGCGCCGAAGTCATGGTCTTCCCGGGCCAGGGTTCGCAGTGGCCCGCGATGGCGCGAGAACTCCAGGCGACGTCGCCCGTCTTCGCGCGAAAGCTCACCGAATGCTGCGAAGCGCTGCGGCCGTTCCTCGACTACCCGCTGCTGGACCGGCTGCTCGACGGCACGCCCGAGCTCGGCCGGGTCGAGGTCGTGCAGCCCGCGCTGTGGGCCGTGATGGTGTCGCTGGCCGAGGTGTGGCGCGATCGTGGTGTCGAGCCCGGCATCGTCATCGGGCACTCGCAGGGCGAGATCGCCGCCGCCACCGCCATCGGCGCGCTGAGTCTCGAGGACGGCGCGCGGCTGATCGCGCTGCGCAGCCAGATCGCCAAGCGGCGGGCCGGCGGCGGGATGATGTCGGTCGGCGCGGCGCCGGACGTCGTCGAGCAGTATCTCACCGACGGCATCAGCATCGCCGTCGTGAACGGGCCGCGGTCGGTGGTGCTGTCCGGCACGGTCGACGCGCTCACCGAACTCCAGCCGTCGCTCGCCGACTTCCGCACGAAGATGCTGCCCGTCGAGTACGCATCCCACTCCCCCGCCGTCGACCCGCTGCGCGACGAGCTGCTCGAAGCCCTCGCCACGATCCAGCCACGGCCGTCGCGCACGATGTTCGTCTCGACCGTCACCGGCGAGGCCCTCGACACCACCGAGCTGGACGCCAGGTACTGGTTCCGGAACCTGCGCTGCCCGGTGCGCTTCGCCGACGCCACGCGCTACGCCCTCGCCGAGGGTGCGACCCGGTTCGTCGAGTGCAGTACCCATCCGGCGCTCCTGAGCAGCATCGAGGAGACCGCCGAGGAAGCCGGGCGGGACGTCGCGGTCGCCGGGACGCTGCGCCGTGACGACGGTGGGCTCGCGCGGATCGCCCGCAGTGCGGCCGAGGCGTTCGTCGGCGGCACGCCCGTCGAGTGGGCCGTCACCGGCCGTCTCACCGACCTGCCCACCTATGCCTTCCAGCGGGAACGCCACTGGCTCGGCGAGACGAAGGCCCGCGAGATCACCGCCATCAGTCAGGAGGTCCAGACTGCCGCGGTCAATGCCACCTCCCGCCGGGAGCTGCGCGAGCTGGTGCTCGGCGCAGCCGCGGCCGTCCTCGGGCACGCCGACGCGAACGCGCTCGACGCCGCGAGGACGTTCAAGGATCTCGGGTTCGACTCGGTGAGCGTGGTCGAGCTGCGCACCCGGATCCAGGCGCTGACCGGGCTGCGGCTGCCGACCACCCTGCTGTTCGACTTCCCGACCCCGGACCACGTCGTCGACACGCTGTTCGAGCGGCTCTCGGGGGCGGCGGCCAACACCGAAGAGACCGTGCGGGCGCAGGACAGCGACCCGATCGCGATCGTCTCGATCGGCTGCCGCTACCCCGGCGACGTGACCTCGCCCGAGGAGTTCTGGCGGCTCGTCTCGACCGGCACCGACGCCGTCACCGAGCTGCCGACCAACCGCGACTGGGACCTCGACACCCTCTTCGGCACCGACACCACGCCCGGCACTTGCGCCACGCGTTTCGGCGGTTTCCTGCACGACGCCGACACGTTCGACGCCGCCTTCTTCGGTCTGAGCCCGCGCGAAGCCCTGGCGATGGACCCGCAGCAGCGGCTGATGCTGGAGATCTGCTGGGAGGCTGTCGAACGCGGCGGGATCGACCCGGAGTCCTTGCGCGGCAGCGCGACCGGCGTGTTCGTCGGCGCGATGACCACGGACTACGGGCCGCCGCTGCACGAGCCGACCGGCGTCGTCGACGGGCACCGGCTCACCGGCACCGCGCTGAGCGTCGCGTCCGGCCGGATCGCTTACACCTTCGGCCTTTCCGGCCCGGCGTTCACGGTGGACACCGCCTGCTCGTCGTCGCTGGTCGCGATCCAGCTCGCCACCGAATCGCTGCGCCGCGGCGAATGCTCCCTGGCGCTGGCCGGCGGTGTGACGCTGATGGCGAACCCCGGCAACCTCGTCGACTTCAGCCGTCAGAACGGGCTGTCCACCGACGGCCGTGCGAAGGCGTTCTCCGCCGACGCCGACGGCACCGGCTTCGCCGAGGGCGCCGGAGTCGTGCTGTTGGAACGGCTTTCGGACGCCCGCCGCAACGGCCACCCGGTGCTCGCGGTCGTCCGCGGTGCCGCGGTGAACTCCGACGGCGCCTCCAACGGCCTCACCGCGCCCAACGGCCAGGCCCAGCAGCAGGTCATCCGGCGCGCGCTGAGCAACGCCGGGCTGTCGCCGCAGGACGTCGACGCGGTCGAGGCGCACGGCACCGGCACCGCCCTGGGCGACCCGATCGAGGCCCACGCGCTCATCGAAACCTACGGCCAGGACCGGGAAACCCCGCTGTGGCTGGGCTCGGTGAAGTCCAACCTCGGCCACACCCAGGCAGCGGCCGGTGTGGCCGGGGTGATCAAAATGGTGCTCGCGATGCGCAACGGCGTCCTCCCGCGGACGCTGCACGCCGACGAGCCCAGCACCAAGATCGCTTGGGAGGACGGCGAAGTCCGGCTGCTCACCGACGAGCAGCCGTGGCCGTCGGACCGGTCGAGGCGGGCCGCGGTCTCCAGCTTCGGGATCAGCGGCACCAATGCTCACGTCATCCTCGAATCGGTGTCCGATATGGACACTGTGGATGCTCGCCGCCGAGGGTGAGCTCACCTGGGTGCTCTCGGCCCGTTCCGAGGACGCCCTGCGCGCCCAGGCCGCCCGGCTGCGCGCCTTCGCCGCCGATGCCTCCGACGACGACCTGGCCGCGGCCGGTCCGCTGCTGACCCGCCGTCGCACCTTCGCCTCCCGGGCCGTGGTGATCGCTGCCGACCGCACCGAACTCGGGGACGCGCTGGCCGCGCTCGCCGAGGGCACGCCGCACCCGGCGGTGACCACCGGGACGGCCGCGCGGGAAGCGCGTCCGGTGTTCGTGTTCCCCGGCCAGGGCGCGCAGTGGGCCGGGATGGCCGCGGACCTCCTGGCCACCGACGAGATCTTCGCCGAGCACCTGACGGCCTGCGCCGACGCGCTCGCCCCGCACACCGGGTGGTCGCTGCTCGACGTCCTCACCGGCGCCGACGGCGCGCCCACGCTGGAGGGCACCGAGGTCGTCCAGCCCGCGCTGTTCGCGGTGATGGTCGCGCTGGCCCAGCGGTGGCGTGCCGCCGGGGTCGAGCCGGCCGCCGTCGTCGGGCACTCGCAGGGCGAGATCGCCGCGGCCGTCGTCGCGGGCGCGCTTCCGCTCGAAGAGGCCGCGCGGATCATCGCGCGCCGCAGCCGGATCATCACCGAGGTGCTCGACGGCACCGGCGGCATCCTGGCCGTCGGGCTGGCCGCCGCCGAGGTGCGGGTGCGGATCGAGCCGTGGGCGGGGAAGCTGTGGATCGCGGTCGACAACGGCCCGGTCGGCACCGTCATCGGCGGCGACCTCGACGCCATCGAGGCGTTCGCGGCGAGCTGCGAGGAAGGCGTGCAGCTGCGCCGGACCCCGGTCGCTTACGCCGCGCACACCCCGCACGTCGAGGCCGTCCGTGACCAGCTGCTCGAGCTGATCGGCGAACTGTCCCCTGTGGACACCGAGATCGCGATCTGCTCGGCCTGCACCGGCGCCTTCATCGACGGCAGCGAGCTGACGCCGGGCTACTGGTACCGGAACCTGGCCGAGCAGGTCAGCTTCGACACCGCCATCCGGGCGTTCGCCGACTACCCGCGGCCGTTGTTCGTCGAGGTGAGCCCGCACCCGATTCTCGCCGGCGCGGTGCAGGAGATCCTGGCCGACGCGGGCATCGACGGCAGCGCCGTCGGCACGCTGCGGCGTAACGCCGGTGGCCGTCATCAGTTCCTCACCGCGCTGGCCGCCGCCTACGTGCGCGGCGCGGACGTGGCGTGGTCCGGCGTGCTGGGTCCGGTCCGTCGCCACGTCGACCTGCCGACCTACGCGTTCGAGAAGCAGCGCTACTGGCTGACCGGGAGCACGTCGCTGTTCACCACGACGCCGGTCGCCGACGGGGGCTTCCTGCTGTCGGGCAAGGTTTCCCGCACGGCCATGCCGTGGCTGTCCGACCACGCCGTGCGCGGCACGGTGCTGCTGCCCGGCACCGGGTTCCTCGAGTTCGCCCTGCAGGCGGCCGCGGCCGCGGACTGCGACGAGGTCGAAGACCTGACCCTGCACGCGCCGCTGGCGCTCGCGGGGCCGGCCGAGATCCAGGTGCTGGTCGGCGCCGACGAGGGCGGGCGCCGGCCCCTGACCATCCACTCGCGGCGCGAGGACGACTGGACCCAGCACGCGAGCGGGTTCGTCGCCACCGCCGCCCCAGCTCGCCCGGAGCGTCTCGCCGCTTGGCCGGTGGGGACGCCGATCGACCTGGCCGGAGCTTACGAGCGCCTCGCCGAGAACGGCTACGAGTACGGCCGGGCGTTCCAGGGCCTGACCGCTGCCTGGCGCGACGGCGACGACCTCTACGCCGAGGTGACGCTGCCGGTTGACGCCGGGGACTTCACCATCCACCCCGCGCTGCTCGACGCCGCCCTGCACGTCCTGGTACTGGAGAGCACCGAGCTGGTGCTGCCGTTCAGCTGGTCCGGTGTCCGGGCCACGCTGTCCGGAGTGGACAGTGTCCGCGTCCGGCTCAGTGGATCTTCGGTGACGCTGTGGGACAGGACCGGAGCGGAGGTCGCTCACGCGGGGTCGCTGACCCTGCGCCCGGCCGGCTCGCTGTCGAGCGCGGAACTGTACACAGTGGACTGGGTCGACGCTCGGGTGGAGCCCGCCATCCAGCAGGCAGAGACCGTGTTCGCGCCGGAGCTGCCGGGCGACGTCCGCGAAGCCGTGAACACGGCCCTTGGCCTGGTGCAGCGGTGGCTGACCGAGGACCGGGACGAGCGCCTGGTGTTCACCGCCGACCACCGGACGCTGCCGGGTGCGGCGGTGCGGGGCCTGATCCGCTCGGCCATCTCCGAACACCCCGGCCGCTTCGCCCTGGCGTCCACCGGAAGCGACGAGCTCCGGAGAGCCGCGCTGGCCTCCGGCGAGCCCGAGTTCCGGATCGACGGCGACCGAGTGCTCGTGCCCCGCGTGGCCCGCCACCGCATCGGCGAGTCCACTGTGGACTTCCAGGGCGGGACAGTCCTGGTCACCGGCGGCACAAGCGGGCTCGGCGCACTGGTCGCCGAACGGCTCGCGCAGCGCCACGGCGTCCGGCAGCTGCTGCTGGTCTCCCGAAGCGGCGACAACGCGCCCGGTGTGCCGGAACTCGTGGAGCGGCTCGAGAACCACGGCGCGAAGGTACGGGTCGCGGCCTGCGACGTCGCCGATCGCGGCGAACTGGCCGCACTGCTGGCCACCACCTCGCTGACCGGGGTCGTGCACGCCGCCGGCGTCCTCGACGACGCCACGGTCGCCGGGCTCACCCCCGAGCAGGTCGAGCACGTCCTGCGGCCGAAGCTCGACGCGGCCCGGCTGCTGCACGAGCTGACCGCGGACCACCCGGTCCAGGCGTTCGTGCTGTTCTCCTCGGTCGCCGCCGTCCTGGGCAACCGCGGGCAGGGCAACTACGCCGCCGCCAACGCCACACTCGACGCCCTCGCCGTGCAACGCCGCGAGCTGGGCCTGCCGGGCGTCTCGATCGCCTGGGGCCTGTGGTCCGTGGCGACCGGGATGACCGCGGGGATGTCCGGCACCGACCGGGCACGCCTCACCGGCGTCACCCCGATCACCGGGGAGCAGGGTCTCGCGATGTTCGACGCCGCTCTCGGCGCCGAGGGCCACGTGGTCGCGTCGCGCTGGGACCTCACCGGCGACGTGCCCCCGGTGCTGCGCGGCCTGGTCCGCGCGCCCCGCCGGGCGAGCGTCGCCACGGCCGCGGTCGAGGAGTCCGGACTGATCGGCCGGCTCGCCGGACTGGACCGGACCGAGGCCGGCGTGGTGCTCACCGAGTTCGTGCGGCAGCAGGTCGCGGTCGCGCTCGGGCACCGCTCGCCGGGCACGGTCGAGGGCGACAAGCCGTTCAGCGAGCTGGGCATCGACTCACTCACCTCGGTCGAGCTGCGCAACCGGATCGGCGCCGAGACCGGGCTGAAGCTGCCCGCGTCGCTGCTGTTCAACCACCCGACGGTCGCGCTGCTGACCGGGCACCTGCTCGACGAGCTCGCGCCGGCGGCCCTCGAACCCGAGGACGTCCTGCGCGAGCAGCTCGATCGGGCGCTGACCGACCTCGGCCAGGAGCGCCTGGTCACCGCGTTGCGGGAAGCGCTGGACCGGCTCGGCGAATCGAGCCTGGAACTCGCTTCCGACGAAGAGATCTTCGCCTTCATCGACACACAGCTGTAAGCACCGAACGGGATTGGGGTCAGCAATGGCGGGCGAAGAGAAACTTCGCGAGTATCTCAAGCGGGTGACGGTCGACCTGGCGAGCGCGAAAAAGCGGCTCGCCGAGGCGGACGAACCCATCGCTGTCATCGGCATGGCGTGCCGCTTTCCCGGTGCCGAAAACGTCGGCGCCTACTGGGACCTGCTGCGCGAAGGCCGCGCCGCCGAGATCACCGATCCCCCGCCCGGCCGGTTCGCCGAGGACACCAAGAAGATCCGCAAGGGCGCGTTCCTGCCCGAGGTCGCCGGCTGGGACGCCGGGTTCTTCGGCTACGCGCCACAGGAAGCGCTGCGGATGGACCCGCAGCAGCGGCTGCTGATGGAGCTGGCCTGGGAGGCCATGGAGGACGCGGGCACCCCGGCGCCGTCGCTGGCCGGGAGCCGCACCGGCGTGCTGCTCGGCTTCTCCGACTCCTTCCAGTACGGCCAGGTCGAAGCCGAGCGTGAGGGCACCGACGTCTACGCGGATCCCTTCATGGGTCAAGGAAGTCTGGCCAGCGTGGTCGCGGGCCGCCTTGCCTACCACTTCGATCTCCGTGGCCCGGCTTTCTCGCTCGACACGGCCTGTTCGTCCACTTTGGTCGCCGTCCACCTCGCCTCGAAGGCCCTTCGTGGCGGCGAGGCCGACTACGTGTTGGCGGGCGGCGGTTTCCTTGCGCTCCACCCATTCCTCTACGTCTACAGCAGCGAAAACGCGCTGCTCTCACCCACCGACCGTTGCCACACCTTCGACGCGAGCGCCGACGGCTACATGATGGGCGAGGGCGGCGGCATGGTCATGCTCGCCCGCCTGTCCGACGCCCTGCGCGACGGCCACCGGATCCGCGCGGTCATCCGCGGCTCCGCGGTCAACCAGGACGGCCGCAGCAACGGCCTCACCGCGCCCAACCGCGGGGCGCAGGTCGACGTCATCCGCCGCGCGCTCATCGCCGCGAAGGCCCAGCCCGACGACGTCGACTACCTGGAGGCGCACGGCTCCGGCACCGCACTCGGTGACGAGATCGAACTCGGCGCGCTCGGCGACGTCTTCGGCAAGCGGCAGCGGCCGCTGACCGTGGGCGCGGTGAAGACCAACATCGGCCACACGCACACCGCCGCCGGGATCGCCGGGCTGATCAAGACCGTGCTGGTGCTGGAAAACGGCGTCGTGCCGCCGAATCTGAACATGCCCAACCCGGCCGACCAGGTGACCGCGAACTCTTCGGTCCGGCCGTCGGCAGCGCTCGCGCCGCTGCCGGAGCACGGCCGCGCGCCGGTCGCCGGGGTCAGCTCGTTCGGCTGGTCGGGTACGAACGCCCACGTCGTCCTCGAAGCCCCGCCGGCCGCCGCTCAGACCGAAGGGACCGCGGTCGCGGTCCTCCCGGTGTCGGCAGCGTCGGAGCCTGCGCTGGCCGCGCGTCTCAAGCAGCTGGCGGAAACCACGGCGCCGCTGAGCGACCTCGCCCACACCCTCCAAAGTGGACGCGCGCACCTGCCGTTCCGCCGCGCCGTGGTCGCCACCAGCGCCGAAGACGCGGCCACCCAGTTCGCCGCGGCCACCCCCGCTAGGTCCACAAAGGACAAGCCGAGCGTGGCGTTCCTGCTGCCCGGCGTCGGCGACCAGTACCGCGGCCTCGGCCGGACGCTCTACGACACCGAGCCGGTGTTCACCGCCGCGGTCGACGAGTGCCTGCGGATCGCGCAGGACCGCTGCGATGTCGACCTCCGGACGGCGTTCTTCGCCGAGCCGCTGCCCGAGGCCGAGACGTCGCTGTTCGGCGCCGCACCCGCCGACCCGCTGCTCGACCACGCCGAACTCGCCCACCCGTTCCTGTTCACCATCGAGTACGCCCTCGCCCAGCTCCTCGCGGACCGCGGCGTGAAGCCGGACCTGCTGGTCGGCTACAGCCTCGGCGAGTACGTCGCCGCGTGCCTGTCCGGGGTGTTCACCCTGGCCGACGCGCTGTGGGTGGTCACCGAACGCGCGCGGCTCATCGAAAGCGCGCCGGCCGGGCGGATGCTGGCCGTCGCCGCGGACGCCGACCGGATCCGCGCCGCACTGGCGGACTCCCCGGTGCAGGTCGACATCGCCGCGCTCAACGGCCCGCAGATGACCGTCCTGTCCGGTGCGCCCGCCGAGATCGACCACGTCTCCCAGCACCTGCACGACGCCGGGATCGCGGCCCGCGCGCTGCGTTCGGCGCACCCGTTCCACTCGACGCTGCTGGCGCCGGCGCAGGACAAGCTGGCCGCGCTGATCGCGACCGTATCCCGCGAAAAGCCGCGGATCCCGATCCTCTCCAACGCCACCGGCACCCCGCTGACCGACGCCCAGGCCGTCGACCCGAAGTACTGGGCCGAGCACCTGTGCCTGCCGGTGCGTTTCGCCGACGGCACCCGCCACTGTCTCGCGCAGGGTGTCGACGCCTACGTCGAGCTCGGCCCCGGCCAGACCCTCGGTGGCCTGGTCCGGCAGAACATCACCGGCGACGAGCGGCCCCTGGTGCTGGGCACGCTGCCCGCGCCGTGGACCCGTTCCGACGAGACGGTGAGCCTGCTGGAAACCTGCGCCAGGCTCTGGGAAACCGGCGTCACGCTGGCGTTCACCACCCCCGGCAAGACCGTCAGCCTGCCCCCCTACCCGTTCCAGCGGACGCGTTTCTGGCCGCAGGCACGCAAGTCGGTGGAGGCGGCTCCGGAAACCGGCCGCACGTATGTCCCGGTGTGGCGGCCGGACCCGACGCGCCCGGCGCCGGAGGAACTCGACGGCACGCTGGTCGTCTTCGCCGACGACGACGGCGTGGGCACCCGCCTGGCCGACCTCGCCGAGGCCGCCGGCACGCCGGTGGTCGAGGTCGTCGCGGGCGCGGCGTTCGAGCGGACCGGCCGGACCGTCGTCATCGACCCGGCGGACCCCACGCACTACCAGGAGCTCTTCAAAGAGCTGACGGGTCCGCTGCGGGTCGCGCACCTGTGGAGCCTCGGCCGTTCCGGCGCCCACGAAGCCATCCGATACGGGTTCGACAGCCTGCTGCTCGCGGTGCAGGCCTTCGGCTCGGAGACCCGTCTGCTGACCGTCAGCGCCGGGGCCACCGAGATCATCGGCGGCGACCTCACCGCGCCCGACGGCGCCCTCGTGCACGGCCTCGGCCGCGGCGTCCGCGCCGAGTACCCGGGCCTGACCTGGCGCGGCGTCGACACCGACGACGCGGCCCACCTGTGGGAGGAACTGCGCCGCGGGCCGTGGACGCACGCCGACCCCGCCGCCGAGCCGGTGCTGACGGGGTGGCGAAACGGACGTCGCTGGCTGCAGACCTACACCGAGATCACCGTAGACGACACTGCCGACACTGCCGAAACTGCCGACACTGCCGCCGGGGAAAACCCCTGGCAGGGCACGTATCTCATCACCGGCGGCACCCGCGGCATCGGCATGATCCTGGCGAAACACCTGGTGCGCTCCGGTGTCCGGCAGCTCGCGCTGGTCGGCCGGACCGACCTCGACCGCGCGGCGGGCCCGAAGGCCGAGCAGTCCCGGCAAGACGTCGCCGAGTTGCGGGCAGCCGGGGCCGAGGTCCTGACGCTGACCGCCGACGCCGGGGCGCCCGACCAGCTGCGGGCCGCGCTGAACGTCGCCGCGAAGCACTACGGCGAGCTCACCGGCATCATCCACGCGGCCGGGCTGCCCGGCGGCGGTCTCACCGCGCGGCAGACGCCCGCCGGGGCCCGGCAGGTCATCGCGCCGAAGGTCCTCGCGATGGGACCGCTGGTCGAAGCGAAGCCGAAGGTGCTGGTGCTGTTCTCCTCGATCGCCAGCCTGGTCGGCGGCATCGGTGAGGCCGACTACTGCGCCGCGAACAGCGTCGCCGACGCCTACGGAACCACACTGTCCACTTCGGACACTCAGGTAATCACCGTGGCCTGGGGACACTGGCAGCACGACGACTGGCAGAGCGAGACCACCGGCGCCGGCCGCGTCGCCTACCGCAAGCGCTACGGCTTCTCCGACGAAGCGGGTTGCGCCGTGCTCGACCGGCTGGTCGCCGGCGGCGTCCGCGGCACCGTGGTCGCGCTGCGCCAGGACCTCCAGCAGGCGCGGCGCGAACTGGCCGTGCTCAACGACCTCGGCGAGCTGATGGAAACCACGCCGGCGACTTCCAGGAGGTTCCCCCGGCCGCCGCTGCGCATCGGTTACGCCGCACCGCGCACTGACCTCGAGAAGCGGATCGCGGACGTCTGGGGCGAGTTCCTCGGCATCGACGGTGTCGGCGTGCACGACCCGTTCTTCGACCTCGGCGGCAACTCCCTGGTCGGGATGGCGATGGTGGCCGCGCTGGAAAAGCTCCTCGACCGCAAGATCGCGGCAGCAGTGCTCTTCGGACACCCCACGGTCGCGGAGTTCGCCGCGGCCCTCGACGCACCAGCAGCAGACCAGCCCGGGCCCGTGGCCGCTTCGGCGCGCGGTGAACGCCGCCGCCGCGCGGGCACCCGGATCCGGAAGTGAGGGGCACCATGACCGAGTACGCACCGACCGACATCGCGCTCGTCGGGATGGCCGGGAAGTTCCCCGGCGCCGGCGACGTCGGCGAGCTGTGGGAGATCGTCCGCAGCGGCCAGTCCGGCATCACCCGCTTCACCGACGAGCAGCTGCGTGCCGCGGGCGTCCCCGCCGAGCGCCTGAACGACCCCGCCTACGTCAAGGCGGGCGCGGTCGTCGACGACATCGAGGACTTCGACGCGGGCTTCTTCGGGATCAACCCGAAGGAAGCGCAGATCCTCGACCCGCAGCAGCGGCTGTTCCTCGAGCACAGCTGGCACGCGCTGGAGGACGCGGGCTGCGACCCCACGCGCTTCGACGGCGCGGTCGGCGTGTTCGCCGGTTGCGCGTGGAGCACGTACCTGACCAACAACCTCAACCCGGCAGGCACCGCCCGTGAGATGGGCGAGATCGCCGTCGCGCTGGCCAACGAGAAGGACACCCTGGCCACCCGCGTGGCGCACACGCTCGGCCTGACCGGGCCCGCGTTCGCCGTGCAGAGCGCGTGCTCGACGTCGCTGGTCGCGGTGTGTGTCGCGGCGAGCAGCCTGGCCAACTTCGAGTGCGACCTCGCGCTCGCGGGCGGCGTCTCGCTCGGCGTGCCGCACCGCGTCGGCTACACCTACCAGCAGGGCGGGATCGCGCCGCCGGACGGCGAATGCCGCGCGTTCGACGCGGCCGGGCTCGGCGCGCCGCTGGGTGGCGGCGTCGGCGTGGTCGCGCTGAAGCGCCTCGAGGACGCCCTCGCCGACGGCGACCGGGTGTACGCGGTGCTGCGCGGCTGGGCGATCAACAACGACGGCGGCCGCAAGGTCGGCTTCACCGCGCCCGGGCCGGAAGGCCAGGCCGCGGTGATCGCGGAGGCCTTGGCTGCGGCCGGGTTGGAGCCGTCCGACATCGGCTACGTCGAGGCCCACGGCACCGGCACCGCGCTGGGCGACGCCGCCGAGATCTCCGCGCTGCAGCGGGTGTTCCACGGCGAGTCGCTGCGCATCGGCTCGATCAAGACCAACGTCGGCCACCTGGACCGCGCCGCGGGCGTGACCGGGCTGATCAAGGCCTCGCTTTCCCTGCACCACGAGGAAATCCCGGCCACCCGCAACCTCACCGAGCCGAACCCCCAGCTGGCGGAAGGCTCGCTGACCGTCGTCACCTCGCGCGAGGACTGGCCGCGTGGCGCCGAGGTGCGCCGGGCCGGGGTCAGCGCGTTCGGCATCGGCGGCACCAACGCCCACGTCGTCATCGAAGAAGCGCCCGTCGCTTCCCCGCGTGAGACGGAGGCCGGGCCGGAACTGCTGATCTGGTCGGCCCGCTCGGCCGAAGCCGCCGACGCCGCCACCGCCGGGCTCGCCGAGCACCTGGCGACCACCGGTGACGCGCTCGCCGACGTCGCCCACACCCTCCAAAGTGGACGGTCGGTGTTCGCGCACCGCCGGATGCTGGTGGCGGACTCCCCCGCCGCGGCGGCCTCGGCCTTGAAGGACGACGCGGCGCTGACCCGGGTCGAGACCGGCACGCACCGTCGCGTCGGATTCCTGCTGGCCGGCACCGGCGAGCAGTACCGGGGCCTGGCCACCGAGCTGTACGCGTCCTCGCCGGTGTTCCGCGCCGAGCTGGACCGCTGCCGCGAGATCCTCGGCGGCGACGTCCTGGCCGAGATGCTGGAGCCGCGTCAGTCGACCAACAGCCTCGCGCAGCTGCTGGGCCGCGAGACCTCCTCGGACAACACCGGTGACGCCACGGATCGCCTGCACCCGGCGCTGTTCGCCGTCGAGTATGCCCTGGCTCAGCTGGTGCGGTCGTGGGGTATCGAGCCGTCGATCCTCCTCGGCTACAGCCTCGGCGAGTACGTCGCCGCGTGCCTCGCTGGCGTCCTGTCCCTCGAGGACGCCCTGAAACTGGTCGCCCACCGCGCCCAGCTGATCCACGCCCAGCCCACGGGCGCGATGGCCGCCGTGCCGCTGCCCGCCGACGACGTCCGCGCGCGGCTCGAAGGCACGTCCCTCGACATCGCCGCGGTCAACGGCCCGGACCTCACCGTCGTCTCCGGCACACCCGAGGCGCTGGCCGCGTTCCGCGAGTCGCTGGGTGACATCCCGTGCCGTCCCCTGGCGACGACGCACGCGTTCCACTCACGTCAGCTGGAATCGCTGCGCGACGAACTCACGCGGTGGGTCACGGCGAACATCACCCTGCGGACGCCGGAAATCCCGTACCTGTCGAACGTCACCGGGCTGCCGATCACGGACGCGCAGGCGACCGACCCGGGCTACTGGGCCGAGCACATGTGCGCACCCGTCCAGTTCGACACCGCGCTCACCACGGTCCTCGCCGAAGACACCGTGCTGCTCGAACTCGGCCCGGGCCGCTCGCTCGGCGCGATGGCCCGCGGGCACCGCGACTGCGCGCCCGAGCGCTGGGGCCTGATCATCCCGACCCTGCCCGGCTCCGACGATCCGAAGCCCGCGCCGGCCGCGCTGGCCGAGGCCGCCGGGAAGCTGTGGCTGGCCGGGGTGGACGTCGACTGGACCGGCTTCCAGGCCGGGCGCGAGCTGCGCCGGGTCGGCCTGCCGAAGTACCCCTTCCAGCGCCAGCGCTACTGGATCGACGCGCCCGGCACGGTCGTCACCCCGGCGGTGCCGGAGCTCGCCGACGAGCACGTCCAGCTGCTGACCCGCAAGTGGATCCCGGCGCCGCCGGCCGACGCGTCCGCGCCCGCCGAGGGCCCGTTCACGATTATCGGCAGCGGCGAACTCGCCGACGCGCTCGCCGACCTCATCCGCGTCGGCGGCCACGAGGTCGTCGAAACCGGGGCGCGCACGGTCATCGATCTGTCGGCGATGGATCTCGAAGCCGAAGCCGCCGTGCTGCGCGTGTCCCACAATCTCCGCGAATGCGATGGCCGCGTCTTCGTGGTCACCCGCGGCCCGTCGGCGGTCAGCGTGCTGCCGGTGGTGGCGAACCAGGAGTACGTCAACCTGGACGCCCGCAGCATCGAGCTCGACCCGGCGTACAGCGTCGCCGAGGCGGCTGGCGCCCTGGCCGGCGAGCTGAACCGGCCGTCCGCCGAGGTCCAGTCCGCGCACTACGACGGCCGCCGCCACATCGCGAGCTACGCGCCGACGCACGCCACCGCCGCGCCCGCGTACCCCGAAGGCGGCAGCTACCTGATCACCGGCGGCCTGGGCGGCGTGGGCCTCACCCTCGCCGCGCACCTCGCCCGCCGGGGCGCCGCGCGGATCGTCCTCACCAGCCGTACCGGGGTCACCGCGGCGACCCGGGCGCAGGTCGACCGGCTGCGCGAGCTGGCCGACATCGAGACGCCCCAGGTCGACGTCACCGACGTCGACGCCATGCGCGCACTGTTCACCACGAAGTTCGACGGCGTCGTGCACGCCGCCGCGGACTCCGACCCGGCCAAGCTGCTCCCGCTGTCCGAAGTGGACGCGGCCACCGTGGCCCGGCACTTCGGGGCGAAGGTCGGCGGCGCCCGCGTGCTGACCGAGATCATCGACGGCCTGCCCGAAAACCAGCGTCCCGGCTGGCGGGTGCTGTTCTCCTCGACGTCCGCGCTGCTCGGCGGGTTCACCTTCGGCAGCTACGCGGCAGCCAACGCGGAACTGCTGGCACGCAAGGGCTGGACCGTCGCGGCCTGGGACACCTGGCCCGGCACCCTGGACCGGCTCGACGGCCGGATCGGCGCCACGATGGCCGCGCACACGATGTCCGAAAAGGACGCTCTGACCGCGTTCGACCGCGTGCTCGGGGTGAGCGGCGCGGTGATCGTGGCCGCCGGCGGTCTCGAAGACCGGCTGCCGCGCACCACCACTGTCACCGTGGCACCGACGTCCGCCCGGTTCCCGCGGCCCGATCTGCCCCAGCCCTACACTCCCCCGCTGACCGACGCCGAGCGCAAGCTCGCCGAGATCTGGTCGTCGGTGCTGGGCGTCGAGCCGGTCGGCACTCGCGACAACTTCTTCGACCTCAACGGCAACTCGCTGCTCGGGCTGCAGATGCTGAACCTGGTCAAGGAGCGTTTCGGCGTCGCGATCCCGACGGTCACGCTGTTCGAGATGCCGACCGTGCAGGCACTGGCCGGCGCGCTCGGCGAGCCGGAAGCACCGGTCGTCACCACCGCGGTCGTGGTGCCGGAATCGGACGACGAACTCGACCGGCACATCGCCGTCGTCGGCATGGCCGGGCGGTTCCCGGGCGCGGGTGACGTCGGCGAGTTCTGGCGCAACCTCTGCGACGGCGTCGAGTCGATCAGCTTCTTCACCCCCGAAGAGATGATCGAGGCCGGGGTCGCCCCGGAGCTGGTCAACGACCCGGACTACGTCGCCGCGCGGCCGATGCTTGACGACATCACCGGGTTCGACGCCGGGTTCTTCGGCCTCAGCCCGCGGATGGCGGCGCTGACCGACCCGCAGCAGCGGCTGTTCCTCGAGGTCTGCTGGGAGGCTTTGGAGCAGTCCGGCTACGCCCGGCCGGAGCACCGCGGCCGCGTCGGCGTGTTCGGCGGCTGCAACCTTTCGACGTACCTGCTGGGGATCATCGACCAGTTCTCCTCCGAAGAGGACGCGAGCATCTACGAACTGGTGATGGGCAACGACAAGGACGCCCTCACCACCACCGTCTCCTACCTGTTCGACCTGCGCGGCCCGAGTGTCGCGGTGCAGACGTTCTGCTCGACGTCGCTGGTCGCGGTGCACACCGCGATCCGCAGCATCCGGGGCGGCGACTGCGAAATGGCGCTGGCCGGTGGGGTTTCGGTGCGGGTGCCGGACAAGATCGGGCACCTCTACACCCCGGGCGGGATGGCCTCGCCGGACGGGCACGTCCGCACCTTCGACGCCCAGGCCCACGGCAGCATGTTCGGCGACGGCGCCACCGTCGTCGTGCTCAAGAAGCTCGGCGCAGCGCTGCGCGACGGTGACCACATCTGGTCGGTCATCCGCGGGTCGGCGATGAACAACGACGGCGCGCTGAAGGTCGGCTACACCGCCCCCAGCGTCGCCGGGCAGGCCACGGTGATCGCCGAGGCGATGGCCGACGCGCGGGTCTCCCCCGCCGACGTCGGGTACATCGAGGCGCACGGCACCGGCACCGAGCTGGGCGACCCGATCGAGGTAGCGGCCCTGACCAGGGCGTTCGGCCGGACCGAGGTCGACCAGTACTGCCCGATCGGCTCGGTGAAGCCGAACGTCGGGCACCTGGACCGCGCCGCGGGCACCGCCGGGCTGATCAAGACCTCGATGGTGGTCCGCGACGGGCTGATCCCGCCGACGCTGCACTACACCGCGCCGAACCCGGAGATCGACTTCGAACACAGCCCGTTCTACGTCAACGCGGAGCTGTCGGCCTGGCGGACGCCGGGGCCGCGGATCGCCGGGCTCAACTCGCTCGGCATGGGAGGCACGAACGTGCACGTCGTCGTCGAAGAGCCGCCGAACCGGCCCACGCGTTCTTCGGGTGATGCCTCCCGCGAACGCCGTTACCAGGTGCTGCCGCTCTCGGCGCGCAACGCCGTCGCCGCCGACGAGTCCGTGCGACGCCTGTCCGAGCACCTGGCCACTGCCGACGACATCCGCCTCGCCGACGTCGCCTACACGCTGCAGGTGGGGCGCAAGACGTTCGACCACCGGCGCGCGGCCGTGGTGTCCACTGTGGACTCCGCTCGTGAAGCGCTGCGAGCACCCTCGACGCGGGTCGAGCCGGTGCAGGGCCGGCCGGTGGCGTTCCTGTTCGCCGGGGTCGGCGAGCAGTACCCCGGCTTCGTCGGCGAGCTGTACCGCCGTGAGCCCGTGTTCCGCGCCCGACTCGACACCTGCCTCGCACTTTTGGAGGACATCGCGGGCGACCTGGTCACCGGCGCTCGGGGCGGCGGCCCCGACCTGGCCGCGCTGCTCGGCCGGGTGAGCGAGTCCGACCCGCGCGCGGAAGCGTTGCAGCGCACGGAGATCGTGCAGCCACTGCTGTTCGCGGTGGATTACGCGCTGGCGTCCACGCTGATGGACTGGGGCATCAAGCCCGCCGCGATGCTCGGCTACAGCCTCGGCGAGTACGTCGCCGCGTGCTTGTCCGGCGTGCTGTCGCTCGAGGACGCGGTGAAGCTGGTCGCGCACCGGGCCCGGCTGATCAGCGAGCTGGAGCCGGGCGGGATGAGCGCGGTCCAGCTCTCGGCCGCCGAGCTGCGGGCGCGGTTCGACCTGACCGACCTCGACATCGCCGCGGTCAACGGCCCCGACCTGGTCGTGGTCGCCGGCCCGCTGCTGCGGATGGGACGGCTCGCCGCCGAGCTGCGGGCGGCGGAGGTCCCCTTCCGGCCGCTGCAGACGACGCACGCGTTCCACTCGCGGATGCTGGCGCCCCTCGCCGCCGAGTTGACGTCGTGGGTCGCGCGCAATGTCACGCTGAACGCGCCCGCGCTGCCATATCTGTCCAACGTGACCGGTCGCCCGGTGGATGCTGCACTCGTTCAGGACCCGGCCTACTGGGCCCGGCACATGTGCGAGCCGGTGCAGTTCGCCGACGCCGCGGCCGAGCTGCTGGCCGACGAGAACCTGGTCGTCGTCGAGATCGGGCCCGGCCCGTCGCTCGGCGCGCTGCTGCGGACGGCGTGCGAGCCGTCGCGGTGGCCGCTGATCACGGCGACGCTGCCGGCCTCGGCCGACCAGCGCCCCGCCGACGAGGTGCTCACCGACTGCCTGGCCCGGCTGTGGCTGCTCGGCGCCGACATCGACTGGACCGCCTACCACCGTGGCAACACCCAGCAATACGGCGGCGAGTTGCCGGGACGGGTGCCCCTGCCGACGTATCCGTTCCAGCGTCAGCGTTTCTGGATCGAGGCCCAGCCGCGGGAAGCCCGCGAGAAGGCGGTCATCGAGGCCGGTGGGCCGCTGCAGGAGTTCGACGCGATCCCGCTGCTGCCCGAGGAGCGGTGGCTGCACCTGCCGGTGTGGCGTCAGGCCGCGCCGACCGCGGCCGACGAGCAGACCCCGGCGTCGTGGCTGGTGTTCGCCCGCGACGGCCTCGCCGGGCACGTCCTGGCCGAGCTGAAGGAGACCGCGCGACCGACCGGCGCCACGGTGACCGTGGTCCGGCCCGGCGAGGGTTTCCGCGCGGTCCGCGACGGCTACACCCTCCGGCCCGGCAGCATCGACGACACGTTGTCCCTGCTCAGGGCGTTGAAGAGCAACGGCGTACGGCTCGAGCGGGTGGTGCACCTGTGGACGATCGGCGACACGACCGGCACCGACGTGCTCGCTCAGGGTCTGCACACGCTGGTCGCATTGGCCCGCGCGGCGGGTGAGCTCGGGCATGGACGACTGGGCGCTCGACATCGTCACGACCGGCTCCCAGCGGGTGCTCGGCGACGCCGAGGCCCGGCCGGACGCGGCCACGCTGACCGGCCCGCAGCTGGTCATCCCGATGGAGTTCCCGTCGGTGAAGGTGCGGCTGATCGACACCGACCCGGCGCCCGAGCCTTCGTCCGTCGTGGCCGAGCTGCGCCGCCCGGCCACCGAACGCACAGTCGCGCTGCGCGGCCGTCGCCGGTGGATCCCGGACTACGAGGTCCTCCCGCCCGCGCCTGTTGATGAAGCCCGGAAGGCCTTGCGGGAACAGGGTGTCTACCTGCTCACCGGTGGCCTCGGCGGCATCGGCCTCGCCATGGCCGAGCAGCTGGCGCGCGAGTGCCACGCCCGGCTGGTGCTCTTCGGACGTCGAGGACTGCCGCCGCGCGAGCAGTGGGCCGGGATCGCCGACGGCACCGACGAGGTGCCCGAAACGATCCGCGCCCGCGTCGCCCGGGTGCTGGAGATCGAGGCGCTCGGCGCCGAGATCGAGGTCGTCGAAGGTGACGTCGCGGAGGCGTCCGACATGCGGCGCGCGGTCGACCTGGCCGTGTCGAAGTTCGGGGCGCTGCATGGCATCCTGCACACCGCGGGCGTGCCGGGAACCGGGCTGATGCAGTTCAAGCAGCCCGGCGACGCCGACCAGGTCCTCGCGCCGAAGCTGCCGGGCACGCGGGCGATCGTGTCCGCTGTGGACGGTGTCGAGCTGGACTTCCTGGTGCTGTTCTCGTCGATCACCTCGGTCACCGGCGGCGGCCCCGGCCAGGTCGACTACTGCGCGGGCAACGCCTGGCTCGACAGCTTCGCCGCGCAGCACGGCGGCTCGGCGATCGCGATCTCGTGGGGCGAGTGGACGTGGAACGCCTGGGACGAGGGCCTGGCCGGCTACGAGGAGGACATCCAGACCTACTTCCGCGAGCACCGGCGCAAGTTCGGCATCAGCTTCGAGCAGGGCTGGCGAACGCTGCTGCGGGCCATCGCTTCGGGCGAGCAGCACGTCGTTGTGTCCACTCAGGACCTTCCCGCGGTGGTCACGGTCGCGAAGAAGTTCAGCGTCGACAACGTGACTTCGCTGTCGCACGGCGCTTCGCCGTCGGACCGGCACCCGCGGCCCGAGCTGGTGACGCCGTTCCAGGAGCCGGGCTCGCCGGCCGAGGAGACCATCGCGGCGGCGTGGTGCCAGGCGCTGCGCCTGGACCGCGTCGGCGTCGTCGACAACTTCTTCGAGCTGGGCGGGACGTCGCTGCTGGGCATCACGCTGCTGGCGACGTTGCGCAAGTCCTTCCCCGAGGCGGAGCTCCCGCCGCACATCATCCACGAGGCCCCCACGGTGACCGCGCTCGCGCGGATCGTCGACGGCGCCGACCGAACCCGAACCCGACCGCGATGTCGCGGCGCAGGGCGAACTCCGCAGGTCCGGCCTGCGCGCGGCCGCGGCACGACGTCGCCGGTCCTGAAATCCCGTTACCAGACAAGGAGAAAGTCATGGCGGTCACAGGTGTGGTCGGCGCCGGCGTGATGGGCATCGGCGTCGCCCAGAACCTCGCCCAGGGCGGCCACGAGGTCGTACTGGTCGACATCGACGAGAAGGTCCTCGAAGAGGCGCGCACGGCGATCTACCGCAACGCCCGGTTCAGCGCCGTGATGGGCGGGCCGCAGCTCGACGCGGACGAGATCCTCTCGCGGATCACCACCGCGGTCGGGCTGGACGCCCTGGCCAAGATGGAGATCCTGATCGAGAACGTCACCGAGAACTGGGACATCAAGCGCGCGGTGCACGCCGAGCTGGACGAGGTGTGCGGCCCGGACACGGTGATCATCGCCAACACCTCGGCGATCCCGATCACCCGGATCGCCTCGGTCGGCAACAACCCCGAGCGCGTCGATCGGCGTGCACTTCATGAACCCGGTGCCGCAGAAGCCGGTGGTGGAGCTGATCCCCGGCTTCCACACCTCGGCCGACGCCATCGAGCGCACCCGCGCCCTGTTGACCAGCATGGACAAGCGCTGGGTCGACGTGAAGGACGCGTCGGGCTTCGTGTCCAACCGCGTGCTCATGCTGACCGTGAACGAGGCGGCCTACCTGGTGCACGAAGGCGTCGCCACCGCCGAGTCGGTCGACGAGGTGTTCCGCGGCTGCTTCGGTCACCCGATGGGCCCGCTCGAGACCGCCGACCTGATCGGCGTCGACACGATCCTGTACAGCGTCGAGGTTCTTTACGAGCACTACGCGGACAGCAAGTACCGCCCGTGCCCGCTGCTCAAGCAGATGACCGACGCCGGACTGCACGGCCGCAAGACCGGCCGCGGCTTCTACACCTACTGAAACCCCGTCAATTTCCGAAGGAGAACTCCCATGTCCGACACCACCACCCAGATCGTCGAGTTCATCACCAACCGCTTCCCGCAGGCGCAGATCACGCCGTCCGAGGACATCTTCTCGCTCGGCTACATCAACTCGCTGTTCGCGATGGAGCTGGTGATGTTCGTCGAGAAGACCTTCGCCGTCACCATCCCCAACGACGAGCTGAAGATCGACAACTTCCGCACCGCGCAGGCGATGACCGAGCTGGTCTCGCGGCTGAGCACCGTCGCGGTGGGCTGATGACCGCGCAGCTGACCCGCGCGCCCAGCCGCGCCACCGCGCGGGCCTTCGTGGACGAGCACATCGTCCCCTTCGCGGATCTGTGGGATCGGCAGGGCGCCATCCCGGAGTCCCTTTTGGACCGCATCGGCGAGGCCGGGCTGTGGGCGCCGTTCCTGGCGCCCGAGCTCGGCGGCGCCGGCCTCGACATGGTGACTCTCGGCGAGATCCACGAGGAGGTGGGCCGCGGCTGCTCGTCCGTGCGCAGCCTGCTGACCGTGCACACGATGCTGTCGTGGGCGTTGCAGCGCTTCGGCACGCCGGAGCAGATCGGCACCTGGGGCCCGGCGCTGACCAGCGGCCGCGTCCTCGGCGCGTTCTGCCTGTCGGAGCCGGGCGCGGGCAGCGACACCGCGGCGATCACCACGACAGCAGTGCCGTTCGAAGGCGGCTGGCGCCTCGACGGCGTCAAGAAGTGGACGACCAACGGGCAGCGCGCGGACCTGTACCTGGTGTTCGCCCGCGGCCCGGCCGGCACGATCGCGCTGCTGGTGCCGCGGCACGCCCCGGGCGTCACGGTCACCCCGATCGACGACATCCTCGGCACCCGGTCGTCCATGCTCGCCGAAGTGTCCTTTTCGGACGTCCGATTGGGACCGGAGGCCCTGCTCGGGCCGTCCGGGTTCGCGTCGGGCATGGTGCTGACCGGTACTTTGGATCTCGGCCGGTACAGCGTCGCGGCCGGCTCGGTGGGCATCATCCAGGGCTGCATCGACGCCTGCTCGGCGTACGCTTCACAGCGCCGTGTGGGCGGGGTGCCGTTGAAGGACCTGCCGCTGATCCAGGCGAAACTGTCGGACATGGTCACCGACGTCCGCGCGGCGCGGCTGCTGCTGGCCGAGGCCGGGCGGCTCAAGGACCTCGGCGACGCGGCCACCATCATGGCGACCTGGGTGGCGAAGTACTTCGCCTCCACCTCGGCGGCGCGGCACGCGTCGGAGGCGGTGCAGGTCCACGGCGCCAACGGGTGCAGCACCGACTACCCGGTGGCCCGGTTCTACCGGGACGCGAAAGTCATGGAAATCATCGAGGGCAGCACGGAAATCCAGCGGATGACCATCGCTGCCGAGGCCTACCGGAGGTGGGAACCGTGACCAGTGTGGCGCCCGCCGCGCCGGCGAAGCCGGTCCAGGGCAAGATCAAGTGCGTCGTCTGGGACCTCGACCACACGCTGTGGGACGGGGTGCTCCTGGAGGACGGCGACGTCCGGCTGCGGCCGGGCGTGGTCGAGCACATCCGGCGTCTCGACGCCATGGGCGTGCTGCATTCGGTGGCCAGCAAGAACGACCACTCCGCGGCTCTCGCGAAGTTGCGCGAGTTCGGCATCGAGGACCTGTTCCTCTGGCCGCGGATCTCGTGGAACGCCAAGTCGTCCTCGATCGAGGCGATCGCGAAGAAGCTGAACCTCGGCTGGATGCGTTCGCGTTCGTCGACGACCAGGAGTTCGAGCGGGCCGAAGTCGCGTTCGCCTTGCCGCAGGTGACCTGTGTGGACGCGCTGGACATCGATGTTTCGTTGCAGCGTCCGGAGTTCCGGCCGCGATTCGTGACCGACGAGTCGGCGCAGCGGCGCGGGATGTACCAGAGCCAGCTGGCGCGCGACGACCTCGAGTCCGACTTCGTCGGCACGAACGAGGATTTCCTGGCCTCGCTGGACCTGTGCTTCACGATCGCCCCTGCGCAGCGGGAGGACCTGCAGCGTGCGGAGGAACTGACGGTCCGGACCAACCAGCTGAACTCGACCGGCCGGACGTACTCCTACGACGAACTCGACTCGTCTGCGTTCCTCGCCGGACCACGTGCTGCTGGTGGCGTCGCTGACCGACAAGTTCGGCTCGTATGGCAAAATCGGTCTGGCGCTGCTGGAAAAGGGCGTGCCGGACTGGCACCTGAACATGATGCTGATGTCGTGCCGCGTGATGTCCCGAGGGGTCGGCACGGTCCTGCTCGGCCACGTGATGCGCCTGGCGCGCGACGCGGGCGCGGGCCTGCGCGCGGACTTCGTCGAAACCGGCCGGAACCGGATGATGCAGATCACCTACGCGTTCAGCGGGTTCCAGGAGGTGTCGCGCAACGGTGCTGCCGTCGTTTTGGCGGCAGATCTGTCTGCACTGCAGGACCCACCCGGCTACGTCACGCTCGAGGTGCTGTCGTGACGTCGGCACTCCTGACCGGCCGCTGGCTGCCCTTCCCGGTGGTGGAGGGCAGCCGGCGGCTCTATTGCCTGCCGCACGCGGGCGGCTCGGCGTCGGCGTTCCGCTCCTGGATCGGCCGCCTGGACGACGTCTCGGTCTGCCCGCTCCAGCTGCCGGGCCGCGAGACCCGGCAGGGCGAGACCCCGCACACGTCGATGTCGTTACTGGCCTCGGAACTGGCGTCTTTCATCGTCGACGACGCTCCGGGGCCGTACGCGGTATACGGCCACAGCCTGGGTGCGCTGGTGGGGTTCGAGGTAGTTCAGGAGATCCGGCGCCTGGGCGGGGTTTTGCCCACGCGGCTGATCGTGTCCGGCTGTCCTGCGCCGCAGTGGGTGTCTCCCGAGGACCCCACTGTGGACGTCCTCTCGGACGCACAGATCGTGTCGCTGCTGCGGAGCCTCGGCGGCACGCCGGAGCTGTTCCTGTCGGACCCGCGGGTGCTGCGGATGATCCTCCCGCCGATCCGCGCGGACCTGACGGTGAAGAACACCTACCGCTACGCGCCGGCTCCCCCGCTGGAAATCCCGATCACGGCGCTGACGGCTGCGGATGACGCTCGGGCGAGCGTGACGTCGATGCTGGCGTGGCGGGAGCAGACGATCCGCGGCTTCCGCGCGCACCGCTTCACCGGTGGCCACTTCGCGGTGCTGGAGCAGGAGGCCCGGACGCTCTCGTACCTGGCCGCGGCTTTGCGCTGAGCTCGGGTCTCGTGAGTGGTAAGTCGGGTTCTAACCCTACTTACCACTCACGAGACTCCACCCCCGCGTTGCTTGAGCGGGCGTGCTGAAGGGGACTTTCCTCGCATCGGACGCGAGGAAAGTCCCCTTCAGCGCGTCCAAGGACTCGTGACACGAATCCCGGCCGTCCGGCTGAAGCCCCAACCCCCTAGGCTTTAGCTCCATCCAAGCGAAAGGAGATCCGCAGCATGGCGATCCAGCGGATGGACAACGTCCTCATCGTCGTAGACGACCTCGATGCCGTCATCGCGTTCTTCGTCGAACTGGGTATGGAACTCGAGAACAAGGGGCCACTCGACTGGCGAGGCGCGGAACGGATCATCGGGCTCGAGGACGTCCAGCAGGACGTCGCCATGCTGCGGATCCCCGGCGGCCCCGGGCGGGTGGAGCTGGCGAAGTTCCACCGGCCGAAGGCCATCACGCCCGAGCCGAAGGACGCGCCGGCGAACACGCTGGGCATCCGCCGCGTCATGTTCGCGGTCGACGACATCGACGACGTCATCGCCCGGCTGCGCGCCCACGGTGCCGAACTCGTCGGCGAGGTGGAGCAGTACGAGAACATCTTCCGGCTGTGCTACGTCCGCGGGCCCGAGGGCATCGTCGTCGGGCTGGCCGAGGAGATCGGCTGACGGACTCGTGGGCGTTCCGGGCGGTTCGAATAACCACCCGGAACGCACGAGTCCTTCACCCCAGCTGAGCCGTGAGCAGGCGCACCGTCGGGTGCTCCACCACCGCCGTCAGCGGCAGCGTCACCGAGCACGCCTCGCTCAGCCGCGTAGCGATCTGGACCGCCGTCGCGGACCGGCCGCCCAGCTCGAAGAAGTTGTCGTCCGCGCCGATCTCCGCCAGACCGAGCGCCGCCGCCCACTGCGAGGCCACCGTCTGCTCGAGCCCCGGGTCGGGCTCGACGAACGGTGTCGCCAGCGCCGGCCGCGGGCGCAGCACCGGTCCTGAAGCCTCGACAACAGCCACTGTGGGAGAGGTCACCGGAGCGGCGCCGATCACCACGTGCGCCAGATGACTCGCCGCCAGTAACGAACCGAAGTGGTCCACTGTGGACTGATCCAGCCCCTCGACGACCGTCCAGCGCGACCGCGCCAGCCGGGCGTGCGCGGCAACCGCGGAGTTCGGCGGGCACAGGACGATCCGCCGTGCGGCATCCACCGAAGTCGCCACAGTGGGGAACTCCGCCGCATCGGCGACCACCACGTCCGGCGTCCCGGCGGTGACCACCACCGCGCCCAGGTCTTCCAGGTCGGCAACGTCGTACCCGGGGCCGTCCAGGATCAGGCGGCAGCCGTACGACAGCGCCAGGTGCTCCGCGAGGCCGGTAGCAGCCAGGGCGCCGCTCAGCAGCACCGTGTCCCGCGGCGAGAGCGACAAGGCCGCAGGCAACGGGTGCGGCTCGGAAATCCGCGCCCACGTCTGCCCGCCGCGCACCGCGAGAATCCCCTCGCCCAGCAGCGCCGCCAGGACCTGCTCGAGGTCCGCGGACGCGTCGACGTCGACGAGCCGCCCGGAAGCCGCCAGCACCGCGTCGTCGGGACGCACGAGGTCCGCGCCCAGCACGCCCACCGCGCCCGAGGTCAGCACCACTCCCGAAGCCCCCGAGACCGGAACACCGCCCAGCGCGAAGCCGTCGACCACAGTTCGCGGCACGACCACCTGCGACGCCATCAACGTGTCCACAGAGCCGGGCGGGATCGTGAAGTCGCCGTTCTCGTGCGCCACGAACTCGGCGCCGGGACGCACGGTGATCACCTCGGCCCCCGCGTAGGTCAGGCGCGAAGCCAACGACTCACCGAAAGGATCCGCGACGAAGACCAGCCAAGGTCCCGCCAGCCGCAGCCTCCGATCCAGATCCGCAAGCGGCAAGGGATGTTCCCGCCAGGTCGGCAAGAACGTAGTGCAGTCCACGGTGGACTCGACACGAGCAGGACCGTCGATCCAGTAGCGCTGCCGCTGGAAGGGATACGTCGGAAGCTCGACGCGCCGGCCGGCATCGCCGTGCAGCACGGCCCAGTCGATGGACGCGCCCGTCTGCCACAGCGAGGCCACCGTGGACAGCACCCATTCCAAGGCCGAAGCCGACGGCTCGACCCGGACCTCCAGCGCAGCCGGGTCGTCCTGCACCCGGACCCCGATCCGCGACAGCCCGGCCGCCAGCGCGGCGAGCACCCCGTCCCGATCCGGCGCGTACGCGGGCTCGGCACCGAGCACGCGCGAGACCGCCGAGCCCAGCGAAGCCCACCAAGTATCAGGCGCGTCCCCGGCGACCAGCCGGATCCGCGGGTCACGCCGGCGCGTCTCACCGTCGATCCAGCGCGAAGGATCTTCCAACGCCGCCAAGGCATCTGCCCGGTCATGACACACGACGGCCCGGCGCAAAGCGAAGCGGCCACGCGAAATCTGCAGCGTGTAGGCCACATCGGCGAGGTCCTGGTCGGTCACCTCGGCCAGATGCGCGCGCAGCGACGCGGTCAACGCCGCCAAAGCGGAGGGATCCCCCGCGGAGAAAGTCAGCAGGTGCGGGCCCGGGCGCGCCGAGCGAACAGGACGCGCAGGCGCCTCCTCGAGCACAACGTGGGCGTTCGTCCCACCGACGCCGAACGAGCTCACCCCGGCTCGGCGCGGATCAGGTCCGGCAGGCCAGGCTTGATCCGAAGAGAGCACAGTGAACCGGTCGGAAGCCAAAGCCGCGTTCGGCGTCGCGAAGCCAGAGGTACCGGGCAGGATCTGGTGCCGCAGGCTCAGCGCCGCACGGACCAGGCCGGTGACGCCGGACGCGCGGTCGAGGTGACCGATCGACGGCTTCACCGAGCTCAGCACACACGGAACCTCGCGCGGCGTGGTGAAGACCCGGCCCAGCGCGGCCAGCTCGATCGAGTCGCCCAGCGGGGTCCCGACGGCGTGGCATTCGACGTACCCGATCGACTCCGGCTTCACGCCCGCGACGGCCAGCGCGGTCTCGACGACCGCGGTCTGCCCGGCCGCGCCCGGCGCGGTGTAGCCCGCGCGCGAACGGCCGTCGTTGTTCACCGCGGACCCGAGGATCACCGCGTGCACGACGTCGCCGTCGGCCAGGGCGTCGGCGAGCCGCTTCAGCGCGACCACCGCGACGCCCGAGCCCATGACGGTGCCGTTGGCATCGGCGTCAAGGCTGCGGACCCGACCGTCGGGCGACAGGATCCCGCCTTCCTCGAACTGATAGCCCGCCGGCTGCGGCAACGGCAGCGCCGCGCCGCCGGCCAGCGCCATGTCGCACTCGTAGGTCAGCAGGCTCTGGCAGGCCAGGTGCACCGCGACCAGCGACGTCGAGCAGTAGGTCTGCACGGTGAGGCTCGGCCCGTGCAGGCCGAGCTTGTACGAGACCAGCGACGTCAGCGAGTCGCGCTCGACCCCGGCCGAGAGCAGCGCCTTCCCGCCGGGCTGGGACCCGAGGTCCGGCACGTTGGCGGTGAGGTAGTCGGGGTAGGCGCAGCCGGCGAACATGCCCACCGGGCAGCCGGGATCGGTCGGCGAGTAGCCGGCCCGCTCGAGGGCCTCCCAGGAGCACTCGAGCAGCAGCCGGTGCTGCGGCTCCATCGTCTCGGCCTCCCGGTCGGTGAAGCCGAACGCGGCGGCGTCGAACTCCTCGATCCCGGCCACCGGCCCGCCGACGGCCACGTAGCCGTCCCCGGCGCTCACCCCGGCGGCCGCGAGCTCCGCGTCGGTGATCGGGCGCAGCCCGCGGGTGCCGAGGAGGAGATTCCGCCACAACTCACCGACGCCGCCGGCGCCCGGGAAGCGCCCGGACATGCCGACGAGCGCGATGGCCGAATCGTTCACTGGTTCCGTCATGGCGAAATCCCTGTCCTGTGTCATCAGACGAGGTGGCTCCGGCCCCACCCGTGGGCCAGCCGGTAGGTGGCGAAGGAGCCTGCGACCACGCCCATGCCCAGGCAGATCAGGGCGGGCTGGGTCATCCCGGAGACGTCGCCGTTGATCGCGGACTGCAGCAACCGCAGGCCCCAGTACCCTGGCGAGAACGGCGCCGCGAACTGCGCCCACGCGGGCATCAGGGAGACCGGCAGCAGCGCGCCGCCGATGGTGCTGACCACGATCGCGCCGAGGTCGACCGCCACGATGAGGTCGCCGCGGCTGCGGACCACGGTCGAGAGCGCCGAACCCAGCGCCAGCAACGTGAAGCCCCAGATCGAGATGCCCAGCACCAGCAGCGGGAACGACGCCGGGAAGTGCATCCCGACCACCAGCCAGCCGTAGCCGACCAGCACCACCTGCTGGAAGACCAGCACCACGAACACCGGGACGGCCTTGCCGATCAGCAACTCCGCCTTGGCGGCACGGCTGGCGCGCAGCCGGTCCCAGGTTCGCCACTCGCGTTCGACGAAGATCGCGTTGCCCACGATCGCCATCGAGAACACCGAGAACATCACCAGCTGGCCGGTCACCGCCGACACCGCGTCGACGCCGAGCGCCTTGCGGTACAGCGGCGCGAAGACGACCATGAAGATCATCGGCGTGACCAGGTAGCTGATCAGCTGCGACGGGTCGCGCAGGCGCAGCAGCGCGTTGTACTTGATGAGCGCGCCGGTGCGGCGCACCGAGTCCGTCGGGAACCGGAAGACCGGCGCGGCAAGGGTTTCAGTGGTCATCACGGGCCGCCAGGGAGTGGTAGAGATCGTCGAGGGTGGGGTTGCGCAGCTCGACCTGCTCGACCGGCTGCTCCATGGTGGGCAGCAGCTTGAGCAGGGTCCCGGTCGGGTCGGTGGTGGACACCTGGAGCTGCTCGCCCGCGGTGGTGCTGACCCGGACCTCGCCGGGCAGGTCCGCCAGCAGCTCGTCGCTGCTGCCGCGGGCGATGATCCGGCCCTCGGCGGCCACCGCGATGGTGGCCTGCAGGTCGGTCAGTTCGGTCAGGTAGTGCGTCGTGTAGACCACAGCGGCCCCTTCGCCTGCTCGTTGCTTGACCACGTCCAACAGCGCCTGGCGGGTCTCGGGATCGGCGCCCGCGGTCGGCTCGTCGAGCAGCAGCAGCGACGGCCGGTGGATCAGCGCCGTCGCGGCCTGCGTGCGGCGCTGCTGGCCGCCCGAGAGCAGGCCGGCGCGGCGGTCGATGAACTGGGTGAGCTGCAGGGCGACGGCGAGTTCGTCGATCGCGTTGCGCAGCGCCGCGCGGCGCAGCCCGGCCAGTCCGCCGTAGAGGCTGAGGTGCTCGCGCACGCTCAGCGGGCGGTACAGCGCGATGTGCTGCGGCGAGATGCCGATCTTGCCGCGCGCCTCGGTCGGCGGCTTCCCGTCGATGAGGACCTCACCGCTGTCGGGCTTCAGGAGCCCGGACACCATCTCGACGAACGTGGTCTTGCCGGCCCCGTTGTGGCCGACCAGCCCGCAGATCTCCCCGGCGGCGACCTCGATGCTGAAGCCGTCGAGCGCTTGGACGTCGTCGTATTTCTTCCTGAGGTCGAGTGCTTCCAGCATGGGTCGTGACTCCTTCATCCGATCCCCACTTGCTCGACGGCCCGGCGCAGCTCGACGCGGTCGAACTTGCCGTTGACCGACCTGGGCAGCTCCGCCAGCACCTCGATGCGCTGGGGAAGCATGTATGGCGGCAGCTCGCGCGCGAGAGCCCGCGAGAGCGCTTCAGCGTCCTGCTCGCGCAGGGTGACCACGAGTGCGATGTGCTGTCCCAGCACGGGATCCGCGACGCCGAACGCCACCGCGCCGCCCACCAGCCCGGTGGCGTACGCGGCTTCTTCGATCTCGGCGGGGCTGATCCGATAGCCGGAGGTCTTGATCATTTCGTCGGTCCTGCCGACGAAATAGAGGAATCCTTCCTCGTCGCGATAGGCCGTGTCCCCGGACCACACCGCGATTTCCGGCCGTCCGGCGAGCTGCGGGCCCGGCGCGGGGCGGAATCGCTCCGCCGTCCGCTCCGGGTCGTTCCAGTACCCCAGCGCCACGAGCGCCCCGCGGTGCACGAGCTCGCCGTGCTCGCCGGGCGCGCACGGGGTGCCGTCCGGGCGGACGACCAGGACCTCGGCGTTGGGGATGGCCTTGCCGATCGAGTCGGGACGGGCGGTCGCCTCGGCCGGGTCCAGGTAGGTCGACCGGAAGGCCTCGGTGAGGCCGTACATGAGGAACGGCTTGGCCGCGGGGAAGTGCTCGCGCAGCCGGTTCAGCGTCGCGCGCGGCATGCGGCCGCCGGTGTTGGCGAAGTAGCGCAGACTCGTGACGCTCGTCCAGTCCTGCTCGACGAGCTGCAGCCACAACGGTGGCACGCAGGTGAGCCCGGTGACGCGGTGCTTCACGCACAGCCGCACGATTTCCTTGGGCAGCAAGTAGTTCACGAGCACGACGTGCGCGCCGGCGGACAGCGAAGTGGTGAGCTGGCTGAAGCCGGCGTCGAAACTGAGGGGCAGCGCGGCGAGGATGACGTCGTCGGACGTGTGCCCGAGGTAGGTCGCCACACTCGCGGCGCCGGCGAGGACGTTGCGGTGCGAGAGCACCACGCCCTTCGGCCCGCCGGTGCTGCCCGAGGTGTACATGATCGCCGCCGGGTCGTCGTCGATCACCGCGGCTTCCGGGGCTTCGCCGCCCAGCGCGTCCCACTCCGGCGAACCGAAGACGACCACGTGCTCGACCGAGGGGCTCAGCGCCTCCCGGACGGTCTCCAGTCGTTCCTTCGTGGTGAGCACGACCCGCGGCCCGCAGTCTTCGAGCACGTAACCGAGGTGGCGGGCCTTGAACAGCGGGTTGACCGGGACGAAGACCGCGCCCGCCCGGGAGATGGCCAGCAGCGCGACGACCGTCTCGATCCGCTTCTCCGCGTAGACCGCGACCCGGTCGCCGCGGCGGACACCCAGCGCGTGCAGCCCGCCCGCGACCTCCGCCACTCGCTGCGCCAGCTCGGCGTAGGTGAGGGTGATGGTCTTGAACGTCAACGCCGCGCGTGCCGGGTCACCGCGGCCGAGCAGGTGGTCGACCCTTTGCTCAAGCATCGGCGAACAACTCCGGCGCGACCAGCCCGCCCACGGCGTCCCACAGCGAGCCGACCGTCGAGAAGGTCTCCTCGGTGATCAGCTCGTCGGGCAGTTCGAGGCCGTAGGTCTCCTCGAGGTCGGTCAGCAACTGCACTACGCCCATCGAATCGAGCCCCAGCGCCGCGAGGTCGTCCCCCGGCGCGAAGTCGGCGTTGTCGGCGTAGGGGAGGTGAGCCAGCAGCGTCTGCCGGAAAGGTCCCGGAATGGTCATCGTCGTCACCTGGTTTTCCCTCGGCTGTGTGGCGGTTCGCCCGCCGGTGCACCGACTTCACCACCCGCCGTCCTCGCTCCGCTCTCATCCCGCTATCACCGGCCGGGAGCGCGACGAGAGCGACGTGAGGAGAGCGGGTGACACCGTGGGTTCCACTGACACAGGCATCGGGCTTTGGAGGCAACATGTCTACGGTCACCCTCCCGCGGATCGGTTCCGTCGTCGGCGACAGTGAAGCCGCGCTCTACCACTACGCGGTGCGCTGCGGCGAGTTCTCACCGGCGACCGCCGCGATCGAACTGGGACTTTCGCTGCCCGAAATCCGCGAAGCGGCCGAGCACCTGGCTGAACTGCACCTGCTGCGCGCCGACGGCGAGCGGTTCACCCCGCTGGACCCCGAGGTCGCGACGGCCATGCTGGTCTCGCCGCTGGAGCGCGCGATGTATCAACGGCGTGAGCAGGCCGACCGCCTGCGCGACCGGATCGGCGCGATCACCCGCCCGCCGTCCGGCGCGCCGTCGGGTTCGATCGACGGCCTCTCGGGAATCGCGGAGATCCGCGGGCTGTTCAAGCTGGCCGCCGAGGTGTGCCGCGACTCCCTCGTGGTGCTTCGGCCTTCCTACGAAGACGAGGACCTGCTGGACGAGCTGCTCGCGCCCTGCTACGGCGTGCTGGAGCGGGACGTCGCCGTGCAGGTCCTGTGCCCGCACCGCAGCCGGGCCGACTTCGGCGCGCGGGCGCGGGCGAAGCGGCTGATGGAGCAGGGCGCGCAGATCCGGACGCTTTCACAGGTGCCCCAGGCCGCGGTGGTGTTCGACGACAACCTGGCGGTGATGCTTTCGCTCGGCGATGACGAGCCGTCCGCGCGGCGGGTGCGGGACCGGAACGTGGTGGGGTTCCTGGTGGAGATGTTCGGGCAGCTGTGGGAGGGCGCGACGCCGTTCGCCTCGGACGAGCCAGGCTACGCGGACGCGGTCGACGACCTCCAGCAGTCCATCGCGCGGCTGATGGCCCAGGGCCTGACCGACGAGGTGGTGGCGCGGCGGCTGGGCATGTCGGTGCGGACGTGCCGGCGGCACATCGCGGCGCTGCTCCAGAACCTGGACTCGGTGAGCCGCTTCCAGGCCGGCGTCCGCCTGGCGAGCCGGGCTGCGGCCGGCGGGGCCCGCGGGGCCTGAGGTTCCGGCGCCATTGGCCGGAAGTCCACCTTGAGGGGCTCATTGAGGAGTAAGGCAACCACGGCGCGCTGGTTCGAAGGTCGTGAATGACGCGTTCAGGACGTGCGACGTCCTGAACGCGTCATTCACGACCTTCTCCACGGAGTTCTGGAGCGAGGCGAACTCTGCTAACGCCTGGTGACAGGAAAATTCCCTCATGGCTCTTACGGAAGCACTGCGCTAGTGGTCGCTGTCGTGGTGGGGAGCCGCGAGGTCCTCGTACCGGGGTTGTACTCGGACCTCGCGGCCGTGCGTCCAGCGGGAAGCCGGGCCGTCGAGACCCCCGGAGAACTTCCGATGGCAACCACTAAGGGTGCAGTGCAAGAGAGGCGAGGTTGGCCGCGGTCAGGGTGAGCCAGCCTTCACGGTTCGGGCCCTTTGCATGCAGGAGAATTTTGTCGCCGGCGTGGATGTCGCCCACCTTCAAGGCGGAGTGCAGAGAGATCCACGCGTCGCAAGGGCCCCCGCCCGCGAAATAGTGCCCAGCACATGAAGGGGGCGGGCCCTCACCGCAAGCGAGGACACGCAAGGGGGAAGGCCCGTGGTCCACGCGCAACCCCACCGCCGAGAAGCCGAGGGAGGACCGGGCATCGGCGAAGAGCGGTTCGTCGCAGATCACCACCGTCGCGGACGCCTGGACCGCCCACGACAGGAGGTCGAAGACCACCGTGCCGCCCAGCTCGTCCAGGTGCGTGATGCCGACTTCCTCGCCCGGCCAGCCGGATTCGTGGACCAGGCGGGCCAGGGCCGCCACCATCGTGTCGCGTTGCGGGCCCGAGCGGACCAGGAACAACGGCTCCTCGGCAACACCCAGCGCGCCCAGAACGGCGGCCGACACGTCACCGGGATCCTCGACATGCGCCGGAGACTGCACCAGCAGCCGCGAGACCGGGATGCCGCTCGACGAGATCCGCGCGGCAGGCAGTCCCGCCACCAGTTCCGCCACCGAGGACAACGGAACATAGGCCGCGGGAAGCGAAGCCACGGCCAAAGCAGTGATTCCGAACGTCATGACACCTCCACCACCAGGGCCTGGAAGTACGCGCCCTGGCCGATCGCGATCAGCGCGCACCGGTCGCCGGGGCGCAGCCGGCCCGCGCGGTCGGCGTGGTCCAGCGCCATCAGGGAGTCCGCGCCGAAGTTGTGGCCCAGTTCGGCGATGAGGTCCAGGCAGATCCGCTCGCGCGGGATCCCCGACTCGCTCGCGAACGTCCGCCAGAACATCCGGTTGGACAGGTGCGGCAGCACCCAGTCGAGTTCGGCGAGGTCCAGCCCCGCCGCCGCGGCCGCCTGCCGCACGGTCGACACGGCCAGCGCGCCGCAGACCTGGCCGAACTGCGCGAACTCCGCCTCGGTCATCCGCATGCTGCGGTGGAACCGCACATCGCGGGAACCGGCGCCACCGAGGTACCGGTAGCGTCCGCCCGACCGTCCCACGACCACCGCCGCCGCGGCGTCCCCGCTGACCGTGGTGCCCTGGATGTACCGCGCGGCTTCGTTGGCACTCCCCTGGTCCCCGCCGAGCACGAGCACCCGCTCGTCCGGAGCAGCCGAGGGCCGCTCCAGATAACGCCGGGCGAACTCGACCCCCCGCAGCACCGAGGCACAGTTGATGTGCGACAGCCCGAAGAACGGAACACCGGACAGCCCGAGACGAGAACGCAGCCGGTCGGGAAACCCGCCGCAGAGATCAAGCTCGGCCATCAAAAGCGTATGTCCATAAAGGACCAAAGATGCGGACCCACCGTCCAAAGCGGACGAACCAGCTGCAACCAGCAAGTCCTCCATCTGTTCACCCGGGGAAAGCACCGGACTGTCCCGCAGCCCGTACACCTTCGCGAACATCTTGCGCTCCAACGGCGTACACCCGGCCCGCGCAAGCACATCCGCGACCGGCTCGACCGCACCCGGCAACGCCACCCCGACCCGCGACAGCGTCGTCACGACGGCCGCCGGACCACGACGCAGCTGTGCAACGTCCCGGCCGAGTAGTCCGCGAGCAGCACCCGGTCCCGCACCGGCCACATCCGCGCCAGCCCGGCCCAGACGCCGTCCGCCGCCGCCTCGACGCGGTCCTCGTACGGCGTCCCGGCCAGCCGCCGCGCCAGCTCCACCCCGGCGCACACCCGGATCCCGGGGTGCCGGTACAGCAGATCGGCCACCGCCAGCGACGGCGTGCGCGCGCCGAGGCTCTCGTCGAGCTCGGTGACCGCGACCTCCCCGGCCGCCGCGAGCCGCAGCACGACGACTGCCGGGCCGTCGTGGACGAACAACGCTCCCCGGCCGAGCTCACCGCGGCGGCACAGGCCGTCCGCGATCCGCAAAGCGCCGAACGGTGACGCCGACGTGACCGACGCCGGAGCGCCGCGCCGCGCGACCTGGCAGGTCCGGCCGGACGCGAGCAGCACGACGTCGAGATCGGGCAGCACCGCGAGCAACGCCTCACCCGTGCTGTGGCCGACGGACCCGGGCGGCACCCGCCGGTGGACGATCCCGGACAACCGGACTCCGGTCGCCTTGCGCGGACCACTCACCGAACGCGCCAGTGTCGGGACGGTCATCGGGCACCTCCTCGGTCACATCGCGGTGGGGTTCATCGCGACTGAAGCTCTTCGAGCCCGCAGCCACCGGATCACCGATCCGGCGTCTTGGGTGGGCGTACTGCTTTCCCCGCTCATCGCGGAGAAGAAGTCTTCGACGCGCTCCGGATCGGCGGCGATCTCGCGCAGCAGCGCGACCCGGTGCGGCGGCACGGCCAGGCGGGCCGTGGACAGCGTGCGGTGGTAGTCGCCGAGCATCGCGTCATAGCGCTCACGGGCATAAACACCCAGCGCCGCGTCCAGCGCGACGGCGTTGTCGAGCACCGGCCCGGCCGCCGCGGCCAGCCGTTCCGCCGACTGGAACGCCTGGGTGATGCCGAGCGCGGTGATCGAGTCACGCTGGTGCCCGGCGTCGCCGGCCAGCGCCCAGCCGGGCCCGGCCGCTTCGCGGAAGAAGTTGCGCTGATCGCCGGTGCCGAGCAGCCGCCCGTCCTGGCCGCCCTCGAGCATCCGCTCGTACAGCCCGGGCGCGCCGGTGCGCACGTTCTCCAGGTACGCCTCCATCGCGCCGGTCTTGACGCGAGCGAACTCCGACTGCGGGAAGTAGGCCTGCACCAGGGTCCGGCCGTCGTTGGTCGGCACCGCGCCGATCCACTGCCCGGGTGCCTCGTAGAGCTCGAAGTTCTCGGCCGCACCGGCCCAGAACGTGTAGTAGACGCACGTCTGCGGCGGATGCTCGACGAGCACCGCGGCGCCCACCCGGGAAGCGACCGTCGAGCGCATACCGTCCGCGCCTACGACCAGCTGGGCGCGCTCCTCGACGTGCCCGCGCAGCCGGACCCCGGTCACGCGGCCGTCCGACCACAGCAGGTCCTCGACCGCGCAGCCATCGCGGAACTCCGCGCCCGCGGCGACCGCGGCCTCGGCGAGCAGAGTGTCCACTGTGTACCGCCGGGGCGCGTAGGCCGCGGTCGAGCCCTCGATCGGCCGGGACCGCCCTTCGACGCGGACGTCCCCGATCTGGTAGCTCATGGTCTCCAGGGCCGGGCACGCCGCGGCCACCTGGCCGATCAGGCCCCAGCGGCGCAGGCACGCGACCCCGCGCTGCTGGATGTAGAGGGTGGACAGGGTGTCGCGCGGGAAGGCCGCCCGGTCGAGCAGCAGCACCCGGCGACCGGCCCTGGCCAGCAGCAGCGCGGTCGCCGAACCGGCGCTGCGGGCCCCGACCACGATGGCGTCGTACATCGCTTTACCGCACCCTGGCGGCCAGCGCGGGCCGGTCGATCTTGCGGTTGGCGTTGAGCGGGAACGACTCCAGATGCTGATAGCGCAACGGGATCAGGTACCGCGGGAAGAACTCCCCAAGCTCCTCGATCAGCTCCGCGTCCGGCCGCTGCCGCCCCAGATAGAACGCGTGCAGCTCGCCGTTCGACGCCACCGCGACGGCATCGGTGACGCCGCCGAGCCGTCGCAGGCCCCATTCGACTTCGGCCAGTTCGACGCGCACGCCGTGGATCTTCACCTGGTGGTCGGCGCGGCCGAGATAGGCCAGCCCGCCGTCGTCCTGGCGGCGCGCCAGGTCGCCGGTCCGGTAGAACCGGCGGCCGTCGTGGGTCAGGAACCGGCCCTCGTCGTCACCGGGGTCGAGGTAGCCGGGGAACATCTGGTCGCCGGTGACACACAGCTCGCCCTCGACCAGCACGTAGGACATGCCCGGATGCAGGGTGCCGATCGACACCACGTCGTTGACACACAGGTCCGGCGACGTCACCGGATCCCAGCGGTGGACACTGCAGGAGATCGTCAGTTCCGTGGGGCCGTAAAGGTTTTCGACCACCGAGCCGGGGGCCGCGGCCTGCCAGCCCTCGGCGTCCTGGCGCAGCAGCGGTTCGCCGCAGAACAGGCTGTAGCGCAGGCTCGGCATCGCGTCCGGCTTGAGCGCCCGCAGCCGGCGGACCAGCGAAATCACGCTCGGCGAAGAGAACCAGACGGTGATCGCGTGCTGGGCCACGAAGCTCGGCACCGTGGTGAACGCCTGCGGCGGCATGCAGACCAGCGTCCCGCCGCAGCCCCACGCGGTGAACATGTCGAACATCGCGAGGTCGAAGGTCAGGTCGAAGGTCTGCGAGAACACGTCGGAGGAGGTGAAGCGGTAGCGCTCGTGCACGAACCGCAGGTAGGCGTCGACGTTGCGGTGCAGCACCGGCACGCCCTTGGGCCGCCCGGTGGACCCCGACGTGAACAGGATGTAGGCGACATCGTCGGACGACGGCGTGCGCGGGCGCTCCAGCGGCGGTCCGTCCGGCACGCCGACGACCGGCACCCCGGCCAGCGCCTCCGGGATTTCCACGCCCGGCTCGATGATCACGGCGTCGAGCGCGGCCGCGTCGATCATCCGCGCGGTCCGGTCCGCCGGGAAGTCCGGATTGAGCGGCACGACGGTCGCGCCCGCGTAACCCGCGGCGAGAATTCCGGCGTACGCCTGGAAACTCCGCGACGCCAGCAGCCCGACACGCCGCGGCGAGCCGAGCGACCCGGCCAGGGCGAGCGCGTGCCTGTGCAGCTCCTGGTAGGTGTAGGCCGCCGCGCCGATCCGCAGCGCCGGGGCGTGCGGGTCACGCCGCAGGCCGCGCAGGAACCAGCCGTGCAGTGGCGTGCCGGCCGCCACCGGCGTGACCGGGTCGATGAGTGAGGTCATGAGCTCGTCCTTACGGTTTCGGCGAGGCCGCCGCGACGGCGACGACCAGGTCGACCTGGTGGGTCAGGGTGACGGCGATCTCGCCGAACCCGCGGGCGTCCGCGAGTTCGGCCGCGCCGCCGGAGAGCGCGACCACCGGCGCGCCCCAGGCGTCCTTGGTCACCTCGATGTCGCGCCAGCGCAGACCCTGGCCGAAACCGCGGCCGAGCAGCTTGCACGTGGCTTCCTTCACGCAGAACCGCCCGGCGAGCCGTTCGGCGTGGCGCGGTGAGCCGATCTCGCCGGCGTCGGCGAGCTCGGCCTCGGTGAACACGAGCGAGCGGTAGCGGTGGTGCTCGGCGATCCGCGTGAAGCGCGACACCGAGAGCAGGTCGACGCCGATCTTCATGGGACCCGGCTCTCCGTCCGCGCGGTGGCGCCGGCCAGCCGCACCGCCGCGACGTCCACGGCCTCCATCGCCAGCCAGCCCTCGCGGGCCGGGCCGCACGTGTGGAGCAGGACCTTCTCGCCGTCGGCGATCTCGCCCGCGGCCAGCGCCGCGTGCAGCGCGACCCAGCTGTCGCAAGCGCGGCTGCCCGGGAACGTGAGCCCACGGAACCCGCTGCCCGGCGAGCCTTCGCCGCTGCCGAGCACGCGCAGCGGCCCGCGTCCGCGCCGCAGCCGCAGCGCGACCGCGGCCAGCGGGACACGGTCGGCCAGCGCGTCGGTGTACTGCGGTTCGTCGCAGATCAGCGCGGTGGCGCCGCCGTCGACGGCCCAGTCCAGCAGGTCGAACACGACCGTGCCGCCGAGCTCGTCGAGGTGGGTGATGCCGAGGTCCTCCCCCGGCCAGCCCGCCTCGTGCACCAGCCGGGCCAGCTCCACGACGTACGGGTCGCGCAGCGGTCCGGACCGCACCAGGAACAACGGCTCCCCCGCGGCGGGCGCGCCGAGCGAGGCCAGCGCGTGCGTGGCCAGGTCTGCGCCGCCTTCAGGGGCGAGCATCCAGACCCGCTCGAGCGGGATGCCGTCCGCCTCGGCGACGAGCCGGGCGAGCGGGAGGACGTAGTCGGCCGCGAGCGCGGCCACCGGCTGGTGGTCTGCCCGGGCGGTGGCGACGCCGATCGCGTCGACGGAAAGATCACGCATCGGCGTCCCCCGCCTGGTAGCCCCGCGCCACGTGCAGGCGCTGGATGTTGGTGGTGCCGTCCATGAACTCGAACGCGCAGACGTCGCGGCCCCACTTCTCGACCAGCGGATGCTCGATCAGCCCGGCCGGCCCGAGCGCGGCGCCGGCCCAGTGCGCGGTCTCGACCGCCATCCGGGTCGCGCCGAGCTTGGCCGCGCTGGACAGATAGCCACGTTCGGGAGCGTGATCCAGCCGCGCGGCGGCTTCGTACACGAGCTCGCGAGCGGCCTCGGCGCGGGCCAGCACGAGCTGGACGTCCGGGGCGTTCTTGCGGTGCTCGGCCACGTACTCCGCCATCGCGACCGCGGTGCCGACCGCCGCGGCGGCGATCTGGATGCGCATGTTGTTGAACGTCTTCATCGCGCCCCAGATGCCGCGCCGGGTCACCGGCAGGTGCTCGCCGAGGAGCATGTCCCCGGCCACCGGCACGGCGTCGAACTCGATCTCGGACAGGAACGCGCCGCGCAGGCCCACCATCGGCAGCCGCGTCGCGGACCAGCCGGTCACCTTCGGCGGCTCGACCAGGGCGCCGCGGATCGACAGCGGACCCTTGCCGGTGCGGCCGAAGACCACGCCGATGCCGCCGCGGGCGCCGTGCCCGATGTAGCGTTTGCCGCCGTAGAGCTTCCAGTCGTCGCCGTCGCGCTCGAAGCGGGTCAGCATGTTGGTGGCGTCGTTGCCGTGGGTCTTCTCCGTCATCGCGAAGAACGTCCACGTCCGTCCACCGTGGAGGGTGGTGTAGAACTTCTCCTTCTGCGCCGGGCTGCCGAGCAGGTCGACGAACACCCCGGCCAGCGCGGGACACGGGCAGGCGAGCAGCGCGGAGGTGTCACCACGGGAGAACTCCGCCATCGCGACGACGTCGTCCACAGTGGACTTCGCTTCGAGCAGTCTGGTTCCGGGGACGGACTCGCGGTACTCCGCCGGGGTGTTGGACTGGCGGATCAGGCTGTACACCTCGGAATCGAAGTGCTCGTCCATGGCCGCGGCGTCGGTGTCGATGGCCAGGGCACGGGAGCGCAGATCCTCGGCGCCTTCCCGGCAGAGGTCGCGGACCGCGCGCAGCCGGGCGTCGAACTCGATCATCGTTCTGCTCCGTTCCGGTCGACCCACGAGTTGGCCACCAAAGCCGAGACGTAGAGGGCGCGCGCGGGGTGGTCGGCCATGTAGCCCGCGGCGCCGAAGAGCTTGAGGACCTCCCAGCCCAGCGCGTCGAGGCGGCTGTGCAGGTCGGCGACCGCGTCCGGCGCGTGCTGGATCTCGGCGTACGCGCGCAGCAGCTCGACCTCCGCCATCGCGTCCGCGACGGCACCGGTGACGAGCTGCTTGCGCAGCAAGGGTTCCTCGCCGACGATCCGCGCCTCGAGGTGTTCGACAGCCTGGTCGAGCAGCCGCCGGACGACCCCGAGGCGGACCCCGGCGAGCCGGGTGCCGATCTCGACCAGGTCGTACGCCTCGCCCTCGCCGGCGCATTCGAGGAACACGATGTCCTCGCGCTCGGCCAGGCTGTGCGTCCGCACGGGTGCCCGGCTCGGCACACTGCCCACGGGCACGGCCGCGTACCGGCCGGGCGCCGCCGCTCGACTGTCCACATCGGACAGCGCGGCCGCCAGCCCGGCGGCAAGGCCGTCGTCCCGGGCGATCTTCTCGCAGTCCTGCATCACGGTGCTCACGAATCGTCCTCCACTTCGACGATCACTGCTTGGAAGTAGGCGCCCTGGGCCAGGGAGACCAGCGCGCAGCGGTCGCCGGGGCGCAGCCGCCCGGTGCGGTCCGCGTGCTCGAGCGCCATCAGCGCGTCCCCCCCGAAGTTGTGGCCGTACTCGGGGATCAGGTCGAGGCAGATCCGGTCCTTCGCGATCCCGGCCCGTTTCGCGACCATGCCCCAGAACATCCGGTTGGACAGGTGCGGCAGCACCCAGTCGAGCTGCTCGGCGCGCAGCCCGGCGTCGGCGGCGGCCCGCTGGATGACCTCCGCGGTCCCCTCGCAGCAGACCTTGCTGAACAGCGAGGCCTCGTCCGGGGACATCCGCAGGTTGCGGTGGAACCGGGCGTCCCGGCCGCTGGCGGAGCCGAGCAGCCGGTACCGCACCTTTGGTCCACTGTGGACGACTACGCCGACCGCGGCGTCCCCGCCGACGGCCATCCCGGGGATGACCCGCGAGTTCTCGTCGATGCTGCCGTGGTCCCCGCCGAGCACCAGGACCCGGCCGGGGCGGCGGTCGAGGTGCCGCTGCGCGAGTGTCACCCCGCGCAGCACCGACGTGCAGTTGATGTGGGACAGCCCGAAGAAGCTCGCGCCGGGCAACCCGAGCCGCGCGCGCAGCCGGTCACCGAAGCCGCCGCCGAGGCCGAACTCCTGGGTGAGCATGGTGTGGCCGTAGAGGATCAGCCCGGCGCCTTCGCCGCCCAGCGCCGCGCGCCCGGCGGTGACCAGCAGGTCCTCCATCCGCTCGCCGGTGCCCAGGGTCGGGCTGGTGCGCAGCCCGTGGATCCGCGCGAACATCTTGCGCTCCATGGCGTCGCGCCCGGCCCGCACGAGGATGTCCTGAACCGGCTCCAGCCGGCGCGGGAGCCGGACCGCCACCCGGGAAAGGCCCGTCATCTTCTCAGACCGCGACCTTCGCGAAGCCTGCCTGGATGTAGTCGGCGAGGCTGCCGACGGTCTTGAAGACCTCCGGGCCGAGCTCGTCGGGGTCGATCTCGAGGTCGATGGTGTCCTCGAGGCTCATCAGCAGCTCGATGACGCTGGTGGAGTCCAGCGCCAGGTCCTCGAACAGGCGCAGCTCGTCGCGGATCTCGGGGACCTCGCGGTTGAGCACGGTCGACAGCGCGATCTGCAGGTGGGCGAGGATGTCGGTGCGGTTCATCGTGGGCTCACTTTCCTTCGGTGGTGAACGGTCGGTGCAGATGCTGCGGACGCAGCAGGTCTTCGGGGGTGTCGCGGCTGCGCACCAGGTACGGCTTGCCACCGGCGACCATCACTTCGGCCGGGAAGCCGTGGGACAGGAACAGGCCCGGCGAGGCACTTGGCCCGTATGCGCCGGAGTTGAGGACGCCGATGAGGTCGCCGGGCTGGAGGTCGGGCAGCTTGATGCCCTTGAGCAGGGTGTCGTTCGGCGTGCAGAGCGGGCCGGTGACGTTCCACGGCTGGGGTTCGCCGGTCTCGCGGTCGGAGAGCAGCATGGCCGGGAAGTTGCGCTTGACGAACGAGCCGATGCCGACCGCGGCCATGTGGTGGTGCGTGCCGCCGTCGGCGACCGCGAACCGCTCCCCCATCGATTCCTTGACGTACCGGACGCCGAGGACATAGGTCCCCGCTCGTCCGGCCAGGAACCGGCCGGACTCCATGATCAGCCGGGTTTCCGGGTGGGCGCCGTGGAACTTGTCCAGCATCGGGTTGATCTCGGTCGCCACGGACTCGGCGTCGAGGTCGTCCTCACCCTCGAAGTACGCGACGCCCAGGCCGCCGCCGATGTCGACGGTGTCCAGCCGGATATCGGTCTCCTCGGCGACGCGCTCGGCGAGATCCAAGGCGTAGCGGGTGTTCTTGCCGATGACCTCGGCGTCGAGGATGCGGGTGCCCATGTAGACCTGGATCCCGGCGACGTCGGCGTGGCGGTGGTTTTGGATGCGCTCGCGCGCTTGGAGGACCTGGGCTTCGTCGATGCCGAACTGGCGGGGCTTGCCGCCCATGGTCAGCCGGGAGCCGCTGATCGCGCAGGTCGGGTTGATCCGCAGGATGACCCGCTGCCGCTTGCCGAGCTCGCTCGCGAGGCGCTCGATGTCGTCGAGCTCGTCGAACGATTCGCAGACGATGGCGTGGATGCCGGTCTCGAGACACGCGCGCAGCTCGCGCTCGCTCTTGCCGGGGCCGAGGAAGATGATGTTCTCCGGCTTCGTCCCGGCCATCAGCACTGTGCGAAGCTCCACAATGGACGAAACCTCGGCGCGGGCGCCGTGATCGGCCAGTGCGGCGAACACGCTGACGTTCGGGTTCGCCTTCAGCGAGTAGAACACCTCGAGCGCGGGGTGCAACGCCTTCCGCAGCCCGGTGATCGTCGAGGCGAGGACGTCGCCGTCGTACACGTAGAGCGGCGTGCCGAACTCGGCGGCGAGGTCCGCGAAGTCGATGCCCTGGATCTTCATGCCTTCACCATTTCCTGGAGCCGGGTGTCGGCTTCGGTGCGGATGCGCAGCGCTTCCTCCGGCGTGTCCGCGATGCAGATCGCGTAGAGCCGGCCGTGGAAGCTGCCGTCCTCGGGCTCCGCGGCGTTGAGCGTCGCGAAGTTGTTGACCAGGACGCCGCTGCCGGTGCCCTCGAAGAACAGGTCGCCGAGCGCGTCCTTCACCTCGTCGAAGGTGTGCGCGCGTTCCAGGCGGAGGCTGATCGTCGCGGCGATGGCGTGGCGGCCTTCGGGGATGAAGCGTTCGGCGATGCGGCTCTGGTAGGTCGACATGTTGAAGCGGGCGTTGATCTCCAGGCACGGGTAGAGCGTGCCGTCGGCGCCGAGCATCGCGTCGACGCCGACCATGCCGTAGAAACCCTCGGCGTAGAGCGCCTTGCCGATTTTGTCGGTGGCGTCGAGGAGCTCAGCCATCGCGGCTTCGGGCAGCTGAACCGGGAAGCGGTGTCCCTTGTGGACACCGTTCTCGAGCACAGCGGCCTTGACCGTCTCGAACCGGACGTCGCCGGTGCGGGAGACGACGAACTGGTAGTTGAGGTCCTGGGCGTGCTCGATCCACGACTCGACGACGAGGTTGGCCGGCGCTTCGAGGCCACGGCGTTCGATCAGGCGGAGCAGGCGGTTCGCGCCGCGCTCGTCGGAGACCACGACCATGCCGCGCCCGGAGACGCCGAGCGACTCCTTGACCACGACCCGGCCGCCCAGTTCCAGCTGGCTCGTGAGGGCCTCGCGGAGTTCTCCGACGGTCTCGACGATGCGGCCGGGTACGTCGCGCAGGCCTTCGGCTTCTACCAGACGACGGCTGAAGATCTTGCCGTTGACGGCTTTGCAGATCTGCGCGGTGGTGCCGGCCAGCGGCAGCCCGGTCTCCTTCGACAGCTCCTCCTCGGCCGCCGAGATTCCCAGCGGCATGAGGTAGGTGCGGCCGTCGGCGAGCGCGCGGAGTTCGTCCAGGAGCTTTGGCGAGACGAGCGCGTCCTCGGTGACCATCCGGGCCGGGTCGTTGTTCTCCGCCGCGATGGCGGTGCCCGCGGCGGCGCCGAGGCGGTCGAGGTAGGCGACGAAGTCCGCGTCCATCGGCGCCTTGAGGACGACGACGTCGCCCTCGCCTGCCAGCAGCGCACCCATCTCCTCCATGCGGTTGACCGTGGCGCCGGCGAACGAGATGCCCGCGCCGGGCAGCTTCGGCTCGCCGACCGCCCAGCTGCGTTCCACCTCGAAGTTGTTGACGAACACGAACCGGGCCGACGGATCACCCGTCAGGTCCTGCTTCAGCCGTGCCACGAAATTCATCGGTCTGCTCCGTTCTCGGGGGTGGCGCGGCGCAGCCGGGCGGCCAGCGTCCGCAGGGGCAGGGCGCCGGCGAGCTGGTTCAGCGAAACGCCGTCCCAGCCCGCCTCGCGCAGGGCTTCCAGGACCCGCGGCAGCCGGAGCACCCGGCCGCCCGCGAGGACGTAGGAGTCGGCCGGGTCGACGTGCGGGAGGGCGTTGGCGAGCGCGACAGCTTGCTGGTGAGTGCGTGCTCGGCTTCTAGGGCTCGTGAGCGTTCCGGGCGGTTAGAACCGCCCGGAACGCTCACGAGTCCTTCCCCGAACCCCAGCAGCCGGGCCACCTCGCTGACGCGCAGGTCGACTTCGCCGCCCCCATGCAGCTGGACCACCTGGGCGTAACCCCTCAGGAAGGTCTCCACCGCGGCCCGGTCCATCACGTCGTGCAGCACCTGCAGTGCGAGGGTGATCCCATCGGCCCACTCGTAGATCCGGAAGTACAGATCGGACCCGGCCTCAGCCCAGTCCACCGGGTCGGCGTGCCAGGCGAGGCGATCCCGCTTCGCGGCGCACGACCGCGGTGCGTTGTCGAGGAAGTTGACCTCGGAGACGACCCGGACCTCCTCGCCGCGGCGCGAACTCTCCCGCGAGATCTCCTCGGCGATCCGGTCGAACGGGACGTGCGCGTGCGCGATCGAGGCTTCGATCCGCTCCGCCGCCCGCCGCAGCACGACGCTGAACGGCGGATCGTCGGCCAGATCGATGGCCACCAGGGTCGGGTAGGACAGGCAGGTCAGCACCGAGCCGAACCCGCTGGCGTCGCGCTGGCTGGTGTAGAGCCGGTGCGCGATCAGGGGTTCACGGGTGTAGGCCGCCATGGTCACCGCGTACGCGGCCAGGTGTACGGCTGACGGCCACACCCGCTGACGTGCGGCCAGCTCGCGTGCGATCTTCAGCAGCGAAGGTGAAGTGAGGGACGCGCTGTGCGCTCCCGCGGAACCGGTGCGCCGTCTGGCGTAGACGTCGGTCGGCAGCCAGGTCACCTCGACACGCCAGTGTTCGAGATCGGCGGCCGGGTCGAGTGACTCCTCGTACCGGGCCAGGTCGACCGGCTGGTACTCGACCGGCTCCAGCGCGACCGGACATCCCTCGGCGCGTCCGGCCAGGAGGGCTTCCAGGTCGGCGGCCAGCAGGTCCAGGCTGACGTCGTCGAAGGCGAGGTGGTTGAACACCAGGTGCAGCCGCTTGAGCTCACCGCCGGTGGTGACCACGCAGGCCCGCATCGGCCAGTCCCGGCCGAGGTCGAACGGGGTCTCGACCAGCTCCTTCACGACGTCCGCCGGGGTGCGGGGACCTTCGGTCGGCGCCTCCACGACGTTCAAGGGCGCGGGCGGGTCGACGCGCTGGCGCGGCCAGGGGCTCGCGGCCAGGTCGTAGGTCGTGCGCAGCACCTCGTGCCGGCGGACCAGGTGGGTCAGCGCCGCCCGGACGTGCGCGGGGGTGCAACCCGCCGGGAGCGGGAAGCTCGTGGTGATGTGCGCTTCATACCGCGAGGCCGCCGGCACCTGCTGGTACCGCAGCAGGTGATGGTGCTGTCCCCAGCACAGGTCCGCACTCTTCGCCGCAGGCATCTGCCCTCCCACCGGTAATCGACGTACGCCGATGGTCGCGGAGTGAATGCGTGTACGTCATTACTTCGCGGGTGACATCTGGTGCGTGGCAAAAAGCTGTCACCGCGAGGGCTTCCGAAATCATTGACGCGGCCCGGCCGATGAGCGAATCTGATTTCGCTCCGCCGAGCCGGAAAGCCGGTGAGACGGAGAATCTCATTTCATCCGGATTCGACAAGAAGGAGTTCACATGTCGAAGGTCGCCAGCAAGGTCGCTTCCAAGGTCGCGTCGAAGGTCGCCACGAAGAAGGCGTCCAAGGTCGCGTCGAAGGTCGCTTCCAAGGTGGCTTCGAAGGTGGCCAGCAAGGTCGCTTCGAAGGTCGCGTGATGACCGGCGGTATGGCGGCGCCCTCCGTTCGGACGCCGCCGTCATACCGCCGAAATCACCGATCGCCTTGCGGATGAAAGGGAACCCACCCGGACGTCCCGGGGCGGCCGCGGCAGCGCGGTGGCCCGGTCGTCGTGAGTGGTAAGTCGGGTTAGAACCCTACTTACCACTCACGAGGCCCGGCCACACGCCGACGCCGAGCCACCCCGGGCGCCGGACCGGTCCACCCGCACCCCTGCATGGTGCGGAAGCGCGGGGGTGGGGTCTCGTGAGTGGTAAGTGTCGTTAGAACGACACTTACCACTCACGAGACTCCACCCCCGCCCACCTGAAAGTCCGTCCCCGGCCGAAGCGGAGGAAATGATGCGGGACATCTTCGCGGAATGTGAGTCGGCCGGGTATTCCGGCGGCCTCGCGGCCGGTCTCGCACTGGCTCTCGCCGACGTGGACACCGATGCCGCGCCGGGACCGTTCGCGGCCGTCGCGTCGACACAAGTCCCAGCAGGCGCGCAAGTCCTGAACCATCCGATGGCCGCGCGGGAAGGCGTCAGTTTCGTCCACACCCAGCGTCGGGAGACTCGCGTCGACGTCGCCGCGAGACTGGCCGCGACCCGGCTGGGCACGACCCAGCGCCTCTACGAGCGCGCCGTCGAGCACCTGTCCGGCCGCACCGCCGCCGGTGAGCCGACCGTACGCAAGCAGCTCGTCCAGGGCACGCTGGCCGACACCCATGTCGCCCTCGAGGTCGCCCGCCGCGGCCTGCGCGTCGCCGGGCACGTCGGCGCGGCGATGACCGACCTGCACGACCGGCTCACCGTCCTGGACTGGGAGCTGGCGAAGCTCCTGGGCGCCAGCGGATACGCGGGCGAGCACGCCGTGGCCGGCGCGTTCGTCTCCCGGCTGGCCGCCAACTGCTGGGTACCCCGGGAAGGTGCCGCATGACCGCCACGCTCACCGCCGGCCTGCGCGAACTGCGCGGTCAGAGCGGAGAACTCGCCGCCGAGCTGCGTTCGATCGCCCTGGACGTCGACGCCGATCCGCACAACCGTGAGCGTCTTCGGAACTCCGAAGTGCTGGAGCTGCTTCGCGTTGTCGGCACGCCGAAGCCGTTCCGCGCCTACGAAGTGCCGCGCTGGGCCGAGCAGTTCACCGAGACCTGCCTCGGCCGGGTCGTCGGCAACATCGAGCTCGCCCGTGGCGACGCCGGTGTGCTCAACGCCGTCGCGGCTCCCTCGCTCGCGGGATTCACCGTGGACGCCCTCGGCGACGAGGCCCAGCAGGAGTTCTTCTACCGCGAGCTCGCGCGGAACCGGCCGTGGACGTTCTTCGGGATGACCGAGCCGGATCACGGCAGCGACGCCACCGCGATGCGGACCCGTCTCGAGCCTGACACAGACGGCTTTCGCTTGCACGGCACCAAACGTTACGTCGCCAACGCCGAACGCGGCGCCATCGGCGTCGTATTCGCCCGCACCGGCCCGGCCGCGCTGACCATCCGCGCGGTGGTGCTCCAACGCCCCGCGGACGGCTTCACCGGCAGCACGCTGGAGATGCTGGGACTAAGAGGTGCCTGCCTGGGCGAGATGGGCTTCGACGGCGTGCCGATCGCGCCGGATCGCGTGCTGGGCAAGCATCTCCCGGCCTCCAAGCGCGGGCTCTGGGGCGCGAACCGGGCGTTCAACGTCGTCCGCCTGCAGATCGCCGCCCAGGCCCTCGGCGTCGCCTACGCCATCCACGACCTGGTCCGCAGCGAGCGTCCACAGTGGACCGGACACGAGGTGATGTCGGCCCGGCTGCACGCCGCGCGCGAGCTGCTCTACGACGTCGCGCTCGAGGTCGACCACGCTCCCGACGACCGCCGCCCGCCCTCGATGGCCAAGCTGCACACGACGAACCTCGCGGTGGAGACGGGCCGGTGGGCCGAATCCGCGCTCCCGCCCGGCGCGCTGCTGCAGCACCCGTTGCTGGAGAAGTGGTGCCGCGACGTGGGCGCGTTCGAGTTCATGGACGGCACCAGCAACATTCTCCGCCTGATGATCGCGCCGGCCGCGGCGCCCCGCAGGGAGGGCCCATGACCACGACCGAGACGACGCCGGCCTGGACGCAGCGCGCGGCCACCGAGGCCGACCGCGCCGACATCCTGGACATGTTCACCGAGTCCGACTTCCTCTACGGCACCTACCGCCCCTCGACGCTGCCGGAGCACCAGATCGGCGAGCTCGTCGGGGAGGACACCCGGCTGCTGCTGGCCGACGGCCGCGTCGCCGGGGTGTACCGGCTGGAGATGGAAGGCAGCGACCACGGCTGTCACTACGTCCTGCACCTGCGGCTGCGCGCGGCCGCCCCCTTGGAGTGGTGGGCGAGCGCGTACGAGGAGATCCTGCGCGCTGCCCGCTGGCGCAAGGAGATCGTCCGGCTCGCCATGCGGATCCCGGGGTTCGACACCCGGGGCCTGCAAGCCGCCCGCGCGCTCGGACTCACCGAGGAGGGCATGCTCGCCGACGTCGTCGTCCACAACGGACAACGCTACGGAACTGTCTACTTCGCACAGATTTGGACGCCGGAATCATGATGCTGCGCGGATACCGGAGCGCCGACGCCCCGCTCCTGACCGGACCCTGGCTGCCCGGCGAGCTGCTCGGCGTGCCCGTGAAGAACTGGCCGGCGCTGGCCGAGCCGACCGTCATCCGTCCCCCGGCGGACTACAACGAGGAGCTCGGTGTCGCCGCCGACGTCGGGTTCGCGCGGTTCGCCGAGCTCGACTGGTCGCACCGGCGCGCCCGCGTCGAGATCGGCGTGCACGCCGCGGACCAGGCTGAGCAGCTGCTGAAGACCGCCGTGCATTACGCGTTCACCGCGCTCGCGCTGCGCCGCCTGCACGGCTGGGTCACCCCTGCCCTCGGCGAGGACGCCGCGGTCCTGGAGGCCGCCGGATTCCGCCGGGAGACGGTCATCCCGGAGGTCCTCTGGTTCGACGGCCGCCCGGTCGCCCGCGAGATCTGGGGAGTGGTCCGCCATGACTGAGTTCACCCTGCTGGACAGCGCCTCAGCGGTGACCGCCCTGCGCGAAACCGGGGACGCGGCAAGGGGATTCCTCGGGCTCGACCCGGTGACGCAGAACGATCCCTTGCTGGCCAAGCACCTTGCCCGGATGAGCGCGCAGCTCGGCCAGGCGGGCGGCACCGTCGTCGGCTGGGCGCAGAACGCCGACCAGCCTCGTCAGGCGACGCTCTCGACGACGACCGGCGACGCCGAAGCCGTGCGCGCGATGGTCAAGTTCCTGGCCACCTACCAGCGCTGCACCACCTACGTCGCGATGGTCCCGGCCGGGGCGGACGCCGAAAAGGCGTTCACCGGCAGCGGGTTCCAGGAAATCGGCGTGCTGCCCGAGCACCGTTACGCCGGCGGCACCTATCACGACGTCCGCGTCTACTTCGGACGGACGGAGGACACATGCCCCGCATGACCGTGCGGCACTTCACCGAGGCCGACATCCCGATCCGCAGCGAGCTGCTGCGCGAGCCCCACTTCCAGGCGAACCTGACCGACTTCGCGGTGTCCACCGACGACGACGGCCTGACCGCGAACCAGCACCGCACCATCCACGAGGACCACCAGTACAAGCGGATGTTCACCATGTGCGGCCCGAAGGGCGAGATCGTCGGGTTCTCGTGGATCACCAGCATCGACTGGCCCAGCCAGAGCTGCGAGTTGTCCTTCGGCGTGCTCCCCCGCTTCCGCGGCGGCCTGGGCGCCGAGGCGGTCGCGGCCGCGCACGACTACCTGCGCGCCGAACTCAACATGCGCGTGATCATCAACCAGGTCTTCGCGCACAACACCATGCTGCAGTCCGCGGACGCCCTGGCGAACAGCCGCCAAGTCCTCGCGAGCTACGACACCTTCACCGTCGGGCAGTGGCGTTCGGCCTGCTACTGGACGTTGACCGAGGCCGACGTCCAGGAGCGGCAGCGCCAGGGCCAGGCCCGCCGCCAGGAACTGGCCGAGCGCATCCGCGCCCGCGTGCAGCAGTCGTCATGAGCGGGTACCTCCGTCACCCGGCGATCGCCGGGGACACCGTGGTGTTCGCCTGCGAGGACGACCTCTGGTCGGTCCCCGCGGGCGGCGGGGCCGCGCGCCGGCTCACCGCGGGCGTGGCCGAGGCCAGCCGCCCGCGGCTGTCCCCCGACGGCTCACAGATCGCCTTCATCGGGGCCACCGACGGCCCGACCGAGCTCTACGTCATGCCCGCCACCGGCGGTTCCGCGCGACGCCTGACCTTCCAGGCCGCCCGCTGCACCACCGCGGGCTGGCACCCGGAAACCGGCGAGATCGTCTACGCCAGCGCGGCCGAGCAGCCCACGGGCTTCGGCGCGCGGCTGTTCGCCGTCTCCCCCGACGGCGGCGCCCCGCGCCTGCTCGGGTACGGCCCGGCCGACACCATCGCGTACGGCCCCCAGATCGTCCTCGGCCGCAACACCGCCGACCCCGCCCGCTGGAAGCGGTACCGCGGCGGCTGCGTCGGCGAACTGTGGATCGGCGACGAGAAGCTGGTGTCGCTCAACGGAAATCTCGCGCACCCGTGCTGGGCGGGCGAGCGCGTCTACTTCATCAGCGACCACGAAGGCATCGGCAACGTCTACTCGTGCCGCCCCGACGGCACGAGCCTGACCCGGCACACCGAGCACGAGGACTTCTACGCCCGCAACCTCTCCAGCGACGGCGAGCGGCTGGTCTACCAGGCCGGCGCGCGGCTCTACACGCTCGACGGCCCGATCCGGGTCGACCTGACTCCCGCCGCGCCGCAGCGCGACCGCCGGTTCGTCCCCGCGGGCGAGTACCTCGACGGCGCGCGGCTCAGCGCGGACGGCAGCAGGCTCGCGATCACCGCGCGCGGCAAGGCGTTCACCCTCTCCCACTGGTCCGGCCCGGTCCGGCGGCACGGCCGTCCCGACGGCGTCCGCCACCGCCTGCTCCGCTGGCTGGCCGACGGCCGGCTGGTCGCGGTCGCCGCCGACGAAGGTCCCCAGGAGCGTCTCGTCGTGCTGCCCGCCGACGGTGGCGAGGCCGAGACGACGCTGCCCACCGGCGACCTCGGCTGCATCACCGAGCTCGCCGCGTCGCCGACGTCCGGGCTGATCGCGTTCGCCACCAACCGGCAACGGCTGTGGACCCTCGACACCGACGACGTCCACGCGCGGCCGAAGCTGCTCGACGCGAGCGGGTTCGAGCGGATCGAGGACCTGACCTTCTCCCCTGACGGGCGCTGGCTGGCGTACACGTTCCCGGACACCCCGCGGACGTCGGCGATCAAGCTCGCCGACCCCGCCGCGGGCCGCACGTTCGCCGTCACCGAGCCGGTGCTGCGCGACACGCGCCCGGCGTTCGACCCGGACGGGCGCTACCTCTACTTCCTCGGGCAGCGCGACCTCACGCCCGAGCTGGACCAGGTGCAGTTCGCCGTCGGCTTCCCGTTCGGCACCCGGCCGTACCTGATCACGCTGCGAGCGGGTGAACCCTCGCCGTTCGAGCCGCGTGCGATCGTGCCCGGCCAGGAGCCGGAAGCGCCGGGACGGACCTCGGCCGAGATCGACCTCGCCGGGATCGCCGACCGGGTCGTGCCGTTCCCGGTGCCCGAAGGCCGGTACACCGAGATCGCCGCGCTGCCCGGCAAGGTGCTGCTGCTCCAGGTTCCGGTCGTCGCACCCGATCCCGACGAGCCGGAAGGCACCGTCGTCCTGGTCGACCTCGCTACCGCGAAGGTCACCGAGGACCACCTGAGCGCGGTCGACGAGCTGAGCACCCAGGGCGAGGTGCTGCTCTACCGCACCGGCGCGCGCCTGCGCGTACTCAAAGGCGACGTCGAGGAGGTCCCCGACGAGCACGCCGAACCGGGCCCGGCGAGCGGCTGGATCGACCTCGACCGCGTCCGCGTCCCGCTGAACCCCGGCGGCGAATGGCGGCAGATGTTCCGCGAAACCTGGCGTCTGCAACGGGAAAGCTTCTGGGACGCGGGCATGTCCGGTGTCGACTGGGACGCCGTCCACGACCGGTACGCCCCGCTCGCCGACCGCGTCGCCTGCCGTTCCGAGCTGTCGGACCTGCTCTGGGAACTGCAGGGCGAGCTCGGCACGTCGCACGCCTACGAGCTCGGCGGCGAATACCGCGCGCCCGCGAACCAGGCGCAGGGTTTCCTCGGCGTCGACTGGGCGGTCACCGATCGCTGGCGGATCGCGAAGATCCTGCGCGGCGACCCGTGGAACCCGCACGCGACCTCGCCGTGCCTGCGCCTCGGCACCGACATCCGCGCCGGGGACGCCGTGGTGGCGGTCAACGGCCAGCCGGTCGGGCCGGCCGGGCCCGGCGAACTGCTGGTCGGGCAGGCGGACCGCGAGGTCGAGCTGACCTTGCTGCGCGAGGGCGGGTCCCACCGGGCCACCGTCCGCTGCACCGGTTCGGAGGCCCGCGCCCGCTACCGCGACTGGGCCGAAGAAAACCGCGCGTACGTGCGCGAAGCTTCCGAAGGCCGGCTCGGCTATGTCCACGTGCCGGACATGCTGCGCACCGGGTTCGCCGACTTCGTCCGGGGATTCCTGACCGAGCTGGACCGCGACGGCCTGATCGTCGACGTCCGGTTCAACACCGGCGGGCACGTCTCGCCGCTGCTGCTCGACCGGCTCGCCCGGCGCCGCGCCGGCACCGAGCACGGCCGCTGGAGCGGCGCCGCCCCCTACCCCGCCGAGTCCGTGAAAGGACCGATGGCGGTCCTGGTCAACGAGCACACCGGATCCGACGGGGAGCTCTTCGCCCACGGCTTCCGCGCGCTGGGCCTCGGCGCGCTGATCGGCAAGCGCAGCTGGGGCGGGGTCGTGGCGACCTGGCCCCGGCACGTGCTCGCCGACGGCACCGTGACCACCCAGCCCGAATTCCGCTATCACCTCGGCGAGCGGGCCCTGGAGAACCACGGCGTCGAACCGGACGTCGTGGCCGACCCACCGCCGCACCGGCACGGGACCGATCCCCAGCTGGCGGCGGCGATCACCCATCTCCGTACCGCGCTCGGCGGCGAACCCGCCGCGCGCGATGCGGACGACCCCGCGGCTCCCGCGCCGCAGCACCCGCCCATGCCCCGGGCGGCGTCGCTGTCGCGGGCGAAGCCGCCCTCGACGCGGTGACGCGGTCCGCGGCGGGCCGGCCGGTGCTCCCCCGGCCGCCCGCCGACCGGGCCGGCACGCGCACCCGGCTGCCCGCGCCGGGTGAGTGTCACCTGTGGCTGGTGCCGGTGCACCCGCGTCCGGGGTGGCTGCCGATGCTGGACGCCGGCGAGCGGCACAAGGCCGGACGGCTCAACGGCACCCCGGCCGGGGACGTCTTCGTCACTTCGCGCGGGACGCAGCGGCTGGTCGGCTCGGCCTACCTCGGCGTGCCGCCCTCGGCCGTGGTCACCGACCGGGACTGCCCGCACTGCGCGGCACCCGGGAAGCAGCCCGACAAGCACGGGCGGCCGCGGTTCCGGGCCGCGCCGTTCGACTATTCCGTGTCCCATACGGAGAAATGGCTGCTGCTCGCGGTGGCCGGCCAGGGCCTGGTCGGCGCGGACATCGAGGACCTGAACGCGGTGCCCGACCCCGAGGCACTGGCGAAGGCCTCGCTGTCGCCGGGCGAACAGCGGCACTACGCACGGCTGCGCCCGGCCGAGAGGCCGTCATGGCTGCTCTCGTCGTGGACGCGGAAGGAGGCGGCGATGAAGCTGACCGGGCTCGGGCTGCAGGCGCCGCCGAACCTGGTCGACGTCCGCGGCCCGGTCGCGACGGTCGGCGCGGTGCCCGGCTGGCCCGCCGGGCCGGTCCACCTGCACCGCATCGGCGCACCCGATGGGCACGTCGCGGCGCTGGCCACCACCGTGCCGCTGCTCGGCCTGCAGCGGTTCGATCTGCCGGAGGCACACCTGGCCAGACCTGCGTAATCATCGTTATGACGTCCACTGTGGACGATCCACTTCAGACTACCCACCGGAAGGACCGCACGCTGGAGGTTGCCAATATAGGTACCGAGTACCCATGTACGTAGTGCGGGTGCGGTGCCACTCTTCCTGACGTGAGACAGACGGTCGACAGCCCCGAGCAGGCGCCCCCGGACCAGGTGGTCTGGTGGCAGCCGGCGCGCTACCCCGCCGAGCGGGCCTCCGCCACGGCGGAGCGCCCCGGCTGGGCCGAGCTGGTCGAGGCCGTGCTGTCCACGCTGCCCGAAGCGGGCGAGCCGCCTGCTCCGTTCGCCGGAACCGAGGGCGAGCGCACGCTGCTGCATCCGTTGCGTCCCTTCCTCGCGGCCGCTTTCAGCCGCGTCGAAAACGCGCTCGGCGACGTCGTCGGCGTCGACCTGTACGCGGTGTGGAGCGGCGTCGAAACCTGGCTCGCCGGACGGCTGAGCGCGCTCGCCTCCCGGACGCTGGTGCGCGAGCTCCACAACGCGAAGCGCGCGGGGCTGCTTCAGGGCAAGACGAGCGAAGGCCGCTTCGCCGACTTCCTGCGCCTGTACAGCGGTCGCGTCGTGCTGACCGGCCTCTTCGAGCGCTACCCGGTGCTCGCCCGGCTGCTCGCCGAGACCTGCATCAACACGGCCGACGCGGTCGTCGAGCTGCTTCAGCGCTTCGCCGCCGACCGCGCGGAACTCGCCGGTCTCCTGAACGAGCCCGGCAAGCTCATCGACGTCACGCTGGGCTCCGGCGACGTCCACGCCGGTGGCCGTGCGGTGGCGCTGCTGACGTTCGAGGACGGGCAGCGGCTGGTCTACAAGCCGCGCCCGCTCGGCCTGCAGGCCCGCTGGGGCACGCTGCTCGAGTGGTTCGCGACGATCCAGCCGGAGCTGACGCCGCGGGGCGTCCGGGTCGTGGCCCGCGAAGGCTACGGCTGGGCCGAGTTCGTCCCCGCGATCCCGTGCGCCGACCAGGGCCAGGTGGAGCTGTTCTACCGCAGGCAGGGCGCGCTGCTGGCGCTGCTCTACGCCCTCGACGCGACCGACATGCACTGCGAGAACCTGATCGCCAGCGCCGACGAGCCGATGCTGGTCGACGTCGAGACGCTGTTCCACCCGGCGTGGGCGCGGACCACGCGCAACGGCCCCGACCCGGCGATGGCCGCGCTCGACCGGTCCGTGGTGCGGACCGCGCTGCTGCCGACCCTGCTGCTGGGCGAGCACGGCTCACTCGACGTCTCGGCGTTCAGCGGCGAATCGGCCGACTATCCGGCCGAACTGCCGCGCTGGACCGGCGCGGGCACCGACACCATGCGCCTGGTTCGCGGGCGGCTGCCTTACTCCGGCGGGGCGAACCGGCCGGTGCTCGACGGCGACGCCGTCGACGCGAACCTGTACCGGCAGTCCCTGCTCAGCGGATTCCGGGTGGCGTACGAAACGCTGGTCACCCGCCGCGCCGAGCTGACCCTCGTGCTGGCGGCGTTCGCCGACGAGGAGATCCGGCTCGTCATGCGGCCGACGCAGGTCTACGCCCTGCTGCTGGCGGACGCGACCCACCCCGACCACCTCGTCGACGGCGCGGCGCGCGAACGCGCGTTCGCCGCGCTCGACGGGGAAACCGCCGAGGCCCACCAGCGTCCGCTGTCGGCACACGAGATCGCCGAACTGTGCGCGGGCGACGTCCCGATGTTCACCACCCGCGCCGGCTCCACCGACGTGTTCACCCCGGCCGGGCACCGGCTGCCCGGCCTGCTGGCCGCGAGCGGGATCGCCCGCGCGCTGGCCAAGACCGCCCGGCTGAGCCCGGTCGACCTGCGCGAGCAGGAATGGCTCGTCGAAGCGACGCTGGCCACCAAGCAGCGCCGCGTCGAGCACACCGGCGGTGAGCCGCTGCCGGGCACGGTCGCCGCGGTGGTGCCGGACAGCCAGCACCTGCTGGCGCTCGCCTCGGGCATCGGCGACGACTTCGTCGCCCGCAGCGCCCACGACGACGTCCGCGCGAACTGGCTCGGCCTGGAACTGGTCGACGGGCGGCACTGGATGGTGCTGCCGATGGGCGCCGGGCTCGCCGAGGGCTACCCCGGGACGGCACTTTTCCTGGCACAGCTCGGGAATTTGACCGGCACGAGCCGCTACTGCGAGCTGGCCGCGAAGGCCGTGCGCACACTGCCGATGCTCGTCGACGTGCTGGCCACGCACCCCGAACTGGCGCGCGAGGTCGGCCCCGGCGGGTTCTCCGGGCTGGGCGGGATCTGTTACGCCATCGCCCGGATCTCGACCCTGCTGGGCGACCGCGACCTGGCGGCCTGCCTGCCCGCGGCGATCGCCGCGACGGCGTCGGCCGCGACCGGCGCCCCGGCGGACGTCGCCGACGGCATCGCGGGCGCGCTGGCCGCGATGCTGGCCGTGCACGCCGAAACCGGGCTCCCGGAAGCCGCCGCGCTGGCCACGACGCTGGCCGCGGACCTGCGCGGCCGCCCCGCGCCGGCCGAGCCGGGTTTCCTGTGGGGCAGCACCGGCGTCGACTGGGCGCTGGGCCGCGGCGAGGCCGTGCTCGCGGCCACCCCTGATCCGGCGGCGGGGCTCGGCTGGTGTTCCGGCCTGGCCGGCACGCTGCTGGCGGCTCGCACGGCGGGTGTATCCGGCGCGGACTCCCGCGCCACTTCACTGGCGGACGGCTTCGCCGCCGCGGTGGCCGACCGGCCACCGGCGCGCGATCAGTCGCTCTGCCACGGCGAACTCGGCACCCTGGAGGCACTCGTGGTGCTGGCCGGTCAAGGGCATGAACCCGCCGCCTCCGCAAAGCGGCGGGTGAGCGCCCGGCTGATCGGCGCGATCGAACAGCACGGACTGTACTGCGGCACCCCCGGCGGAGTACCCAGTCCAGGTCTGTTCACCGGAACCGGGGGCATCGGTTTCGGGCTTTTAAGAGTGGGTTTTGCCGAGCGTGTCCCTTCTGTGCTGCTACTGCGGCCATCGGGCGCGAGCGAATTGCACGACAACTAACTGGGAGCAGACATGCGTAACGAAGCGGGCAGCACGGAATTCGACGGTTTCACCGGCGACCACGGCCTGGGCGAGGACCCCCTTGGCGAAGCCACGGGCGAGGGCAAGGGCCGCGTCGGCGCCCGGGCCAGCATCCTTGCCGGGTTGACGCTGGGTGTTCTCTCGGCCACGGCGCTGACGGCGGACCTCAGCACGGTCGTGAGCATCAACGCCACGGTTGCCTGAAGTAATTCTCCGTACGCCAAGCGTGCGAAAAGTGGGAAGAACACCGGACAGCAAGATCGAATGGTCAGAAAAAAACTGAAAAATATCGGACACGTTCGACTAGGGTTGGGGCATGCGCACGCGTGCTCCCGCTCTCGTCGGCCGCGGCCCAGAAATGGAAGAGATCGTCCAGGCTTTGGAAAAGGCCAGGACGATCTCTTCGGGTTCGGCCCTCTTCCTGACCGGCGAACCCGGCGTGGGCAAGACGCGGCTGGCCGCCGAAGCGGTCGGCCGCGCGCTCGAGCAGGGCATGGTGGTCCTGCGCGGACGCGGCAGCACCACCGGTCCGGCGGTACCGTTCCGCGCGTTGACCGAGGCGCTGCTTTCCTTGGCGCGTACCGGTGATCGGGACCTCGTCGGCAAGCTCGGGCCGTACCGGTCCGCGCTGGGCAGGCTGATTCCCGACTGGGCCGACGGCGATTCCGACGCCGGCGACGGCTCCCTGATCGTGCTCGCCGAGGCCACGCTGCGGCTGACCGGGCTGGCCGGGCAGGGCCGCGGCTGCCTGTTCGTCGTCGACGACCTGCACGACGCCGACGTGGAAACCCTTGCGGTGGTGGAATATCTGGCCGGCAACGTGCTCACGCAGCCGGTCGTGGTGCTGGCCACCGTGCGCGCCGAGCCCGGCGCCGCGCTCGACCTCGCCCACGCCATGGCGCGCCGCGGCGACGGTGTCCTGTTCTCCCTCGACAGCCTCGACGCCACGCAGGTCCACCAGGTGATCGCGGCGTGCCTCGGCACCGAGGACCGCAAGGTCTCCGACGCCGTCGCCGAAAGGCTCTTCGCGGACAGCGCGGGCAACCCGCTGATGGTCGAAGAACTGTTGCACAGCATGGTTTCCGCGGGCGAGCTGGTGAACGGCAGCGATGGCTGGCGGTTCACCGGCCAGTTCCGTGGTGGCGTGCCACCGACGCTGGTGCACATCATCACCCAGCGCGCGGAACGGCTCGGCCCCCAGGGCGTCCACCTGCTTTCGATCGCGGCCGTGCTGGGGCGGCGGTTCCCGCTCTCGGTCATCCAGCAGGTCAGCGAGCTCGACGATCACAACCTGTTCAGCCACCTGCAATCCGCGGTCGCCGCGCAGCTGCTCTGCCCGGACGAACGCGGCGAGGACTGGTATGCCTTCCAGCACCCGCTGACCGCCGACGCGCTGCTCACCCGGCTCAGCCCGGCGGACCGGGTCTCCTTGTCGACACGCGCCGCCGACGCCTTGAGCGAGCTGCATCCCGAGCTGCCCGGCGAACTGTGCAGCCTGGTGGCGTCGCTGCGATTGTCCGCGGGCGACCGCTGGGCCGCGGCGGCGCTGTACGCCGAAGCCGGGCGCCGCGCGCTGGCCGACGGCGCGCCCGGGTCGTCGATCGTGGTGCTGGAGAAGGCGGTAGGGCTGCTCACCGGCGACGGTGCGCCCTTCGACGACCGCGACCACGCCGAGGACTATCAGGATCTACTGGAGCTGCTGCTGTTCGCGCTCGCCGAAGCGGGCCAGTTCGACCGTGCGGCGAAGGTGGCGAGCTCGTTCACCCCGGCCGAGGCGGGGCGGGACAGCGCGCGCCAGATCAAGCTGCACGTCCGGCTGGCGTGGGCCGCGCAGGTGGCGGGCCGGTGGGGCGAGGGTGTCGAGCAGGTTGCCGCCGCGCGGGCGTTGCTGCCGCCGGAACCGCCGGAAGAGGAAAGCGTCGCGGTGGACGCCGTCGACGCGTATCTGACGATGTCCGGCCCGGAGCCGGACCGGGTGCGGCGCAGCGAGGAGCTCGGGCGGCGGGCGGTGACCGGCGCGGAGCGGATCGGCGAGCCGTCGACGGCGTGCCAGGCGCTCTACGCCGTGGGTTTCGTGGTGCGGGAACGGGACATGGCCGAGTCGGACGCGTGCTTCCAGCGGATGCTGGACATCGCCGCGGAGTACCGGCTGACGAGCTGGCGCAACTACGCGCTGATCGGGCTCGGCGGCAACGCCTGGCTCTCGGAAGCGGACCCGTCGGTGCTCGAGACCGCGCGCAAGGAGGCGTTGCGCACCGGCGGCATCAGCCTGGCGCACAACGCGGAGGCGGTGCTCGGCCTGCATTCGGTGCTGTGCGGGGACTTCACGGCCGCGGCCCAGCGCCTCGACGGCTGCTTCGCCGAGTCGTCGCGCATCAAGCTGGTCGCGGTCACCCGCTACATCCAGATGGCCAACGCGGTGCTGGCCGCCCACCAGAGCGACCGCGCCGCCATGCGCGCGTCCCTGTCGGCGTTCTATCGCAGCGGCGGCGCCGAGTCCCCGGAAGCGCCGCTGGCGCGCGGCCTGGCCCAGGTGTTCTGCGCCCTGCTGGAGGAGGACCGCGACGGCGCCCGCGCCGAGCTGGACGCGATCGCGGCGGACCAGGCCGAGCAGCCCAGCACGTTCCACCTGGCGGGCCCGCACGGTCTCAAACTCCTGCTGGACGCTCTCGACGGCAAGGCGGGCTGGACGGAGTACGCCCAGGTCGCGGCGAGCCCGGCGGGGCGCATGCGCTGGAACCGCCAGTTCGTCCTGCTGGCCGAAGCCGTGCTGCACGGCCTGGAGGACCACCAGTCGCAGGCGTGCACGGCGATGGAAAACCACGCTGTGGCAGCCGCACCGTTCGCCACCGCGCGCCTGCTCGGCCTGCGCCTGATCGCGGATTCGGCGATCGACCACGGCTGGGGCGACGCCCCTTCGTGGCTCCGCGAGGCGGAAAACCACTTCCACCGCGCCGACGTCACCCCGGTGGCGTCGGCGTGCCGCGCCCTCCTGCGCCGCTCGGGCGCGTCGGTCCGCCAGCGCCGAACCGGCAGCGAGCGCGTCCCGGGCAGCCTGCGCGAGCTGGGCGTGACGCTGCGGGAGTTCGAGGTCTTCGAGCTGCTGGCGCACCGCCTGGCGAACAAGGCTTTGGCGGCTCGACTCCACATTTCCCCGCGCACGGTGGAAAAGCACGTGGCAAGCCTCCTGATGAAAACCGAGATCCGCGACCGCGGCGCCTTGGTCGAATTCGCGGCCGAACGCATGTCCGCCACCTCCGACGCCTGATCCCCCCGCACCCGCGCGGACCCGGCGGGAAGTCCGTGAATGCCACATGAGGGCCTTTAAGGCCGTGAATGTGGCATTCACGGCCTTCCCGGCTCCCCAGGCCACCCGGCAGTGTCAGGAAGGGTCCCTTCAGGACGCTGATCCCCCGGCCCTCATGAGTGGCAAGTGACGTTCTCATATTGAGGGGTAGGGCAAAGGTGGCGTGTCGTTTCCTCGCGGCCGCGCTGGCCTGATGCAGCGAATGTGGCATTGGGTGCGTCCAACGCACCCAATGCCACATTGGGTGCATGTCCGTCTGCCACAGCGACCACGGGAACCTCAAGAGTCACAGCTGTGGGGGCGGGAGAGGGATGGGCACGCTGGGATCGGGTCTCGTGAGTGGCACCGCCGGTGAGAACCGGCATTGCCACTCACGACCACCCGCCCCCCGTGCCCATGGCACGGGGGGCGGGGTCGCGAACGACACATTCAGGACGCCCAACGACACTGTAGGCCAATTCGGACCTCCGACATCTGCCCACTCAGGACACAAGGCCTCCGCTGCGCCGCCCCAGGCGTCCCGTCGACCACACCCGCAACGGTCGTGAGCGGCAAGTAGGGTTCCAACCCTCCTAAACACTCACGACCCCCAGCCGTAACACCCCACACACCTCAGCAACCACAAGGGCCCCAGCAGCCACAACCGGCCACCCTCGCATTCGCCCACAGCATCGCCCAACGTCCCCAACGCGTCATTCACGACCTTCGAACCAACGCGCCACCTTTGCCTTACCCCTCAAATAACCCGGCCGCACCACTCACGAGACCCGACCCGCACCCGCGGAAAGCCGTGAAGGCCCCCTTACCGGCTCTCACAGCCGGTAAGGGGGCCTTCACGGACCATCAGAGGTCCGCGGCCGTCAGTGGTTCACCTTGAACCACGGCTGCGACCAGCCGAGGTAGGTCGCGCCCCACTTGCTCTTGACCTGCGCGATCGTGGTCTCGGTGTAGCTGCCGTTGCCGTTGATGTCGTTCGACAGGAACTTGCCGCCGCCGATCGAGATCATCGTGTGGCCCGAGCCGCCGTTGGAGAAGAACGCCAGGCCGCCGGCCGGGACCTGGTAGTCACCCGGGTGCTTGAACGAGCCGGGGATCTGGGTCCAGTGGATGTAGGCGGTGTTCGAACCGGATGCGGAGAACCCGTAGTTCTGCGCGTTGATGCGGTCGCACCAGCGGTAGTAGGAGTCGAGGTTCTCGGTGTGCACGCGGGTCTTGGCGTAGGCGACGGCCTGCGCGCAGGACTTCGAGTCGCCGGTGCCGGCGGTGGAGCAGGTCAGCGTGGAGCCCGCGCAGTCGGGGGCGACGCGGCCGTCGGAGCCGGTGTAGACGTAGGAGTCGCTGACGTAACCGTTGCCGACCTTGTCCCAGATGTCGCTGGTGCCGTATTTGCCGTCGACCGTGGAACCGTTGGTCTGGCAGCTGATCGTCACCGCGGTGCCGTCGGCGATGCTGCCGACCGACGCGCCGCCCGTGCTCGGGGTCGAGCGCACCGTCAGCGCGGCCCCCGAGTCGGTGTGCACCGTGCCCGAGGCCGCCAGCGCCGGGGTGGCCCCGGCCAGCGCGATAGCGCCGGCCACCGCGACTACACCCGCGATCTTCTTGATCATGTCCGTTTCCTCCACTGTCCGTGTGTGCGGCCAACAATGGAGGGGAGGGATACAAGGACCGTACAAACGCTCTCGTGGGCGCCCCGACGATTAGTACAGAGGCGCCTACGAGGGTCAGAGGAGGTACTCCGCCGCGGCCCGCAGGCTGACGTAGGACCCGCCAAAGGTGTCGATCCGGTCGACGTCGGCGTCGCCGTCGTCCGGCCCGGGCACCCCGGTCTCCACCCGCACGAAGTCCACAGTGGACTCTCGCAGGGCGGCGAGCAGCGCCTGCACCGACGGGTGCCGGTGCGCCTCCCGCGTCACCACGACGACGCTCGAAAACCCTTGCGCCGCTTCGAGAACCGCCGAGACGTCGTCGGGTGATACCCGCAGCGCGCGCGTGCCCGGCACGAGCTCGCTCAGGTGCGGGCCCAGGCCCCACGGCAGCACGCCGGCCGCGATGCTGGGGTCGGTGACGACGTCCACCACCAGCGGCGGGCCGGTCAGCCGCGGGTTGCCGCGGATCCGCAGCGCCTTGCGCGCGGCCTCGAGACCGAGCCGCCGGTCGACCGGGACCACCTCGGCGTGCACCGGGGTCTCCCCCAGCGCCGCCGTCCGCGCGGCCGCGTCCGCGAGCCGCTCCAGGCTCAATGAGCCGGAGGCGACGGCGGCCACGATGGTCGCGGCGATGGCGTCCAGGTGCTCCGGGTCGAACGCCTCGCCGCCGATGCAGAGCGCGTCCGCACCCGCCGCCAGCGCGCGCACCGCGGCCTGGCCGAGGCCGTCGTGCCGGCCGAACGAGCCCGCCACCGCGCCCATCTCCAGCGCGTCGGTGATCACGGTGCCGGTGAACCCGAGCTCGCCGCGCAGCACTTCGGTCAACGCCCTGTGGTTGAGCGTCGCCGGCTCATCACCCCACGCGGGGACGACCAGGTGCCCGGTCATCACCGAGCGCACCCCGGCCTGGATCGCCGCGGCGAACGGGACGAGCTCGATCTCGCGCAGCTCGGCCTCGGTCCGGGGCAGCACGGGCAGCGCCACGTGCGAGTCCTCGGTCGCCGCGCCATGGCCCGGGAAGTGCTTCGCGCACGCCGCGACGCCGTACTTCTGCAGCCCGGTGATGTAGGCGGCCACGTGCGGGGACGCCTTCGCCGGGTCGGAGCCGAACGCCCGGACCCCGATGATCGGGTCCCGCGCCGCCAGCGTGAGGTCCGCGCAGGGCGCGAGGTTCACCGTGACACCGCAGGCCGCCAGCCGCTCGCCGAGCGCCGCGGCGACCGCGGTCGTCAGCTCCGGGTCGTCCGCCGCGCCGAGGGCCAGCGGCCCCGGCACGAACGACCCGGTGGCGACGTCGAGCCGGGTGACGTCGCCGCCCTCCTCGTCGATCCCGACGACCACGCCGTCGCGCGCCGACCGGAGCTGCGCCGTCAGCGCCGCCACCTGCTCGTCGTCGACGACGTTGCGGCCGAAGAGGATCACCCCGCCGAGACCCTCGCCGAGCCGGCGGCGCAGCCAGTCCGGTGCCGTCGTGCCCGCGAACCCGGGCAGGAGCACGGCTTCCGCGAGCTTCTCAGGAGACGACAATCCCTATCCCTTCACCGCGCCGGCGGCGACACCGGCGACCAGCTTGCGTTGCACGATCAGGAAGAACACCAGCGCCGGGATCGCGTAGATGACCGACCCGGCCATGACGCCACCCCAGTCGGTGCCGAACGCCGTGCGGAACGAGGCGAGCCAGACCGGCAGCGTCTGGTTGTCCCCCTTCATCAGCACGACCGCGAACAGGAACTCGTTCCACGCGGTGATGAAGCTGAACACCGAGGTGGTGACCAGACCCGGCCCGAGCAGCGGCAGCGTCACCCGGCGGAACGCGCCGACCTGGCTGCAGCCGTCGATCATCGCGGCCTCCTCCAGGTCGTACGGGATCCCGTTGACGAAGCCGTAGAGCATCCAGACCGTGAAGGGCAGCGTGGTGGCGAAGTAGATCAGCATCAGCCCGGGCAGCGTGTTGATCAGCCCGGCGTCCCGCATCAGCAGGAACAGCGGGATGAACAACGTCGCCACCGGCGCGAGCTGGGCCACCATGATGAGCACCAGGAAGCCCTTGCGGCCGCGGAAGCGCAGCCGCGACAGCGGGATCGCCGCGAGCGTTCCGGCGATCAGCGCGCACAGCACCGCGCCGAGCGTGACGATCAGGCTATTGGTCAGGTAGAGCGCGAACTTCTCCTTGCTCAGCGCCGTCGCGAAGTTCTCGAACGTCGCGGAGAAGGGGATCAGGTCGTACTTCGGGGACAGGATCTCCCCTGGCGTCTTCAGCGACGTGACGAACATCCAGTACGTCGGGAAGACGATCACCAGCGCCACGAGCACGCCGACGACGGAGAGCACGACCCGCTGCGAGAGGGATTTCTTCACGAGAGGTCGCCCTCCTTGGTCCGCACCAGCAGCTGGATGTACCGGCCGGTGATCAGGGCGAGCAGGATCAGCATCAGGGTCGCGATCGCCGCCGACACGCCGAAGTGGCTGCCCGCGATGCCCTTGAGGTACAGCACGACCGCGAGCGTGGTGCTCTCGCCGTCGGGGCCGCCCTCCCGCATCGCCCAGATCTGCGCGAACGCGTTGAAGTCCCACAGCACCGACAGGAAGGTCACCATCGTCATGATCGGCCGGACGGCAGGCCAGCTCACCGCGCGGAAAGTCTGCCACCCGCTGGCGCCGTCGATCCCGGCGGCCTCGTACTGCTCGCGCGGCACCCCGATGAGGCCCGCGTACAGGGTGAAGGTCACGAAGGGCACGGCCTGCCAGACGATCAGGATCCCGATCACGGTCAGCGTGCTCGTCCCGGTGGAGAACCACGAGTGGCCGATGAAGCCGTGGAAGCCCAGCCGGTCCAGTGTCTTGTTGAGGATGCCGTACTGCTGGTCGAACATCCACTGGAACACCGTGGTCGTCGCGATCACCGGGGTGGCCCAGGCCAGCACGAGGGTCACCTGGACGATGACCCGGATGACCGGGCTCAGGTGGCGCATCAGCACCGCGAGCAGCAGCCCGAACAGGATCGTCGCGGCCACGACCGCGGTGGTGAAGATCAGCGTCCGGACCGTGATGGTCCAGAACTCGGGATCCGCGAGGGTCTCGCTGTAGTTGTCGAACCCGACCCAGATGAGCTTGCCCCGGACCAGCTCGCCGAGGTCGAGCTTCCGGAAGCTGATCACGAGCACCTGGACCAGCGGCCAGGCGAGCAGCACCAGGATCGCCACCAGGGCGGGGAGGAGCAGCAGGTACGGGAGGAGCCGGTCGCCGAACCGGCCGCGCCTGCGTTTCGCGGGTGGGGCGGGCCGCGCCGATGCCGGCGGGGTGGTCCCCGCCGGCATCGACACATTTTGGGTCGCGGTCATCCGCCGATGAGCTTGTCGAGCGCTGCGTTGGCGTCGGCGGTCGCCTGGTCGAGCGTCTTCCTACCGGTCAGGTACGCGGTCAGCATGTCCTTGATCGGGTTCTGGCCCGACTCGACGTCGCCCCACTTGGGGCTGGCCGGGACGGCCTTGCCGTTCACGGACGCCTTGGCCATCACGCTGCCCAGCGGGCTGCTGTCCAGACCGCTGATGTCGGTGGACGTGCCGGGCACGACGCCGGCGGCGGCGAGCTGGGCCTGGTACTTCGCCGAGGACAGGAGCTTGATGTACTCCTTGGCCGCGGCCGCGTTCTTGCTGTTGCCCGGGATCGCCAGGTTCGAGCCACCCAGGAAGACGGGGGCGCTCTGGCCCGCGGTCTTGCTGGGGATCGGGAAGGCGGCGGTCTTGTCCTTCAGCGTCGCGTCGGTCTTGACGGCGGTGTCGAGCTCCCACGGGAGACCGATCATCATCGCGACCTTGCCGGCGCCGTAGACGGTCGCCTGCTGCGGCTTGGCCTCGTCGGCGTCCTTCGGGGCCTTGGTGGCCGAGGTGTCGACGAGCTTCTTGTAGAAGTCGAGGCCCGCCTTCGCGCCGGCGCTGTCGAGCGTCGCCTTGAACGACTTGCCATTGGCCTGGGCGATGTCGCCGCCGTTGTCCCAGATGAAGGACAGCAGGCCGTACCAGTTCTGGCCCGGCATGTAGAGCGCCTGGAAGTCGGGGTCGCTGCCGAACTTGGTCTTCAGCTTGCCGATCGCGTCGATCCACTCGTCGTTCGAGGCCGGCGTCTTGGCGATGCCTGCCTGCTCGAACATGTCCTTGCGGTAGATGACCTCACGGTTGGCCGCGTAGAACGGGACACCGTAGGTCTTGCCGTCGTAGTCGGCGGAAGCCGCGAGGCCCTTCAGCCACTGCGAGCCGTTGAAGTCGTTTTTGGCGTCGGTGAGGTCGGTCAGGACACCCTGCGAAGCGAAGTACGGCGTCTGGGTGTTGCCGACCTCGATCACGTCCGGCGGGGTGTTACCGGCCAGCGCGGTGGTCAGCTTCTGCTGGATGCCGTCCCATTGCTGGACTTCGTAGTTGACCTTGACGCCCGGGTGGGCCGTTTGGAATTCCTTGTTCAGTGCGTCGGTCAGGGTGGCCGGGGCGGAACCCGACATCAGCCAGACCGTGACCGTGCCGCTGAGCGCCGCCGGAGCGGAGCTCGAGGCGGAGCCGGCGTCGGTGCCACTGGAGCCGGCGCAGCCTGCGGTCGCGAGAGTCAAAGCGGCGGCGCCCGCCGCCAGCTTGAGCCAGCGTTTCACTCGTTGCCGTCCTTTCGATGCCTGGCCACCACGGCCAGGCGCCACAATGGTGTAGACCAATGTCGAGTTAGAGTGGTACGTACCACAGGCCCTGTCAAGGCGGTTGCCAAGACGTTGTAATTCGTCCTGGGACTCTGACGGTGAGTCATCACGTCGTCACACCGAAACCGCGCGAACTGTCGATTCCCTATTCCGAACCGGATGTCGTCAAAACCATTCCCGACGTCTGTACCAGGTGAAAACCGCCAACCACAAAGGCCGCGGAATCGGCAGCTGCCGGTATGTACACCGCCATCCGGCGCAGTCCCCGGCGCGACGCGGCGTGTTCGGCCACCGCCGGACAACGGGCGGACACCGGACCGCACTGGTCCGGTCCTGAATCGTGCCAGAACGGAGGATGTCCCGGCGACCGGAACGCGTTACGAAAAGGTCCGCGCACTGTCCACAATGGCCGGTTCCGTGCCGTCGTCAGCGGCATTCCCCCGGCCGCCGGCGTGACGAAATGGCACGCTACTCCCCGCCGAGTGGCGTGCGCCGGGTGCCACGCTTGGTCAGGACCGCCCAGACGACCTTGCCACCGGACCAGGAGTGGTTGCAGCCCCACACCCGCGCGGTCTGCGCGATCATCCGCAGGCCCATCCCGGGTTCGAGGATGCCGATCCGCTCGACCAGCACGGCCGGGGCGGGGTCGTCGTCGGCGACCGCGACGGTGAGCAGGCTCCGGCGCAGCTCCAGCCGGAGAGTGGGCGCCGAAACCGTGTGCCTGAGCGCGTTCTCGACCAGCTCGGTCGCGATCAGCTCGGCGTCGTCGACGAATTCCGGGACCGCCCACACGTCGCAGACCCGCCGCACGAACTGCCGCGACAGCGCCGAAGCGGTGTCGGTCCGGGCCAGTACCTGCACCGCCCGCCGCCGGGCCGGGTGCCCGAGCGAGGACGCGGCGGTGCCGACGTCCTCGTAGACCCGCACGAGCCGGTCCACCGCCCGGGCCGCGAGCGCGACCAGGTGCTCGGGCCTGGCGGTCACCAGCGCGAAGGGCATCCCGGGCCAGTCGCTGATCCGCATCGCGACCACCGAGAACAGGCTCATCAGTGTCTGGTCGTCGACGCGGACCCCGTCGATGTCGGCGATCAGGCCGTCCGGCGCCTCGGTGGCGATCTTCAGCAAGCCATCACGGAAACCCGGGTAGCTCTCCCGGTCGAGCACGCCGGTCGCGGTGACGGCGATGGCCCCCGCCCGGTACACCGGGACGAGCCGGACGCCGCCGGTCACAGTCACTCTGTCAGCCTAGTCGCCCGGGTGGCGCGTCACATGGTGAAGTCACCGCCGATGCCGAGGTGGTGGGACTGGACCACGCTGCCGCTGACCTTCTCCGCGCGCACGGAGTTCCGCACCGTGCTGGTCGTGTTCTCAGGCGGGCGCAGCGCGGGAACCTGCCGGCGCAGCTTGTCGACCAGCTGGTCGACGTCCGGGCGCGCGCTGTGGATCGCGATCCTCATGCTCTGGCGGCGGCTGAGCTCGCGGATGTCGGGGGGCAGGTCCGCCTCGCGCAGCGCCTGCCGTTCGACGCCGAGCAGCACCGGGATCACCTGCTTGCAGAGGCGGAACGCGGTCGCGAGCTCGCGGCGGACGAAGTCGCCCGGGTCGTCGAGGGCGCGCCGCCCGTCCGCGTTCTTGACGTCCAGCCAGCTGCGGCCGACGAGCGCCAGCACCGCCGTGGACTGCTCGACCGCGGCGAACATCTCCTCCTCCCAGTCCATCCCGAGCGGAATCGACTTCGACGCGAGGAACACCGCTTCCGAGCCGAACCGCTCGGAGAGCACCTGGTCGAGCATGGCCACGGCGACGGGCTCGTCCGTGGTGCGGTAGTTGAGGAAGATCTGCGTCACGTGAGCGTCGCCTTTCCGCCGGCTCCTTGATGAGGAGTAATCATCGGCGACCATTCGTGCGATTGACAAGCCGATACGAGCGGGTATCGACTTACTTTCCCGATTCGACACACTTCTGTCCCGATTCTGTCCAGTAATTGACCTGGACGGCAGCCGGGTTTCCCGTTTCCGCTTGCGCCGGTGATCAAGAAACGCCTGCCGCGGCGGCGCATAATGGGAGACGCTCGGTCGGCCGGCCGATCGTGGAAAGCGAGAGGAAGGCGGACCGCCGATGACGTCCACCCAGGCGTTCGGGCCGCGGCTCCGGGCGTCGCGCCTGGCCAAGGGACTTTCCCTGAGCGAATTCGCGCGGCGGCTCTATTACAGCAAGGGTCATGTCAGCCGGATCGAGACCGGTTTCCAGGCACCGTCGTTGGAGTTCGTGCGGCGCTGCGACGCCGAGCTCGAGTGCAACGGTGCGCTCGTCGCGATGATGGCGGGAGCGGCACCGTCCGCCGCGCCGTCTGCGGGCCCGGACGACGAAGGAGTCTGGATCATGGCGATGGCACCCGACGGCAGCAGTTCGTTCACCCCGCTGGGCCGGCGCGAGGTTCTCCTCGGCGGCGCGGCGATCCTCGCGGGACTCGGCACCTCGGCCGTGTCCGGAGCGACGGCGTCCGCCGCCTCCGACGGCGGCGAGCAGCTCCAGCACCACCGCAGACTGCTGGAGGCGGCGCGCGGGCTGGGGCAGGTCGCGCCACCCGGTGCGGTGCTGCCGATGCTGGTCGGCCAGCTGCAGGCGTTGCGGACCTTGGCGAAGGACACCCAGGGCCGCGATTTCACCGACGTGGCAACGCTTTCCGCGCGTACGGCGGAGTTCGCGGGCTGGATGGCGCAGGAGGCGGGCGACGTCGTCAGCGCGGGCTGGTGGTCCGGCAAGGCCGCCGAGGTGGCGAGCGCGGCCGGGGACCACCACACCGCGAGCTACGCCCTGGTGCGGCGCGCGTTGATCACGATGTACCAGGGTGACGCGGCCGAGACGGTCGCGTTGGCGCAACGCGCCCAGAAGCCCGGCACCCCGCCGCGAATCCGCGGCCTGGCGGCCCAACGCGAGGCGCAGGGCCACGCGCTGGCGGGAAACTACGCGGAATGCATGCGGGCACTCGACGTCGCCGCCGCACATCTGGCGACAGCGCGCGCCGAAGCGGCGGACGGGCCGGTGATCGGCACTTCGCACGTGGCGGACCCGGTCGCGATCGTCACCGGCTGGTGTCTCTACGACCTCGGCCGCCCGAAAGAGGCAGCCGCCGTGCTGGACCGGGAAATCGAGCGGATCCCGGCGACCGCGGTGCGCGCGCGGACCCGGTTCGGCGTGCGGCAGGCGCTCGCGCACGCGTCGGCGAACGAACTGGACCGCGCGTGCGAACTCACCCGGGCCACGCTGGGGCAAGCCGCGGCCGTCGGTTCGGCGACCATTCTCCAAGATGCGCGACGGTTGGCGACCACGTTACGGAGATGGCACACACATCCGGCGGTCCGCGCACTCGAACCCGCATTCGCGGCGACGTTCTATCGCGGCGCCTGAACCTTAGTGGTCACCATCGGAACCACTTAGCCTGAATCCGTGGATTGGTGGGGTCTGCGACCGGCGTGGGAAATGAGGAAAGTGCCCTTTGACCTGCGATAATCGGGTTTGTTGAGGACCTGATTGGCGCGGATCGGAAGGACACTTTCAGTGAGATTGTCGCACAACTGGCGGCGCGGCGCCGCCGAGTTCGATGATGAGAACCTGGTGTCGTGCGCGGGACTGGTGCCGGTGATGGAACTGGCCGAACAGACCGGACTGCCCGACCTGCTCGAGGAGCATGTGGTGTTCCGGTGCGAGCGGATCCGATCCGGGGCGGCCAACCCGGCCCCGAAACTGACCTCCATCATCGCGGGCATGGCCGCCGGCGCGGACAGCATCGACGATCTGGACGTGATCCGCGCGGGTGGCATGAAAAAGCTGTTCAAGGCCGTCTACGCACCGGCCACGATGGGGATCTTCCTGCGGGAGTTCACCCATGGCCACACCCGGCAGCTCGCCTCGGTGCTGCGCTCGCATCTGCTGGCCCTGACGGGGCGGACCGACGTGCTGACCGGGATCACCGAGCAGGCGTTCGTGGACATCGACTCGCTGCTGCGCCCGGTCTACGGCCACGCCAAACAAGGCGCGTCGTTCGGACACACCAAAATCGGCAACAGGCAGGTGCTGCGCAAAGGCTTGTCTCCGCTGGCCACCACGATCTCCACCCGCACCGCCGCGCCGGTGCTGGCCGGGATCCGGCTGCGCGCGGGCAAAGCCGGTTCCGGCAAAGGCGCGGCCGGCATGATCACCGAAGCCATCAACACCGCGAAAGCCGCCGGTGCGCGCAACATTCTGTGCCGGGGTGATTCCGCGTTCGGCAACGGCAAGGTCATCGCCGCGGTGGTGAGCCACGGTGCCCGGTTCTCCTTCGTGCTCACCAAATCCCGCCCGGTGCTCCGCGCGATCGGCACCATCGCCGAAGACGCGTGGACCCCGGTGCACTACCCCGGCGCCGTGACCGACCCCGACACCGGCGAGCTGATCTCCGACGCCGAAGTCGCCGAAGTCGACTACACCGCGTTCGCCGGCACGAAGTACCAGATCACCGCCCGGCTCATCGTCCGGCGGGTCCGCGACCGCAACCACCCCGACGAACTGTTCCCGGTATGGCGCTACCACCCCTTCTTCACCAACAACACCGAACCGGTCACCGACGCCGACATCACCCACCGCCAGCACGCGATCATCGAATCCGTGTTCGCCGACCTGATCGACGGCCCCCTGGCGCACCTGCCCTCCGGGACCTTCGCGGCCAACGCCGCCTGGGCAGTACTGGCCGCGATCACCCACAACCTGCTCCGCGCCGCCGCGACCCTCATCGACCACACCCACGCCGTCGCCCGTGGAGCGACACTGCGCCGCCATCTGATCAACGTCCCAGCCCGAATCGCCAGACCCCAAGGCACACCCACCCTGCACCTACCAGCCCACTGGCCCCGAGCCACCCAATGGAAAACCCTGTGGGCCAACACCTTCACCGACCATACGCAACAAACAGCGGCCTGACCCGACCACCGCCCACCAGGGCCCGACCGGAAACCAACACGTGGACAAAGCTGGGCAGGCCAGCACAACAGCCCTGCCCAGCTTTAGCCGCAACCACCACCAAGATCAACAACCACAGGCAAAGATCAACAGGCAGCCCCTCCACGGATTCAGGCTTAGCCGGTGAAGGCCACTTCGTTTCCCCGCGAGTGGCCTTCCCGCTTTCAGGCCGGCCGCCACCGGAATCCGTAGGCGAGCCCGGGAGCGAGCCGCCGGAATTCGCCATGGATCTCCCCGGCCCGGTCCAGCTCGGCCTCCTCGCCGACGATCATCGGGTCGTCGAGGTCGCGCTGGAACTGCGCGGAAAGCCGCCACACCGCACGCGGGCGCTCGCCGAACCGCACCCGCAGGCCGTAGACGTCGCAGCGATAGCGCGGCACGCAGACGTAGTGCGGCTGCATGGCGCCCTCCGGAACGCGGAAGCGCAGCGCGAAATCGTGGCTGCCACCGCGCTGGAGCGGCGCGGGCAGCGCCAGCTCGAACCCGACCCGGTCCGACGCCTGACGCCGCCGGCCCACCAGCCGTCCCCCGGCGAAGACATCGATGTCAGGCGCCGGATGGCCCGGTGTCTCGCGCTCTGCCGGCGCGGTGACAGTGAGCGCGAGATCAAGCGCGTCAACGTTGTCCTGCTCGGCGATCACCCGCCGGAACTCGAAGACCTCGGGCGCGGGAAGGTCCAGGTTGACGAACGTGCGCAGCTCCGCGGTGTGCCATCCCGGGCTGAGCGCGTCGAGTTCATCCGGTTCCCCGCGCGCGTTGCCGCCGACTATCTCGACCAGATGCGCGATCCCTTCGTCTATCCGGCGCCGCACCGTGCGCGGGTCGCGTTGCAGGCTTTTCGCGGCCTGGTCGATCCTTTCCTGGTAGAACGGCTGGGTCGTGTTCTCGTCGAGCGCGAACGCGGCGAGCATCGGCCCGCGCAGATCCGGCGGGAGCAACGCGATCGACGTCCGCAGCGTCGTCGCGATCTTCTCCCGGACCACCGCCGGACCGTCCCCCTCGAGGACACCACAGACTCGCAGCAACGCGGGCCCGGCGCGCTCGTCGAGCCGGTCGGCGAGGATTCCCCGCCCCTTGCGCAGCGCCTTCAACTCCTCGGTGAGCCCGGTGCACACCGCGTTCATCCCAGATCCTCCCCGCAAGCCGGACGGTCGTCTTCCTAGGTGCCCGCCCCAGCCTGAACGCCGAAGCCGGTCCCTGCAAGTGTCGCGCCCCGCCCGGCGTAATCACCGGTTTCCCGTTTCCTGCCTTTTCCGAAAACAGGAAACCCCTGTCAGGCCCGCCCGCCCTCGCGCGACCCTGGTTTCGCGGGAGAACCGGGCTTTCCGATTCCCGCTCTTGCATTCTCCCCGGATACCGGAAGGCCGGCTCATGAAGGTTCTCGTCCCGCTTCGCACCGTGCTCAGAATCGTGTTCTGGCTGGTCACCCTGGCGATCGTGGCCACTCTGGCACTCGGCCAACAAACGTCGGCCGGCCCGTACCCGGACTCTCGCGCGGCGGCCCAGACCGTGCGCGCCGATCAAGGAAAGGAGGTGACTCCGTCGTGCAGACACACCTGATTCCGGAGGCGATCGTCGCGTGGTTCGGCTGCTTCGGCTGACCAAGTTGACCGCACTATCGAAGATGCGCCCGTGGCGACCTCGCGTGCGCGGATGGACGACACGGGTCAGGTGCAGGCGGTTTTCAGGTGGAGGTTTCTCGTCACCGCTTCGTGAATGCGGGATTCGGGAAGTTCTCCCGACTTCGCGGCCTTCTGGAGGCGGTCGAGGATCGGGCCCACCGGCTCGGGGTTCGACCAAAGAGCCAGGTCCGCGCCCGCGGAAACCGCCTTCACCACCGCGTCCGGGAGGCTGTACTGGGCTGTCACCGCGCGCATCGCGCCGAGGTCGTCCGTCATCGCGACGCCCGCGAAGCCGTACCGGCCGCGAAGCAGACTGTACGCGGCCGGGCTCAGTGAAGCGGGCGCGCCGGCGGTCAGGCCGGGGACGTCCAGGTGCCCGAGCATGACCACCGGCATCCCCTGCGGCAGGAGGTCGCGGTAGGGGCGGAGGTCGTCGGCCTCCAGGTCGGCCAGCGGCGGCGTGCGGACCAGGCCTTGGTGCGAATCGCCGTTCGCCCGGCCATGGCCGGGAAAATGCTTCAGCACCGGGACGACACCGGCGTCGCGCAGGCCGTTCGCGAACGCGCCCGCGTACCGCGTCACCACCGCCGGATCCTGGCTGTAGGACCGGTCGCCGATCACCGTGTTCGCCGCGGCCGCCGAGACGTCCGCGACCGGCGCGAGGTCCATCGTCACTCCGCGCGCCTCCAGCTGGCGGCCTCGCCGCAAGCCGTCCGCGCGGACCTGCGCCGGCGTCTGGGTGGCGGCCAGCGTGCGCGCGCTGGGCAGGTCGCCGTCGAGTCCGTCGATCCGCTGGACGCGCCCGCCCTCCTCGTCCACCGCGACGAACACCGGCACCTTGGCCCCGGCGCGCACGGCGGCGAGTCGGCCGCCGGTGAACAACCGGGTCGCGTTGCCGCCGATGAAGATCCCGCCGACATGATCGTCCCGCACCGCCGCCGTCGCCTGGCGCTCGTCGGACGGGTTCGCGCCCACCATCACCAGCTGTGCCAGCCTGTCCCGCTCGCTCAGCGCGGCATACCGGCCGTCACAACTCGTCGGCGCGGGCTTGGCCGGCGATGGAGGAGGCACGCTCACCGAGCCGAACCGCTCCGCAGGCGACGGCTTCGGAGCCGAAGGCGCCACCGACGCCACCGCGGCCATCGCCTTACCGTCCACAGTGGACTCATGCCACGGCGACGCGACGGCGACGCTCACGGCGGCGCCCGCGATCAGCGCGGCCAGCAGGGCACGGGTCCGCCGCGTCCCGGACAATCCCACCGCGGCCTCCGTATCGGGTTGGTGAATGACCTCCACCGCCGCGGAAGTCTAACATCCGCACCGGATCGCGACCGGGCGGACAAAGCCCGCCGGGTAATGGTTCGCGGCGATCGCGCAATTCGTTACGTAACCCCGCTTGCGACACAACATACGGATAACGTCTGCTCTCCGCTCTCAGGCAGCCGTAACGTCCGCTTCGCGCGTTTCGACTTCGGCGTAGCCCCGTATAAAGAAATGCGGGTTCCGACATTTCCCGCCCATTTTCCCCGGAGTCATGTTGGCTATTCCCGGTATCGCGCGCTGCACCGTCTGTTCCGCCCCGGCGGCCGGGACGATGGCACCGGACCTGCGCGGCGGCTTCAGCTGTGTCACCCACACGGACTGCGCCACGTGCGCGTTCTGCGGGCGCCGCCAGCGGATCGCCGACGCGGGCTGGCGCGATCTGGGCCCGCGGGGCCTGCTGCGCTGCGGACTCTGCGGCGAGGACGCCATCGACGTCCAGGACGAGGTCCGGGGCGCGCTGAACGAGGTCCGCCGCGCGCTGTCCGCCCAGGGATTCCCGCTGCCGAAACCGGCGACGGTCTCCCTCTCCCCCGCCGCCGAGCTCCCCAGGACCGACCGGCAGCACGTACTCGGCGCGACCGTTCGCCGGCCGCGCGCCACGACCGTCGTGGTCCACATCGCCGCCGGGCTCCCGAGCGTGTACTTCCACCGCGTCCTCGCCCACGAGCTCGGCCACGTCTGGCTGGCCCAGAACCGCGTCGACACGCTCCCCCACCGGCTGCAGGAAGGCTTGGCCGAGCTCATGTCCTACAGCATCCTTCGCGAGGTCGGCCCGCCCTTCGGACCCGCGCTGCGCAAGCAGATCTCGCTCAACACCGATCCGGCGCACGGCGGCGGCTTCCGCCTGGTCCGCGACGCCGTCCGCCGCCGCGGCGTCATGCCGGTGCTGCGCGCGCTCGTCGACAGGGGAACGCTGCCCTGACGCATCACTTGCGCAGCAGCGTGTTTCCTTCGTACCCTCCGGTGTGGGTCAGGCGCTTCGCGTAGCAGTCGTCCTTGCCGATGCCCTGGTCGGCACACCAGCCGTTCGCCGACTGGCCGGTCGAAAACGGCTCCGGCATGACGGTGATCCAGTAGTCGGGGTAGCGGAATCCGGCGAAGTCGCCCGACCACACCAGCATCGCGTCCGGATGCTGCGCGCGCTTGTCGAGGAAGTCCGACCACGTCTTGCGATAGTCGTAGACGACACCGTCGACGGTCATCCCCGGCTTCTTGGCCGAGAGCTGCGGCAGCCACGAGCCGACGAACGACTCCGCCCGGCTCCGGTCCGCGTCGACCTCCCGCTGCAGCAACGACTGCGCTGTCGGCTCGTCGCCGGCCACCGTGTCCGACGTCGTCGGGGTGGCGGGCGTGGCGTACTCCGGGGTGGCCGGAGCAGTGGTGTAGGTCGTCATCGGCACCACCGGCTCGACACCCACCGGCGCGGGGGGCGAGGTCGTCCGCGTCGACGCCGCGACGAAGAACCCCGGCGTGACGAACCCGAGCAGCCCGACGAGCCCGAGCCCCACCACGGCCAGGACGACCGCGACCGTCGCCACCGGGTTCCAGCCACCACGCAGCCGGGGGGACACCGGTGCCGGCTGCTGCACCGGAACCGGCGGCGGGGCCACGAACAGCTCATGCCGCCCCTGGACCGGCTCCGCCGCCGGTGGTGAAACCTGGTGCCGCGCACCGCATTGGCGGCAGTAGATTTCGTTCGGACGCAGACTTCTCCCACACGCCAGACAGCTCGCCGCCACCGCGCCGCACCTCCGCTGTACTCGTCCGGCGATTCACCCCTTAAGGTCGCGCGGTCCGCCACAGCGTTACGTACGCAACGGAAATCAAGGCTTCGGCGTGGGAGTTTTCACCGTTTCGAGCAACAGCTGCGCGACATCGCGGACGTTGACGTTCTCCGCCTTCTGCTCGCTCTGCCGTTGCACCAGCCCGTCCGAGAGCATCACGCGGCAGAACGGGCACCCGGTCACGATCGTCTCGGCGTCGGTCGAAATCGCCTCGTCGACGCGTTCCAGGTTGATCCGCTTGCCGATCTGCTCCTCCATCCACATCCGCGCGCCACCCGCGCCGCAGCACAGCGAACGGTCCGCGTGCCGCGGCATTTCGGCCAGCTCGGCCCCGGTCGCGCCGACCAGTTCCCGCGGCGGCGTGTAGACCTTGTTGTGCCGGCCCAGGTAACACGGGTCGTGGTAGGTCACGCGCGGGCCGTCCTCGACCGCCTTCACCGGCGTCAGCTTCCCCGACCGGACCAGCCGGTTCAGCAGCTGCGTGTGGTGCACGACCTCGTAGTGGCCGTCCAGATCCGGGTACTCGCGGCCGATGGTGTTCATGCAGTGCGGACACGTCGTGACGATCTTGCGCTGCCGTTCCTCGCGGCCCTCGAACACCGCGTTGAGCGTCTCCACCGTCTGCTGCGCCAGCATCTGGAACAGGAACTCGTTGCCCGCGCGCCGCGCCGGGTCGCCGGTGCACGACTCGTCCGTGCCGAGCACCACGTAGTTCACCCCGGCGATGTGCAGCAGTTCCGCCGTCGCGCGGACGGTCTTGCGCGCGTTGTCGTCGAACGCCCCGGCACAGCCGATCCAGTAGACGTACTCGACCTCCTCGGCCAGCTCACCGTCGAACACCGGCACGTCGAAGGGCAAGTCCTTCGTCCACGCCAGGCGCTCGTTGTTGTTCTGGCCCCACGGGTTGCCCTTGTTCTCCAGGTTCTTGAAGACCGTGCCGAGCTCGGTCGGGAACGCCGACTCGATCAGCACCTGGTAGCGCCGCATGTCGACGATGTGGTCGATGTGCTCGATGTCGACCGGGCACTGCTCGACGCACGCGCCGCAGGTGGTGCACGACCACAGCACGTCCGGGTCGATGACGCCGCCGTCGGCCTCCGGCCCGACCAGCGGGCGCGCGTCCTCGTGCTCCTTGCCCGCCAGGAGGTAGGGCGCCTCCTCGTGCAGGTGGTCCCGCAGGTTCATGATGAGCAGCTTGGGCGACAACGGCTTCCCGGTGTTCCACGCCGGGCACTGCGACTGGCAGCGGCCGCATTCGGTGCATGTGGAGAAGTCCAGCATGCCCTTCCAGGTGAAGTCCCCGATCTTGCCGCGGCCGAACACGTCGTCCTCGCCCGGGTCCTCGAAGTCGATCGGCTTGCCGCCGGACTCCATCGCCAGCAGCGGGCCGAGCGCGTCAGGCAGCCGCTTCGCGCTGACGTTGATCGGCGCGACGAAGATGTGCAGGTGCTTGGAGTACAGCACGATCGAGAGGAACACCAGCATCACGCCGATGTGCAGCAGCAGCCCGACGGTCTCCAGCACGACGGTCGTGTCGTGTCCCAGCGGAGCGAGCAGCTTCCCGACGCCGAGGGAAACGTACGCACCGGAGTCGTAGGGGAAATTCCCGGACGCCGAGGACGAGCCGCGGAAGAAGAACATCGTCCAGACGACGTTGAAGATCATGAACAAGATCAGCCACGCGCCACCGGTGTGCGAACCGTAGAAACGCGACTTGCGGTCCAGCCGTTCCGGCGCCTGCCGGATCCGGATGACGGCGAAGACGCCCAGCGAGACCGCGACCATGACGGCGATGAAGTCCTGCAGGAAGCCCAGCACCGCCCAGTGGCCGATCCACGGGATCGCGAACTGCTCGTCGAAGAGCGCGCCGTAGGCCTCGAGGTAGACCGACGCGAGGATCACGAAGCCCCAGAACGTGAACAGGTGCGCGAGGCCGGGGATCGACCACTTCAGCAGCTTGCGCTGGCCGAAGACCTCGCGAACCTGGGCGAAGAGGCGGGTACCCAGCTCGTCGGACCGTTTGGTGTCGGGCTGGCCGGCCTTGATCAGCCGATTCAGCCACAGCACCCGGCGCCCGGCGATGCCGAGCCCGACGACGGTCATCAGGAGACCGAGGATGAGACGAACGAGCACAAGTCCTCCGCGCGGCTGGGAAAGGGAAACGGCTCAGTGCGAGCCGGTGTAGTACCGGCACGCCTGGCAGGCGTAGCGCATCTTGGCTATCCGCCAATGCTTCCGGTACAGCTCGAGGTTCGGTGACCGCCGGACACCGAGGCGCTGGTAGCGCCCGGGCCGCCGGCCCGTGTCGTACTGCTCGGTCGCCCGGCCGAGGTGGGCGCGCCGCAGCGCGCACCCCGGCGTCCGGCGTCTTCCGAGCGCTTGGGAACAGAACCGGTGCAGCAGAACGAGGTCCGGCGACTCCCCGGCGGTCGCGAGTTCGTCGACGACGCCGTAGCCGGGATGGTCGGCCGGGCCGGCGAGGCGCACCGGCAGGCCACAGTAGGTGCAGCGGAGGGTGCAGGTGAGGCAGCCCGCCACGTGCCTGAGCCGGACGTCGCGCCGATCCGTCCCGGAGACGGTTTCTCGGACGCGCGACGACATGGAGCCTCCTCGACTGTGATCGGCACCACTGGTGATACTGGAGGGTAATGAGGTGACCCTACTGGTCGTCAGGTCCAAACGGCCCACTTTCGGTTACCCCGAATGGGCCAATATCCCGACATAGGACTACCTAACTTCCCGCTTATCGAACGTCGCTGTCCGCAGAGCGCGAATCGGGCCGTGCCTCCGTTGGGTAGCCGTCCGTGCGGATCCCGCGACGCTCGATCGGCGGTGCCCCGCGCCGGGGACCGTCACTACTTTTGGCGCGATGGTGACCGCTGCGCAGGCGAGGGCGAAATACGACCAGCTCGCCGACCGCTACGAAGAGATCTACTTCTACGTCGCCGACGCCGGCCGCCGTCTCGTCGAATTCGCCGCTCCCCCGCCTCGCGCCCGCGCGCTGGACGTCGGCGCCGGGCGTGGCGCGGTCGCCAGGGCCCTGCTCGCCCGCGGCTGCGAGGTCACCGCGATCGACGCGTCACCGGTGATGATGGACCGGCTGAAAGCCGACCACCCGGCCGTCACCGCGTCGGCGATGGACGCCCGCGAACTCGCCTTCCCCGACCGCTCCTTCGACCTCGTGACCGCCGGGTTCGTGGTCCAGATCCTCGACGATCCGCCGGCCGTGCTGACCGAAATCCGGCGGGTGCTGGTCCCCGGCGGCGCCGTCGCGCTGTCCCTGGAGACCCAGTCCCTCGGCCGCCTGGACTGGATGCAGCAGCTGACCGCCGAGTACTTCCCCGGAGCCGCGGCGCCTCAGCCGGACCCCATGACCCACGACCGGCTGGACGCGCTGCTCACCGAAGCCGGATTCACCGGCCTGGTCCGGGAACCGATCGAGATGCCGCAGCCGATCGCGAGCCCGGACGCGCTGTGGGAGTGGCTCCTGCCCCGGGGCGGCCAGGATCTCCTGAAGGCACTGGGCGAGCGCGGCGAGGAGTTCCACGGCCGGTTCCTCGAAGGCGCGCGGCGCATGCAGGAGGACGGCGGCGGCATCGTGCTCGACTTCGCGGCCACCCTGCACCGCGCGTCCACAGTGGACCCGTAAGCCACGTTTGCCTTACCCCTCAAGAGATCTACTCCCGGAAGAGGTCGCCGAGCACCACGTCCGCGCCCGCCTGGTCCCACCAGGCCAGCCCACCGGCGGTTTCGACACCCTCGACGACCACGGTCGCGCCGGCCAGGTGCGCCAGCTCGACCAGGCCGATCAGCGACCGCGACACGAGCGCGCTGCCCGCCTGCCGCGCCACCAGCCGGGGCGCGACCCGGACCGCGCGGACCGGCAGGGCGTCGAGCAGCTCCGCGTCGGCCGCCGAGCCGAAGCCGTGCAGCTCACAAGTCACACCGATGTCCGCCAGCACCCGGAAGTTGTCCTCGGCGTCGCCGCCCTCGGCGAGCAGCGGCTCGACCGGGAAGCCCAGCCGCAGCCGCTCGGGGGCCCGGCCGGTGTCGGCGAGGATCCGCCGGATCTCCCCGACCAGATCGGGGTCGGCGGCCTGGTGCGCGGTCAACGCGACGGTGACCGGCAGCTCGCGATCGGCACCGCAGGCCTTGCGTAGCAGCCACCCGCCGAGCGGCAGCATCAGCCCGGTCTCGTCGGCGAGGCCGACGCAGGTTTCGTGCGGCAGCACGCCTTCGGTCGCGTGATTCCACCGCAGCCGGGCTTCGAACCCGACGGTTTCCTCCTCGGCCAGACGCACCAGGGGCAGGTGGACGACCTCGATCTCGCCGTTCTCCCACGCGCCCGCCATCGACGCCGCGAGGCCGAACGTGTGCCGCTCACGCGCGTCCAGGCCCGGATCGAACAGCTCCCACTGCCCGGTGCCCTTCCGCTTCACACGGCGCAGCGTCAGGTCGGACGCGCGGAGCAGCTCGCTCGGCAGGATCTCTCGCGGCGGCCGGTGCACGACGCCGATGCCCGCCGAAACCGCCACGCCGTCGAGCCCGTCGAGGTACACCGGCTCGGCCAGCTCGTGGGCGATCCGCCGGACCGTCTCCACGACGTCGGGCGTGTCGGGCTTGTTCTCCACCAGGATGCCGAACTCGTCGCCGCCGAGCCGGGCCACCATCGCGGTCTCGCCCGCGACGACGTCCTTCAGCTTCGCCGCGACGCTCTTGAGCAGCCGGTCGCCCTGGTCGTGCCCGAGCCCGCCGGCGATCAGCGAGAACGCGTCCAGCCCGAGGTGATACACCGTGACGCCGGTGCCCGGGTCGGCGTGGCGCAGCGCGTTCTCCAGGCGGGTGCTGAAGAACTGCCGGTTCGGCAGCCCGGTCAGCGCGTCGTGCAGTGCCTGGTGCGACAGCCGGCGCCGCAGCAGCGAAACCTCGGTGTCGTCGTCGACGAGCGTGATGAACTGCCGCGCTTCGCCCAGCGCGTCGCGGATCACCGCGCCGGCGAAGGTCGCCCACATCGGCTCGCCGTCCTTGCCGACGAGCCGGCGGCCCAGCCTCAGCCGGTGCAGCGTGCCGTCGCGAAGGTCGCGGTAGCCGTCCCGCACCGCTTCGATGTCTTCGGGGTGGACGAGGTCGAACAGCGACAGCGTGGCGATCTCGGCCGGGGTCCGGTTGACCGTCTTGGCCAGCGCCGCGTTGGCGCGCAGGATCCGGCCGTCGAGCTCGGTCAGCGCCACGCCGCTGGCCGACCCCGCGAACACCTCCTCGAACTGCGCGCGGGTGATGACCTGCTTGCGCCGGGTCTCCTGCTCCACCTTGAGCAACGCCCGGCTCAGCCCTTCCTGGCGCTTCTGGATGTCCTCGCGCATGCTCTCGCTGTAGCCCGAGCTCAGCGCGCCCAGCACCAGCACGACACGCTCGGCGAACCGGCCGACCTTGCGCAGCTCGGGCTCGGCGACCAGCGCCTTGCCGAGCACGTCCATGGTGCAGCGCAGGCTTTCCGGCCCGACACAGCGCAGCTCGACCAGCCGCGCGCCCGCCGCGGCGGCGTCCTCGACCGAGAACGGCTCGCTCGCCACGGCGTCGAACAGCCAGCCGACCAGAACGGTCAGCTCGCGCTCGATCTCGTCCGGGGTGTGCGGCAGGTATGCCGTGGTGCTGATCCGGTAGGACCACTTGCGGGCCAGCGTCGTCAGCCGCCGTGCGGCCCGCTTCGCGGACGGCACGGGGGGCGAAACCTGATCGGTTTCGCGTCGGGGAAGTGGGGCAGTCACTTCAGCCAGTCCTGACGGTTCCAGTGCGCACTCCGGTCAGCCGATCCATCTTGGCGTGAAAATACGCGACCCGCACGGTTTAATTTTCACCCAATCGAGTGATAACCCTGCGGAGCCAGCCTGAGGTGCCCGGCCAGCCACGATCGGGTGGCATCGCGGTAATCGCTCGCGTTCCGGTGCAGCGCAAGGGAATGCCCGGCACCCGGAAGGACGTACACGGACAGCTGGGCGGCCGAGCTGTAGTACGGCGCCTCCTGGGCGCGCAGTGTCGAATTATTCGAACAATCCCGCAAAGCCAGCAGCCCGCACATCAGGACGTCCTCGGAGCCCAGCGCCTGGAACACCGGCACGGTGATCCCCAGCGTCGCCGGAAGCACGATTCCGAACACCGCGACGGTGCCCATTCCGGGCACCGAGACCTGGTCCTTGGTGGCCTCGTCGGCGGCGATCGCCTGCGGGTCGGCGTCGGCCGTGGCGTAGAACAGCCCGGCACGCGCACCCGGCCTCGTGGTGAAGTACAGCGGGTCACTGCCCAGGTGCGCGAGCTGCTGGTCCAGGAATGTCGGCTGCAGGCCGAGCGCCGCGCCCAGCACCAGCGTCGGGAGCGCGGGCAGGTGCGTCATGCCGGTCAGGACGACACCGTCGACGTCGTGATAGGTCGACGCCTCCGCGGCCACGATCCCCGAGCCGACGGAATGCCCGACGATGACGACCTTCCGGAACACGACCCCGCCGACGTGCCCGGCCCGCAGGTGCCCGACGACCTCGTGCATCGACTCGGCCCAGGCCGCGATGGTCAGCGGCAGGCTGATCGGCCTGCTGGACAGCCCGCTGCCGAGCTGGTCGGCGGCGAACGTCGCGTAGCCGTGCGTGGCCATGTCGCGCTGGTACGAATACGTCGCCGGCAGGTAGGGCAGGTCCCAGTACGCGCTGTTGTACGTCCCGCCGTGCACCAGCAGCTGGACCGCGTCCGGCGGCGGGCCGGGCGGCAGGCACAGCCGGCCGTGCACCGTCGCGGGCGAGCCCGGCAGCAGCACCGGGAGACCGGGCCCGGTGACCGGGAGATCGGTGTCCGCGCACGAGACCTGCTCCGCCGACGCGGGCATCGCCGCGGTGAGCGTCGCGGCCATCAGCAGCCCGCAGGCCGCCAGCGCCGAAGACAGCTTGACCGGCAGTTTCACGCCGCACTTCCCTCCGGGCATTCCTTTGCGGGACAAGCGATGCTACACCCGGTAGCCGAACGGGTACGGCTCAGGTCCGGGCGCGGACCGTCATCGGCAGCCGGTTCGGCTGCATGGTCGCCTTGATCTGCGGATAGACCTTCTGGCCCGGCACGGGCACCAGCCGCCAGCGCGCGCCGAGGGTCGCGGCGACGATGGCGATCTCGGTCGGCGCGAAGACGTGGCCGGGGCACAGCCGGGCTCCGGCGCCGAACGGGATGAACGCGCCTTTCGGCAGTGCGGCGGCTTTTCCGGGCGCCCAGCGGTCGGGGTCGAAGCGGTCGGGTTCGGGGAACCAGCGCGGATCCCGGTGCAGCGTGTGCTGGCTGACCGCGACCTCGGTGCCCGCGGGGATCCGCACGCCGCCGAGCTCGACGTCCTCGCGCGCGCGGCGCATCAGGATCAGCGGCGGGGTCCGGCGCACGATCTCGTTGATGATCTGGCCGGTGTAAACGAGTTTCGGCAGATCCTCGAACCGGGCAGGGCGCCCGGCGAGCACCGCGTCGACCTCGGCGTGGAACCGGCGTTCCACCTCCGGATGCTGCCCCAGCTCATGGAAGAACCAGGCGAGCGCGACAGCGGTGGTCTCCGCGCCGGTGGTGAGGATGGTGATGACCTCGTCGTGCACCTGGAGATCCGACATGGCTTCGCCGGTGTCCTCGTCGCGCGCCGCCAGCAGCATCGACAGCAGGTCGCCGTGGTCGGTGCCCTGTTCACGGGCGGTGACCACGGTCCGGCCGATGACGTCACGCAGGCGCGCGGCCGCATCGTCGAAGCGCCGGTTGGCCGGGATCGGCAGTTTTTCCACGAACTTCGGGGAAAACGCCCGGACCAGCACGTACTTGAGCATGACCGGGATCGACCGCTGGATCTCGGCCAGCGCGTCGTCGCCGAGCGCGGTGGAGAAGAGCGTCTCCCCGGCGATGGTGAGCACGACGTCCTGCATGCGCTGATCCAGCTGCACGACCTGGCCGTCCCGCCAGGAGTCGGCGAGCTCGGCGGCGAGGCGGGTCATGGTGTTTTCGGCGTAGCCCGCCAGCCGGGCGCGCCCGAACGCCGGGAGCATCATCCTGCGCTGCCTGCGGTTCAGCTCGCCGTTGGAGGTGGCGAGGCCGTCGCCGAAGAGCGGGCGCATCTTGTCGAAGACGATGCCCTTGTCGAACCGGTCGGCGTCGGTGGCCAGCAGCTGCCAGGCCAGTTCCGGCGACGTCACCAGTACCACCGGGAGCGGGCCGAGCGAAAGCCGGACGACGTCGCCGTGCCGGGGCAGCGAGGAAAACAGCCTCAACGGGTCGCGCAGCATGGGAACGGTGTGCCCGAGTACCGGCCACCGGCCGGGCACCACCGCCGGATCCGCTGTCATGCGAGCGCTCTCCTGACCGTTCCGCGTCCGGACGGCGTCACGATAAAGGGGCCGTCCGGCGGCGGCGAGAGCGTGCCCCGCAGGTCCACACGAACGGATGAGCGGCGCTACACTCCGGCGCTGGAGAACGGGATTCCGCAACGGAGGACATGTGACCGGGGACCTCAGCTGGGTACCGCCGGAGGTCGACACGACCGTGCCGAACCCGGCCCGCGTGTACGACTACTGGCTCGACGGAGACCACAACTTCCAGTCCGACCGCGAACTCGGCGAGCAGATCCTCAAGATCATGCCGGGCGTCCGCGACGCCGCCCGGCTCAACCGGGCGTTCCTGCGCCGGGCCGCGCGGTACATGACCGACGCCGGCGTCCGGCAGTTCCTCGACATCGGCTCCGGCATCCCGACCGTCGGCAACCTGCACGAGATCGTCCAGCAGGCCGACCCGTCGTGCCGCGTGGTCTACGTCGACCGTGAGCCGGTCGCCGTCGCGCACGCCCAGCTGCTGTTGCGGGACAACGACCGCTGCGCGGCGATCCAGGGCGATCTGCGCGATGTCAACGACATCTTCGAGGCCCCGGAGACGCGCAAGCTGCTCGACCCCGGTGAGCCGATCGGCGTGTTCATGTTGCTGCTGCTGCACTTCGTCCCCGACGAGTGGGACCCGGTGGGGATCCTCGCCCGCTACCGCGAGCGCCTCGCGCCCGGCAGCTTCCTGGCGGTGTCCCACGTGGCCGCCGACAGCTCCTCGCAACGGCTGGACGAGGCCGTCGAGGCGTACAAGAGCACGCAGAACCAGCCTTTCCCGCGCACCCACGACGAGGTGCTGCGGTTCTTCGACGGGTTCGAGATGGTCGAGCCCGGCCTGGTGGGCTGCGCGATGTGGAACCCGCAGGGCGCCGGCGACATGTCGGACGACCCGGAGATCAACGCGCTGCCCTACGCCGGAGTAGGCCGCAAGCCCTGAGCTGACGGGCTCGTGAGTGTTGCGGCCGGTTCTAACCGGCCACACCACTCACGAGCCCCTGAAACCTGCCCCCAGATTCGTCGAAGCGTTTCGATTCCGCGATGGATCACTTCCCCTTTCCGGCTCCGCAGTCACGGAATCCGTTCACTCAAACCCGCTCCGTAACCTCGCCCGCCGCCTCTGAACAGCCAGAACGCCGCCGTCTGCGCGTTCGACGATTTCGACGGGCCACCCGGGGAACGCTTACCGAGACGAGACCCGAGCGGAGGGTAAATCGTCTTGTGTTCCGCCCAGCGGTCACCTAAATTCGGGCGCGCAATCGATGCGCTTCGACATGGATCATTCCCGGGAGGCATGCCGTGGTCACGATCAACGACGTCGCGACGGCGGCCGGCGTGGCGCCCAGCACGGTGTCCTACGTGATCAGCGGGAAACGCTCGATCTCGCCCAAGACCCGGCGGCTCGTCGAGGAGAGTATCCGCAGGCTCGGCTACCACCCGCACGCCGGGGCCCGCGCGCTCGCCGGCAGCCGCACCAACGTGCTGGCACTGGTCGTCCCGCTGCGCACCGACCTCAACGTCGGCGTGGTGATGGAGTTCGTCGCCTCGGCGGTCACCGCGGCCCGCGCCTTCGACCACGACCTGCTGCTGCTCACCAAGGACGAGGGCCCGGCCGCGCTGCAGCGGGTGGCGTCCTCGGCCATCGCCGACGCGCTGATGGTGATGGACGTCGAGGCCGCCGACCCGCGGGTGCCGATGCTGCTCGCGCTGGACCGGCCGGTGGTGCTGATCGGCGTGCCGGACCATCCGGCCGGGCTGTCGTGTGTCGACCTCGACTTCACCGCGGCGGCCGCGGCTTGTGTGACGCATCTGGCCGACCTCGGCCACCGCTCGGTCGCACTGGTCGGCCCCTCCCCCGAGGTCTACAAGCGCGGCACCAGCTACGCGACGCGGTTCCTGCGCGGCTTCACCGAAACCGCTCGCCAGCGCGAAGTCCGGGCGATCTCGAAGCCCTGCTCGCCCTCGTACGAAGCGGTCGGTTCCTGCCTCGACCGGCTGCTCGCCGCGGACCCCGGGCTCACCGGGCTGGTGGTGCACAACGAGGCCGTGCTCCCCGGCCTGCTGTCCTGCCTGCGGGCGCGCGGCCTGCGCGTGCCCGAGGACATCTCGGTCGTCGCGCTCTGCCCGGACAGCATGGCCGAACAGCACCCGATCGCGCTGACCACGGTGGCGATCCCGGCCGAGGAGGTCGGCGCCCAGGCCGTCGAGATGACCATGAAACGGCTCAACGGCCACGAAACATCGGAGATCCGGCTGCTCGGGCCGCGCCTGACCCGCCGGGCCAGCACCGCCGGACCCCGTCGCTGACAGTGATCACCGCATCCGGCGACGGCCACGCTCTCGAAGTCACCGTGCACCACGAGGTGCTGCGCATCGAGCCGTGGGGCGTCGACAGCCTGCGCGTCCGCGTTGGACAGCACACCATCTCCGACGACATCCCCGGCGCGCTGCTGCCGCCGAAGCCGGTGTCCGCCGACGTGACGGTGGCCGAGCGCCGGGGAAGCGTGGTCAACGGGGCCATCACCGGGATCGTCGAGGTGCTCGACACCGACACCGGGATCGACGCGAAGATCCGGTTCCTGCGCACCGGCACCGGCGAAGAACTCCTCTCCGAAGAGCGCGCACATTTCTGGTGGCCGGGCGCTCGGGTGTTCATGCCCTCCCACAACGGCCACGGACGACTCGAACAGCGTTTCACCGCGTATGCCGAGGAACGGATCTTCGGCCTCGGTCAGCGCACGCACGGGCACCTCGACCAGAAGGGTCTCGTGCTCGACCTGGTGCAGCGCAACGCCGAAGTCTCCGTCCCGTTCCTGCTCTCCTCGCGCGGATACGGGTTCCTGTGGAACTCCCCCGCCATCGGCCGCGTCGAATTCGCCGAAAACGGCACCCGCTGGGTCGCCGACGACGCCCGCCAAATCGACTACTGGATCACCACCGGCGACAACCCCCGCCAGATCCTCTCCCACTACGCCGACGCCACCGGCCACCCCCCGATGCTGCCCGAATGGGCCTCCGGCTTCTGGCAATCCAAACTGCGCTACCGCACCCAAGACGAACTACTCACCATCGCCCGCGAATACCACCAACGCCGACTACCACTCTCCGTCATCGTCGCCGACTTCTTCCACTGGACACACCTCGGCGACTGGCGCTTCGACCCCGAGCAATGGCCCGACCCCGAAGCCATGATCCGCGAACTCGACACCCTCGGCGTCAAACTCATGGTCTCGATCTGGCCGACCGTCAGCCCACTCTCCGAGAACTACAAGCAAATGCAGGAGAACGGCCTGCTCGTCGGCACCGAACACGGCGTGCCGATGCACGCACCGTGGAAGGACAAGGGTTTCGACGTCGAAATGCCGGTGGCGTTCTACGACCCCACCAACCCGGCCGCACGCGAATTCCTCTGGACCAAGGTCAAGCAGAACTACTACGACCTCGGCGTCCGAGCATGGTGGCTCGACGCCGACGAACCCGAGATCCAGCCAGGACACCCGCACAACCTGAGCTTCCACGCCGGGCCGGGCGCCGAAGTGTTCAACTCCTACCCCCAGTTCCACGCCCAGACGTTCCACGACGGCATGCTGGACGAGGATGACGACGAGATCGTGCTGCTCAGCCGGTCAGCCTGGGCCGGCAGCCAACGCTACGGCACCGCGGTCTGGTCCGGCGACATCGCCGCCACCTGGACCTCACTACGCACCCAGGTCCGAGCCGGACTGAACCTCGCCATCGCCGGAATCCCCTGGTGGACCACCGACATCGGCGGATTCCACGGCGGCGACCCCGACTCCCCCGAATACCGCGAACTCATGATCCGATGGTTCCAATACGGCGTATTCTGCCCACTGTTCCGACTGCACGGCTTCCGCGACCCCCGATCGACCTTCGGCCCCGAAATGACCGGCGGCCCCAACGAAGCCTGGTCGTACGGCGAGGACGCGCTGCACCTGATCTCCGACGCGCTGCGCACCCGGGAGCGGATCCGGCCCTACTTGATGGCGCAGATGCGGGTGGCGCACGAGCAGGGCGTCCCGCCGATGCGGCCGTTGTTCGTCGACTACCCGAAGGACCGGCTCACCTGGGAGATCGAGGACCAGTTCCTGCTCGGCCCGGATCTGCTGGTGGCGCCGGTGCTGCACGCCGACGTCACCGCCCGCACGCTGTACCTGCCCGCGGGCGCGACGTGGACGGAGGCGGCCACCGGCGAGATCCACGACGGCGGCACGCGCGTGCACGTCGCCGCTCCCCTGGACCGGATCCCGGTGTTCCTGCGCGACGGCGCGGCGATTCCGGTCCACTTCGGACCGGCCGTCGGCTCCACCTGACGGCCGCCCCGGCGGGGCGGGGCACCGGAGACGCCGCGTCCGGTACCCCGTCCCGCCCTACTGCTTCAGCTCTGCCCAGCGCCCCGGCCGCTTCGGCAGCTCCGCCTCGTCGGCGTCGAGCGTCCAGCCGTCGGGCCAGGTGCGGACGGTGTACCGGTCCGTGCGCGCCCAGGCCCGCGCGAGACCCGGAGTGTCCACAAAGGACGTCCCGGTGAAGTCGGCGTGGCCGGTGAAACGGGCGTCGGCGAACCGGGTACGGCCGCCGAAGTGCGTGTCCCGGAACGACGCCCGCCCCGCGAACCCGGCGCCGATCGCGCTGAACGGGCCGGCGAACGCGGCACCGGTGAACTCGGTGTGGCCGGAGAACCGGGCGCGCGTGAAGGACGCCGGGCCGGCCACCTCGATCCGCGGGAACCACGCCGTGCCGGTGAACGTCACGTCGTCGAACGCCGCCGCACCTCCGAACTTCACCTGACGGAACCTGGCGTGCCGGGCGAAGCAGGAACCCTCGAACGTGACGTCGCCGGTGAAGACGGCGAACTTGAAGTTCGCGTCCCCGGTGAACCGGACCCGCTCGAAGGCGGCGTTGCGGATCTCGCAGTTAGACAGGTCGACGTCGGTGAGGACCGCGCCGCAGTGGAAGTCCAGGCGCAGGTCGATGCCGGGCCAGAACTCCCGGGTGTGCGGGCGCAGGTGCGGCACCACGAGCGCCCACAGCCGGTCCTGCCAGTCGGGCATCTCGCTCCAGCCGCGGAACCGCAGCTGCTCGAGCACGCTGTCGACGACCTTCTGGCGCCGCTCGGGGTTGGCGGCAGCCAGGCGCTCCAGCTCGCGGAACGTCTCCAGCCGCGCGCCGGGGTCCCGCGCGTAGAGGTCCACACGCGACTGGACCCGGGTCGTGCGCGTGACCGGCGGCCGCGGCACGGACGCCTTCGCACTGCCGACGACACGCACGTAGCGCACGCCGACGAGAACGAGGGCGACGACCAGCGCGACCCGCGCGGCGTCCGTGAGGTGGTCCAGCATGGCGGGAATTGTGCCGCGTGCCGCCGCGGTGTCCCAGCGATTTAGACCGCCGCGGCCCCGCCGTCGATCATCAGCGTCGCGCCGTGGACGTTCGGCGTGTCGTCCCCGGCGAAGAACACCACGGCCTTCGCGATCTCCTCCGGCGTGCTGGCCCGCCGCGACGGGATCGACGCCAGCATCGGCGCGATGTGCGTCCGCGTCACCTCCGACGCCGCGATCCGCTCGGTGAGCGTCGGGCCGGGCGCCACCGTGTTGACGCGGACGCCGGCGGGACCGTACTCGGCGGCCCACGATTTCGTCAGGAAATGGATCGCGGCCTTCGTCACGCCGTAGAGCGCCGAGTTCGCCGTCCCGGCGAGTGCGGCGATGGAGCCGATGTTGACGATCGCGCCCCGCCCGCGTTCGGCCATCCGGGGCGCGACCTGGCCGGTGAGCAGGAAGACGGATTTGACGTTGGTCGCCAAGGCGGCGTCGATCAGGTCCTCGGCGACGTCGGTGGTGGGCGTCGGTGTGAGCAGCATCGCGGCGTTGTTGACCAGGATGTCGAGCGGGCCGCCGGCGAGGGCGTGCGCGGCGTCGGCGAGCTTGGTCACTCCGGCGCCGTCGGCGAGATCGGCGGCGACGAAGGTCGCCTGGCCCCCGGCTTCGGCGATGGCGGCGACGACTTTCTCGCCTTTGGTGACGTCCCGGCCGCTGACGATGACGTGGGCGCCTTCGGCGGCCAGCGCTTTCGCGATGGCCGAGCCGATGCCGTCGGTCGAGCCGGTGACGAGGGCGAAGCGGTCGTGCAGGGATGCGGTCACGGCGGGTTTTCTCCTCGGGTCGAACGGACCGTGCGCTTCCACCGTGCCGGGGATAAAATGGACCAGCAAGTCCAGAAAAGGGGAGACTCGGTGAAGCTGACACCGAAGGGCGCCGCGACCCGGCAGCGGATCGTCGAGGGCGCGGCGGCGGAGATCCGCGAACGTGGCGTGGTCGCGACGACGCTGGACGACGTCCGGGCGCGGACCGGCACCAGCAAGAGCCAGCTGTTCCACTACTTCCCCGGCGGCAAGGAAGAGCTCCTGCTGGCGGTGGCCCGGTTCGAGGCGGACCGGGTGCTCGCGGACCAGCAGCCGTACCTGGGCGAGCTGACGTCGTGGGCGGCTTGGCGGCGGTGGCGCGACACCGTGGTTTCGCACTATCTCGACCAAGGTCAGCACTGCCCGCTCAACGTGCTGATCTCCCAGCTCGGGCGGAGTACGCCGGGCGCGCAGGCCGTGGTGAGCGAGCTGACGCGCCGCTGGCAGACCGAGATCGCGGCCGGGATCCGGCACGTCGCGCCGAAACTCGACGCCGAGCGCGTCGCGTCGGCGTTGCTCGCGGGGATCCAGGGCGGCGTGGTGATGATGCTGTCGACGGGCCGCATCGATCATCTCGAGGCCGCGCTCGACGTCGGCATCGAAAACCTGCGCGGAGCGATTTAGTCAGCGCCGTCCCGGCGTCAGCTCGGACCACCGGCCGGGCCGCCGGGCCAGCACCCGGTCCGCGGGGTCGAGGGTCCAGTCCCGGGGCCAAACGCGGACCGCGGCTCCGGTGGTGCGCGCCCACGCCCGCCCTGGCCCGAAACCTGCCACACAGGACGCCCCAGCGAAGTCGGCGTGACCGGTGAACCGGGCATCGGCGAACCAAGCCCGAGCGCCGAACCGGGTGTCGCGGAACCATGTCCGGCCGGCGAACCCGGCACCGATCGCGGTGAACGAGCCGTCGAAGCGCGCTCCGGTGAAATCGGCGTGGGCGGAGAACCGGGCGGAGTGGAAGGTCACCGGCCCGGCCGCCACGGCACCCCGGAAGTTGGCGTTCCCGGCGAAGACGGCCCGCTCGAACACGGCCTCGCCCTCGAACCGGGCCTCCTTGAAGAGCGCGTGCCGGCTGAAGGTCGCCGCTTCGAACGTCACGTCGCCGGTGAAGACGGTGCCGGTGAACCGGGCGTTCTGTCGGGGAACTGGGCGCGCCTGAAGTTCGCGTGCCGGATGCGGCATCCGCTCAGGTCGAGCAGGACGTGGACGGGTCGCCCCTCGCAGTCCAGGTCGAGATCCGGCCAGAATCCGGGCGTGTCAGCGCTCAGGTGACGCCGCAACAGCGCCCAGACCGCGTACCGCCACGCGGTGTCGCCGCGCCACGGCGACAGGCTGGACATCACCTCGTCGGCGAACGCCTGCCGCAGTTCCGGGAACTCTGCCGCCAGCTCCTCCTGATCGCTCAGGTGCAGGAGCAGATCTCCCCAGCCGTACCCGCGTTCGGGGTCCACCGGCCGCGCCGCCGGGTCGGCCTCGGTCACCGTGGCCCACTCGGTCCGGCGGGCCAGCAGGATAGTCAGGAGCACGCCACCGAGCAGGCCGGCCACGATCACGATCGGCAGCGGAATGGGCAAATCAGGCACGTCGCCGATTGTCGCGCCCCAGCGTCCCCGGGTGACAGCGAATTAGGGCGGGTCGTGTGTGAATAACAGTGTTAGAACACTGTTATTCACACACGACCCGGCCTCGTCAGGCGGACTTGATCGCGGAGATCTCGAACTCGAGGGTGACCTTGTCGCTCACCAGGACGCCGCCGGTCTCCAGCGCGGCGTTCCAGGTGACGCCGTAGTCCTTGCGGCTGATGGTGGTCGAGCCCTCGAAGCCGATCCGGTCGTTGCCGAACGGGTCCTTGGCGGAGCCCTCGAACTCGAACGGGATGGTGATCGAGCGGGTGACGTCCTTGATCGTCAGGTCGCCGGTGACCTCGAAGCTGGTCTCACCGGTCTGCTCGATCGCGGTCGAGGCGAAGGTGAGCTGCGGGTATTCGTCCATCGACAGGAAGTCGTTGCCCTTCAGGTGACCGTCGCGGTCGGCGTTGCGGGTGTCGATGCTGTGCGCCTGGATGGTCACCTTCGCGCTCGACTTCGACGGCTCGTCGCCATCGATGGTCACGGCGCCGGCGAAGTCGTTGAAGCTGCCGCGCACCTTGGTCACCATCGCGTGGCGGGCGACGAAGCCGATGCGGCTGTGCGCGGGGTCCAGGGTGTACTCGCCGGTCAGCTGCGGGTAGGTGGTGGCGGTGGTCATCGTGCTTACTCCTCCGGGGCAGGACCCCCTTGGTTGAGGGCTCAACTAGAGGATACTCAGAAAGACTGGTTGCGCAAGCAACTACTGAGCTATCCTCGGAGGATGTCCGAATCGGCACCCCTGGACCAGGACGAAGCCGCCTTCTGGCGGCCGCTCACCCGGATCCTCACGGTCCTGCCCCGGACGCTGGACGAGCAGTTCGCCACCGAAAACGGCGTGACGATGACTGATTACACGGTGCTGGTCTCGCTGTCCGAGGCACCGGACCGGCAGCTGAGGCTGTCCCAGCTGGCGGCTGTGACGGCGCTCTCCCTCAGCCGGATCAGCCGGGTCGTCGACGACCTGAACCGCCGCGGCCTGGTCCGCAAGTGGCGCTGTGACCGGGACGGCCGCGCGTCCAACGCCGCGCTGACCGACGCCGGCCACGCCAAGCTCACCGCCGCCTACCCCGGCCATCTCGCGCGGGTGCGCTCGGCGGTGTTCGACCATCTCTCGGCCGAGGAGATCCAGGCCGCCGGGCCGATCCTCGCGCGCCTGGCCGCGGCGCTCGACGCGGCCCCACCCGACCCAGGAACAGGGGCACCATGACCGAAGGCGAGTTCAAGCGCGACCTGAACTACATTCCGACCCGGATCACCGCCGACGGCTCCGACGGCTACCCGGTCGAGGCCGGCCGCTACCGGCTGGTCATCGCGCGGGCGTGCCCGTGGGCGAACCGCGCCGCGATCGTGCGGCGGCTGCTCGGGCTGGAACCGGTGCTGTCGATGGGCATCGCGGGCCCGGTGCACGACGAGCGGAGCTGGAGTTTCGACCTCGACCCCGGCGGGCGCGACCCGGTGCTCGGCATCGAACGGCTGCAGGAGGCGTTCTTCGCGCGCCACCCGGACTATCCGCGCGGCATCACCGTCCCCGCGATCGTCGACGTCCCGACCGGGCAGGTCGTGACCAACGACTTCAAGCAGATCACGCTGGACCTGTCGACGGAGTGGACGGCGTTCCACCGCTCCGGTGCTCCCGAGCTGTATCCGGAAAAGCTGCGCGACGAAATCGACGACGTCGCGGCGAAGGTGTTCACCGACGTCAACAACGCGGTGTACCAGTGCGGTTTCGCCGGTTCACAGGCCGCGTACGACGAGGCTTACCAGCGGCTGTTCTCTCGGCTGGACTGGCTGTCGGCGCGGCTGGCCGACCAGCGTTACCTCGTCGGCGACACGATCACCGAGGCCGACGTGCGACTCTTCCCGACGCTCGTCCGGTTCGACGCGGTGTACCACGGCCACTTCAAGTGCAACCGGCAAAAGCTGTCCGAGATGCCGGTGCTGTGGGCGTACACGCGCGATCTCTTCCAGACGCCGGGGTTCGGCGACACGATCGACTTCGCGCAGACGAAGGAGCACTACTACCTCGTCCACCGCACGATCAACCCGTCGGGCATCGTGCCTTTGGGTCCGGATCCGTCGGGGTGGCTGACCCCGCACCACCGGGAGTCGCTGGGCGCGCGGCCGTTCGGGGACGGGACCCCGCCGGGGCCGCCGCCCGAGGGTGAGCGCGTCCCGGCCCTCGTGAGTGTTTAGTCGGGTTCTATTTGAGGGGTAAGGCAAAGGTGGCGTGCTGCGGCATTGAGGACTCGTGAGCGTTGCGGGCGGTTAGAACCGCCCGCAACGCTCACGAGCACGACCTCACTCTTTGCGCGCCAAGGACTCGTGAGTGGCGCGTGCCGGTTCTAACCGGCCGCAACACTCACGAGCCCGTCGGCAGGTCCCCCTCACTTCACCACGCCACGTTTGCGCCTCCCCCTCAAGAGAACCCGACTTGCCACTCACGAGTCCCGGGGGCGGCGGCGTTTGTCGACGGCGCCGTCCAGCAGTGGCCGCAGTTCGGTGACGACGGTGTCCAGCGGCGTGACGTCCAGGTGCGCGCGGGCGAGCACGATCGCGCCTTCGAGTGCGCTGATCATCAGGATCGCCAGGGATCCGCTGCGCGCCGGCGGCACACCCATTCGTTCCAGCGCTTCGGCGACCGGCGTCTGCCAGCCGGTGAACGCGTTGCTCACGATCTCGCGCAGGCTCTCGCTGGTCGCCGCGGTGTCGGCCACGGTCGCGACCAGCGGGCAGCCGCCCTCGAACCCCGTCGTGGTGAACTCGGTCCGCCACTGCCCGGCCATCGCCGCGAACAGGTTGCCCGGCGTCGGCTCGTCGAGTTTGGCGGCGAGCCGGGCCACGCGGCGGCCGGCGTAGGCGCCGGTCCACTCGATGGCCTCGCCGACCAGCTGTTCCTTACCGCCGGGGAAGTAGTGCTGCAGGGATCCCCGCGGCGCTTCGGCGTGCGCGACGACGTCCCGCATACCCGTGCCCCCGACGCCACGCGTGCGCACCAGCTGCGCGGCGCTGAACACCATCCGCTCGCGCGGTGACCTCTCCATCGGGAGCCTCCTTCATGACGACCGTCATGATACCCGGGACCAGCTCGAAGTCGCGCTCGCCGCGCTCGAAGGTGGGAACCGGCCGGAATCCGTGCCGCAGCAGCAGCGCCTGGGCGCCGGCGTTGTCGCTGCGCGATGTCGCCCGCAGCGTCCAGCCCCGCCAGCGGTCCGACTCGGTGACGCAGCGGGTCAGTGCCGAGCCGATCCCCCGCCGTTGCCACGGATCGGCGACAAGGATGCCGATTTCGGCGACGCGCGGCTCGCCGACGGCCAGGTTGAGCAGGCCCACCGGAATGCCTCGCGACGTCGCGAGCAGCGCAGCCCCGGCAGGCGGCCCGGCCAGCAGGTAGCGGCCGTAGCGCTCGAAGACCTGCCGGGGCTCCGCGGGCCCGCCCATCATGAAGCGCAGTCGCAGGCTCGCCGGGGAGCTGGCGGCCACCAGCTTGGCCACGCACTCCCGGTCGGCAGCGGTGTCGCCGAGTTCGCGAAACTCTATGACGCCTGTCATAGGTCGATGAGACCACCCCTGGGCATGTCGGCACACTATGACGTTCGTCATAGTGTCGTCCGAGGGTTCGCCGCGATGGGACGCGGGTACGTTGCCGTCGCCGCGTCCCCACCGCGAAAGGCGTGTCCGATGCAGTTCTACGCCGAACGGCCGATCCGCCGCACCGCACAGGTCGTGAGTGATCTGCTCGCGCTGCTGGTCGTGATCTTCGTGGTGTGGCTGGGGACGAATGTCTACGACGAAATCATGCGATTGCGCGCACCCGGCGACGGTCTCGTCAAAGCCGGGACCGGGTTGCGCGGCACTTTCGACTCGGCCGCGAACTCCGCGGGCAAGCTGCCCTTGGTCGGCGACGCGCTGGCGCGCGCCCTGCACGGCGGCTCGGACGCGGGCAATCAGCTCGCCGACGCCGGACGCTGGCAGATCGAGGCCGTGGAAAGCCTCGCGTGGTGGATGGCCGCGCTGATCATCGCGCTGCCGGTACTGGCGCTTGTGGTCACGTGGCTCCCGCTGCGATGGCACTTCACCCGGCGGGCGACCTCGGCCGCCCGCCTGCGCGACCTCGGCGACGAAGGACTGGACATCCTGGCACTGCGCGCACTGACGGCGAAGTCGTTGCCGCACATGGCCAAGTCCGGGAACTTCGCGACCGGATGGCGCGAGCGCGACCCGGAAATCCTCACCACCCTGGCCACCCACGAACTGTCCCGCCACGGCCTCCGCGCCTGATTCCGTCCCGAGCAGCCCCCGTTTTCCACGCTACCGCCGGGCACCGACAGTTCCGGGCGCATTAGCCGTGAAGGACTCCTTCCCGGCTGTGAGAGCCGGTAAGGGGTCCTTCACGGACTTTCGCGGCCGGAACTGTCGGTGCCTGCGGTTAGCGTGGAAAACGGGGGCTGCTCAGGAAGGACTCAGCCCACCGACGGGCCCATGCCGAGGGACTGTGGCGTCGAAGCGTCCGGCGAGGGCTGGTGCAAACCCTCGTCGAGCGGGCCGAACTCGGTCATCAGGGCGCGGCTGCCACCCCACGGGGTCTGCTCCTCGGCGATCAGCGAGTTCGTCGTCAGCAGCAGCCCGGCCACCGAAGCGCCGTTCTGCACCGCCGAGCGGCACACCCGCAGCGGGTCCACGATGCCCATCGCCACCATGTCGCCGAACCGGTCGTTCAGCGCGTCGAAACCCTCGTCGTCGCCGAGTTCCCGGGCCCGCGCCACGATCTCGTGCGCCGGGTGGCCCGCGTTCAACGCGATCAGGTACGCGGGTTCGGACAAAGCACTCCGCACGATCTGCGCGCCCACAGCGTGATCACCCGAAAGACCGAGATCGTCCAAAGCGGACTCCGCGTGCAGCAAGGCCGCTCCCCCGCCCGCCACGATGCCCTCGGCCATCGCCGCGCGCGTCGCCGAAAGAGCGTCTTCGACGCGGTGCTGCAGTTCCTTCAGCTCGGCCGGTGTCGCCGCGCCGACGCGCACCACCGCGACCTTGCCGGTCAGGGCGCCGATCCGCTCGGTCAGCACGTCTTCGTCGATGCCGAACTGCGCCCGCTCCAGCTCCGCCCGCAGCTGCCCGACGCGGAACTCGACATCCGAGGCCGACCCGGCGCCACCCACGATCGTGGTCCGGTTTTCGGTGACCCGCACCTGCCGCGCTCGCCCGAGGTGCTCCAGGCCCATTGTCTCCATGGTGAAGCCGGACTGCCGCGAAAGCACGGCGCCGCCGACGATCGCGGCGAGGTCCTCCAGCTTGTGCAGCCGCCGGTCGCCGAACCCCGGTGCGCGCACCGCCACCGACTGGAAAACGCCGTTCATGTGGTTGTGCACCAGCATCGACAACGCCGTGCCCTCGACCGCCTCGCCGATCACGACCAGCGGCCGCGGCGCCCGCATCACCTTGTCCAGCAACGGCATCAGCTGCTGCACCTTGGTGATCTTCTCCGCGCACATCAGGATGTACGGATCGTCGAGCACCGCCTCCAGCCGGCCGGGATCGGTGACCAGGTACGGCGAGAGATACCCGTTGTCGAATTCGAAGCCCTCGACGAAGTCGACGCTCATCCCGATCGCCGGCGATTCTTCGACCGTCACCACGCCCGAGTCGCCCACCGTGTGCAACGCTCGAGCGATCACCGCGCCGACGGCGTCGTCGTCATTCGCCGAAATCGCGGCGACCCGCGCGTAGTCGGCTTCGGACACCACCGGGTGCGCGTGCTTCTCCAGATGTTCGACCAGCACCCCGACGGCGTGGTCGATCCCGCGCTTGACCAGGACCGGGTTGCCGCCGGCGGAGATCGCCCGCATGCCTTCGCGGACGATCGCCTGCGCCAGCACCGTCGCCGTGGTGGTGCCGTCGCCCACCACGTCGTTGGTCTTGATCGCCGCCTCCTTGACCAGCTGCGCGCCCATGTTCTCGAACTGGTTCTTCAGGTGGATCTCCCGGGCGATCGTGACGCCGTCGTTGGTGACCACCGGCGACCCGGTGATCTTCTCGATGATCACGTTGCGGCCCTTGGGACCCAGCGTCGACTTCACCGCTTCCGCGAGCTTGTCGACCCCGGCCAGCAGCAGGTCGCGGGCGTCCGGGCCGAATCGCAGTTCCTTCGCCATGGTGCGCGCTCCTAAGTGGTTGCCGTTGGAAGTGCTTCGGGGGTATTCGGCGGATCCGGGTTTTCGCTGGGCGTGCGGCCGTGAGGTCCTCGTACCGGGGTTGTACTCGGACCTCGCGGCCGTGCGTCCAGCGGGAAGCTGGGCCGTCGAGACCCTCGGAGCACTTCCGACGGTGACCACCAAGTCAGGGGGTGAGAATCGCCCGGCCCCGCACGCGGCCGGCGTCGAGGTCGGCCAGCGCGTCGAGCGCCGCTTCCAGGGGGTACTTCTTGGTGTGCAGCGTGACCTTCCCGGCCTGCGCCAGCACCATCAGCTCGGCCAGGTCGTTGTACGTGCCCACGAGATTGCCGATGATGTTGCGCTCGGTCGAAATGATGTCGATCGTCGGGATCTCGATGTTCGACCCGTACCCGATGACGAAATGCGACCCCGCCCGCCGCGTCATCGCGAACGCGTCCTGCTGCGCGCCCTGCTCGGCGACGAAGTCCAGCACGACCTCGGCGCCGTTGCCGCCGGTGAGGTCCAGCACCGACTCGACCTGCTTGCCGTCGGCCAGCACGGTCTGATCGGCGCCCAGAGTGGACGCCAGCTCCAGCGCCTCGGCGTTGCGGTCGACCACGATCACGGTGGCCGCGGTCAGCGCCTTCAGCGACTGGATGCCGATGTGCCCGAGGCCGCCCGCGCCGTTGACCACGCACGTCGTGCCCGGGTACAGCTGCGGCGCGGCCTTGCGCACCGCGTGATACGCCGTGATGCCCGCGTCCGCCAAGGCCGCGACATCCGACGGCGAGGTCGACGGCTCGAGCTTGATGCACGCTCGCGCCGAGGTCAGCAGGTACTCCGCCATCCCGCCGTCGCTGTCGATGCCGGGGAACGAACCGTTGGGACAGTGCATGTCGTCGCCCGCGCGACACGCGTGACACAGCCCGCACGTCGGCGTCGGATGCAGGATGACCGTGTCCCCGACTTCGACATTGGTCACCGCCGGGCCGACCTCGTGCACCCAGCCCGCGTTCTCGTGCCCGATCGTGTAGGGCAGCGACACGCCCGACTTCTCGGCCCACTGCTCCTCGATGATGTGCAGGTCGGTCCGGCACACCCCGGCGCCGCCGATCTTCACCACCACGTCCAGCGGCCCGGTCGCCTTCGGCTCCGGCACCTCTTCGATCGCGGGCTGCTGGTGGTACTTCTGCAGCCGAACGGCTTTCATCCCGCGCCCTCCTGTTCTCCGATCTGCGGGTACCGCACCCGCAGCATTCCCCGGCACACGCCCGAGTTCGCCTCCATGCTCGTGCGGGTGAGCCGGGCGAACGCCAGGTGCCGCCGCGCCTGCTCCGGCGCCACCGGCGCCCCGGTCGCCGGGTCGAGCAACAGCGGATCGCCGTCCTCGGCGGGCAGCCCGAGCTCCCGGCGGCGCGCGCGCAGCCGGTCCAGGTCGGGGCTCGGCGGGACGTCGCCCAGCGTCAGCTCCGTGACGTCCACGCCCTGAAGCGCCCGGCATACCCGGTCCGTCCCCGCGAGGACGGCTTTGCGGACGAAGTCGTGGCGCAGCGAGTCGAGTTCGTCGGCGGCTTCGCCCTCGAACGAGGCAACGAAACCCTGGCGCGCCGCCACCCCGCGGTTGATCACGTCGGCGGCGAAATGGTCCCGCAGCCGCACTTCCAGCCCGGTCAGCCCGGGCACGCCCGCCACCGCGTCGTAGGCGTCCGCGACCATCAGGAACGCGAAGTTGGGCGCGCAGAAGTACGTCGGCAGCCGCAGCTCCACCGACGCCCGGCCGCCGTCGTCCACTTCGCAGCGGGCGACGAAGCCGAGGTCGGTGAGCGGCTCGTCCAGTTCGGGATCCCGGACGGTGCCCAGCGCCGTCCACACCGCGGTGTGGACGGCGCCGGCCTCGATCGTCGTCATGAGCTCGGCACGCCGACCGGCTCGACCACGTCGGGATCCTTCAGCTGCAGCTCCTTCGGCACGTCGATGCCGTAGAGGCGGGCGGCGTTCAGGCCGAGGATCTTCTTCTTCTGGTCGACGGTCAGCGGCGCGAAGTCCGACAGCTCGTCGTCGGCGGGCATGTTCCAGTCGACGAAGCCCTCGACCTGCCACTTGGGTTCCCAGATGGCGTAGTCGGCGCCGAAGATCAGCTTGTCCTCGCCGAGCCAGAACATCAGCTCGCCCATGACCTTCGCGAAGAACTTCGGCCGCGCGTGCATCAGGCCGCCGACGACGACCGCCAGGCCCGCGTACACGTTGCGCTCCTGCGTCGCCATGAAGCAGAAGTCCTCGATGCGCGGCAGGCCGACGTGCTCGACGATGAAGTTCAGGCCCTGGAAGTTCGTCGCCACGTGGTCGATGTCGGACACGTCGAAGGCGTCCTTGTCCAGCGGCCAGATCGTCGGTCCCTTGTGGACGTGGATGTTGGTGACGCCCAGCTCCTCGCACTTCTCGAGGAAGCGGGCCGCCTCCGGGTCCTTCAGGCTCCAGCCGCGGGAGTCGCCGCGCCACTCGGCCGTGTAGAGCTTGACGCCCTTGCAGTTGAAGCGCTTCGCACGCTCTTCCAGCGCCTTCAGGCCCTCGTCGCCCTCACGCGGGTCGAATGTGGTGTTGACGATGAACTTGTCCGGGTGTTTCTCGGCGAGCGCGGCGTCGGTCTCGGTGGTGTTGAACCCGGTCTTGTACCACTGCCGCAGGTTCGTCGGCTGGAAGATGGCCTTGTCGACGTGCCCGACCTCGAACAGGTCGTGCATCATCAGCTCTTCGGAGTACTTCTGGAACCGGTCGATCGGCCAGTGCGTCTCCTTCGGGCCCAGGCCCTGGTAGGCGTGGAAGCACTCGATCCAGCCCTTGGCGTACTCCTCCTGGCCGGGCACCCAGTTCTCCGGGCTGGCGTCCCAGAAGTGCGTGTGCCCGTCGACGACGAAGTACTTTTCGCCATCCTTCTCATACATTCTTTGCTCCCCTACCGGATCGGCTTGAGGTCGAAGTCGAGGTACTCGGCCGCGTCCTCCGGGTTGGCGAACATGATCGTGCGGTCGTCGAGGTGCACCATCCGGCCGTAGTGGGTGGACATGCTCTCCTCGAACTCGGCGGAGTTGAACCAGCCCTCCTCTTCGCCGGCCGCTTCGTCGACATCGGCGTAGACGAGGTCCGTGCGGCCCTGGGCGTCGACCCGGATCATCGAGGGCAGCGGCGTCACGGTCACGTTGTCCTGCCGCCCCATCACCTCGGCGATGATCGCGCCGACCTGGTTGTTCATCAGCGTGAAGCCGCACATGTTGGACGCGGTGTTGTTGGCCTTGAACGGGCTTTCCGCCGTCTTGAAGGTGGTCACTGGCCCAGCTCCTCCGGTGCTTTGAGACCCAATTCGGACAGGATTCCGGCGAACCGGCTCTTCGCGCGGTCGAGGCCGTCCTCGAAGCGCGTCGGCTTCGCGTCGGGCTGCGACCACAGCGGCTGCAGCGTCCGCGCGGCGGTGATGCAGCGGGGAACCCAGTCCTCGAGCCACTTCTGCAGGATCGCCTGGTTGTGGTCGGCGAACTCGCGGTCGTTGATCAGCAGGTGGAACATCGCCTTCGTGTAGCGCAGGTCGCGTTCGGAGTAGTCGAACTCCTCGGCGCCGATCAGCGTCGGCGTCACGAAGTCGCCGTTGGCCGGCGCGGCCTGCTGCACCAGGTTGCTGCGGAACAGCTCGCCGACCAGGGGCTCGAACACGATGTTCGCGGCGAAGATCGCCTCGCACCAGTCCCAGATCCCGGTGAGCTGCTCGGCCGTGTCGCGCACGCCCTGCCACGCCGGATCCTCGTTCCACGTGGTCAGGTGCGCGGTACCGTCGAAGCCCTCGATCTCCTCGGTGAGGGTGAGGTTGTAGAGCGCCAGGTCCTGCGCCGCGCGGATCCGGTGCATGCTGTTCACCGAGATCGCGTTGTTGTGCATGTTCGTCGGCGCGCGACGGTTCGCGTTGGCGTACAGGTACAGTCCGAGGCCGTGGTCGACGTGCATCCACGCGCCGACGTTCTTGGCCACGAACTCGACCCAGTTCCGGTTCCACTGCTCGAACGCCTTGGCCTGGCGGGCGGCGTCGACGTTCTGGTTGAGCTGGCGGACCACGTTGGCGTTGTAGCGATAGAGCGTGAGCTCCCACTCCTCGTTGGGATCACGGAACTCGTGCCAGCCCAGCGCCGGCCAGTCGTAACCCTTGCCGCCGGAGCCGGGGCCGCGCTCGGGAACCGGGCGGTCCGAGCCCCACGCCTTGAGCGCGGTCCACTCGAGCGGGTAGCCGCCCTTGCCGTCGGCGAAGGCGTAGAGCCAGCCCTGCGAAAGGTAGTGCCGCGGGTCGGGCTGCACCTCGACGGTGACGTCCTCGTAGTGGCTCTGCTTGCGCTTGGCGGCGTTGAAGTAGTTGAAGCGGCGGGCGTCGGAGTCGGGGAAGACCTTCGCGCCTGCTTCGGCGTCGGTGAATGTCGGCTTCGGCACGCTGCGTTCTTGCGTGGCTGTCATGGGTTTTACCCTTCGCCCGTGGTGGTGAACTTGTCGTAGAAGACGCGCTTTTCGGCGACGCCGAGCGCGGGCAGCAGCTCCAGCGCCGCCTCGACCATCGGCGGTGGCCCGCAGACGTAGGCGTCGGCGCCGGCGAGGTCGTGCCCGGCGCGGCGCAGGACGTCGGTGATCAGGCCGGTCTCGCCGTCCCACCCGTCGTCCCCGGGTTCGGAAAGTGCAGGTACGTAACGGAAATCGGGCAGTCGTCCGGCGAGTTCCCGTAACTCCTCGTCGAAGCAGAGGTCACGCCGGCGGCGCGCGCCGTAGTAGTAGGTGGCCTTCCGGTCGATCCCGCGCTCGGCCATCGAGCGCAGCAGCGAAAGGATCGGCGCCATCCCGGCACCGCCACCGACGAAGACCAGCTCGGCGTTCGGGTTGTCCCGTAAGGTGAACACCCCGAACGGACCGGTGACCCCGAGCTTGTCGCCGACCGCGACTTCGGTGTCCAAGAACCGGGAGAACAGCCCGTCGGGGTAGATCTTGATGACGAACTCCAGGCGTCCCTCGCGGGCGGAGGTGTTGGCCATGGAGAACGACCGCGTCTCTTCGCTGCCCGGGATCGAGAAATCCAGGTACTGACCGGGAAAGAACTTCAGTGCCTGCTCCGGGTTCGTCAGCTGCACGACGAGGTGGCGCATGTCGTGCGTGACATGGTCGTTGGCGATGACCTCCACCTCGGCCTGCTGGATCGGCAGCCCGGAGTGGATCATCTCCTCGTCGTAGTTGAGGAGCTCGATCGTGAGGTCCTCGTAGGCGTGGGCGCGGCAGAGCAGGGTGAACCCTTCCTCCTTTTCGTAGTCCGGCAACGCGAACGTCGAGTAGCGGTCGTGTTCGACGTCGTCGCCGTCGAGGATGAAGGACTTGCAGGACGCGCACTGCCCTTCCTTGCAGCCGTGCATGAGCATGACGCCCTGCTCGGCGGCGGCGCGCAGGATCGTCTGGTCCTCGGCGACGTCGATCTCGATCCCGACCGGCTCGAACCGGACGCGATGCTTCTCTGCCATGGGTGCCCCGTCCTAGGGAGGTGGGAGGGACGCGGCGCCGTCGCGCGCGTCCCTCCCACGAGGTGCCGTCAAGCCTGCTGGGGTGCGGGGCGCCCGGCGGGGCCCTGACGGTTGTAGTCGGCCTGGAACGCCGCCCGTTCCTCGTCGGTCATCTGGTTGAGCAGCACGTTCGGCGACTGCACCTCGGGCATCCGGCGCAGGTGGTCGAGCGTCCACATCTTCTTCGGGTCGAGGTCCAGGTGCGGCTGCGCGACCATGGTCTTGCCGTCGTCGCGCACGAAGCCCATGTCGCTCACGACGTCGGCCCAGTTCCAGCCGTGGTACAGGGTTTCCCACTCGCGGGCGCCGACCAGCTGGCCCATGTTCGGCGTGTTGCGGCCCTGGTAGCTGGGCCGGAACGCCTCGGCGTCGGTCCAGCGGCAGGTCTCCGAGCAGTAGGTGCGCCACTGGTCGTCGACCTTGTCGGTCACCATGTCCTCGCGGATCAGGCAGGGCACCATGCAGGTCCAGCAGCGGTGCGGGTACACGTAGTCGACGTTCTCGGCGACGATCGGGTGGTGCCCGTTCGGCGTCGCGAGGCGGTTGTAGTTCTCCCACCACTTGCCGTACTTGTCGTACCAGCCGGGATACTTGTACTCGAACCACTCGAAGTCCTTGTCCGTCATCGCGTCGATCCGCCAGTAGTTGGCGAGCCACCCGGTGGCGAAGAACTGCGCGACCTCGTGCACGTAGCCCTTGTTCCAGATCCTGTTCCACGCCTCTTCGATGAGGTCGTGCGGGATCACCAGGCCGTACTTCTCGAGCGGGACGAGGTAGCTGCGGTAGTAGTCGTCGTAGATCCAGCGGCGCCACATCTCCGCGTAACTTTCCCGGTCCTTGCGGCGGTCCTTGGTGCCGTACTCGATGAACGTGCCGATCGCGGCGTCGACCACGGCGTGGTTGTTCCACCACGCGTAACGCAGGTCGCGTTCGAGCAGCTGGTGGTTGCTCTCGTCGGACAGCGCCATCAGCAGGGTCGCGTAGCCGTTGCTGATGTGCCGGGACTCGTCGGACTGCACCGAGTGGAACACCGTCGGCAGCAGGTAGTCGCCGTTGGCGGCGGCTTCGGCGGGCATGGCGACGAACAGGGTGTTCGTGAACGCCGTCTCCGCCACGATGGTCAGGTAGATGCTCGCCGCGGTGATCGCGTCACCGGTGATGAAACCTTCGGCGAACTGGCGGCCGATCGTGCCGCAGTAGTCGTTCTGGAAGTTGCGCAGGCTCGAGTTGAAGCCCGCCGGGTCGATGTAGTTCTGCATGTAGAGGCGCTTGAGGTTCTGCTGGATCGTGGAGTGCCGGACCTCGTCGATCATCTGGATCGCCTGGCCGTTGTGCAGCTCGGGGTTCGGCACCGTGCGGAACAGCAGCGGCATCGCGCGCGCCGCGGAGATCTCGGGCAGCGGGATGATGCTCAGGAACAGCTTCTGCCACTCCAGCCAGCGTTCCTGCACCTGGCGGAACATGTTGCCGCGGATCGCACCGTCCTCGGCGCCGTAGACGCGGTGGTCCTTTTCTTCCTGCATCGGGAAGTACGAGCGGAGGACCTGCTTGAGCGGGTCCTTCTTCTTGGCCTTCTGGAACGTGTAATCGGTCCCGTAGTGCGACACCGGGGTGTGATACGCCGGTTCCCACGACAGTTCCTGGATCTTCTGGTGGGCTTTCGCCACGCTCTGGCGGCTCATCGATCACTCCTTATCCGTGGCTCTGCCGACGGCGGCCGGGCGGCTGGACCGTCCCGGCCGGATACGGGCGGCGCACGTCCTGCGGTGCCCATTGAAGTGGCGCGCGTCCCGGCCGCGGGTCTCAATGTGAGACAGACTCCCGGCTCAGCCGCCGTCCCCGAGCATCCGCCGGCGCAGCGCGGCGAACTCGCCGTGGATACCCTCCTGCACGCGCGCGTCGCCCTCGACGGTCGGCATGATCCCGAACGCCCGCAACAGTTCCGCGGCGGGCTCGCCCGGGTTGCTGGGTCCGCCCAGCACCGGATGCAGGCCCTGTTCGGCCAGATGGTGGAAAACCAGGTTCACGATCGTCCACGGGCTGTAGGTCTCCGCGGATTCACCGGACATCCGGCTCGCCTCCTGTGCAGCGGGGTGGACCTCCATCGCACCGCCGCCGGCACGGCCGGGACGTCTCAATTTGAGACACCGGACAGGCCGCGGACAAGGCTAGGCTGGATTCGCGGCACAACGGGTGTGCGCGCACCACGTCGGCCGCTGATGCGGGAGGTCACGTGGAGGAAACGCCGCCTGGGCCGGGCACAGCGGTCGCCGACAGCGAGCTGGCACGCACCCGGGTGCGGTTCCTGACGTTCGAACCCGTCCAGCCGGGCGTGGTCCGCCAGACGATCCTGGCCTCCTGGCGGCGCTCCCGCGAGTTCCAGGTGCAGGCCGACCGGATCGACCCGCTCTTCCAGGGCGACCTCAATCTCGACATCCCGCTCATCCGCGGCGCCGAACCGGTGCTGCACCAGCTCGGCGAGCAGTTCGACGGCCAGCCGATCAGCCTGATCCTCACCGACCCCAACGGCGTCGTGCTGACCCAGCGCACCGGCGACGCGGACCTCGCGCGGCACCTCGAGCGAGTCGAGCTGGTGCCGGGCTTCAGCTACGGCGAGCAGTCCGTGGGCACCAACGGGATCGGTACCGCGCTGGAGGACGGGCGCGCGACGACGGTGTTCGGCCACGAGCACTACGCCGAGCACCTGGAGAACCTCGCCTGCGCCGGGATACCGATCCATCACCCGATCTCCGGCAAGAAGATCGGCGCGATCGACCTCACCTGCTGGTACAAGGACGCGGGCGGGCTCCTCGTGGCGCTGGCGCGCTCGACCGCCGAGCAGATCCGCCAGGCGCTGCTGCGGCACAGCGACCTGCACGAGATGATCCTGTTCCAGGCCTACCTGCAGACCTGCCGGCGGTGGACCGGGATCGTGCTGGCGTTCAACGACGACATCGTGATGATGAACGACCGCGCGCGCCAGCTGCTCGATCCCGCAGACCAGTCCGTGCTGCTCGGCTACGCCGCCGAGGCGCTGACCGGCGGCAGCCGTTCGACGGCGACGCTGGCGTTGTCCAGCGGCCTGCGGGTGCGGATCTTCTGCCGCCCGGTGCCCGGCCGGCGCGAGGGCGACCTCGCCGGTGGCGTCGTTTCGGTGAAACTCCTGGAGGCGGACGAGACCACCGGCTCGACGACGCCGATGCTGCCGATGTACCTGCCCGGCGTCGTCGGGTCGGCGCCGCTGTGGCTGCGGTCCGGTCACGACCTCGACGCGGGGCACGCGCGGGGCGAGTGGGCGGTGCTGGAGGGCGAGCCCGGCGCCGGGAAACTCACCCTGGCCAAGGGCATTCACCAGCGGCATCACCCGGCGGGACGGCTGCACGTCGCCGACGCGGCGGCGGTGTCGGACTGGGGTGAAGGCCTGGGACGCGAACTGCTCGAGAATCCGGCCCGCACGCTGGTGATCCGGCACGCCGACCGGCTGCCCGCGCCCTCGGTCGACGGGCTCATCCAGGTGCTGCGGACGCTGCGCGACCTGCCGGACGCGCCGTGGGTCGTCCTCACCCTGGCGCCGGAGGCCGAAACCCGGCCGGCGCTGGGCGAGCTGCTGAAGTTCTTCCCGCGCACGGTGCCGGTGCCGCCGCTGCGTCACCACGTCGACGACGTCACCGAACTGGTCCCGCTGTTCTTGAGCAAACTCGGCTACGGCGGGCGGTTGACCTGCTCGGCCGCGGCGCTGCACCTGCTGATGCGCGCCGAGTGGCCGGGCAACATCGCGCAGCTGTACCAGGTGCTGCGCAAGGTCGCGCAGCGGCGGCGGGCCGGCACGATCCGGCCCGGCGACCTGCCGGCGGAGTTCCACGCGGTGGCGCGGCGCCCGCTCAACCGGTTCGAGTCGATCGAGCGTGACGCCATCGTGCGGTGCCTCGAGGACGCCGACGGCAACAAGGCGCGCGCGGCGAAGCTGCTGGGGATCTCGCGGGCGACGATTTATCGCAAGATCCACGAATACGGCATCGTCCCGCCGGCCCGCTGACCCCGATATCGCGCACTCAGCGAGAAAGACGCTCTCCCGGACTGCCGTTTCCGCGCGCGTTCCATGGCCTTTCGCCGGGCACCCGTGGTCAAGTGATTCCGGCGGGGGAATCGATTTCGCTTCTCCGCGGCCCGGATTCGGCGAAGTTTCAGGAGAGGTGTGGCGATGGAACGCAAATCCTGTCCCGTGGTTCGGCTCGACCGGACCGGTCGCGACGTCCGGGCGGAGGCCGAAGTCCTTCGCGCGCAAGGGCGGGCGACGCGCGTCGAGCTCCCCGGCGGGGTGCTGGCGTGGTCGATCACCAGCTACGAACTGGCCAAGCAGGTCCTGTCCGACCCGCGGATTTCCAAGAACGCGCACCGGAACTGGCCGGATTTCGTGCACGGGCGGATCGGGCCGGACTGGGAGCTGATCAGCTGGGTGATGATGGACAACATGACCACCAAGGACGGCGCCGATCACACCCGGCTGCGCAAGCCGATCACGCGGGCGTTCACCCCGAAACGCATCGAGGCGATGCGCCCGGCGGTGGAACGCGCGACGGCAGAGCTGATCGACGCCCTCGCGGTGAAGGCCGCGGCCGGTGCCCCGGTGGACCTGCGCGCCGAGTTCGCCTACCCGCTGCCGGTGCGGATCATCTGCGACCTGTTCGGCGTCCCGGAGGACATGCGGGCCGGCGCGCTGCGCGGCGGCGAGAACACCGTGGACACCAACCTCACGCCCGAGCAGGCCGAGGCCAACGTCCGCGAGTGGACCGAGGAACTGGCCGCCCTGGTCGAGTACAAGCGGGCGAATCCCGGCGACGACATGATCACCCAGCTCATCGAGGCCCAGCGCGAGGACCCCGCCCAGTTCAGCGACAACGAGCTGATCGGCACGTTGTTCCTGGCACTGGGCGCCGGTTCGGAAACGGTGCTGAACCTGCTGAGCAAGGCCGTCCTGATGCTGCTGACCCACCCGGTGCAGCGCCGGATGCTCGACCAGGGCCGGGCGAGCTGGAAGGACGTCGTCGAGGAGACGCTGCGCTTCGAGTCGCCGATCGCCCAGCTGCCGCTGCGTTTCGCCACCGAGGATCTCGACTACGGCGACGTGGTGATCGCGAAGGGCGACCCGATCCTGATGGGCTTCATGGGTGTCGGGCGCGATCCGGAGCTCCACGGCCCGACCGCCGGGAAGTTCGACCTGCTGCGCCGGGACAAGGAGCACCTCTCGTTCGGCTACGGCGTGCACTTCTGCCTCGGCGCCCAGCTGGCCAGGATGGAGGCGCTGATCGCGCTGCCCGCGCTGTTCGGCCGGTTCCCGGACCTGCGGCTGGCGATCCCGGCCGAACAGCTGGCGCCGCAGGGGTCGTTCATCATGAACGGCAACCTCACCCTGCCGGTCCTGCTCGAAGCCGAGCACGGGACGCTCGCCGCCGCGGCCTGATCACTCCCGTAACCCGATCGCGTCCACGGGACGTGCCCGCAGCGCGAACCGCGCCGGCACGCCGATGGCCAGGAACCCGAGCATCGCCGTGACCCCGACGATCGCGAGGTAGATCAGCGGCGAGATCGCCGGGATCGGCGACCCGGTCAGCCCGAGGCTGACCCCGACCAAGGGCGGAATGGCGGCGACCGACCCGACGAGGACCGCGATGCCGACGATGAGCAGCGCCTCCAGTCGCGTCATCCGCACGATGTGCGCGCGGCCGGTGCCGATCAACCTCAGCAGGGCGAACTCCCGGCCGCGGGCCGCGGTGGCCGTGACCAGGGTGTTGACCACGGCGATCGCGATGTAGGCGAGCAGGACGGCCAGCGCGATCAGGTTGGGCCAGCTCTGGGCGTCGCGCTGGGCCTGTCCCGCGGCCGCGAGCCCATCACGGTCGAGCACCTGAAGGGCGGGGTAAGCCGCCGTGAGAGAGCGCAGTGCGTCGCCGACGGCGGCACGGTCGCCGCTGGCGTGGACGAGGATCGACTGATCGAGCCGGGTGGTCGTGTGGGCGGCGAGGACGTCGTGCGGGAGTGTGACATCGCCGAAGCCGAGCCCTCGCCCGTAAGTGGCGATGACGGTCGGCCGCGCTCGCGTGCCGTCGCCGAGCCGCAGGTCGAGCAGGTCGCCGACGGCGACACCGAGCGTGTCGGCGGCGAGTTCGCTGAGCGCGACGGTGTCGCCGTGCAGCCGGGCGAGGTCGCCCGAACGCGGCTCCAGGTCGAGCACCTCGCCCAACCGTTCCGGGACGACGCCCTGCGCGGCATAGCTCGTCACGCGCTCCTGGTCCGCCTCCCGCTGCGGGACGAAGACCTGGCTGCGCACGATCGGCGACGCGACCGCGACCCCGTTGACGCCGCGCGCCGACGCGGTCACCTGGGGCGAGAGCCCGGAGGCCGAGCCCGACAGCACGAAATCGGCCACGACGCCGTCGCGCGCCTGCTCCGCCGCCGCGGCCGAGAGTGTCGTCTGATTGAAGATCTGGACCGAGGCCATGGTGATCGCCAGGACCAGCGGTGTGACGGCGGCGGCGAACCGGCGGCTGCTCGCCCGGAGGTTCGCCGCGGCGAGATAACCGCCGACCGGCGAAATCCGGCGCAACGGCCCGCCGGCCAGCCGGACCGCCATGGCGACCAGCCGCGGTCCGAGCAGCGCCACCGAGATCACGAGCAGCAGCGCCGAGCTGGCCGCGCCTGCGATCGCGCCTTCGCCGCTGATGATCGCGGGCAACGTCGACGCGGCGAAGCCGAGTACACCTGCGACGCAGCCGATCAGGACGCGTAGCCGCGGAAGCGCCTTCGGCTCGACGCTCGCTTCGCCGAATGCCTCGACCGGGCTGATCCGCGCCGGCCGCCGCGCGGCGACGTATCCCGCGATCCGCGAGGTGAGCAGGCACAGCGCGATGGCCGCGACCGCGGGCAGCGGACTCACCGCCAGCGCGAAGTCCGGGGGCAGCAGCCCGCCGGTGACGAATCCGGACCGGAGCAGGTAGGCCAGCGCGATGCCGGGACCGGCGCCTGCCACCGCGGCGGCCCCGGCGACCAGCAGGACCTCGGCGCCGACCAGCTTGTGGATCTGCCTGCGGCTCGCCGCGACCGCGCGCAGCAGCGCGAACTCCCGGCGTCGCTGCTGGATCGAAAGCGTGAGCGTGCTCGCGACCACCAGCATCGCGATCATCACCGCGGTCCCGGCGAAGGCCAGCGAGAACACGATCAGCTGGGACCGCGCGGCGCCGACGTCGAGGAATTCGACGTCGCCGCGGTCGTTGCCGGTATACGTCGAAACCTCGGGCAGTGCGGCCTGGATCCGCGCGGCCAGCGCCTCGGGGTCGGTACCCGGCCGGGCGAGCACGCCGACGGCGTCGACCTGATCGGGCCGTCCGGTCAGCTGCTTCGCCTGTTCGTCGGAAAAGAACAACGCCGATCCGCGGCCCAGCCGGTCCGCGCCGTCGGGTGCGGCGATGCCGGTGACGATGTATTTCGCGGGCGCCGAACCCAGCGCGAGATCGACGCCGTCGCCGACGTGAACGTTTGCGCGACGCGCGAGATCGGCGTCGAGCACCACGTCCGACGGCCCGGCGGGCGCGTGTCCTTCGCGTAGTGAAAACGGCGTCAACGCCGCGGAGCTCCAGCCGTGCCCGGTCGCGGGGCCGGCGGCGAGATCGACCGGCACCGAGACGTCGCCGACCGCTTTCTCCACCCCGGGCAACGCGCCGATCGTGCGCGCGGTCTCGGCGGGCAGCGGCACGCGCTCGCTGTAGTGCGGGTCGATGTCCTCCTTGACCGGAAACGCCTGGGTCCCGCCGGCGACCACGGCCGCGGCCGCGTAGCGCTGCGGCGCGACACCGGCGCGTATCCCGGATTCGACCAGCACACCCAGCGCGGTGATCAGCGCGGAGCCGCAGAGCACCGCGACGAACGCGGCGACGAAACCGCCTTTGCGCTATTTGAGCGTCGCCAAGGCCAGGTCCCACATCGTCACCACTCCCCGAGGTGTGTCATGCGTTCGGCGATCGCCTCCGGCGTCGGCGCGTCGAGCGCCCCGGCCAGCCGGCCGTCGGCGAGGAAGACCACCCGGTCGGCGAAGGACGCGGCGGTCGGGTCGTGAGTCACCATCACCACCGCCTGGCCGGTGCGGTCCACGACATCGCGAAGCAGTTGAAGCACCTGTCGGCTGGTGCGAGTGTCGAGCGCGCCGGTCGGCTCGTCGGCGAAAACCGCCTCCGGCCGGGTGATCAGCGCGCGGGCGATGGCCACCCGCTGCTGCTGGCCGCCGGACAGCCGGCTCGGCTGATGGGTGAGCCGATCGGTGAGCCCGACCGCGGCGATCACCTGGCGCAGCCACGCCGGATCGGTCCCCCGGCCGGCCAGCCGCAGCGGCAGGGTGACGTTCTGCTCGACGGTCAGCGACGGCAGCAAGTTGTAGGCCTGGAACACGAACCCGACCCGGTCCCGCCGGATCTTGGTCAATTCCGCTTCACGCAGGCCGGAGAGATCGGTGTCGCCGAGCACGACGGTGCCCGAACTCGGCCGGTCCAGCCCGGCCGCGCAGTGCAGGAACGTGCTCTTGCCGGACCCGGACGGGCCCATCACCGCGGTGAAGCTGCCCTTGCCGAGCTCGAGGCTCACGCCGTCCAGCGCCACCACCGCGTTCGGCCCCGCACCGTACACTTTGGACACCGCGGCCAGCCGGACCGCGGGCGCGGCCGTCGTCACCGGAATCGTCATGGTCCACCCCTCTGTCGTCGTCACTGACGGTAGTGAGCGCCCGGAGGCGCGACGATCCGGCGAACCACCGGCTTCGGGGTGTACCTGGCTATACCTTGGTGGTCATGACCAGGTTCCGCGCGTGGCTGAGGACGGCCGTCGCCGAGTTGTGGCGAGCCGTGCGATTCCTGGCCGGCGGCGTGCCCCAGGCGCTGGCGTCGCTGGGGCTGATCCCGGTGGTCGTGGCGGTCACTTTGGTCGGCTGGCCTGCGGCTCCGTCGGCGGCGCGCGGGCTTCGCCGCTGGGCGGCGATCGGGCGGCGGCGCATCGGCGGTTTCACCGGAAAGCCGGTGCACCAGGGCTATCCGCCGCTCGAGGGCCCGCTGGGCGAGCAGCTCAAGACCGTGCTGACCGACCGGTCGCTCCGGCGCGACCTGGCGTGGCTGTTCGCGAACGGGCTGACCGGCACGGTGCTCGGTTTTCTCTCGGTCGGCCTGCCGCTCTCCGCGGTCAACGCGGTCGCGATCCCGTTCTACTGGTGGGCAGTGCCGCCGGAGGAGCCGGTGTCCTCGCCGTATCCGGTGACGTCGTGGGCCGGCGCGCTGGCGATGCCGCTGGTCGCGGTCGGCTACGCGGCGCTGGCGTTGTTCGCGGTCCCGCGGCTGGCGCGATGGCAGGCCGGGCTGGCGCGCCGGCTGCTCTCCCCCGCGCCGGGCACCCGGTTGACCGAGCAGGTGGCCGTGCTGACGGCGAGCCGCGCGGCGGCGCTGGAGGCCCATGGTGCCGAGCTCCGCCGCATCGAGCGTGACCTCCACGACGGCACGCAGAACCGGCTCGTCGGCGTGGTCATGCACCTCGGCATCGCCGAAAGAGCGCTACGCCGTGACCCGGCCGGAGCCCTCCCGATGCTGCTACGCGCCCAGGACGCCGCGGCGGACGCGTTGACCGATCTCCGTCAAGTCGTCCGCACGATCTATCCGCCGGTGCTGACGGAACGCGGTCTGGACGGCGCGGTGGCGGCGCTCGTGGCCGCCTGCCCGGTGCCGTGCACGCTCACCGCCGACGGCCTCGGGCGGGCGCCGGCGGCGGTAGAGTCCGCGGCGTATTTCGTGATCGCCGAGGCGCTGACCAACGTCGCCAAGCACAGCGGGGCCCGGGGAGCCGAAGTGCGGTTGTCGACGCGAGGGGGCGAAACGCTGGTGATCGAGGTACGCGACGACGGGCTCGGCGGCGCCGACGAGAGCGCCGGCAGCGGCTTGCTCGGCATCCGGCGACGGATCGCGGCCTTCGACGGGACCACCGAGCTGACCAGCCCCGCGGGCGGGCCGACGGTACTGCGGGCGGAGCTGCCGTGCGGGTCGTGATCGTCGAGGACGACGCCCTGCTGCGCGAAGGCCTCGTCTTGCTGCTTCGCAGCGAAGGGATCGACGTCGTCGCAGCGGTCGACAACCCCGAAGCGTTCCTCGCGGCGCTTCTCGAACATCGCCCGGACGCGGCTGTGTTGGACGTCCGGCTGCCACCGTCGTTCACCGACGAAGGGCTGCGCGCCGCGGTCGAAGCGCGGCGGCAGTTCCCGCGGCTGCCGATCCTGGTGCTCTCGGCCTACGTCGAGGACAGCTACGCCGCCGACCTGCTGGCCGACGGTTCGGGTGGTATCGGCTACCTGCTCAAAGAGCGGGTCGGCAAAGTGGAGAAGTTCCTCGACGCGCTGCAGCGGATCGTCGACGGCGGCACGGTGCTCGACCCCGAAGTGGTCTCCCAGCTGATGGTCCGCCGCCGCGCCGACGACCCGCTGCGCACGCTGACCCCGCGCGAGCGGGAGGTCCTCGGGCTGATGGCCGAGGGCCATGCCAACGGCGCGATCGCCGGGCTGCTGGTCGTCAGCGAGACCGCGGTGAGCAAGCACATCGGCAACATCTTCGCCAAGCTCGGGCTGCCGCCGACCGACACCGGGCACCGCCGGGTGCTCGCCGTGCTGGCGCATCTCAAGGCGTGACCACCTACCGTTCGGCCAGGCAGCGCGCGAGCGGGCCGTTCAGCCAGGCGTCGACCTGCCGCTGCCCGCGCAGCCGCACGATCACCAGGTCGGGGTGTCGGTTTTCGGCGATCACCCGCCGGACGCGGGCGCGCATCACGGGGTGCCGTCGCCAGGACTCCTTGACGATGTGGTCGGGATCGGTGAAAAAGGCGCGCAGCGGCGATTCGACGTTGCCGCCGGCGATCGCGGTCCCGTAGCCGAGCCGTCGTTTGATCGTGCGGAAGACCGTCCGCGCCACCACGAGCAGCCGCGGATGGTCGAGCCAGACCAGCACCTGGGTCCGCGCGGTCATCTGCTCACGCACGTCCTCGCCCTGCCACTCGATCGCCCACGCGGGTTCGGCGAGGAAGGCCAGCACGTCCTCACGCCACGTGGGCCGGACCGTCCAGCCCGGTGCGTGGTAGAAGGATTCGAACTCGACGAACGGCAGTCCCATCCGCGCGCAGAGCGTGCGCGCGAGCGTCGACTTGCCCCCGCCGGGCGCCCCGGCGACCGCGATCCGCCGGACCGGCTCGACCGGCAACCGGTCGCGAGGACCGAGAACCCTGATACCCACTGGCGGATCCTAAGATCATCCGGGCTTCGGCCGCCACCGCGTTTCCCGGCTGCCCAGTAGGGTCCTGCCATGCGCGTGCTGTTCGCCAGCCTGGCCTCGGCAGGCCACACCTATCCCCTGATCCCGCTGGCGATCGCGGCCAGGGACGCCGGGCATGAGGTCCATTTCGCCGTCGGCGAGGAAATGCACGCGCTCGCTGGCCGCCAACGGGCTGCGTCCCTTTCGCCCCGCGGACGCGTTCTACGAGATCTACGCCGAAGACCTCGAACCGGAGCTGGCCCGGCTCGAACCCGGCCTGGTCGTCCACGAATGGGGTCTCCCCGGCGCGGCCACGGCCGCCATTCGCGCCGGAATCCCCGGTCTCTGGCACGGTTTCGGCCGGATGTTCCCCGCCGGAATCGGCCTGGAACGGCCCGCGGTCCCCGGTCGCCCGCATCTGGACATCTGCCCGCCCTCCTTGCAGGACAAGGACTTCCTCGCCGCCGCGAACCGCGTCGCCCTGCGACCGGTGCCGTATTCCAACCCGGCGGCCATGGACCGCCCGCGCGGCCCGCTGGTCTACCTGACGCTCGGCACCGCGTTCGGCACCCCCGAGCTGGCGCGGACGGCGATCGACGGGCTGGCACAGCTCGGCACGCACGTCGTGGTGGCCACCGGCCGGGTCCGCCCCGAAGAGCTCGGTGACCTGCCCAGCCGCGTCACCGCGCACGCCTGGGTGGACCAGGCCGACCTGCTGCCGCACGCCGACGTGGTCGTGCACCACGGCGGCAGCGGCACGACGCTCGGCGCCCTCGCGGCCGGCGTTCCCCAGCTCGTCCTGCCCCAGGGAGCCGATCAATTCGCCAACGCCGAGGCGCTGCGGACCTCGGGCGCGGCGCTGCGTCTGCTGCCGGACGAAGTGAGCGCGGACGCGATCGCCGACCAGGTCGCGAAGCTGCTCCCCCGCGACACCAGCCACCGCGACGCCGCCCGCGCGATCGCGGTCGAAATCTCCCGGATGCCCTCACCCGACGAGGTCGCCCGTCACCTGCCGGACTACCGCTGATGACGTCCGCCGACAGCGAGTACAGCCGGTTCCTCGACGAACTGCTCCCCGAACTCGAGCTGTCGTTTGGCGACCGCGAAAGCGCCGAAGCGATGTTGGAACGCCTTCGCAGCTACTACGCCGGACTGCCCGCCTCTGGCCGGGAGCCGGGCCGGATCGCGGTGATCGCCGTCGATCCGTGGCGCGACTGGTCGGCCGAGGTCAAGAGCGCGGTCCTGGTCGCGGACCTGGTGATCTGCGACGACCCACTGCTGTACGTGCAGGACCACATCCAGCGGTTCGCCCACTTCTACCGGCGGACTTTCGGCAAGGGGACCGGGGCGCGGCTCCTGGCGCACCTGGCCGCGCAGGTCGAGCGCATGTGGCAGGTAATGCCGCTGGTCCGCGCCGGTTTGGTCGTCTTCCGGCCACTGCGGATGGTGCCAGAAGACCGAGTGAGCGCCGTCGAACGCGCGGTCACCGACCACCTCGAGGAGCACCTCGAACTGCTCGGCTACGACGTGACCGGTTATCCGCAATGGCTCGAATACCGCCTGCCGTTGCTCGACGAGCAGGCGAAGATCGAGCTGGACCGTGAGCTCTGGACGGAGTTCGGCATGGGCCCCGCGGAGATCGCCCGGTTCACCGTCGAGCCGCGGCTGACCCTGCAGTCCTTGACCGCGTGGAACGGGCTGCTGCACGCGGACGCGGTGAACGGGACGTTCTGGAGCGCGTCCGACGCGTACTGGCGCCTGGCCCGCGACGCGATGGCCGGTCTGCATCCCGGGACCCGGCTGCTCTCCTTCGTCGACACGTTCACCCGGCCAGTCCTGGAACACATCCCGGCGCCGGACCTGCTCGCGATCCGCGCGAACGACGAAGCTTTCGACGCTTTCCGGCGACACCTGGTGCTAACCGAGGACCTGATCGGCTCGGACCCCGACGAAGAACGCTTCCCCGCGGAGGCCACCCGGATCTTCGACGAGGTGTTCCGGCCGAACATCCGCGTCATCGAACAAGCCATGCGCCGCAACACCCTGCTGCGTGACCTGCCGTTCGTCCTCGCCACCGCCGGCTTCGCCGTCGCCGGTGGAGTGGCGAGCGCCGCGCCACCCGCGGCGACGATCTTCGGCGGTCTCTCGAGCCTCCTCGGCTTCGGCCCTTCGATCCGGGATGCCGTGCGCCGGGAGGAGAAGGCGCAGCGAGAACCGGCGTTCGTGTTCTGGAAGCTCGGCGTACCGGGAACCGCGCCGTGAGGCGTCACTTGTCCAGGAGACGGTGGATCTTCTCGCGGGTCCGCGATGAGATCCTCGTCTCTTCGGCGAGCTTGGACAGCATCTCGCGTCCCCGTTTCTTGTTTCGCTTCAAGACGTCCATCCCGGCGTCGACACGGATCTCCTCGGTCTCGGCACGGTCCTGGGCGATCACGATCAGCGCGTCGACGGTCTCGCTCCCGGGAAGGGCGAAAGCCGCCTCGATCCGGACTCTGCCGGGCTTGCCCTTTCTCGCCAATTTCCACAATGCGGCGGTGCCGCTCGAACGGTCGACCGTGTACAGCGCCTTGGCCGCGGTCAACCGCACAGTGTGCGACCGGTTCCGGTCCGCGATCTCCGCCAGAACCTGCTTCCCGTAACCACCCGCCTCCTGAGCCGCGGCGGTCTGGAAACTGCTGTCCGCGGTGCGCCCGGCCACCCGGCCCAGCAACCGCTGACCGGCGTCCAGGTCCCTCGCCTTCGCCTTCCGCGCGGCGGCGAGGGCGGTGTCGCTGTCCGCGTCGTCCACGATGGCGGCGTAAAGCTGGACGGTCCGACGCGTACCGAGTGTGCTGCTCACGGCTTCGACAGCGTCAAGCCGCAGCTTCCCCGGTGCTTCCTTGGACCTGGCGAAATCCGCGAGCGCCTCCGCGCCCTGTCCCGCGTCGAGCGAGTAGGCCTTTCGCAACAGGCGTAATCGCTGCGCGTCCAATGACGTGCGGCTGCTCGCCAGCACGAGGTACAGGTCCGCGCCGGTGGCGGGTTCGATCTCGCCGACCGCCTGCGCCGCGTCGGCGCAGTCCATGACGTCCAGTTCCCGGTCCTTGACCAGCTCGATCAGGGCGGCAGTCGTCCCGTGTGGTCGGTCACGATGATCTTCGCCGCGCGCACCCGGACCTCGCCACGGACCGCGTCGTCCGCCGACAGCCGCCGCAGCAGCGGGATCGCCTCGGCGGGTTCGAACGCCCCGAGCAGCCGGGCCGCGCGCAGCCGCACCCAGCCATCGATCTTCTCGCGCGCCGGCCACGCGACCTCGGTGGCGATCCGCCGTGCCACGTCCGGTCCGTACGGGTGGAGCATCTCGGCGATCCGCAGCCGGCTCTCCACCTCTCGCGCCGTCCCGGCGAACCGCTCGGCCACCTCGACGCCGCTACCGGGATCCAGCTCGAAGAGCGCGGCCAGCAGCCGCAGCCGGTCGTCGTCGGACAACGTGCGGTCACGCAGGATCAGCTCACGCATCAGGGTGGCGGACCCGGTGTGGATCGCCGCGTCGACCCGCAGTTCGCCCATGGCCTGGTCGTTCGCGAGCACCGTCATCGCGCGGACGCCCAGCTCGCGGTGGCGATCGCCGATCAGCCTGGCCGTGTCGAACTTGTCCTGGGGACGCCGGTCAAGTTGCCGGCGAGGATCCGCAGGTTCTTCTCCTCACGAGCGGGTTCATAGCTGGCCAGTTCGCGGACGGCGGCGAACCGGCGCCGCGACGTCATGCTCGGCCCGGGAATCCGGACCACGTTCTCCAGCTCCACGATGGCCGCGCCGGGATCGAGCCGGTACAGCCACCCGGCCGTGGCCGCCCAGGGGCCTTCCTCACCTTGCCCGCCGCCGAGCTCACGATGGAGCAGCTCGACGACGTGGTCGCGGATTTCCCCACCCGGGACCAGATCCCGCCGGATCAGCTCGATGACGAAGCGGATGTTCGGGTCCCGATGCCGTTCGTGCACCAGGCGCTTGAGCCGCCGTTCGACGGCGGGTTTCGCGTCACGCCACCAAAGGGCGGCCAGGTACAGCTCGAGCCCGGCGTCGGGCCAGGGCCAGATCGCCTGCGGCGCCAGATGACCTCGCGTTCGCCACCAGCCGGGTCCGCGCTCCTGGTGCCGGACGATGCGGCACGCGGCGAGGTAGTCCCGGACCGCCGGGGACACGAACTCGCTACCGGCCGCGATACCGCTCGCCACGAGCAGGTCCGCGACGATCTCGCGCCGCTCGGCGTAGCCCAGCTCGGGCGGCCAGGTGAACCGCCGGAACGCCACGGCTGTCTCCACCATCGGCTGCGAACGACGGTAAGCGATCTCTTCCAGCAGCTCCCGTGCGTCGTCGCGAAGGAGATAGGCGTCGAAAGCACCTTCTCCAGGCGCTGGCTGACTAACCGCTCCAGCGCTTCGATCCCGTCGTAGTCAGCGAAGAGCGCGTCGTCGGCTGTCACACCGAGGCATGGTAGTTCGGCGATCGAGGGTGAAACAGGACAAAGCCGGGACAATCCCTGCGCCGCAACCGGTTCTCAGTTCTCTCGGAGATCGAGGCGCATCACGACCCGGCGCTTGGTGGGCCTGCTCACCTCGGTGAACCCGGCGGCGGCGAACGCCCCACGGCTGCCGACATGGAGTTCGCCCCACGTGATGTCCACGCCCGGCTGGGTGATCATCGGATATCCCTCGAGCACGCGCGCGCCTCGTTCCCGCGCGAAGCCGACTGCCGCACGCATGAGAGCGTGGGTGATGCCGTGCCGGCGATGACCGATGCGGGTGATCAAGCAGGACACCGCCCAGACGCCGTCGTCGGCCCGGTCCTCGTTCCGGCCGGACCACGGGATGCGGGTGGCCAGCAGCGCGCGAAAGGCTGTCCTCGGTTCGACCGAGCACCACCCGGCAGGCTCGCCGCCGCGGTAGGCCACGAGCCCGGTCGTCGCCGGCGCCCCGGGATGCCCGCAGTCGGTCTGCTCCCGCAAGCGGTGTGCCCGCTCTTCGTCGGCCACCGACCGCCACTCGGACGCGGAGATCTTCGTCCGCTGGCAATAACAGAGCGCCGAGTGCCGCCGGACGGTGCCGAGCACCGCCTCCAGGTCTTCCCACGACGCCTCGTTCGCGGGCACGATCTCGATCTCGGTCATCGTCTCGATTGTCACAGAAACCGGACGTCCCGGAGCCAGGGACGTCCGGTCGTGGGCCGCCGGGGACTCGAACCCCGGACCCGCCGATTAAGAGTCGGCAGCTCTGACCAGCTGAGCTAGCGGCCCGCTGCGGAGGATGCAGGATTCGAACCTGCGCGACGCTCTCGCGCCGACTGCCGTTTTCGGGACGGCTGCCTTGCCGGACTCGGCCAATCCTCCTCAGGGTGTTCGTCGAGGTGCCAGGAGTCGAACCTGGTCCGTCGCCTTATGAGAGCGCTGCACAGACCGCCATGCTCCACCTCGCCTGCTGCCCGTCGAGGGTTCGAACCTCGGTCTCCGGAGTCAGAGTCCGGCATCCATGCCGATCTGGACCAACGGGCAGTGCCCGGCCGTGGCCGGTGGTACCCCCACCAGGATTCGAACCTGGACTGAACGCGTTCTGAGCGCGTCGCCTCTTCCGTTGGGCTACAGGGGCCTGCGCAGCGCGTGCGGGGATCGAACCCGCGTCTCCCGGCTGAGAACCGGGTGTCCGTCCCTCTGGACCAACACGCCTTGGTCGGCGACCTCCCCCGGGGGAAGCCACCGCAGTCGGATGCCCGCGAGTCGAACGCGGTGTCTCCTGATCCCAAATCAGGTGGGGTCGCCAGTGCCCCTCGCACCCGGTGGCACCCCCGCCAGGACTCGAACCTGGGACCTCGCCGTTCGTAGCGGCGCGCTCTGTCCATCTGAGCTACGGGGATGTAGCAGCCGATCCGGGAGTCGAACCCGGTCCTTCGCGGTGAAAACGCGACAGCCTGCCGTCAGCCGCATCGGCCTTTATTTACCTACAGAATTCGGCCGCCGGAATTGTTTCCGGGTACGCCGAATAGAGAAAGCCGCCCGGATCGGATTCCCGATGGGCGGCTCCCTGACCTGACGAACACTCTCGTCACGGTGGGGAGCACACACTGCCCAGCTGCTGCTTTTCCGGTCGCAGCGCGGACAGGCCGAGGCCCGATGACGGGCGCGCGGCGAGCGTGGCACTGCTGTGCCGCATCTCTCGCTGTCGCGTGTCCATCATGGTTTCTCCTCGGTTCGTCGTGTGTGCATTCACTATCGCCGACGTCGCCGCCGTGCGCAAGTCTATTTACCGTGAATTCCTCGTCCGCCGGGAATGCTATTTCTTAGCCGGTGCGGGCGCGACCGCGGTGGCGACGTCTTCCAGCGTCGAGCGGTCGACCAGGCCGGTGTCCTCCAGGACCTCCATGTGGTCCAGGACGGTCTGGTTGGCCTGCCGGGCGTGGCGCCGGATGATGTCGTTCTGCGTGCTGGCGCGGACCTCGGCGATGGTGGCGAAGATCTTGCCGTGCGAGGCGCGCAGGAGGTTGACGAAGAGCTTGTCGAAGGCGAGCCCCTGCGCGTCGGTCAGCTGCCGGACCCAGCCCCGCTGTTCGTCGGAGGCCACGTCGGGGAGCTGGACGCCGAGCATGGCGGCGTCCTCGCGGACCAGCTGGTCGAGGTGCGAGTGACCGTCGAGCAGGTGCAGCCCGGCCCGTTTGACCGCGTCGCTGCTGGCGTGGGTCTGGGCGAGCTCGCCCGCGGGCATCTCCCACAGCCCGGCCTGGCGGACCTTCACCAGGAACACCTTGTCGATCTCGGTCACCGGACCCGCCCCGGCGATGCCCGCACTCGGCGCCTCCGCGGGTTCGGCCGCGGATCCCATCGCCATGCCGGCCATGTTGTTGCTGCCGTAGGGGTTCTGGCCTGCGTTGGCCGAGTTCAGCACCACCACGGACCCCACGCCGAGCACGACGGCCGCGGCGATGGCGATCAGTGCGGTCCGCGCCCTGGCGTTTCCCGGTGTTCCCCGGTGATCGGACATCGTTCCTCCTTCTGGCGATGACACCGGCCGTCATCGACACACCGGTTGCCTGCATCGGTTACTACGGCTCCCGACCGGGGGTGGTTCACCGGTTTTGGCAAGAAAATTCCGCAGACCTGTTGCAGGGCAAGGATTCTCGCGTGCAGAAGTCGTCCACATGGGACTGGCGACGGCGCAGGGCAGCTCGTCGCGGGAAGTCCGGAACACGCCGGAACGAGACCATCTTGACCGATAGCCTTGCGGTTGGCAAGTATTGCGGTATGCAAGCGGTCACCGAGGCAGACGTTCCCGAGCCCGATCCCGAGGTCATGGCCCTGGAGGCCCTCACCCGCGTCCTGGTGGGGATCGCCTGGGAGTGCGCGCACGCGGCACCACCCGGGGTGACGTTCCCGCAGACCCGGCTGCTGCTCATCCTCGAGCGGATGGGCCGGGTTCCCAGCTCACGCCTGGCGGCCGCGATGGGCGTGAACGCGTCGTCGGTGACCCGCCTCGCGAACAAGCTCGAGGCGCTCGGCTACCTGGCCCGCGGTCGCGACGAGCACAACCGCAGCGTGGTCACGGTCGAGGTGACCGAGGCGGGACAGGCCCTCGTGAACAGCCTGATGGCGCAGCGGTACACCGCGCTGAGCTCGGTCCTGGCGCGGATGTCCGGGCCGCAGCGCCAGGCCGCAGCGGCCTCCGCGCGCCGGATCGTCGGTGCCGCGGTGACGCTGCCCGGCCTCGGGACGGCAGGCCCCGGGCCGCTGTGACTGGTCCGCCTGGCCCTCCAGTGCCACGCTGACGAGCATGTCCTCCCGCTGGACGTGCCCGCGGTGCGATCGCGAGTTCGCGCGTGCGCGTCAGGCGCATACCTGCGTGCCCGGGTGCACCGTCGACGCGACCTTCGCCGGGCGCGAACCACGGCTGCGCGCGATCTACGATGAAATCCTCGTTCACCTGCACACGCTCGGCGACGTCCACGAGGACGCGGTCACCGTGGGAGTCTTCCTCAAAGGCGACCGGAAGCTGGCCGAGCTGCGCCCGCGCTCGGCCGATCTCCTGATCTACCTCTTCGTGCCACGCCCGATCGACGATCCCCGGCTGACGCACGTCTGGAACTCGGCCGAACCACGGCTCGCTTACCGGCTGACCCTGCGGGAGGTCTCCGAAGTGGATGACGACGTTCGCGAGTGGCTGACGCTCGCTTTCGACCACGCCGGTTAGCGTCACTTCCCGGCCGGGCAAGCCGCTGGGTAGTCCTTGAGCGTCAACGCGTTCGCGGCCGCGCGGATCGGGCGTTCCAACTGCTCCAGCACGCGGTTGCGGCCGGGCAGGTGCGGCAGCAGCTTGATCATGCGGGTGTTGAACCAGGCGAAGGCACTCGACTGCGGGAGGATGCCGCGCAGCGCCGTCTTGGCCAGCGCCTGGTTCTGCTCGGCGAATGGCCGCATCGCGGCTTCGTAGCGTTCGAAGGCGATTTCGTGGTCACCGGCGGCGGCCGCGAGCTCGCCCGCCAGCACGTGCGCACCCACCAGCGCGAGGCTGGTGCCCTGCCCGGAGGCCGGGGAGGCGCAGTACCCGGCGTCGCCGAGCAAGGTGACGCGCCCGGTCGAGTAGCGGTCCATCACGATCTGGCAGACCGGGTCGAAGTAGAAGTCGTCGGCGTCGCGCATCGCGTCCAGCAGCGCCGGGATCTCCCAGCCCAGCCCAGCGAACTGCTCCGCGACCAGGTCCTTCTGCGCGCCGGTGTCGCGGCGGTCGTACTCCAGCGGCGGGGCGCTGAACCAGAACGCCGCCTTGGCGTCCGCGGCCCGCGCGGTGCTGTAGACGTTGACCATCTTGCCGGCCGCGGCCGAGTGGAGCAGCTCCCAGCGGTCCAGGTCGAAGGTGTTGGGCACGGTCGAAATGGAGATGTAGGCGTCGAAGCGACGGAGGAACTGCTCTTCGGGGCCGAAGGCCAGCGAGCGGACGCCGGAATGCAGCCCGTCCGCGCCGACCACGAGGTCGAATTTCCGCGTCTCGCCGTGGGCGAAACTCACCTGCACGCCGTCGTCGCCCTGCTCGAGCCCGGTGATCCAGTCACCGAAGACGTACTCGACGTCGTCGCGGGTGTGCTCGTAGAGGATCTTCGCCAGGTCACCACGCAGGATCTCCGTATCGTCACCGTGACGGAAGCCGAAAGTGTCCGCGTCCAGGGTCGCGAGCTCCTTGCCGCGCTTGTTGACGAAGGCGGCGCCCTGCATGTCGGTGCTCGAGGCCTGGATCTTTTCCAGCAACCCCATCCGGCGGACGACGGCGACGGCGACACCGCGGATGTCGACCTTGTAGCCACCGTCGCGTAAGCTCGGCGCCCGCTCGACGACGGTGGGACGGAAGCCGTGGCGGTGCAGCCAGTAGGCGAGGGCGGGGCCGGCGATGCTGGCGCCGGAGATGAGGATCTGCGGGTTCTTGGTCATGCAACGAAGCTTGGGCGTGGCCGCCAACCGTTCACGAACCGATCGCCGACCGCCGGTCACCGAGCTCGGCTATCGCCTGGTCAGGGGCCATTTCGGCGCCACGGTCATAGGCGTTGACATAGGCGTCGACGCCGATCCGCGCACGCGCCGTCGTCTCGATCGCGGCCACGTCGGCGTCGCCGGAAACCGGCGAACCCCGCAGCGCGACGGCGACGCCGAGCAGGAACGCGGCCCGCTCTCCCTCGCCGCGACCGGCGAGGAGCCCGGCCAGCCCTTCGACCGCCGCGGCCGCGCTCGGCAGATTGGCGTGCTCGAGGGCGACAGTGAGGGCGTCCTGCTGGAGCGTCGCCGCGGCGTCCTGGTCCCCCTCGGCCGCTGTCGTCCAGCCGAGGCCGGTGAGCAGCTTCGCGCGGATTTCGCCACCGCTGAGCGACGCCGACGCGCAGCCGTCGAGGGCGAGTTCATACCATCGCCGTGCTTCGGCGAGATTCCCGGAGCGACGTGCCACCTCACCCAGCCCACCGTGGGCGCGCGCGAGCATCACCGGCGCTCCCGCCGCGCGGGCCCGTACCGCCGCCAGCTCGTAGTCGGCGCGCGCCGACGCGATGTCGCCACCGCGAAGAACGCCGTCGGCGCGGCGGCACAGGAGGTCCGCCGTGTCTTCGGCCGCCTCCAGCTCAGCGACCAGCCGGACCGCCTCGTCCATCAGCGCCGAAAACCGCTCCTGGTCACCGCGCCGGTCGGCAAACTCAGCGAGCTTCTCCAGCGCGCTCGCCTCGCCCCAGCGATCACCGAGTACGCGAAACCCCTCGAGCGATTCGGTGAAGTGCTGCTCCGCAAGCTCGGCGTGGCCTCCGTAGAGCGCGCCCAGCCCGTCGCCGATCCGGCCGAACGCGCGCGCCCACGGATCGGGCCCGACCAGCTTCGCGAGCGCGGCGCCGTCGGTCGCCTTCGGCCGCTCCGACAACATCCAGAGCAGGAACAGAAACGGATATCGCAGCGGACGGTCGAGGCCGAGCAGGATCGGCTCGATCAGGACGTCGGTCGCCGAAGCGTGGATCAGGCAGAGGACGTACTCCTCCTCCAGGCCCTCCGGTGGCTGTGGCCCGATTGCGTCAAGGACGTCATCGGCATACGGCGTCGCTTCGCCACGTAAGCCGCGCAGCCACCAGTACCAGGACAACGCCGCGAGCAGGCGCAGCGCGAGCCGTGGCCGTTCCGCCGCCGACCAGCGCAGGGCCGCGTGGAGATCGGCGTGCTCGGCGGTGAGCCGGCCGAGCCAGTCCAGCTGCTCGCCGCCGCGAAGTTTCGGTTCTGCGCTCAGCGCGAAATCGGTGAAGTACTCCGCGTGCGCGGCGCTCAGCATCTCCTCCTCCGCCGCTTCGACCAGCTGCTCGGCACCGAAGGCACGGATCGTCTCCAGCATTCGGTAACGGCTGTCGACGACTTCCAGCAACGACTTCTCGACAAGCCCGGCCAGCAGATCCTCGACGTCGTCGCCGCAAATCCGTTCAACGGCGGCCAACCGTGCCCCGCCCGCGAACACGGCGAAGCGCCGCGCCAGCACCTGCTCGTCCGGCTCCAGCAAATCCCAGCTCCAGGCGACGACGCCCCGCAAGGTGCGATGCCGTGGCTCGGCACTGCGGTCGCCCCGCGAAAGCAGCCGAAACCGATCACTGAGGCGGGTCGCGATGTCGTCGACGCCGAACGACCGCAGCCGCGCGGCGGCGAGCTCGATCGCCAGCGGGAGCCCGTCCAGCGCTTGGCAGATCTGCGCGACCTTGCCCTGATCGAGAACGGCCTCGGGTGCCACGGCGGCCGCACGGTCGGCGAAGAGCCGGACGGCGGCTTCAGTCGGAAGCGCGCTGAGCGGAAACAAGATTTCACCGGTAAGGGACAACGCCTCACGGCTGGTCGCGAGCACCCGCAGTCCCGGGCACCCACCCAGCAGCCGCCGGACGAGCGTCGCCGCTTCGGCTACAACGTGCTCGCAGTTGTCGAGAACGAGCAAGAGCGACCGACCGGCGAGACCGTCGAGCAGCCGTCGCCCCGGATCCGGGGCGACGCCGCCGGTGAGCAGCCCCGGTTCACGTAACCCCAGTGCGGCGAGGACGGCCTGCGGCACGTCTCCCCCGGATGCCGAAAGCTCGACGAAACACACGTCACCCTTTTCGCGCCACGCCGCTTCGACAGCCATGCGCGTCTTGCCCGCGCCACCGGGACCGGTGATCGTGACCAACCGGCCAGTGGCGAGCAGCCCGGTCAGCCGGTCCAGTTCGGCGTCGCGTCCGATGAAGCCGGTGAGCGGGACCGGCACAGTGGTCACCGGCGCCGGCTCGGCCTGCCGCAGGATGGCGAGATGGGTTTCGGCGAGTTCCGGCGACGGATCAGCGCCCAGTTCGTCGGCCAGCCGTTGCCGCGTTTCCGCGAAAACCGTCAATGCCTCCGCCTGCCGACCACACCCGTGCAGCGCTCGCATGAGCTGAGCGCTCAGGCGTTCACGCAGCGGGTGCTCGCTGACGAGTTCGTGCAAGTCGGGGACGAGCTGCTCGCACCGGCCCAGCGCGAGCGCCGCCTCGATCCGCTCTTCGGTAATGGCCAGCCGCAGTTCGGTGAGCCGGGCGGCCAGCGGCAGGTCCGCCAGTCCGTCGAGCGCCTGACCGCGCCAGAGCTCGAGCGCCTCGGTCAGCAGTTCCCACGACCGCGCGGGATCCCGCGCGGCTCGCCCTTCCGCGGCAAGACGCTCGAACCGATGCAGGTCGACGGTATCGGGATCGACGGCGAGCCGGTACCCGGCCGGCGAGAATTCGACCAGGCCGTCGGGCGCGCCGCCGTCGCGGAGCCGTCGTCGTAATCGAGAGACCTGGGACTGCAACGCGTCAGCGGCGCCTTCGGGCGGATGCTCGCCGTGCAGCCCGTCGATCAGGCGCTCGGCGCTGACCACACGCCCGGCGTCGGCCGCGAGCAGTGCCAGCAGCCCGCGCAGCTGAGGCCCGCCGAGCCCGACCGGGGTCCCGTCCGGCCGCCGGGCCTCGACCGGCCCCAGGATGTCGAACCACACCCGCAGATTCTCGCCCACGATCATCCACCGGCGGGCCCGAATCGGTCAGAAGACGTCGGCGATCCGGACGTCGGCCGAGATCCCCGGACTGACGAATTCGAGCAACCGCTCGCCTTCATCGGCGAGCTCGGCGCGTTCCCCCGCGGTCAGCCGCCGGTACGCGGTGACGGCCAGCACGGTTTCGTCCCCGGTCCGCTGGATCCGCCAGTCCGCGTCGTAACGACCGTCCAACAGGACCGTGCCCATCGCGGCGCCGTTCCCGGGCGGCAGCGGGACCCGGCGTCCCGCGGGCAACACCCGCGAGCGATCGGCGTGCGAAAGCAGGACGTTGTCGTATTCCGGCAGGTACCGCACCGGCACCGGGGTGTCTTCCGGCGGCAAGAACCCGGCTTCGACGTCGTAGAGGACCTTGCCGGATTCCGTACCGAACGGCCGCAGCCCGTCGAGCCGTTCCACGACCTCGCGCAGCCGGGTCAGCCCCGACCAGGCCTGGACGTCCGCCACCGACGCCGGCCCGAACGCCACCAGGTACCGCCGCACGACGTCGTCGATCGACGGCGACGGGTCGAGCGGGCGGCCGAGCCAGGCCTCCATCGTGGTGAGCGTGGCCTGGCCGGTCGATCCCCACACCCCGCGCGGAGTGACCTGGACGTTCGGCACCAGGGCGCTGACCGCGTAGGCCATCGCCGAGGTGTCCCAGTCCGGCCACCGCGCACCGAGCAGCTCCTGCAGTTCCTTGCGCGTGCGCGGCCGCTCGGTCAGCAGCTCGTGCCCGGCCTCGGCCACCGCGCTGAGATCGACCCCGGCCAGCTGGCGCGCGAAGCTGCCCTTGAACCCGCTGGTCACGGCGCGGTCGACAAGGGGACGCAGCACCAGCGCGTCATCGGCCCCGGCCAGGTGGACGGTGCCCCGCATCAAGGTCGCGCGGACGACTTTCCGCTCCGTGGTGAGCGCCGCCAGCTCCGCCGGGTCGAATTCGTCAATTCGCGTCCACAGCCCGACATAGGCCGCCAGCGGCGCCTGCGCCTGCATCCCGACCAGGTGCCCGATCATCGTTTCCGCGGACATCCGGGTGCGAGCCAGCAGGTGCTGCCGCCCGAGCAGCGCGCGGTTGAGCGCGCGCTGCCCGAGCACGATCGCCGTCATGAGCGGAGCTTACGGAAGAATTCGCGCACGTCACCGACCAGAAGATCGCCGGCCTCCATCGCCGCGAAGTGACCACCCTCGTCGAATTCCGACCAGTGCGCGCTCACCCCCTCGGGGTCCATCAGCCGCCGCACCACCGGCGAGCTGTTGAACACCGCCCAGCCACCGGGAACCGACGACGACGCGACCCAGCCGATTTCCGCGTGCGCGGTCCAGCGCGCGGCCCGGCCCGGCCGCTAGCGCAGCGAGTTCGCCAGCTCCTCGATGATGACGAACTGTTCCTGCATGCCGACCTCCATGCCGGAGCCGAGGATCAGATCGCGCAGTCCCTTGTTGGTGGTCTGCACCAAGAGCCGAAGGAGCGTCCGGCCCTCGCCGGCGTCGGCCAGCGTCAGGGTGTCGACCGGTTCGTCGGCGGCGGGCAACGGCTCCGCGCCGGGCATCTCGTAGACCTCGGTGTGGACGATCCGCTCATTCGGCACGATCTCGCGGTATTCGCCGTGGAAGGCGACCTCGAATCCCTCGTCGGTCTTCAGTACGTACCGCCACCGCCCGCCGACCCGCAGGTCCATCTCGACCTCCGTGGTCGTCCCGCGATGACCGCTCCACCAGCGTTTCACCAGTTCCGGCGTGGTCCACGCGCGATAGACGAGGTGCCGCGGCGCGTCGAACTCCCGGGTGATGAGAATCTGCTCGTCCGTCGGCAAGGTGATCTTCGCGCTCGTCGTCTCCGCCATGTCAGCTCTCCTGCTCCTTGAGTTCTTCCAGCACGTCGTCCAGCAGCTCGAACCGTTCCGACCAGGTCCGTTCGTAACGCTTGACCCAGTCGTGGATGGGCTTGAGCGCGAGGCCGTTGAGCCGGTACAGCCGCTGACGTCCTTCGTCACGCACGTCGACCGCACCCACTTCCCGCAGTACCCGCAGGTGCTTGGACACCTGCGGCTGAGCCAGCCCGAGCAGTCCGGCCAGGTCGTTCACCGATCGCTCCCCGACAGCCAAGACGTCGAGGATCTCCCTTCGCCGGGGTTCGGCCACCGCGTTGAACGCATCCGTCGTAGTCGCTGCTCGTGCCACGCGGCAATCATATGCCTATATAGGTATACGTCAAGCTTCGCTACCTTCGGGACCATGGGATCTCGTGAGCCGTCGATAGCCAGGCTGCGTCTCCGCCGCGTGACCATGGACGACCTCGACGCGTTCGTCGCTCTCGAAGCCGCGCTCCGCGCACGCGAGGAACCGCCCCGCGAGCCTCCTGCCCCGGCGGATTCGGCGCGCTTTCTCGCGGCTTTCGCCCAGGTCTGGGACGGGGGCGAGCTCGGATATTGGACGATTTCCGTCGACGACCAGGTCGCGGGCTTTGGCGGCGTCCAGCCCAAGCTGTGGCGCGAACGCTGGTGCTGGAACCTCTACTACCGGGTGTCCCCCGAGTTCCAGGGCCGGGGCCTCGCCGTCGAGATGGCTCGCGACGCGATCGCCGCGGGCGCGGCGGCGCATCCGGAATGGCCGGTTCTCGTCGAAACGCGGCCGTCGAACACGGCCGCGATCAGAGTCGCCGAGCGCGCCGGGCTGATCCGGCAGCCGTCGACGCCCGGCAACGAATATGCCGTCCTGCTCCTCGAGCGCTGAACGCCGTCGAACGGGCAGTACCCGACGTGGCCCAGCGGCGGGTGCGCGAACGCGCCGGGAATCGAGCCCACCACGGGGAAACCCAGTCGCCGGTCAGCGGCAACGGCGTTGACCCGCGTCCCGGCATGGCCGGGCGGCCGGTCGAGCGCATACCGGCACAGCTCGGTGCCCACCCGGCGGCCGCGAACGCCGGCGCGACCATGAACGCCGTCACCACGCGCGACACCTGAGGCCGGTCCCCTTCGGCGAACTCCCGGATCCGCATGTCCGGCATGCTACCGGCGGCCACCACCGGTCACGCAACAACTTTTGTCCACATAATGGGCGAACGTCCGGCGGGCTGGGAATGCGTCCAGAGGTCTGCCACGATCGGTCCATGACCTCCCAGGCCGCGGGTTCGACCACGCGCCGGCACGTCTGTCTCCGGCGGCAGGCGGGCGCGACCTGCCAGCGCTGACTCGTCCATACAGCCGAGCAGCGTGAAGGGGAAAGTCATGGACCGCAACGGTTCTGAGCCGCCGGACAGTTCACAAAGGACGAGTGTCCGCCGAAGCGCCAGTGCGAGCGCAGTATTGCGGACGGTGCTCGACCACGGGCCGATCGCGCGCAGCACGATCGCGCGTCGCAGCGGGCTTTCCCCTGCCGCGGTCACCGGCCACTGCGCCGAACTGACCCAGCTCGGCTTGCTGCGCGAACTGCCGGACGCGACGACGGAAAAAACCGTCGGGCGGCCGCACGTGCCGGTCGACCTCGACACCGACCGCTTCGTGATCGGCGGCCTGCACCTGGCCCTCCACCATGCCACGGTCGCCCTGCTCGACCTGCGGGGCCGGATCCTGGCGCAGCACGAGGAACCGCACGCCGGTCTGGCCGCCGAGGACCTGCTGGCCCGGGCTGCCGAAATCTTCGACGACATGCTGCTGGAACACGCTGGCGACCGCGAACCACTCGGCCTCGGCGTGGCCACCGGCGGCTGGGTCGACCGCGCGTCCGGCACCGTGATCGAGCATCCGCTGCTGGGGTGGCACGACGTTCCCGTGCGGGATCTGCTGACCGCAGGCACCGGCCTGGCCGTGGAGGTCGACAGTCATTCGCGCGCGCTCATCCACGCGGAACGGTTGCTGGGCCATCCTTTGGCCCGCGAAAGCGTCGTGCAACTGTTCGCCGGCAACGTCGTCGATGCCGCTTTCGCCACTGGCGACACCGTGCATCACGGGCCGCGGTCGGCCGCGGGCGCGATCGCACACCTCCCGGTCGACGACAGCACCGAGCCGTGCGCCTGCGGACGGACCGGCTGTCTGGAAGCCACGGTTTCCGAGGAGACACTGGCGCGCAAAGCGGTCGAAAACGGATTGCTGCCCGAAGCCTCGTTTCCAGACCTGCTCGATCTAGCGAAATCCGGCAATCCCGCTGCCACAAGATTGTTCACCGACCGCGCCCGTCTCGTCGGGCAAGCCGCCGCGTTGCTGATCGATGTGCTCAATCCGGCAATTCTCATCGTCGTCGATCGAAGTGTATCGCAGCTCCCCGGCTGCCTGTCCACGATCCGGGACGAAGTCCGCCTGCGCTCACGCGTATGCCTCGACGCTGACAAAACCATTGTAGGAACAAGCTTTCCCGGAATCGAGCTGGCGACCGCCGGCGGCGCGGTGTTGCTCGACATGCTCTTCGCGGACCCGCTCGGTCCACTGTTGACGAAGTTCGCACACGCCTCCTGAGCCGGCCGAGTTAATTCAAAAACTCGCAAAGTTGACCGTCTCCGTGGCAGCGCCGAAGAATTGTCGGCATCCCCACCGAAGAGGACGCGGCCGGCCCGCGCGTGCCATCGACCCCGAACCGAAAGAACATACCGTGAAGAGAACACTGCCCCTTCTCGCCCTCACCGCCTTGCTCGCCGGGGCGGCGTTGTCCGGATGCGCTTCGGCGACGGCCACCAGCGCGCCCGGTCAACCGGAGAAACTCGAACTGCGCTACCAGGGCAGCGCGAACTCCGTCTCGCTGCCGGAACTCGCCGAAGATCTCGGCTACCTCGGCCCGGTCAAGCTCAAGTGGGTCGGTAACACGATCAGCGGCCCGCAGGACATCCAGTCCGCCGCCACCGACCAGACCGACTTCGGCGGCGCCTTCACCGGCGCGGTCGTGAAGCTCGTCGAGGCCGGCGCCCCGGTGAAGGCCGTCGTCAACTACTACGGCACCGACGAAAAGCAGTTCATCGGCTTCTACGTCAAGGAAGACAGCCCGGTCCGGACCGCGCGCGACCTGATCGGCAAGAAGGTCGGCGTCAACACCGCGGGCGCGAACCTCGAGGCTGCTCTCGACACCTGGCTCAAGCAGCAGGGCCTGTCCGATGACGAGATCAAGCAGGTCCAGCTGGTGGTGATCCCGCCGGTCAACGCCGAACAGGCGCTGCGCAACGGCCAGCTCGATGCCGTCGCGCTGCAGGGCATCCTGCAGGACCACGCCGTCGCGGCGGGCGGGGTGCGGTCACTGTTCAGCGACGTCCAAGCGTTCGGCCCGTACAACGGTGGCCCCTACGTACTGCGCACCGACTTCATCAAGAAATACCCGGAGACCACCAAGCTCTTCGTCTCAGCGGTGGCACGCGCGATCGAGTGGGAGCGCACGACGCCGCGCGCCCAGGTGATCGCCCGGTTCACGAAAATCATCGAAGGCCGTGGCCGCAACGAGGACACCAGCACCCTGAAGTACTGGAAGAGCGTCGGCATCACCCACGGCGGCCTGATCGGCGACAAGGACTACACGCTGTGGGAACCGTGGCTGAAGCAGCAGGGCTACATCAAGGGTGAAACCGTCGATCTGTCGAAGGTCTACACCAACGAGTTCAACCCCTACCGCGACGGCGCACCGGCGGTGACGAAATGACCGCCAAGATCAGTATCCGTTCGGTGACCAAGACCTTCGGCGAGCTCACCGCGCTCGACGACGTCTCGCTCGACATCGCCGACGGGACGTTCCTGGCCCTGGTCGGCCCGAGCGGCTCCGGGAAGTCGACACTGCTGGACCTCCTTGGCGGGCTGGCGAAGCCGACATCGGGCGAAGTACTCATCGACGAGACCCCGGTGACCGGGCCCGGCCTCGACCGTGGCGTGGTGTTCCAGCAGTACGCGCTGTTTCCCTGGCGCACCGCACGGGCCAATGTGGAATTCGGGCTCGAGGGCGGGTCGCTCGGCAAACGCCAGCGCGCCGAGCGAGCACGGGAGTTCCTCGACCTGGTTGGGCTTTCCGGCTTCGAAGACCGCTACCCGCACGAGCTTTCCGGCGGCATGAAGCAACGCGTCGCGATCGCGCGGAGCCTGGCTTACGACCCCGCAGTGCTGCTGATGGATGAGCCGTTCGCCGCGCTGGACGCGCAGACGCGCGAACTCCTCCAGGACGAGCTGCTGCGGATCTGGCGCCGCACCGGCAAAACGATCGTCTTCATCACCCACGGCATCGACGAGGCCGTCTACCTGGGACAGCGCGTCGCCGTGCTGACTTCGCGCCCGGGACGCCTGAAGGACGTCGTCGACATCGACCTCGGTGACCGCTCCGACGGGCGCGACCTGCGCTCGGACCCGGCGTTCGGCCGGCAACGGCACCGGTTGTGGGAGCTCTTGCACGACGAGGTCCGCAAGGCCGCCGAAACCGAACGGAGCGCCGTCCGATGAGCACGACACTCGAGGCCCCGGCCATTCACCCCGGGCCGGTCACGACGCCGAAGCCGAAACCCCGTAAGCGCGTCCGACTGGGGCGATTCTGGCACGGCTGGCTGGCGGTGGCCTTGTTCCTCGCAGTCTGGGAACTGGTTCCCCGGTTCCTGCTCGACGAGAGCACGCGGACATTCCTGCCGCCGGTTTCCGAGGATCTCCAAGCCCTGGCCGACCTGGTGGCCGACGGGCAACTGACCGAGCATCTGCTGGCCAGCATCGGCCGCTCCGCCGCCGGATTCGCCGTCGCGGTCGCCGCGGGTGTCCCGCTGGGTCTGCTGATCGGCTGGTACGCGCCGTTGGCGAAATTCCTGCAGCCATTGCTGGAACTTGCGCGCAACACCGCCGCGCTGGCGTTGCTGCCGGTGTTCACCCTGTTGCTCGGAATCGGCGAACTGTCGAAGGTCAGCCTCGTCGTCTACGCCTGCGTGTGGCCGGTGCTGCTCAACACGATCGCCGGCGTGAACACGGTCGATCCGCTGCTGGTCAAGGCGGCGCGCTCACTCGGGCTCTCCAGCCCGCAACTGTTCCGCAAGGTGATCCTGCCCGCCGCCGTCCCGACGGTGTTCACCGGTATCCGGATGGCGGCGTCGTACTCGATCCTCGTGTTGATCGCGGCCGAGATGGTCGGCGCGAAGGCCGGACTCGGGTACCTGATCAACACCAGCCAGGTCAACTTCCAGATTCCCCAGATGTACGCCGGGATCATCGCGGTCTCGGTGCTCGGACTGATCGTCAACCAGGGGTTCGTCGTTCTCGAACGGCGATTCTCCACCTGGCGTCCCAAGGAGAAGAAATGATGCACCTCAACGCCTTCGTGATGCCGAACGGACATCACGAGGCCGCCTGGCGACACCCCGGCACCGACCCTCGGCGCGCACGAACCCTCCAGCACTACGTGGATATCGCTCGCACCGCCGAGCGCGGCAAACTGGATTCGCTCTTTCTCGCCGACGGCGTCGCACTGTGGGGCAACGTCCGGCACAACTCGCACAGCCACTTCGAACCGCTGACACTGCTCTCGGCGCTCGCCGCGACCACCGAGCACATCGGACTGATCGCGACCGCGTCCACGACCTACAACGAGCCGTACCACCTGGCGCGCAAGTTCGCCTCGCTCGACCACCTCTCCGGCGGCCGCGCGGGCTGGAACATCGTGACGTCGGCAGGTTCGGACGAGGCCCGCAACTTCAACCGCAGCACCCGCCCGGCGCACGCGCTGCGCTACGAACGGGCCACCGAGTTCATCGACGTGGTCAAGAAGCTCTGGGACAGCTGGGACGACGAGGCCGCGCTCATCGACCGGGCAAGCGGGATCTATGCCGACACCGACCTGATCCAGCCCATCGAGCACCATGGCGAGCACTTCCAGGTGCACGGTCCGCTGAACATCGAACGGCCGGTGCAGGGCCATCCGCTGCTGGTGCAGGCCGGTTCGTCGGAACGCGGCAAGGAGTACGCGGCGCGCTTCGCCGAGGCGGTGTTCACCGCGCAGCAGACTTTCGCCGAAGGCAAGGCGTTCTACGACGACGTCAAGGGCAGGCTCGCCAAGTACGGCCGGTCACCCGGCGAGATCAAGATCCTTCCCGGGATTTCGCCGATTCTCGGCCGTACCGAGGGCGAGGCGCGCCGGCGCGAAGCCGAGCTCAACGCACTGATCACGCCCGAGTACGGGCTGAGGCAACTGTCGAAGATGCTCGACCACGACGTCGCGCCCTACCCGCTGGACGGCCCGCTGCCGGACGTCGGCTCGGTCACCGAAGGAGGGCAGAGCCGGTTCGACCTGGTGGTCGGGCTGGCCCGTCGCGAAAACCTGACCATCCGGCAGCTGATCGAGCGGCTGGCCGGCGGCCGTGGGCACCGCGTGTTCGCCGGGACGCCCACGCAGGTCGCCGACGAGCTGGAGCAGTGGTACCGCGGCGGCGCCGCGGACGGCTTCAACGTCATGCCGGCGACGCTGCCCGGCGGGCTCGAGGAGTTCGTCGACCTCGTCGTGCCGGAGCTGCAGCGGCGTGGGCTGTTCCGCACCGAATACACCGGCTCCACCCTGCGCGAGCACTACGGCCTCGCGCGTCCCGCCAACCGCAACCGAGTGAAGGAGCACGCCGCATGACCGCCATCAGTACCGATATCCGCAAGATCACCGGACGGATCGGTGCCGAGATCGTCGGCCTCGACCCGGCCGGGGACCTCGACGCGAGCCAGGTCTCCTTCCTGACCGACGCGCTGCACGAGCACAAGGCGCTCGTGTTCCGGAACGTCCGGCTCGACGACGAAGGGCAGCAGCGCTTCGCCCGCCATTTCGGGGACCTCACCAAGGCACACCCGACCGTCCCCGCCGTCGACGGCGCACCGACCGTGTTGCCGGTCGACAGCGAACAGGGCCGGGCGAACCACTGGCACACCGATGTCACTTTCGTGCTGAATCCGCCGAAGGCCAGCACGCTACGCAGCCTGGTCGTCCCGCCGTACGGCGGCGAAACGCTGATCGCGAACGCCGGCGCGGCCTACCGCGACCTGCCCGAACCGCTGCGCGCCTTCGCCGACACCCTGCGCGCGGTGCACACGAACGACTACGACTACGTCCAGCCGCCGGAGACCGTAGGCGACAAGGAGCGGGAGCGGCGGGAGCAGTTCGTCTCGCGGAAGTACCGGACCGCGCACCCGGTGGTCCGGGTGCATCCGGTGACCGGCGAGCGAGGCCTGTTCATCGGCGGGTTCGCGCAGCGGATCGTCGGCCTTTCGGTGACCGAGTCCCGGGACCTGCTGCGGCTCCTGCAGTCGTACGTGACGCGGCCCGAGAACATCGTGCGGGTCGCCTGGGAGCCGGACCAGCTAGTGCTTTTCGACAACCGGATCACACAGCATTACGCCGTCGACAACTACGACGACCTGCCCCGGCGCCTGCACCGGGTGACCGTGGCGGGCGATGTGCCGGCCGGGCTCGACGGCGAACCCAGCACATCGCTCGAGGGCGACGCCTCCCACTACACGTCGGTGGCGTAGCCGAGAAGGCCTCCTGTCCGGCGACGGCGGACAGGAGGCCTTCTCGCGTTGGTGGTCAGGCGACCGGGCCGGCCGGATTGGCCGCCGGCGCGCCGGGCAGGCTGCCGTCGGTTCGTGCCCAGGCGGCGAGCCGGTCCTCGAAGCCGTCGTCGGCACCGGGGGAACGGAAGTCCGGCGGATCGGGGCGACCTGGATAGCCGTCGACATAGAACTGCCGCACGAAGGCCAGGACGGCCTCCGTCGACGGGAGGACGTCCTGCCCCAGATAGGCCAGGATCAGCTCGTCGTCACCGGAGGGCGATTCGACGGCCGCGGCCCAGCCGTCCCGCTCGCTCCAGAGCAGGGCCATCGCCTGATCGGGATAACGCGGGACGCCACCCTCCAGCACGAGGTAGGCATGCGCCGGCGCGGCGACCTCGCAGTACCACGCGGGTGAGTCCAGCGCGTTCGCGACGAGCAGCAGATACTGCCGCAGCCCCAGTGCCGGAATGCCGAGCGCGTCCCGTTCGGTCATGACGTACCTGCCCATCCGCGGTCCCCTGGCCGCGGAATACCCTCACTGGCAGTGCGTCAACCAGCGGATCCCCGGTCGGAGCAACATGTCACGGCACGTCCTCAATGGACCGCTCTTGGTGAGCCGTCGTCGAGAAACGGCCACGCCCCGCCGCGGTCTCGTCACCCCGCGCGGGCGACCCGGCGCGCGACGGCGAACCCGGTTCCGAAGAGCACCGCGGCCCCGGTGATCCACGGCCACAGCGGCATCGAGGGGTCCGGCGCCACAGGACGCGCCGCGGCCGGCTCCGGTACCGGTGCGGCCGACCCCGGACCGGCGATCGTGAGGGTGAACGGAATCGTGCCCGAGACCGGATGGCCGTCGGCCGAGATCACCCGGTACCGGATGCTGTAGCCGCCGGCCGGGCCGAGCGTGCGCAGCGGCGCCGACACCGTTCCGTCCACGACGGACGGCGCGCCACCCTCCCAGTGCGAGCCGCCGTCCGGACCGACCACCACGAGCTCGGTGAAGCCGTGTTCCAGTGGTTCGTTGAACTGCAGCACCACCTGGGACGGAGCGGTGGCGATCGTGGCGTTCGCCGCGGGCGTGCTCGAGAGCAGCACGCTGTGCGCGCTGGCCGGGGTCCCGAGCAGGAGGACAAACCCGGTCACCGTGACCACGACGGCCACTCGCGTGCGGTGAGAACGGGCAGGGACAAACGAAAAGCGCGGCATGTTTCCTCGCGATCGGATTCGCGGCCGGAACTACGGAATACCGAAAACGCTAACGACGGACCGGGGCGCACAACGGGGGGCCGGTGCAACAAGTCTGTTAAGCAATTCTCACCGCCGCAGCCGATGAGCGGCGGACAGTCCGGCAAATCGGACATGTTCGGCCACTGGCAGGGGTGCCGCGTCACCCGAACAGCCCAGCATTCTCGGCGGACGGACGAATATCTCACCGCCGGGAGCGCTCCTCGACCCAGCCGACTTAACGCGCTATTCACGTGGGGAACACACCGCGAAACGTGGCGACTGGTTTTCTTCTGGCGCATCCCCATTCCCCGCCTTTCCGGGTGGATCCCCCATTACGCGTCGACGGCGACGCGCCCCCGCAACGCCGGCACCCCGGCATTTCCTTTTCCTGGAGGACGAAACCGTGCGAGGTCCCGCCCTGAGCCGTGACCACCTGATCGCCGCGAGCCTCGCGGGCGCGGTCGTGGTCGTCGTCGGCTATGCGTCCGGCATCGGGCTCCGTCCCGGCAGCCCGGCGGCGGCCGCGCCACCGGCCGTCGCGGACGGCGGGCAGCAGGCCCCGCCGGCCACCGAGGAACCGATCCCCGCGGGAGAGCCCCCGGCCGACGTCCCGGCATCGCCGCTCTCGGCGGTTCCGATCGTCGAGCTGCCCGCCGCGCCGCCCGCGGATGCGATGCCGTCCCTCCCCGGCGGCGTCGACGTCGAACCGCCCCCCGTCACCGAGCCACCGGCTCCACCGGGAACGTCGGTGCCCGAGCCACCGCCGCCCGGGACCGACCTGCCCGCGTGCCAACCCGGTCTGCCCCAACAGGTCCTGGACACCGTCGGCGGGCTCCCGCTGCTCGGCGCGGTGACCACCGGCCTCGGGGTCACTGGCCCGGCCGGGCTGGGGGCGACCGTGCTCGGGTACTGCCGGACCGCGGACGGCACCGTCCAGCAGGCGATGGTGCCCGCCCCCGTCGCCACCGGACGGTGACCGTGGACCTCACCGCCGCCAAGGCCTGGTACGTGCTGGCGCGGTGCGTCGACTACGCGGGCCTGACGCTGTTCGCCGGAGGCCTGTTCTTCGTCGCGCTGCTCTGGCCCGCGGGCGCCGAACACCGCGGCGCCCGGCGAGTCCTCACCGCCGGCTGGCTGCTCGGCCTGCTCGGAACGCTCGCCGGGATCGGCCTGCAGGGCGCCTGGGCGGCGCAACGCCCGGCTTCGGACTTCGTCGACCCGGCGCTGCTCGCCCAGGTGCTGACCGTCCACTTCGGACGCGTCTGGTTCGCCAGGGCGCTGCTCTGGCTGCTCGGCGGCGTCGTACTGGCCTGGCTGCTGGGGCGTGGCCGTTCGGCGGCAACGGCTCTCCCGTGGCGGGTCGGCGCGGGCGCGGTCCTTCTCGGCCTGCTGCGCACCACCGGACTGACCGGGCATGCCGCTGAGAGCAGCCGCCCCTGGCTGACCCAGCTCGCTGATTTCGGGCACCTCGCCGGGATCTGCGCCTGGATCGGCGGGCTGGCGCTGCTGCTGTTCGGCGTCCTGTCCCGGCGCGACCCGGACGAACTCGCCGCCGTGATCCCACGCTATTCCCGGCTCGCCATGGTGTCTGTGGTGGTGGTGATCGCCGCCGGGACTGTACTGGCCTGGCAGACCCTCGGCAGCCTCGGCCGGCTGTTCAGCACCGGCTACGGGCAGATCCTGCTGGTGAAGCTGGCAGTGCTCGCCGTCGTGCTGCTGGCCGCGCAGGGCAGCCGCAGCTGGGTCGCGCGCCGGCTCGACTTCGCCGTCGTCCTGCGCGGCGACGCGACCACCGTCCGTCCGTTCGTCTATTCCGTCGCCGCCGAGACCACGCTCGTACTCGTGGTCCTGCTCGCGGCGAGCTTCCTCGTCACGGCCAGCCCCGGCCGATGATGCACGTCCGAAAGGAGTCCTCGATGGACCAGCCCGACCCCGCCACCACCCCACCGCCGACGCAGCCCCGGCGGCGGACCTGGCCGCTCGCTGTGGCGATCCTCGCGCTGGCAACGGCGTTGTTCAGTCTCGCGACGCTTCGGGGCGGCCAGACCGACCAGGCCGCGCCGAGCGCGACCACCACCGTCGACCTGGCGGCGCTGGCGAAGCAAAGCCCCCTGGCCGTGCCGCTCTACCAGGGCCTGACCCAGGAACAGGCCGCGCCGGCGGCGGCCTCGACGAAATCCGTCGAGGCGATGGGCTACAAGTTCAGCCCGGCGAGCCTGACCATCTCCGTCGGCGACACGGTGACCTGGACCAACCACGACACCGCACCGCACAACATCGTCGTCACCGACGGCCCGGAGAAGTTCACGTCCCCGACCCTGCAGACCGGGCAGACGTTCAGCCACACCTTCACCCAGGCGGGCACCTATTCCTACTATTGCTCGATCCACCCCGACATGAAGGCCACGATCACCGTCACCGGGAGCGCGCCGACCACGCCGGGCACCCCGACCGCACCGCCGACGACGCCCACCACGGCAACCTCGGCGCCGACCCACACCATGCCGTCGAGCCCGCCCGGCGGATCGTGCGTGCCGAAGGCGGTCCTGCAGCCGATCTTCGATCACATCAAGGCCGCGCACCTGGAAACCTCACCCGGCCAGCAGGTGCAGGACATCCTCAACCTCGACCAGTACATCAAGACGCACACGGTCTGGCTGGAAACCGTGCTGGCGCCGGCGTTCGACGGTTCGGCGGACAAGGTCGTCACCGACACCCTGGCGCCGATCCTCGCGCACATCAAGAGCGCGCACCTGGAGACGTCGCTTGGCCAGCAGGTGACCGACCTGCTGAATTTCGACCAGTACATCAAGACCCACACCGTGTGGCTCGAGACCGTGCTGACGCCGCTGCTCACTCAGGCCAGCTGCTGAACCCGGGTGGCCCGGCCGAAATGAGGTCGGCCGGGCCACCCGCCCATCATCCCATCCAGCCCTGGAGGCGCCCGCCGTGCCCGACACCGAAGTCCTGCCCGTCGTCACCGAACTGCTGCCGGCGACCGGCGTCCACGTTCTGCGTCAGGACCGCTGCGTGGTCGAAGTCTCGCTACGGCTCCTCGGCTGTCCCATCCTGCGCGGCCGGTTCCCGGCGATCCGCGGCTCGTGGACGATCGGTGACGAGCACGAACTGCGCATCGTCCTCGATGCGGCATCACTGCGCACCGGCATTCCGCTCCTGCACCGGGCGTTGACCGGTGCTCTGACCGAACTCACCTTCGAAGCCCGAGAGATCGACCTGTTCGCCGACCGCACGGTGGAGATCTCGGGGCAGGTCCTGCTTCCGGCGAGCACCCGCGACCTCCGGTTGAGCGGCGACCTGCGCCACGTCGGCGACGAGGCTTTCGTGCTGTGGGCGGCCGGGGCACTTCCCCCGTCCCGGCACAAACCCCGGCGGCTCGGGCCGATCGCCCGCCTGGCCTTCCGGCGGCGGCTGCACGTCGAGGTCGCGATCGAGTTCGTCCGATGAGGCGCCCGGCTCTTCTGCTGTCCGGTCTGCTCCTGGCGCTCGGCATCCCGTGGACGGCGACCCCTGCCGCGGCCGCCACCCAGCAGGTGATGATGCAGGGCTACGCGTTCTCTCCCTCGGCGCTCACCGTCCATGTCGGCGACACGGTCACGTGGATGCAGCACGACGAAGCACCCCACGACGTCGTGACCACCAGCGCGCCGGTCGCGTTCCGCAGCCCGCAGCTGTCGCAGGGGCAGAGCTGGAGTTACACCTTCCGGCAGGCCGGAACGTACGCCTACTACTGCTCGGTCCACCCCGACATGCGGGCCACGGTCACGGTCCTTCCCGCCGCGACGACCGCACCCGCGCAGCCGACCACGAAGGCCGCTGTGGCCGCACCACCTGCGAAGGCGACAGCACCTCCGAAGACCACGACCGCCGCCTCGTCGTCAGCACGACCGACGACGACCGTCGCGACCCCGGGCCCGTCGACCGCACCGGCCGTCGCGCAGGCTGCGGCAGACACCCCGTCCACGCTCGACCCGATGCTGCTGGTGGCCGGGCTCGTCACTGGGGTCGCCGTGGTATGTCTGCTGCTCCTGGGTTCCCGTCGCGCCTGAGGGTCACCGCTGCCAGCGGACGAGGTCGTCGAGCGGCAACCGCCGTTTGGCGACGCGGGACGTCGGCCCGTCCTCGGGGTTCTCGGCCGGGTAGCCGATCGTCAGAATGCCGGAAAGCGCGACGTCGTCCGGGAAGCCGACCACAGCACGCAGGCCCTCGCCCTTCTCCGGGTCGCCCGAGTTGAAGAGCCCGACCGCCAGCCCTTCGGCGATCGCCGTCAGCTGGAGCAGCATGAACAGGCACCCGCTGTCGAACCACCAGTAGGGCACCGGCCAGGTCATCTCGGTGCCGTCGGCGAGCAGTTTGTCGGGCTCCTGGTAACGCTCGTGGTAGGACGCCTCCCGGATCCCCAGCGCGATGTGCACCGGCGCCTGCGAAATCCACGGCTGGAAGCCCATCTCCAGGTACGGCGGTTCGGCGATCTCCGCGATCCGGGCGCGGGTCGCCGGATCGGTGATCACGACCAGCCGGTGCCCCTGGCTGAATCCCCCGCTGGGCGCGCGATGAACCACACGGACGATCCGCTGCAGTACGTCTTCGGGAACCGGTTCCGGCCGGTAGTGCCGTACCATCCGCCTGCCGCGCAGTACCTCGCTGAAGTCCATGATCCCAGCTTGCCGTCCACGCCGATCCTCGGCAATGTCCGGCAACCTGTCCGGTCACTTCGTTGAGCACCAACTAGTGGCGTGCTAGAACCGAAGATCACCCAGGTCCGGCAGGCCACCTTCCCGAGGAGCTGCTCGTGCGCAGGTGCATCGTTCTCGTTCTGACTTTCCTCCTCTGCGGCGCGGTCTCGCCCGGGGTGTCGTCGGCAGCGCTGCCCCCGGTCGTCCGGGTGATGCCGCTCGGCGATTCGATCACCTACGGCGTCGGCAGTTCGACCGGCGTGGGCTATCGCCTGCCGCTGCTTCAACGGGCGGCCGGACAACAGCGCTATCACCTCGACCTGGTCGGTTCGGTCCGCGCCGGGCAGATGTCCGACCCGGACAACGAAGGCCACAGCGGCTGGATGATCGACGACCTCGCCGCCCAGGTGGACGGCTGGCGCGCCACCTATCGCCCCGACGTCGTCCTGCTGCACATCGGCATCAACGACCTGGACCGTGGGGCCGACAAGCCCCACGCGCCCGACCGGCTCGCGGCGCTCGTCGCGCGGATCTTCGCCGACCGGCCGGCAGTCACCCTGGTTCTTTCCGGTCTGATCCCGACGACGGCCGGGCTGGAACAGCTGGTCGCCTCCTACAACGATCGGGCGCGCACCCTGGTCACCGAACATCAGCGAAACGGCCGCAAGATCCTCTACACGGACATGCCGTTGACGACCGCGCAGTTCGTCGATCGGTTGCACCCCAACGATTCTGGCTACGCGACGATGGCGGAGTCATTCTGGTCCGGGATGCAGCGAGCTTATTCACGCGGATGGTTCCACGGTGCGCCGCCCGCCACCGGCGCTCCGGAAACGCGCAGCAAAGTGCGCTGGGCCGACTTCGACGGTGATGGCTGCGCCGACTATCTGGTACTCAACGACAACGGTTCAGTGGACGCCTATCTCAACCGCAGCGGGGACGGCCACGGCGGCTGGACCGTGCTCGGCCAGGTCGCTACCGGGCTGACGACGGACCGAGCCCAGGTCCGCCTGGCGGATTTCGACGGTGACCGACGAGCCGACTATCTCCTGATCGGCGCGACCGGCGCGGTCCGGGTGTTCTTCAATCGCGGCGGTGACGGCCGCGGCGGCTGGATCGACGGCGGGCAAGTCGCCACCGGCACGACGACCGACGCCGAGCAGGTCCGCTTCGCCGACCTCGATGCCGACGGCCGCACGGACTACGTGGTCATCGGCGGCATCGGCGCCGTCCACGCATATCTGAACCGCGGGGGCGACGGCCACGGCGGTTGGGCCGATGCCGGGCAGATCGCGACCGGGCTCACCGCCGACCGGAACCGAGTCCGGCTCGCCGACGTCGACGGTGACCGACGAGCCGACTACTCGCTCATCAACGACGACGGCTCGGTCCGCGTCTTCCTCAATCGCGGCGGCGACGGGCACGGTGGCTGGGCCGATGGCGGGCTGCTCACGCCGGGAGCGACCACGGTCGCCGACCAGGTCCGTCTCGCCGATATCTCCGGTGACGGGAAAGCCGACTACCTAGTGATCAGCCAGGACGGCTCAGTCCGGGCGTGGGTGAACGGCCTGGACTACGGCCGCATCGCCACCGGCGTGGTCACCGAATAGCGACTGCCGAGCCAACGGCCGGTGTGACGGGCAGCGTGGATCGCCCGGCACCCCGGCCGTCGTGCTCGGTTCAGAGCGTCTTCTCGAGACGATTCGCCAGCAGCCTGATGAATCGGGCCGGGTCGCTCAGCTCGCCGCCTTCGGCGAGCAGGGCCATGCCGTAGATCAGCTCGGCCGTCTCGGCCAGCCCGGCGTCGTCCGGACGCGCGGCGTGCGCGGCGCGCAGGCCCGGTACCAGGGCATGGTCCGGGTTGAGCTCCAGGATCCGCTTGATCTGCGGCAGCTCCTGCCCCATCGCGCGGTACATCTTCTCCAGCGTCGGCGTCAGGTCGTGGGTGTCGCCGACGATGCACGCGGGCGACGTCGTGAGCCGCGACGAGAGCCGCACCTCCTTGACGTCGTCGCCGAGTGTCGTCGCCCATCCAGGTGAGCAGGCCCGCGAAGTCCTTCTGCTGCTTCTCGCGCTCGAGCCTCGGCGGCCTTCTTCTCCTCGTCCGATGTCGAGGTCGACCTGGCCCTTGGCGATGGACTGGAACTGCTTGCCGTCGAAGCCCGGCACGGCGTCGACCCACATCTCGTCGATCGGGTCGGTCAGCACCAGCACCTCGAACCCCTTGGCCCGGAACGCCTCCATGTGCGGCGAGTTCTCGATGGCCGAGCGGGACTCGCCGGTCATGTAGTAGATGTGCTCCTGGCCGTCCTTCATCCGCTCGACGTACTCGCGCAGCGTGGTCGGCTTCTCCGCGTCGTGCGTCGAAGCGAACGACGAGATCTCGAGGATGGCCTCGCGGTTCTCGAAGTCGTCGAGCAGGCCCTCCTTGACCGCCCGGCCGAACTCGCGTCCAGAACGTCGCGTACTTCTCGGCGTCGGCGGTCATCATCGACTTGACCGTCGACAGCACCTTCTTGACCAGGCGGCGCCGGATCAGCTGGATCTGCCGGTCCTGCTGCAGGATCTCCCGCGAGACGTTCAGCGAGAGGTCCTGCGCGTCGACCACGCCCTTGACGAACCGCAGGTACTCCGGGACCAGGGACTCGCAGTCGTCCATGATGAACACGCGCTTCACGTACAGCTGCACGCCGCGCTTGCGCTCCCGCATGAACAGGTCCATCGGCGCCTGCGACGGCAGGAACAGCAGCGCCTGGTACTCGAACGTGCCCTCCGCCTGCAGGCGGATCGTCTCGAGCGGGTCCTGCCAGTCGTGGCTGACGTGCTTGTAGAACTCGTTGTACTCGTCGTCGGTGACCTCGTCTTCGACGACGGGCCCACAGCGCCTTCATCGAGTTGACCGTCTCGACCTCGGGCTCCGCGGCGTCTCGTCGCCCTCGGGCGCGGGACTCGGCCTGGCCATCCGGATCGGCCAGGTGATGAAGTCGGAGTACCGCTTGACGATCTCCCGGATCTTCGCCGGCGACGTGTAGTCGAAGAGCTGGTCCTCGGCGTCCTCGGGCTTGAGGTGCAGCGTGACCGAGGTGCCCTGCGGCGCGTCCTCGACCGGCTCGATCGTGTACGTGCCCTCGCCGCTCGACTCCCAGCGGACGCCTTCGTCCTCGCCCGCCCGCCGAGTCACCAGGGTGACCTTGTCCGCGACCATGAAACTCGAGTAGAACCCGACACCGAACTGGCCGATGAGGTCCTGCGAGGCGGCCGCGTCTTGAGCGTCCTTGAGCTTCCGGAGGAAGTCTGCGGTGCCGGACTTCGCGATGGTGCCGATCAGGCTGACCACCTCGTCACGGGTCATGCCGATGCCGTTGTCGCGCACCGTCAGCGTGCGCTGCGCGGCGTCCACGTCGATCGCGATGTGCAGGTCGGACGTGTCCGCCGCGAGGTCCTTGTCGCGGTACGACTCCAGGCGCAGCTTGTCCAGCGCGTCCGAGGCGTTCGAGACGAGCTCACGGAGGAACGTGTCCTTGTTCGAATAGATCGAGTGGATCATCAGCTGGAGCAGCTGGCGCGCCTCGGACTGGAACTCGAGCGTTTCGATCGGGGTGGTCACGTGCTTCCTTTCGGGCGGTCACCGGCGGCCCCCGGTCCCGGCGTGACCCGGCGGACCCGGCTCGATGCCGCCGGCACAGACGAAAACGTAGAGCAATGCTACCGGGAGCGACTGACAGTACCGACCGCCCTCACCGCGCATGCAGGACAGCGACGCTGGTCACGCGGCCGGCCGCGAGGTCCAGCAACGCGCGATCGACCTCGGCCAGCGCACACGGCACAGTCGTGACCTCCAGCCGGTGTCTGCCGGCGAACTCCAGGAACTCCCGAGCGTCGGTCCTCGTGTTGGCGGTGACCGAACGGATCTGCCGTTCCCGGAAGAGGTGGTCCTGATAGACCAGCGGCGGGACGTCGGACAGGTGGATACCGGCGACCGCCGGCGTTCCGTCCCGGTCGAGCGCGGCGAGAGCGGCCGGCACCAGCTGTCCGACCGGCGCGAACAGGATCGCCGAATCGAGCGGCACGGGCGGTCGGTGGCGGTGGCGGTGGCTGGTGGCCGACACGGCGCCGAGGCCCAGCGCCAGCACCCGCGCGGCAGCACTGCGCGTCACCGCGTGGACCTCGATGCCCTGAACGATCGCCACCTGCGCAGTGAGGTGCGCACTGCCACCGAAGCCGTAGATGCCGAGACGGCCTAGCTCCTGCACCTCGGCCCTGCGAAAGGCCCGGGACCGGCACTCCCCGCAGGTCGCCCTCAACCAGGCGATCCCGATGCGGTCCCCCGGGCACGAACCCGGTCCCATCTACAGCTGCGACGACCTCGCCGACCACCTCATGCTTGGGCGTCACACCAGACCGGTGTACCGGTATGTCCCCATCGGCGACATGCAGATCGGTCCGGCAGATCACGCAGGCGAGTACCCGGACCAGCAGCCGCCGCCTCTGGCAACGGCGTCGGGACGCCGGACCAGGCCAGCGGCCTGCTCGCGATCGGCCCAGGTGCGGCCACCCACCGAGCGCGCGTCGGCGCCGGACCCTCGCTCACGTCGGATCTTCTCCCTCAGCGATGCACGTTATGAACGGAATGTAGGCCGCCGAGCCTTCCGGGGTGATGCTGATCACGTCTGCTTCCCGATCAAGGAGGATCGTGTGCCCGGACGTCTCCCCTGGCGGCGATGGGCTGGCACAGCCGCCATCGCCTGTGCCGTAACCACCGCGACAGCCGTTCCCGCCACAGCTGCGGTGGTCGACAGACCTCACCTCACGACCGGGTGCGGCCGGCAGGCGCCTGCTCAACCCGGTGTCACGACCACGTTGCACCTCGAGTCCGGCGGCATCGACCGCACGTACACCGTCCACCTGCCGTCGAGCTACACCCCTTGGCGCCCGTATCCGATGGTGCTGTCGTTCCACGGCCACAAGCGCACCTCGCAGTACCAGGAGGAGCTGTCCGGTTTCTCTGCGGTCAACGCGATCGCCGTCTATCCGCAAGGCCTGGTCGGCACGGACGGCGAGACCGCCTGGACCGGTGCGCCGTACTCCGCTGCCGCGGACGATGTCCTGTTCACCAGCGACCTGATCACGAGCCTGCAACGACGGCTGTGTGTGGATCCGGCCCGGATCTACGCCACCGGGAAGTCCAACGGCGGTGGGTTCGTGGGCGTGCTCGCCTGCCGGCTGGCCGGGAGGATCGCCGCTTTCGCTCCGGTGTCCGGCGCGTTCTACCCGGAAGGTGGCGCCTGTCATCCCTCACGCCCGGTGGCGTTGCTCGACTTCCACGGCACTGCCGATGCGACGATTCCGTACACCGGCAACCCGGCCAAAGGCCTGCCGCCCATTCCCGACTGGCTGGCGGACTGGTCCACAAGGGACGGTTGCCGGCCGAAGCCGGTGTCCTGGTCCCCCGTACAGGGGGTGAACGCCCAGCGCTGGACCGGCTGCACCTGGCCGGGGGTCGTCGAGCACTATCGCGTCGAAAGCGCCGGGCATGTATGGCCGAGCACCCGTCCGAATCTCGACTCCGCCACCCCGACCGTGATCGACGCGACACCGGTGATCTGGAGGTTCTTCCAGGTCCATGCCTTGTTCCCCGCCCACTAAACACGATTGACGCCAATCAGCCCCTCGACAAAAATGACCACCGGCACCGACCTAGGAGAAGACATGGCGAGCAAGGAAACGCACCGGAACGGCATCACGCCGGCCGGGCTCTGTTCGTCCGTCGCCGTGGTTCGCACCTTTGCCTGTGGTGAAGACCGGTTTTGGGGTACCCCGGGCTCCCCGCCGTGACGTGAAATCCACGTCAGACTTCAGGGAGCCGCCCGTCGGGAAACCGATCCGGGCGGCTTTCTTTGTCCGTCGTGCCGACCGAGTTCCACCGCACCATCATGGCCATGTGCCCGAGAGGCCAGGGAGCTGTCTGCAAAACAGCGCACATCGGTTCGAATCCGATCATGGTCTCGTTCCGCACCATCCGACCGCACCGAAAGGGGTGCGTACCGCCATGCGCGTACTCGTCCTCAATGCCAGCTATGAGCCCTTGCACACCGTCTCCGTCCCGCACGCCATCCGGATGCTTGTCCGCCATGTGGCCGAGATCCACGAGTCGGAGAACGACCTCTCCTATGGTCTGTTCCCTCGGCCCCGGATCGTCCGGTTGCTCAGATACGTCGTCATGAAGTGGCGATATACGAGCCCACCAAGGTGGTCTCGGCGGGGAGTGCTCGAGCGTGACCACCACACATGTGCCTACTGCGGTCGTCATGCCAAGACCGTCGACCACATCACGCCCGTGAGCCGCGGCGGTGCACGGACATGCTGGCTCAACACCGTCGCCGCCTGCGGTGGCACCGTCGCGCAGCTGCAACGCACGCAAGGCTGACAAGCTGCCCGAAGAGGCCGGAATGAAGTTGCGGTTCACCCCGCGCGTGCCGACCTGGGACGAGCTGCACCACCTGGCTGCGTAACGCAATGGAGGCGGCCTCCGGCCAAGCCTGACCTTCGCCGGCCGGGCAGGGCTTGCCGCATCCAGGTCGGGCCGACGAGGCTGGTGGCTCAGCTCGAACCAATCGCGCTCCAGAACCGTGTCCACTGGAGAAGGCCAGGGCGAGCATCAGTACCGGAGGTCGTCGTGTCCGACACTGCAAAGCTCATCGCGGGCCGCTACCGGCTGGTCGACCAGGTCGGGCAGGGCGCGATGGGTGTCGTGTGGCGTGCGCGCGACGAACGGCTGGACCGAGTCGTAGCGGTGAAGCAGCTTGGTCATGACCTGATCATCGGAAAGACGAGCGGCAGCCGGGCCATGCGTGAGGCCCGGCTGACCGCACGCTTGCGACATCCGCACGCGATCACTGTGCACGACGTCGTAGAGCAGGACGGGAAACCGTACCTGATCATGGAGTATCTGCCCTCCCAAAGCCTGGCCGACATGCTGAGCGAACAGGACGTTGTCGCTGCTGACCGGGTGACCGCCCTCGGCTGCCAGCTCGCTTCGGCGCTGGCCGCTGCGCACGCCGAAGGCATCGTGCACCGCGATGTCACGCCGGGAAACGTGCTGATGGCGCCGTCCGGAACGGCAAAGATCGCTGATTTCGGAATCTCCCGTGCGACCGGCGAAGGAACCGTGACCGGTGGCGGGTTCATCGCCGGTACCCCCGCCTATCTCGCACCAGAGGTCGCCGGCGGCGCGGACGCAGGGTTTCCCTCGGACGTGTTCTCCCTCGGCGCGACGCTCTACCGCGCTTTGGAAGGAACGCCCCCGTTCGGGACCGACGACAACCCGATCGCTCTGCTACTGCGTGTCGCCCGTCACGAAATCACTCCCCTCCAGCATTCCGGCCCGCTGGCAGAAGTCCTGGTCCGGTTGCTGCAGCGCGATCCGGAGCAGCGACCGACCATGGTTGAAGCGCACGCGCTGTTCACGGCCGTCGCCGAAAATCAGCCACTGCCGCCTCCGATGCCTGAGCGCAAGCGGACCGACACCCGGCTGATCCGGATTCCTCGACCACGACGTCGGCTTGCCTTGGCCGCTGTCACTGGGGCGTGTTTGCTGACTCTCGGTGTGGTGATCGGGACGTCTCTCGACACCGGTCAAACCACAGTCGCGTCCCCTGCTGGACCAGCCGTCGCACCGACTGCGCAATCGACTACCGCCACATCTGCCACGGATATCCCCGCCGGTTGCGCCGCGCAGTACCAGGTGACTAATTCATGGCCGGGCGGTTACCAGGCGCTCGTGACAGTGCGCAACGATCTCGGTTCGGCAGTCAGCGGCTGGGTCGTTCGCTGGACCCTGCCCTCCGGACATCACATCAACGGTCTGTGGGATGGCACTCTTACCGTGCACGGATCATCGGTGACTGTCAACAACGCGAACTGGAACGCGAGCCTCAAGGCCGACGACTCGACCACGTTCGGCCTGATCGCACTCACTCAGGACAGCGACACCGACGATCAGCCGACGCTGACTTGTCAGATCACTTGACGACAGGCTTCTTGTTCAATCAACTTTTCTGTTGCACAGCAAGACTTTTCCATATCCTTTCCCAGTTCACCCGATCGAGTCTCGTCAGAGGCTGGGGTTTCTGTCGGTGGTCCTTCGTACCGTCGTGGTCATGGCGATCTCCGAGCAGTACCCAGATCTGACCGACATCGAGGCGAGAGAGGTGATCTCACATGTCATAGCGAGTGGTGAACCGCTTGCGGCAGAACGAATCGAAGGTCTGACCGACGAAGGCATCACTCTGCTACTCCAAGCCACGGCCGCTGGGATCGCGCGGCTGGAAGCGGTTCAAGTCCGTGTGACGGCGGAGTTTTCCCGGCGACGGGAAGACCCCGCTGACGCACGGAAGGAGCTGGCAAAGACACTGAAAATCACAACGAAAAGCGCCGACGAGCTGATCAAAGCGTCACGAGCCCTGACGACCACCTTGCCGCAGACGTACGCGATGATGCAGGACGGTCAAGTCACGTTCGACCGGGCATCGAAGGTCACCAAGGCAACCAGGTACCTCACGTATGACGCCATGCGGTCCGCCGACGCCGAGGTGGCACCACGGCTGGTGGACAAAAATGCCGAGCAGGCGTGCAGAGCCGCCTACTACGCAGCACAGAAGGTCAAACCCGAGAACACGAATCCGGACGCACCAGGCTCCGACGACAGCCCACGACCTCGCCGCCGTCGCAAGAAATGCGGCTTGGCACTCAGTTCCCAGAACGCCGACTCGGCGACCCTCACGCTGTCCGGCGTCCCCGTGAAGGAGGCGACCAGGGCATTCTCCAAAATCAGCCAGGCCGCCGAAGTCCTCATGACTCCCGACGAGCAGCGTAGCCTTGATCAGCTTTGTGCCGCTGTCGCGCTCGAGCTGCTCCTCGCGGCGTCCGACGGCGATCCTGGGCGTCCGGTGAGATCAGCGCCGCCACGAAGACCGGGCACCGACTCCCGGCCCAAGCCCCGAAGCGGCCGTGGCAGACGTTCACGACGACAGTCCGGCAAAGCCGGTACGGCACAACGGCGTCGGGCCGAGCGCCGTGCCGCGGCAGCTCGCCGCCGTTCAGCCCGTCGCAAGCGAGTCTGACGCACCCATCGGCCCACGAAGACTACGCTGTATTGCGTTGGAACGAGTGCACTCCTAGGAGAATCCATGCCCGGCTTACCCTCTGCCACAGCTCTCAGTCCGCACCTGGAAGCCTTATTCCGCCCATGAAGCCTGTCAACTGCAGGGAAAGAGCTTCATATGGGAACTGGGTCAGACCACCCCCCCAATGTCCACTTCGGACAGCTTCCATGCTTGCCACGGCTCGAACCCTTCGAGCCACACGGCCGCGGCACACTCGAGACAGTCGAGGACTGATCTGACGTCCGACTGGCGGTCGCGATCGGCGCCCGCCCTTTGGCGTACTCCGGCACCACGTGGGTCGTCCTGACCGCGGCCCCAGTACCGGATGTGCATCACTTCTGCAGCAAACCCTTTGGTCATAGACATCAGTTCGACTTCCCTCGCGTCGAGCGTCCGTGGTGTTCCTCGGAGTCCTGCCGTCTGCAGTTGGGTTTCGTGGCTTTGGGGCTATGCGGTGGCGCGGAATTCACTCAAGGTGGCCACTGCCGCGCTCTACCTGGTTCCCGCGGTCACCCTGGTGTTGCATCGTCTGACTGGGTGAGATGCCCAGCATCCTCGAAATGCTCGGCGGCTCAATCGGCATCGGTGGAGTCGTTCTGCTCCGCCTGAGCACCCGTAAGCCTGCGGCGAGCCGCTCGGCGGCCCTTCAGAGCGAGATGGAGATCCAACCTGGTCAGACCGTCACCGAGGTCGGCGTCAAGCAGCCTGGCGATCCGGCCCAGGCGATAGTAGAGGGTGGTGCGGTGCAGGTGGAGGCGCTCAGCCGTCCGTTGTGCGTCGCCACCGAGGTCGAGATAGGTCTCTAGAGTGTGGATGAGCATCTGGGCCGACGCGCCAGCGTTGTCGAGCGGGTTCAACGTTCGTCCGGTCAGCGGACCTGACCGGACGAACGCTCGATAGGGCCCTAGCTCGGTCCAGGAAAGGGGACTCGGGAGTATCGGATCGAGGGCGGCGAGTTCCGCCGCGGTCAGTGCTTGGCGGTAAGCCTCGCGCATTGCGACGACATCGAACGTGGCAGGGGCGCTGATGCCGATCGTGAGCAAAGCGATTTCGTCGGCGGCGAACTCAGCGAGCTCGGCGAGCATCTGCGTTGTCGGCGGCTGGCGCAGCAGAATCACGGCATGCGTTGCGCCGACGAACGAACCGACGTACGCCGGATTGCGACGAAGACCAGCCGGGAGATCGACGCTGAGCCGGGCAAAGGTACTTCCGGTGAGGGGTGCTACCGCCTCACGTCCTTCGACGACGGGTACCGCTACGCAGACCGTGACAGAGGAATCCAAGAGCGCGGGATGGATCGCCACCAGCTCATCGATGAGCCCAGCGTCCGGTGCAGCACCGAGCAGCCGGCGGATCAGGACACCGATGTCCCAGCCCAGCGCTGAAGTGCGCTTCGAGCCGGCCAGTTCCCGGCCGAACCTGGTGAGCATGTCGATCGCCGCCGGTTCCAGCGGTGGCCCGGCTTGAAGGACCCAGAGGTAGCCGAGGCATCGGCGGCCCTGCCGGATGGGCACGCAAAGGCGGGCCGTCATGCCGAGTTCGGGGTTGGCCGGGACCTGGATCGGGCCGGTGGCGTTGGCGATGCCGTGACGGTTCTGCCAGTCCTGGATCTCGGGCGCGACCTGGCGCGACAGGATCGACGCGATGCGGGCGGGGTCCGCGCCGGCGTCCTGGGCGCTGTAGGCGATCAGCCGCCCGTGCGGGTCGTCGAGCGACAGGCTGTGGCCGAGTTGGGCGGCTACCGCGTCGAGCCGCACCTGAAGGCCGACGTCTACATCCATCGCTCACCTCCGCTGTTTCGACAAGTGTAGGAAACGGGCCCGCAAACCCTCGTCGATCATCCGATGCGTTCCGGGTCGGCGCTGCCTAGCTTGGAAGGACCTGGCCGGAATGAGGAGATCGCCGTGAAACGTGCTCTGGTGTCCCGCTCTTGGGTGCCCGCTGTGAGTGAGGACCGGGTCAAGGCCGTGTCGGAGGCCGTGGCCGGGCAGCGGGAGGTGTCGGTGCTCGCTGAGCTCGACCGACTGGTCGAGCAGAACCATCGGATCCACGACGTCGACTCGATCAATCTCAATCCGGCGACGAACATCATGAACCCCAGAGCCGAAGCCATGCTCTCGGCGCGTCTGGGCTCACGGCCCTCGCTGGGCTATCCCGGCGACAAGTACGAGACTGGTCTCGAGGCCATCGAGCAGATCGAGATCATCACCGCCGAACTCGCGGCAGAAGTCTTCGCTGCGCCCTACGCCGAGGTCCGCGTCGGCTCCGGGGCGCTGGCGAATCTTTACTCGTTCATGGCCACCTGCTCGCCCGGGGACACGATCATCGCCCCGCCGCCCGAAATCGGCGGTCACGTGACACACCACAGCGCCGGCGCGGCGGGCCGTTACGGGATCACGACCGTCTCGGCTCCGGTGTCCGCCGAGGGCTACACGGTGGACGTCGACGCTCTGCGGAGTCTGGCGCGCGAAGTTCGGCCCAAGCTGATCACCATCGGCGCCAGCCTGAACCTGTTCCCGCATCCGGTCGCCGACATCCGCGACATCGCGGACGAGGTCGGTGCCAAAGTCCTGTTCGACGCCGCTCACCTCTGCGGGATGATCGCGGGGCAGGCGTGGCCGCAGCCACTGGCCGAGGGCGCCCACCTGATGACCATGAGCACCTACAAGAGCCTCGGCGGACCGCCGGGCGGGCTCGTCCTCACCACTGACCCGGGGTTGGCCGAACGTCTCGACGCCATCGCCTATCCCGGACTGACCGCCAACTTCGACGCGGGGAAGACGGCGGCTCTCGCGGTCACCCTGCTCGATTGGAAGATCGCCGGGCGCGACTACGCCCAGGCCATGCTCGCCACGTCGCAGCGGCTGGCTTACGAGCTCCGCGAACTGGGCGTTCCGGTGTTCACCAGCAGCTGCGGAGTGACGCAGTCGCACCAGTTCGCCATCTCGGCGCACGCCTACGGCGGTGGCCAGCGCGCGGCTCGTCGTCTTCGCGAGGCGAACCTGCTTGCCTGCGGGATCGGCCTGCCGTCGGCGCCGGTCGACGGCGACACCAATGGTCTGCGGCTGGGCACGCCGGAGATCACCCGGCTCGGGATGACCGAGGCCGATATGCCCGCGCTGGCGGCCTTTATCGCCCAGGCGCTCGCAGGGCCGGCGGCTCCCGTGGCCGCGGAGGTCACCGCGTGGCGCAAGCAGTTCTCCGGCGTCCATTTCACCGCGGACAATCCGCGGTGATACCGCGCTACTCTTTGGGACGCAGACGCACCAGGGCCAGGTCGCGGCTGCTTTTGCCCCGGCCTTTGTCCCCGCCACTCACCAGATCCCGGCCGCCCGGCCCCTTGAGCCTGAGCTCGCCGAGCCGGACGGACGAGAGCTGGACGGCCTCCACCGGGTAGACGTCGCCGTAGAGCTTGATCTGCTTGAGGAGCTCGGTCGTCAGGAAGTCGACCAGGCTGATGTGACGATTGGCGCCGAACCCGCCGAGCGGCAGGTCGAGTTCCCCCCGGACCGCGGGGAACCGCTGGTCGAACTCCACCGCCAGCTGGTGGATGGTGACGTAGGCAGGTCCGAAATGATCGGCATCAGGCCCGGGCGGAATCTCCTTCAGCACCTTGATGACCTTGTCGTTCATCTCGAACTTTTCCCACAGGCCCATGCTCTCCTGGCTTCCTGGTCGTCGACGCGGACTCCGTAACCGGAGACGCCGGTCTACCAGAGGACCGGCACGCGGTCCACTCCCCCGGTCACACGGTTCGACCGGATCCGGAGTTCATCGACGGGAACGGCCAGTCGCAGGCTAGGGAACTTACGGAACAGCGTGGAGAACACGATCCGCAGCTCGGTGCGGGCCAGGCTCGCACCGATGCAGAACCAACCGCCATGGGCGAAAGCGACATGGGAGTTGGGCTTGCGCCGCGGGTCGAACGTCTCTGCGTCGGTGAACACCGATTCGTCACGGTTCGCCGCGGAAATCGACAGGATCACGGCATCGCCGCGCGCGATCTTCACCGCCGCCCAGCTCGACGTCGTCATGCGCGTACCGGAGAACACCCAAGCCGCCTGGCGCAGACAGCCGGAGGATCTCCTCGACGGTGCCGTGGAGCTGTCCCGCGGGATCGGCCAAGAACGCATCGCGCCGGGCCAGATCGGTGAGCAGGAAGAGCACGCCCAGGTCGATTCGGTTCGAGGTCGTTTCATGCCCGGCGAACAGCAGCCCGGCGGCGAGCCGTGCCAGGTCGTCTTCGCCGAAGGACGGATCCTCGACTTGTGCGAGAACCATGTCCGACACGACGTCCTGGGCCGGTTCCTTCCGCTTCGCCGCGGCCAACCCGCCCATGTACGCGGTGAACTCGTCCATCGCCATTCCGGCGTCGGTACCCGTGTCCATCCGGCCGATGCGATCGGACAGATCCCGGAAGTGCGCCCGGTCGGCATAGGGCACCCCGAGCAGTTCGCAGATCACCAGGACCGGCAACGGAAACGAGAGGTGCTCATGTAGGTCCACCGGCTGGCCGGTGGACTCCTGACGCGCGGCCTCGAGCGTATCGAGGCAGCGGTCCGCCAGCTCCTGGATCCGGTCGCCGAGACGGCGCATCCGATTCGCCGAGAATGCCGGCACCAGCATCTTGCGCATGCGCGCGTGTGCGAGATGCTCGGTTTCGTAGTCCCCTTGCGGGCCGCCGAGAATGGCCGCGTCGGAGAGCGCCGACGCCTGTTCGGGCGCCGGGTGCGACCGGCCGAACTTCGGATGGTTGAACACCTCCCGGACCTGGTCGAAGGCTGTCACCAGCCAGGCCGGATCGCCGGCCGGGGTCGTGACGCGCACAAGCGGGCCTTGGCGCCGCAGCACCTGATACAACGGCCCGATCTCCAGCACGTTCGGTCGCGCGAACGGCAGCTGTGGGAGATCCGTGGTGGCGGTCATCAGGTTGTCTCCTGCGTTCGGGGTTCCTGCACCAGGGTCCGGATAGAATCGAGCCAATTCCGCTCGGCGCGGATGCGGCGGCAGACTTCGTCGAGCACCAGCTGCGGCCATGGTTCTTCTTGAGCCACCGCGAGTTCGTGCAGATGATCGAACTGCCGCTCCACCGCTCGCTCCCGCGCATCGATGACGTGCAACTGTTCAGGCGTCGTCAGCCAACCGAAGTTGCCCAGCCTCGCGAGGAACTCCGCCGAATCCCCCGCCAGCTCGTCCGGCAACTCGGCCAGCATGTCGTGCAGGAGCTCCCGCCCGACGTCGGTGATCGTGTAGATGTGCCGCGGCGGCTTGCCCTGCTGCGGTTCGGCCGTCCTGGCGACCGCGCCGGCCTCGGCGAACCGGCGCAGCGCGGGATAGAGCGAATTGTTGGACAGCGCGCGGCCACTCGTCTCTTCGACCTGCTTGCGGAGCTCGTATCCGTGCAACGGCTGCTTGGCCAGTTTCGCCAACAGCAGCACCTCGATCCACACCTAAGTCACCGTAACCTAGGGCACGGTGACCAAGCAACGGTTTCTCGAGTCATCGTGGCAGCGACTGTCAGGGCGACGATCCGCAAAATCTGTGTGGCCGCCGCGGGTGTGTTCGACGTCTACCGCGCCGATCTCACCGATGTCACGCGAACCGCCGGCCACACCACGACCTTGGTGACTGTCGCCTCCGGCTCAGCGCGGCCGCGCGTTTCGACCTCGAGGCCGACGGAGGACTCTTCGCATACGCGTATTACCGCGGCTTGTGACCGCAGGCGAGCGACGTGCCAGCCCAGGGCTTCCGCACGTCGCTCACGAACGAAACCAATGGCTACAGCGGTTCACGCGCAGTCAGCGCGGCGCTGGATCTGCTCCATTTCGCCGAACTGGCGTTTCTCGCGTAGGCGCTCTATCGGTGGATCTACCTTCGCCGACGCCCCGCCGCTGGGTCGTCAGCGTGCCCCAGGATTGACGTCTACTGCGACCGGCGGCCCTTCACCAACCGCAGGACGACGACAGCCGCGGCGAGGATGATCACGATCGCGACGAGGATCCAGGCCCAGGCAGGTAAGCCGGCGGCGTCGAGCGGGGCGGCGGCTGTCGTCGAGGTCGGCGTGGCGGGGTTCGACGTCGCCGGGCTCGACGAGGGCGCGGAAGTCGAACTGGTCGGCGCCGAGACCGGAGTGGTCAGGGTGAAGTGCAGCGTGCCGGACATGTTGTCGCCGTCCTTGGCGATCAGGGTGTAGCTGACCGTGTAGGCCTGCGCCGGGCCCGCCGGAGTCACCGGCACGGTCACCACGGAGCCCGCGACCGCCGCGGTCCCGATCTTCCACGCTGTGCCGTCGCGCCCCTCGATCTTGAACGGGTCGGGCGGCAGGGTGACCGGCTCGTTGAAGGCCAGCTTGATCTCGAGCGGCGCGGTGGCCAGTTGCGCACCCTCGGCGGGCGTGCTCGACTCGAGTTCGGCATGAGCGGACGCGGGCACGGCCAGGACGACCAGACCGGTGGCGGCGAGCAGGCATGCCCCGAACAGACGACGCAGGTTCATCGGGTTCCTCGGTGACTGGGATCCGGCGGATACGGACATTCTGGCCGTCGGCTCCCGGACGCCCCACACCGGCTCAACCTTTCGCGGCACCCGCCCGTATCAGCCTGCGGACCGGACGGACAGCCGATGGGGGACGACGAATGCGCATGAAGTTCGCGGTGGCGGCCCTGCTCGGGCTGGCTCTGTCCGGCGCGGCGGGATGTGCGACAGCGAGCGGGACGACCACAGCGACGGTCGCGGCACCGCCGCCGTCGCCCTCGACGAGCGTTGCACCGACGACGACCACGACCACCACTCCCGCGCCGCCGAAACCGCCGTGCGCGATCGCGACCGGTGCCTGCGTGAGCCTCACCTCGCAACTGGCATGGCTCATTCGCGACGGAAGCGTCGTGTACGGACCGGTGCCGACGGAGTCGGGCAGTCCGGACCAGCCGACACCGGTGGGCGCCTTCCGCGTGGCGTGGAAGGACCGCGTCCACCGGAGCAGCCAATACGGCACCGACATGCCGAACTCGGTATTCTTCGCCGCGGGTGGCATCGCGTTCCACGCCGGGAGCCTGACCGCGCCTTCGCACGGATGCGTGCACCTCTCCGACGCCGATTCGGCGACGTTCTTCGACGGTCTCGCGGTGGGTGACGCGGTCCAGATCTCGGCCTGACCCGGTCCGGCGGAGCGGCCGGAATGCGGGCATTGGAAGCACCCGGCAGACTCGATCTCACGTTTCGGCGTGACCGGGAGCGTCTACAGGGTGTGATCGTGAAACCGTTCGAGCAGATCGTGGCCGAGCACGGGCCGATGGTGCTCCGGGTCTGCCGGGCCGTGCTCGGCCCGGCCGACGCCGAAGACGCCTGGTCGGAGACCTTCCTGGCCGCGCTGAAGGCGTACCCGGAGCTGCCCGCCGACGCGAACGTCCAGGCGTGGCTCGTCACGATCGCGCACCGCAAGGCCATCGACGTCACCCGCGCCAGGCGCGCCGGCCGGTCCCGGTCGGCGAGCGTCCCGGAGCACGCGGCGCCGGGGCGCCCGGAGGCGTGGGACGGCGACTTGTGGGACGCGCTGGCGCGGCTGCCGGAAAAGCAACGCGCCGCCGTCGCCTACCACTACCTGGCCGGGCTGCCCTATCGCGAGATCGCGGAGATCGTCGGCGGCAGCACGGACGCCGCCCGGCGCGCCGCGGCCGACGGCATCAGGGCCTTGCGCGCGGTCTACCCCCGGAACCTGGAAGGAGCGAAATGATGATGACCACGTCCGATGACCAGGCCGTGGCCTGTTCGACGCCTTGCCGGTGGTCGACGAAAACGCGACACGGCGACTGCACGATCGGCTCGTCGCCGCGGCGCAGCGCGACGGGTTGCTCGACTCGCCTATCGCACATTCGACAGCCCGGTCGGCGCGCTTCTGCTCGCCGCCACCGAGCAGGGCCTGGTCCGCGTCGCGTATCGACGGCGAGGACCACGACGCCGTGCTGGCCCGGCTCGCGGACACGGTGAGCCCGCGAATCCTGCAGGCACCGGCGCGGCTGGACCCGGCCGCCCGGCAGCTCGACGAGTACTTCGCCGGCGGGCGGCGGACGTTCGACCTTCCGCTGGACTTCCGGCTGTCGAGGGGCTTCCGCCGGGCCGTTCTCGCGCACTTGCCGGAAATCGGCTACGGCAGCACCGAGAGCTACGCGCAGGTCGCGGCGGCCGCGGGCAGCCCGAAGGCGGTGCGCGCGGTCGGCACCGCGTGTGCGACCAACCCGCTGCCCGTGGTCGTGCCCTGCCACCGCGTCGTCCGCTCGGACGGTTCGTTCGGCGGTTACGTCGGTGGCGAGGAAGCCAAGCGGACGCTGCTGACTTTGGAGGCGGCATGACCATGGACCGCTATGCGAAAGCGAGTCGCGGCGGCCGACTGGAACGCGGTAGCCGCCGAGGTCGACGACTTCGGGTGCGCGCTGCTGCCGCAGTTGCTCACCCCGCCCGAGTGCGCGGCGATCGCCGAGCTGTGGGACGAGCCCGACGCATTTCCGCGCGACGGTCAATCTGCGGCGGCACCGGTTCGGCGACAACGGCGACTACCACTACTTCGCCGAACCGTTCCCGGAGCCGGTGCAGCGGCTACGTCAGGCGCTCTACCCGCGGCTGCTGCCGATCGCGCGGGACTGGTACGCCCGGCTGGGCCGGGAGCCGGAGTGGCCGGCGACGCTGGACGAGTGGCTGGACATCTGCCACGCCGCCGGCCAGCGGCGGCCGACGCCGATCCTGCTGCGCTACGAGGACGGGCGGCTGGAACGCGCTGCACCGCGACCTCTACGGCGACAAGGTGTTCCCGCTGCAGGTGGTGATCAACCTGAACGCACCCGGGCACCGACCACACCGGCGGGGAGTTCTTGCTCGTCGAGCAACGGCCGCGAGCCCAGTCCCGCGGGACGGCGACACTGATCCCGCAGGGCCACGGCCTGGTGTTCACCACCCGAGACCGGCCGGTCAAGTCCGCGAGCGGCTGGTCGGCGGCGCCGATGCGGCACGGCGTCTCGGCGGTGCGTTCGGGGCGCCGGCACACGTTGGGCCTGGTCTTCCACGACGCGGCCTGATGCCGTACACCCTGATCGCCGCCGACGGGCACGCTTACCGGAGCGCGACGCCGGGCACGCTCGGCGGGCATCGAGGCGGACGGCTCTACGGCCGTCTCGACTGCCCGTCGGCGTTGCGGGCGATCGCCTCGGGCGGCTACGTGACCCAGCGCGTGTTCTTCGCCGACGAAGCCACCGCCGTGTCCGCGGGCTACCGGCCGTGCGCGGTATGCCTGCCCGTGAAGTATTCGGCTGGAAACGACGAATCCGATGACGTACTCACCGTTGCCCCGAACCGACCTGGTCCCCGTCCGTGCTCCTGTACCGATCGAGGACACCGAACTCTCGGCGGTCCTCACCCTGATCCGGCGAATCCGGCCGCGGCCGGTCAGCGTGGTGATCGGGACGTCGATGGACCCGGTTTCGCGCGAAAACGGCGACCGGATCGCGAGGACGTGGACCGACGAAGGCGGGCAGGTGCTCATTGTTGTCCGCTGGCCGGAGAAAGCTGCTTCGTGGCTACGGCAGGCACGCCGGTTCGCCGATCCGGAGCCGGACGCGTGGGTCGTTTCGCGCGACACCGGCCGGCTGGATCGGGATGGGACGGCGGCTCGTCTGCTCCACCGGCTGGGCGTCCGACCGGACCGTCGCCACCGCAGGCCTGGCCGATCCGGCGCTCATTTCCGCAGGCGGGATCGGCACGTTCGACGGCCTGCGCGGCGCGCTGCCTGACGGTCGTACCTGGGAAATCACCCGGACTTTGCTCATTACCGATATGAGGAGCTGACCATGGCCACCTGCCACACGATCATCGACTCGCCGCTGGGCGACCTCACCGTCGTGGCGGACGACGGTGTGCTCACCGGCCTGTACTTCCGGCACCACTGGTATCGACCCGCTGAAGACAGCTTCGGACCGCGCGTCGAGCACGGCTTCGAGGACGTCACCGGGCAGCTCAAGGAGTACTTCGCCGGGGAACGGACAGAGTTCGCACTGCCGATGCGCGCTGACGGGGATGACTTCCAGCAGGCCGTGTGGGCCGAAATCACGCGTATCCCTTACGGCGAGACCGTCACCTACGGCGACATCGCGGCCGCGCTGGATGACCCGTCGTTGGCGCGGGACGTCGGTGGCGCGGTGGGCCGGAATCCGCTGAGCATCCTGGTCTCGTGCCATCGCGTCGTGGGCAAGAACGGGAAACTAACCGGGTACGCCGGCGGCTTGAAACGCAAGGAGTTCCTGCTCGAACTGGAGAAACCCGCCGCCGCCGACCGCGGTCAGCTGTGGTGATCACGCGCGGCTGAGCACCAGTGAAATCCCGAGAGCCGTCATCGTCACCGCGATGACCACGTCGAGTGCCCGCCACGCGGCCGGACGCGCGAAGAGCCCGGCCAGCCGGCGGGCGCCGAACCCGAGCGCGCTGAACCAGATCGCGCTCGCGATCCCGGCGCCGAGGCCGAACAGCCAGCGTCCGTCGCCGTGGGCGACCGCGATCGAGCCGAGGAGCAGCACGGTGTCGAGGTAGACGTGCGGATTGAGCCAGGTGAACGCCACGCACGTCCGCACTGCCCTACGGAGCGGCGTCCGCTCCTGGCCGACCGTCATGACCGAGGGGCGGAACGCGCGCCGCGCCGCCAGGGCGCCGTAACCCATCAGGAACAAGCCGCCGCCGATCGCGATCACGCCGATCGCGGTCGGCCACCGGCCCAGCACCGCCCCGACACCACTGACCCCCAGCCCAATCAGGACAAGGTCGGAGACCGCGCAAATGACGACCAAGGGCGCCACCGCGCCGCCCCGCAACCCCTGTTGGAGCAGGAAGGCGTTCTGGGAGCCGATCGCGACGATGAGGGACAGGCCGGTACCGAAGCCGGCGGCGAGCAACGCGAGCACGACGTCGACGTTAAGCGCTCCCACTCAGATTAATCCAGCTAAAGATTCTCACGTATCATTAGCGCTCGTGATGTCAGAACTTCCGCTGGACCTCGTGCGCACCCTGCTCGCCGTCGTCGACGAACAGAGTTTCGACGCGGCTGCCGCGGTGCTGCATGTGACGCCGTCCGCGGTCAGCCAGCGGGTGAAAGCCCTCGAACAGCGCACCGGTCGGGTCCTGCTACTCCGGACCAAGCCGGTCCGGCTCACCGACTCAGGCAAGGTGATCGTGCGGTTCGCGCGTTCGTTGTCCCAGCTCGAACAGGACGCGCGTACGGAGCTCGGACTCGATGGCGCAGCAGGGCCGACGACGTTGTCGATCGCGGTCAACGCCGACTCGCTGGCCACCTGGTTCCTGTCCGCGCTCGGGCGGGTGCCCGCCGAGCTGGGCATCCGCTTCGACCTGCGCCGGGAGGACCAGGACCACACCGCGGTGCTGCTCCGCGAAGGGCTGGTCATGGCCGCCGTCACGGCGTCGCCGCAGCCGGTCCAGGGTTGCAGCTCGCACCGGCTCGGGAAGATGCGCTATCGCGCGATGGCCTCCCCCGCGTTCGCCGAACGCTGGCTCGCGGACGCGCCACTGGCGCAAGCGTTGCCGGAGGCGCCCACGATTCTCTTCGACCGCAAGGACGACCTCCAGGACCGCTTTCTCCGTAGCCTGACCCGGCGTCGCGGAGCCACCGCGATCCGCCACCACATCCCGGCCTCGGAGTCCTTTGTGGACGCCGTGACCGCCGGGCTCGGCTGGGGCATGGTGCCCGAAGCGCAAGCGGCACCCCGACGTGACGCGCTCGTCGACCTCGCGCCGGAGCGGCCGCTCGACGTTCCGCTCTACTGGCAGCAGTGGAAGCTCGACTCGCCCACTCTGGCTGCGGTCGCGGACGCTGTCACCGCGTGCGCCACCGAAGCCCTGACGCGCTGATCATCCAGGAAAGCCGGCGACGCCGTTTTCGACGAAATCGAAGGCCTGATCGATGACAGCGACCTGATCGCACTGGACCTCTTCGGCGTCGTCGCCGTCGACCAGCCGGCTGACCGCGGTCGCGAAAACGGCGCTGATCGTCGCCGCGAGCAGGCCTGCGACCATCCGTGAGCGCAGGGCGTCGCCGGTCTCCTCGGTGAGGACGGCAGCCAGCGCGACCCCGATCTCGCGTTCCTGTTCATGGAACCGCGCCATCAGCGCGGGGCTGGACCGCAGCACCAGCCAGAATCCGTGCGCACCCTCGATCGCACCGGACAGCGGATGCCGGGCAGCGAGGAGTTCGTGCTGATGACGGCGGAGCGCGGCCACGGCGGACTCGCCGCGTGGCCGTTTGCGGACCACGTCCTCCAGCTCGCGCAGTCGGTCGGCGTGACGGTCGAGGAACAGGTCCTCCTTGCGCGGGAAGTAGTTGAAGACGGTCATCTTCGAGACGCCGGCCGCCTCGGCGATCTCCGCGACTGTCACCTCGTCGAAGCCACGTTCGACGAACAGCATGCTGGCGATGTCCGCGATCAGTTGCCGGGTCGCTCGCTTCTTGCGCTCACGCAGCCCCTCTTCGACCATGTCTGAAGTGTATACCCGACCAAAAGATTGACTCGGTCCAAGTTTTGCGCCACGCTGGGGACATGGACACGGATGTGGTGATCTCCGGGGGCGGTCCGGTCGGTCTGATGCTGGCTTGCGAACTGCGCCTCGCGGGAGTGCGAGTGCTGGTCGTCGAACGTTTGACGAGGATCGACGAAACGATCAAGGCCGGTTCGATCAACGTGCCGACGGCGGAGGCCTTCTACCGGCGGGGCATGCTGCCCGCGCTCGAGGCGCAGAACCGTCAGGCCTTCGAGCGGATGAAGGAGTTCTTCAAAAACCGGCCGGAGGGCGGCGCCAAGATCAGCGCCCCGGTCGGGCACTTCGCCGGGATCATGGTCGGCTCGGACAAGGTGAATTTCGAGAGCCAGGGTTTCCGCGACCCGGGGCCTGCGGCCGGGGTGATCGTGGTCGGGCAGCAGGCCATCGAGACCGTTCTCGTCGAACGGGCCGCGGAGCTGGGCGTCGAGGTTCGTCGCGGGATCGAGGTAACCGGGTTCGATGCCGACGACGACGGGGTCACCGTGGATTTCGGTGACGAATCGGCGCGGGCGGGCTGGCTGGTCGGCTGCGACGGCGGGCGCAGTCTCGTGCGCAAGATCGCCGGGTTCGACTTTCCCGGTACCGATCCGGCGATCACCGGACGGCAGGCACTGGTCGAGCTCGAGGGCGCCGATCGGCTGCGACCGGGCTGGAACCACACGGAATCCGGGATCTACGTGCACGGGCCGATCCCCGGGCGGGTCCTGACCGTCGAGTTCGACGGCCCGCCGGCCGACCGGGAATCGTCGGTCACCGCCGAGGAGATGGAAGGCAGCCTGCGGCGGGTGACCGGCGTGGACGTGCGAGTGACCAAAGTGCATACCTCGACGCGGTTCACCGACAACGCGCGGCAAGCCACGACCTACCGCCTCGGGCGGGTTCTGCTGGCAGGCGACGCCGCCCACGTGCATTCACCGTTTGGCGGCCAAGGCCTGAATCTCGGTATCGGCGACGCGGTCAACCTCGGCTGGAAGCTGGCGACCGTCGTGCAGGGCTGGGCGCCTGACGGGTTGCTGGACAGCTACACCCCCGAACGGCATCCGATCGGCGAATGGGTACTGGAATGGACGCGCGCCCAGGTGGCGCTCATGCGCAGCGATCCGCGCACGAGGGCGCTGCGTCAGGTGGTCACGGATCTGCTCGAGACC